>CAWCDQ010000032.1:0-358565 GCA_963794305.1 uncultured Acidobacteriota bacterium | reverse complement strand
CGCGAACAAGAGCTTGCCTGACGAGCCGCCAAGAACAATGATGCCGGGCCTTGGTTCGTCAGACAGCGGTTGAAAGAACATGCCTGAGAGGCCACGTTCGCGTAGTGCCGTCACCTGGACACCGGCACCCACGTACAGTCGATGAGCACTCACACGTGCGACCTGGTGTGCTCGAATCTCCGCCGCGAACTCGACGCGCAGTGCCGCGAGGCTCGAGTTGTCGAAGGGTCGGCTTGGAAAGCCGCTCTCGACCACGAGCGACGAAATCAAGCCTTCGCCATCAACGCCGGTGTACATCCCGGAGACTGGCGCGTCGCGACCAAGATCGAGGGCGCCCTTCGCGTTCGAGCGATACGTTGCGTAAGAGCTCCACGGCACGGCAGAGTGGTCGAGCAGGCGTGCACGAATGGTGACGTCGGCATCAGGCGGCACGCCGTGCAACTCGACGTGCAGCGGCGTATCAACGAGTCCGACTTCCGGTGTAACGGTCATAGCGGGTCTGTTCTGATGTGTCTCACTCACAGCGATGTGTTTCCTTTCTCGACGCGCCGATTCCACTTTTGATATCGTTGCAGCGTCGACGTTGTCATCTTGCCAAGGATGACGACGAGCCACGATGACCCCGCACGACAATCGAGTGACTCTGCGCGCCACACCTGCACGATCGACATCCTCTGCCGCCGAAGCCCACGATACGCGGGAGCTTCGAGGGATGCTCCGCGTGCTGCCGCAACTGGGTTACGACCTGGATGCGCTGCTGGCGAAAGGCGGCCTCCGCCGTGAGGACGTGGAGAACCCGGACGCCGTCATCGCGCCGAGCGCGTGCGCTGCGGTCTTCTCCGCGGCTCACAGGGAACGGCGCGTTCCGAATCTCCCATTGCAGCTGGCGATTCACACGCCCGTTGGCGCCACGCCGCTCCTGGACTATCTGGTTCTCAGCGCAGACTCGGTCGGCGCGGGCCTCCACCGGCTCGCCAGGTACCTCGGCCTCGTCAATCGCGGCATCGGGCTGGCGGTGCGCGAATCGTCAAGTCCAGTTCGCGTGGTCGTGGAGCGCGCACGAGGCGCGTTCGAAACGGAGCTCACGGTCGCGCTCTCGCTGCTTCGCTTCAAGAAGGAAACCGACGGCCGCCTGCACCCTCAACACGTGAGTTTTACGCATGAGCCGGACGATGTCGTCGAGTACGCGGCGGTGCTGGGATGCCCGGTTCGCGTCAGAGCGTCGTGGAATGGGTGGGCCTTGTCGAAAACCGACATGAGCCTCGCGCTGAAACGTCGCGATCCGGCTCTGAGCCGTTGGCTCGAGCGACAGGCGTCAGAGATCCTCGCTCGACTCCCGGCCGACGGCGACGTGCGAGATGAGGTCCGGAGTGTGTTGTCCACTCAGTTGACGTCGGGTGACATGCGCATCGACGAAGTGGCGCGTCGTCTCGCGACGACACCGCGGACGCTGCAGCGGCGCCTTGCGCGCGCCGGGACGTCGTTCGACAGCCCTCTGTGACGACGCGCGCAAGCAGGCGGCTCGCACTTATCTCACGGATACCACGCTCGACGATCGCCGAGGTCACGTACCTGCTGGGATACTCCGAGCCGACGGCGTTCCATCGTGCCTTCCGGCGCTGGCATGGAACCACCCCTCAGGCGTTTCGGGCACGGATGGCACGATCAAAGGGTGGTCCGATCGGCGGGGCCTGATTTCTCTCGCCATGCTCGCATCGCGGCTTCGTCGATCGCCGCATCGTGTTGACGGTCGGCGTCCATGCGTTGCCGCTGTTCGGCAGTGGCAAGATCGAAGATGCGGTTTGACGTCAGAGCCGTGCCGGGGCGGTTGACGCCGCCGTCGATGACGGCGCCGACGTAGATGGTTCGGTCGCCGATGTCGAGATCGGTTTCGACGCGGCATTCGAGCCAGGAAAGCGCGTCCTCCACGATCGGCGCGCCGGTCTGCCCGCGGCGCCACGCGAGCTGCGCGAACTTGTCGACCTCACGGCCCGACGCCAGCCCGAACCGCCAGATCAGCGCCGCCTGCGACTCGTCGACCAGGTGCGCGGCAAACGCGCGGCTGCGACGGATTAGGTCCCATGTGTAGTGATGTTGTGCGATGCCGGCCACGAGCCGCGGAAGCGCTGGAACCAGTGACGCGCTGTTGACGAACGTGGCCACGAGGCCGCTCTTCTCGGCGCCCGCGCTCGCGGTCACGATCCAGGCGGTGCGGTCGAACATGCCGAGTACCTGCTGCCGTGGGTCACTCATGTCGACAGAATCGTAGCGCCATCCCCGACGATCTGAAACATGCCGGCGTCGTTGCACTCCCCGCGGGCCTCCCATACACTCCCCCCAGCCCATCGATCGCCATGGTTTCGACGCCACGATTCGTCTTCATCTCGTATGCGCGGGAGGACGGCACCGACTTCGCCGCGAAACTGTCCCGCGATCTGTCCGAGGCCGGCCATCACACGTGGAGGGACACCGAGCAGCTCTCCACGCGCGGCGGGGAGGCGTGGGAGGCCGAGCTCACCGAGCAGCTCCTGTCAGCCGAACTGGTCGTCGTCGTTCTCACCCCGGCCGCCTGTTCGTCGCTGTTCGTCAGAGGAGAATTCTCCAAGGCGCTCGACAACAAACTCACCGTCGTCCCCGCGCTGTTTCTCGACTGTGACGTCCCGCTCGCTCTTTCGGGGCGGCAGCATCTCGATTTCCAGAGTGAGCCGGCCAGCGCGTTCGCCAACCTGCTGGCCCAGCTCGATCGACTGAACGATCCCGGCGCTGAGATCTCGCGCAACCAGGAGACGCTGGACCGCCTCCTCGCGAATCGCGACCGGGCTGAGAGCCAGGGCTCGAGCACGGCTGCGCTCGACTCGCGGATCTCAGCGGTGCGCCGGCGGATCGACATCTTTTCGTCCGACCTGAACGCGCAGGCCAACCGCGTTCAGCGCGGCCTCGAGGAGGAGAAGAAGCGCGCCGCGGCCGAATTGTCGCGCGACACCGGTTCAGGGGTGCGGCGCTTCGGACGCCGGCCGCCGACCGCGATCGGCGACACCTTCTACGATCGGGTCGACCAGCAGACGTCGATTGCGGCAGCGCTCATCGATCCGCGTACGCGAGTCGCCTCGGTGCTGGGACGCGGCGGCATGGGCAAGTCAGCTCTCGCGTGCTGCGTGCTGGCGGATTTCGAGCAGCGGAAACGGCCTGGCCCTGGAGGCCCGCTCATTCAGGGCATCGCCTATCTCCATCACACGCCGACCCAGCCGATCACGCTCGATCGCGTGCTCTACAACATCTCGCGAGTCCTGACGGACGAGGCGGCCGAGAAGGCGGATCGCGTGTTCGCCAATCGTGACCTCTCCACCGAAGACCGCGTCGATCGCTTTCTCGATCTGATGCCGGACGGGCTCGTCTTTGCGCTTCTCGACAACTTCGAAGATCTGCTCGACGAACGCGGCCGTATCCGCGACGCTGATCTCAACCTTTTCGTCCGCCGCGCGCTCGTGGATCAGGGGACGCTGCGACTGCTGATCACGGCACGCGCGGCCATCAATCTTCCGGCCGACGAATTGCGCGCCGAGCGCCAGGTGACGCTCAGCGACGGGCTGCCGGAGGCGGACGCGATCGCGCTGCTGCGCGAGCTCGATCCGAACAAGGCGATCGGCCTGGCAACGGCGAGCGACGCGGAGCTCCAGCAGATCGTGCGGAAGACCTACGGCATCCCTCGCGCCTTGCAGCTCGTGCCGAACATCCTGAAGGGCGACGAAGGGGTGGGGCTGCTCCAGGGCCTTTCGGAAGTGGCGAACGACTTCTGGGTCCGCGAGATGGTCGTCGAGAACCTGGTCGAGGTGAACTACCGTAACCTGCGCCTGGAGGGGAGGCGCGTCGCCGAAACGCTCGCCGTGTTCGCGAGGCCGGTCCCCAAGGTCGCCGTCGACTTCCTGCTGCAGCCGCACGTGCCAGGGTTGAGGCTGGACGAAGTGCTGCAGCCGCTGGTCAACGCGAGGCTGGTGTATCTCGAACGCGGACGCGACGGCCAGCCGACGACGCTCGGGTTGCACCGCATCGACCGCGACTTCCTCTATTACCGGCTGCCGACCGACGGCAGCTACTGCCGCTCGGTGCTCCACAGCCGCGCCGCGGCGTACTATCGCACGCAGCGCACGGTCGGTCCCCGCGGCTGGCGCGACATCGCGGAGCTGCAGCCGCAGATCTTCGAGTACGAGCATCTCGTGATGGCTGGCGAGTCCGACGCGGCGGCGATGCTCCTCGGCGAATACGCCGGCGCGATCGCGCACTGCGGGCATCCGACACACTGCCGCGACCTCTTCCTCAAGCTGCCCGATCAGTTCAAGTCGGACGGCGCGCGGGTCATGTACGGCGTCGCGGCGCTGGTCTGGAAGTCCTACCTCGGGCCGGTGTTCGAAGGGCTCAAGATGGGCGAGCAGGCGCTGAAGCTCGCGCTCGCGATGAAAGACGAGCAGCTGGAACTGCTGGTGCGTGGCGAGCTGGTCATCGCCTACCGCTATGCGAGCGATAGCGCACATTCACGCGAGCACGCCGAGCAGATTGCGGAGCGCATCGCGGGCAGCGCCGGAACGGCGTCCAACGCCGCGCTCCTCGAAGATTGTCCCGGGTTCAACCTGGTCCTCGCGTACACCTATCAAGGCGACATTCGACGCGCGGCGCCGCTCGCGCACCAGGACTACGACCTGGCTCTGCGCTCGCAGAAGCCGGTCTTCATCGCAACGGCGCTCAACGGGATGGCCGTGCTGTACTTCGCGTGGGGCCGGTACGCCGATGCGGTGCGCTTCGGCACCGAAGCCGAAGCGGTGTGGTTGCCCGGGTTCCACGACGGCATCGCCTACGTCAAGAACATCGTCGGCATGTCGCAGTATCTGCTCGGGAACTATCCGGCCGCGGTGGCCAAGCTGGCCGACGCGATCACGACTGCCGACGAGTGGGACTCACCTCGTCCCGAGGCGCTGGCCCATTGGAATCTGTCCCTGGTCAACCTGCTGCACGGCGTCTACGACGCCGCAGCCAGGCACGGACGAGAGGCGGAGGTGCTGATGACCAGGTTGAGCCTCGATCGGACGGCGAGCGCGCCGCGCCTGGCCGCCGAAGCGGCGCTCAACAACAACACCGCCGGCGTCGTTCGTGCTCTGCTCGCGGCCGCGCGGGAGTGGACGATGTGCGGCGATCTCTTTCCGGGCACCCGGCTCGCTGAGCATGCGGGCCGCCTGGCGCATGCCCACCAACTCGACGCGCTTGCGGCGGATGCCGACGCGCTGACGGCGGAGCTGAACGCGCGGATCATCCTGCCCCTCGAGCCTCCGGCGCTCGGGGCATGACCCCCATGGACGCGGCGTTTCGTGCGCGTCTCGAGCGCGTGTACGCGGAGCACCCGATCACGGCCGACGCCGTGCTCGCCCGCGTACGGCGCGACCGCGGCACCTTGGACGGCGTCACCGAACGCGACCTCGCGGAAGCGCCGGCCGGCGGCGTCACCGATCAGAACCATCTGGGCGGTGCGGCGGCGGACCGCGCCATCGCCGTCGCTGTAGGCATCGGCCCGGATTGGAGTGTCCTCGACGTCGGCGCGGGGCTCGGCGGCACCGTGCGCCTTCTCGCCGAGGAATTCGGCTGCCGCTCCCACGGTGTCGAGCTGACCGCGAGCCGGTTCGCGGACGCCGTCCGTCTGACGCATCTGCTCGGTCTCGACGATCGTGTCACCTTCACCCACGGCGACTTCATGACCGTCGACGCCCCGGGTGCGCCGTTCGACCTGATCGTCTGTCAGGGCGCCGCGCTGCACTTTCCCGATCTCCGTGCGTTCATCGATCGCGCAGCCGCTCATGTACGTCCCGGCGGCTGGCTGGCGGTCGAAGACGCGCTCCTCGCTCGCGCGCCGGCGATGGGCGAAGAGGACAGCCTGCTGTCGCTGCAGCGATGCTGGAATATCCGAATCCAGAGCCGCGAGGAGTGGACGCGTGCGCTGGGGCAGGCCGGTTTTACGGTTCAGAACGAAGACGACATGACCGGCATCGCGATTGCAGACCTCGAAGGCACTCTGCGGGAGAGCCGCAGCCGGCGATTCGAGGGTGTGAGCGCGGACGAACGGCTTGGGTGGGAAGTCGGACTCGCGAGCCTGCGCTCGGGCCTCATCTCAGCGGTCCGGATCCTGGCGTATTGCACTTAGCAATTTGCATTCAGCAATTTGCATTTCTTCTTATATGTGCGCCGTCAACGGCTCCTGAACCGCCTTGCCGGCATCGAGCGCCGCGATCAGCGAACCGACCATGACCGGCGCGCGCTTGAAGATGTCGTCGCCGAGCGCGTCGGCGAGCGCATTGAGCACGGCGCAGCATCCGGCGGCCACCGGGGGTTCGCCGATCCCGCGCGCGCCGACCGGCGTTTCCGGATCCGCGATGTTCAGCGCATCCCACGCCATCTTCTGCGGCGCGTCGAGGATCGTCGGCGGCTTGTTCTGATAGAAGCGCTTGGCCAGCGGGACCCCGTATCGCTGGTCGTACACCCAGTGCTGGCCAATGGCGTGGGCGATGCCGAGCATCGACCTGCCGAGCACCTGGCCGCCGAGCGCGCGGGGATGGATCACGGTGCCGACGTCGGCCACCGCCAGGTAGTCGATGATGTGGTACTTGCCGGTCTCGACGTCGACTTCCACTTCCGCGAAGCCGGCGACGAAGGAATGCGTGACGCCGTTGTGCGGGTAGACGTCGCGCGCCACGCCCATCAGACCCTGACCAGCGAGCGCCGTCGCCGACGTCTTCGTGAACGCGTTGATGTTGTCCGGCAGCTCGTGGCCGTCGTATCGGCCACCGAGATCGATCGCCTTTTGCGCGGCCTGCGCCAGCGTCATGCTTCCGCCGGGTCCCGATACGCGCTCGTTCGCCACCGTGTACTGCTCCGGTTTCCCACCGTGCGTTCGTGCGGCGATCTCCTGCAGTTTCTTGACGGCGTCGGCGCCGGCCGCGTGCGCCGCGCGCGTGTGCGCGTGCGTCGTCTGGCTGCCGCCGGAGACGCAGCTCCACGGCAGGTTCTTACCGGTGTGGCCCCACGTGACGTCGACCTTTTCCCACGGCATGCCGACCATCTCGGCCGACACGCGATGACAGTCGATCACCGATTCGGTTCCGAGGTTCCCGATCCCGGACTGGATGTACATCCGGCCGTCCGGCTTGATGACGAACAAGCCGTCGTACCCGACCGAACCGGCGACGAAAGAACTCGTCGCGACGCCGTAGCCGCGAACCTTCGCTCCCTGGCGTTTACCGCCCTGCGCCTTGCGCTCGTCCCACCTGAACAATCCGGCGCCTCGATCGAGCGCCTCCTTCACGAACGCGCTCGTCGCATACGCGCGTTCTCCACGCGGGTTGGCCGGACCGAACTTCGCTTTGCCCTCCGGCGCGTTGATGCGATGGATCGCCACCTGGTCGACTCCGAGCTTGCGCGACGCCTTGGCGATGATCGGCTCGATGAGCGTGATCCCCTGCATCCCGCCCGGTTGGCTCTGCGCGCGCCGCGGCGGCGTGTTCGTGAGCACCGACACGCCGCGCCAGCGCATCGCCGGCGGCTGAAAGAGCAGCGACACCTGACGGCCCGACTGCGCCGTATCGCCGACCGGCTCGTACGGCCCGTTCTCGTTGACGACGAACATGTCGACCGCGGTGATCCGGCCGTCCTTGGCGAAGCCGACCTTCAGCCGCCCGTGCATGGCGGGGCGCGCGCCGCCGATGTAGTGCTCCGTCTCACGATCGATGCGCATCATCACCGGCGCGTTCAGTTTCTTCGACAGCAGCGCCGGAATGATCGAAGTGATCGTCCCGGTCGCCTTGCTGCCGAAGCCGCCGCCCGTGTATGCGCTGATGAGGACGACGTCCTTCTGGTCGAGATGCATCCAGCGCGAGATCGAGCCGACGGTCTGGACGGTGCTCTGCGTCGAGCAGTGGATGTAGAGCTTCCCGTTCTGCCAGTACGCCATCGCCGAGCGCGGCTCGAGCGTTTGATGGCTGGTGTTCGGCGTGACGAATGTTTCATCGAGGACGAGCGCCGCGTTCTTGAAGCCGGCGTCGACGTCGCCGTAGCTCCATTCGTCCGGCGTCTTCCCCATCGGCAGCCGTCCCTGGTCGTACTCGGCAAAGTCGGCGGCCGTCCACTTCAGCTCCTCGATGGCCGGAGGAGCGACTGGTTGACCTTGAGCCGGCGGCTTCGGACGTCCCCAGATGTTGCCCTCGAGCCGCGCGTTTGGTCCGTCGGGCCTGAGGCTCACGAGCGGATCGACCGCAAACGGGAGCGGCTCCCACTCGATCTCAATCTTCTCGAGCGCGTCGCTCGCGGTGAGCTCGTCGATCGCGGCGAGAGCGAGCACGGGCTCGCCCTGATACACCGGCTCGTTGGTCAGCGCCTTCTCGCCCTTGGTGTTCGCGGCGAACCGCTGTCCGAGATCCGAAACGACGTCGGCCGGCGCCGGCAGCTCGTCGGCGGTGAGCACGCCCTTGACGCCGGGCGTGGCGAGCGCCCGGCTCGTGTCGATGCGCTTGATGCGCGCATGCGGATACGGGCTGAGCAGCAGCTTGCAGAACAGCATGCCGTCGACGCGATAGTCTTCGGCGTACTTCGCCTGGCCGGTGACCTTTGCAACGAGATCGGGGGTGGTGTAGTTCTGTCCGATCAACTTGTTTGTCATGACGTCAGCCTCGCATCAATTCGGAGCCGCGCATCATAGCGGTGAGAATCTTGTCGTAATCCTGACAGCGGCACAGGTTGCCGGAAATGCCGTGGGCCAGCTCCTGGCGCGTCGGATTCGGATTGGTCTTGAGGTACCCGACCGTCGCCATGACGAAGCCGGGCATGCAGAACGCGCACTGGAATCCCTGCTCGTCGACGACGCCCTGCTGCACGGCGTGCAGCCTGCCGGTCGCCGGATCGGCGAGCCCTTCAATCGTGACGATGCTCTTGCCGCGCACGCGGTGCGCGAGCACCGAGCACGAGTAGTGGGGGATATCGTCGATCAGCACCGTGCAGGCGCCGCACTCCGCGCGATCGCATCCGAGCTTCGTGCCGGTGAGCCCCAGCTTGTAGCGCAGCACCATCGCGAGCGTTTCCTGCGGCATGAGATCGACGCGCCGATCCTGACCGTTCACGCGGAGCGTCACGAGGCGCTCGACGGCGCCGGCCTGGGGCTGGCCGTGCACGGTCGTCGAACGGAACAGGTACGCGGACGAGGAGGCTGCGGCACCGGCCGCGACGATACCCTGGATGAATTTCCGGCGGGAGAGACGAGCGTCGGTGTCTTCGGTCATGGTTCAACTCCTGATGACCGACGTGGTTGATAACGCGTCAAGGATACCCGATGGCTTCTTCGACCGTAAACGCCCAATTCAGCTGAGTCGACTCGACCACGATGTAGAAGACGTGAGGGTCCTGCTGGACGTAGCCGACTCCGCCGCCGGCGCCGGAGTGATCGACGACCTCCTGGAGCAGCCGCCCGCTGATGGCACTGCGCGCCTCCAGCCGGAAGCTGCCGGCCGTTGCCGGCGCTGTCCCCTGACCAGAGGCCGAGGTGGTGTCCCAGCGGACGCGGAGCGTGCCGGTGTCGCTGGTGAACGATTCGGTCTGCAGGCTCCCGCGGCCGGACCAGGATCCCAGCCGGCGCCACGCGACCGCCCGCTCGGCTGGTGGCGGCGCCTGATTCGCGCGCGGCCCGCACGCACTACTCGCGAGCGCCGCGGCAAACATACCGACGAGCACCGCGCGCCGCATCAGCCTTCGTTCTTCATTACTCAGCCCTTCGTTCTTCATTCCATCGCCGCGCTTTTTTCCTGCCGGCTATCCTACATCCACGTGCGCGGTTGCACCGTTGGTTCGCTTCGTGATCCAACCGCCCGTTGCCCGTTGCCCGAATTATTGAGAGAGCCGTGATTTTGTCTTGACTCCGTGATAATCCCTATCTATCTTTGGCGCCGTGTAACCGGTTACATCCGCCCGGATTCGCTATTCGCGCGGCGTCTCCAATTCGTTCGGCGTCAGGAACACCAGTCCGCAATCGCGAGCAGTCGAGGAGGGCAGATGCTGCGAAGGATGGTCGTTGTCGGCCGGAATCTGGTCATCGGGCTCTTACTGCTCTCGTCTCCAGCGAGAGCGCAAATCACCACGGGAACCGTTTCGGGCAACGTCAAGGATCCGTCGGGAGCGGTGATTCCCGGCGCATCGGTCGTGCTCATCAGCGAAACGCGTGCGACCCGATCGGCCCCTGCGATCACCAACGCCTCAGGCGACTACGTGTTTCCGAACGTCGTGCCGGACACATACACGGTCGAGGTGACCCTGGACGCATTCAAGACAGTGCGTCGCGCCGGCATTGCCGTCAGCGGCGGCGATCGCGTAGGCATCCCACCATTGACGCTCGAACCCGGCGCGCTCGCCGAGTCGGTGACGGTGGTCGGGCAATCGCCGCTCGTGCAGACGCAGAGCGGCGAGCGATCGTTTGCGGTCACGAGCGCCCAGATCGACAACCTGCCGGTCAACCGCGGGAACTTCACGAGCCTGACCGCCTTCACTCCTGGGCGTCGTCGGGGTCGGCGCGTCGGCCGGCGGCACGCGGCTCGGCGGCGCGGGCCAGAACAACATCATGATGGACGGCATCTCGGCGATGGACACCGGCAACAACGGCCAGATGCTGAACATGAACGTCGACTCGATCGGTGAAGTGAAGATCCTGACGCAGGGCTACCAGGCCGAGTACGGCCGCTCGAGCGGCCTGCAGATCACCGCCGTCACCAAGAGCGGTTCGAACCAGTTCCGGGGGTCCGCGTACGACATCCAGACCAACTCGGACTGGGACTCGAACAGCTGGGTCAACGAAAAGAACGGCGATCCGAAGGTGAAGACCAGCAGCAAGACGCTGGGCTACTCGATCGGCGGGCCCGTCGGCAAGCCCGGTGGCAACAACAAGCTGTTCTTCTTCTACTCTCACGAGTATCGTCCCGTCACTGCGGCGATCAACAGCGGCAACGTGGTCAGGATTCGTGTGCCGACCGCGGCCGAGCGCGCGGGCGACTTTTCGCAGACACGCGACAACACCGGCGCGTTGTTCAATCTGATCCACGATCCGAACTCGTCCTCTCCCTGCACCGCGGCCAACACGGCCGGTTGCTTCCAGGCCGGCGGCGTTCTCGGCCGGATTCCAGCGGACCGGCTGTACCCCGTAGGCACCTCGCTCCTCAGTCGCTACCCGCTGCCGAATGTCACGCAGCTGGCCGGCATGAACTACAACTACGAGGCTCCGGCCGCCGACGACCGACAACCTGACGCAGCAGCCGGCCATCCGCGTCGACTACCAGTGGTCGACGAACTTCCGGGTGACGGGCAAATACTCCGGCCAGCGTGCACGGAAGCTGATCACCCCGGGAACGATTACGGGATTCAACGACGTCCAGAATCCGTACCCCTTCATCACCAACTACGGGGTGACGGTGGACTACACCATGAGCCCGACGACCTTCATCGAGGGCACGTACGGGTTCATCCGAAACCAGCTCGCCGGCGGAGCGGCGATTGGCGCGAACGGCGGCAGCCCGAATCTTCCAGGCGGCATCCTCGTCAACCCGTCGGAACCGTCCAGCATTCCGGGCTTTCCGTTGCTGTACCCGAATGCCGGCGTGGTCGATCCGCGCTACTACGCGAACACGACGCTGAACGATCTCAATCCAGCCTGGTGGGACGGCAACAAGATCAACCTGCCGCCGGCGTTCGCGTGGGGCAGCCGGATCGTACCGACTCAGACGGGCACTGCCGGTGTGGGGGATCTGCCAGGGCCGCCCAACCAGCTCTTTCCAGGGTTTCTGAACATCAACCGCACGCAGGATGTCGCCATCAGTCTGACGAAGGTGTGGGGCCCGCACACGAGCAAGGCGGGGTTCTACAACAACCACAGCTTCAAGGCGCAGAACACCGGCGCCGGCGGCGTGGCGAACCTCGGATTCCAGGGCTACGTGAACTTCGGCAACGACACCAACAACGCCCTCGATACCGGCTTCGGCTTTGCCAACGCGGCCGTTCGGCGTGTTCACGCAGTACCTGCAGCAGTCGAAGCTGATCGAAGGCAGCATGATTTACAACAACACCGAGTTCTACATCCAGGACAACTGGAAGGTGAACGGCCGGCTGACGCTCGACTACGGCATCCGGTTCACGCACCAGCCGCCGCAGTACGATCAGTTCCTGCAGATGTCGAACTTCTTCCCGGACCAGTGGTCGCTCGGCAGCGCGCCGCTGCTGTACCTGTCAGGCTGCAATAACGGGGCGACGGTCTGCTCGGGCAACGCGCGCAACGCGGTGGATCCGCGCACCGGTCAGATCCTGACGGCGCCAGGCGCGGCGAACACGGCGCGCTGCGATTGGCACCGTCGTGCCAAATACCGGCAACCTGACCAACGGCATCAAAAAGGCCGGGGACGGCATCGCGGATACCTCGTACGTGTGGCCGACGCTCGCCGCTGGCCCCTCGTTTCGGCCTGGCGTACGACCTGACGGGCAACCAGACGTTCGTGCTGCGCGGCGGCGGCGGACTCTTCTACGATCGTCCGGACGGCAACACCGTCTTCTCGATTCCAGGCAACCCGCCGATCTCGACGTCGCAGGATCTCCGCAACGGTCAACTGCAGACGCTCGGCACCGGTCTCAGCACCGTTGGCGTTCCGGCACTGATCGACTTCCAGTACAACGCCCAGACTGCCTTCCTCGTGGCAGTGGCAGGGCGGCGTGCAGATGGCGCTGCCGTGCGGCGACGGTGCTCGACGTCTCCTACGTCGGCAACCACGGCTTCAACCGGCTGCGCGCGTTCCAGGGCGGAGCCAACGGCGCGGTCGACCTGAACGCCGTGGACATCGGCGCCGCGTATCTGCCGCAGAACCAGGATCCGACGCTCGGACCGAGCAGCGTGCCGGGCGCGTCGGCGTACACGACGAACCTGCTGCGCGCGTTCCGCGGCTTGGCCAGCATCAACGAGCAGGAGACGCGTTTCTGGGACGAATATCATTCGATCTCAGATCGTCGGTGAACCGCCGCTTCCGCAATGGTCTGGCGTTCGGCACGAACTATACGCTCGGGCTGTCGTTGAAAGGCAACACCGGGTTGCAGCTGCGCCTGCAGCACGCGGCCGACGGCACGATCTCGGTCCGTTCGGATCAGGCCGCGTACGAGGCGCTGAACGAGAATCTCGCCTTGCAACGCCACGTCATCAAGAGCTACGCGGTGTGGGATATTCCGGGCGCGCCGTCACACTGCGAATTCCGT
Organism: uncultured Acidobacteriota bacterium; assembly: GCA_963794305.1. GTDB lineage: Bacteria > Acidobacteriota > Vicinamibacteria > Vicinamibacterales > CAVVIG01 > CAVQFC01. The sequence goes on along the minus strand of CAWCDQ010000032.1, from coordinate 345,263 downwards.
CGGCGAAGTACCTGCTCAACGACTGGCAGCTTTCAGGCGTTCTCACGGCCGGCTCCGCGTACCAGCCGGGGGCCGTACAGGCAACGAATCCGCCCAGGCGAACAATCAGACCGAACGGCCGCTACGATCTCACCTACACGTACCAGAACAACGGCACGAACACGAACCTGACCGGCTCCCCGGACTACGCCGCGAAGATCGTCTACGTGGGCGATCCGGGGTCGGGCTGCTCGAGCAACCAGTACGCGCAGTTCAACACGGCGGCGGTCACCGGGCCGACGTACGGCAGCGTCGGCCTCGAATCGGGGCGTATACATCCTCGGCGGCTGCCCCGATCACACGGTCGACATGGCGCTGGCCAAGCACTTCCGGTTCGGCGGCAACCGCAGTCTCCAATTCAGTTTCGCAGGTGTTCAACGTGTTCAACGCGGTGATCTATCAACGATCGCAACAGGAACGTGATCTACCGCAGCCCGACCGATCTGACCGTCGTCAACTCGCAGTACCTCCCGGATGGCTCGCTCGATCCGACGCGGCTGACGCCGAGGAACGCCGGGTTCGGCGCCGCCACGAGCGCGCAGCCGTTGCGCAACATGCAATTGCAGATTCGGTTCGCGTTCTAGCGTGCGACCGGCCGCGACATGCGTGATTCCCGACGTGGCTAGCTCGCGGCGTCTCTCATACATGGGAGGCGCCGCGCGCGATCGCCACGCAGGTTACCGCCGCGCCCGCGGCTCACAGCGTCGAGCGCAGAGCTCATCGGCAAGTACTGCGTCTCACGTGCCACAACGACCAGCTGAAGACGGCTGGTCTGTCCCTGCAGAACATCGATCTGACGAACGTCTCCGAACACGCCGCGGTCTGGGAGAAGGTGGCCCGGAAGCTGCGATCGGGCGAGATGCCGCCGTCCAACGTCCGCGCGCGTCCGGATCCGCGTACGGCGGCGTTGGTCGTCACGCAGCTCGAAGATGCGCTCGACCGCGCGGCGGCCGCGCACCCCGATCCCGGCCGCGCGCCGGTGCACCGCCTCAATCGCGCGGAGTACAGCAACGCCGTGCGCGATCTGCTCGCCGTCGACGTGCGCCCGGGCGAGTGGCTGCCGGTCGACGATTCCGGTTACGGGTTCGACAACATCGCGGCCGTGTTGTCGACCTCGCCCGCGCTGCTCGATCGCTACATGGCGGCCGCGCGCAAAGTCAGCCGGCTCGCGGTCGGGGACCTGACGCAGAAGCCGGCCGAGGAGATCTACGACGCGAAGCGCGATCCGAACAACGCACCGCGCAACGAGCAGCTGAACGACGACATGCCGTTCGACTCGCGCGCCGGCATGACGGTGAAGCACTATTTTCCGCTCGATGCCGAATACGTCTTCAAGGTTCGCTTCGCGGGCGTTCAGACCGAGGGCGGCGACGCCGAGATCCGATCCGTTCCAGGTGCGCGTGCCGGTACGCGCCGGTCTGCACACGATCGGCGTGACGTCGCCGCGCGAGAATCTGAAGCCGGAACGCGAGGCGCCGATCGGAGCTGGCGCGCCCGGTGCCGGAGGAAGGCCGGCGGCAGACATTCCGTCGCCGGTCGACCTGAGGCTCGACGGCGCGCGGGTCAAGCGATTCGACGTGCGCGCGTCGGCCCCGGACGTCACCAGGCTGATCGTCGGCGGACCGTACAACGCCACCGGCCGTGGCGAGCCGCCGAGCCGCCAGATTATCTTCAGCTGCCACCCGGCGCGGCCGGCGCAGGAATCGCCGTGCGCGAGGACGATTCTGACCGCTCTCGCGCATCGCGCCTTCCGGCGGCCGGTGGCGAGCGCGGATGTCGATCCGCTGCTCGCGTTCTACAGCAGGGCGCGCGCGACGCTCGGATTTCGACGGCGGCATCCAGGCGGCGATCGAGGCGATGCTCGTGTCGCCCGAGTTCCTGTTCCGCATCGAGCGCGATCCCCCGGCGGGCGCGGGGACTTCGGCCGCCGCCGTCCACCGCGTCAGCGACATCGAGCTCGCGTCGCGCCTGTCGTTCTTCCTGTGGAGCACGATTCCCGACGCGGAGCTGCTCGGGCTGGCGGAACAGGGGCGGCTGCGCGATGCCGCGGTTCTCGAGCAGCAGGTTCGCCGCATGCTGGAGGATCCGCGGGCCGATGCGCTCGTCGCGAATTTTGCGGGGCAGTGGCTCCACTTGAGAAACGTGCAGACGGCCAAGCCCGATCCGGTGATCTTCCCGTTCGACGAGACGCTCCGCCAGTCGTTCGAGACCGAAACGTCGCTGTTCGTCTCGAGCATCTTCCGCGAGGATCGCAGCCTGCTCGATCTCCTGTCGGCCGACTACACGTTCCTCAACCAGCGTCTGGCCGAGCACTACGGCATCCCGCGCGTCTACGGATCGCAGTTCCGCCGCGTGACGCTCACCGACGGGAACCGGCGCGGTCTGCTCGGTCAGGGGAGCATTCTCACGGTCACCTCGTATCCGAACCGCACGTCGGTGGTGCAGCGCGGGAAGTGGATTCTCGAGAACCTGCTCGGCACGCCGCCGCCGCCACCGCCGCCGGACGTTCCCGAACTGAAGGCGGCGCCGCATGGCAAGCTGCTGTCGATGCGCGAGCAGATGCAGGTTCATCGGGCCAACGCCGTCTGCGCCGCCTGCCACGCCCGCATGGACCCGATCGGCTTTGCCCTGGAGAACTACGATGGGGTCGGGCGATGGCGTGAAGAGGATGCGGGAACGGCGATTGACGCGACCGGCAAGCTGCCCGACGGCACGGAATTCAGCGGTCCTGCCGGGCTGATCGACCTGCTCCTGACGAAATACCGCGTGGAATTCGTTCAGACGGCCACGGAAAAACTGCTGACCTACGCGCTCGGCAGAGGTGTCGAGTTCCACGACTACCCGACGATTCGTACGATCACGCGGGCGGCGGCGCGCGATAATTTTCGAATGTCATCTCTGATTCTGGCGATTGTCCAGAGTCCGCCGTTTCAGTTGCGGAAGGGATCGGAACCATGAGCGCCTTGAACCACACCTTGCCGAGGCGAACGTTTCTGCGCGGCCTCGGCGCGACGATGGCGTTGCCGCTGCTCGATTCGATGGCGACGCGTTCTTCGGCGGCGGCGGCGTCGACATCGCCGACTCGCCTGGGCTACGTGTACACGCCCAACGGCATCATCGGCGCGTCGGACAAGAGCCCGCGGCCGTTCATGTGGACGCCAAAGACGACCGGCGCGAACTTCGAGTTCAGCCCGACGATGAAAGCGCTCGAACCGTTCCGGGATCGGCTCAACGCATTCAGCGGGCTGGCGCAGGTGACCGGCCGGGCACTGGGCGACGGGCCCGGCGATCACGCTCGTGCCACGGCGACGTTTCTGACCGGCGTCCACCCGTACAAAACCGGCGGCGCCGATTTTCAGCTCGGCATCTCCGCCGATCAGATCGCCGCCAGGGAGCTGGGGAAATACACGCAGCTCGCCTCGCTCGAGCTCGGCCTCGAGCCGCAGCCGCTCGCGGGCAACTGCGATTCCGGTTACACCTGCGCCTACATGTCGATGTCGTGGCGCGGACCGACGAGCCCGCTGCCGGCCGAAATCAATCCGCGCACGGTGTTCGAGCGGCTGTTCGGCGACGGCGACAGCACGGATCCAAAGGCGCGCATGATTCGCCTCGAGCATCAGAAGAGCGTGCTCGACTACGTGTCCGCGAGCCTGGCGCGGCTGCGCATGCGTCTTGGCGTCGGCGACACACGGAAGCTCGAGGAGTATCTCGAGGCGGTGCGCGACATCGAGCGGCGCATCGAGCTGGCCGAGCGCCAGAACGCGACGCTCGAACTGCCGCACATCGAGCGGCCGAGCGCGATCCCCGACGACTACCTGCAATACACGAAGCTGATGGTCGACATGCAGGTCGTCGCCTGGCAGACCGACATGACGCGCGTGGCATCGCTGATGCTCGGCCGCGACGGCAGCAACCGTGCCTACCGCGAGATCGGCATTTCCGACGGACATCACTCGATCTCGCATCATCAGGGCGACGCCGAGAAAGTCGACAAGCTGGTCAAGATCGACGAGCTTCACGTCGCGATGTTCGCGTATCTGCTCGAGAAGCTGCAAAGCACGCCCGACGGCGACGGGACGCTCCTCGATCACTCGCTCGTCCTGTTCGGCAGCAGCATCAGCGAATCGAACATCCACACGCACGACGATCTGCCGATCCTGCTGGCGGGCGGGGCCAACGGCCGGCTGAAAGGCAACCGTCACCTCGTCTACCGCAAGGAAACGCCGTTGAACAACCTGTTCCTCAACATGTTCGACCTGGCGGGCCTGCCCCAGGTCGACGGTTTCGGGGACAGCACGGGCCGGCTCACGGACCTGTAGGCCAGGAGCGGTTCGTCACAGTCAGCAACAGGAATCAGGAGGTCAGGAGAATTTCTTGAAGAAAGACCTTCCTCATCTTCTGGTCTCCTGTGAACACACGAAGGCGGGTGCATGCGACGTGCGTTGTTCCTGATCGGCCTCGGTTGTCTCTCGGTGTCGGCGGCGCTCGCGCCGTTGCTCGCGCAGCCGCGCGACCTCCGTCTGCTGGACGCGGTCAGGCGCCGCGACGACAAGGCGTTTGCGGCGCTCCTCAAAGCCAAGGCCGACGTGAACGCGGCACAACCGGATGGAGCAACCGCGCTGGCATTTGCGGTTCACCTCGGCGAACGCGCGATGGCCGAAGCGCTGCTCGGCGCCGGCGCCAATCCCGAACGCGGCCGACGAATACGGCGAAACGCCGGTCACCCTGGCGGCGGCGAACGGAGACTCGGCGCTCGTCGAACGATTGCTGACGGCTCGCGGCGACGCGCGCGCCGCGCGGTGGAACGGCGAGACGGCCCTCATGATCGCCGCCGGCGCCGGCAGTCTCGAATCGGTGCGCGACCTCGCGCAGCACGGCGCGGACGTGAACGCGGCGGAGCCGCGCGGCGGCCAGACCGCGCTGATGTGGGCCGCCGCCGAAGGGCACAGCGCCGTCGTCGCCGGACTGATCGAGCTGGGCGCGCGAGTGGATGCAGCGTCGAAGGCGGGCTTCACCCCTCTTGTCTTCGCGACGATCAAAGACGAAGCCGAGTCGATGCGAATCCTGCTGGCGGCCGGCGCCGACCCGAACGTCACCCTGCGTTCAGGCGCCAGGCCGCTCGTCGTCGCCTTGCAGTATCGCCACACCGCGGCCGCGCTACGCCTGATCGACGGCGGCGCCGACATCGCCGTTCGAGATCGGAGCGGGAACAGCATGCTGCATCTCGCGGCGCAGACGGGCGACATACAACTGGTTCGGTCGCTGCTCGCGAAACGCGCGGATCCCAACGCGCGCACGCCGAAATCAACCGCGCCGGTCGGCGCACGCGGGGGCGGTGGCGGCGGTCGCGGCGGTCCGACAGGAGAGCAGACGCCGCTGATGATGGCCGCGCGTGGCGATCACGAGGACGTCATGCGTGCGCTGGTCGAGGCCGGCGCCGATCCGCATCTCAAGGCACAGGACGGCACGACCTTGCTGATGGCGGCCGCGTCGGGTGCGAGGCTCGCGGCGTTCACGTACGCCTACGAGATCGATCCCGACGTCTCCGCGGTGACCACGACCGGCAACACCGTGATGCACGTCGCGGTCGGCATGAACGGCCGGACCCAGCCTGAGGTGTGCGAGGTGATCCAGTTCCTCGCCGATCATCACGCCGCGCTCGACGAATTGAACGAGGCCGGACGAACGCCGATGGCGATCGCCGACAACCTGCCGGTCGATCTGGCCGTCGACCTCCTGACGAGACTGATTACGGCTCGAGGCGAGAAGCCGAAGATTCCGTCAAAACGCTGATGAAAACCGTAGCTGCTGGATGCGTCGCGCTCGCCGTCACCGTCTGGATCGCCGGGCCGGGAGGCGTTTCGCAACCGCCGGCCGGCGGATTGTCACCGGTTGACTACTCGCTCGGGCAGGACTCGCAGCCTCACGCTGACGTTCCGCACGGCACGGTCACGCGGCACACGCTCGCGCCGGGGAAGTTCTTCCCGGGCACACCGCACAACTATCAACTCTATGTGCCGGCTCAGTACCGAGGCGAGCCGTCCGGCCGCGTACATGATTTTCCTCGATGGCAGCGGCTACGCCGGGGACGCCGTACGCGTGCCGGTGGTCCTGGACAACCTGATTGCGCGGCACGAGCTCCCGCCGATGCTGGCCGTCTTTCTCGATCCCGGCGTGATGCCGGCGCTGTCCGAGCAGGCGCAGAATCGCTACGAGCGCATCTTCGAGTACGACTCGCTGACGCCGCGGTTCGCCAATTTCCTGATCGGCGAGCTCGTGCCCGAGGTTGCCGGGAGCTACAACCTGTCGAAGGACCCGAACGACCACGGCATCGCCGGGTTGAGCACGGGCGGCGTCGGCGCGTTCGTCGCGGCCTGGAATCGCCCGGATCAGTTTCGCCGGGTCATCACATGGATCGGCAGCTTCGGCAACTTTCGCGGCGCCGATCGCCTGCCGGGGTTGATTCGGCGCACCGAGCCGCGGCCGATCCGCGTCTTCATGCAGACCGGCCGGCAGGATCTGGTCAACTACGCCGGCAGCTGGTACCTCGAGAACCCTCGCATGGCCGCCGCGCTCGAGTTCTCCGGCAACGACGTCCGGATCGAGCTGGGCGAGGACGGCCACAGCAATCGCCATGGAGCGTCGATGCTCGGCGAGACGCTGCGCTGGTTGTGGCGCGACTATCCGCAGCCGATCGCCGTCGGGACGCCGCAGCCGGGAGCCGGACGCGGAATCTTCGCGCAGCTCGTGCCGCGGCGCGAGATGATTCCGGTCGCAACGGCGCCGGCGGCCAACCGTGGAGGCCCGCCGCAGAACTCGCCGGCGGCCGCGGGACGCGGCGCCGGCCCGCGCGGCGCCGTCTATGCCCTGATCGATCGCGACAAGCTCTGGGAACAGGTCGGCGACACGTACAAGGCGCCGGCAAGTCCCGCGCTGGATCGCGACGGCCACGTCTACTTCGCCGATCCGCCGGGCAACAGGATTTACAAGTCGGACGCAGCCGGTCACGTCACGGTGTTCAGGGAGCAGACCAACGGGGCGCGGGCGCTGCGCGTGGGCGCAGACGGGCGTCTGTACGCAAGCCAGCCGACAGCGCAGCGCCTGGTATCGTACGGCCTCGGCGGCTCAGACAACGAGGTGAAAATCGTCGCGCAGAATGTCCGCGCCGACGATATGGCGGTCACCAGAGACGGCGCCATCTACTTCGTCGACACCGCCAGGAAAAGCGTCGGCTGCATCGACGCGAAAGGGACGGCGCCGCATTGTGTACGACGGCGGCGAAATCATGAGTCCGACCGCCGTCACCCTCACGCCCGATCAGGCGATGCTCCTGGTCGGCGACGGCATGGATCGCTATCAGTGGTCGTTTCAGATCGCGGCCGACGGCGCTCTCGTCAACGGCGAGCCGTTTCAGCGTCTGGAGATGCCGGAGGAAGGACTCTTCAGCGGCGTCGCCGGACTGACGATGGATTCCCTGGGCTACATGTGGGCGACGAGTGCCATGGGCATTCAGGTCTGCGAGCAGCCGGGCCGCTGCACGAACATCCTGAACAAACCCGAATTCAACGCCACGCCGGTGACGAGCATCGCGTTCGGCGGTCCCGGATCGGGAGTGGCTCTACGTCACCCAGGGCGGCAAGCTGTTTCGCCGTCACACGAAGCGCACCGGCGTCGTCGCGTGGGAACCCGTCAAGCCTCCGCAGCCAGGTCTGTGAATCGCGCGCTCTCTCGACACGGCAGGCGTCGTTGTGGCGACGGCCGCCTGCGTCGGCATCCTGGCCGTTCGCGCGGCTCGTGCGCAGGAGACGCGGCGGCGACGACGTGGCCGACCAGGTCTACACCGACGCGCAGGCCGCACGCGGCGCGGGCGTCTACGGCGCATCCTGCGCCGGATGTCATCGCGCGGATCTCGGCGGCAATACCGGTCCGGCCCTGCGGGAACAACGCTTCGCGCGCGAGTTCGCCGGCAAGGATCTCAAAACCCTCTTCACCAGAATCGCGACGACGATGCCGCGGAACGCGCCGGCGACCCTGGGCGACAACGCGTATCTCGACGTCGTGGCGTATGTGCTGAGGGAGAACGGGTTCCCGGCCGGTTCGCGCGAGTTGACGGCCGATGCGCTCGACGGCATCCGCGTGCTTCCCGGCCGCCCCAAGCCGCCGCCGCCGATCGGCGACTTCTCCTATGTCGAAGTCGTCGGCTGTCTCACGGCCGATGCCGGCGCCGGAGCAAACGGATCGGTCCGATGGATGCTGACGCGCGGCAGCGATCCCGTCGCGGCCCCTGCGGTAGCCTCCGCGTCGCCGGGATTCGGCAAGGCACTGGGCACGCAGACGCTGTATCTGGTGGACGCCATCGCGTACGCGCCAGACAGCCACAGGGGCCAGAAGGTGTACGTGCGCGGCTTGATGATCAAGCTGCCCGGTGAACAGCGCATGGCGATCAGCACGTTCGAGATCGTGTCCCCAACCTGCATCGACTAGTCTCGTGAGTATGGCGCTCATGTCGAGATACATCGTGCCCGGGAGACTATGCCGTTTTCCGTTCCGGTGTAGTGCAGGCCTTCAGGCCTGCCCGCGCGGCGGACCTAAAGGTCCGCACTACATCAAAACGAAAAACGTTCTAGCCGTGCGCGCAGTCTTCGGCCTGGCAGTGATCGCGAGCGTGGTGCTGGCAGTGAGCGTTCAGCTGCCGGCGCAGTCCGTTCATCGCTATTTGTACGTCGCGGTACCGAGCGCGACCGCTGACGTGTCTGGCGCGGACCGCTCGGTTCGGATCCTCGTCTTCGATGTGGAGAAGGCCCATCGGTTCGTCCGCAGCATTTCTCTGTGGACGCTGGGGCGTGGCGAACGATCCTGAGACGGTGAGGGGTACGGCGGCGAGTGTTCGCGCGGGACGCTTGTATGTCAGCACCACGAAGCGTCTCGCGGCGATCGATCTCAAGACTGACGCGATCGTCTGGGAGCAAGCCTACGAGAATCGCTGCTGCGATCGGCTGGCGCTGTCCCCGGACGAAAAGACCATCTATGCGCCTGCGTTCGGCCGGGCCAACTGGTACGTGGTCGACGCGGCGACAGGCCGACTGCGCCGCACGATTGGCGTGACGGGATGGCCGCGCGAGTCCAGGTATTCGAGCGATGGCCGGTATGTCTATCTTGCCGCGTGGGAGTCGTCCGCGTTGTCGGTGATCGACGCCGCAACGGACCACGTCATCCGGACCGTGGGCCGTTCAGCGCGTCGTTGTGTTCGTTCACGCTGAATGGAAAAGGGACGCTCGCATTCGCGAACGTCGACGGCCTCGTCGGCTTCGAAGTCGGCGATCTTCAGACCGGCCTGGTTCTCGATCGTGTCGAGGCCGATGGTTCCAGCGGCCGTTCCAGGCTTCAGCCAGGGAGGGCGCCGCAGCCTATGAGTGCCCGAGTCACGGCATTGCGTTCGCGCCGGATGAGCGCGAACTCTGGATTGCCGATGGAGTGAGCAACCGGCTCCACGTGTTCGACGCCACCGTCTATCCGCCCGAGTTGCGCGCGTCCGTGAAGCTCGAGGCGCAGCCGCGCTGGGTTGCGTTCAGCCGCGACGGCCGGTATGCGTATGCCTCGACCGGCGACGTGGTGGCGCGGCCACGAAACAGATTGCGGGAAAGCTCGAAGACGGAGGCGGCGTCAAGGTGAGCAGCGAGAACTTCCTCGAGATCGACATCGCCGATGGTCATCCGATTCGCTGAAAGGAACGTCCATGCGTAGCAGGTGAGTCGCTGTTTCTGACCCTGGCCCTGGGTCTGCTCGATTTGCGTGGTGACGACCATGCAGATGGCGGCACCACCGCCGTCGTCCACCTCGCCGGAGGTGTTGCCCGATCGGCACGTGGTGTTTCGCATCTTTGCGCCGCGCGCTGAGGAGGTGCGGCTCGTGGGTACCGATATCCCAAAAAAAAATGTTCAACGTATCGCCATGACGAAGGACGATCGCGGCGTCTGGCAGGCGTCGGTCGGTCCGCTCGAGCCAGGCGCCTACCGCTACAACTTCAACGTGGATGGCGTGTCCGTGATCGATCCGCGAAGTCCGTCCATGAGCGAATCGAACAACAACGTCTGGAGCCTGGTGCACGTTCCCGGCTCGGAATTCATGGACACCACGGACGTCCCGCATGGCGCGGTGGCGGCGGTCACCTACTGCTCGACGTCGCTGCACAAGGTTCGCCGCATGCATGTCTACACGCCGCCCGGCTACGAACTCGGCACGGCCACCTTCCGGTGTTCTATCTGCTGCACGGCGCGGGCGACAGCGACGAGTCGTGGACTTCCGTCGGACGCGCCGGATTCATCCTCGACAACCTCATCGCCGCGAAGAAAGCGTACCGATGGTGGTGGTCATGCCGGCTGGCCACACGAGCCGGACGACATTCGGCAGGGCGCGCCTCCGTCGATTGGCGAGGGCGGCCTGCGCCGACCGAGGATTTCGTGCAGGATTTCGTCGACGATATGATGCCCTTCGTGGAAAAGCATTACCGCGTGATCGCCGATCGGCCGCATCGGGCGATTGCCGGATTGTCGATGGGCGGCAGCCAGACGCTCAACACGCGTTCCACACCTGGATAAGCTCGCCTCCGTCGGCGTCTTGAGTTCCGGATTGATTGGCGCGATCGGGCGAAGGCCCCTCGACCGCGCCGGCCGCGCCAGGAGCCGCGGCCGGCCACGCCCGCAATAGAGCGCGGGCTGGGAACGGGATGACCAGGCGGCGCTTGACAACGTCGCGGTCAGGAAGGGTCTGAAGTTATGGTTCGCCACCGGATCCCACTATAGACTGATGCAGCTTCATTGGCGGCGATCGGTGTGTGCTGGAGAACGGCGTGGGTGCGGCCCGACGTTCACCGCACAGAAGCACGGGAGGTCACGCGTGGGCGAACTAGCGCGACTTGTGTGTAGTCGTTGAGTCCGGCGGCTGCTTCGCTGATGGGTAGCGCAGCGCGCCTAGACGGTTTTATTGCCAATGACGCGGAGTAAGCAGATCAAGCCAAGTAACATGCGGCCCCAGCCGCCTGAAGCAGCCAGTCCGAAGCGAGAGCAGAATCGGTGGCAACAAGAGGTCACACCACCTGCATCACGGGCTCGCGTTAGCGCAGATGCCAGCGCTTCTCGCTAGACGCGCGGCGTGGGCACGCGCTGCCAGTCATCCAAGAGTGCGGACCCGGTGCGCCTGAAGATCCGAATCGGCCATCGGGTCTCCTGGTCTCCTTGTCTTCTGTGATGTTTGTCATCCGCGTCATCCGCGGATGATCTCGTTCTTTGCGGGTCTGGAGCTCCGATTCTGAAAATGCACCCTTATTCGCTCAACGCGATTCCGAATCGTTCCGCCATTCGATACAACGTGCGGCGGTCGACGCCGAGAATTTCGGCGGCGCGCGTCCGGTTCCCGCGGGCCGCGTCGAGGACGTGCAGGAGATAGCGGCGCTCGAGATCGTCGAGCGTCGGCAGATCGGCGAACGGCTGGCTTTGACGCGGAAGGAAGCGGCGCTGCGCCGGTGTTGGCCAGCTCGAACGTCTCGATCATCGAGCCGTGGCTGGAGACGACGAGACGCTCGATGGTGTTCCTCAGCTCGCGAACATTCCCCGGCCAGGTGTGGCGCAAGAGCGCGTCGAGCGCTCCGGTGGACAGCATTTTCTTCTGGCCGGTTCGCTGGCACGCGTCTTCGAGAAAGCTGCCGATCAACAGCGGGATGTCGGCACGCCGCTCCCGCAGCGGCGGCACGCGGATGACGATGACGCTGAGCCGGTAGTACAGATCCTGCCGGAAGCGTCCGTCGGCCACCGCCTGCTCGAGCGGCATGTTCGTCGCGGCGATCACGCGGGCAGTCACTCGAAGCGACCGGTTTCCGCCGACCGGCCGAACCTCGCCCTCTTCGAGAACTCTCAACAGCCGCACCTGCAAGGCGGCAGTCGTGTCGCCAATCTCGTCGAGCAGCACGGTGCCCGCGCCGGCCTGCTCGAATACGCCTTTGTGATCGGACACGGCGCCGGTGAACGAGCCTCGCTGATGACCGAACAGTTCGGATTCCAGCAGCGTGTCCGCGATGGCTCCGCAGTTGATCCCGACAAACGGCTCCCGGGCCCGCTTGCTGTGGCTATGGATGGCTCGCACGACCCGTTCCTTTCCCGAACCGCTTTCGCCGACGATGAGGACGGGGGCCGTGGAATCGGCCGCGTGCGCCACGTGCTTGTACACCTCCAGCATCGGCGCGGTGCGGCCAATCAGGCTGATGACAGGAACCGCCGGCGTTTCGGCCGGCGGCTCGGCCAGGCGTGTCCCTTGCCCGAGGGCCCGATCGACGATTCGTTTGACGTCGGCAATCACGAACGGCTTGCTGATGTAGTCGAATGCTCCAGGCGCGCACCGCCTCGATGGCGGTCTCCAGCGTGCCGAATCCGCTGATGAGCACGACGGGCGCTCCGTGGTCGGCCTTGAACCGGCGTAACAGATCGAGGCCGGAACGCGGGGCATTCAGGTTGATATCCGAGATCAGCAGGTCGAAGGATTCATGGCGCATTTTCGTGAACGCCGTCTCCGGATCCTGGACCGACACGAAGTGGCAATAGGGCGCCTCGAGCAATTCCTCGATGAAGGTGCAGGTGTCGGCGTCGTCGTCGACCACGAGGATGCGATGCACGGGTCAGGAGGCACTCCTCTCTGAATTCGCGGCAGGCAGCTCGATGACGAACAGCGCACCGACGGCACGATTCGGACGCGGCGATCGAGCCGCCATGCGCGCGCACGACGTCACGAACGATCGCGAGGCCCAGGCCGCTGCCGCGCCCGACCGCCTTGGTGGTAGACCCAGGGGATCGAACAGGCGATCGACGACCTCCGCCGGGATTCCGGAACCGGTGTCGGCAATCTCGACTCGAATCGTCTCCCGCATGTACAGTCGCCGCAATCGAGAGCGTGCCGCCGCCCGGCATCGCGTCCATCGCGTTGCCGACCAGATTGAAGAGCGCCATTTCCAATTGTGTGGGATCGGCCTTGACGGATGGAAGACCCTCGGCGACCGACGCTTCGAGGCGGATGTGGTGACGGGCCAGCCGCGGCTCAGCCATCTCCTGCACGCGCGTGATGATGTCCGCCAGGTTCACAATCCCGTACTTCAGGTCGGCTGCCAGCATGGTCGAGCATCGTCCGGAGCACGCGTGTGACGTGCAGAATCTGCTCGTCGACAGTCCGAAGCTACGAACGCGTCGGATCGTCCGTTCTCGGGTCGTCGCGAATCATCTGAATGTAGCCCGACACGAGGTTCAGCGGCGTGCCGGCCTGATGGACCACGTTGGCGGCGACCTGGCCCAGCGCGGCCACGCGCTCAGCGCGCCCCAGCGATTCTCTCAACGCGAACAGCTCGCCCTGGCTGGCCGCCAGTTGGACATTCCGGAGCGACAGGTCGCGCGTCGCTTCGTCGTGCGGCCCTGCAGCGACTGATTGAACCGTTCGAGCTGATCGAGCATCTGGTTCAGGCCCCTGCGGCAATGGCTCGCGACTACCAGAGCCAGGCAAGCGTCGCACGCCCGGTCAGGTTTCCTTCCCGCGTCTCCCTGCTCGTGCGCAGGATCCGCGCGAAGCGGTTTTCCCAGGAACTGGCTGACCGTCACGTGAACGAGGATCGTGACCAGCACGATGGTCGGCAGGGCGAACCCGAGGGCGACGCGCAGCGCGTGGGTTCGCGTCTGCAGCAGGCTCTCCAGGCCGACGGTGACGACCACGGCGTTGTTTCTCGGCGAGGAACCGGCATCGCGACCGTAATCGTCGTAGCCGTGCGCTCGGTGATCGGCGCCCTGCCGGCGAGAGCGTGGCCGCCAGATCCACAACCTCCGCGCGTTCTTCAGTCGAGGTGCTGGTGGCGACGCCCGGCTGACCGGTTTCGTCCAGGTGGATCACTGAGATCGCATCGATGACCGGATCGGCGGCAACCAGATCGTGCAGGGAATCCTGTACATCGCGCGAGTCGAACGGCACTGACCGCTGCGCGAGGTTGTCCGCGGCCGATTGCGCGCCCAGGCGGGCCGAGTCCATCAAGTCCGCTTCGATGTGCTGCTCGAACGACTGTACTTCCAGGTACGCCACGCTCGTCACAACGGCGACGACGATGAGCGCGATTAAGGACGAGAGCTTCGTGCCGAGCGACGTGTCCCGCAGCCATTTCGCCACAGTGGGGCGCATGTGCTGGTTCACGTTCCGCCACGCAGTCTGTCAGACATCGTGTAACCGATTGTGACTTATCTGTTTATAGGATTGCAGACGCGGCGTGTCGATCGGCACGCGCTTTGATGTTCGCTGCATAGCCCGATCCCGCTCGAGTCCGAGGAAGGCCATGAAGAAAAGCCTCACGGTGTTTCTCCTGTCTGCGACGCTGGCTTCCGGAGCCGACCTGTTCGCGCAGGCGCCGCCTGGGTCGACCACGCTGAGGGTACGGGGAACGATCGACAAATACGACGCATCCAGCCGGACGCTGTCGCTGTCGACGGCGATCGGCACATTGCGACTGCCGCTCGCGCCAACCACCCGAATCAGTCACGAGGGGCACAAGGTCGAGGCGTTGGCGCTTCAGAAGATGGCTGGCGATCGCGCGACAGTCCGTTACACCGACTCCGACTGCGGCAGGATCGTCGAATCGGTTCACGTGTTTGGAAAGTAGAAGGATCGGGCAAGGCGCGCAGCCGTGGCAGCTTGGCGCGCTGCTCACACAACCGCCACACCCGGCTCGCCTGCGCGGCGCGCTTCCTCGGCACACCTTGAATGTCTTGCAATATGGCGAGACCCCGACACAACCAGCTGGCATTGCCTCTGCAGTCTCCTGCCGTTCGATCGGAACCGCGAAAAGAACGCATCGTGGCACGTCCATCCCATGAGGAGGATCGATGACCCAGGTACTGCTGATTGCGGCGATGTTGGCCGGCGGGACGCCGGCGGACACATTCGACATTCAAGCCGAACTGCAGGGTCTTTATGACGAAATCAGCCAGGCCACACTGCAGTTCATGACCACCAAAGACATCGACCAGTTTCACGACGTGATCTTTACGCCCGATTGGGTGTTCATCGATACGGCGGGACATACGAAGACATGGACCGAGATGCGGCAGGAGGTCGTACAGGCCATGTTGGCGCCAAGGCCGGAATCGATGACGCAGCCGATCAAGACGCTGGCAGTTGATCACGGGGTCGCAACCGTCGTCGTGAGCGTCGTCACGGTCCGCGTCATCGTCGATCGCGAGGGGCACTACGGCCGGGCGAATGGCACTCATACGATCACCGATACGACGCGGTTTCGTGACAAGTGGGTCAAGGTATCCGAGAAGTGGAAGCTGAAGTCGCGCGAGCAGATGGGGCCGCCGAGCCAGTTGGTCGACAAGCCCTCTTGATGCACCTTGATGAGCGAGCGAAGCCAGGCGTGTCTCCACGGACGAGTCAGCGAGCTGTGACGACGGTTCAAGCATGCAGCTGACGACGAGAACGGAAGGACTCGCCGGTGCGGCCCGGTTGTCGCGGCCGGTGGCAGCGGCCCTGGCGATTGTCGCGCTCGTCGCGGTTTTCATGTTGGATCGGAAGACCGGCGCCGCTCCGGTGCAGCATCTCTACTACGTGCCGATCATCCTTGCCGGCCTGGTGTTCGGGATGCGAGGCGGCGTGCTTACGGGCGTGACGGCAATCCTGATGTATCACCTCGCCAATCCTCACATGCTGACGTTCAAGTACGAAGAGTCGGACCTGATCCAGATCCTGTTGTTCCTTGCCGTTGGCATCACGACCGCGCGGCTGACCGACGACGCAGACCGACTACGGCGGCTGGCGCTCACGGACGACCTGACCGGTCTGCACAACCTGCGGTCGTTCGAAGCACGTTTACTGGGCATGGTGAGGGCGTCCCGCGCAGGCCGAACTCCGCTCGTCCTGCTGGTTCTCGATGTCGATCGTCTCAAGATGCTCAACGACCGCTACGGTCATCTGGCGGGCGCCGAAGCGGTGCGCACCGTCGGCCACATCATCGGCCGGCAACTTCCCGCTGGCGCGGTCGGCTGCCGTTACGGCGGCGACGAGTTCGTCGTGGCCGTGCCGGAGTCGAGCGCCTTCGACGGGTACCGTCTTGCGGACGCGCTGTGTCATGCGGTCAACGCCTGCGCGCCGACGCTGGCGGGGCAGCGATTCCCTGAAGGCACGCTTTCGATCAGTGTCGGCGTGGTGAGCGCATCGTTCGAACACGGCGCGTCGTCGACAGATCTGCTGGCCCGCGACGTTGAAAGCGGCGAGGCCGCGTTCCGAGCCGCAGACGCGGCGCTATATCGAGCAAAGTCCAGAGGCCGCAATCAAGTATGCGTGGCCTGACTCATTGGTAGGCGACGGCCTTCAAGCCGTCCGCATTTGGAGAGCGCAGTTGTGTTCATGAAACCTCGCAGGCTCTCGCGCAGCCTCTCGCTGATCGTCCCTGCTGGCCGGCTCGCCGGCCTTTGCCCAGAGCACCGGGCGGCCAGCCGCCACGGCCGGACTCCTGAAGGAGCTCAATGCCTCGGTCGAAGGCCTGACCGAGCGCGTGTCGCTGAGCGTCGTCCAGGTTCTCGCATCGGGATACGGCAGCGTCGACGAGCGGACGCGTGGCGACACCGGTCTCGTGATCGGCCGGCAGCACACTATCGGCTCGGGTGCCATCATCGATCCCGACGGCTACATCGTCACCAACGCGCACGTCGTGGCAGGCGCGCGCCAGGTGCAGGTCGTGGTTCATCGCGATACCACGGCCGACGGTCCCATGCGATCGCTCGCGCTGATTGCCGGCCAGACCGTTGACGCCCGCGTCGTCGGCACGTCGACCGATTTCGACCTTGCGCTTCTGAAGGTCGATCTCACGGGACTTCAGGCGCTGCCGTTCGCCAACTATGATGCGATTCGTCAAGGCGAGCTCGTGTTCGCCTTCGGAAGTCCGGAGGGGCTCCGCAATTCGGTGTCGATGGGCGTCGTCAGTTCGGTCGCGCGGCAGGCGGACCCCGACAGTCCGACGATTTACATCCAGACCGACGCGCCGATCAATCCCGGCAACAGCGGCGGACCACTCGTCAATATCGACGGCGAGCTCGTCGGGTTGAACACGTTCATCCTCACCGACTCGGGCGGCAGCCAGGGTCTGGGCTTTGCGATTCCAAGCGCCGTCGTCGCCGCCGCGTACCCGCAATTGCGGAAATACGGGCACCTGCATCGTGGCTTGATCGGCTTCAGCATGCAGACGGTCACCCCGGCGCTCGCGGCGGGGCTCGGCCTGTCGAGGACGTCCGGCATTCTAGTGTCGGACGTCCTCCCGGGAAGCGCTGCGGAAGCTGCGGGCGTCGGCCTGAAGGATCTCGTTACGTCGATCAACGGCAAACCGGTCGACAGCGTCCCGAACCTCTCGCTCGAATTGATTCGTTACGCGGCGGGCGAAACCGTGACGCTGGGCCTGCTGAGAGGGAACAGCGCCATGACCGTGGAGGTCACCGTCATGGAGCGGCCGCATCCGATCGACGAGCTCGCGACGCTGGCGGATCCAGAGAAGCGTTCCATCTGCGAGGCTCGGGATCGTCGGCCTCGACGTCGGCGACGACACGCCGGCGCTGCTGCCGGGATTGCGCATTTCATCCGGTGTCTTTGTGGCGGCGCGGACGCAGGTCTCGTCGGAGAACGATGTGCCGCTCGCTCGCCGGCGACATCATCCACGCGATGAACGGTTTTGCGGTCAGGAGCGTCGACGGTCTGCGCGTGCTCATGGACGACGTCAAGGCCAACAGTTCATTCGTCCTGCAGATTGAGCGGAACGGTCAGCTGCAATTCGTGACGTGCCGCGCCTATTGAAATGTGATGAGGGATCTCTGCATCTCGACCGCGCCCTCTGTGGCTGCGTCTGTGGCGCTTGCGCGCGCGACGTGGCATCGCGCCACAACGGCGGGTCCGCCGCTCTCGATTGCGCAGCCGAATCTGTCATCGCGCGTGGCACTCCGCTTGCCCTCTCTCATGTCATCAGCGCCTCGCAGGTGTCAGGAGGAAGTCATGAAAGCAATCAAGGCGTCGGTCGTGCTGGCGGTGGGGTTCCTCGGGATGTTCGCCGGTTCGGCTCGAGCGCAGGAAACTATCGTGGTCAAGGTGCCGTTCACTTTCGTTGTGCGCGGAAGGGAAATGCCCGCCGGACGATACGAGGTGACGTCTGACGCCGGCGTCCTCACGATTCGCGGGACCGACAACAACTCGAGCATCTTCGCGCTCACGATGCCCGCCGATGGCGGCGATCCGGTCAGCGACGAGCCGTCACTGGTCTTCGTCAAACATGAGAATCAAAACCTGCTGTCGCAGATCTGGGAGTCGCCGACCGAAGGCCTCGCGATCCCTGGCTCCCCGGTCGTGTCGAAGCACGACCGCGCCGCGATCCAGTCTCCATCGCCAATCGTGCTGACGGCAGAGCGCGATCTCGGGAAGTGAAGGACGTGTCGCCTGAAGGCTCCTCGCCACGATTGGCGCGAGCCTTCAGGCCGGTCGCACCCACGGCCGGTTCCGCGAACGGCGCTGAACCCCGCAACGGAATAAATCAATTTCGCGCTTGCACTCGTCGTATTACCACAAGGCCGGAAAGCATCGTTCCTGCCTCTGGCGATCGCCGGGGGCAAGCCACCCGGCACTGTTACAAACCCGCCCGTCGCGCGTTTAGTGATTCAGGAGGCCGCATATAGCGGCGAGTTCTGGAGGGCCACATGAACGCCAACCTCAGCCACTCGTCCCCCGACGACGATCGCCGCTGGCCGGACCTGCTCGTGGCCAACTATCCGCTGGTGGAGGAAATCGTCAGGTTCGTCGCACGCCGGCACCGGCTCACGCCGGACGATGCGAATGAACTCGGCTCGCTGGTGCGCTACAAGCTGGTCGAAGACAACTACCACGTGTTGCGGAGCTTCCAGCATCGCAGCAGCATCAGGACGTACCTGACGACCGTCGTCTCGCGCGTCTGGCTCGACTGGCAGATCGCGCGCCGGGGCAAGTGGCGGCCTTCGGTGGCGGCGAAGCGACTGGGGACGACGGCGGTTCACCTCGAGCAGCTGCTGTTCCGTGACCGGCTTTCATTCTCGGAGGCGTGCGAAACGCTCAGGCAGAACGCCGGGGTTGACGTGAGCGAGACCCAACTCGATCGCCTGCGCGGCTCGCTGCGCTCCAGGCCGCGTCCTGTTATGTGCAGCATCGAGGATGTCGATCCATCGCAGTGTGTTGCGATGGACGAGGACCCGGCGAGCGGCCTCTTCGTCGATGACGCCTGCCTTGAGACGAGCGCTGTTTCAGGCGATGGAACGGTTGCCGGTGACGGAGCGGCGGCTGCTGACGCTCCGTTTCGTGAAAGGGTGGACGGTCTCGAGGATCGCACGTCACCTGGGGCTCGACCAGAAAGCCACCTACCGCCACTTGGCGCGGATCTATCACACGATGAGAGTCGCGATCGAGGCGACGCTGCTGAAGGCCGAGTCTCGCACCGCGGACGGCGAGACGATGCGAACGAGCGTGGCGAGCTAGCGCGTAGGGGTCGATGGGATCTAGGCAACGGTTGCGAGCAGGCGGTCCTATTACAGGTTTCTTATCGATCGGCGCGCTTTTTTCTCGGCACACGTCGAAGAAATGTCAAAGGTTCCGTCTATCATGCGTGGGCGCCGTCGCGCGGGTGTGCGCGCCGCCGATGAAACGGACCAGCTCTGTCGATCACTACGACGGGCAGGCGCGTCTGGTGTCGTGCGAACGAGAGCGATGGTCAGCAACGAGCCTGCGTAACAACCGGCGATCGCGCGTCATGTTGCGCCCAACAACGGGCGTGCAACGAGCGATCGCTGACTGCGAAGGGGGACGGACATGAGTACCGCCAGGAAAACCGGCCTTTCACCCGAGTGGCACATCAACACGTGCATCGATCGTGTGGTGCCACCGGGCATGGACGGAGAGGTCGACAAGGCCCACGAAGCGGCAGGCATCGTCGCGCGTGGCCTGACCAGAGGGGCGCCACTGCACGAACTCGATGCCGGCACGATCCACATGGCACGGATGGCGCTGATTTCGGCGAAGAAGTGGCCGAACAAGAAGAAGCTGCGCTGCCGCTTTCTCGACGGTTCCCCGACTCAGAAGGCCAAGGTGCAGGCGCAGGCGAAGAGCTGGGAGAAGTACGCGAACATCCAGATTGCCTTCGGGAACGATCCGAAGTCGGAGGTTCGCATCTCGTTCAAGGCCGACCCCGGTTCGTGGTCTGCGGTCGGCATCGATTGCCTCGTCAAGAAGTACTTTCCGCTCGACGAGCCGACGATGAATTTCGGATGGCTGGAGGACAATACGGCGGCGACAGAGTATCGCCGCGTCGTCGTCCACGAGTTCGGGCACGCGCTCGGATGCATCCACGAGCATCAGAGTCCGACCGAGCAGCTGAAGTGGAACAAGGCCGCGGTCTACGCGGCGTTCTCGGGGCCGCCGAACAACTGGAGCAAGGCCGACATCGATTCGAACATCCTCGAGAAATACAGTCCGAAGGGGATTGCCGCATCGGCGTTCGACATGAAGTCGATCATGCTCTACCAGTTCGACGCGAGCCTGTTCACGGACCACAAAGGCACGCCGATGAACACCAAGCTCTCGACGCTCGACAAGAGCTTCATTCGCCAGATGTATCCGAAATAGCTGGTGACAGGCCGCTGCGCGATGCCAGCCATCGCGCAGCGCCGACCGAAGATCGCCTGATGGTTCGCGGCGGCCTTCTCAACGGCCAGAGATCAGCGCGCGGATCATCCCGTCGGTCTTCGTGAAGACGTACAGCTCGCCGGCGGCATCGACCGCAAGGTTCGCGTCGGCACGACCTTCCCCGGACACGAGCGCTCGCCCCGGCAGAATGCGGTTCTTGCCGCCCCGCGCATGGTACGCGGCCTGGGCGATCGGAAACATCGTGTCGTAGACCTGTTTCTCCCAGCTGATCTTGATTTCGTGGCGTTCGGCCATCGTCCGCGGATCGCCATCGTCTGCCGCCAGCATCTCCTTGTAGTCGGCATACCAGATGTGGCCGGTCGAGATATCCGTGAACACGTACTTGCCGCGCAGCAGCGGAATCGCCTTTCCCGCGTAGAGGAATCCACTGCCGATCGCATCTCCGCCGCCGGGGACGTGGCCGTACTGAATCACCGGATACGTCGGTGCGATGGTGCCGGTCGCAGCGTCGCCAATCAATACCGGGATCGCTGTCGTCGGCGGGCAGCGGACCGACCTGATTGCTGGGTTGAAGAGCCTGGTTGCCTTCCCGCCGCGAGTAACCGTAGTTGGCGCCCTTGTGGACGATGTTCACCGTCTCCCAGGTGTGCAATCCAATCGAGTCGGCGACGAGCCGGTTGTTCGCAGGATTCGTCGCATCGATGGCCCAGTGCAGACGATGGGGATTGCGAAATCCGTACGCCCAGATTTCCGCGCGCGCGCCGGGCGTTGAGACAAACGGGTTGTCGTTGGGAATGCGATAGCGGCCGTTCTGGCTCACCGCGCTCGACGCCGTGTGCTGTCCGAGGTCGGGAATGATCCGCAGCACCTTGCCGACGAGCGTATCGAGCCGCTGGGGGTTGGTGCGGATCGCCATTCGCGATTCCCCGGAGCCGCTGTCGCCGCTGCCGATATAGAGGACACCCCATTCCGGCTCGCCCGGGCGCGCCGTCGGGTTGAACACCATATCGCAAGGAGGATGGATCCTGGTGTTGAGCCGCAGGCGCAGCAGCTCCCGCGCGGACCCTTCGAATGTCGCGTTCGACGTATTCGTGTCGGTCCACTCGATGAGCACGGCTTCGCGTTGAATGTCGCCCGGCGTGTTGACGGCGGTCGTCGTGTCGTAGCCGCGAACGTCGAAGGCGGGGATGTGCGCGTTGTCGGGCCTGGCGGTTCCTTCGACTGCGGGATCTTCGATGTGGATCGTGTAGAACCGGCCGTTGCGGCGGTAGTCCGGATCGAACTGCAGGCTGACGAGACCGTTGGCGTAACCGGTCTCGTAGCTCAACTTGTGGAAGATCCCGCTGTGACCCGTTCGTCCGTTGAAGTCGAGATAGGTCGTGAACGTTTTCGTTTTCTTGTCGAGGATGTAGAGCG
Organism: uncultured Acidobacteriota bacterium; assembly: GCA_963794305.1. GTDB lineage: Bacteria > Acidobacteriota > Vicinamibacteria > Vicinamibacterales > CAVVIG01 > CAVQFC01. The sequence continues at coordinate 323,087 of CAWCDQ010000032.1, read as the reverse complement.
GACCGTTCAAGTCGTTCACGAAAAAGCGGCTTGCGCCGCCGGGCTCTTCCCGCAGCGAGTTGACGCGCGCCAGCATCCCGTCGGTCTGGCCCGTGCCGTCCATCGTGCCCGTGATGGGGAGCGTCGCGTAGTCCCTGAGTTCGACGGTGATCGGCGGCGTCGAACTCGCAGCGGCCAATGCCGGCAGCACGAGCGCAAGACTGGCGAACCGCGGGCCTCGAAGCATGGCCACAGCTTAAACCACCACCGTGTCAAGCCGACACTCGCCACAATTGGTCAAGTATCTTTGGTTCCTGTTTCGGCCAATAATGGCGCTCCCTTGACACCGTAACCTGAACGCCTTCCGTCTCGACGGATGCGTGGCCCTCGTCACCGGCGCGTCCGCGGGACTCGGCGCGGCGATGGCGATCGCGCTCGCCGAGGCGGGCGCCGACGTCGCGGCGCACGGCAACTCGCGATCGCCGGCCGGCACGTGCGCGCGAATCGAGGCGCTCGGGCGCCGGGCGATGAGCGTGACCGGCGATCTCGGCGATCGCGCGGTGTCCGGCCGCCTGATCGACGAGGTCGTCGGCGGCCTTGGCCGCCTCGACATCCTCGTCAACAACGCCGGGCTCATTCGCCGGGCGCCGGCCGCGGAGTACTCAGACGATGACTGGGATCGTGTCATCGAAGTGGACCTGACGGCCGCGTTCCGGCTGGCGCGGGCGGCTGGTGCGCACATGATCGCCTCGGGCCGCGGCGGACGCATCGTCAACGTCGCCTCCATCCTCGCGTTTCAGGGCGGCATCACCGTCCCGGCCTACGCCGCCGCGAAGGGTGGACTCGCCCAGCTGACCAAGGCGCTCGCCAACGAGTGGGCGGCGAAGGGCGTCAACGTCAACGCGATCGCGCCCGGCTACATCGAAACCGACGTCACGACGGCGCTTCGCGCCGATCCGATCAGAAACCGGCAGATTCTCGATCGCATTCCCGCCGGCCGGTGGGGGCAGCCGGACGACCTCGCCGGCGCGGTGGTGTTTCTCGCGTCGCCCGCATCAAGGTATGTTCATGGGCACGTGCTGGCCGTCGACGGCGGCTGGCTGGGCCGGTGACTATGACTATGTCGTTGACGATTCCTGAAAAAGACGGCCGCCGATGGGACCTCGTCGCGCTCGGCGAAGTGATGCTGCGGTTCGATCCGGGCGAGTCGCGCACGCACACCACGCGGTCGTTCCGCGTCTGGGAAGGCGGCGGGGAATACAACGTGGCCCGCGGACTGAAGCGCTGCTTCGGGCTCGACACGGCGCTGGTGTCGGCATTCGCGGACAATCCGGTCGGTCGCCTGTTGCAGGACCTCATCTACCAGGGCGGCGTCGATCAATCGCATGTGCGCTGGGCGCCATACGACGGTGTCGGCCGCGCGACCCGCAACGGGCTCAACTTCGTCGAGCGCGGCTTCGGAGTCCGCGCGGGCGTCGGCTGCTCGGATCGCGGGCACACCGCGGTCTCGCAACTGAAGCCGGGCGACATCGACTGGGCCGCCATCTTCGAGCGCGAAGGCGCGCGCTGGCTGCACACCGGCGGCATTTTCTGCGCGCTGTCCGAGACGACACCGGGCGTCGCGCGCGAGGCGATGGAAGCGGCGAGGCGCCGCAACGCGTTCGTCTCCTTCGACCTCAACTACCGCGAATCGCTGTGGCGCGCCTACGGAGGGCACGCAGCGCGCGATCGCGGTCAACCGCGACCTCGTGCCGATGGTGGACGTCCTCATCGGCAACGAGGAGGATTTCTCCGCGGCATTGGGATTCACCGTGCAGGGTGTCTCGAACCAGTTCGCCGAGCTCGATCTCGACCAGTTCAAGTCGATGATTCTTCAGGTCGTGCGCGAGTTCCCGAACCTGAAAGTGGTCGCGACGACCCTTCGCCATGCGAAGACGGCGACGGTGAACGACTGGTCGGCGATCGCGTGGGCCGGCGGCGAGTTTTTCGAGGCGACGCCGCGGCCGAACCTGGAGATTCTCGATCGGATTGGCGGCGGCGACTCGTTCGCGTCCGGCCTGATCTACGGGCTCATGACGAAACGCGGCCCGCAATGGGCCGTCGAGTGTGGCGCGGCGCACGGCGCCCTCGCGATGACCACGCCCGGTGATACCAGCATGGCGACGCTGGCCGAGGTCGAGCGCGCGATGAAGGGCGGTACGGCCCGCGTTTCACGATAGGCCGGATCGCCGGTAGCTGTCATACCACTTCGATGGTTGCGCAATGCCGTCGGAGGGGCGAGGCGGCTCACGTTGCCCGCCGGCGGCTGGCGGCAATAATACCGGCGCCATGCGCACGTCCATTCTCGCGTTCCTGATCGCGCTTGCCGGCGTGGCAAGCGCACAACAGCCACCGGCGCCGCCCCTCATCCAGGATCCGCAGACGATTCTGCTGTGGCCCTCCGGCGCGCCTGGCGCGCTGGGACAGGAGGATCGCGACAAGCCCGCGATCACCGTCTACATGCCGCCGAACACCGCGGGGCCGATGACGGCGGTGATCATTGCGCCGGGCGGCAGCTACGCGCGGCTGTCGATGAACCTCGAGGGACGCGCACCGGCCAACTACCTGAACGCGCTCGGCATCGCCGCGTTCGTCCTGCGCTATCGCCTCGGACCGGCCTATCACCATCCGATCGAGCTTGGCGACGTGCAGCGGGCGATACGCACGGTGCGATCGCGTGCGGCCGAATGGCATATCGCACCCGATCGCATCGGCGTCATGGGTTTCTCCGCCGGTGGGCATCTCGCGTCGAGCGTCTCCACGCATTTCGATAGCGGCAAGGCCGACGCTCCCGATCCGATCGATCGGGCTTCGAGCCGTCCAGACTTTGCGGTGCTCGGCTATCCGGTGATCTCGTTTGTCGAGCCGTTCACGCATCAGGGATCGAAAACAAACCTTCTCGGGGAGAACCCGGATCCTGTCCTGGCGCGCAGCCTCTCGAGCGAAACCCAGGTGACGGCGTCGACGCCGCCGGCTTTCATCTATCACACCAACGCCGACACCGTGGTGCCGGTCGAGAATGCGGTGGCCTACTTCCTGGCGCTGCGCAAGGCGGGTGTCCCGGCGGAGATGCACATCTTCAAGAACGGCCCGCACGGCACGGGTCTCGCGCAGCAGGACCAGGCGCTCGCCGAATGGCCGCGGCTGCTGGCGAACTGGCTCCGCGTGAGCGGCTTTCTGAAATGACGCTGCGCCTGGATCGTCACCGGTCGCCGCGCGATCTGCTGCCGAAGATCGCGCGGGTGTTCGAGCTGTCGGCCGCGAAGATTCGTTCGATCGAAGACTCCTGGCGCCCGGAAGACGGCGCGCCCGTCTTCACGGTCGAAGGCCGTTATCACGCGCGCGGGTGGACCGAGTGGACTCAGGGGTTCCAGTTCGGCTCCGCGCTTCTGCAGTTCGACGCGACCGGCGAGGCCTCATTCCTGGAGCTGGGGCGCGCGCGGACGGTCGAACGCATGGCGCCGCACCTGACGCATGTCGGCGTGCACGATCACGGTTTCAACAACGTCAGCACGTACGGCAACCTCTGGCGGCTCGACCGCGAGCGTCGAATCGAGGCGAGCGCCTGGGAGCGGCGCTTCTACGAGCTGGCGCTGAAGGCCAGCGGGGCCGTGCAGGCGCGGCGCTGGACGAAGCTGCCTGGCGGCGGCTTCATCCATTCCTTCAACGGCGCGCACTCGCTGTTCGTGGACACCATCCGATCGTTGCGCGCGCTCGCGCTCGGCGAACGGCTCGGGCAGCCGCTGATGGAGGAGCAGGACGAGAAGATCAGCCTGCTCGAGCGCCTCGTGCAGCACGCCCGGGCGACGGCGACGTACAACGTCTACTTCGGGCGAGGGACGCGATCGATTCGACGTTCGAGGACGTGTCGCGCACGAGAGCCTGTTCAACGTCGCAAACGGAACCTATCGCGGACCGAGCACGCAGCAGGGCTACTCGCCGTTCACGACCTGGACGCGCGGGCTCGCCTGGGCCATGTTGGGTTTCGCGGAGCAGATCGAATTCCTCGAAACGGTCGAGGACGTGGCGCTCGATCGCTGCGGCGGGCGGGCGGACGTGGATGCGCTTCTCGTCGGCGCCGCGCGCGCGACCTGCGATCACTACATGGATGTCGCCGCCGCCGACGGCGTCCCGTATTGGGATGCGGGCGCGCCGGGTCTCTCACGGCTCGATGGCTGGCGCGACAAGCCGGCCGATCCTTTCAACGATGCCGAGCCAGTGGACAGCTCCGCCGCGGCCATCGCCGTGCCAAGGACTGCTGCGCCTGGGTCACGTGCTGACGCAGCGCGCGTCCGCGGACGGCGAGAGATACACGCAGGCCGGGCCTTCGCGTGCTCGACACGCTGTGCGACGAGCCGTATCTCGCGTCCAACGCCGGCCATCAGGGTCTGCTGCTGCATTCGGTGTATCACTGGCCGAATGGATGGGACCACGTGCCGGCGGGTTCGCTCACGCCGCGCGGCGAGTCGAGCCAGTGGGGCGACTACCATCTGCGCGAGGCCGCGCTCTACGTGAAGCGGCTCGCCGAGGGCCAGCCGTACCTGACGTTCTTCGGACCCACGCATGAGTAAAACGGCGCTCGTGACCGGCGGCACGCGCGGCATCGGCTTCGGCATCGCCCGCGCGCTCGCGAAAGAGGGGTGGACGCTGGCGCTCGGGGGCATGCGCCCCGAAGCGGACGTGCGGCGCGGCGCTCGACGAGCTGCGCGCGCTCGGTGCCGCCGTCCACTACGTGCGGGGCGATCTCGCGCGGCGCGACGAGCGCGTCCGCATCGCCGCCGACGCGCGAGCGGCGCTGGGGCCCATCAACGCGCTCGTCAACAACGCGGGACGGGCTCCGCGCGTGCGTCAGGACCTGCTCGAGGCGCAGGAGGACAGCTTCGAGGAGCTTCTGCGCGCCAACCTGCAGGGGCCGTATTTTCTCACCCAGGCGATCGCCCGCGATCAGGTCGAACAGCGCCGCGCCGATCCGTCGTTCCCGGCCTCCATCGTGTTCGTGACGTCGGTGTCGGCGGAAATGGCGTCGCCCAACCGCGGCGAGTACTGCGTCAGTAAGGCCGGCCTCTCGATGGCCGCGCGCCTGTTTGCCGTGCGCCTTGCCGCAGCACGGCATTCCCGTCTACGAAGTGCGCCCCGGCATCATCGCCACCGACATGACGGCCGGCTGTTCGCGACGTCTACGATCGCCGCATCGCCGACGGGCTCGTGCCCGAGCTTCGATGGGGACAGCCCGACGACGTGGGCCGCGCCGTTGCGGCGCTGCTCCGGGGTGACGTGCCGTACGCCACCGGCACGGTCGTTACGGTCGACGGAGGACTCTCGCTACCGAGGCTGTGATCGCAATTGAACGCATCGCTGAGTCGTAGCAATTTGCATTCGCGCAATCCGCAATCCGCATTCCACATCGTACACGTCGCAGAGCGCGACAGCCTCGCGAAGCGACGTGAGCGGATCGCGGGTCGGCACGAACTCGTGCGCGACGTATCCCTTGAACCCGGTGTCGACGATGGCGCGGCACACGGCGGGCCAGTTGACCTCCTGAGTCGCGTCGAGCTCATGGCGTCCGGGGACGCCGCCGGTGTGGTAGTGCCCGATGAACGCCGCCTGATCGCGAATCGTCCTGATCAGGTCGCCCTCCATGATTTGCATGTGGTAGATGTCGTACAGCAGCTTCACGCGCGGCGACGCCACCGCCTTCACGACGGCCACGCCGAACGCGGTCCGATCGCCCTGGTAGTCCGGGTGATTGACCTTGCTGTTCAGAAGCTCGACGCAGATGGTCACGCCGTTGTCTTCCGCGATTTTCTTCACGCGGTTCAGCCCCGTCACGCAGTTGGCGATGGCGGCCTCGTCGGCCATGCCGAGCCTGTTGCCGAAGAACGTGATCACGTTGGGCACCTTCATCGAGGCAGCCCGCGGAATCAGCCGCTCGAAGTTGCGGACGATGGCGTCGTGGTTCGCCGTCACGTTGAGGCCGTCGCGGATCGACCCGCCGCCCGCATAGGCCATCGACGTCGTGAGGCCGTGATCGCGCGCGACCGCCCAGTCCGGCTCCTCCAGCAAATCGATCGCCTCCAGTCCCATGTCGGCGATCGCCTTGCAGAAGTCGGGCAGCGGGATCGCGTTGTACGGCCAGCGCGACACCGACTGTTTCAGCCGGCCGTTCTTGACGATGCGTCCTTGAAGTGCGCGAAGGGCTGCGGCCGCGTCGGCACGTGATGGTGTGGCCGCCTGTGCCTGCCGAAGCGCCAGCGGCGCGAAGGCCGCGGCCGCCGTCGCCGTCATGAACGCGCGCCTGCTCCGGCGCTCGCCGCTCATTTCGGCGCTCCAGGAACTGTCCATCCGATGACGTAGTAGGTCGCCGGTGTCGTGCCGACGTTGGTGACGTTGTGCAGCTCGTTCGACGCCTGAAAAATGATGCCGCCGGGTCCGACGCGCCGCGTCGCGCCGCTTTGAAACGTCTCCAGCGTCCCTTCCTTCAGAATCAACAGCTCTTCGTGTTGATGCTGGTGAGGCGCATGCGGCGATTTCCCGGGATTGAGCGTGGAGATGTGGATCTCGAGCTCGTCGAGCGTGGGCGTCGGCGCGCGCATCACCTGGCGGACGCGGCCCCACTCGTTCGGCTTTGTGTCCGCCGTTGACCACGGATAGACGGTGGACGTCTGCAAGTGCTTCTGCGCGGCCAGCGTCGCGATTGAGCTGGCCGCCGCGACCGAGATGACGAGCATGGCGAGCGGAAGCGTCTTCATGGCCGACAGGGTACGCCAACTCGCGGTTTTGCGGTAAGGTGTGCCGCATGGAACGAGGCCGTCTGAACGGCGCGCGACGGGATCGCGTGCGCAAATCTCTCGCGGCGCTGCCGGCGATTGCCGCGATGTTGCTGCTGGCGCGGTCTTCCGCAGCGCAACAGCAGGCGCTCACGCCGGTGACCGATACGGCGGCGGTCGAGCGCGGGCAGAAGCTGCTTGTCGATCAGTGCGGCTTCTGTCATGGCGCCAACGCGCGCGGCGGTTCAGGCGGCCCCGACCTGACGCGGTCGACGCTCGTTCAAGCCGACGAGGGCGGCAAGCAGCTGGGCGAGTTCCTGGCGGCGGGGCGTCCCGACAAGGGGATGCCGAAGTTCGACATGCCGCCGGCGCAGGTGTCGGACCTCGCGTCCTTCCTGCACTCCGCGATCTACCAGAACTCCAACCGGCGCCTCTACAAGATTCTCGACATCGTCGTCGGCGACGCGAAGGCCGGCGAGGCCTATTTCAACGGCGCCGGGCGCTGCAGCAGCTGCCACTCGCCGTCGAAGGATCTCAAAGGCGTCGGCGCGAAGTACGAGCCGGCGACGCTGCAGGGACGGTTGCTGCTGCCGCGCGGCCGCGAACGCGCGCCCGGCAGTCCGCCGGTTCCGCTCTACGCCGATCCGACCGGTCTGACGGTGACGGTGACGCCGCCGTCGGGCGAGCCGGTCTCCGGCGGGTTGGTGCGGCTCACCGACTTCGAGGTGACGCTATACGACGCCGGCGCCGGGCGCATGCGATCGTGGCTGCGAAACGGCGACACGCCGAAAGTGGTGGTCATCGATCCGCTGCAGGCGCACGTGGACCACCTGACGAAGTGGACGGACGCCGACATGCACAACATGACGGCCTATCTTGCGAGCTTGAAATGACCACGATGACACGTTCGGCCAAAGCCTTCGCGCTCTGCCTGTGCGTCGCGGCGCTCGCGGCGGTGCCGGTCACGCTCCTCGGACAGATTCCGACCGACTCGTGGCCGACCTATCACGGCGACTATTCGGGCCGCCGCTTCAGCACGCTCAAGCAGATCAACACCACCAACGTGAAGGGGCTCTCGCTGGCGTGGGTGTACCGCCTGAACACGTCGCGCACCGGCGCCATTGTCGGCGGCGAAGGCCCGGACACGCCTCCGCCTGGGAGCCCGCCGCAGATCAAGTCGACGCCGCTGATGATCAACGGCATCCTCTATTTTTCGGTGCCCGATCACGTGTGGGCGCTCGACGCGCGCACGGGCCGCGAGAACTGGCACTACGCCTGGAAGACGCGCGGCGGCGATCACATCGGCAACCGCGGCGTCGGGATCCTGGACAACTGGCTGTACTTCCTCACGCCGGACAACTACTTCGTCTCGCTCGACGTGGCGACCGGCAAGGAGCGCTGGCATCACGAGATCGCCAACATGAAGCGCGAGTACTTCTCGACCAACGCGCCGATGATCATCGGCCGGCAGGTGATCATCGGCGTCGGCGGCGACGCGCTCGACATCCCCGGCTATCTGGAATCGCGCGATCCGGAGGCGGGGAACCTGGTGTGGCGCTGGAACACGACGCCGCGGCCCGGCGAACCGGGCGCGGATTCATGGCCCGACGAAGACTCCATGTCGCATGGCGGCGGCATGCCGTGGATTCCGGGCACCTACGATCCGGAGCTCAATCTGTACTACCTCGGCACCGGCAACCCGCAGCCGGTGCTGTCGGGCAAGAGCCGTCCCGGCGACAACCTGTACACCTGCTCGATTGTCGCCCTCAATCCGAATACCGGGAAGATGGCCTGGTACTACCAGGTGACGCCGCACGACACGCACGACTGGGACGCGGCGCAGACGCCGGTCCTCATCGACGGCGACTTCAACGGACGGCCGCGCAAGATGCTCGCGCAGGCGAGCCGGAACGGCCATTTCTTCCTGCTCGATCGCGTCACCGGCGAGCACCTCCTCACGTCGAAGCATATCGACTCCCTGAATTGGACGAAGGGGCATCAACGCCAACGGGCAGCCGACGCACGATCCCGCGAAGGATGCGAGCGTGCCGGGCACGCTGGTTTCGCCCGACACGAGCGGCGCGACGAACTGGCCGCCGCCGAGTTTCAGCCCCGACACCGGCCTGATGTACTTCGGCACGCGCCAGACCTTCAGCGTCCTGTATCTCACCGACACCGACGGCCGTCCGCAGGGCTGGGCGGCCGCCGAGCGCAACGTCGGCAACGTGGGCAACGCGCTGAAAGCGGTCGACTACAAGACCGGCAAGGTGAAGTGGTCGCGTCCCTTTGCGATGGGTCCCGGCGGAAGCCAGGGAGGGCCGGTTCGGCCTGCTCAGCACCGCCGGCGGTCTGCTGTTTGGCAGCGACGGCGGCGGCAATTTCGTCGCGTACGACGCGGCGAACGGAAAGCCGCTGTGGCACGCCGGCCTCGGCACGAACACGAGCAATGGTCCCCAGACCTATCTGCTCGACGGCCGCCAGTACATCGTCGTCGGCGCCGGAGATTCGCTGTACGCGTTCGCGCTGCAGCAATAGCGTGAAGCCGACTGAGACTGCCGACTGAATGCCGACTGAAACTGCCGACTGAGACGCGCTATGAACACACCACGATCGCTTGTTGCACTCCTGGTCGCCGTGGCGTTCGCCGCGACGCTGGCGCTGGCTCAAGGCGCGCGACCCGCACCGCCGACGCGCGATCCGAACACGCCGGGATATGTCGCGGCAAAGGAGCTCCCCGACGGCACGGTCCCGCCGCCGACGGCCGATGGCAATTTCATCATCGGCCCGACTCACAATCCCGCGCCGGAAACGACCGTGCAGGACGGCGTGCCGCAGGGAGCCGACCTACAACTTCACGATGAGCTCCTCGGACAGCCGAATCTATCCGGGGATTGCGCGGGAGCCCGGGACGTTCGGGACGGCCGATCCCAACGACCCCGCAAAGCTGATCGTCACCACCAGCCATCCCGCTCCGTACGAACGCAAGATCGCGGTCTACGTTCCCAAACAGTACGTCCCGGGCACGCTCGCCCCGTTCATCGTCGGTGCCGACGGCCCGGATCCGTTGCTGTTCACGACGCTGGACAACCTGATCGCCCAGAAACGTGTGCCGCCGATGATTGCGATCTCGATCGGCAACGGCAGCGGCGACGCGCAGGGCAGCCAGCGCGGGCTGGAATACGACACGATGTCCGGGCGCTACGCGGAATTCGTCGAGTCGGAAGTGCTGCCGCTGGTCGAACGGCAATACAACGTGAAGCTCACCAGGGATCCCGAGGGCCGGGCAACGATGGGCTGCAGTTCGGGGGGATCGGCGGCGCTGGCATGGCGTGGTATCACCCAGAGCTCTATCACCGCGTGCTCACCTATTCCGGGACGTATGTGAACCAGCAGTGGCCGCCCAGCGCCGAGACGCCGCACGGCGCGTGGGAATTTCATGAACGCCTGATCCCCAACAGCCCGGTCAAGCCGATCCGGCTCTGGATGCAGGTGGGCGACAGAGATCTGTTCAGCCCCAATCTCATGCGCGACAACATGCACGACTGGGTCGTGGCGAACGAGAACATGGCCAGGGTCCTCGCGGCCAAGGGGTATCACTACCAGTTCGTGTTCAGCCGCAACGCCGGCCATTGCGATCGCCCGACCAAGCTTCAAACGTTCCCTGCCGCGCTCGAGTGGCTGTGGAAGGGGTACGTCGCCTCATGAAGATTGCCGACCTGCGCCTCACGGTGGTGGGCACGCCGTGGCGCGAGCTGGTGTTTCTCGAGCTCACGACAGACGAGGGGCTGACCGGCGTCGGCGAGGTGCGGATGGTCAACAAGACCGACACGCTCCTCGCCTGCATCGGCGAGCTGGCGCCGCGCTACGTGATCGGCGCCGATCCGTTCGACGTCGAGCGCCTTGCGTGGAACGTGCAGCGGGGTGAATACGGGCGCGCCGGCGAGGTCGCGCAGTCGGCGCTCGCGGCGTTCGACGTCGCGTTCTGGGATCTGATGGGGCAGTCGCTTGGCGTGCCGGTCTGGAAGCTGCTCGGCGGGAAGTTTCGGGACCGCGTGCCGGCGTACGCCAACGGCTGGTATCAGGCCGAGCGCGAGGCGGGTGCGATCGCACGCCTGGCCCGCGGCGTGGTCGAGCGGGGCTATCGCGCGTTGAAGCTCGATCCGTTCGGCGCGGCGAGCGCGGAACTGCCCGCCGCCGATCGCCGCCGCGCAGAATCGATCGTGGCGGCCGTGCGTGAGGCAGTCGGTCCGGACGTGCAGATCCTGATCGAGATGCACGGCCGCTTCACGCCTGCGACCGCCGTGCGCGTGGCGCGCGATGCTCGAGCCGTACGACCCGGAATGGATCGAGGAGCCGGTGCCGCCGGAAAACGCCGCGGCGCTCGCGCACGTGAAGGCGGCCACGCGGACGCCGATTGCCACCGGCGAGCGCGCGCACTCGATCGCCGATATTCGAGAGTTCATCGAAACCGGCGTCGCCGACATCGTCCAGGCGGATCTGACGCACTTCGGCGGCTTCCTCCCGATGAAGCACCTCGCCGGCTGGGCCGACGCCCACTACCTGCTGCTCGCGCCGCACAACGTCTGTGGACCGGTCGGCACGATGGCGAACGTCCATTTCGCGGTCGCCACGCCCAACTACAAGGTGCTCGAGCACTTCAACGACTTCGCCGATCCGTGGGTGCAGGACCTCGTCGACCACCCGCCGCGGGTCTCCGCCGACGATGGCTGTTTCGGCCTGCCGGATCGTCCGGGCCTCGGGGTCCGGCTGAATCACGACGCCTGCGCAGCGCACCCGCGGACCGGCGGCGTGCTGCGTCTGTTCGAGGCGGGTTGGGAAAAACGGGGCACCCGCTGACGGCCGACGCCGTCGGCGACCGCGCGGTCAGCCGGGTCCGCCGCAGGCTGATTCCGTTTCTCGCCGCTGCTGTACTTCGCCGCCTAGTGCTCATCGGCTCCGGGCTCCTGGTGTTGTCGGTCGGAGCGACAGCTGGCAAAGCCCGTGAATCCGGAGTCCGCGTTTCCTGACCGTACGTTCTTCCACTCCGCGTTGCTCGTGTAGAATCGGCACCCTACCGTGAGGCAGAAGTCCCCGAATCTCAGCCTCTGGCTGGCGATATCGGCAGGCGTCGCGCTCGTCCTGTTCCGATCGTTCGTGTTCCTGTGGTACGAACAGAACTTCGACTCGGATCAGGCCATCGTGGGGCTGATGGCGAAACACCTCAGCGAGTTCCGAGCATTCCCATTATTTTTCTACGGCCAGAACTACATGCTCGGCGTAGAGGCATGGATCGCCGTGCCGTTCTTCTGGTTGGGCGGACCGACGGTGACGATGCTCCGGCTGCCGCTGGTGCTGATCAACGTCGCGGTCGTGATCCTGCTGATCCGATTGCTGACGACGAGCGGCGTGCAGCCAGGCCTCGCCTTGGTGGCGGCGATGCCGATCGCGGCATGCGGCCCGGTTGCCGCCGGCCAGTTGCTCACCGCACTGGGCGCAAGCATCGAGCCGCTCCTTTACGTGCTCGTCCTGTGGACATGTCGCAAGCGGCCGGTGCCGTTCGGAGCATTGCTTTGCCTCGGTTCGCTCCATCGCGAGTTCACGATCTTCGCGTTGCCGGCGATCGTCGTGCTGCAGTGGCTGGAGCTCCGTGAAGTCCGATGGCCGGCGATTCTGAAGACTGCGGGCGCGTTCGGAGTGACCTGGTTTGCGCTCGATCAACTGAAGCGCCACATCAACATCGCGGGCCCCGGCGGCAACGTGAGCGCCGGCCCGGGCGGCTCGCTTGCCCTCGAAGCCGTGTTGGTCGGACGGTCGTTGTCGTTCCACCCCGCGGTCTATCTCGCACGCCTCCACCTTCTATTGGCGCAGGGCCTGCCCGATCTGTTCGGCGCGCGTCCGCTGCCTTTGTTCGCCGGAGGAATTTGGGGCGACGGCAGCGTGGGCTCGTGGTTTGCGGGTGGTGCGTTGGCGGTGGCGCTGGTTCTGTGCGCCGTTCGGCTGTTCTGGATCGTCGTGAACGGCCGGTCACGTGACGCCCGTTTTCAAGTGTTTCTCGGACTCGTTTCTGTTCAAGCTATCGTTGCCTACGGATTGCATGGTGGCACCGGCATCGAACCTCGGACCGAACTCAACTATGTCTTGCTCGTGCTCTTTCTGCCGGTCGCGCTGTTCGGCGCGTACTTTCAGCTCGAGGCTGACCGCCGCTATCGTTGGACCGCGGTCCTGCTGATTGCGGCGTGGGCGGCGCCTACGCTGGGCGACAGCGCTCGAGTCGCGCGCGAGTACATCGTCACCCCTCCGGCGAACGCGCATCGGCTGCTCGCCGACTACCTGACGGAACATCGCATAAAGTACGCGTGGGCCATCTACTGGGACAGCTACCGCGTGACGTTCTTGTCGAAGGAGCGCGTCATCGTCGCATCCACCGACATCGTTCGTATCCCCGGTACCAGACCCGAGTCGAGCTCAATCGCCTGAACGCGGCCCGGATCGTGCGACTGCCCTGCGACGAGGGGATCCACGTGGCTGAGTGGTGCGTGATTGATCCGTTTCAGCGTTGACGCCGCAGGGGTACCGGTCGGGCGTTGTTACAGATTCTTAGGGAAGGCCGCCGTATCGCTGATCGCGGTCGTCACGGCAGCCCCGCAGGCCGCGCCGGCGCGCATCGCCTCTTCGACGCTGCCGCCGCGGAGCCGAATGGCGATGTAGCCGGCATTGAACGCGTCTCCCGCGCCGATCGGATCGACGGCCGCGTCGCGCCGGATGTCGAGCTCGGTACCACGCGCCGTCGGCGAGCACGCCGATCGCCGCCGGCGCCGCGGACGACGACTTCGCGCGGACCGAGTGCCGAGGCGAGCCGCGCGAGCGCTGCGCCCTCGCTTCGCGTGCTCTCTCCCGCCTGCCTCCCGCCCCTCCTGCCCCGACGATCTCGCCAAGCTCCGCATCGCCGGCGAGCAGCAGATCGCAGCGTTCGACGAAGGGCCGGACCAGGGCGGCGCGGCGGCCGGATCCCCAGAGTCCGGCGCGGAGATTCGGATCGACGACTCGCAGGCCGCGCGCGCGATCGAGCAAGGCGAGTCCCGCGGCGTGCGCGTCGGCGCTGATGAGCGCGGTCACGCCGGTCACCAGCACCGCCCGCGCGTCCGCGACGGGCACCGGATCGAGCAGGGAGGATCCCATCGCGCTCGCCGCCGAGTCCCGCCGGTAGTAGCGGACGCCGGCGTCCGGATCCTTCAACATCAGGCCGGTCGACCGTTGCGCATCACGCTCGACCCACTGGACGTCGACGCCTTCCTCGCGAATCGCGGCCAGGATGCGATCGCCCGCGGCGTCGGCGCCGAGGCGGCTGACCCACGCCGTGCGGAGTCCGAGGCGAGCAAGGCCGACGCAGGTGTTGCTCTCCGCGCCGGCGTGATCGACCAGCAGCGCAGGTGTGCTGCGAAGCGCAACGCCGTGCGGTGGCGCGAGCGCGAGCATCGTTTCTCCAAGCGCGATGAGGTCGAACTCCATATTTTTGGTTACTGTATCGCGACTTTCCCGTTGACAAGGTAGTTCACCGTGCGATATATCGTCTCACCCAATGAAACGTCCGACAAATCCGTCGACGAAAATGAAGCGTCGCCGGACCCTCGCGTCGACCGATCGGTATACGGTCGACGCCGCCGCGAAGGCGCTGGAGCTCCTGAGCGTCTTCTCGTTCCGCGAACCGCGGCTGTCGCTCGCTGATCTGGCGAAGCGGACCGGCATCCCGCGCGCGACCGCCTTCCGCCTGTTATCGACCCTCGAGCAATCGGGTTTCCTCGCCAAGGAGCACGGCGCCTATCAGCTCGGCATCAAGTGCTTCGTCCTCGGCAACATCGTCGCGGGCGGCCTCGATTTGCGCGAGACGGCGCACCCGCACCTGGTGGGGCTGCGCGATGCGACGCGCGAAACGACCCAGATTGCGATTCTCGACCACTGGCAGGTCGTGTATCTCGAGCGCATGCTGTCGCCGCTGCCGGTCGGCTTCATGCGCACGCGCGCCGGCGCGATCCTGCCGGCGTACTGCACCGGCCTGGGCAAGACGCTGCTCGCGTTCATGCCGGAGGAGGAAGTCGCGGCGTGGGCGGCGACGCAGCGGTTTCCCGCGATCACGCCGCGAACGATCACGACCGCGAAACGCCTGCTGAAGGAACTGCGGGTGATTCGCGAGCGCGGGTACGGGCTCGACGAAGAGGAGCGCGAGAGGGGCGTGTGCTGCGTTGCCGCGCCGATCAGGAACCACAACGGCGAGGTGGTCGCGGCGATCAGCGTGGCGGGGCCGAGCCAGCGCATGCCGAAAGAGCTCACGGGCAGCACGGTGGCCGCGGCGGTCGTGAACGCGGCCGCGGCCATTTCGATCGACCTTGGATTTGTTGAAGGACCTGTCGATTCGTACGACGCCGTTTCGACGGCGCATGGAGGACGAAGGTGAAGAGAGCCGTTCTGTGTCTGGTTGTCGCATCGCTGCTTCCGGTGGCCCTCGCGGCGCAAGCCGTGACGGGCACCATCCTCGGGCTGATCACCGATGCGACGGGCTCGGTGATGCCCGGCACGACCGTGACCTTGACCAACACCGGCACCGGGCAGGTGCGGGCTGTCACGACGGATGCAAACGGCGAGTACACCGCGCCGTCGCTGCCCACCGGCAAGTACTCGGTGAAAGCCGAGCTCTCTGGCTTCAAGACCGTCACGGTGCCCGACATCTCGCTCGGTGTCGACCAGCACTTCCGCGTGAACCTCAAGCTCGAAGTGGGCGCGGTCGAGGAATCGGTGACCGTCACCGGTTCGTCGCCGCTCATCCAGACGTCCACGTCGGAGCTGGGCACGACGGTGTCGGAGGAGCAGATCAAGACGCTGCCGCTCAACGGCCGCAACTTCGTCAACCTCACGCGAACGGTGCCTGGCGTCGTCCGCGGCGTGCCCGGCGCGAACATCGACGGCGCGGGCAGCCTGGCCTGGCGCGCGTCGGCGTCGTTCTCCGCCAACGGACAGCGGCCGCGCGACAACAACTACATGCTCGACGGCGTGGACAACAACGAAACGTGGCTCCAGACCGTCGTCCTGTTCCCGAGCGTCGACGCGCTGGACGAGTTCAAGCTGCAGACGAGCACGTACTCGGCCGAGTTCGGGCGGTCGCTCGGCGGCGTCGTGAACCTGCAGATCAAGTCGGGCGCCAACGCGATGCACGGGAGCGCCTTCGAGTTCCTGCGGAACTCCAAGTTCGACGAGAACAACTACTTCAACGATCTCGCCGGACGGGCGAAGCCCGACTTCAGCCAGCACCAGTACCGGCGGCACGATCGGCGGCCCGATCGTCAAGGACAAGACGTTCTACTTCTTCGACTACCAGGGGTACCACGTCAACCAGGGCGCGACGTATCTGTCGACGGTGCCCTCCGCGAAGATGCGCGCGGGCGATTTCTCCGAGCTCAACCGCGTCATCTACGACCCGATCACGCACCTGCCGTTCCCCGGCAACGTCATCCCGGCCAGCCGATTTGATCCGGCGTCCAAGAACATCCTGAACCAGCTGATTCCCGAAGCCGACACGGCCGGAACGCGCAGCGCCAGCGGCCAGACCATCAACAACTACCTGATCAACCCGACGCTGCAACGGCAGGACAACCAGATCGATCTGAAGGTCGATCACTCGCTCACGTCGTCGAACCGATTCTTCGGGCGCTACAGCTACGAGAAGACGCACCGCGACCTGCCGGCGACCCTGCCGCACGGCGACGCCGGGTTCACCTTCGGCGCCGGCGAAGGCGACATCAAGGCGCAGGGCTTTGCGTTCAACGACACGCAGACGTTCAGCTCGAACCTGCTGAACGAGTTCCGCGTGGGCTGGAGCTCGATCAAGTTCTTCATGACCTCGATCGACTACGGCACCAACATCGGCGCAGACGGTCGGCATCCCGGGATCAATCTCGGGCACGACGACGTCGGCGATGAGCCAGATCATGTTCAACAACGGCGGCATGCGGAACCTGGGCGCGAACTCCAACCAGCCGCTCATCACCAACCAGAACGACATCCAGATCTTCGACAACGTGACGCGCGTGGCCGGCAAGCACACGGTCAAGGTGGGCGGCAGCTACACGCACCGCTCGCGCGAGATCCTGAATGCCGACACGATCGTCGGACGGTTCGACTTCAACCAGAACCTGACGTCGAGCTGCGCGGGCATCACCAGCGGCTGCACCGCTGCCGCGAACACCGGCTTCGACTTCGCCAGCTTCCTGCTCGGCTATGCGAGCAACGCCAGCCGGACGCTGTTCGATCCGGGCACCTACACCGAGACCAGACCGGAGTATGCCGCCTACATCCAGGACGACATCCGTTTCACGAGCCGGCTGACGGTCAACGCGGGCCTGCGCTACGACGTGTACGTGCCGTGGGTTGAAAAGGACAACAAGCAGTCCAACTTCGACGTCTCGACCGGCCGGTTCGTGGTCGCATCCGACAACGCGACGATCAACGGCGTCGAGGTCGGCCGCTATCTGCAGACCTACTCGAAGACCGACTTCGGGCCTCGGCTCGGCTTCGCCTACGACGTCACCGGCAGCGGCAAGACGGTGATTCGCGGCGGCTACGGACTGTTCTGGAACTTCACCCCCGGCGGCACGTCCTCGTCGAAGGCGCAGAATCAGCCGTTCCTCCAGGCGCAGGCGAACACCACGAACTTCGGCACCAACATCATCCTGTCGAACGGGCTCCCGGCGCCTCCGGGAGTGAACCCGAACGTGCCGCCCGGCGGATCCACCCGATCGGCGTTCCTCGTCGATTTCCGCGACGCGCACGCGCACAACTTCAACGTGAACATGCAGCGGCAGATCGCCACCAACTACATGCTGGAGGCGGCGTACTCGGGCTCGCGGACCGTGAACGCGGCGCTCAAGACCGATCTGAACCAGGCGCCGCCGACCGTCGGCGTGACGGACCAGAACGTCAACCGTCCGTTCGCGACGCTGGATCCGGCGCTCCGGACGGTCGGCGCGTTGTCGAGCACCGGTTACGTCGAATACAACGGCCTGCAGATGAAGTTCCAGCGCCGGTCGGCCAACCACTTCTCGTTCATGAACTCGTACACCTTCGGCCGCGCCATCGACCTGAACTCCGACAACGACGGCACGGTGACGCTGACCAACATCTTCGATCCGGAATACAACCGCGGCCCGGCCGACTACGACGTCACCCACACGTTCAGCTCGAACTGGATCTACGAGCTGCCGTGGGGCGAGGACAGCAAGTGGGGCGGCTGGCAGGTCAGCGGCATCCTGTATCTGCGTTCGGGGATTCCGTTCCAGATCACGCAGGCGCAGAGCATGCTGTCGACCGGCATCACCAACAACCGGCCGAACCAGATCTGCGACCCGGTGCTGTCCGGCACGAACATCAACCAGTTCTTCAACACCGCCTGCTTCCAGCAGGTCGCCGACACGACCGGCACCTTCGGCAACACCGGGCGGAACAGCGTTCGCGGGCCGGGGCTGAAGAACATCGACCTGTCGGTCATCAAGAACACCAGGTTCGGAGGCGTCAACTCCGAACTGCGGCTGGAGGTGTTCAACCTGTTCAACTGGGTGCAGTTCAACAATCCCAACGGCCAGTTGGGCAACGCGGCGTTCGGCACGATCTCGTCCATCGTGGCGAGCCCGTCGTGCGCCACCTGCGGCACGACCGAGCGTCAGATTCAGCTTGCGATCAAGCTGAAGTTCTAATCAGGACGGGTTCAGGGTTCAGGGTTCAGGGTTCAGGTTCGGTTCAGGGTTCAGCGTTCGATCTGAACGCTGAACTCTGAACCCAGAACCCGAGCACCCAGAACCCGAACCTTGAACCCTGAACCCTGAACGCTGGAACCCTGGCTCGAGTGCGCTGGGGCCTGATTGGCGCGGGCGACATCGTCCGCAAACGCGTCGGTGAGGCGCTGCGACACGGCCGCGGGTGCGAGCTTGCGGCTGTCAGTCGCGCCAGCGCGGATCGTGTCGAAGCGTTCGCGCATGAGGTCGGCGCGCGCCGCTGGTATGCCGACTGGCGCGATCTCGTGAAGGACGACGAGATCGACGCGGTGTATGTGGCGACGCCGGTCCATCTGCACGCGGAACAGACCATCGCCGCGGCTGAAGCGGGCAAGCACGTGCTCTGCGAAAAGCCGATGGCGATGAATGTCGCGGAGTGCGACCGGATGATGGCCGCATGCCGCGACTCGGGTGTCAGGCTCGGGATTGCGTACTACCGTCACTTCTACCCGGCCGTGATTCGCATCCGCCAGTTGATCGCTTCGGGCGCGATAGGCCAGCCGGTGTTCGCGCAGATGATTGCGTCCGAGCCGTTCGATCCCGCGCCGGGCGATCCGCGCCACTGGCTGGTGCAGCCGTCTCAGAGCGGCGGCGGTCCGATGGCCGACTTCGGCTGCCATCGCATCGAGGTCCTGCTGCATCTGCTCGGTCCGACCGCGAGCGTCAGGAGCGTGGTGACGAACGCTGCGCTCGACCGGGCAGTGGAAGACACCGCCGCGACGCTGCTGCAGTTCGAGAGCGGCGCGTGCGCGCTGGTCGCGGTCACCAACGCCGCCGCCGATCGCCGGGATACGCTCGAGATCCTCGGCAGCCGCGGATCGATTCGCGCGGCATCGCTGAATGCCGGCGACTTCACGCTGCGGATTGGCGAGGAGGAGCGCGTCGAATCGCATCCGTCCGCCGCGAATGTCCACGTTCCGCTCGTCGAGGAGTTCGTGGACGCCGTACTGAACGATCGCGATCCGGCGGTCGACGGCCGCGCCGGCCGTGCGGTCGCCGTCATACAGGAAGCCATCTATGCTGACACGCCGCCGGTTCGTTGAAGCGCTCGGGGCGGCGGGCGCCGCTGCCGGACTCAGTGGCCTTGCCGCCGCACAAACGCCGCAGGCTCCTCCCGGCCCGCCAAGTACCGTGACCACGCCGCCGCGCGACTTCGGGCCCAACGCGCCGCCGACCACCTACTTCACCGATCCGGACGTCGTGACGGTGGATCCGCTGTTCAACAGGTACATCCTGAGCAACTCGGCGATCACGCGGCTGTGGATCGGCGGGTTGTGGTGCGAGGGGCCGGCGTGGTCGGGGCAGGGGCAGTATCTCGTCTGGAGCGACATCCCGAACAACCGGCAGCTGCGATGGCTTGAAGACGATACCCGGGTGACCGTCTTCCGGCACCCGTCGAACAACTCGAACGGCAACACGTTCGATTTCGAGGGGCGCCAGCTCTCGTGCGAGCACCTCACACGGCGCGTGGTCCGCTACGAGCACGACGGGACGACGACCGTCATTGCCGACGCGTACAACGGCAAACGGCTCAACTCGCCGAACGACGTGGTGGCGCATCGCGACGGCAGCTACTGGTTCACCGATCCGCCGTACGGACGAAGCTTGTACGAGGGTCAGCCGGGGCCTCGCGAACTGCCGACGTCGGTCTACCGCGCGGACAAGAGCGGCAAGGTCACGCTCGTCGTGACCGAACAGCAGGTGCCCGATCCGAACGGCCTCGCGTTTTCTCCCGACTACAAGAAGCTGTATGTCGTCAGCACCGGCAAAGGACCTGGCGACACCGGTCCCGGCGGCAACGGCGACATGTTCGTGCTCGATGTGAATGCCGACGGATCGGTGTCCAATCCCAGGCGCTTCGCCGATTTCATGATCGACGGCGTGAAGTGCGGGCCCGACGGCGTGCGCTGCGATGTTGACGGCAACGTGTGGTGCTCGAGCAACGCAGGCCGGGCGGTCGGCTACAACGGCGTGACGGTGTGGACGCCGCAGGGGAAGCTGATCGGACGCATCCGTCTGCCCGAAGTCTGCGCGAACATCTGTTTCGGCGGCCCGAAGCGCAACCGCCTGTTCATGGCCGCGAGCCAGTCGCTCTACGCGGTGTATGTGAACACCCAGGGCGCGGGGCCGGCATGACGCGGTTCCGGAAACCCATCGCCGACCCGCATCGCGGAGGCTGAACGTGGACGTGCCAGTCAACCGGCTCAAACGCGCACTGCGCGACGGCCAGCCCCAGATCGGCCTGTGGAGCACGCTCACGAGCCCGGTGGCCGCCGAGGTCGTGGCGGGCTCCGGGTTCGACTGGGTGTTGCTCGACACCGAGCATGCGCCCAACGATGTGACCAGCGTGCTTCGTCAACTGCAGGCGATGCAGGGGAGCGCTGCCAGCGCAGTGGTTCGCCCGTACTGGAACGACGCGGTGCTGTTCAAGCGTCTGCTCGACATCGGCGTGCAGAGCCTGCTCGTGCCGTTCGTGCAGAGTGCCGACGAGGCGCGCCTGGCGGTTGCGGCGACGCGGTATCCACCCCAGGGCGTCCGCGGCGTGGCGACGACGATTCGCGCGAATCGGTACGGGCGCGCGAAGGACTACCTGCACCGGGCGCACGACGAGATCTGCGTCATCGTGCAGGTCGAGACGCCGGAGGCGATCGCGAATGTCGAGGCGATTGCCGCAGTCGACGGCGTGGACGGCGTGTTCATCGGACCCAGCGACCTTGCCGCCAGCATGGGGCACCTCGGGGACAACGGTCATCCCGACGTGCGCGGCGAGATCGAGCGCGCGATTCGGCGGATCCGCGCGACCGGCAAATGCGCCGGCATCCTCGCGCCCGTCGAAGCCGACGCCCGGCACTGGCTCGAGCTCGGCTGCCTCTTCGTCGGCGTAGGCAACGATACGGGCATCCTCGCGCGCCAGACGGAGGCGCTCGCGGCGAAGTTCAAGTGCGCACCGGTTCCCTGATTGGTGATTGCCGGTAGCGGGAAGGCTTCATTCGCTCGCGCGCCAGGGACGCACGAGCCGCTCGGGAACGGTGTCGGCGTCCATGAAAACGGCCCAGTACTCGACCTTCACAGGTCGCTTCGCGGGGATCCATCGGTAAGTCGGGACATCGAAGAGTCGTCCGCGGTCGATCATCGCGCGGCGCGTTTCCGGCATCGGCGAGACGCCGAATTCCATGCCGCGCGTCAACGTGCCGGCGTTCCATGGCGCGCCTCGCCGGCTATGGTTCTCCTCCCAGATGCCGAGCCACGGAAAATCGACGCGCGACCACACGTAGCCGAACGCGAGGCGCGTTGCCGGGCAAAACGCCACGAAAAAGGCGTCGACGATTGCCGGGTCCATGAGGTGCGCCGTGTAGGCGCTGGACGCCTCGGCGCCGGTGAATTGCCGAAGATCGGCGGTGCCGCCGTCGATGCGCGGCGCATACGGCCAGTCGAATGCCGAGCCGGCGATCAGGTAGTCGTCTGCGCCGAAGCCGTGCTCGATCACCTGTGACCGCGTCGCCGACGCGCGGAATTGGGTGAGTCCCTTTCGGAGAAACGGCGGTCCAAGCGTGACGTGCTCGGTCCAGCCGATGGGCCGATCGCACGCGGTCATGTTCTCGACAGATTCCTGGATCCTCACGGACCTGGCGTGGAGGTCGATGCGGCGCTCGATTCGCAGGCCTGCGAGGGGTAGCCGGGCGCGCATCGACACCGACGCGCCGTCGACCTCGACGTCCCACGGCACAATGGACGCTTCTCCGTGCGGTGTCAGTCCAGCCGCCGCCTCCTCATCCGAGGGCCCGCCGAAGATGTCGACGCACAGGTTGTGTCCCATGATGCCCGCGAGCAGCCTCGCGTCCGTGCCCGCTCCGTATTCATGGTGCGTGGCCTCGTCGTATTCGGACGGCTCGATCGACGTCCACGGCGGCGTCCACAGCGGGTTGATTCCTGTTTTCTTGTCGAGCATCTCCGCGATGTGGCCGCCTTCATCGAGGACCGTCACGCGCAGGTCGTCGTTCTCGATAGAAGCGGCACGCCGGCCGCGGTATCGGTGTTGGAGCGACATGGCCCGACATTATGCCGTTGTTCGTTTTTTGCCCGCTTCATGGGTATCATGCGGCCATGCCCCGCCTCGTGCTCGCAGCGCTGCTGTTTCCCTTCATGGTGCTGGCGATCGCTGCGCAACAGCCCGCCGCGACCACCACTGCCGCGCAGGACCCGTTTCCCGAAGCGACGGGCAAAGCGCCGCTGCTGAAGGTGTGCAGCAACTGTCACTCTGCCGAGAGCGTGATTCAGACGTTGCGCACGCGACAGGAGTGGTCCGACGTCATCGATCAGATGTCGCGGTTCGGCGCCGAAGCGACCGACAAGGAATTCGATCAGATTCTCACGTACCTGGCGATGCACTTCTCGCCGATCAGGATCAACAAGGCGGGCGCCAGGGATCTCGAGAGCGTGCTCGACGTGCCGGCCGGCGTGGCCGAAGCGATCGTCGCGTATCGCCAGGCGAATGGGGACTACAAGACCCTCGACGATCTGAAGAAAGTGCCCGGACTCGACGGCGGAAAGGTCGAGGCCGCAGAAGGCGAGGATCGTCTTCTAGCCGCACGCCGGCTCGTTTTGCATCGCGCAACGCCCGCTCGCGATCGCAATTGGTGTGACCACCTCGCCGCTGGACCGAATCTTGTGTCAATTGGACCGGTTCTCAGCGAATTCCCTGTTCGTGAGCGATTGGATCACCATCTTTCAGAGTGAAATGGGCGGACGTGGCAGCGCGCCGCTTGCCGCCGCCGTGGCACCACGAGTATCGTCTCGCGCAGAGGCGCGTTTCGGCGGCGGAGGCCCCACGCATGGTCAATCGCTCCACGGTTCAAACGGCGATCGACGCCGGCTCGGGCGTTCTCCGGCTCGAACCGGCATGGGTGCCGCGTACGTTCATGCTGCCGGGACGCCGGCTCAAACTGCATCCGGACGACCTCTACGCGCTCGGAGCGCACCGCGGCGGCATCAACGAACGCTGGTTCTCGTCAACCACGAACGCCGATAACGGGCCCGGTACGCCTGCCGACGAAGGTCTGAGCTACGTCAGGCTCGAAGACGGTACCCGCTTTCTCTTCAAGGATGCGGTGGAAGCCGCAGGCGATCTGCTGATCGGATCCGCCGTGATGCAGCGCGACGGCGGCTGGAACCTGCTCTGCAAGTTCTTCGACAACATGGGGCCGATTCCGCATCACATGCACCAGAACGACGCCGACGCCGCGCGCGTCGGCCGGCGCGGAAAGCCGGAGGCCTACTACTTCCCGCCGCAGTACAACCAGCTCGACAACGATTTTCCGTACACGTTCATGGGGCTCGAGCCCGGCACGACGAAGGCCGATGTGCGGCGGTGCCTCGAGAACTGGAACAAGGGCGACAACGGGATCCTCTTTCTCTCCCGCGCCTTCCGGCTCCAGCCCGGCACGGGCTGGCAAATCGATCCCGGCATCCTCCATGCGCCCGGCTCGCTGGTCACCTACGAACCGCAGGTCAACAGCGACGTCTTCGCCATGTTTCAGTCGGAGGTGGAAGGCCGCATCATCGACTGGAGCCTGCTCACGAAAGATGTGCCGGAGGAGCACCATCACGATCTCGACTACATCGTGTCGATGCTGGACTGGGACGCGAACGTGAACCCGCAGTTTGCGAGCAGGAATCGCGTGTTCCCGACACCTGTTCGACCGGCTGCCGAGACCGAGCCGGAGGGTTACCGTGAATCGTGGGTCTGCTATGGCACGCCGCACTATTCGGCGAAGGAGTTGACGGTCCTTCCGCGGCGCACCGTCACGGTCCGCGATGCCGCGGCGTACGGCTTGATCCTCACCCAGGGCCACGGCACGTTCGGCGCCCACCACGTGTCGACGCCGTCGATGATCCGGTTCGGACAGATGACCGAGGACGAGCTGTTCGTCACCAGCGACGCGGCGCGGGCCGGAGTGCGGATCGAAAACGCGAGCCACTCGGATCCGCTCGTGATCCTCAAACACTTTGGTCCGGGCAACCCGGATGCAGAGGGGCTACGGCGCTGATGACATCTCATAAGTTTCCTGCCCTCCACAACGCGATGTGGCCGGGTCTGGTCGGCAAAGGGCCCGATTCGGAACCGCCGATCGACCTCGACACGATGCTCGATCTCACCGCGAACACCTCTGTCGACGGCGTGAAGTTCGATGGCGTCGACCTGTTTCTGTTCGATCCGCATGTGAGCATCGACTCGAGCGCCGACGAGGTGAAGCGCCTTGCCGATCGAATCCGCGCCAGACATCTGGCCGTCGGCTCGCTGGTGGCGCCGGTGTGGCCGCCGACCGGCGGCGGCTCCGCGATGGGCACCTCCACCGAACGGCAGCAGTTCGTGACGCAGGTCCGGAAGGCCTGCGAAATCGGCAAGACGCTGCGTGAGGTCGGGATTCGCCGGTCGGGTGTGATTCGCATCGATTCGGCGGCGAGCCCTTCGGAGTGGGCGAAGGATCCGCACGGCAACACGAAGAGAATCGCCGACACGTTCCGCGAGGCGTGCACGGTGGCGGACGCGTTCGGCGAGCGGCTCGCGGCCGAAGGCGAAATCTGCTGGGGCGGCATGCACAGCTGGAAACACAACGTCGAGTTGCTCGAAACCGTGGACCGGCCCGGCACGCTCGGTTTCCAGGCCGACATGGCGCACACGCTGCTCTTCACGCTCGGGTACAACGCTCCGGAGGATCGCCTTCTGCCCGACGCGTTCGATTGGAAGAGCGCGGAAGCGCTCGACTCCGCATTGAAGACGATGACGCAAGCCTTGAGGCCCTGGACGATCGATTTTCACGTCGCCCAGAACGACGCCACCGTGAAGGGTTCGGGATCGCACGACAAGACCGGGCGTCACTGTCTTCCCGACGATCCAAACGGCAAGCTCGACGTCGCCCGCCACGCCGGATTCTGGATGCGCGACGACGACGGGCAGCCGACCCGCGCCTTTGCGCACATCTGCTGGGACGGCTGCATGTTTCCGAACGAAACCATGATGCGGCCGGACACGTGGACTTCGGTGCTTCGCACCATGATCGCGGTTCGCAACGCCCACGGCTGGGACTGACCATGGTCAAGAGACCGCTCAACATCGGGCTGATCGGCTACGGCTTCATGGGCCGGACGCACAGCAACGCGTTCCTGCAGGCGCCGCGCTTCTTCGACCTGCCGTTCGAGCCGGTGCTGCGCGCGGTCGCGGCACGCAATGCCGACCGCGTGCGGGCCTTTGCCGACACATGGGGCTATCAATCGATCGAAACCGACTGGCGCGCCGTGGTCGAGCGCTCGGACATCGATGTGATCGACATTGCGAGCCCCAACGACACGCATGCGGAGATTGCCATCGCCGCTGCTCGCGCCGGCAAGATGGTCGCCTGTGAAAAGCCGCTCGGCCGCAACGCGGCTGAAGCGCGGGCGATGGTGTCGGCGGTCGAGGCGGCCGGCGTCGCCAACATGGTCTGGTACAACTACCGCCGCGTCCCCGCGGTCGTGCTGCTCAAGTCGCTGATCGACGAGGGCAGGCTTGGGCGCATCTTTCACTATCGCGCGCAGTTTCTCCAGGACTGGACGATCTCGCAGGACCTGCCGCAGGGCGGCGAGGGACTGTGGCGCCTGGACGTCGGAGTGGCCGGCAGCGGCGTCACCGGCGATCTGCTCGCGCACTGCATCGACACGGCCCTGTGGTTGAACGGCTCGATTGCGGAAGTGACCGCGATGACCGAGACGTTCGTCAAGGAGCGCACGCACACGCTCACCGGCAGGATGACGCCGGTCGGCATCGACGATGCGAGCGCGTTTCTGGGGCGTTTCGAGAACGGATCGCTGGCGCTGTTCGAGGCCACGCGGTATGCGCGCGGTCACAAGGCGCTCTACACGCTGGAGATCAACGGCGCCGATGCCTCGGCGCGATGGGACCTGCACGATCTGCATCGGCTGCAGTGGTTCGACCATCGCGACGAAGGCCGGACCCGCGGCTGGCGCAGCATCCACGTCACCGACAGCGACCATCCCTACATGAAGCATTGGTGGGTGCCGGGGTTGCAGATCGGGTACGAGCACACGTTCATTCATCAGTTCGCCGACTTCCTGACCGGCATCGGCAACAACCAGGAGACGGCGCCGACGTTTCGCGACGGCCTCGCCACCGACTGCGTGACCGACGCCGTGTTGCAGTCGGCGAAGACCCGGCAGTGGGAAACGCCCGCGTCGCACGTGAAAGTGACGTAGGAAGGGAGCGCGGATGTTGAGAGGTCGTCTGGCTCTGGCGGGGGCATTCGCGATATCCGCCACGCTGCTCGCACAGGCACCGCCGCGCGGCGGCGCGCCGGCTGGCGCTCAACCCCCGGGCCAGGGCCGCGGCGGCGGCTTCACTCATCCCGAACCGATTGACTTCGAGAGCCACGACGGCTGGCAATCGATCTTCGACGGAACGCTGAAGAACTGGGATGGCGACACGAGCGTGTGGCGCGTCGAGGGCGACGAACTGATTGCCGAGGGGACGCCGCAGAAGCCGCTGCCCAATCCACAGACACACCTGATCTGGCGCGGCGGCAAGGTGAAGGACTTCGAGCTGAAGCTGGAAGTCCGTCTCGATGGTCCCGGCACGAACAGCGGCATCCAGTACCCGCAGCTTCGAGCCGTCACCCGGCAGAGGACTTCCGCCGCCGGGACAGACCGCTCCTGGAGGCGGACGGCCGGGCGCGCCTCCACCGCGTCCGCAAAGCAAATGGCTGCTGGGCGGCTACCAGTTCGATCTCGACTTCGTGGGCCGCTTCACCGGGCAGCTGTACGAGGGATTCACCGGCCGCGGGATCGTCGCCTGGCGGGGCGACGTGGTCCACACACAGAATGGCCAGAAGCCGCGGCTCCTCAGCAGGCTCGGCGATGCCGACGAGCTGAAGGGGTACATGAAGATCGGCGACTGGAACCAGGTGCATCTGATTGCCCGCGGCAACACGCTGATCCACGTGCTGAACGGTCACGTCATGGCGATCCTCATCGACGACGACACGAGCGTGCGCGCGTTCGAAGGGCTGCTCGGTGTGCAGCTCGAAGGGACTCCAGACGCGTCGCGCGTCGTGTTCCGGCACATCTACCTGAAGACACTGTAGGTCCATCATGAAACATCTCGTCGCCTGCGTCGTTGTGATGACTGCCGCTCTGACGGTGCAATCGGCGTCGACGTCGCAGGGGCGCGGGGGCGCGGGGCAGCCCGTGCGCCCTGAACCGCTCGCGATGGCGGACCACGCCGGGTTCGAGTCGATCTTCGACGGATCGTCCATGAAAGGCTGGGAGGGCGATCCGGCGTTCTGGCGCGTGGCCAACGGCGCGTTGACCGGTCAGAGCACGAGCCAGAATCCGGTCAAGCAGAACACATTCCTGATCTGGCGCGGCGGCGCTCCGAAAGACTTCGAGTTGAAGGTCGAGTATCGCCTCAGCGCGACCAACAGCGGGATCCAGATCCGCAGCGTCCAGCTGCCGCCGGGCCCGGAGATCGGCAAGTGGGTGATGAAGGGGTATCAGGCGGACATCGACGCCGACAATCAGTACACCGGCCAGATCTACGAAGAGCGCGGCCGTGGATTTCTGGCGATGCGCGGCCAGGCCACGTACATCCCGAACGGCGCCCCTCCGCGGGTGATCGGGAATCTCCAGCAGACGCCGGACGAACTGAAGGCGCTCATCAAGACCGGCGACTGGAACCAGGTTCACCTGATTGCGCGCGGGAGTTCGATCGTCCAGATCCTCAATGGCGCCGTCATGAGCATGGTCGTGGACGACGACCTGCCGAACCGTCAACTCGGCGGGCTGATTGGATTTCAGATGCACGTGGGCCCGCCCATGACGGTGGAGTTCCGCAACATCTGGCTCAAATCGCTGTGAAACCGTGACCGCCCGTTTCCTCGCGTTCGATCTCGGCGCCGAAAGCGGCCGCGCGATGGTCGCGACGCTGGAGCACGACATCCTCGGCTTGCGCGAGATCCACCGTTTCTCGAACGAGCCGGTGCGCCTGAACGGCTCGCTGCAATGGGACATTCTCCACCTGTGGCGGGAGATGCGATGCGCCATCGAGGGCCTCGGCGGCGTCGGGCTCGAGAGCATCGGCGTCGACAGCTGGGGCGTGGACTACGCGCTTCTCGGCGAGCGGGGAAACCTGCTCGAGAATCCGTATCACTATCGCGACCGGCGGACCACGGGCGCCATGGAAGCGGTGTTCGAGCGCGTGAGCCGCGAACGCATCTACGGTGTGACGGGCATCCAGTTCCTGCCTTTCAATACGATCTATCAGCTCTTCGCCGCCTGCCGCGAGACGCCGGACCTCGTCGATGCCGCGCGCGCCCTCGTCACCATCCCCGATCTGTTCAACTACTGGCTCACGGGCACGTTGACCTCCGAGTACACGGTGGCGACGACGACGCAGAGCATCGACGCGCGAACGCGGACCTGGGCCACTCGCATGCTCGACGAGATCGGGCTGCCGTCACGGTTGCTGCAGCCGCTCGTCGAGGCAGGGACGACTGTCGGCCTGCTCCAATCGAGCGTGTCGGCGGCTCACGCGGGAACGCCCGTCGTCGTGCCGGCCTGCCACGACACGGCGTCGGCAGTGGCGTCGGTGTCGGCGTCCGGCAACACCGCGTTCCTGAGCTCGGGGACGTGGTCGCTGCTGGGGACGGAGTTGAGCGAGCCGCTCATCACCTCGAGAGCGCTCGAGCTCAACTTCACCAACGAAGGCGGCGTCTGCGGTACGACACGCCTGCTGAAGAACATCGGCGGCCTGTGGCTGCTCCAGGCGTGCCGGCGGCACTGGAAATCGGAAGGCCTCGATCTGCCGTACGACGCGCTGGTCGCCGGCGCCGCCGACGAGCGGGAGGCGTTTCGATCGCTCATCGATCCGGACTATCCGCCGTTCCTGAACCCGACCAACATGCCCGCCACCATCGTGGAGTACTGCCGCGCGACCGGCCAGCCCGAACCTGACGCGCCGAAAGCGTTCGTGCGCGCGATTCTGGAGAGCCTGGCATTCAAGTACCGGGCGGTGCTGGAGTCGCTCGAGGAGCTCGCCGGCCACCGCTTCAACGAGATTCGCATCGTCGGCGGCGGATCGCGCAACCGTTTGCTCAAGCAATGGACCGCCGATGCCACGGGCCGCGCGGTGATTGCCGGCCCCGCGGAGGCGACCGCGCTCGGCAACATCGGCCTGCAGATGATGGCCACCGGCGCTGTCGGGTCGCTGGCCGAGGCGCGCGCGGTCATCGATCGATCGTTTCCGGTCGAACGGTTCGAACCGATCGACGCGGACCGATGGGACGCGGAATACCGCCGGTTCCAGCAATACGTGGAGTTTTCCTGTGCCTGATACCGCTTCGATGACGACCAAGTACCTGCAGAACCTCTGGGACGATGGGGAAGCCGTCAACCTGGCGGCGCGCCCGCTCGATCTGCTGCGATACCGGTCGAACCTGCTGGGCGCCGACCTGCGCATCACGAACTTCGGCGGCGGGAACACGAGCTCGAAGTTCACGCAGCCGGATCCTCTGACCGGCGCGCCGGCGCGCGTGCTGGCGGTGAAGGGCAGCGGCGGCGATCTGCGATCGATCGGCGCCTCGGGCTTCGCGCTCCTGTACCTCGACAAGCTCGAGCAGCTGATCGCGCGCTATCGCGGCGAAGCGCACGAAGACGAGATGGTCGCGCTGTATCCGCTGTGCGCGTTCGGAGAGAACAAGGTGGCGGCCTCGATCGACACGCCGCTCCACGCGTTCCTGCCGTTCGCCCACGTCGACCATCTGCATCCGGACTGGTGCATCGCGCTGGCGGCCAGCGCCAACGGCGCCGCCAAGCTCGCGGAGTTCAACACCCGCTACGGCCGGCGCCTTGTGTGGATACCGTGGCAGCGCCCGGGCTTCGAGCTGGGCATGATGCTGCGCCGCGCCGTCGAGGAGCATCCCGGATGCGAGGGCATTCTCCTCGGCAGCCACGGCCTGTTCACGTGGGGCGACACGCAGCACGAGTGTTATCTGAACAGCATCAGGACGATCGATCAGATGGGTGAGTTCGTCGAGGATCACGCGCGAGCGTCGGGCCGGCCGCTCTTCGGCGGCGCGGTCGTGACGACGACCGTGGATCGCGACGCGGTTGCATCCGCCGTTCTGCCACACCTGCGCGGCGTTGTTTCGTCGAACCGCCGCGTCATCGCGCACTTCAACACGTCCGACGCCGCGCTGACGTTCGCCAATTCCCGCTGGGCCGCCGATCTGTGCCGGATGGGGACGAGCTGTCCGGATCATTTCCTGCGGACGCGCATCTGTCCGATGTTCGTGCCGTGGAATCCGGCGGACGAGCAGGCGGAGCGGCTTCAGCAGCGGATCGGCGAGCAGATTGGGCCGTATCGCGACGAGTACGTCGCGTACTACCAATCGTGCGCGCAGGCCGATTCGCCGCCGCTGCGCGACTCGAACCCTTCCGTCGTCGTGATTCCGGGACTCGGCGTGTTCGGCTTCGGCAAGGACAAGCGCGAAGCCAGGATTACCACGGAGTTCTTCGTCAACGCCGTGCACGTGATGGCCGGCGCGACGGCGCTCGAGGAGAGCGCGACGAACCTGGACGCGCTGCCCCAGGCGCGCCGGGCCGAGCAGGCGCACGCGTTCAAGAGCTTTCACAACTACGTCGCGCTGCCGAGAACGCGAGGCGTTCCGCATCGAGTACCTGGGCGCTCGAAGAGGCGAAGCTGCAGCGGATGCCGGCGGAGCGCGAGTTCAGCCGGAAGGTCGCGCTCGTGGTGGGTGGCGGCAGCGGCATCGGCCGTGAGGTTGCGCTCCTGCTGGCCCAGCGAGGCGCGCACGTCGTCGTCGCCGACCTGAATGTCGCGAACGCCGAGTCGGCGTGGGCCGACGCCGCGAAGCTGTCGTCGTCGGAAATGGGCATGGCGGCAGCGCTCGATCTCTCGTCGCGCGAGAGCATCGCCGCGGCCGTGCGGGCCACGATTCTGGCGTTCGGCGGCGTGGACGTCGTGATCAATACCGCGGCGATCTATCCGACGCCGGATCCATCCGCCGCTTCCGCGGAGCCCGTCTGGGCGAGGACGCTGCACCTGAACGTCACCGGCAACTTCCTGCTGGCCGACGAGGCGGCGCGCGTCCTGAAGGCGCAGAACCTGCCGGCGGCGATGGTGCTCACGAGCTCGGCCAACGCGATCGTGCCCAAGAGCGGCAGCGAGGCGTACGACGTGAGCAAGGCCGCCCTCAACCACTTGATCCGGGAGCTCGCGATTGGCCTGGGCCCGATGGTGCGCGTGAACGGCATCGCGCCTGCGACAGTGATTGCCGGATCGTCGATGTTCCCGCGCGACCGCGTGATCGTCGCGCTGAAGAAATACGACATCCCGCACGCCGACGACGAGGCGACCGAAGCGCTGAGGTCGAAGCTCGCGGCGTTCTACGCGCGCCGGACGGTCACGCGCCTGCCGATCCTGCCGCAGGATTGCGCGAACGCGATCTGCTGGCTCGCCGGCGACGCCAGCGCGAAGACGACCGGCCACGTCATCCCGGTGGACGGCGGCCTTCCGGATGCGTTTCTTCGATAAGAAGAAACCGCGGAGGTCGCGAAGAGCGACAGAGAACATCAGCCGCTGACAGCCCTCCGGCCATCATCAGCTCGTCGTTCGGGTAGATGTGGTTCACGTTCTCGGGCGTCACGAGCTGATGCTTCACGAACACGGCGGGCGGCACCGCGCGCCGGTGGAGAATGTCGAGGGCGACGGCCACAATCTCGGCGCCGTACTTCTCCGGAAAGTACGCCACCGACCCGACCAGGCGCGTTCCAGGTTCGCGCAGTTCGGCCCGCCCCTCGGGCGAGGCGTTGTGGCCCATGATCGCGCACCCAGTCGGTCCTGCCCGCTTCCTGAAACGCTCGCAGCGCCCCCAGCGCGCTGGGATCGTTGATCGCGCCGACGAGCGATCGGCGCGCCTTGGTGTAGCGCAGGTGACGACGCATCGCTTCGAAGCTGTCGCCGAGCTTTCCGTCCCCATCCAGCTGCGTCTCCTTGCAGTGCTCGAGCTGCGGGAACACCTCCTTCATGCCGACCAGCATGCCGGTCAGCCGCATTTTCGGAAGACTGCCGGCTCGCGCAAGGGTGATCAGCACGATCTCGTCGACGTCGCCGTGCCAGTGCTGTTTTGCCCAGCGTCCCAGATACCGGCCGCCGATCAGGCCGGCCTCGTAGTTGTTGGCGCCGAAGTAGGTCGCCCCCGGGTGCGGCACCTCGATGGCAATGAGCGGGATGTTCGCCTCGCGGTACTTGGCCGCCACGATTGGCGCGACATGCTCGTCGGTCTGGAACTCGATCACCAGGTCGACTTTCTCGCGCACGAGAATGTCGGCGTTGCGCTGCGCGATTTTCGGGCTGTAGCGATTGTCCAGCGAGATGAGCTCGACTCCTTCGGCCGCCGCGGCTCGCTCGAGGCTCAGGGAGACCTCTTTGGAAAACGTATAGTCGGTGCCCTGCGCCGCATAGCCCAGTCTGTACAGCTTCTGTTTGAAGGGCCGCAGCGAACATCGGTAGAGGTTTTCTCCGACCTTGTCGACCATTCCGCATCGCTCGAGGGTGTACAGCAGCCGGAACGCCATGCTCTTCGGCAAACCGCTTCGGCTCGCGATCTCACGGAGCGGGAGGGCTTCGCCGGACGATCGAAAGGCCGACAGCAGCCGGGACGCGTGGACGACCGACTTGACCAGGTACGGGTCCCGCACGGATTCTTCGCTATTCATGACGACCGCCTCGTCGTGTCGATAGGTGCGACCGTGGACATCAGGATTTCGTCCGCGATTCTGCCCGCGAACCGTCCTGCGCGCCAGTATTTGTTTTGCTCAGCAAAACGCTCTTGCCGTCCTTCACGCTCCGGCTTCGGCCGGCTCAGCCGGGTCGGCCCGGTATCTACGCCGTTTCAACGGACTTCCCGGTGCTTTAACGGCATCGCGCGACGCGTCGGGCTGTTTCAGTCTGCCAAACGCCTGCGCGCCGCTGAAAGCGTTTGACTCGGCCCGCGCCGCGACCTACAAACGTGTTCGATTCATGCGAAGAGCCAGCGCCATCGTGCTGCTCGGCGTCGCCGTCCTGGCCGGCTCCATGACGGCCCAGCCGCCACCCGATTCGACGTCGAGGGGCGCGCTCGAACAGGAGCTGGCGAGGTATCGGCGGCTGGTGAGCGACTGGGCCGGGTTGACCCGGTACGGCAGCGACAACAGCGAGCTGACGCCGCCCCGCGCAGGCGAGCCGCGTGTCGTTTTTCTCGGCGATCAGATTACCGAGTTGTGGGGCCAGGGCGACGCGAAGTTCTTCCCCGGCAAGGCGTACCTCAATCGGGGCGTGACAGGACAGACGACGGCGCAGATGCTGGTGCGGTTTCGACAGGATGTCATCGCGCTGAAAGCGCAGGTGGTCGTCATCCTCGGCGGGACCAACGATTTGACCGGCGTCCTCGGCCCGGCGAGCGAGGGCACGATCGGCGACAACATCACGTCGATGACCGAACTCGCGAAGGCAAACGGCATCCGCGTCGTCCTGGCGTCCGTCACACCGGTCTGCGACTGCTTCAAGGACCAGACGAGCGTGCGCCCGCAGGGAAAAATCATCGGCCTGAACGGCTGGATCAGGGAGTACGCGACGCGCAGCGGAGCGGTGTATCTCAACTACTACGCGGCGCTCGCCGAAGGACGCGACTTCCGGATGCCGCTGACGCGCGACGGCGTGCTGCCAAACGACGCGGGATACGCGGTGATGGCGCCGCTCGCGGAGCAGGCCATCGCGAAGGCACTCGCACAGAAGTGAACGCCAAGGAGTTGTTGTGGTGATGAGAAGCGCCGGCCGTGCAATCGCCCTGACGATCGCCCTCGGTACTGGTGGCCGCGAGCGCCGCGCAGGCGCAGGGACGAGGCGGTCCCAGTTGGTCCACGACCGGCAGCGACGCGCAGCGGACCTCGTGGGTCAAGACCGATCCGCGAATTTCGAGCGACAGCATGCGGAAGCCGGGCTTTCAGCTGCTCTGGAAGGCGAAGCTCGAGAATCAGCCCAGGCAGCTGGAGTCGTTGACGCAGCCGATGCTGCTCCCCAACATCATTTCCTACAAGGGCTTCAAGGCGCTGGCGTTCGTCGGCGGGAGCTCGGACAACGTCTATTCGATCGACTACGACCTGAACAAGATGTTCTGGAAACGGCATCTGAACACGATGCCGGCCGGACCCGGGACCATCGCCTGCCCCGGCGCGATGACGACGATCACCCGCGCGACGCCGCTCGGCCAGACGACTCCGCCCGCGGGACGCGGCGGGCCTGCGCCGGCGCCAGGCGGCGGCGGTGGCGGCGGCCGCGGTGGAAACACCAACGTCTACGCCATCTCGAGCGGCGGTCTCCTGCACACGCTGAATCCGCAGACCGGCGACGACATGACGCCGCCTGTGAAGCTGCTGCCGCCCAACGCGAAGGCGGCCGGAGCGATTCTGATCGACACCACCATGTACGTGGCGACGCGTGACGGCTGCGGTTCGGCGGCAAACGGCGTGTACGCCATCGACCTCGGGAGCGACGCGAAAACGGTGACGCATTGGGAGTCGAAAGGCGGAAGCGTCGCGGGAACCGCGGGCGTCACGTTCGGCACCGACGGCAACATCTACGTGGCGACTGACGGCGGCGCGCCGGGAGTCCAACGACGCCAACGCCATCGTCGCGCTCGATCCGAAGACACTGAGCGCCAGGGACTGGTTTTCGCCCGGTCCGACGCCGTTCACCGCGTCTCCCGTCGCCTTCAACTACAAAGGCAAGGACCTGATCGTCGCGGCGAACGCCGACGGCAGGTTGTACGTGCTGGATGCCGCGATCGCTCGGAGGCGCGGATCATCGAACGCCGTTGTCGAAGACGGCGCCGTATTCGACCGGCGCAGGCGATTTCATGGCTGGCGCGCTGGCGACGTCGGAGAACGCCGACGGATCGCGCTGGGTGTTCGCCGCGGCCGCCGGACCACCGAGTCCAGGTACGAGCGTTCGGCTCGACCAACGGCCCGGTCACCAACGGGGCCATCGTCGCCTACAAGCTCGTCGATCAGAACGGGACGATGGGTCTGCAGGCTGTCTGGGCGTCGCGCGACATGCTGTCGCCGGCGCCGCCGACCGTCGTCAACGGCGTCGTGTTCGCGATCTCGACCGGCGAATTTCGGTCCGGCGACTCGCAACTCACCGCGGCGCAGCGGGCACAGCGCGGCAAGGCGGCTGTCCTGTGGGCGCTCGATGCGGCGTCGGGCAAAGAGCTGTGGTCGAGCGGCAACACGATCTCTTCGTTCGTGCGTGGCGTGGGACCGTCGGCGGGCGACGGACAGGTCTACGTCGTGACGTACGACGGCACCGTCTACGCATTCGGTATCCCGCTCGAGCACTAGGGGACTCCACATGAAAACAATCGCCTACGCTGCTTCGGTGACGTTGTTGTGCTGCGGTGTCTTCTGGGGCGCGCGGCTTGTCTGTCCGAGCGCAGTCCGGTCGACCGGCGCCGATCGACTGGGTGACCGACGGCAACGACAACCAGCGCACCGGCTGGCAGCGCAACGAGACGATCCTCACGAAGAAGAACGTCAAGAACCTGAAAGTCCTCTGGAAGATTCAGACGGGAAACCAGGTGCGGGCGCTGCACTCGCTGATGCCCGTCTTGATCATCGGGCGTCTGAACACGGCGAACGGCCTGCGCGAGGTTGGGATTGTCAACGGCATCTCCGACAACCTCTACGCCTTCGACGTCGAGTCCGGCACGATCCTGTGGCAGAAGCATTGGACGTACGCGCCGCCACCGGGGTCGGGCCCGCAGACGGTCAGCACCAATCCCGACCCGGCCCACCTCGGCTTTCTTCGACCCGGCGGAAGCAGCGATACACCCGTCATCGGTCCCGCCGACGCGCAGGGGCGAAGGCCCGTGTACTTCGTGACGGGCGACGGCATGCTCCACACCATCAACGCCGCCGACGGAACAGACCTGGTGCCTCCCTACATGTTCCACATCGGCAAAGGCTGGTCGCTCAACCTGGTCGGCAACGTGCTCTGGATGGCGAACACCTACGCCGGCATCAGCATCGCGGCCGTTCGCGTCGACGATCCCAGTCACAAGGTGATGACCTTCAACGCGGGAAGCGGCGGCGCGTGGGGGCGCCGCGGCGCCGCCATCGACTCGAGCGGCACGGCGTGGTTCACGACCGGCGACGGCGTCTACGACCTGACGTCCGATCCACCGCGCTACGGCAACAGTGTGGTCGGCGTGCACATGGTCGGCGACGAGCTGAAGTTGAAGAGTTACTTCACTCCCAAAAACTGGGAATGGCTGCGCAAACGCGACCTCGATCCGAACAACACGCCGACGGTGTTCACCTACAAGGGCCGCGAGCTGATCGCCGCGTCCGGCAAGGAGTGCCGGGTCTTCCTGCTCGATCCGCAGTCGGCCGGCGGCGCCGACAACCAGACGCCGCTCTATAAGAGTGAGCTGTTCTGCAACGAAGAGGTCGACTTCCAGGACGCCGGCAGCTGGGGCGCGATGTCGACGTGGGAGGACCCGGTCGGCAACCGCTGGATCCTCGCGCCGTTCTGGGGCCCGGTCCACTCGAAGTTCAAGTTCGAGGTGACGCACGGTCCCGTCATGGCGGGCGGCGTCGGCGGCTTCAGGCTCCGCGAACGGAACGGGAAATACGACCTGGCGCCGGTCTGGGTCTCCGCCGACATGAAGCGAGGCGAGCCGGTCGTGATTGCCAACGGCATGGTCTTCGGCTACGGCAGCGGCGAGGAAACGAAACAGTCGTGGCCCGACATCGGGCTGAACTTCGACTCGTCCATCCGCGCCGCGAAGTCCACCCATGCCACGCTGTACGTCGTCGACGGACAGACCGGGGACGAGCTGTACAACAGCGGCGAGCAGATCACCTCGTTCAACCACTTCAACGGGCTCACCGTCGTGAACGGCCGCGTGTACATCGGGACGTACGACGGCACGCTGTATTGCTTCGGGCTGGATGAGTCGCAGCGGACGCAATAACGGGAATTCCGTTGCGTGTCTCGCAACGTCACGAGTGCGAACGCGGCTGGTCCAATGGGTTGGATGTGTGATTTTGAAAAGAATTGACCCAAGTTCCGCGATCTTTCACGACCGCGCGCGTTTCGCAGCACCAAACGTCAGACATCCAACGAAAATGTTTTGACTGCGATCCGGCTGAGGCTTACAAGTGCGCTCACATGTTCTGACAGGAGGCACTATGAGGCGCAGGCTGGGAAGCGTGATGCTCTTCGCCGTGTTGTTGCTGGCGCCTGGAGCGCGGGCGCAGGAGTCGGCTTCCTCCGGAATCGTCGGTCAGGTCGTCGACAGTACCAAAGGCGCGATGCCCGGCGCGACCGTCACCGTGATCAACACGGGAACCAACGCGCAGCGCGTGGTGAACACTGACGGCGAGGGCCGTTTTTCGATTCCCAACCTGCCGCCCGCGGTCTACACCGTTCGCGTGGAGCTCTCGGGCTTCGCGACGACGGAAATCAAGGGACTGATTCTCCGCAATGGAGAGGTGGCCCGGCCGACCATCGCGTTGGGCCTCGCCAACGTCTCCGAAAACGTGACCGTCGTCGGCATGTCCCCGCTGCTCCAGACCACCAACGCGTCGGTGAGCCAGACCATCAGCCAGAAGCAGATCGAGGACCTGCCGGTCGCGGGCAGGGGACTCCTGTCGTTCGCGTCGCTGTCGGCGGGTGTGACGCCGCAGGCGTTCAATCGAGGCACGCAGTTCGGCGCGGCCGGCAGCAGCCGCAGTCAGTACGTCACCGTCGAAGGCGGCCGCGACAGTTCCACGAACTACGCCATCGACGGCGTCTACGTCCGCTCGCTGCGATTCAACAACCTGTCGCTCAACCCTCCGCTCGACGCGGTGCAGGAAGTCAACGTCCTTCGAAACTCGTTCACCACGGAGTACGGCCAGGGGCAGGCCGTTGTTTCGATCGTGACCAAGTCCGGTTCGAACCAGTTCAACGGCTCGGCCTACGACTACGTGCGTAACACGGGCACCGAGTCGGCCAACTACTTCGGTCAGAAACCGGGCGATCGCACGCAGGCTGGCGCCACCGGCGGTGGGCCGGTGATGCGAGACAAATTCTTCTTCTTTGGCGGCTATGAAGGGCTGAGAGCGACAGCGGGAAAGACGTTGTTCGCGATTGTGCCGAACCCGCAGCAGCTGGCCGGCAACTTCTCCGGGCTCGCGGCGATCACCGATCCGCTGACCGGCCTGCCGTTTCCCGGGAACGTCATTCCTTCAAGCCGCTTCTCGAAATTTGCCTCGACGCTGGCGCCGACCGTCCCCGCCCCGAACATCACCGGCGCGAACAACTATCGGGCGGTCAACGACTTCAGCGACGATGCCGACACGGCAACGATTCGTGCCGACCAGGTTCTGCCCAACCACAACCTCTTTCAGCGCTTCATGTACTACAAGGGGTCGCAGTTGAACCCGAGCGTGTTCAGCTACACGAACCTGCCGCAGGAGGGACGCAATTTCGCCGCTGGCGACACCTGGGTGCTCTCGCCGAGTTTCGTCAACGAAATCAGAGTTGGCTACAACTACGCCTACCATCTGAACTCGCCGATCAGTCTCAACGGCCGCAACTGGGTCGGCGACATCGGCCTGCGCAACCTGGCGGGCGGGACCGATCCGATCGACTACGGGCGGCCTGGCTTCACGATGACCGGCTTCACGGGCAATGGCGAAGGCGGCA
This sequence comes from uncultured Acidobacteriota bacterium, assembly GCA_963794305.1. Classification (GTDB taxonomy): domain Bacteria; phylum Acidobacteriota; class Vicinamibacteria; order Vicinamibacterales; family CAVVIG01; genus CAVQFC01. Next base: position 283,683 of record CAWCDQ010000032.1, on the reverse strand, counting down.
TCACTCAGGGCGCGACCGAGAACATCTTCAGCGTCTCTAACGCCACCAGCTGGGTGAAGGGGCATCACAACGTGCGGTTCGGCATCCAGGCGCAGTTCCGCAAGTACGACCAGCTGACCGAGGTGCCGCCGCGCGGCGGCTTCACCTTCAACGGACAGTTCACCGGGAACCCGGTCGCTGACTTCCTGCTGGGATACTGCTCGACCTGCACCGGCGCGTTCGGCAGCTCACGCTCGAACTACAGCTCGCCGACCTTCGCGCCGTTCATCGACGACAACTGGCAGGTCTCGTCGCGCCTGACGTTGCAGATGGGGCTGCGCTGGGAGTACCTCGGGCCGTGGCACGAGCAGAACAACCAGGAAGGCTCGTTCGATCCGGTCAGCGGCAAGATTGGGTTCCACGTTGTGCCCACCAACCTGCCGGCGAGCCTGGTCCCGTTGATCATCAACCAGGACAACTTCTTTCCTTCGGGCATCCTGAAGAAGGATCTCAACAACTTCGGTCCGCGCGTCGGCGTGGTCTACAGCGCCAACGACACGACGGTGGTCCGCACCGGCTTCGGCGTCTACTACGACAACCTGAACCTGAACGAGCTGCAGTTCTCGCGACTCGTGCCGCCGTTCTATGGCCAGTATTCGCTGCAGCCGGTCAAGACGGACCTGAGCATGAACGCCGACACGCTGTTTCCGGACCTGAACAACATCCCGGTGTTCCCGGCGCCGTTCTCGATGAATCCCGACAATCGCACCGCCTACACGTTCCAATGGAACGGCAACGTGCAGCACACCTTCGCCAAGAGTTATCTGTTCGAGGTGGCGTACACCGGCAGCCACAGCTACAACGAGCACAAGCGCTACAACATCAACCAGGCGACGCCCGGCACCACGCCGATCGTGACGCGCGTGCCGTACCCGGCGTTCCAGTCGGCGATTCTCTACTCGTCCGACGCCGGGTGGGCCGAGTTCAACGGCCTGACCTTCCGCCTCGACAAGCGCTACTCGGACGGGCTGTTCTTCCTCGGCAGCTATCAGCTGTCGAAGAGCACCGACAACGGATCCGGCGAAATCGAAGCGAACGACACGGCGTTCGCGACGAATCTGAATGCCGACGAGGGGTACGCGCGCTACGATCAGCGTCACCGCGTCTCGGCGAGCTTCGGCTATGAATTGCCGTTCGGGCCGGGCAAGCGATGGCTGTCGAGCGGCGGCGCGGCCGCCTACGTGTTCGGCGGCTGGCAGGTGCAGAGTATCGTCCGGCTGGCATCGGGATTTCCGTTTACCATCACGTCGACGAACGTCTGCCAGTGCGGATCGTTCGTGCCGCAGCGCGTGAATCTCGTGACGGCCGGCAACCTCGGACAGCTCGACAACCCGACGGTCAATCACTGGTTCGATCCCACTGCCTACGCCGTGCCGGCGCTCGGCACGCAGGGCAATGCAGGCCGCAACACTGTTCGCGGCCCCGGCACCCAGCTGGTCAATCTCTCGTTGAGCAAACGATTCCCGATCAGCCGCGCCCGCGTCGAGTTCAGGGCCGAGATTTTCAACCTGCTCAACCACGACAACTTCGGCACGCCGGACGGCAATATTTCGAACGCCACGGCCGGCGTCATCACCACGGCCGACGATGGGCGCGCCACGCAGTTCGGGCTGCGATTCGCCTGGTAGCACGCACGCTGCACTTCCGACGAGCGCAGGGTCCGTGACGACGCGAGGACACCGGATCCTCGCGTGGCTCGCGGCCTTTGCGCTCCGACGTGAGCTGCGCACCGTGCGGCCCCGAATTCCGTTATCATCCAGCCGCCTTGAACCGCTCCTCCTCTCCGCGTCTTCCATCTCCAAGTCGTTCGACGGCGTCAGCGCGCTGCGCCGCGTGTCGTTCGACCTGCGCGCAGGAGAGGTGCATGCGCTCGTCGGCGAGAACGGCGCCGGAAAATCGACGCTGATCAAGATCATGACCGGGGCCGAGCAGCCCGACGAGGGCAGCCTTGCCGTAGCCGGACAGCCCGTTCCGCACATGACGCCCGCCCTGGCGCGCTCGCTCGGGATTGCCGTCATCTATCAGCAGGCGTCGCTGTTTCCGCACCTCACCGTCGCCGAAAATCTCGCGCTGGCGCTCGAGACGGGAAGCGTCTTTCGCCGCGTGGACTGGGCGGCACAGGCATCGGCGCGCGCTGGAACTGCTCGAGGACGCCGGCGCGGCCATCGATCCGGAGCGGCTCGCGGCCACGCTCAGCATGCCCGAGCAGCAGATGGTGGAGATCGCCAAGGCGATCGGCGCCGACGCGAAGGTCGTCATCATGGACGAGCCGACGGCGTCGCTGATGGATCACGAGGTCGAGCGCCTGTTCCGCGTCATCGACAGGCTCCGCGCGCAAGGCGGCGGCATCATCTACATTTCCCACCGCCTCGAGGAGCTGTTCGCGGTGAGCGATCGGATCACCGTGCTTCGAGATGGCGAGACGATCGCCACCTGCGACACCGCGGACATCGATCGGCCGACGCTCATCCAGACGATGGTCGGACGCGAGCTGGCGGACGTCTCGGAACAAGGCCCCCGCGCGCGGCGGGGGAAGTTGCGCTCGAACTTCGGCGCCTGTCGAACCGCTCGCTGGGGATCCACGACGTGTCGCTGCAGGTGAGGCGCGGCGAAGTGCTCGGCATCGCCGGCCTGGTGGGATCGGGACGGACGGAGCTGGCGGAAACGCTCTTCGGCCTGGAGCCGGCCGGCGAGCACGAAGGCGAGATTCTCGTGCATGGCGCGTCCGTTCGCATCGAGTCGCCGGCGCAGGCGATCCGGCTCGGCATCGGCTACGTGCCGGAGGATCGCCGCCAGCACGGCGTGGTGCTGGAGATGCCGATCGCGTCGAACGCCAGCCTGGCCAGCCTCGGCGCGGTGTCGTCGCACGGCCTGATCGACCGCGCCGCCGAACGGCGATCGGCGGAAGGCTACGTCGAACGCCTGCGCATCAAGACGTCGTCGGTCTCGTCCGACGTCGGCGCGCTCTCCGGCGGGAATCAGCAGAAGGTCGCGCTGGCCCGCTGGCTGTCGATCGAGCCGGGCATCCTGATCCTCGACGAGCCGACCCAGGGCGTGGACGTCGGCGCAAAGGCCGAAATTCACGCGCTGATCCAGGAGCTCGCCGAGCGCGGGCTCGCGATCGTCATGATTTCGTCCGAGCTGCCGGAGGTCCTGGCGATGAGCGATCGCGTGGCCGTGATGCACGCGGGCACGATCAGCGGCATGCTGTCGCGCGACGAGGCGACCCAGGACAAGATCCTCGCGCTCGCGCTCGAGCGAAGGCTCGAAGGATCCCGGTAGTGTTCACGTTCAGACGGGCTCACAGTCGAGAAACGTCGATCGCCTTCGCGATCGTCGCGCTGGCGCTCGTCCTCGCCGTCGCCGCGCCGGGATACTTTTCCGCGGAGAACCTCAGCGACCTGTTCCTCGCCAGCCTGCCGGTGCTGCTCGTCGCGCTCGGCATGACGCTGGTCGTCATCACCGGAGAGATCGACATCTCCGTCGGCGCGACGTTTGCCATCTGCGCCGTTGTCGCCGGTGGACTGGCGAAGGCGGGTGCGCCGGTGCTGCTCGCGGGCGCGGCCGCCTGCGTGCTGGGCGCGATCTTCGGCTCGCTGAACGGCGTGCTGGTGGCCTACGTCGGCATCCCGTCGATCGTCGTGACGCTGGCGACGATGACCGCGCTGCGCGACGGCCTTCGCTGGGTGACCGAGGGCGCCTGGGTGCAGGATCTGCCGGCGGCGTTTCAGTGGATGGGGCTGACGCAGCGGCAGTTTCCGTTCGTTGCGACGGCGGTCACCGTGCTGCTGACGACGGCGATGGCGTGGACGCTGCGCTACGTCGCGCTCGGTCGAGCCATCTATGCGACCGGATCGAATCCCGGCGCCGCCCGGCTGGCCGGCCTGAACACGTCGGCGGTGAAATGGATGGCGTTCGCCGTCGCTCGGCACGCTCACCGGGTTGGCCGCCGTGCTCAACGCGGTGCGCTTCAACCAGATTCCGAGCAACGCCGGCATCGGTCTGGAGATGAAGGTGATCGCGGCGGTCGTCGTCGGCGGCGCCTCGGTCGCCGGCGGGACCGGCACCGTCACCGGCACGGTGCTCGGCGTCGTGCTGCTGTCGGCCATCGGGCCGGCGCTCACGTATCTCGGCGTGAGCGCGTACTGGGAGCGTGCGGTGCAGGGCGGGATCATTCTGGTGGCTGTCGCGGCCGACGGACTCCGTCATCCGCTCTTCAAGCGGGTGATCGCCCGGCTCGCGCCGTCGGGCGACGGACCCGGAGTCGCGCGCGGGGCGTGGCGTAGCGTGCAGTCGTGGCGACGGCGATGGTTCCCGAACGGCGAATGGGCGCTGCTCGTCGTCCTGGTTGCGGAGATCGCGTTCTTCTCGGCGCTCGCGCCGAATTTCTTCACGGTCGGAAACTTCTTCGAGATCACCCGGTTCAGCGCGGAGCTCGGCCTGCTCGCGGTGGCGTTGACGCCCGTCATCGTGGCCGGCGGCATCGACCTGTCGGTCGGGTCGATGATGGGGCTCGCCGCGGTCTGCTTCGGCGCGGCGTATCACACGTGGCATCTGGCGCTGCCGCTGGCGGCGGCGTTCGCGCTCCTGGTCGGCCTCGCCGGGGGCGCGCTCAACGCGCTGCTGATTGCGAGGCTCGAGCTTCCGGCGTTGATCGTGACGCTGGGTACGCTGTCGCTGTTTCGCGGAGTGGCCGAAGGGCATGACGCAGGCGGCCATCAACTACACCGGATTTCCCTCCGGGTTTCTGTTTCTGGGCCAGGGATACCTGGGAGGGTTGATACCGGCGCAGTTGCCGATCTTCGTCGCGATCGTGGCGGGGTATGTCGTGCTGTTGCACCGGTCGGTTGTCGGCCGCGCGCTGTACGCGATTGGGTTCACACCGCAGGGCGCGCGCTATGCGGCGCTTCCGGTGGCAAGGCGCGTCGGCCTCGTCTACGTGCTCTCCGGGCTGATGGCGAGCGTCGCGGCGATCATCTACGTCGCGCATCTGGGGCAGGCGCGATCGGACGCGGGCAACGGCTACGAGCTCGACGCGATCACGGCGGTGGTCCTCGGCGGCACGTCGGTCTTTGGCGGACGGGGTACCATCGGCGGGACGCTGCTCGGGCTCTTCGCACTGGCCGTGCTGCAGACCGGGCTGCATCTCGCCGCATGGCCGTCAGAGCTCACCGGTGTTCTGACCGGCGTTCTGCTGCTGGCGACGATTGCCGCCGATCGTCACATCCGCCGGCACGTGCACGTCCGTGCGGCCGTCGAAGAGGAGTTTGCAGGTGAAGAACAGTCAGGTTGCGATTCTCTGCGCCACGATCGTCGCCGGCTCGCTGATCGTGGCCGGCACGAACGTCTGGCTCATTCGCGCGGTGAGCACGCGGAGCGCGAACGCCGGACGGAAGCGCGGCGCCATCCGCCACGCCGCACCGGACCGTGATCGCCGTGATGCCGAAGGCGAAGGGGGATCCCTACTTCGTCAGCTGCCGGGCAGGTGCGGAAGAAGCGGCGCGCGAGCTCGACGTCGATCTCGTGTGGGACGGCCCGACCAGCCTCGACGCCGCCAAGCAGAATGAGCTCGTCGAGAACTGGATCACGCGCAAAGTGGACGCCATTGCGGTGGCCGTCGAGAACCGCGGCGGCATCTCCACGGTGCTGCGCAAGGCGCGCGAGCGCGGCATCCGCGTGCGTGACCTGGGACGCCGACGCCGAGCCCGACGCGCGCGATTTCTTCGTCAACCAGGCGACGGCCGAAGGCATCGCCAACGCGCTGACCGACGAGGCGTCGCGGCTGCTGGGCGGCACAGGGGAGTTCGCGATCATCACCGGCGCGCTCAGCGCCGCGAACCAGAACGAATGGATCGCGCTTCATCAGGAAGCGGCTCGTCGGACAAGCACCCCGGCCTGAAGCTGGCGACGATCCGCCCGAGCGACGACGACCGCGACAAGGCGTTTGCCGAAACGCAGACGCTGCTGAAAGTGTATCCGTCGGTGAAGCTGATGATGGCGATTTCCGCGCCGGCGGTCCCGGGCGCGGCCGAGGCGGTGCGGCAGGCCGGCCGCAAGGACGTCAGCGTGATCGGTCTGTCGCTGCCGAACATCAACAAGCCGTACGTCCACGACGGCGTGGTCCAGACGGTCGTGCTCTGGAACACGCGCGATCTGGGATACCTCGCCGTGTATGCCAGCGCCCTCGTCACGCAGAACAAACTCGCGCCCGGCGCGCGCGCGCTGACGGCGGGCCGGCTTGGCCAGATCGAGGTTCGCGACAGCCAGATCATCCTGGGCGCGCCGATGCTGTTCAACAAGGGCGAATATCGATCGGTTTGATTTTTAAGGGTTCAGACAGAGCTCTAGGTTCGAAGGTTCTGACTCCCGAGTGCACCGAGTGCACCGATCCAGTCCATCGACGCCGCCTACGCGCTCGCGAAACAGCACTACGCCGACCTCGGCGTCGACACCGAGGCTGCGCTCCGGCAGCTCGCGGACGTCTCCATCTCGCTCCATTGCTGGCAGGGAGACGATGTCGCGGGTTTCGAAAACCCTGATGGTCAGCTCGGCGGAGGGATTGCCGCGACGGGCAACTATCCCGGCAAGGCGCGCACGGCCGACGAGCTCCGGCGCGACGCGGCCAAGGCCTTGTCGCTGATTCCCGGCACGCATCGCTTCAACCTGCACGCGTTCTACGGAGAATTCGGCGCGCGTCGCGTCGATCGCGATGCGATCGGCGCGGAGCATTTCGCCGGCTGGATCGACTGGGCCAGGTCGCTCGGGATCGGGCTGGACTTCAACCCGACGCTGCTTTTCGCATCCGAAAGCCGCGGACAACTTCACGCTGTCGCATCCCGACAAGGCGATCCGGTCGTTCTGGATTCGCCACGCGGCCGCGTGCCGCCGCATCGGCGCGGAGATGGGCAAGGCGCTCGGCACGCCGTGCGTGACCAACCTGTGGATCCCCGACGGGATGAAAGACACGCCGGTCGATCGCGTCGGGCCCACGGCAGCGGCTGATGGAGTCGCTCGACGCGGTGTTCGCAGGAGCGGCTCGATCCCGCTCACGTCCGCGATTCGGTCGAAGGCAAGCTGTTCGGCCTCGGCGTGCGAGAGCTACACCGTCGGCTCCCACGAGTTCTATCTCGCCTACGCGCTGTCGCGCCGGATTCTCTACACGCTCGACACCGGCCACTATCACCCGACGGAAACGATCACGGACAAGATCAGCGCGGTCCTGATGTTCCTTCCGGAAATCCTCCTGCACGTCAGCCGCGGCGTGCGCTGGGACAGCGATCACGTCGTGGTCCTCGGCGACGATCTCGAAGCCATCGGACAGGAGCTGGTGCGCGGCGGCTTTCTTGCCGCGCACGCACATCGGGCTGGACTATTTCGATGCCAGCATCAATCGCGTCGCCGCATGGGTGATCGGCACGCGCAACACGCTCAAGGCGCTGCTCAAGGCGATGCTCGAGCCGATCGCCCGCCTTCGTGCGTGCGAGGAATCGGGCGACTACACCGCGCGGCTGGCGCTGCAGGAGGAGAGCAAGGCGCTGCCATGGGGAGCGGTCTGGGAGCACTACTGCGCCACGTCGAACGTCGGCGTCGGGCAGGCATGGCTCGAGCAGGTGCGAGACTACGAGAACCGCGTGCTGTCGGTGCGCGCGTGAGCCGGACCGTCAGGCGCTGCGCGCCAGCGATGCTGGTCGCGCTGATGATCATCGGACGCGGGAGCGTTCCAGCTTCGGACGGCGTCCGATCGCATCGGCGTTCCAGCCGCGTTCCAATGACAGCGGTATCGCCGACGTCCAGCGGCTCTTCGCCGAGCCGCCGGACGACAGCCGCATCATGATGCGGTGGTGGTGGTTTGGTCCCTCGGCGACCCGCGAGGAGCTCGACGCGGAAATGCGCCGCATGAAGGACGGCGGCATCGGCGGCTTCGAGGTCGCCGCCGTCTATCCGCTGGCGCGTGGACGATCCCGCGCGCGGCTTTCACAACTACCCGTACCTGTCGGCCGAGTTCCTCGACCGCATCGCGTTCACGTCGCGCCGCGCTCGCGAGCTCGGGCTGCGGATGGACCTCACGATTGGCAGCGGCTGGTCCTACGGCGGTCCCTACATCACGCCGGGGCTGGCGGCGACGCGTCTGCGGTCGGAACGGCGCGAGATTGCCCCGGATGTCGTGAGCATCGAGCGACCGGCTCCGTTCGAGCACGATCGGTTGATCGCCGCGTTCATCGCGCCTGGCTCCGTGCAGGAAGCCGATCCGGCATCCTTTCGCGAGCTGACGATTCCGGAGACGGGACGGATCGCGCTGCCGCCCGGACGCGGTCCCCGCGTCGTGTTGTTCTACTTTTCCGGCCAGACCGGCCAGATCGTGAAGCGCGCCGCGTTGGGCGCGGAAGGGTACGTGCTCGATCACTACAGCCGCGCGGCGATCGAGACGCATCTGCGTGAGGCGGGCGACAAGATGCTCGCGGCGGCCGAGCCGGGCAGCATCAACTCCATCTTCTGCGACAGCCTCGAGGTGTACGACGGCGACTGGACGGCCGATCTGTTCGATGAGTTCAAGAAGCGGCGCGGGTACGACCTGCGGCCGCTGCTGCCGCTCGCGGAGCTCGGCGCCGGCGAACGCGCGGAGGTGGTCCGCCGCGATTACGGGCAGACGCTCACCGCGCTCTTCGAAGAGCGGTTTCTCGTTCCGGTGCACGACTGGGCCGCGAAGCACGGCGTGCGATTCCGGATCCAGAACTACGGCATGCCGCCGGCGTCGCTGGCCAGCTATCGTCACGCCGACATCTTCGACGGCGAAGGATTCGAGTGGCGCACGCTGTCCGCGACGCGCTGGGCTTCGTCGGCGTCGCATCTCTTCGGCAGACCCGTCACTTCGTCGGAAACATGGACGTGGCTGCACTCGCCCGCCTTCCGCGCGACGCCGCTCGATCTGAAGGCGGAGGCCGACCAGCACTTTCTCTCCGGCATCAACCAGCTCATTGGCCATGGCTGGCCGTATTCGCCGCCAGAGGCGGGGTCGCCCGGTTGGATGTTCTATGCAGCCGGCGCCTACACCGACAAGAACCCCTGGTGGCCGGTCATGCCCGACACCGCGCGGTACCTGCAGCGCGTGAGCTTCCTGCTGCGGCAGGGCGAGCCGGTTGCCGACGTGGCCCTCTACGCGCCGACCGACGATGCGTGGTCGCAGTTCAGGCCGGGGAACGCACGGTTTCTGAACCTCTTCAACGACATTCACGATCTGTTGGGACAGAAGATCGTTCCGGCGATTCTCGACGCGGGGCACGCGTTCGATCTGATCGACGACGGCAGCATGGCGGAGGCACGCGCGCGACGCTATCGGCTGATCCTGCTGCCGGCGCGTGAAAAGGATGCCGGACGCCACGAAGCGCGCACTCGTCGAGTACTCGGCCGGCGGGGGAAAGCTTCTCGCGACGGCACGGAAGCCCGAAGGCGACTGGCCGTCGCTCGACACGGTGAGCGACGACGAGCTGCTTTCACGCCTGAGCACCGCGCTGCCGCCGGACGTGTCGTTCTCGCCGGCGACGCCCGCGATCGGGTTCGTCCATCGGCGTCTGCTCGACGCGGACGTGTATTTCCTCGCGAACACGAGCAACGTGGGTCGAACCGTTCGCGCGCGGTTCAGCAGTCGATCGCCGCACGCTGAACTGTGGGATCCGATGACGGGCGCGAGTCGAGCGGCTCGATCAGACAGGTGAAAGCATCTCGCTGACATTCGAGCCGCACGGCTCGCGTGTGGTCGTCTTCCGGAAGGAGGGCGGCGCCGCGCCGGCCGCAGCGGCGGTTCGTCGTGCCGCGCGGATCGCTCGAGCTGAAATCGGGCTGGACGTTGTCGATCGGCTCGACGAAGCGCGAGGGGACGATCGATCTGCCTCATTCGTGGGCCGATGACCCGCAAACGCGCTACTTCTCCGGCGCCGCGACGTACCGGCGATCGGTGGATGTTCCGGCCGACTTTCGCGCGCCGGGCGCGCGCGTGCTGGTGGACTTCGGGCCAGGTCAGCCCGTGGAGCGCGAGGCACTGCCGGGCGGCACGATGCGGGGCAATTCGTTTGCGGCGCTCATCGCGCCGCCGATCCGCGAGGCCGCGACCGTGTTCGTGAACGATCGGCGCGCCGGAAGCATCTGGGCGCCGCCGTACCGGGTTGACGTGACCGATCTGCTGCGCGCCGGCGCGAACGAGATCCGGATCGAGGTGTACAACACGGCGATCAATCAGCTCGCGGAAGGCGGACGGCTGCCGGACGCGGCCGCGGTGACGGAGCGCTACGGTCAACGATTCCGGCTGCAGGACGTGGACAACCTGCGGCCGATTCCGTCGGGCATCCTCACCGTTCCCCATTTGATCCTGGAGCGGTGAGGCGCCGGGGCGGGGAGCGTCTACTGGAACCTGGTTCGCAGAAAGGCGATCGCCAGCGGCGCCTCGGTCTTGAGATCCTTCGTCGAGGCTTCCACGCTGATACGCCCGTCGTAGCCGATTGTCCGAAGCGCGGCGAAGAACGGCGCGTAGTCGTACTCGTCCGGCGAGCGCGGGAACACGCGTCCTTCGGGGTTCGCCATGTGGAGGTGCCGGATGTGATCCCTGGCGCGCACGATGATCGCGGGATCCTCCTTCACGCTGGCGAGATGATAGAAGTCCACCATCAGCTGAAAGTTGGGATCGGCGATGGCGTTCACGAGCGCGAGCCCTTCGGCCGCCGAGTTGATGATGTTGGTTTCCTGCGTTCGCAACGGTTCGACGGCGACGGTGATGCCATGCGCCTTCGCCTCGGGCGCGATGCGGCGGCCGAAGTCGACGAGCTGCTGAAACGCCTGATCCTTCGCAAATCCCTCCGGCACCTGTCGCGCACCGCCGCTGCCAAAGACGACGATGTGCGTGCCGATCCGCTCGAGGCGTGCGAACGCCTTCTTCACGTACGCCATCTGCTGATCGCGATCGATGGCAGGCCCCGTCACCTTGAGCGTGGCCGGCAGGAACAGGTTCGTCGCCGGCACGGCGACTCCGGCCTCGCGGATTCGTCCAAGTGCCTCGTCGAACGCGGCGTCCGACAGCGCGGCGATTTCCGACGTGCCCAGCTCGACGTAGTCGAATCCGGCGGCCTTCGCGGCGGCGAGGTTGGCCAGCGTCGTACAGAAGCCGACCTGAACCGGCCGGTTCTGAGCCGTGCCGTGGATGGCCAGTGCCGCGACGAGGCCGACCGCGAGGAGGTTGTGCGTCTTCATCAACGGCTGATAGGGTAGCATCCCGCGCATGCGCAATCTCGTGTTTGGCGTGCTCGTGTTCATGGCGCCCGTGACGGCACGGGCGCAAACCGTCTCTTACACCGTCTCGGTCCCCAAGCCCACGTCCAGCCTGCTTCACGTCGTGATGGACATCCGCGGCGCCCAGGGCGCGAGCGCGGACATCGCGATGCCGGCCTGGTCGCCGGGTTCCTATAACCTGCACTGGGCCGCGAAAAACGTGCAGGCGCTCTCGGCGCAGGACGGATCCGGACGCCGGCTCGATGCGGCGATGGTGGACACGAGCGTCTGGCGGATCAAGCCGGCGGCGCCGGCGATGCGCGTCAGCTACGACGTCTACATGGGGGCGGCCACCGTCAGCGACGCCCACGCAACCATCATCGGCACGCGCGCGCTGATGTACCTCGTCGGTAAATCGCCCTATCCCGCGCCCGGCGCACTCACGGTCGCCGTCGACGCTCCGCCGGGCTGGACGATCGTCACCGGCCTCGACGAGGCGCGGCCGGGCGTGTTCACCGCGCCCGACTACGACACGCTGGTCGATGCGCCAATCGAGGTGAGCCCCAATCTCGAGATCATCACGTTCGAGCACGAGAAGGCGACCTATCAGATCGTGATCCACGCGAGGCACAACTACGACACGGCCCGCCTGCGAGACGACGTCCGCAAGATCGTGGCGGAGGAGGTGCGCCTCATGGGCGGCGCGCCGTACAAACGCTACGTGTTCTTCTTTCACGGCACGAACGGCGGCAGCGGCGGTCTCGAACATCTCAATTCGACATCCATCACGTTCGGGCGGTACGGGCAGGACAATGTCGACGCGTATCACCGGTTCCAGTTCGTGATCGCGCACGAGTTCTTTCACCTGTGGAACGTGAAGCGCATCCGTCCGGAGATTCTCGGGCCGTTCGACTACTCCCGGCCCCAGCACACGCGCAACCTGTACGTGTCGGAAGGGATGACCAGCTACTACGCGGCGCTCGCGCTCGTGCGATCGGGTGTGTGGGATCGTCAGACGTTCTACAACGATCTGGCGAACAACATTCAGGAGCTCCAGACGCAGCCTGGACACCTGGTGACCTCGGCGGAGATGTCGAGCTGGCTGGCCTGGAACCGTCCAGACGATTCGCCCAACGTGACGATCTCGTACTACACGAAGGGTCAGATTCTTGGCACGCTGCTCGACCTCGAAGTCCGCGGCCGCACCGCCAATCGCAAGTCGATGGACGATGTGTTCCGGCAGCTGCTGGCGGAGCATGGGCTGCCCAAACCGGGATTTGCGGAGGATGGCGGGTTTCGCGGAGCGGTGGAGAAGGTCGCTGTGAGCGGGGGCGCGGCCGGCGACTTTGGTGATTTCTTCACCCGCCACGTTTCCGGTCTCGACGAGCTGCCGTATGGCGTTATGCTGGGCCGCGCCGGGCTTATGCTCGACGTCACGCGCGCTGCCCCGGCCCGCTCGATCGGCGTCACGACCCGGATCGACGCCGATCGGCTGCTCGTCGACAGCGTGCCGCCATCGGGTGCGGGTTACGACGCGGGACTGATGCCGGGCGACGTCATTCTGGCGCTCGACGACGAGCGGGTGATGCCGGCCACATTCGCGGCGCGCCTGAACGATCGACGCGCCGGCGCCGCGGTCAGGCTGCAGGTGATGCGGGGCGATCGCCTGCTCACCGTGCCGGTGACACTGCAGGAGGATCGAAAGGCCACGTACAAGATCGTCGAAGATCCAAACGCGCCGGCCGCTGCTCGCGCGCTCCGCGACAGCTGGCTTCGGCCCGGCCCGTAACAGGAAGGAGCAGGTGCGATCATGAGAAGAGGATGCGTTGCGTGCCTCGCGGTCTTTGCGTTCTTCGTCGTCGCTCCCTTCGCCGCCGACGAGCCGAAACCGAAGCGCGTGAACCGGGCGATCGAGCTGCTCGAGCAGGGGCAGCCGATCTACTACACCGGTTCGCACGAGGGAACCGATGGCAGCTTCGAGCAAGGCGTCAAGGATGCTCAGACGTGGGCGGACTACATCAGCTACGACATGGAGCACGCCCCGTTCGACGTGAAGGGGCTCGCCGACTACATGCGCGGTCTCGCGAAGGGCGGTCCGACGAAGAGCGGTCATCGCACGCCTGCCGTGATCGTCAACGTTCCGGTCAACGGCACCGACGAAGCCTCGGTCCGCGCGAACGCGTGGATGTTCCAGCAGGTGCTCGCGACCGGCGTGCACGGCATCCTGCTGTGCCACGCCGACACGCCCGGCGCGGTTCGCGCGTTCGTCGAAGCGGTGCGCTTTCCCGCGTACGGCGGGCGCCGCGGCGTGCACGGCAATTCGACGGCGTCGCGCATCTGGGGCATCTCGGCGGACGAGTACGGTGAGAAGGCGGATGCGTGGCCGCTCAACCCGAAGGGCGAACTGCTGCTCGGTCTGAAGCTCGAAGACAAGTACGCGCTCGAGAACGCCGACGCCAACGCGAAGGTGCCGGGTGTCGGCTTCGCCGAATGGGGGCCGGGCGACATGGCGTTCTCTCTCGGCGTCAAGAACGGCCCGGGCCCGCTTCCGCCGCAAATGCAAGCCGCGCGGGCCAGAGTCCTCGCCGCGACGAAGGCCAGCAAGATCTTCTTCCTCAACACCGTCAACGCCACCAACGTCGTCGACATGATCAAGGAAGGCGTGATGATAGGGACCGGATCTCAAGAAGCAGCCGAGATCGGCCGGAAGTACAGCAAGCGCACGATGCCGTGGTAGGACGGGACGGGCGGAAAGGGCAGGAAGGGCAGGAGAGGCGGGAGAGGCCGGGATGGGGCCGGTCAGCTCGTGAGCGCGTGATCGATCGGAAACGGCTGGCCGGACCAGGCCTTCACCGATGTCCAGGGCTGCGGTGGCGCTGACCAGAACGGATCGCTCGCGGGCAGGCCGAGCGGGAGGAAGGCGACCGAGCAGAGATAGAGGCTGCCGGTGGAGATGTAGGTTTCGCCGATCTGCGGCTGGTGGCCGCAGAAGCCGATGCGCAGCCAACCGTCTTTGTCGAAGGTGTCCGGCGCTTCGAGCGTCCGTCGAATGACGGCGGTCAGAGCGCCGCGCACCTGCGAAGGCGATACGCCGTCGGGCAATCGGCGCCGAAGCGCCGCCTGTGCGAGAAGGTGGAAGGCGCCGCAACGGTACGCGATCGAGCGGCCCATCGGCGGGAAGCTGCCGTCGGACGCGACGAGGCGCTCCTGGACCGCCGCATAGCGCGCCGCGCGCTGCTCGGCGCGGACGGCCATCTCGGCCCACGACGGCGACTCGCCTTTGCAGGCCTCGAGCACGTCGGTCAGCATCGGGTGAATCACGAAGCTGTTGTAGTAGTCCCAATGGAACTCGGGGCCGTCGCCGTACGCGCCGTCGCCCTTGTACCATTGCTCGTGCTCGCGCAGCGCGTAGTCGACGCGCGTGCGATCCCAGCTTGCCCCCAGCGATTTCAGTCCCGCCTCGACCATCGCGGAAAAGAGCAGCCAGTTGTTGAAGCCGGGAAGAATCGGTCGCGTCGACTCGAGAGCCGCGATCAGCTGGCGTTTCACGGGTTCGTCGAGGCTGTCGCGCAGCGTGTGCGGCGCGCGGAGAAGTCCCTGAGCGAGGAACGCCGCATCCACCAGCGGCTGGCGATCGCGCGTGAAGTTCAGGAAGTCCGGCGAGGCCGGATCGACGGCCCGGGCGATGGCGCGCCGGGCAAGCTGGCCGTAGCTGGCGCGCAGCTGTCCCTCGGCGGTGGCGTCGGCCGGCAACTCGATCCACGGCGCGATCCCCGCAACCAGTCGGCCCAGCGCTTCGAGGTGCGTCACCGACCGTCGATCGGCGCCGGCCGCCTGCTCAATCGGCATGCGCGATTTCAATGTGCCGTTCGCGAGGTTGGTGAGCACGGGATCGGCGAGCCGTCGCATCAGCGCGATCCACGTATCGCGATCGCTCGGGGCAGGCTTCGTCGCCTGATGCGAAGCCGTGCCGTTCCACGCAGCAACAATGCTCGCAGTCTTGAGAAAGTCGCGGCGATCCACCATCCTGCCCATCCCGCCTCTCCTGCCTTTCCCGCCCTGCCCTCATCGCGGCGGGATGATCGAGGCGACGACGGACGAATACCACTCGCCTTGATTCGCCTTGTAGGCGCCGCGCATCCAGACGATGGCCGTCCGGCGATCCTTCCAGTTCGGGATCAGCGGGCGCAGATTGTCGAACGCCGAGTTGCGCGTGAACGGCGTGAACGTCCATTTGCCATTCGCGCCGCGATCGCCGCGAAACAGTTCGTAATGCCGTTTGTTGTCGGCGGTGCTGATGAGCGGCGTGCCCGTCACCGGATCCGCATCGGTTGAAATGTACAGGACATCCGGGTTGTTCGGATCCAGCGCGCCAAGACCCGAGTAGTCGTCTTCGGTCGCGTAGAAGCGCCTGCCGGCATGGGCGATCTCCTCGTGCTGCCAGCCGTCGGGCGCCGAGGCGCGCGTAGTGATAGCGCAGATCCATGCCGCCCTGGCCGCGTGGCAAGCCGCGTGCCGTCGACCTGCGTCGAGAACAACATGTACGGCCGGTCGCTGGCATCGAGCTCGACGTCCACCATCCACGCGACGCTGTCCGGCGTGCCCTGATAGACCTTCGTAAAGTCCCACGTCGCGTTGGGGGCTTCGGTCGTCGTGCTCAAGGCATTGACCCTGGTGCCGTCAGTCTGGTACATGACGCCGTCGCGCACGTAGCCGTGATAGAGGCTGTTGTCGAAGTTGCGCGGGTGGTCCTCGGTGGCGATGAAGTGGACCGTGCCTTTTCCGTCGGCCGCGTACTTCAGGTACGGGCTGTAGCCTCCCTTGCCGTGGAGCCAGTGGCCGCCGTACGTCCACGTGTCTCCCTCGTCATCCGAGTACATGTAGTTGGGGTCGTGGTGGAAGGCGCGAATGAAGTTGTAGATGCGGCCGTTCGGCATGCGGAACAGGTTGGCGTACGTGCAATTGTTCCCCTGCACCGGCGCGTCGTCGCCAGGCGTTTCGGCGATCATCGCCGGCCCCCACACGAGGGGATTGTGCGGCTCCGAGATCCGGTAATACATCCGCCGCTCTTTCGTGTGCTTGCTGTAGACGGCCAGATAGCGGCCGTCCTTGCGGACGAGAAACGCCGGGCCATCGTGGTCGTCCTGCTCGAGATGCGGATGAAGGACGACGTTCTCGACTTTGGCGGTCGCCAGGTCGTAGACGGAAATCTCGACGTTCCCCCATCTCGGGTCGGTGATGTTGGCCTCATTGCTGCCGACCGCGCGCACGGATCCGACGATCAGCTTGCCATCGTTGACGATCACGCGCGGGTCCATGAACCACGACCATGCACCGTTGTCGTTGAGTTGAACCATCGTTGCCCCGACGTAGTTGGTCGGATAACCGTCCTCCGTCCTGGCCGAAACGACCAGACAGAAGAGCAGGCACGCGGTGAAGAAACGCGTCATGGCATGACCCCAAATGAGTAGACGGTTTTCGATCGGTACGTGTCGCCTGGCCGAAGGATCGCGGACGGGAAGGCCGGATGGTTTGGCGAGTCGGGGAAGTGCTGCGTCTCGAGGCAGAATCCGGTCCGGCGGCCGAAGCCGTTTCGCGTGCGATCGAGATTGTTGCCGGAGTAGAACTGCACGCCGGGCTCGGTCGTGGCGACGTCGAGCGTTCGGCCGCTCACGGGATCGGCAACGTGCGCGGCTGGATGCAGCTCTCCAGACCGCGAGCCGACGTCACTCCATCCGTCGATCACGAACGTGTGGTCGTACCCGTGCCCTCGCCGAATCTGCTCGTCGTCGGCATCGATTCTCGCGCCGATTTCAACCGGCGTTCGAAAGTCGAACGGCGTGCCGGTGACCGAAGCGATCTCGCCCGTCGGAATCTGAGCGGCATCGGTCGGGACGTACTGGCCGGCGTGCAACGTCATCTGATGCTGCAGGATGTCGCCGCGGCCGCGGCCCGCCAGGTTGAAGTAGCTGTGATTCGTCAGGTTGATCGGCGTGGGCTTGTCGGTCGTCGCGACGTAGTCGAGAACGAGCTCGTTGCGAGGCGTGAGCGTGTAGGTGACGCTGGTCATCAGCGTCCCTGGGTAGCCTTCCTCGCCGTCCGCGCTCGCGTAGGAGAAGGTTACGCCGCTGCCGGTCTCGCGGTCGAACGGCTCGCTTTGCCAGACCGCGCGGTCGAATCCTTTCGTGCCGCCGTGCAGGTGGTTCGGACCGTTGTTGATGGTGAGCTGGACCGTCGAGCCGTCGAGCGTGAACCGGCCGCCGGCAATCCTGTTTCCGTACCGCCCGACGATGGAGCCGAAATAGCGAGCCTTGGTGAGGTAGTCGTCGAACGCGTCGAAGCCCAGCACGACGTCGTCGAACTGCGCGTGGCGATCCGGCGTGCGGATCGACACGACCGTCGCACCGTACGACATCGCGCGAACCTCCACACCGTTCGTGTTCGTGAAGGCATGGATCTCGACGCCACCGCCACCTGGCAAGAGGCCGAACGGTTGGCGCGTCATGCTTCCTAGATCTTGACCAGATCCGCGATCCTGATGGGGCGCTTCTGGTCGATGCTGTTCCGGATCGCGATGCCGGTCAGGCACGACATGGCGCCGGCGCGCGAGTCGGGCAGCTTCATGTACTCGGGTGCGTCGGTCTTCCTGAAGATGAGATCGCGCATGCGATCGTCGCCGCCGCCGTGCCCTTCGGTCATCTTCGGCATCGGCACTTTCGTCCGTTTGCCGAAGCTCTTCGTGACGTAGATCTCGTGGCTGTCGGCGACGTCCCACGGTTGACGCTCGAACGACTGCACGTCGAGCCGGCCCTTTTCGCCGTTGAACGCGACCCGGTAGCCCTCGTACGGCATGTACGCGTTCAGCGCATAGCTCATCGTCGCGCCGTTCGAATACCTGACGATGGCCTGCATGTTGTCGAAGATGTCGACGTCCTCGCGGAAGACGCAGCCGTCGCGGAAGTAGTGATCGGCGCTCTCGCATGCCGCGTACAGATCCATCCGCCGCTTGTCTTTGGTCATGTCGTAGTAGAAGCGGCACTCTTTGGTGTGCGAGCAGTTGCGGCAGTTGTCGGCGGGCGGCTGCGCCCGGAACGTCCCGTTCTTCCCGTAGATGCCAAGGCCGCCATAGCCCGAGACTTCCACCGGATCGGCGCCGAGCCACCAGTTCATCAGATCGAAGTGATGGCTGGCCTTGTGCACCAGCAGCGAGCCGCTGTTCTTCCGCAGCCGGTGCCAGCGGCGGAAATAGTCGGCGCCGTGGATGACGTCCAGATACCAGCTGAAGTCGACGGAGACGACTTTGCCGATCTCGCCGGACAGCAGGATCTCTTTCATCTGCTGGTGCGCCGGGGCGTAGCGGTAGTTGAAGGTGACGACGATCTTCTTGTTGTTGCGTTTTTCGGCGTCGAGAATCGCCTGGCACTTCGTCTCGTCGGTGGTCAACGGCTTCTCGGTCATCACGTCGAGGCCGTGATCGAGTCCCTTGATGATGTACTCATGGTGAAAGCCGTCGACCGTCGTCACCATCAGGAGTTCCGGCTTCGTCTTCTCGATCATCTCGTCGAAGTTGGTGAACGTCGGCGGATTCACGCCCATGTAGGCGGCGGCGGCCGCTGTCCGCCTGGGGTTCTGGTCGCACAGGCCGACGAACTCGAGCAGATCGGGATAGCGCTGGACCAGGTCGCGTCCCCACATGCCGCTGCCACGATCGCCGGTGCCGACGATGGCGTATCGTCGTTTCGCGCGGGGCTGAGCGAGAGCGTCGGCGGGGAAGAGCGAAGCGCCGAGCGCGGCGGTGCCGGCGACTTTGACGAACTCGCGGCGGGTGCTCGTCGGAGCGTCAGACATGGATGCCTCCCTGGTCCGCCCCGTGCGACTCCCGAAGGCGACCTCGGCGCGGATCCTAGCACAGCGTCGCGCGCACAAAGCTGAGTGGTCAGGTGGCTAAACAAGTACAGTATGGGCTCGCGCGACGCGATCGAACGTCGCCAACTTGTCAGACAACTTTTCGGCGAAGGCCGGCGAGGAACACACTCTGAGCTATCCCCGCATCGCATCTTTGAAGACGGCGGCCGCGCTGCGCGCGCATCTCCAGCACAGCGGAATCCCGCTGGCGTTCGATGACGATCTTGCCGCGGCGCCGGCGTCGCCGCTGGCCCAATCGATCGAGGTGGACGGTGTCCGCGTCGGCAATCGGTTCTGCATCCTGCCGATGGAAGGCTGGGACGGCACGCGCGAGGGGACGCCGAGCGATCTGACGCGCCGGCGCTGGCGGAATTTCGGCATCAGCGGCGCGAAGCTGATTTGGGGCGGCGAGGCGGTGGCCGTGCGTCGCGACGGCCGCGCGAATCCGCATCAGCTGATGATGTCCGCGGACACCGCCGGCGCCATTGCCGCATTGCGCGAGGAACTGGTCGACGCTCACCGCGAGCGGTTCGGATCCAACGCCGACAGCGATCTGTACGTCGGTCTGCAGTTGACGCACTCGGGTCGCTACGCGCGGCCAGACGTCTACGACCGTCCGTCGCCGATGGCGGCGTGCGCCAATCCGATTCTGGATCGGCGCTTCGCGGGCAGCGTCCGTGTGTTCGAAGACGCCGAGCTCGACGCGCTGGCCGACGATTTCGTCGCCGCTGCGCGCCTGGCGCGCGATGCCGGATTCCGGTTCGTCGATCTGAAGGCGTGCCACGGTTATCTCGGCCACGAGCTGCTGGGCGCTCGCACGCGCGCCGGCTCGTACGGCGGTTCGCTGGAAGGCCGCACGCGCTTCATGCGCCGCGTGATCGAAGCGGTGCGGGCGGAAGTGAAGCGGTCTTGAAATCGTCGTCCGCCTCTCGGTGTTCGATACCGTGCCGTATCGCAAACGCAGCCTGGATCAGATCGGTGAGCCGGAGTCTGCCGAAGGCAGCCTTGTGCCGGGCTTCGGCGTGGTGTTCCGGGACGGGGAGCTCGACCAGGCGCTCGACGACGCCCGCGACGTCGTGAGGATGCTCGAAGGCCTCGGCGTCCGGTGGATCTGCGTCACTGCGGGCAGTCCGTACTACAACCCGCACGTCCAGCGGCCGGCGCTGTTTCCTCCTCTCGACGGCTACGAGCCGCCGGAAGATCCGCTGCGCGGCGTGTGGCGGCAGATCGCGGCGACCGCCATCCTCAAGCGCGACTTTCCGCGAATGATCTTTGTCGGTTCCGCGTACAGCTACCTTCAGGAATGGCTTCCGCACGTGGCGCAGTACAACGTCCGTGAGGGGCTGTGCGACTTCGTGGGGCTTGGGCGGATTGCGCTCTCGTATCCAGACTTTCCCGTTGACGTACTGAGCGGCGGGCCGCTCAAGCGCGGATCGTTGTGCCGGACGTTCAGCGACTGCACCACCGGACCGCGCATGGGCCTGGTCTCGGGCTGCTATCCGCTCGATCCGTTTTACGCAGATCGGCCCGAGGCCATCCGCATCCGCGACGTGCGCACTCATGCAAGAAGCTCGAGCGTGTCGGGCAAAGGATAAGGCGTTGGAGGACTTATGACGAGACAGCTTGCGATCGTTCTGTGTGCGGGCATCGCGATAGGCGCGGCCGGAATGCGTCTTGCCGCGCAGCCGGCGAAAATGAAGGGCGGATTCATCGTGCAGCACGATGCCGAGATTGCGAAGAACGAGCCCGGCACGCACGATGGCGGCGGTCAGACGATTGGCTATTCGTTCTTCGACAAGACGCCGGGGATGAAGTTCGTCTTCCGCAAGCGCGCGCTGCATCCCGGCGCCGGCGTCGGACACCACGAGCAGCACGAGGACGAGGTCTACTACGTGCTCAGCGGCAAGGGCGTGATGACGGTCGACGGCACGCCGGTCGACATGACGCCGGGAACGGCCGTGCTGACCCGTCCCGGCAGCACTCACTCGCTGAAACAGATGGGCAGCGACGACTTGGTCGTCCTCATCTCGTACGAGATTAAGTAACTGTCCCTTTGATCGGGTGCCGGTGCCATGGTGCCACGGTCCCGTGTGCTAGAGCGCATCACCTGGGCCTCCGTAGACCTGACCGGCTCCGCCATGGTTTCGGCGGTCTGCCGTCGCGCGACTCGGTGCGGAGGGACGGTATCTCGCGCCGCGAGCCTTTCGTCAGACCGGAAAAACGGCGCTGCGCTTTGACCCTGTCGCGTGGTCGCGGCGGTCAGGGTTTATCCACCATCGCGGCGATCAACGATCGGCAGCCGGGTTCCTCCAGCGCCGGGTGTGACCTTCCATCAGACCGCCGCGAAGCGCCTCGCTCCGCGCCGTTTTTCGTGCACCTGACGGTCTGACTCAAACGGCTCGCTGCGCGAGACACCGTCCCTCGATCGCTCACGCGAGCGACGCCACGGCCGTGCGATGCCGTCGACTGCAGCGAATCGCACGATCGAGACGGATCGCGTCGGCGGTTGAAGCCGGACACCACCGCAGTGGCGAAGTTGCGTTCAGCGTGACCATCGCCGGGCAGCGGTACGTGCGGCGCCGGTCGCGGGTGGCCGCGAACGGGCGCCCGCTCCGGCGCGCAGGCGATTTAGCGGAGGCGCGAGGGCGTTTCGCCGAGCACCGGAGGGGGCTGTTCGCGGACAGGCCCCGCCCTTGGCGCTCAGCGATACACCAGGGATCATTTCGCAGCGAATTCAGGTTGAACGTTGAAGACGCCGTACTTCCGGTCCTCGCGCTCGCGGTTGGCCGCCATCATCCAGAGGAAATTGATCGAGCCGCCCGGCGCCGCGACGTTCGGGTGGTAGCCTTGCGGCATCAACACGACGTCGCCTTCGCGAACGATCGTCGCGATTTCCGGATCGTTCTTGTCGGTGTAGACGAGCTGCAGGCCGAAGCTCGGCGCCGGCATGTCGATGTAGAGGTACGCTTCCTCGAGCATCGCGGCATGCTCGTGCGGCGGCCATGACGTCCAGTTACCGGGCGCGCTGAAGGTGACGCCTGCCATGATCCGGCCCGCCTCGACATTCTTGCCGATGAGGATGTTCACTTCGCGCTGGTTCGTCTCTTTGCCGGCGTTGAATCGAAGCTCGGCGTTCTGCTGCACATCGGCGAGCCGCACGAACTGCAGCGGGTATTGCCGTTCGACAGGCGCGGCGATCTCGGCCAGATCGCAGCCGCCGGCCCCTGGCGTCACCTCGACCGATCCATCCCGCGGCACGTACACCGAGTCGAGCCGCCCGAGCGTGAACGACTCGCCGTTGGCCCGCACCGTGGCCGAGCCCTTGAGGCACACGAGGCCGGTTTCGCGCTCGCCGGTCTCGAAACGGATCGGCGCATCTCCCGCGTCGAGCACGATGCGGCCGTAGTAGAGATAGCGTGAAGCGGCGCCCGGCTCGACGGCCAGCTTTCGGCCTTTGTGGCCCGCCGTATTTCGAACGATGCAGGTGTCTTTCGCAAGCTGCTGGAGCGACATGGTGAGGATCCTCGAGTTGACCGTTGAACGTGCGATGCGCCGGATTCTATCAACGATCGGCCGCGGCGCTCGATTCCGGAGATTGGCTTGACCACATCGGAGATCTGGGATTCCGACGCAAAGGCCGATAGGATGCGTTGAATTCCCATGTCCTTATCGTGGCTCGACTGGCTCCTGATGCTCGTCTACTTCGCCTTCGTCCTGGGCGTCGGCGTCGCGCTCAAGAAACGGACGACGACGAGCACCGCGTTTTTTCAGGCGGGCCGCGCCATCCCGGCGTGGGTGTGCGGGCTGGCGTTCATCTCGGCGAACCTCGGCGCGCAGGAAATCATCGGCATGGCCGCCTCCGGTGCGAAGTACGGCATTTCCACCAGCCACTTCTACTGGGTCGGCGCGATCCCGGCGATGGTCTTCCTCGGCGTGTTCATGATGCCGTTCTACTACGGGTCGCGCGCGCGCTCGGTTCCCGAGTACCTGCGCCTGCGCTACGACGAGAAGACGCGCGGCTTCAACGCGATCTCCTTCGCGCTGATGACCGTGTTCTCCTCCGGCATCTCGATGTATGCGATGGCGAAGCTGCTGCAGATCCTGCACATCTTCGATGCGCCCTTCGCGGCGCTTGGCCTGGGGCCGCAGTACATCTTTCACGTCTGCGTCGTCTCCTCCGCCATCGTCGTGCTGGTGTACGTGCTGCTCGGCGGCCTGTCGAGCGCCATCTACAACGAGGTGCTGCAGTTCTTCCTCATCGTCGCGGGGTTCGTGCCGCTCGTGTATCTCGGCCTGCGCGACGCGGGCGGCTGGTCCGGGATCGTCGCGTCGGTGCCGCCGGCGCTGACGCACGCCTGGCGCGGATTCGGCAGCGCCTCCACCAGCCCGATGGGCGTTGACGCGCTCGGGGTCGCGATGGGGCTTGGGTTCGTCCTGTCGTTCGGCTACTGGTGCACCGATTTCCTCGTGGTGCAGCGCGCGATGGCGGCCGACTCGATGACGGCCGCGCGCCGCACGCCGCTGATTGCCGCCTTTCCGAAGATGTTCTTCCCGTTTCTCGTGGTGATGCCCGGCCTGATCGCGCTCTCGGTTCACGGCGGCGTGATCCCGGTGAAGCTGCACGAGGGCACCAGCGCGATCGTGCTCGACGCGCTGGGCAGGCCGCAGCTCGACTACGACCTGACCGTGCCGACGCTGCTGCTGCGATACTTTCCGACCGGCATGCTCGGTCTCGGGCTCACGGCCTTGCTGGCGAGCTTCATGTCGGGGATGGCCGGCAACGTGACCGCGTTCAACACCGTGTGGACGTACGACATCTACCAGGCCTACCTCCGTCCTCAGGCGAGCGACGGTCACTACTTGTGGATCGGCCGGATGGCGACGGTCTTCGGCATCGCCGCCTCCGTGCTGACCGCGTACGTGGCCGCGCAGTTCAACAACATCATGGACGTCCTGCAGCTGGTCTTCGCGTTCGTCAACGCGCCGCTGCTCGCGACGTTTCTGCTGGGCATGTTCTGGAAGCGGGCGACCGGGCACGGCGCATTTTCCGGCCTGGTCGCCGGCACGGTGGCCGCCGCGCTGCACCACGGGCTCACGATTCCCGCGGGTGCCGTGGCCGGTGTGAAAGGCGGCTGGCTCGCGATGCTCTCCACGTACCCGAGCGAGATGGCGCAGAACTTCTGGACGGCGATCGACGCGTTCACCGTCTGTCTGGTCGTCACCGCTGCTGTCAGCATGATGACCAGGCCGCGTCCCGACGCCGAGCTGGTCGGTCTGGTGTACTCTCTCACCGACCGGCCACGCGACGCGGGGCTTGCGTGGTATCAGCGCCCGGCGATTCTCGGAGTCATCGTGCTCGCGGCGACCGGCCTTCTCAACCTGGTGTTCTTCTGATGGGACTCGACGTCCGGCTGCCGGTCGGGGTGATGTTCGCGATCATGGGCGCGCTGCTCGTCGGCTACGGTCTGTTCGGCGACCCCACGATCTACGCGCGGTCGCTCGGCATCAACGTCAACCTGATTTGGGGCGCTGTGCTCCTGGCGACGGGTGGGATCTTTCTCGCGCTCGCGGCGCGCGGCCGGTCGGAGAAGTCTTGAAGGCATCGTCCGGCATCCAGGTCACGGCCACCGCCTTCGCCGCGCTGTTCGCCATCGTCGGCCTCGCGCTGTACGGCCTGCCGCTCTACTACGACTTCATGGTTCGCGAGCTCGGGTGGTCGCGAACGATGGTGACGTCGGGGAATGCGATCAGCAAGCTGATCGTCGGTCCGCTCTTCGGCTTCGCGGCCGGCTGGATCGTCGATCGCTTCGGTCCCCGCCGATTGATGATGGCGGGGATTCTCATGGCCGGCGGCGCGCTGATCGGCCTCGGCGCGACGTCGCTGGCCGGCGCCTTCTACTTCTTCTATTTCTTCAACGCGCTCGGGTACGTGTGCGGAGGCCCGCTGCCGTGCCAGGTGCTCGTGTCGCGCTGGTTCGACAAGACGCGCGGCAAGGTGATGGGGATCGCCTACCTGGGGATCGGCGTCGGCGGCGCGATCGTGCCGCTGCTTGCCGCCTGGATGACCGCGCACGTCGGCTGGCGGATGTCGCTGCAACTGCTGGGCGGCTCTCGTCGTGCTCGTCGCGCTCCCGCTCGCGTACTTCGTGCGGGAGAATCCCGGCGAAGGCGCTCGCAGCCGCCTCGTGCAAGAGCCTTCAGCACGACGGCGCCTCCATCTCGGAGATTCTGCGCACGCCCGCCTTCTACCTGCTGGCCATCGGCAGCATGTGTTCGATCGCGGCGGTCGGCGGAACGAACCAGCACTTGAAGCTGTTCCTGAGCCTCGATCGCGGGTACTCGCAGGCGGACGCGGCCGGGATCATCTCCCTGGTCCTGACGATCAGCATCGTGGGCCGGCTGCTCATGGGATGGCTGGCGGATCGCATGCCGCGAAAGCACGTCATGCTGCTGATCTACATGCTCGTCGCGGCGGCGATTCCGCTGCTGTTGGTCCGCGCGGCGCCCGGCGCGGCCGCGATGTATGCTGTTCGCGGCGGTCTTCGGGCTCGGACTGGGCGGAGAGTATTTGATCATCCCGCTGATGGCTGGAGAGCTGTTCGGCATCGGCGTGCTGGGGCGGGTGATGGGGATCGTGCTGACCGCGGACGGCGTCGCCGAGGCGACGGCACCGATGCTGGTCGGCTACATGCGCGACCGGACCGGCAGCTACAACACCGGATTCTTTCTGCTGGTGACGATTGCCCTGGTGGGCGCCGCCGCCATCGCCCTCCTTCCCCGCGCCACTGCGCGCCCGAGAGGTCACGAGCGTTCTATGAAAATCACCGACGCCAAGGTCATTGTCTGCAGCCCCGGCCGGAACTTCGTCACGCTCAAGCTCGTGACCGAGGACGGCGTGCACGGCCTCGGCGACGCGACGCTCAACGGCCGCGAACTCGCCGTCGCGAGCTACCTCACCGATCACGTGCTGCCGCTGCTCATCGGGCGCGACGCCCGCCGCATCGAGGACATGTGGCAGTACCTCTACAAGGGCGCGTACTGGCGCCGCGGTCCGGTGACGATGGCCGCGATCGCCGCCGTCGATACGGCGCTGTGGGACATCCTCGGCAAGACGCTCAACGCGCCGGTGTACCAGCTGCTCGGCGGCGCGTCGCGCGATTCGGTGATGGTCTACGGCCATGCCAACGGCTCCACCGAAGACGACACGGTCAAGGCGGTGCAGGAATACATCGGCATGGGCTACAAAGCGGTGCGCGCCCAATGCGCGATTCCCGGCGTGGTCCATGCCTACGGCGTCGGCCGCGGCACGCTCTACTACGAGCCGGCGCAGAAGGGCATGCCGCTCGAGAGCGTCTGGAGCACCGAGCGCTATCTCGACTTCGTGCCGCCGCTGTTCGATCGTCTGCGGCGCGAGGTCGGCTTCGACGTGCATCTGCTGCACGACGTGCATCACCGGTTGACGCCCATCGAAGCGGCGCACCTGGGCAAGAGGCTCGAGCCGTACCGGCTGTTCTGGCTCGAGGATCCGGTGCCGGCGGAGAATCAGGCCGCGTTCCGCACCATCCGTCAGCACACCACGACGCCGATCGCCGTCGGGGAAGTGTTCAACACCATCTACGATGCCGCCCAGCTGATCGAGGAAGAGCTGATCGACTACATCCGCATGACCGTGGTCCATGGCGGCGGGATCAGCCATCTGCGCAAGGTCGCGTCGCTCGCTGAACTGCACCATGTCCGGACCGGCTGTCACGGCGCAACCGATCTCGGCCCTGTCTCGCTGGCGGCCGCGCTGCACTTCGACCTGAGCGTGCACAACTTCGGCGTCCAGGAGTACATGCGGCACACGCCGGAGACCGACGCCGTGTTCCCGCACACGTACACGTTCGAGAACGGCGCGATGCATCCGGGCGACGCGCCCGGCCTTGGCATTGACATCGACGAGGCGCTGGCCGCACGCTACCCGTACGAACCGGCGTATCTTCCCGTCAACCGGAAACTGGATGGAACGGTGCACTCATGGTGACACGACGAGCATTCCTGACCGCGGTGAGCTCCGCGTACGTGGCGTCGGCCTTCGCCCGGGAGGCGGCGGCCGCGTCGATGAAGCTCGGCTACGCCGCCATCACGTGGGGCCCCGACATCGACAAGGCGATGGAAGACATCTCGGCGGTGGGATTCAAGGCGATTCAGCTTCGGGGCGAGGCGTTCGCGCAGTACGGCGACCGCCCGAAGGATCTGGTCGCGCGGCTCGAGAAGAACAAGCTCACCTTCGCGGTGCTCTCGAGCGGCAACCTGTCGATCGATCCGGCGCGCGAGCAGGAGATGCTGGCGCTTCACGTCCAGCACGCGAAGTTCGTGCGCGCCGCCGGAGGCAAGTGCCTGCAGATCATCGACGAGCGGCCGAAAGGGCGCGACGGTCGTGGCCGACGACTACCGGCGCCTTGGCCGTCTGTTGACGGAGCTCGGGAAACGGACGGCCGACCTCGGCGTGCCGATGGTGTACCACCCCCACATGAACAGCACCGGCGAAAAGCCGCAGGAGCTGCGGGCCGTCCTCGACTCCGCGGACCGGCGGTACGCGCGGATGCTGTTCGACGTGGCGCACTACCAGCAGGGCGGCGGCGATCCGGCAGCGGCGATCCGCGAGTACCGCGACTGGATCGACGTGGTTCACCTGAAGGACGTCGAGAGCCGCGACGTCCGGGTCGTCGCCGTACGAGTTCGTCGAGCTGGGGCGTGGGCGCGTGGATCTTCCGGCCGTGTTTGCCGCCTTGCGCGACATCGCGTTCGACAAGTGGGCGATCGTCGAGCTCGATCGCGTCCCCGATCCCGGCCGGACGCCGAAGGAGTCGGCGGAGATGAACAAGCGTTATCTGATCGACAAGGCCGGGCAGACCCTGTAATCACGCAATCCGCGCGGGCTCCAGTTTTGGCGTCAGGATCTGCACGACCGCCAGAGCCACGAGATAGGCTCCGCCGGCGATCATCAGCACGGTCGTGTAGCTCCCGGTCATCTGCAGCACGTAGCCGGTGACCTTCGCAATCAGCATCCCGCCGACGGCGCCGGCGAAGCCGCCCAGGCCGACCACCGAGCCGATCGCCTGCGCGCGGGAACATGTCGGACGCGAACGTGAACAGATTCGCCGACCATCCCTGGTGCGCGGCGGTGGCGAGGCTGATCAGCGCGACCGCTCCCCACATGCTCTGCACGCCGGCGGCGAAGACGATCGGCACGACGGCGAGCGCGCAGCGCGAGCATCGCCGTCTTCCGTGCCGCGTTCACGCTCCAGCCGCGCCGGATCAGCGTCGAGGACAACCAGCCGCCGCCGACGCTGCCGACGTCCGCGACGACGTAGATGACGATGATCGGCGGTCCGAGCTCCAGCAGCGACAGACCGTAGTTGCGGCTGAAGAAGTCGGGCAGCCAGAACAGATACATCCACCAGATCGGATCGGTCAGGAACTTCGCCGCGGCGAACGACCACGTCTGCCGGTAGCCCATCAGGCTGAGCCACGGCATGTGCGTCTCGGGCGCGACCGGATCGCTGCAGATGAACGCGCGCTCCGGCGCCTTCAGGCGCGTGTGCCGATCGGGCTTCTCGTAGATCGCGAGCCAGGCGACGAGCCACGCGAACCCGAACACGCCGGTCAGCACGAACGCCCACGTCCCAGCCGAAGCGCGCGGTGATGAACGGCACGGTCATCGGCGTGATCACCGCGCCGATGTTGGTGCCCGCGTTGAACAGCCCGGTCGCAAACGCGCGCTCCCGCTGCGGGAACCACTCGGCGACGGTCTTGATGGCCGCCGGGAAATTGCCCGACTCGCCGAGGCCAAGCACGAAGCGGACGACGATGAAGCCGGCGACCGATGCCGTGTAGGTGAGGCCGAACGCGCCGAGCAGCAACGCCGCCGCGGGACCGAAGCGCGGAACCGCGGCCGCGCCCATCGCGGCCAGCGACCAGATCGTCAGCGCCAGCGCGAACCCGCGTTTGATGCCGAGCAGATCCATCACGCGGCCCGCGAACAGGTAGCCGATCGCGTACGCCATCTGGAAGGCGAAGACGATGTCGCCGTAGTCGATCTCGGTCCAGCCGAACTGCGCCTGGAGCGTCGGCTTGAGGATGCCGATGACCTGGCGATCGATGTAGTTGATGGTGGCGGCCAGGAAGAGCAGGCCGCAAATCGTCCACCGGAACTTCCCGATGCGCTCGGCGGGCGCGGTGGCTTCCATCGCGCGGGGCATTGCCATCTGTGGCCCTCAGATCGTCGGGTTGCGGCGGTGAATGGCGAACTCGCGGTGCCCGAGGCGCTCAGCGGCCGTCGGCCGGCCGGACGCGACTTCGCGCACCTCGTCGAACAGTCGTGCCGCCGCGTCCTCGAACGACTCGGCGTGAGTCAGGATA
This sequence comes from uncultured Acidobacteriota bacterium, assembly GCA_963794305.1. Lineage (GTDB taxonomy): Bacteria > Acidobacteriota > Vicinamibacteria > Vicinamibacterales > CAVVIG01 > CAVQFC01. The sequence continues at coordinate 254,079 of CAWCDQ010000032.1, read as the reverse complement.
CCGCTGACGTCGACGTCGGTGTTGTCCGCCATCGTCTGCGCGGTCCGCGCGTTGCCGGTGATCTTGATCACCGGCGCGATCGGATTGCCGGTCGGCGTGCCCAGGCCGGTCGTGAACAGCACGACCTGCGCGCCGCCGCCGACCATCCCGGTCACCGATTCGACGTCGAGCCCTGGCGTGTCCATCACGGTCAGTCCGGGCTTCGTGATGCGCGCCGCATAGGATACGACGTCTTCGAGCCGCGTGCGCTCGCCGGCCTTGTGCGTCGCGCCGAGCGACTTCTCTTCAATCGTCGTCAGGCCGCCGCGGATGTTGCCGGGAGACGGCTGCGTGCCGCGAATGTCGAGGCCGAGGGCCATGGCCTCCGCCTCGACGCGGCTGATCGACGCGCAGCAGGTGCGCGGCGGTTGCCGGAGCAGCCGCGCGAGCCGCCAGCAGATGCTCCGCCCCCATGATCTCTGCGATTTCGCCGAGCACGACGGAACCGCCCAGGTCGACGAGCGTGTCGGCGACGCGCCCGACGACCGGGTTCGACGCGAGCCCCGATGTGTAGTCGGAGCCGCCGCATTTCACCGACAGCACGAGCGACGAGGCCGGACACCATTCGCGCTCGACCCGGCTCAGATCCGCAGCAAGCTCCCGCGCGATGTCGATGCCGCGCGCGGTGGCGCGGACGGTGCCGCCCTCGCCCTGAATCGACACGATCTGCGCCGTCTTGCCCGCCTGCCGCGCGGTGTCGGCGAGATACTGCGCGACGACCTGCTCGCACCCGAGCGCGACGACGATCACCGCGCCGACGTTCGGGTGCCGCGCGTAGGCGGCGAGCGTGTCGTGCGTGACGGTCAGGTCCGGTCCGAGCTGGCCGCAGCCCGCGAGGTGGGGCAGCGCGGCGCCGATCGGCGCGATCGACGCCGCGATCCGCTCCGCGACGACCGCCGCGCAAATGACGGTCGGCACGACGAGCACGTGATTGCGGACGCCGACCTGTCCGCCCGGACGCAGGTAGCCGCGGAAGGCCTGGGTCAACACGGCTCTCTCCGCCGCGAGATCGCCGCGTCCCCGATCGCTGACGACATTGTGCGTGTGCACGTGCGTGCCGCTGGCGATGTCGCACGAGGCGTGACCGATCGCGCTGCCGTACTTGACGACGATCTGCCCGGCGCCGATCGCGCGCAGCGCCACCTTGTGGCCGCGCGGGATCGCCTCGATCGACCGCGAGCGGCGATCCCGCCACGTCAATCGTCTGCCCCGGCTCGAGCGGTTCGAGCGCGGTCGCGACATTGTCCTGCGCGCTGATGACGATCGCCGGGTTCACTGGTTCACTCCGCTGCCGAGGAACCCGCCGTCCACGGCAATCAGCTGACCGGTGACGAAGCTGGCGGCGTCCGACGCGAGGTAGACGGCGGCGCCGGCCAGCTCCTCGACCCGGCCGAAGCGGCCCATCGGCGTCCGCACCTTGAATTCCTGGCCGCGCGCGCCCTTGAGGATCTCGCGGTTCAGGTCGGTCTCGAACACGCCGGGCGCGATCGCGTTGACGGTGACCCCGTGCCGCGCCCACTCCACCGAGAGCGACCGCGTCAACCCGGCGACCGCGGCCTTGCTCGCCGTGTACGCCGCCACTTCCTGCAGCCCGACGAACGAGGCCAGCGAGGCGACGCCAATCAGGCGGCCGGATCCGCGCGCGATCATCGACGGCGCGAAGACCTGGTAGGTCCTGAACATGCCGGTGACGTTGGTGTCCAGAATCCGGTTCCAGTCGGCCTCGGACATGTCGAGCGTCGGCATGCGCTTGGTGATTCCGGCTGCGGCCACGACGATGTCGACCTGGCCGAAGGCGGCGAGGCATGCGTCGCGCAGCCGCTGCAGCGACTGATGCTCGCCGACGTCGGCCGGATGCCGCAGCGTTTTGCGGCCCCGCTGCTCGATCGCCGCCGACACGTCTTCCACCGCTTCGGGCCGGCGCCCGGTGGCGACGACGTTCGCGCCGGCGTCGGCCAGGCCGAGCGCGAGCGCGCGTCCGATGCCTGTCGTGCCGCCGACGACGACCGCGGTCCGTCCGCTGAGGTCGAACAGCGACGGCGTCATCGCGCGGCCCTCCGCCTGGGAGACGGCTGCACCTTGAAGGTCGACGCCAGGACCTCTTTGGCCTGGTACGACCTGGCGCGCAACAGGTGCTCGTGCATCAGGCGGCGCGCGCGCTCGCGTCCTTCGCGCGGACCGCCTGATAGATCTGCCGATGCGCGTCGGCCGCGTCGCGCAGGTCGCGATCGACCGCGCGTTCCGCGGTCATGCGCCGCCGCTCGTAGTAGAGGGCCGACACCATTTCCACCATCGAGGCGACGATGGGATTGCCGGACGCCGCGGCGATGCCGCGGTGGAAGTTGATGTCGTGCACGAGAAACACCTGGCGGTCGTTGAGCGAGGCGAAGAGACCGGCGACCTCGTCGGCGAGCGTGGCCAGCTGCTCGGCGGTCGCCCGCTCGGCCGCGAGGCCGGCCGCGCCGACTTCCAGAATTCGCCTCGTCTCGTACACATCGTCGACCGTGAACTTGTGGAGCGCGGCGAGGAAGCTGAGCGCCTCGGCTCCGAGCGTCGGCGGTCCTTCGGGGATGTACGTGCCCGAGCCGCGCCGCGAACGGACGACGCCGAGCGCCCCGAGCGTGCGCAACCCCGCGCGGACGGTCGGCCGGCTGACGCCGACCTGGAGCGCGAGGTCGCGTTCGGCTGGAAGGCGCGCTCCCGGGCCGAGCGCGCCGCGATCGATCAACTGCCTCACGTGCGCGACGACAGCCGATGCGCTGTCGCCGATGTCATGCCGATCGTCGCGTGGGTTCATGATTGGCTTGACCAATTATAGGCTTTCGGTCAGGATTCACCGCAAAGTCAACAATCTGACGGAACAGTCTAACGGAACCTTGGCCAAAGTGGCTCAGCCAATTATCGTGTCGCGCCGGGAATTGGACAGGCCGTTACCGCCGCGAGGCGGTAGACGTGAATTTCGTACCGGAGCGATGCCCATCTCGCCGCGAGTTGTGTTCTGATAGGCGCATGATTTCCAGACGCACCGTTCTGGCCGGACTCGGCGCCGCCGCCGTGGCTCGTGGAGCGTGGCTGCGCGCGGCGCCCGCCTCCCTCCAGCTCTCCATCCTGACCGACGAGATCTCGCAGGACTTCGGCCACGCGTGCGAAGTGGCCTCGCGCGATTTCGGCATGGGCCTTGTCGACCTTCGCGAGGCGGGCGGCAAGAACCTGATGAACTGGGACGCGGCGCAAATTGCCGAGGTCCGCAAGGTCGTCGATCGGTTCAACCTGCGCGTCGCCTGCCTGGCGACGCCGATTTTCAAGGTGGACTGGCCCGACGCCCCGAAATCGCCGTTCAGCCCGAAGCGCGACGAATTCGGCGCGAGCTTCACGTTCGCGCAGCAGGACGAACTGCTCGAACGCGCCTTCGAGCTCGCCGGGCAGTTCCGGACCGATCGCATCCGCGTCTTCGACTTCTGGCGCCTCGAGGATCAGAAGCCGCATCGCGCCGCGATCGACGAGGTGGTGCAGGAAGGCGGCAGCCAAAGCGGGGAAGCGCGGCCTGACGCTCGTGCTCGAGAACGAGTACGCCTGCAACACCGCGACCGGCGCAGAAGCGGGACGCCTGGCCGCGGCCATTCCCGACAAAGCGCTCCAAATCACCTGGGATCCGGGCAACGCGCAGTTCCGCGATGAAGTGCCGTTCCCCGGCGGCTACGCGGCGATTCCGAAGGGGCGCATCGGCCACGTCCACTGCAAGGACGCGGCGCGCAGCGCCGCCGGCAAGTGGGAGTGGATGGCCATGGGGAGCGGCGTCATCGACTGGGCCGGCCAGTTCCGCGCGCTGAAAGCCGACGGCTACGGCCATGCCTGCACGCTCGAAACGCACTGGCGAGGCGCCGGCACGCCGGAAGCGTCCAGCCGCGAGAGCTTTGCCGGAATGAAGGCACTCCTGAAGAAAGCCGGCGCGGTCGTCTGAGTTGACCGTGTTTGTCGGCCTGATTGGTGCGGGCAACATCAGCGATACGCACGCACGAGCGCTGGGCGAACTGCCCGGCGCCGAAATCGCCGCCGTCTATGCGCCGGACGCGTCGCGCGCCGAGCAGTTCACCGCGCGGTACGGCGGCACGCCGTACGATTCCCTCGAGCGGATGCTCGCGCAGCGCCCCCTCGACATGGTGGTGATTGGCACGCCCTCCGGCCTGCACGCGGATCACGGCACGGCGGCGGCCGTCCGCGGCCTGCACGTGCTCGTCGAGAAGCCGATCGATGTGACGACGGCGCGCACGGATGCGCTCATTCGGGCGGCTGCCGACGCGGGCGTGACACTCGGCGTCATCTTCCAGGATCGGCTCAAGCCGGACGTGCAGCGAATGAAGGCGCTCATCGACCGGGGACGGCTCGGGACGCCGATTCTCGCCAACGCGCGCGTCAAGTGGTACCGGCCGCCGTCCTACTATCGCGATTCGCGCTGGCGTGGCACGGCCTCGCTCGACGGCGGCGGCGCCCTGATGAACCAGGGCGTGCACACGGTCGATCTGCTTCTGTGGCTGTTCGGTCCGGTGCGTCGCGTGTTCGCGAGGACCATTGCCGGCCTTCACGCGATCGAAGTCGAGGATACGGCAGTGGCGGTGCTGGAGTTCGCCAACGGCGCCATCGGCACGCTCGAGGCGGCGACGTCGGCGTACCCCGGATACTCTCGCCAGATCGAGCTCACCGGTTCGAACGGGACGCTCAGGCTCGACGGCGACGATCTCGTCGGTGTCGATCTGAAGGATGCACACGAGGACGAGCGGCCAGCGCCCGTCGGACGAGTCACCGCGAGCGCCGCGTCGCCCGTGGTATCGGATCCGTCCGCGCACGTGCGCGTGCTCGAGGACTTCATGCAGGCGGTTGCGAATCGCACGGCGCCCTGCTGCGATGGAGCAGGCGGGCGGCAGAGCGTGGCGCTCATCGAAGCCATCTATCAGTCAGCGCGGACCAATCTCCCGGTGAACCTGCCATGACCGTGTCCAATCGCGCCGCCGTGACGGCGCAGATCGAGGCGCTCGGCGTCGTCGCCGTGATTCGCCTGAAGGATCCAGGGAAGCTCCGCGCCGTGGTCGACGCGATGGCGGAGGGAGGCGTGCGGGCGCTCGAGGTGACGATGACCGTGCCTGGCGCGGTCGAGCTGATTCGCGCGCTCGCGCCGAGCCTGCCGGCCGGCTTTCTCATCGGCGCCGGCACGGTGACCGATGTGGCCACGGCCCGCGCGGTGATCGATGCCGGGGCCAGTTTCGTCGTCGGTCCGGTGTTCAGGCCGGAGGTGATCGCCGCCTGCCACGAGCGCGATGTGGCGGCCATGCCCGGCTGCTTTTCGCCGACCGAGATCCTCGCCGCGCACGAAAGCGGCGCCGACATCGTCAAGGTATTCCCCGCGACGATGCTGGGTCCGCAGTTCCTGAAGGATGTCCGCGCGCCGCTGCCGCAGGTGAAGCTGATGCCGACTGGCGGCGTGACGCTCGAGAATGCGGGGGAGTGGATTCGCGCCGGAGCCGTGGCTGTGGGCCTCGGCTCGGCGCTGCTGGACGCGACGGCGATCGGCAGCGGCCGCTTCGACGTCATCACCGCGAACGCGCGCAAAGTCGTCGCGAATGTCGCGGCGGCGCGCGCTTAGGACAGCGCTGCACCGATTCGAAACGCGCTCTGCCTTTACCGGTTCGGCAGGTCGTGCGTCCCCGAGCCGAACGAACTGGGGATCTCGAACCCTTTCCGGTACTCCCGCGTCAGCAGAACGTCCGCCTGCTTGTCGTCGACGAACTTCTCGGTCTTGCCGTCGAACACGAGCGCGCGTCCCACCTGGTAGGAAATGTTGGCGAGGTGCGGAAGCGTGGACGACAGGTGACCTTCGAGCACGTCGCACGTGAGCAGCTTGGAATCGCCGGCGCGAATCGCGTCGATGAAGTTCTGATAGTGCGGGTACTCGGTCGTGGTCAACCCGGTCGGCTCGGCGTTGGTCGCGTCGGACTTTCCGGCGCCCGGTCCCTCTTCGTTCTTCGGCCCGAAGTACGACTGCCACTTGCGGCCGGCTTCCTCGATCCAGAGCCAACCCTTCGAGCCGTAGAAGATGTTGCCGATCCTGACGCCGGCCTCGTCGTTGGTGAAGCCGCCGCGCGTGCCGAACTCGAGCACCTTGCCGTCGGCGTATTCGTACAGGCTCGTCTGCAGGTCCGGCGTTTCCTGGGATGACTCGCCGCCGAAGTATCCGCCGACGGAGCGAACCTTGATCGGATGGTCGTGCTCCTGGAGACCCCAGCGGGCGATGTCGAACTGATGCGGACCCTGGTTGCCGGTGTCGCCGTTGCCGTAGTCCCAGTGCCAATGCCAGTTGTAGTGGAAGCGGTTGCGGTTGAATGGCCGCTTCGGCGCCGGTCCGAGCCACAGGTCGTAGTCCACCTTCGACAGGTACTGCGCGTCGTAGGTGGGTTCGTTCGAAGTGGCGGCGATATTCAGCGCGTACTGTTCGCCAGGCGCCATCGGCCCGTCGGGGTACTTGCCAATCGAGGGGCGCGGTTTGTAGCACAGGCCGCGCGCCATGTACACCTTGCCGAGACCGCCCTCGTGAATGAACTTGATGGCGTCGCGCACGGCGGGCCGGCTGCGATTCATCGTGCCGACCTGCACGATTCGGTTGTAGCGCGCCGTCGCCTCGACCATCTTGCGGCCTTCCCACACCGTGTGCGAGGCGGGCTTCTCGACGTAGACGTGTTTCCCGGCCTGGAGCCCCCAGATGGTGGCGAGCGCGTGCCAATGGTTGGGAGCGGCGATGACGATGGCGTCGATGTCCTTGTCGTCGAGGACGCGCCGAAGATCCTGGACGTAGCCGGGCTTGAACGTCGCGACATCGCTCAGGCGCGCGTCGTTGATCCGCTCCGGCGCCAGGTTCGCGTCGATATCGCACAGCGTTTTGATCTCGACGTTCTTGAGCCGCGCGAATCCGCGCTTGAGCGCGTTGCCCTGACCGCGGATGCCGATGCTGGCGGTCACCACGCGATCGTTGGCGCCGATAATCCGCCCCCCGGCCGCTCTCTCCGCCGCGCGCAGCGGCGCGTCCAGCAGTTTGCCGCCGATCGCAATGCCTGCCGCCGCCCCTACTCGGGTTGCGAACTCACGCCGGGAGATACCGTGGTCGTCGTTCGGTGTGCTGGCCATGATCACTCCTCAGATGCAGTCACTCGGCCCGGCGACATCGTAACACCTTGCGGAGGTTGTCAGGCCACTTCTCTCACAGGGGATGCGGCCACTCGCGTTCGAGGTGCGGAGCAGCGGATCGAGGTGGTATCATCCACTCGAGAAGATGTCCCCAGGAGGAAGTAACCACCGCCCGGGCTTGCCGGATGGGCTGCTGATTCGAATCGACAGCCGCGGGCGGGTCGGACTCCAGCAGCAAATCTATCAGGCCATCCGTCGCGCCATCCTCGACGGTGCGCTGGCCCGCGACACGCGCCTGCCTTCGTCGCGCAGCCTCGCCGACGACCTGCGCGTCTCGCGAACCACGACGCTGCTGGCGTACGAGCAGCTGGTCGCCGAAGGCTACGTGTCGGCACGGCACGGTTCGGGCACGTTCGTCGAGCGCGAACTGCCCGACGATTTGCCTCAACAGGTGTCGCCGCGCCGCGACGCTCGCGTGAAGCATCCCCAGCTGTCGCGCCGCGGCATGGCGCTCGCCGCCACCCCCGGGCCGGCGAGAAGAATCGGCGGGCCGCCACGCGCGTTCCGGCTGGGCGTCCCGGCGCTCGACCTGTTTCCGCTCCGGCTGTGGTCGCAGCTCGTCAATCGCCGTCTGCGATCCATCACGATGAGCCAACTCGACTACACCGACTCGGCCGGCTTTCCGGGTCTTCGCCAGGCGATTGCGGACCATCTGCAAATGGCGCGCGGCACGCGATGTTCTGCCGATCAGGTGTTCATCGTGGCTGGCGCGCAGCGGGGACTGCAGATGATCTGCAGCCTGCTGCTCGACCCCGGCGATCGCGTGTGGCTCGAGAACCCCGGTTATCCGGGCGCTCGCGGCGCACTCGTGGGTGCCGGCGCCAGAATCATTCCGGTACGGGTGGACAACGACGGTCTCGACGTGTCGGCGGCCACGCGCCAGGCCCCCGAAGCGCGCATGGCTATCGTCACGCCGTCCAACCAGTTTCCGTACGGGGTGCCGATGAGCCTCCTGCGCCGGCTCGCGCTGGTGAAGTGGGCGAGCAGTGCCGGCGCGTGGATCGTCGAGGACGACTACGACAGCGAGTTCCGGTACGGCACGCGCCCGTTTCCGTGCCTGCACGGTCTCGACGCGGACGGCCGCGTGATCTACATCGGCACCTTCGCGAAATCGATCTTTCCGTCGCTGCGCCTCGGCTTCGTCGTGGTCCCGCCCGATCTGCACGACAGCTTTCTCGCCGCTCGCCGTACCTCGGATCTTCATCCGCCCCTTCTCGAACAGATGGCGCTTGCCGACTTCATCGTCGACGGTCACTACGCGCGGCACTTGCGCCGGATGCGAGCGGCCTATCGCGAGCGTCTCGAAGCGCTGTCCGATGCGGTCGAGCGGACATGCGCCGGCGCGCTTCAGCTGCGACCGGTGCAGACAGGACTGCACGCGGTGGCGGACCTCGAGGATGTCGACGAAGAGCTCGTCTATGAGGAAGCGAGGGCGCGAGGGATAGAAGTCGCCCCGCTCGGGATGTACTTCATCGGGCGTCGTACCGCCAATGGCCTGCTCCTGGGCTTTGCGTCGACGCGGCCTGACGCCATCCGAAACGGCGTCGATCAGCTGGCCGCCTCCATCGACGCCGCTCGACTCTCCGCGCGCAAGCAGCGCGTCGCTCGCTAGGCCTCGCGATCCATTTCGCCGTATTCCGACTCGCTATCGACCACAAGTGGCCTGATCGTCGTACGGCGAACTGGTTCTCCACACCTTCTGCACGCCGCCAAAGAATCAACAGCATTGCAAGACAACGCGGCATTGCTGTCGCAGGAGTGAGGGGATGAGGATGCGAAGGATCGTCGTGACCTGGATGAGTGGCCGCCGCGTTCTCTGGTTCGTTGGCGTCGCGACGCTGGTCGTCCTGCCTCGCGGGAATCCGCACGCGACGCCCGCGCCTGAACCGGGCGCAGGCGTGCCGATTCTCGTGGAGCTGTTCACGGCGGAAGGGTGCTCGAGTTGTCCGCCGGCCGATGTGCTGCTCGACAAGATGATCGAGACACAGCCGGCCGCCGGCGCGCTCCTCGTCGGTCTCGGCGAGCACGTCGACTACTGGGATCAATCCGGCTGGAAGGATCGCTTTTCGTCAGCGGCGTTCACGAAGCGGCAGCAACAGTATGCCGCGCGTGAGAAGAGCGAGGAGGTCTACACGCCGGAAATGGTGGTGGACGGTGGCGCGGGGTTCGTTGCCACGGACGTCAATCGTGTGCGCAAGGCCATCGAACATGCGATCGCGGCGCCGCACGGTGTCATTCACATGGCGATGGATCCGCGATCCGGCGACCCGAACAAGGTGGCGGTGACGGTTGAGATCGCGCAGTTGCCCTCGTCGGCCGACGACAGCGCCGATCTCGTCGTCGCCGCGACAGAGGACGGACTGCGGACGGAGGTCAAGCGCGGCGAGAATCAGGGCCGCACGCTCACGCATGCCGCAGTCGTGCACAAGATGCAGACCGTCGGTGCGGTGACGGCGCCGGAGTATTCGGGCCGCGCCACGATCGACATCGCCAGCCAGTGGCAGCGCGCTCGCGTGAGGCTCGTCGCCTTCGTTCAGGAACGCCGCAGCCGTCGCGTCCTCGCGACGGCTGTGATGTCCCTCGAGAACAGCCGCTGACGCCTGCGTGCTGCTGTGGCGTGTTTTTGTCCGGCTTTAGTCGGACCTACAGGTCCGCCGGTGAAGGCCTGCACTACTCGGAGCAAGAAAGGCCACGATGAGAAGTATGGACGTGCGCTGATCGCGGTTCAGCGTCCGGCTGCGGGCGCCGGAATCTGCGGCGCCGCCAGGTCGCCCGCCGCAATCGCGTTGGAGACCCGCTCGATACGGATGGTCGCCGAATCGAGTCGAACCGCGACGACGATCGCCTCGCCGGTGATCTCGGGGCTGCCGGATCCGTGCCGTCGAAAGAGGGTGCAGCGCTGTCCAACACGGACGCCCTGCAAGCTGCCGCGATCGATCACCATCAGCCGTTGCGGCGCGCCGAGCGTTTGAGCATCGTCTGCATAGAGAATGCGAGCGGCCGCGTCGTAGTCGGGGACGCCGCGCGGCTCGGGCGGCCGAACCGATTCGGGCCGGAACGACACGAGAAAGTCGCCGTTTCTAAACGCGTCGCAGGCGTAGATCACCGCGGCAATCGACGATCGCTCGGTGACGGACACCACCTGGACCAATCCCGCGGAGTGCTCGCCAGTCGTCTCGGAGCCGGCAAGCGACCGGACTTTGAAATAGTGGCGAACGACGAGGTTCTGGCCGACTTCGAGGCCGTTCAGCGTGCCTCCGTCGATCGCGAGCTGTCTCCCGATGGTATAGAGGCCTCCCTCCGCGACATCGCGCGTAGACCGGATGGTTCCGAGCGGCTGGGTCGCGGGGCTCGGTTTCGCGGGGCCGCAGACGGAATCTCGCTCGTGAGGCGGCACCGGCTTCAACAGGGGACCGCGCGGAGCCACCACTACCGGCGGCGGAGGCGCAGGCTTTGGCGGCTCGACGGGCAGAGGCGCGCGAACCACCACGGTTTCCTGGAGTGGCGCCACGTCCAGCTGCTGCGCCACGTGCGATTCGGCGCCGGGCTCGACCGTGATACCGACGGCCGCGCCCGTGAATCCGTCGAGCTGAAATCGCAAGATCACCGGTCCTACGGGAACGGAGCGGAAAACGTACGTACCGGTCTTGTCCGTGACGGCTTTAACGGGAATCCGGCCGTCCGCCGTGGTGGCGATCACCAGGACGCCGGGCATCTTTGCGCCGGAGCTGTCGGTCACGTCGACCCGAATCATCCCCGTCGTCGCTTGTGCGGCGGCCGGGGAAGCGAATGCCACGCCGAGCGTGCCGACGATGGCGCCGAGAAGTATCCCTCTTAGCCGCACGCCTTAATCCTAGCCCGGAAGCGCTGAACCTCCTTACCATCGTAGGCGTCGAGCAGCTCATCTGTCGGTGCGAATCGATCGTGGACGGCCTTGATTCGCGCAAACGTTCCATATTGTTGACACTTGCAAACCGGGAAACCGCGAGCCCCTGCACTATGATGCGAAACAGTGAACGTAGCCTCGAAGCGTATGGTGCTCGCGATTAACACAGGATCGTCGGGCATGAAATGTTCGTCTTTGCGCTCGCTGCTGGCCCGCAATTGAGACGACCCAAAGTCAGCGACGGTCTCGCAGTTCACGGGTACTCGTCATGACGTTATCCGCCGATCTGCTCGCGCGAATTGACGCCTACTGGCGTGCCGCGAATTACCTCTCTGTCGGTCAAATCTATCTGCTCGACAATCCGCTGCTCCGCGAGCCGCTGGTGCCGGAGCACATCAAGCCGCGGCTGCTCGGCCACTGGGGCACGACGCCCGGACAGAACTTCATCTACGTGCACCTGAACCGGCTGATCAAGCGAGCACGACCTCGACATGATTTACATCTCCGGCCCCGGCCATGGCGGACCGGCGCTGGTGGCGAACACGCTATCTCGAAGGGACCTACAGCGAGGTCTACCCGGCGGTCACGCAGGATGAAGCCGGGCTGCAGATCGCTCTTCAAGCAGTTCTCCTTTCCGGGCGGCATTCCGAGCCACGTCGCGCCGGAGACGCCCGGCAGCATCCACGAAGGCGGCGAGCTCGGGTACTCGCTGAGCCATGCGTTCGGCGCGGTGTTCGACAATCCCGAATCTCATCGTCGCCTGCGTCATCGGCGATGGCGAAGCCGAGACCGGTCCGCTTGCGACGGCGTGGCACTCGAACAAGTTCCTCAATCCGGTCAGCGACGGCGCGGTGCTGCCGATCCTGCATCTGAACGGCTACAAGATTGCGAATCCGTCCGTCCTCGCGCGCATCCCGCGCGAGGAGCTCGAACAATTGCTGCGCGGGTACGGCTGGGCGCCGTACTTCGTCGAAGGCGACGACCCGGCGACGATGCACGTGCTGATGGCGGAGACGCTCGATCGGCGTGATCGCCGATATTCGGCAGATTCAGCAGGCGGCGAGGACGCAGCGGCCACGCCGCTCGCGGCCGCGCTGGCCGATGATCGTGCTGGCGACGCCGAAGGGATGGACCGGGCCGAAGGTCGTGGACGGTCTGCAGGTCGAGGGCACGTTCCGCGTCGCACCAGGTGCCGCTGAGCGATCCCGGCGACCAACCCCAGCCCATCTCGACCTTCTGCGATCTGGTTGAAGAGCTATCGGCCCGAAGAGTTGTTCGACGCGCGCGGCGCCCTCAGGCCGGAGCTCGCCGCGCTCGCCCCCGACGGCAACCGCCGGATGAGTGCGAATCCCGCATGCGAACGGCGGCGTGCTGCTGCGCGAGCTTCGCATGCCGGACTTCCGCGACTACGCCGTCGACGGTTCCATCGCCTGGTGCGGTGGACGCGGAAGACACGCGCGTGCTCGGCCGCTTCCTGCGCGATGTCGATCGCCGCAAACGACGACGCAGCGCAATTTCCGGATCTTCGGGCCGGACGAGACGGTGTCGAACCGGCTCGACGCGGTCTTCGAAAAGACGAATCGGCAATGGGAAGCCGAGACCGCCGCCGACGACGAATGGCTCGCGCCGCAAGGGCGTGTGCTCGAGGTGCTCAGCGAGCACCAGTGCCGGGGTGGCTCGAAGGCTATCTCCTCACCGGCCGTCACGGGCTGTTCAACACCTACGAGGCCTTCGCGCACATCGTCGACTCGATGTTCAATCAGCACGCGAAGTGGCTCAAGGTGACGCGCACGCTCGCCGTGGCGCCGCCCGATCGCGTCGTTCAACTACCTGCTGTCGAGCCATGTCTGGCGCCAGGATCACAACGGCTTCACGCACCAGGATCCCGGCTTCATCGATCACGCGGTGAACAAGAAGGCGGAGGTCGTCCGCGTCTATCTCCCGCCCGACGCCAATTGCCTGCTGAGCGTGATGGACCACTGCCTTCGCAGCCGCCACTACGTCAACATCGTCGTCGCCGGCAAACATCCCGCGCCGCAGTGGCTGACCATGGACGAGGCCGTGAGGCACTGCGCCGCGGGCATCGGTGTCTGGGATTGGGCGAGCACCGATGCCGGCGGCGAGCCGGACCTCGTGATGGCCGCCGCCGGCGACGTGCCGACGCTCGAGATCCTTGCAGCGGTGGCGTTCCTCAGAGAGCACGTGCCCGATCTGAAGATCCGCATGATCAACGTCGTGGATCTGATGAAGCTTCAGCCGGCGAGCGAACATCCGCACGGCTTGAGCGACGCCGACTTCGACCGGCTCTTTACGAAGGACAAGCCGATCGTCTTTGCGTACCACGGCTATCCCTGGCTGATCCACCGGCTGACCTATCGGCGCACCAACCACGGCAACCTGCACGTCCGCGGCTACAAGGAAGAAGGCACGATCACGACGCCGTTCGACATGGCGGTGCTCAACGATCTCGATCGCTTTCATCTGGCCGGCGACGCCATCGATCGGCTGCCGCAGCTCGGCGCGCGCGCCGCCTACGTCAAGCAGGCGCTCGCCGACCAGCTGACGGAGCACAAGCATCTACATCCGCCGGAGCGGGGAGGACATGCCATCCATTCGCGAATGGCGATGGCCGTTCCCCGCGCCATAAGCCGTAGCCGGCAGTGTGCAAGCCTCCTTAGTGCTTGATCACCGTATCGCTCGGCAGCGCCGGCGCGCTCGCGGGCGGGAACCGGAAGTGCGTCGCCTGCTCGAAGGCGTACGCCAGGCCGATGAGCCGCGGTTCGCTGAACGCCCGTCCCGAGAAGGTGACTCCGGCCGGGCCGTCCTTCGCGTCGAATCCGACGGGGAACGGCGGATCGACGACGTTCTGGAACGTTCCTCCCGGCACGACAATGCTCGGATAGCCGGCCTTGGCCGGCGTGCCGGCGAGGTTGTTGCCGGACGCGAGGAACGCATCGAAGTCGTCGTCGGTTCCCGGCATCCCGTCGACGCCGTCGAGGAGCGCCGCGATCGCGCCACGCGATCTCACGATGTCCTCAGCGCGGTCCCTGATGTATCGCGCCGTGTCCGCGCTGGTTGGCGAGAGATCGAACAGCTGCGAGAAGATCGCGAGATCCTGATCGTATTTCGTCGCGGCCGGCATGTGCGCGGCGTTGAAGTTGACCACATCCCCGAGCGACTGGGTGGGGAACGAATGCCTCACGTGATCGTGGATGTACTGGTTGAGATCGCGCTTGAACCCGTAGTTCAGCACGGTCGAGCAGCGGAGCGCCGGCGCGACCGCGTCGGCCGGTGGATAGTTCGCCGCCGGCGGCCTGGACGGGCACCCGCCGAGTTGAGGCGCCAGTCCGACCGTCCGCGTTTCGACATACGCGCCCTGCGCGCGAAGTACCGCGATCGCGTTGTTCATCACGGCCGCCCGATTGGCGGGGAATGGCGGGACGACAATGCGCGCGCCTTTGAGTGCGTTCGCGTCGAGGAAGCGCGTGTAGTCCCTGACAGCAATTGCCAGGCGTCAGACACGCCCTGGTCGCCGGATCGTGCGGATCGAAGCCGGCGATGACCCCGAGCACGATCGCGGCATCGGTCACCGTTCGCGCGAGCGGACCGGCCGTGTCCTGATCGGCGGTGATCGGGATGATCCCGTCGCGGCTGATCAGCCCGACGGTCGGCTTGATGCCCACGAGTCCGTTCGCCGTCCCCGGGCTGAGAATCGAGCCGGACGTCTCGGTGCCGATGCCGACCGCGGCCAGGTTGGCGGCGACCGCGATGCCGGGCCCCGAGCTGGATCCGCCCGGCGTCAGCGCCGGACGCCCGTCGTTGAACGGACGCAGCAGCGCGTCGAGCGCCATGCGCGGATCGGGGCGCGGATCGTACGGGTTGAATCCGTAGCCGCCAAGCGAGCTGTAGCCCGCCGGCATGCCGTTGGTCAGGAAGTTGGCGAACTCGGTCATGGTCGCCTTGCCCAGGATGATCGCGCCCGCGTCGCGCAGCTTCCGCGCGACGAAGGCATCGGATCGCGGGAAGGATCCCTCGAACGCCACGGACCCGGCGGTCGTCGGCATGTCGCGCGTGTCGATGTTGTCCTTGAGAATCATCGGAATGCCCGCAAGCGCGTGATGCTTGCGTCCTTCGCCGCGATCCCGATCGCCGTCGTGATCGCGATCGTCGGCTTCATCGAGCGCGCGGGCATTGACGTGGATGTACGCGTTGAGCCGAGTGGCCGTCTGCGGCCCGTCGTACGCCGCGATCCGCTTGTGGTACATGCGCACGAGTTGTTCGGCCGTGATGACGTGATCGTCGATGGCCTCCTGGATTGATGGAATCGTGGCCTCCACGAGATCGAATCGTCGAGGAGCGTGCTTCGCGCCGAGAGGCGCCGAGAGTCCGACCATGAAGAGGGCGATCAGAGCGGCCGACGCGGGAACGAGAAGAGAGGCAGGTTTCATTCGTCATCTCCTTCGAATGCGGAGACGGATGATTCAGCCAACGCGTGAGGATGTCAACAGGGAAGATTGTGTGCGCGTCAATGAGGCGTTCCGAACTCGGCCGTCGGGATTCGATCGAGAACGTGGAATTGGATGAGGCGGATCCGACAGTCAGCTTATCAACGCGGTTATCGGCGTGACGTCGAGCGTCAGGCCGCGCGCTGGTCCGGCAGCGTCCCAAGCCGGACGGTCTCGTGACCGGCCTGATCGACGCCGAACCCGAACTCGTAGATCGCATGCACGTTGCGAATCAGTTCGTCGCGACGCTGTACCAGCGCCGGCCCGTCAACCTTTCCGTCCTGCACCTCGGTCAGCAGCGACCGGTACCGCGCCGACACGATCCAGAGCCGCTGGATAAAGGCACGGTGCGCGTAGAGGCGCGCTTCAAGTCCGAGCACGGCGTAAATCGCGAACGCCACCAGTGCCAGGCTCGTGGTCACGAGCGTCGCGATCTGATAGCCGCGGCCTGGGAGGAGCAGGCTCACGACGGCGACGGAGGTGGCGACGGCGAGCAGCGCGATGATGGCGACTCGGCAGGCGAAGACGGCCCGCACAATGCGCTCGGCGGACTGCGCGTGGACCATGTAATTCTTGTCAACCTGCTCCGAATCCAGACGCACGTGGTCAACGATTGTCAGTGAAAACATCTGCATGTCTCCTGTGGATCGGCGCGTCCGGGACAGTAGAGGTGCAAGGGGTGGACCATCAGGTGCTGAGTTGCCGTCTTTCATTCCGAACGGTCGAGGTTGGCGATGTCTTTTCCGGCACCTTCATCAGAACCCGAACAAAATCGACAGCCTGAAAGCGTTCGACGCCCGCAGCCTATATCGGTGATCCGACGGCAACCACTGAAATCTCATTCAATTCTGACCGGTGACTCACGACTCATCGTGGCGGCTTGTCTACGATTCGTGGATACCACGGCAAGCGTCGGAGTGAATGACCTGCATGTGTTCTCCTGGAGGCAAATAGTGGCGAAGATCGAAAATGTTGGCGGAACGGCGTTCGTCGTGGCGGAGTTCAGAGCGGAAGAGAACGCCGAGACGGCCCCGTTGTACAGGGATTCAATTGTCGAGCTGTTTCTCAGCGACGAGAGCCGGAGCGCGGCGGGCCGGGTCGCGGCCGCCTTTCCGCCGTGCAGGGATCTGGTCAGGATTCGAACGAAGTACTTCGACGACATGCTCGACCAGCAGCTGCTGTCGCAATTCCAGCAGGTCGTCATCCTGGGCGCCGGGCTGGATACTCGCAGCGTGAGGAAACACACCGAGGGTGTGACCTATTTCGAGATCGATGAGCCGGCCACGCTGGCGGTGAAGCGCGCCTGCTATGCGGAACAGGGCTTCCACGTCAACGTGAAGTTCATTCCGGGCAACTACGTCACCGACGGCGTGATCGATCTGCTCGCGCAGAACGGTTTCGATTTCAACCTGCCCACGTACTTCATCTGGGAAGGGAACACGATGTATCTCTCGCACGAGGTCACGAAGCAGATTCTCAGCGAGCTTCGGCGCTCCGTGCGGCGGTTCCGCCTGTCGTTCGACTACATGGCGGAGTCGGTGATTTCGAAGACCACCGGAGATGCCGGCATCACCAGCCTGGTCGAGAGCTTCGCGAGCATGGGGGCGCCGTGGCTCTCGGGGATTCGAGACATCAAGAACCTGGCGCGAGAGCTCGGCTTTCACCTGATCGAAAACTTCAGGACCTCCGAGCTGTACCACGCCTACTGGTCCGGCCGTCCGATGACGTCGCCCATCTTCAACTACTACTCGGTGTGCACGATCGAGCGATAAAGCGCGTTCTCGCATTCGTACGTAGGGCCGGGCCTTCAGGCCCGGCCGCTCGCGGGACGACCTGAAGGTCGTCCCCTGACGGTCGTTGTGAAACGGTGACGTTGCTGCGACACCAGTTAGGGAGTTCGCGAACGCGCGACCCCATGGAGGACTGATGCCGGGTTGCTCATCAGAGAAGAGTCGTCACGCACGGTGGATTCGGCGGATGGGTTACCTCGCCGCCGTTCTGCTCGCATCGGGTTGCGGCGGTTCGACCGCCTCGCCGTCGCCCGCCACCCTTCACGCCGAAGTCGGCGACCCGGTTGGAGACGCGTTGGCCGATCCCAGCGCCCGCGTGTCGCCGGACCTCACCCACGCAACGGTTGATGTGTCCAACGGAAGCATCACGGTTGCCGTTCGGTTCGCGCCGGGCGCATTCGATCCAGCCAGCTCCAGGCTGACGGTACAGCTCGAGACCGATCAGAATCCATCGACGGGCATTCGGCAGGCGGGCGGTTTCGACGTGGACTACACGATCGACATGCCGGCGTTCTCCAGCCAGGCGAACATTCTCAAGGCCGTTCCGAACGCCGCCTGCACGAGCATCGATCCCTGCTACGTCCAGGTGGGCACCGTGCCGCTCTCCGTCTCGAGCGACAGCATGACCGCGACAGTGCCGCTATCGCTCCTTGGAAACGCAGACGGACGATGCATGTTCAGGATCGTGGCGTACGTATCGCTGGCGGGCGTGGCGTCCAGCTACACCGCCGACGCCATGCCGGACATGACGCTGCCGCCCGCCCACGTTCCGTGAGCCGCTACGCCTGAATAACCCAACACGATGCGTGCCTCGACCGTTTCGTGGTTTCCGGAATTTCACATCCCGGCGAAGACGCTGGCCGTGGATGCATTGGTGTGACGATCTCACGCTGTGTAATCGCGCCGATCAATTACGTGCGAATTATCGACGCCGCATGTGCTGAACCGGCACATTGTTCCCGACGTCGCGTGCGTCGAACAATCACGTAACACGCGATTGAGACGCAAGTTATCCGCTGCACGCGAAGCTGGTCCTGTCATTGCTATTCCGGTGAATGACTTCATCTCTTCCAACGCTTTTGTCCGAGGGATTTCTGAATGCGGAGGTTTGCTCAGTCCTGGCGCCCCGGCATCCTCGCAGCGCTGCTGCTGGGGACGGGGACCGCGCTTGGACTGGCGGGCTGGCCACAGGCGGATCGGACGCTCCAATTCTCCGGCGCGATCCTCGCCGCCATCCTGACTGCGGTTCTCGCGATTCGACTACCGGCCGCTGAGGATCGCGGCGCCATGCCGCCCTCCTTCATCGTCGAGTTGAGCGCGTTGCTCCTCCTGGGCGGATACGCGGCCCTGTTCGTGGCCGCGGCCGGAGTTCTCATGCGCTGGCTGGCTGGCTCGGACGGCCTGCGCCCAAGCCGGCGAACTCTGTCGAACGCCGCGACGATCATCGTCGCGACCGGGACGGCGTCGCTCGCGTACGGCGCCTCGAGTGGGGCGGCAGGCCCATTCGTCTGGCCGTGGGAAGCGGTGCCGCTTGCGGCGGCCGTGGCGGCGTACTGCGCCGTGTACACGCTTTCAACGGAAGCGATTGTCCCCCTGTTGAACACCGGCACCTTCAATCGATCCTGGCCGGCGGTCGTCATCCGGAACGGTCCCGCCTATTTCATCGGCGCGAGCCTTGCCGCGGGGCTCGTCGAAATCGTGAGCCGCGAAATGTGGGACGTGCTGCCCATTGCCGCGCTGCTGATGTTCTGCGCGTACCGGCTGTATCGCGCGGACCTGGATCGAGTCGAGGAGGAATTCCGGCGTCGAGAAGTGATCGGATCGCTGAATCAAGGCATGTCGGTTGTCGACCGCACCGGGCGGGTCGTGCTCTGGACCGATGCGCTGGAACGGATGACCGGCTGTCCGCGCGAGCGGATCGTCGGCCGGCAACTCGCCAGCGCGCTGACGGCTCTCGGACAGACTCCGCTTCCGCGAGCCGTTCAGGACGTGTTGACGACTCGAAAGGCACGAGTGCTGGCGGACTTGTCGCTGCCGCTGGCATCCGGCATTCGGGCGCTGGAGATCCGAATTCTTCCCGTGACCGATGGCGCCACGCTGTTGTGGAACGACATCACGGAGAGAACGCATGCGGAGCAGGCGCTCAAACGCAACGACGATCGACTGACGCTTGCGGCGGCAGGCGCGAACGACGGGCTGTGGGAGTGGGATCTGCGGTCGCAGGCGTTCTACGTATCCGGCCGGTGGAAGGCGCTGATCGGTCTCGCCGAATCGGCAGCGGTGGCGCGCCCCGACGACTGGTTCGGGCGCGTGCATACGGAGGACGTCGGGCCGTTGAGAGAGGCGCTCAACGCGCATCTCACCGGCGCGACCGATCACTTCGAGCACGAGCACCGGATTCGCCAGGAGGACGGCACCTACCGGCGGTTCCTGTGCCGCGGCCTCGCGGCTCGAGGCCCCAGGCAGCGGGCCTCGCGCATCGGCGGGTCGCTGACCGACGTTTCGGAGCGGGTGGTCGCGCACGAGGATGCCATCGGCGCCGGTTTCCGCGATCCCCTGACCGGCCTCTGCAACCGGGCGGTGTTCGTCGAACGGCTCGGCAACAGGCTCGCCGAGTTCAAGGCCCGCGGCGGCGACTGGTTCGCGGCGCTCTATCTCGATCTCGACCGCTTCAAGGTCGTCAACGACAGCCTCGGCCACATGGTGGGCGACGAGCTGCTGACCGCGGTGTCGCGCCGGCTCGAATCGTGTTTGCGACAGGACGATTCCCTCGCCAGGCTCGGAGGCGACGAATTCGCCATCCTGCTGAATTCCATCGGCGACCCGCAGCAGGCGAACGCCATCGCGTTCCGGATTCAGAAGGCGCTCAGCGACCCCTTCTCGATCGGCGGGAGGGAAGTCTTCACGTCGGCCAGCATCGGCATCGCCTTCGGCCTCGGACACTACGCGAACCCGGACGAGATCATGCGCGACGCCGACGCGGCGATGTATCACGCCAAGTCGCGCGGCAAGGCACGGCACGAACTGTTCGACGCCGACATGCACGCGCGCGCGCGCGACCGCCTGGGCCTGGAGAACGATCTGCGCCACGCGATCAACAACAACGATTTCGAGGTGCACTACCAGCCGATCGTCCTGCTGACGTCGCGGCGATGTGTCGGGTTCGAATCGCTGATCCGGTGGACGAGAGACGGCGTCGCGATTTCGCCGGCCACGTTCATCCCGATCGCCGAGGAGCTGGGCCTCATCGAGCCGCTCGGCACGTGGGTCCTTCAGCAGGCGTGTCTGGCGTTCGCGGCCTGGCGGCGTCAGTTTCCGGCGGCGGGGATCGACTACATCACCGTCAACGTGTCGAGCCGCCAGTTGATGCAGCAGAACTTCCTGCTCGTCGTCGAGCAGGCCGTGCACAAGGCTCGCATGAAGCCCGGCGATCTCCGTCTCGAGATCACCGAGACGGCCTTGATGGACAGTCCCCACATCGCGGCGGAGCTGCTGCGCGAACTGCGCGACTTCGGCGTGAAGATCTATCTCGACGATTTCGGGACCGGATACTCGTCGCTCAGCCACCTGCACAAGCTTCCGGTCGACGCGCTGAAGATCGACCGGTCGTTTGTCTCGAGCCTGGTGCAGTCCGATCGCCCGGCGATCGTCGAGAGCATTCTGGCGCTGGCGCGAACGCTCAATACCAGTGTGGTCGCCGAAGGCATCGAGAGCGCCGAGCAGGCGAGCGAGCTCGAGCGGCTCGGGTGCACGCACGCCCAGGGCTACCTTTTCTCGCGGCCGATGTCGGGCCCCGCCGTGGAGCAGCTGCTCATGGCAAACCAGCCGCTTGGCCCGAAGCGGATCCCGCGCCCCGATCCTCCGCTCCCGACGCCGACGCGGCCGAGCCCTACTCGCCGTTTGGCGGCAGCACACGAATCGCGGTGTAGGAACGCGTCGGGCTCGATCAGCTCTGGAGGAGCTTGTACAGCATCTCGACGTATTGCGGGAGCGTCTGCGCGCCGCCGTCGCCGAGCTTCGCGTACTTGGCGATCGCCGGATCCTGCTGCATCGCCGCGGCTGATTCGTGGCGCACGATTCCCCGTTCGACGGCGCCGACCGTCTCCTTCAGCATCGCAATATAGTTCTTCAGGTCGTCCATCGTCGCCAGCTCCCCGTGACCGGGAATGACCCTGGCGTCCGCCGGAAATTCCGAGGCAATCCGATCCAGCGAGCGAATCAGCTGCTTGATGTCGCCGCCGCCCTCCCGGTACACCGCGGGAAACATGCCGAAGAAGAACATGTCGCCCAGGTGCAGCACCTTCGACGTCTCGAAAAAGACGATGGCGTCGCTGTCGGTGTGGCCGTTGGCAAAATGACGGATGCTGATGTCTTCGCCGTTGAACCGGATGCGGAGCGAATCGCTGAACGTCACCATGGGAAAGGGAGGGGCGCTCCGTCCCTGGCTGACGCGCTTCAGGATGTTCTCGTGGCCGATGAGCGTGGCCGACGGCGCCAGCACCGTGTCGCCCTGAATGTGGTCTCCGTGGAAGTGCGTGTTGAGCACGATGCGGATCGGCAGCGCCGACTTCGTCTGCAGCGCCGCTTTCAGTTTGGGCACCATCGCGGCGAACATGTCGTCCACCAGCAGGATGCCGTCGGGGCCGACGGATGCGGCGACGTTGCCGCCGCCAAATCCGTCGGGACAGTCCGCCATGTAGACGGCGCCGTTGGCGGCCGTCAGACGAACGGTGACGTTGTCGAGGTTGGCCTGCGCCGAGGCCGATGCCGGAGCCAGGAGCGTGGCGAGGACGAGCGCGCGTGAGCCGCCGTGAAATCTGCACGACGGTTTGACGCCGCGTGCGGAGGACTGGTTGCGCGAGCCGATGCTCGACTCAGGCAGGAACGGGAACGAGCAGAGCCTTGCCGGCGACCGTGGTCAAGCCGTCGAGCGTGTTCATGAAGCCGGCGCTCAACGGCGGGAGGCCTCGCAACGTCCAGAGCACCTCCGAATTGATCCAGGCCTGCTCCCGTGCGGCGCTCACCTTCCATGCCGCGATCGGTGTCTTCCAGATGCGAGACAGCTGGAAGCGGATCTCCGAGAAGCCGGACGTGCAGTGTCTTCTTCGCGGTCTCGATCAAGCTGTCGAAGGTGGAGTTCAGCGCGGTGTAGTCGTTGTACTGCGGCAGTCCCGTGGCGCGGCGCCACGTGTCGGGCCGCGTCGGTCGTCGACGAGCGCCTGGGCGAGATCGTGGTTGATGTGCGCGTTGATGCCCGCCATGGCGAACTGAATGCGAGCGATGCCGGCCGTGCTGCGGCAGTCGAACAGCACCTGCCAGCAGCCGGGGCAGGAGCCTCCGGAGAGCGACGCGCCGAGCGCGGTGAAGTAGAGCTTCGCAAACTGGACATCCAGCTCCGACAGCCACGCCGGGTCCGAGAAGCCGCCAGAGGCAATCCTGGACTCGACCGCCGCCGTCACCTGGAGATAGAGCCAGTTGAACCACTTCAGTCCGTCGCCCTCGACGCAGGTGGCGTCGATCGTCCGCATGCAGCCGAGGACGTCGGCGACGGTGAGGGCAGGACGGCGAACCGCGGCGACCAGAACGGGATCGTAGGGAAACATTCGTGAGCGCTCTACGGGTGCGCGTCGTGGTCGTTCCAGGTCCAGATGGCGTACACCTTCGGCATGTGGTCGAGCAGGAACACAGGCGCCGTGCGAAGCGTGCCGCCCGACAGCCCCTGGATGCTTTCGAGCAGCGCTCGCGGCTGGCCGATCAGATCGGTGAAGAAGTGGGGAAACGACGGCTGGCCGGACGAGACGCCTCCATCCGGCGCGATGAATCGCCTGACGTCGACGTGCTTATATCCGAGCGGCAGCGGCACGTGGGTGACCACGTCGTGGTCGTTGACGTACCGGAGACTGCGCTGCGAGAACTTGTATCGAACGCGCGCGCAAACGTCGGATCGCCGACTCGGGGTGAGCCGAACGTGCAGACGCCGCGGGTGGCCGTGTAGTGATCGGCCGCCAGCGTCGCCAGGGCGGCGCCGAGGCTGTGGCCGCAGAACCAGAGCGTCCGGCCCTGCGTCAGCGTCTGAACGAGCGGATCGAGCTGCGGCCGGATGACGTTGAACGCGTTCTTGAAACCGAGATGGACCCTGCCCGGTTCCCACGGCGCCAGCACGATGTTCGCGTCGGCGAGTACGTCCTGCCACTGTCCGGGTTGTGTGCCGCGGAAGGCCACGACGACGAAATCCTTCTGCGATGCGACGTAACAATCGGTGCCGTTGGCCGAGACGAACGTGCAGTCGAAGCCGGCGCTTCGGTAGATGGGAATCGCATCGGCCGGGCTCCAGTAGGTCAGCAGTGCCGCTTCGGCCAGCCACCACGCGTTGACTCTCGACAGGTCCGCGGCGTTGGGCTGAAACGGATTGGCCGCCGCATTCTCGAAATGCTTGTAAGCGGTGTCGTGCTCCGGATGGAACACGAGGTCCGACGAATAGACCGGTGGCTGGCTTCTGCATGAATCGTGTCCTCGATCCGACTCCGTTGACCTTGCTGAGTATAGACGGCCAGGCGCCGGGTTTTTCAGTGTCCCTGCCGCCGAAGGTTGCCCTAGAGTCCGGTTCTGATCGTTCCGCCCGGCAACACGGCTCTCGTCATCGGAATTCGTGCGGCCGACTTGCGATAAGATGCCGCGCAATTTCACGATCGCCCGCGCCGCGCCGCCGCTGCGCGCATTGAAACCGGCGCGGCGGACCCTCTCGCCAATTTCCGCGTTCTGGAGGTGCCGAATGAATCCGCGCATGCCTGCGATCCTGACGGTGCTGCTGCTCTCTCCGGCGCTCGTGTTCGGCCAGGCCAGCGGAACCGGCACGGTCACCGGCCGCGTCGTCGACTCGAGCGGCGGCGTGTTGCCCGGCGTCACCGTGACGATGAAGAGCCCTCAGGCGCTTGGTCAGTTCAGCGCTGTCACCGATGCGCAGGGCCTGTACCGCATCTCCAATCTGGCGCCGGCGGCGTACGAAGCACGCGCGGAGCTTCAAGGCTTCCAGACGGTCGTCCAGCAAGTGAGCGTCCGGGTGGCCTATACGCTGGCCGTCGACTTCACGCTCGCGGTCGGTGCGATGACCGAGACGGTGAACGTCACCGCCGAGACGCCCATCGTCGATCCGGAGCGCGCCGGCTTGTCGATCAACGTCAGCAACGAGGCGCTCACCCAGGTGCCGATCAGCACGCAACGGCGCTACCAGGACGTGTGGGCGCTCGCGCCGGGCGTGTTCGTGCGTCCCGATCAGGCGGACATCAATCCGAGCGTCAATTCCCGCGGCACGTCCGAGAACAGCACGAAGCTCGATGGGATGGACGTCACCGATCCCTTCGGCGGCGGTGTGTTCTCGGTGAGCTTCAACTACGACGCGATTCAGGACATTCAAATCAAGACGCTGGGAGCGGAGGCGGAAGACGGCGGCCGCACCGGCGGTTTCATGTCGATTGTGACCAAGAGCGGTGGCAACGATGTGCATGGGTCGGCGGCCTTCTTCGTGATTCCGCAGGCGCTCAACAGCTCGAACGTCGCCGGCGTCCCGCCGAATCAGCGCAAGTCGGTGCAGCCCGATTTCACGCTGGGCGGACCCATCGTAGAAACCGGCTGTGGTTCTTCGGCGCGTACCGGCGCGTGCAGGAGGATCAGACGGTCAACAACGCGCAAGTCCCGCTCGAGCGCCGCGGCAATCAGATCTATGTCAAGGGCACGGCCGAACTGAGCGCCGCGCATCGCCTGACGGGCTCGTTCCAGTGGGATCGCACCGATGCCATCAACGCCGTGCTCCGCACGACGGGCACCGGCGCTCCGTCGACCACTGTGGGCCTGTCGAGCGCCACGCCTGCCCTCGCGTCGCCGTCGGCGTGGGGCAACCTGATTACCGGCGGCCCTCTGCTCGGCGTGAACTACACGTGGGTGATGCGATCGAACCTGCTGTTCCAGTTCATCGGCAGCGACATGATCAACAAACCGCAGAACTCGGAGCCACAGGGAGCCATCGCCACCAGCAACGTCATCCAGACCAATGCGGCCGGCAACATCGCGGGCAGCCTGACGACGGTTGCTCAGGAAGGCAATTTCGGAGAGACCGACATCTCGAATCGTTCGATGCTGTATCTCTATCCGTCCATCAGCTTTCCGGTGAGCCGGTGGGGCATGCACGACTTCAAGGCGGGCGTGGAGCTGTACCCGTTTCTGCGGAACCGTCAGAGCCGCGATATCGCCCCGGTCGAGTTCTACTATCGTCCGCCAGGCACGACCGGCGCGGCAGATGTCCTGTTCGAACGCGACACGTTCCGGACCAACGGCAGCGGCACGACGGTCAATAACTACGCGTACGAACACATCTACGGCGGCTACTTTCAGGATCGCTGGAAGCCGCGTTCCAACGTGTCGGTGAAGGCCGGCTTCCGGGTGGATTCCAATGCCATCTTCACTCAGGATCGGCAGGCGGTCCTGGGGAACGCATTCCCGCCGGGATTTCCGACGGTCACCGCCGACCAGGAGTTCAGCCAGACGACGTTCGCCCCGAATTTCGGAATCGCGTTCGACACGGGGCGATGGGGCGTCGTCCGCGGGACGGCCGGCCGCTACTACGAGTGGCTCGACCTGGGTGGCGGAGACGGCACCTCGCATCCTCCGTACGTGGCGACGACCGACGTTCTGCGCGCCAACCCGAGGACGGTCGCGCCGGTTCTCAATCAGCTGCTTCCCGGCGCCTTTGCGCTGGGCGTCAACTACGGCCAGGACAACAAGAAAACCTACGACAACGAGTTCAGCCTGAGCTGGGAGAGGAGCCTCCCGCATGCGAGCTCCATCAACGCGACGTTCGTGCTCAAGCGGACATGGGATTTCCAGGGATCGGACGACGAGAACATCGTGCGCGATCCGACGACCGGCGCCCTGCTCGGACGCCCGTTCCCCGGCTTCGACGCGGTGCTTCGCACCTACGCGCCCAACTACACGTTCCAGCAGTTTCGCTCGGTGCAGGTGCTCTACACCAAGAACTTCGGTCAGCGATGGGGCATGAACGCGAATTACTGGTATGGCATGCACCAGACCATTCAGCTCGCCTTCAACCCCACCCGCGACACGCTGCAGTTTCTCGGCTTCACGACCGATGAAGCGACCAACGACTGGGTGACGCCGCGCCACCAGGCCCGCGCGTCGTCGTTCGTCCGCCTGCCGTACGGCTTCCAGCTGTCGGGGCTCTATACGTTCACGGCCGGGCCCCACAGCGACGTGCTGACTGGCACGGTGCCGCTCAATTCCACGGCGCCGACCATCGTGCTCAGCAACGGCCGCGCCGTCCCGGATCCGTTCTGGACCGGTGTGGCGGCCAACGCGTTCCCCCGCGCGGGGCGGCGCGGCGCCGACATGCTCGTCGCCGACAACGTGCACCTGATCAACATGCGCATCCAGAAATCGTTCGACCTGGGGCAGAGCCGGAAGATGGAGCTCAGCGCCGATGCGTTCAACCTGTTCAACACCGATGCGGCGTTCGGCTTTCTGTCGGCTGACGCGCGCTCGTCCAACTTTGGCGTAAAAACCAACTTCGTGCAGCCGCGCGTCGGCCAGGTCGGTGTCCGGTTCGTGTTCTGACAGAAGGCCGACACTGATAACCGATGAAGGAGACGACCGTGAGAACACCGTTACGATTCATCATCACCGGCGGCGCCACGAGCCTCGCGCTCGCTGGCGCGCTGGTCCTGTCGTCAGGCACCTACCGGGCGCAGACGCGACCGGCGGCTTCGCCGTCGAAACTGCGGTTCGACGTGTCGTTCATTCCGCAGGTCCACGACGCCCCGATCACCGGCCGGGCCTTCGTGATGGTGACGCGCTCGATCGACAAGCAGTGCCGGAGCCGCGGCTGCAGATCGGCCGGACCGGCGTGCCGTTCTTCGGCCGCGACGTGGAGCAGCTCGCAGCCCGAGAAGATCGTCAGCATCGACGGCAGCGATCTCGGCACGCCGCTCGACAGCATCAACGACATCCCGGCCGGCGACTACTACGTGCAGGCGGTCGTCGTCGTCTACTCCGAGTTCCACCGCGCGGACGGCCACGTGCTCTGGATGCACGACGATCAGTGGGAAGGCCAGCGCTGGAACCGCGCGCCGGGGACGCTCTACAGCGCGGTCGAGAAGGTGCACATCGATCCGAACGCCGGCGGCGTCGATCAAGCTGGTCGCCGACCAAGAGCGTGCCGCCGGTCGAGGTGCCGCCCGACACGAAGTACGTCAAGCGGTTCAAGTTCCAGAGCCCGATGCTGACGAAGTTCTGGGGCCGGCCGATCTATCTCGGCGCGGTCGTGCTGCTGCCGCGCGACTACGACCGCGAGACGATGAGCTATCCGGTGAACTACGTGCAGGGGCACTTCTCGCTCGCGGCGCCTTACGGCTTCGACGAGAAGAACGACTTCTCGAAGGCGTGGCTGAGCGACGGCTTTCCGCGCATGATCGCGGTCACGTTCCAGCATCCGACGCCGTACTTCGACGACTCCTACGCCGTGAACTCGGTGAACAACGGCCCGTATGGCGACGCGATCATGCAGGAGCTGATCCCCGAGGTCGAGAAGCGCTTCCGCGTCATGCGGGAGCCGTACGCGCGCATCCTGTCCGGCGGATCCACCGGCGGCTGGGAGGCGGCGGCGCTGCAGATCTTCCATCCCGACTTCTTCGGCGGCGCCTGGGCGTATTGCCCCGACTCGGTGACGTTCATGGACGTCGAGGGCGATCAACATCTACGAGGACGAGAACGCGTTCTACAAGGTCTACGACTGGCGCAAGGTGCCGACCGCGAACAGCCGGATGGTCAACGGCCAGCTGGTCATGACCTCGCAGCAGCGCAACTACTTCGAGCTGGTCAACGGCACGCGCGGCCGATCGGGCGAGCAGATCGACATCTGGTCGGCGGTGTTCGGCCCGATCGGGCAAGGACGGCTACTTCGAGCCGCTGTTCGACAAGCGGACCGGCGTCATCAACAAGCAGGTCGCCGCGTACTGGAAGGAGCACTACGACCTGCTCTACTACCTGCAGCAGAACTGGGCGACGGTCGGGCCGAAGCTGGTGGACAAGCTGTACTTCTACACGGGCGACGTCGACACGTACTACCTGAACAACTCGACGAAGGAACTCGAGAAGTGGATGAAGACCACGACCAACCCGCACTACGAGGGCTTCTTCATGTACGGCAACAACAAGCCGCATTGCTGGACCGGTCCGGTGTCGCCGGCCGAGCGCCTGAAGGAGATCGCCCAGTTCATCCAGCGCAAGCGGCCCGAAGGCGCGACGACGTCCTGGTGGACCTACTAAGCGTGCGTATCAACCGGGTTCACGACCAGCGTTTCTCGATGCGCGCGACTTTTGTGTGCGCCGGTCGTTGCCGTCATCGTCTTCATCGCCGTGCAGCCTCGAAGCGTCGCGCAGACGGCCACGCCGTTTGCTGCCTTCGTCGACGACTATCTCGATCGCTTCGCCGTCTACCATCCGTCGATCGCGGCGGGCAACGGCCTCCACGCCCACGACGGTCAGCTGGAGGACTTCTCGGCGGCTTCGATCGCCGCCGAGGTGAAATGGTTGACGGCCGAGCGGCAATCGCTGGATCGCCTGGACGTGGCCCGTCTCACGCCTGACGAGCGGGCCGACCACCGCATTCTCCAGGGGATTGTGGACGGCTGGCTGCTGGATCTGGATACCGTCAAGACGTGGACCCGCAATCCGATGATCTACGCCACGGCCGTCTCCGACGGCGTGCACAACCTGATGACGATGGAGTCGTCTGGCGCGCCCGAGCGGATGCAGCAGGTGGTCACCAAGCTGCGCGGTGTGCCGTCCCTGCTCGCGGCGGCGCGCGCGAACATCCATCGTCCGCCGCGAGTCTTCGTGGAACGCGCGTCGGTCATGTTTCGCGGCGTCGCGGATCTCCTCGAGAAGGAGCTCCCGCTCGCCTTCGCCGACGTCAAGGATCCGGCGCTGCAAAGCAGTCTGCGTGCGGCCGCCGATACCGCCAGACGCGCCATCGAGCAGTACGCGACGGAGCTCGAGACCACGGCGCTGCAGACGGCGACCGGCAGCTACGTGATCGGTACCGCGAACGTCGAAGCGAGATACCGTGCCGAGGAGTTGATCGACGCGCCCGCGGCGACGCTGCTCGCCATCGGCGAGCGCGAGCTGAAGAAGAAGAGCGCGGAGTTCACCGCGGCGGCGGTGCTCGTGGATCCGAAACGCCCGGCTCTCGACGTGTGGCGCGATGTGCTGAACGATCATCCGAAGCGCGGCGAGGTGGCGCCCGCGGCGCAGAAAATCGTCGACGAACTGCTGGCGTTCATCCGTGAACGCCGTCTCGTCGATCTGCCGGAAGGCGAGCGCGTGGTTGTCGCCGCCGCTCCGGCCTACGATCTCGGGCTCGCGTCGATGCACTCTTCGCCGCCGCTCGAGCCGCATCCGGTCAAGAGCTTCTACTACATCACCGACGCGCAGGCCGGCTGGCCTCTGGATCGGCAGAACGCGTGGCTGCAGAAGTTCAACTACGCCACGCTGACCGACATCACGGCGCACGAAGTCGCGCCCGGACACTACGTCCACAGCCTGTTCATGCGCAGGACGCCTGGCAAGATCCGGCGAATCTGGATCGGACTCAATCCGTTTCCGCAGCCGTCATCGGGCCAGGACGGCTGGGCGCACTATGCCGAGCAGCTCGTGTCGGACGAGGGATTCAAGAAGGACGATCCGCGATACCGCCTCGCACAGACGAGCGAGGCGCTGACGCGCATCTGCCGCCTGATCTCCGGTCTGCGATTGCACAGCGGCGAGTGGTCGATCGATCGGGCGGCGCAGCTGTTCGAGACCGAGGCGCACCTGCCGTCGCCGGCGGCAAGGCAGGAGGCGGTTCGGGGCACCTACGATCCGACGTACGGCGGCTACTTTCTCGGCAAGTTGGCCGCGTTCAAGCTGCGGCGCGACGTACAGGCCGCTCGCGGTGACGCGTTCAATCTGCGAGAGTTCCACGAGCGCGTCATGTCCAACGGCATCGCACCCTGGTGGGCCCATCGCCAGCTGCTGCTGCCAGGCGACCGAGGCGCCGTCGTCGAATAACCTCGGTGGCCGACGTGCACGTCGGCCCGACGCGTTTCGACGATCTGCCACGAAAACACGAAAGACACGGATGGCTACGGAGGTTACGGCTTCGACACAGAGTAAACGGATCAACGGATGCGCGGATAGGATTCGCGTGACGACGAGGCGATAGACGGTGATTCGATCCAGTGCACGGTCGTGACCCGGACGTCCGGCGGCGCGGCGCAGCCGCGCGAGTGTGCGAAACGAACGGCGTGAGCGCGAGCCACAGGCTCATCGGGCTTGCGCTCACGCCGTCCGTTCCGCACACAGACCGGCCGCTTCGCGGCCGGCGCCGGACGTCTCGGTTCAATCCGCGTAATCCGCGAAATCCGCGGATAGACCGTCCGGGCCATCTCCGCGGCTTCTTCTTTTCCGATGATGCAGTCGCCTACAGTTCCGCCGACGTGCTCGCGAGCCTATCGCCGACGAAACTGACAGACACCGTTGTCATCAGGATGAAGAGGCCAGGCGCGAGCGCGAGCCATGGTTCCGTGCTGAGCGACGCCTGAGCCTGGTACAGCATGTTGCCCCAGCTCGCCTGCGGAGGCCGGACGCCCACGCCGAAGAAGCTGAGCGCCGATTCCAGCAGGATGCCGCGGGCGACGGCCAGCGTGAGCGAGACCGCGATCGCCTGCGCCGCGTTCGGCAGCAGGTGCCTGGAGAGCACTCGCAGGTGCCCGGCGCCGGCGGCTCTCGCGCCTTCGACGAAGCCCCGGCCGCCGAGCGCCATGAATTCCGCGCGCACCACGCGCGCGGTTTCCATCCAGCCGGCGAGACCGATGAGGACGATCAACATCGGCACGGACGGCCGCAGCACGACGGCGACGATCATCAGCAGCGGCAGCCTCGGGACGGCGAGGATGCCGTCGGTGATTCGCATGAGCACGGCATCGACGGCGCCCCCGGCGTATCCGGCCACGCCGCCGATCACGACGCCGCTCGCGCCGGCGATGAGCGCCGAGAGAAGGCCGACCGCCAGGGAGACGCGAGCGCCGTAGAGCACGCGCGCGAGGACGTCGCGTCCGAGCTCGTCGGTCCCGAACACGTGCGCGGCCGACGGCGCGGCTCTCCGGATCGACAAGTCGATGCGATCCGGCGCGTACGGCGCGAGCGATGGCGCCGCGATGGCGGCCACGATCAAGGTAGGCGAGAACGACCGCGGGCAGCCGCATCATGCCGTCACGCGCGGGTCGAGCGCGGCGTGCAGCAGGTCGCCGGCGACGTTGAAGAGCACGACGGCCACCGACGACAGCATCAGCAGCGCCATCAGGATCGTGTAGTCCCGGCGAGCCAGCGCTTCGGTGAACAGGCTGCCGAGCCCGGGCCACGCGAACACGCTTTCGGTGACGACCGCGCCCGAGACGAGCAGCGCCGCGTCCACCATGACGATGGCAATCAGCGGTCCGAGCGCGTTCCGCAACGCGTGGCGCAAGACGATGCGCGCAGGAGGGACGCCGCGCGCTCGCGCGGCCGTGATGAACAGCTGGTGGATCGTCTCGAGCATCGAGCCCCGCAGGTAGCGCGACCAGCCCGATGCCAGGACGAACGCCAGGACCGCGGTCGGCATCACCAGGTGCAGCAGGTGACTCGAGACGTCGTCGGCGCCCGGCGTGGCCCGGCCGGACGAGGGCAGCCAGCCGAGGCCGATCGCGAAAATCATCTGCAACAGGAGCCCGAACCAGAATCCCGGCAGCGAGACCCCGACCAGCGACGCCGTCGTGGCCAGGCGATCGAACCAGCGGCCGCGGTGCACGGCGGACCAGACGCCGACCGGAATCGTCAAGGCCACCGCGCACGCCAGCGACACGCCCATCAGCTCGATCGTCGCGGGCAGGCGCTCGAGCACACGACTCGCCACCGGGCGGCCGTCGCTGAAGCTGAAGCCCCAGTCGCCGCGCACGAACGCGCCGAGCCACGACCAGTACCTGGTGCCAGAGCGAACGATCGAGTCCCAGCGCACGACGCAGCCGTTCGATGTCCTCCGGCCGGACATTCGGGTTCGAGAGATAGATCGCCAGCGGGCCGCCCGGAGCGGCATGGATGAGGATGAAGACGAGCGCGGAGATGAAGAAGAGCAGCGGAACGGCGTGGAGCAGACGACGAGCGAGCAGGCGCGTCACGGCCTTCAGCTTATTTGATTTCCCACTCGTGCACGTTCCAGAAAATCCCCGTGTTCGTCGGGTTGCCCTTGAAATGCTCCAGCGTGGCCGGCACGGCGTCGAGACGGGTCACCGTGTACAACGGAATCTCCGGGACCTGGTCGGCGACGATGGCTTGCGCGCGCGCGAGGAGTGCCTTGCGCTCGGATCGATCGACCGTGCGATCGGACGCGTAGAGCAGCTTCGTCAACTCCTCGTTCTGGAAATAGTTGATGTTGCGTCCAGCCGGCGGCGTGCGGTCGGCGGCGAAGAAGGTGGTCAGCTCGGGATCCGACGGCATCTGCCACCAGTGGAGCATGGCCTCGAAGCGTCCCTCGAACCAGATCGCGCTGATCGCGGTTCCGTCCTGGAGCTCGACCTTGACGTCCACGCCGACGTCACGCAGCTGACGTTCGATCGCCTGGGCGATGTTTTCGCGGATCGCGTAGCCGGCTTGCGTGATGAGCGTGAAGGCGAGGCGCGCGCCGCCTTTCTCGCGGATGCCGTCCGCCCCGGCTTTCCACCCGGCCTGGTCGAGCAGATCGCGGGCCAGTGCCGGATCGAAGGGATGACTGCGCCACGCGATCGGAATAGGCCCACGAGACCGGCTGAATCGGCCCGAGCGCCACCGGGGCCAGGCCGTCGAGGATCGTGCGCACGTACTCCTCGCGATCGAGCGCGGCGATGAGCGCGCGCCTGACCCGGATGTCGGCAAACGCCGGAAATTGCTTTTCGTTCAGCGTCACGTGCTCGTAGGCATTGCCGGGAGTCCGTGCGATGACGGTCGATGTGATGTCGCGGAGCTCGCGGTACTTGTCCCACGGCACCAGCGCGACCACGTGGACCTCGCCGCTCTTCAGCTGATTGATGCGAGTGTTGGTGTTGGCGACGAACCTGAAGAGCAGTTGCCGAATCTTTGGATACTGATCGCCGCGCCAGTAGTGCGGCACTCGTTCGAGCAGGATGTGCTCGCCGGCCTTCCATTCCACGACGTGATAGGGACCGGTGCCGAGCGGGTTGCGGTTGTAGTCCTGCGCGCGATCGATATCGCGCCCCTCGAGCACGTGCTTCGGCAGGGCGCCTCGAATGAACTGGATGTCGTACGGCGCGTAAATCTCCTTGTAGTGGACGACGGCTGTCAGAGGATCCGGCGTATCCACCGACGTGATGCGATCGAACCCGTCGGTACTCTCCGGGTTGTAGTTCGGCCCGTTGATGGCGTCCACCGTGAACTTGACGTCCGCCGAAGTGAACGGCTGGCCGTCGTGCCACGTCACATCCGGCCGAAGCTTCCACGTCACGTCCATTCCGCCATCGCCACGAAGCCTGACGCCGCCGTTGTCGACGGTCGGCACCTCGGTCGCCAGCAGCGGCACCACCCGCATCTGCTCGTCCGTCGTCGTCAAGCCTTCGACGATGCAGGTCTGGATGTCTTCCAGGATGTGGGTACTGAAGCGGTTCAACGTGTCGGGTTCGCGATCGTAGCCGACGATCAGGAGATCGTTTGACGGCACAACCGCCGCGGAGCGGCCGCGGCACGCGGCGGCGGTCATCGTCGCGGCTGCGACGAGGGCCAACGCCCACCGCACAAGAGTGTCGGCCTTCACCAGATCTGTTCCAGCAGCGGGACCGGAATCGATCCGAAGGAGAGCACGCGATCGTGGAACCGCCGCAGCGAGAATGCCGGCCCCTCGGCACGCTCGCGCGCGCGCCGCAGACGATGAAGGCCTTCGGTGCCGAGCCAGTACATGAGGGCGGTCCCTGGAAACATCGAATTCTTGCACGCTTCGCCGCGCGCGGCCTCAGGCGCCATGCCGACACGGTCGCGGTAGAGGGCAACCGCGGCGTCGAAGGTCATCGAGCCGTCGTGCAGCCCGAGATCGACAACCGCACGGGCCAGCAGTCTGGCGCGCGTGTGCTGCTGCGCGAGCGACTCGTCGGCGTCGAGGAAACCGATCTCGTCCATGAGATCGGTCGCGTAGCACGCCCAGCCTTCCGCCATCGTGCCGCCGAGAAACATGCCGATCCGGCTGGCGCAGTCGACGGCGGCGATCCGCCCGATCTCGGACTCGCCGCGATAGGCGTAGTAGTTCTGCACGTGGTGGCCGATGGCTCCGTGATGGACGACGTGATTCAGCTTGATGACGCTGCGGTTGGTGGCGCGAAGGCGGCGCTCCTGCTCCTCGGCCGGCATGCGGTCGTCAATCGGCGTCACGACGTAGTCGTGGACGGCCGGATGGTCGAACGGAGCGGGCGAGCGGTAGAACAAGTAGTACAGAAACGGCGCCGCGTCTCGAGTCTGAGCGGGAATGGGCACGTAGCGGATCGGGTAGTCCGGCCAGGAGACGAGGTCGGCGCGGTTGGACGCGTCACGGCAGTCGTCCCAGATCTGCTGATAAGTCGACAGATAGTCGGCGACCGCCGGATGGATCTCCGCCAGTCGCGCCTGCACCTCCGAATAGCCTCCCGGCGCCGCGCTCCGCGCGCGCCGATCGAGGCGTGCCATGGCTTCGTCCAACGCCTCACCGGCTTCGGCCGCGAGAGACGCGGCAGGTTGCATGCAATGGTGACCGCGCGTCAGGAGCCGGCCGAAGAATTCCGATCCGACCGCATGGCGATCGTCTGGCGCCGTCGGCACGTCCGGTGGTGAGCCAGCGGCGATAGTCGTCGACGGCCGCGGCCGCCGCCTCGCAGGCGCGAAGCAGTCACGGGAGCTCCGACTGATTCGGCCTCGAGCCATATGGCCACGCCCTGCCGCAGGAGCCGCGTTGCGCCCTCGCATTCGTGCAGGCACTTGGCGCGCCACGGGTCGGGGACACCGCCGGCGATGGACTGGCGCGCGCCGGCGAGGAATCGAGGGATGGCGTCGAGACGTCCGGCAAGCGCCCGGACGCGCTGCGCCGCCGGCGCGAATGGACGGGTGATCAACGACACCACGCCGAATACAGCCTCGCCAAGCGCCAGAGATGGATTGCCGCGCTGGAAGTGGAGGCTCTCGGCCTCGGCGATCTGCACGTCGAGGAACGAGATCGCCAGCTCCCTGTCGCGCATCGCCACGTCTCGCAGCGACGAGCCGGCAACCGCGACGCCTTCGAGCGAGGCGCGGATGGATCGCATCTCGTCCACCGACGCCGCCAGCGCCTTCCGGCGACCAGTCGGGCAGCCGGTCGTCGTGATCGTGCACGCCCGTGAACGTCGCGTTGACGGGCCGAAGGCGGTAGTAGCTTTCGAAGAAGCGGTCGAGCGTGGCCATCACGCGAGCGGCAGCGGGATCCACCGCCGCTCACGGAACGATCGTTCCACGGCGTTGATGACTTCCTGGATCCAGGCGCCGTCGCCGAAATCGCCTTCGTTCGACGGATCGTCGCTGAGGATCTCGCGAGATGAAACTGCTCACGAGGTTGGCGTAGAACAGTGTCCGCCACGACTCGGTGCGGCTGCCGCCCGGCGGGTAACATCGGGACGGAATGTCCAGTTCCTGGAATTCCACCTGGTCAGGCCTGGCGGCTCGGAGCGTTTCGCAGACGCCGGCTTCTTCCACCAGGCGGCAAATCAGCGCGCCTTTGCTGCCGTACACGCGCGCTTCGATACCCGGGTAGTTGCCGACGGTGACGAAGCTCGTCTGGATCGAACACAGCGCCCCGTTGGCGAACTCGCCAAGAAAAATATCGCCATCGTCGATGTTCATGCGCATCATCCGATTGGTCGCGCGCACCATGCGTTCGGGGATGAAGTTCCGCATCGTGCCGACCACCTCTTTCAGATCCGCGCCGACCATCAGGTGCGCCAAATCGATGATCGGCGCGCCGTAGCCTTCGAGCGAGGACACCTGGAGCACCGACTGGTCGGCGGTGTGGTCCACCTGCCGCAGTGGGTTCATCGGATCGAGCCACTGCGAATTCTGCTCGTAACCGTTGAAGATGAACGGCGTGCCGATGAAGCCGCCGGCCACGAGCTCCCGCATGTATCGCATGGCGGGGCTGTACCGGAAGGTCAGACCGACCTTCGTCTTCAGGCCTTTGCTCCTGGCGAGATCCCGCGCCCGTATCGTGTCGTGGTAGTCGTAGGCGACCGGTTTCTCGCAGAGCACGTGTTTGCCCGCCTCGAGCGCCGCCCACGCCAGCTCGAAGTGCGTGTGGCTTGGCGTGCAGACGTCGATCATGTCGATGTCGGCGCGTTCGAACAGCGCGCGCGCGTCGGCGCTGGCCGTGGGGATGTCGAATTCCACGGCCGCGGACCGTGCGCGGTCGATTTCGGTGTCGGCGATCGCCACGACCCGGCAGCGGGGATCGCGGCTGGTATCCAGGCAGGTGCGCGCCGCGAGCCCATGCGCCGGCGCCGAGCACGCCGACATTGACGATGCGAGTGGATGTCATCGGGGCCATAGCCTCGCATGTCCGGAGCTCGGCAGCAAGCACCGGTACCGACGAGCCGTGCCTCCGCCCATACGGACTGTTAACTAGTTTGAGTCTCAAACTAGTGTATGCGATCGGCTCCGGTCTGGAACCGATCGTTCACTCGCCGGTAGCGAAGTAGCGTAGGGGCCGACCCGCGTGTCGGCCCGGGCGGACACATGGGTCCGCCCCTACGGTATGAACGAATACAGCCACGGCCGCTCACACCTGGATTCGGACGTCAGTACCGATAGAGCAGTCCGGCCACGCCCGTCCATAGAGCCACCGTCAGCAGCGCAAAGCCGAGCGACAGCGCTTCCTCACCCATGCCCGGAACGACGGACTGAAGGACATCCCAGAGATCCAGGCCCGCACCGTCATCGCTTGTGCGCCCGCAGCCTGCCACGTTGCGTCGAGCAGGTGACCGCACAACTCGGCGAGGAAATAGATCGCGAGCGCGTTGACGCCGAGCCAGACGAATGGCTGTGCCCACCAGCGGCCGTCATCCGTATCGAACGCGCTGTCGCACGCTGCCAGTGCGAGAGCTGCAATGCCGCCTGTGAACAGGTTGACACCGAGCCAGACGAAAGGCTCTGCCCACCAGCCGACGGCATCCGTGTTGAACGCGCTGTCGCACGCGGCCAGTAGGAGGGTTGCGATGCCGCCTGTGAATAGCGAGAAGGAGCCCGGCCAGAGGAGCCAGAATACCGGTAATTTAGTTTGACGTCAAAGCATCACGTGCACTTGGTATGATGCCGTCCCATGCCGCGTCATCCATCAACTCCGCGCGCTTCCTACGTGCTCGAGCCGTCGCTGGAGTTCATGCGGCTGCTCTGGTCGATCGAGCACAGCCTCCAGCGAATGTCGAAGCGGATGGCGCAGGAGATGGGCATCACCATGCCTCAACGACTGGTGTTGAGGGTCGTCGGTCAGTTTCCCGATCTCTCCGCAGGCGACCTGGCGCACATCCTCAGGCTGCATCCGAGCACGATTACCGGCATCCTGCAGCGGCTCGTCGCGCGAGGATACCTGGAGCGGAAGCGCGATCCTGGCGACAGCCGGCGCGCCCGCCTGCGGCTGAAGCCGAGCGCGATGCGGCATCACGCGCGTCGCGCCTGGAACGGTCGAACGTGCCGTCGCCGCCGCGCTCGCCCGAACAGGGAAGGCGCAACGTTCGCGCCGCGCAGAAGGTTCTTGCCGAAATTGCCCGCAGCGCTCGATCACGCCTGACGGATGCATCCGATTTCGGATCCAACGTAGAATGACGACCACGATGCTGCTCACGACTGATCTCGTTGCTGATGTGCGCATGCTTCGCGCTGGCCTCGCCAGCCCTCGCGCAGAACGACCCCGACTGGACGCGGCCATTTCCGCCGTTTCGCATCATCGGGAACATCTATTGGGTGGGCTCGTACGACCTGGCGACCTATCTGATCACCACGCCGCAGGGAAACATCCTGATCAACACCGGCGTCGGCGACACGGCGAAGCAGATCAAGGCGAGCGTGGAGCAACTCGGGTTCAAGCTCGCGGACACGAAGATCCTGACCGCCACGCACGGCCACTTCGACCACGTCGCCGGCATGGCGGAGTTGAAGCGCATGACCGGCGCGAGGCTCATCGTCGTCGGAGCGCGACAAGGAGCTGTTCGAGTCGGGCGGCAAGCAGGACTTCCTGTTCGGCGACACGCCCTGCGCGCGCTTCGATCCGGTCAAGGTCGACGGCACGTTCAAGGACAGCGACACGATCGCGCTCGGCGGGACCGTCCTCACCGCGCACCTCCATCCCGGCCACACCAAGGGTTCGACGAGCTTCACGCTGAACGTGCAGGAGAACGGAAAGACCTACCGCGTCGTGATTGCCAACATGGGGTCCATCAATCCCGGCGTCACCGTCAGCGGCATGCCGGAGTATCCCGGCATCGGGGAGGACTACGCGCGGACGTTCAAGGCGCAGAAGGACATGCAGATCGATGTCTGGCTCGCCTCACACGCGTCGCAGTTCAAGCTGCACGAGAAGTACAAGCCGGGCGACGCCTACAATCCCGATCGCTTCGTCGATCCGCAGGGTTTCAAGGCGTCGGTTGAGTCGCTGGAGAAGAAGTACGAGGATCAACTCGCCCGGGAGCGAGCCCGCAAGTAAGGGGGCGCGGGCGTCAGAGCGTAAACAACAGCTCGATGATCTGAAAAATGCTTTTCAGCGTGAGCCGTCGTCGAACGGCGGGACGATCGGGCCACGGGCCACGCAGCGCTTCTAGTGTTTGGAGTTGCAGGGCACGCCTCCGATATTGTGCTCGGCCATATCGCCAAATCAAAAAAGAGCAAATGGTGTGCCCGCAAATGTCGGAGATTTCGCCCCGTTATTGCGCTGATCCGCCTGTAGCGTCATCAGACATCACGTAAAATCTTCCCGGACGGCACCTGCCAGCGGGTTTGAACCTCCACGGTTGACAAAAACTCGCCTTCAGCGACAATCAGGAGTCGGGTCAGCCGCCGGCATACGGCCTCGCTTCCATCTGTCCTGGTAACCCTCTGCGGAGCTGATCATTGTGAAGACCGAGGACTCGCTGCGCGCGCGGGTCGCACCGACCGGCCCCGTCGACCATCTCAGCGCCGGCCATGCGGCGCTGGGTCGCGGCGACTGGCAGGCCGCTCGCCTCGCATTCGAAGCGGCCATCCAGATCCAGGAACAGCCCGAAGCGCTCGAGGGCCTCGGGCTTGCCGCCTGGTGGCTCGATTCGGCCGATCTCGTCTTCGACGTGCGCGAACGCGCGTACCGCATGCTATCGCGAGCAGCGACAATGGGCTCGGCGCGGCGCGGATGGCGGTATGGCTGGCCTGGGACACGGCGGCGTTCCGCGGCGAACACGCGGTGGCAAACGGCTGGCTCCAGCGTGCGCACCGGCTCCTCGAGGGCGCGCCCGGACTCGACGGAGCACGCGTGGCTGGCCCTGCGAAGCGGCGTCTTCGCGCTGCTCGACGACGGCGACCCGCAGCGCGGCACAACAGCTCGCCGCCGAGGCGGTGCGGATCGGACACGCGCT
The DNA here is from genome assembly GCA_963794305.1 of uncultured Acidobacteriota bacterium. Lineage (GTDB taxonomy): Bacteria > Acidobacteriota > Vicinamibacteria > Vicinamibacterales > CAVVIG01 > CAVQFC01. The sequence continues at coordinate 213,911 of CAWCDQ010000032.1, read as the reverse complement.
CGGCGCCGTCGACTACGAGATGGTCGGCCGCGCGCTCGCGCGGCTTCGCCCGCGTGACGGCGGGCAGCGTCGTCGAAGGGCTGCAGGAACTCGACGAGGTCAACGCCGCCGTGCTGGCCGGCGAGATGAGCGACCGCGTCATGATCGGCCTTGCGTGCTGCTACCTGATTGCCGCCTGCGAGCGGATCCGCGACTTCGAGCGCGCCGTGCAATGGTGCGATCGTCTCAAGGCGTTCTGCGAGAAGTGGGGATTCCGACCGCTGTTTGCCGTGTGCCGCACGCAGTACGCCTCCGTGTGCATGTGGCGCGGGGCGTGGGCGGAGGCCGAACGGGAGCTGACGTCGGCGACCGATGAACTCGCGGCGTCCCGACCGGCGATGACCGGCGAGGGATTCGTGCGCCTCGGCGAGCTGCGGCGACGCCAGGGAAAGCTCGACGAGGCGATGGCGTTGTTCGAGCGCTGCGGATCCCATCCGCTCGCCTCGCTTGGCCGCGCGAGCGTGACATTCGATCGCGGCGACTTCAAGACGTGCGCCGATCTGGCCGAGCGTCACCTTCGCCGTTTGCCGGTGAGCAATCGCACCGAGCGCGCCGCGGCGCTCGAGCTGATGGTCCGCGCGTGCCTCGAGCAGGGCCGCACGGACGAAGCGGCGGCAGCCGTTGCCGAGCTCCAGGCCATCGCGACCGAGGCCGGCACGGCGCCGCTGCGCGCGCTGGCGTCTCTCGCGGCCGGCCTGGTATCCGCGCGCGCCGGCGACCGGAAAGCCGCTCGTGAACAGCTGGAAGATGCCGTCGATCTGTTTCAGGAGAGCGGATCGCCGTTCGAGACCGGCCGCACGCGCGTGGAGCTGGCGGGCGTGATGAAGGCGCTGGGACGCTCCGAAGCCGCCGCCGATGAAGTGCAGCGCGCGATCGAGGATTTGACGCCGCTTGGCGCCAGCCTCGAGATTGCGCGCGCGCGCGCCGTCCTCGACGTGGCTGCCGCGACAGGTGATGCGGCGCCGCCCGCGCCCGACGGCCGCAAGACCCTGACGCCTCGAGAGATCGAGATTCTTCAGCTCATCTCGACCGGCCTGAACAACCAGGCCATCGCCGAACGGCTGTTCATCAGCGAACACACGGTCCACCGGCACGTCGCCAACACGCTCACGAAGTTGAACGTCTCGTCCCGATCGGCGGCCGTCGCCCACGCCGGACGCCTCGGATTGCTGTAGACACGTCCGCCGCGTCATGGCCCGTCCGGGCCATTTTGAGCCCCGACCCCGAAATGACCCGAACCGGTGAAGCAGGGCCGTGCCTGCCTTGTTACGATTCTCGCTCGCTTCAACCTGCTTCCTTCTGAACTGCGCCTCATGTGCGTGCTGGCCCATCCCGACGACGAGTCGCTTGGCACCGGCGGAACGCTGGCCAAGTACGCCGCCGAAGGGGTGTCGACCTACGTGGTCACGGCGACCAGGGGCGAGCGCGGCCGGTTTCACGATGAGGCTGTTTCTCCCGGCCCGGACATCGTCGGAAAGGCGCGCGAGGCCGAGCTGCTGGCCGCGGCCAGGGAGCTCGGAGTAAGGGAAGTGCGGTTTCTCGACTATCCAGATGGCGCGCTCGACCGGGTGGACGCCGCGCAGGCGATCGAAAGATCGCCGGGCACATTCGCCGGGTCAAGCCGCAGGTCGTCGTCACCTTCGGGCCGGACGGCGCGTACGGTCATCCGGATCACATCGCCATCAGCCAGTTCACCACGGCGGCGATCGTGTGCGCGGCGGATCCCTCGTCGGTGCCTGGACTCGGAAACAGCCGAGCCTCACCGGGTCGCGAAGTTGTATTTCATCGCGTGGAGCCCGAAGAAGTGGACTGCGTACCAGGCCGCGCTGAAAGCTCTCGTGTGCGAGGTCGATGGTGAAACGCGGCAGGCGGTGCCGTGGCCGGAGTGGGCGATTACGACCGTGGTGGACACGAGCGGCGTGTGGCCAACGGTGTGGCGCGCGGTGTCTTGCCACAAGAGTCAGATGTCGATTTACAAGAAGCTCGAAGGCCTGTCCGACGCACATCAGCGCTCGCTGTGGGGTACGCAGGAGTTCTACCGCGCCTTCAGCGTCGTCAATGGCGGCCGAATACAGGAATCGGATTTGTTCGCGGGGTTGAGATGACAGATGTGATGGAGCTCGAAGAGCTCAGAGAGCGAAGGGCGCCGCTCGAGATGCCGCCCGGCGAGTTCCGTGAGATCGGACATCGTCTCGTCGATCAGGTAGCGGATCGGCTCGCGCAGGTACCGGCAGGGAAGGTCACGCGCGACGAGTCTCCGGCCGAAATCAGGCGGGCGTTCGGGGCCGAGCGGACTCTGCCTCCGGGCGGCACCGATGCCGGGGAGCTGCTGGAGGAAGCCACCGGGTTGCTGTTCGATCATGCCTTGTTCAACGGGCACCCGCGGTTTTTCGGGTATATCACCTCGAGCCCGGCGCCGATCGGCATGTTCGGCGATTTCCTGGCATCGGCGCTCAATCAGAACGTGGGCGCGTGGCGCCTTGCGCCGCTCGCCACCGAGATCGAGACCCAGACCGTGCGATGGATCGCGGAGCTGATCGGGTTTCCCGACGGCTGCGGCGGACTGCTGGTCAGCGGTGGCAACATGGCGAACTTCGTGTGCCTGCTTGCAGCTCGCGCGGCCAAGGCGACCTGGAATATCCGGCGCGAAGGGTTTTCGCGCGCCGGACGACGGCTCCTGGTCTACGCGTCGATGGAAACGCACACGTGGCTGCAGAAGGCCGTCGACCAGAGCGGACTCGGCACCGACGCGATCCGCTGGATCGAGGTCGACGACGAACAGCGGATGGACACCTTCGCGCTGCGCCGCCGCATCGAGCAGGATCTCGGCCTCGGCTATCAGCCATTTCTCGTCGTCGGCACGGCCGGCACAGTGAGCACCGGCGCGGTCGATTCGCTCGACGAGATCGCCGCCATCTGCCGTGAACACGACTTGTGGTTCCACGTGGACGGCGCCTACGGCGCCCTCGCGGCTCAGGTGCCCGGCGCGCCGGCGAGCCTCCGAGCGCTCAGCCAAGCGGATTCGGTGGCGGTGGACCCGCACAAGTGGCTCTACGCGCCGCTCGAGGCCGGCTGTGTGCTCGTGCGCGATGCCAGGACGCTGCGCGACGCCTTCTCGTATCACCCGGCGTACTACCACTTCGACCAGGAGCTCGTGAACTTCTTCGACCTCGGTCCGCAGAACTCGCGCGGCTTCCGGGCGTTGAAGGTCTGGCTCGCGCTGCGCCAGGTCGGGCGCGCCGGCTACCTGAAGATGATCGGCGACGACATGCTGCTGGCGCGGCATCTTCACGGGCTCGTCGCGCACCACCCGGAATTCGAGGCGACCAGCCAGAACCTGAGCATCACGACGTTCCGATACGTGCCGCCCGATCTGCGGATGCAGCGCGGCACGGAAAAAGTCGAGCACTATCTCAACGAATTGAATCAGCAGTTGTTGACGTCGGTGGAAAAAAGCGGCGATGCGTTCTTGTCGAACGCGGTCATCGGCAGCCGATTCGTGCTGAGGGCCTGCATCGTGAACTTTCACACTTCGCTCCAGGATGTCGAGGACCTGCCGCCGATGCTGGCGAGCCTGGGAAGGGACGTCGACAGCGCCCTCAGGCGAGAGTGCGCCGTTTGAGAAGGATTGTTTCAACCGGGAAAGACGCCGGCCCATGAGGGCGCCGGCGAATATCGAAAGGACAAGTCGATGTCGAGTGTTGTTTCACAGGATCAGTCGGTCACGTCGTCGCGTTCGAGCCAGGCCAATGCCCTCGCCGAGCGGCTCGAACAGGGGGCAAACGCGCTGGCTGCGTTCGCAAGCGGTCTCACCGATGCGCAGTGGCAGAGCCGTATGCCCGGGGACGGACGCAAAATCGGCGTGATCATTCATCACGTCGCCAGCGTGTACCCGGTGGAGATCCATCTGGCGCAGGTGCTGGCCGAGGGCAAACCGGTCACCGGCGTGACGGGCGCCGATATCCATGCGATGAACGCCGCGCATGCGGTCGAGAACGACGCCGTCACGAAAGAAGCGGCTATCGACCTGCTGCAGCGTAACAGCGCGGCGGCCGCGGCCGCGATCCGCGCGCTCAGCCAGGAGCAGCTCGCGTCGGCGGCTCCGGCCTCGCTGTACGCCGACGCGCCTCTCACGTGCCAGTTCATGCTCGAGGATCATGCGGTCCGGCACAGTTATCACCACCTCGCTCGTCTGCGCAACGCTGTCAAGGCGTAGACGTGACACACGTAAAGGTTCGACGCTGATGTCCGCATGCCGGAGTCACAGTACGCACGCTCGCTGTGGCTCTGCGTCGCGGCGTCGGCTCGAGCCGTTCGTGAGTCATTCAGAGAGGGAGCGCGATGCTGGAACTTCGTCCGACCTGCGAGCACTGCAACAAGGCGCTGCCGCCCAATGCCGTGGATGCTCGCATTTGTACGTATGAATGCACGTTCTGCGCGGCGTGCGTCGAAGCGCTCGGTAACGTGTGTCCGAACTGCGGCGGTGGATTCGTTCCGAGACCGATCAGACCTTCACGGAACTGGAAGGGCGACAACTTTCTTGGGCATGGACCCGGCGAGCACAAAAATCAGGTATCGGCCGGTCGATCCAGTGACCCATGCCAGATTCTCTGAACTCATCCGGACGATTCCACCGGAGGATCGATAGGTCGCGAAAGATTTCCGCTGAGGAGTCCTATACAGGGACGCCTGATTGATCGGCCAGGCTCATGCGGGCCATGAGCCCCACCGGGCATATGCAGGCGTTCTCGAAACCGGCGGCGAGTACGAAAACGAGATCGAGTCGGACTTTGGCGTCATGACAAAAGCGGCGACGAACAGCATCGCGAGCGTGAAGTCGGGTATGGCCACGGCGACCTGGCTCACGTGAAGGTATCCCTTCGCGTAGAGGCTCACCATTGCGGTGACGTAGATGAGTTTCTCGAGAATCGCGACCAGCATGAACGGACGATGACGGACAGGATTGCGGCCGATCATCAGGAAGGCAATCTGCCAGACCCACGCGACGCTGACGAAGCCGTAGTAGAAGTCGGGATGCGTGATGGCTGGTGGATACGAACGACCGACGAGATCGAAGGTGAAATAGAGGGGCGTCAGGATCGCCAGGCCCCAGACTCCCGCAATGAGGAACACAGCGCGCGCGAACTTCATGGTTCTCCTCGACCAGCGCGGCATGGTGCCGCGAAAACATGGCTTTCACAGAGTAGGCGGGCGGGCGATGAAGTCTTTCGCAACCGGAATCAAGGACGAGCGTCAAAGTCAGAGACGAAACTCCATCACAACGCACACGCAGGAGGATTCGATCGCAGCGTCGTGTAGGAATTGATATTGCAGGAGTGTGGAAGGTATCTCCTTTACACGCAGGGATCTTTCAGGCCCATATCGCGTTTCCCCTAGCGGGACGGCCTTACAAGCAGAGAGCCATTGTACGTGCTGACGCAAGAAGCCTTACGTGAAGAACCAGCAATTACGCAACTCGCATTCACGCGACTCCTCGCGTGGCTCGACGATGGCGTTCATTCCAACGGCGAACGCTATCTCGAAATGCGCCGACGCCTGGTGTCCTACTTCGATCGCCGGAATCGACCGGCGGCCGAAGAACTGGCGGACGAAACGCTCAATCGCGTCGCCCGGACACTGGCGCAAACAGGAGCGATCGCCACCAAGCCGCCGGCGCGGTACTGCTACGTCGTCGCCAAGTTCGTCCTGCTCGAGGACGTCCGGCGCGAACGACGGCACGTCCCGCTGGACGAAACCTGGCACGTCGATGGCGCCAGGCCGACCCCCCGCGCCGTGCCGGATTCGGGCGTCATGCTCAAGGAGCAGCGTCTGGACTGCCTCGACCGTTGCCTGCAGGAGCTGAAACCGGAACAGCGTGACCTGATCGTCGAGTACTACGCCGACGACCGCCGCCAGAAGATCGAGCGCCGCCGGGACCTGGCGACGCGGCTTGGCATCACGATGAACGCGCTCGGAATCAGGGCGTTTCGCATCCGCGACGGGCTGATGGCGTGCGTAGAGAGCTGTCGCCAGCGACGGCGACAGATTTAGACTCCCTATGCCCTATCAGGGTGGACCCCGATTCAGGATGAGACATGTCCTTGCCCCATAAACCCGGCCAGGCCGATGAGCTGGTGCAGTATCTGCTGGGTGTTCTTCCGCCGGAAGACGCCGAACGCCTCGACGAGGCGAGCATTGTCGACGACGACATTGCGGCACGACTGCGCCGGGTCGAAGACGACCTGGTCGATTCGTATGTAAGAGGCCAGCTGTCCGGCGACACGCTGGCGCAATTCGAATCTCACTATCTTGCCTCGCCCCATCGCCGTGAGCGCGTGGACTTTGCGGGACGCTTCCTGCGCGCGGTCGACCGGGTAGCCGGGCCGGTCGCCGCAGACCCGCCCAGAGCTCCTGCGGCGTCGAAGATGATATCAACGCTCGCCGTTGCCGCGACCTTGTCGCTGGTGGCGGGTGGCGCGTTGCTGCTGCAGACGGTCAGGCTCGGCCGGGGGCTGCGCGCGGCCCAGAGCGACCGGGTCGCGCTGGATCAGCATGCCCGCGACCTGGAACAGCAGGTCGGCGAGCTTCGCGCGGCGAACGCTACAGCCACCAGGGAACTCGAGCGCGTGCGCGAGTCGGCGACGGCCGTGATGCACGATGTCGCCACCGTCGCGCTCGTCCTGCTTCCGCAGACGCGCTCACTCGGCCCTGTGCCGACCCTGGTCATGCCGGCCGGGACGGAGCGACTGGGATTCGAGCTGCGGCTCGAAACGAATGAGTATCCGGCGTATCAGGTCGGGCTCAGGGACCCGGCGGTCAACACCGTCGTCTGGCGCAGCGGCTGGATAGCCGCGAAGACGTCGGGTGGTCAGTCCGCCGTCCGAGTCGCCGTTCCCGCTCGTGCGTTGAAGCCGCAACACTACTCGCTCGATCTGAGCGGGCGATCGGCCCGCGGGGGAGAAGTAGTCGGCAGCTACGCCTTCGAAATCGTGCCTCAATGATGCCGGGATTCGAACGTGGCTGTGCCACGCTCGCGGTCGTTGCTTTTACCTGTGTCGTTGCCTCGGTGCTGCAGGTCAGCGGGCAGGTCCAGGATGCTATCGCGCTCGAGTCGGATAGCGCGGTCGAGCGCCGCCTGGATCGCGGGGAAATGCATCGCTACGCGCTCGCGTTGAGCGCCGGCGAGCACGCGCGCGTGATCGTCGAACAGCACGGCATCGACGTCATCGCGCAGGTGCGCGGCCCCGACGATGGCGCGATCGCGGAGTTCGAGGACGAGATTCGGGACGTCGGCCAGGAACTGGTCGAGGTGACGGCCGACACACCTGGCATCTATGCGGTGGCGATCAGGGCGGCTCCAGGTATCGTCACCCCAGGCTCCTATGCGATCCGCCTCGCCAGCCGCGACCCCGCGACAGACTCCGATCGCGCGCTACAACACTCCAGAACCCTTCGGATGAACGCGGCCCGGCTCGACGCCGAGGGCCGGTACGGCTCCGCCCGATCTTTGCTCGAAGAAGCATTGAGCATCACCGAGGCCGAGCGGGGACCGGACGACCTGCAGACCGCCGCGGTGGCCGCCCAGCTCGCAGTGGAATATCGGTTGCTCCCCGACGATGCCAGGTCGGAGGCGCTGTTCCTGCGTGCGCTGACGACATTGGACGCTTCGCTGGGGAAGGAACACCCGCTCACCGCCGTCGTGCGATCGCGCCTGGGTCACCTGTATCAATCCATGGGACAGCGGGGCAAAGCCGAACCGATGCTTCGGGAGTCCCTCGACTTCATCGAGAAGGCGCTCGGAACCGACAACCGGTTGTACGTCAGCGTCATGGTGACGCTGGCCAACCTCAATAACGATGCGGGCGATCTCACGCAGAAAGAGGAAATCGTTCGGCGCGCCATGGCAATCATGGAGCGGATCGGGGAAACCGAAAGCACCGTGTACGCCGGGCTCCTGAACAACCTGGGCGAAGTCTATCGCCAGAGGCTCGACTACACCCATTCCGAAGAGCAGTATCTGCGCTCACTGGCGATCAGCGAGAAGGTGCTCGGTGAAGACGGCTACTTCAAGGCCACCGCGCTTCAGAATCTCGGCATCATCGCGCGCGAGCGAAAGGATTATGCGGCGGCCGAGGCCTACTACGGGCGAGCGTTGTCGATCCGGCAGCGAATCGTCGGGCCCAACCATCCCGACGTCGCCCAGGTCCTGAACAACCTGGCCATCATCATCCGGGCCAAGGGCGACATCGAGGGGTCGCTCCAGATGCATCTTCGCGCGTTGAGCATCTGGGAGAATGCCGCGGGTCCGTATCAACAGGCGACGCTGCTGTCGGTCGGCAACATCGCCCGGACGTATGCGGCGGCGGGCGACATCCCCAACGCCATCGCGTACCAGCGACGGGCCGACGAGATTCTCGAGAAGCAGCTCGCGCTCAACGTGGCGATCGGATCGGAACGGCAGAAGCTGCTGTTCGTGAACGGCGCCGCCGAGCGGACCGACCGGACGATTTCGCTGCACCTGATCGAGGCGCGAACCAATCCGGACGCCAGCGCGCTGGCGGCGCTCGTGCTGTTGCAGCGGAAGGGACGCGTCCTCGACGCGATGGCCGACACCTTTGCGGCGGTGCGGCAGCGCGTCGCCGATGTCGGCGACCGGACGCTGCTGGATCAGCTGAAGGACACCACCGCGCAGTTGGCTCGCCTCGCGTTGACCGCCACCGATCCCAGCCGCGTCGAGCAGCGTTTGCGCGCGATGAAGGAGCTGGAAGCGCGGAAGGAGCGGCTCGAGGCGGCGCTCAGCGAGCACAGCGCGGCATTCCGTTCGGAGGTCGCGCCGGTCACGCTCGAGGCGGTCCAGTCCGCGATCCCCGGCGATGCCGCGCTGCTCGAGTTCGCGATCTTCCGGCCGTTCGACCCAAGAGCCGAGCGCAACGCCGAGGCCTACGGATCGCCGCACTACGCGGCCTACGTCGTCCGGAGGCAGCTGCCGCCGATTGGCTTCGATCTCGGCCCGTCCGCTGAGATCGATAGCGCAGTCGACGAGCTGCGCAAGGCGCTGCGCGATCCGAGGCGAGCCGATGTGACCGAGCGTGCCCGCGCCGTCGACGAGCGGGTGATGCGTCCGATGCGTGCGTCTCTGGGCGGCGTGGTCCGTTTGATCATCTCACCCGACGGCGATCTCAATCTCGTGCCGTTCGAAGCGCTCGTCAACGAGTCGGGCCGCTACCTGATCGAACGATACGCGATGAGCTACGTCACCAGCGGCCGCGATCTGCTGCGGATGCAGACGTCGCGCGCCGCCGGCAGCCAGCCGGTCATCTTTGCCGATCCTCTCTTTGGCGAGCCCGGCTCGGCGGGCGTTCAGCCCTCGAGCCCGCAGGCGCCCGACCCCGACGCGCGGCGCAGCGTGACGGCGGGAGAAAAGCTTTCGTCGGTGTACTTCACCCCGCTCGCGGCGACCATGGAAGAAGCGAACGCCATCAAGACGCTGTTTCCAGACGCGCTGCTCTTCACCGGATCGCGCGCCAGGAAGGCAACGCTTCAGCAGGTCGAAGCGCCCCGCATGCTGCACATCGCTTCTCATGGCTTCTTTCTCGAGGACGCGCACGTCAACGGCGAGAACCCGCTGCTGCGCGCCGGTATCGCGCTGGCAGGCGCCAACCTCCCGCACGAAACAGCGAGAGCGGCATCCTGACGGCGCTCGAAGCGTCCGGCTTGAATTTGTGGGGCACGCAGCTGGTTACGCTGTCGGCCTGCGACACCGGCGTCGGCGAGATACGAAATGGCGAAGGCGTGTACGGACTTCGGCGATCGTTCGTCCTGGCCGGCGCAGAGTCGATGGTGATGAGCCTCTGGCCGGTCAGCGACTCAATCGCGCGCGAGACGATGGTGGGCTACTACACAGGGTTGCGCGCCGGTCTCGGACGCGGTGACGCCCTGCGCCAGGCCAAGCTCGCGCTCCTGAAGCGAAAGGTCCGCCAGCATCCCTTCTACTGGGCCAGCTTCATCCAGTCCGGAGACTGGACGAGCCTGGACGCCCCGCATTAGACCGGTCCCCGATCCTCGAAAGACTTCCGCCCTCTGCCTATCCAAGGGTAGGGCGTTTCGCGACTCGAGGAACGACGACCTTCCGGTCCACGCGGACGGGCGTCAGGCGTGTCCTGTCGCGCTCGAAGCGCCTCGCATCTTCACGACGGAAACTCTGTTACAGAAAGAAGAGGTACGATCGGTGCGACTTTATCGATGTGTGTTGTGCGTGTGGCTGCTGTGCGGCGCGTTGGGCCGCGTGGCCTCTGCGCAGGATCTGATTTCGATTTCCGGCGCGATTACCACGCGCGTCGACGGGCTGCCGGTTCCCGGGGCCGTCGTGGCCGTGAATGGGGCAGATGTCACCGCCACCAGCGAGGCGAGCGGTCGGTACCTGCTGCAGGTGTCGCGTGAGGCCGTTCGTGATGGGCGTCTTCAGCTGAAGGTGGACGCGCTCGGGCTGCCGCCTCGAGTCGTCGACGCCACGGTCAGCGCGCAGACGATCACTGTGGACGTGGCGCTGGATCTCAATTTCACCGAGCAGGTGACGGTCGGATCCCGCGCGCGCGGAGCGGAGGCCGAGAAGGCCGTGCCCGTCGATATCCTCACCCGCGATCAGATCACGTCGACGGGCTTCACCGAGACCGCGCAGGTGATCGAGCTGTTGGCGCCGTCGTTCAACTTTCCCCGTCCGACGATTACCGACGGCACGGACACCGTGCGGCCGGCCACTCTTCGCGGCCTCGGCCCGGATCAGGTGCTGGTGCTCGTCAACGGCAAGCGTCGCCATCAGAGCGCCCTCGTGCATTTGAACAGCAGCATCGGCCGCGGTTCGACCGGTGTCGATCTCAACGCGATCCCGTTGTCGGCTATCGACCACATTGAGATCCTGCGCGACGGCGCCGCGGCGCAATACGGGTCGGACGCCATCGCGGGCGTCATCAACATCGTGCTCAGGGGGGGCGTCATGCGCCCCGAGGTCACCGCCAACGCAGGCCTGTCGGCGGGCTCGTTTGTCGGCAACAGCTGCGCGCCCAACGGTCAGAGCTGCGTGCCGGGCGGCGACATCGACTTCGCCGACGGCGGGTTGTTCGACCTGGGCGGGTCGTGGGGGCTCGCCGCCGGTAAAGGCAGCGTGACGATCGCGTCGGAATACCGCAGCCACAACCGCACGAATCGCGCCTCGTTCGACCCTCGCGACCAGATCGTGGCCGGCGACGCGGGCCACAACGCGGTCTCGGAGCCGAACCATCGGTGGGGCGATCCCGATTCGCGCGACACGATGACGTTCGTCAATTCGAGCGTGCCGCTGAACCACGCGCAGACGCAGTTCGTCTACGCGTTCGGCGGCTACAGCCGCCGCGCGTCGAACAGCGCCGGGTTCTACCGCCGTGCCCTCGACGCGCGCAACATCCCGTCGATTTATCCGGCTGGTTTTCTGCCCGAGATCGAGCCGGACGTCGTCGATGCATCGGCCGCGGCCGGCGTGCGTGGTGTGATCGGGAAGTGGAACTACGACGCGAGCGGCGAGTACGGTCACGATTCGTTCGCGTTCACCATCGGCGACACGTTGAACGTGTCGCTTGGCCCGAGCCTCACGCCCAAGACGACGTTCGACGCCGGTTCGCTCGCGCTGCACCAGTTCGTCGGCAATGTCGACGTCAGCCGTCCGGTGACGATCGGCGCGCTCGCGGGCCCGCTCAACGTCGCCGTCGGCGCGGATTACCGGCGCGAGAACTACCAGATTCATGCCGGCGAGCCCGATTCCTATCGTGACGGCGGCGCGCCGGATCAGTTCGGCAACCGTGCGCCGATCGGATCGCAGGTGTTTCCAGGTTTCCGTCCGTCGAATGCAGCCGACGCTTCGCGTGACAGCGTCGCCGGCTACGTCGACGTGGAGGGCGATATCGTCCGCTGGCTGCGGCTCGGGGTCGCCGGCCGCGGCGAGCACTACAGCGACTTCGGCGGCACGGTCGACGGCAAGGTGACGGCACGGGCGCAAATCGATCGGCATGTCGTCGTGCGCGGATCGGCGAGCACCGGCTTTCGCGCGCCCTCGCTCGCGCAGTCGTTCTTCTCATCCACGGCGACGAATTTTCTGAACCTCGGGCAAGGCCTGGTGCCGGTCGAATCGGTCACGCTTCCCGTCGCTTCACCGGCGGCGCAGGTGCTCGGGGCCCAGGCCCTCAAGCCGGAGCGCTCCCGGCACGTCACGGCCGGTACCGTCATCACGCCGGTCCGCGAACTGAACGTGACGATCGACTACTACCGCATTGGGATTGACGATCGGATCGTGCTCTCCGGCAACCTGACCGCGGCGCCCATCGTGGAGCTCCTGAGGCCGTTCGGCGCCAACAGCGCCCGGTTCTTCACCAACGCGATCGATACCCGGACTGGCGGGGCGGACGTGATGGCGGACTATCACCTGGCGCTGCATCAGGCCGGCGATGTCCATCTCCGCGCCAGCTACAGCCACGCCACGACCGACATCGTGGGATCGGTGACGACACCCCCGCAGCTGGCCGGCTTCGAGTCGGTGTTGTTCGATCGCATCGAGCGGCGCCGGATCGAGTGCGGCCAGCCGAGCGACAACGCACGTCTCGGCGGCGACTGGCGCCGCAGCCGCATCGGCGTGAACGTCAACGTCGCGCGCTACGGTGAATTCTGCAGCTTCACCCTGAGCCCGGCCGACGACCAGGAGTACGCAGCCAAGTGGCTGACCGATGCGGAGGTCTCTTTCCGGACGGGCGGCCTACGCTCGCCGCCGGCGGCCAGAACCTGTTCGATGTGTTTCCCGATCGCAACTCGACCGTCAATTCCTTCAACGGCATCGAGACGTTTCCGAGCCAATCGCCGTTCGGCATGAATGGCCGCACCGTCTACGTGCGGCTCGCCCGCGCGTTCTGACAAGGGTACCGCCGCGCGCGGGGCGCGACGGCAACACGTGGCGGAGATATCATGGCAGTGATGACGTCGCTCGGAGTCGCGCTCGGGGTTGTCGCGTTCGTCGTCGGCGCGTTGTGGGAACAGCGCCGAGCGCTCATGGAGCAGGCGATCACGGATCCGCTCACCGGCGCCTTCAATCGCCGTCATGTCGACGCGTGCCTGGCGATCGCGATCGAGCGGAGAAGCCGGACGGGTGAACCGGCGTCGCTCCTGATGCTCGACGTGGATCACTTCAAACGCATCAACGACGCATACGGTCACCCGGCCGGCGACGAGGCGCTGAAGCGTCTCGTCGCGCTCATCGCGGGACGCGCGCGCAAGCTCGACGTGCTCTTCCGGGTCGGCGGCGAAGAATTCCTCGTGCTCCTTCCCGGCACACGACACGACGGCGCCATCGCTGCTGCTGAGGATCTCCGGCTGCTCGTCGCGCACTCCGCCCTGATCGAGGGTCACAGGATGTCAATCAGCATCGGCGTCAGCGAACTGCAGCCCGGACAGTCGGTCGCCAGCTGGCTCGAAGACGCCGACGTGGCGGTGTACCGGGCGAAGCAGTGCGGGCGCAATCGCGTACGCGTGTCCGGCCGGCTGCCGGTCCCGTCGTCGTTTCTGCGGCACTGAAAGAGATCGCGCTGCGCTTCCTACACAAGTAGAAGCGCCGCGAAGGTCGTCGAACACCCCTGCGAATCAACCGGTTCGGTCCTGCCGCTTGCGTGCGCGAGAAAGCCACTGCGAGCACTCATGTTCCCGACCAATATCATTCTGGCCGCCGTCCTGTCGTGCACAACGGGCGCGGCGGCCATTACCAACGGAGCGGCTTGCGGTACACGTCAACGTGTCGTTCGACGATTCGATCACGTCATCCGCGATCAAGGTTGGCGCGATGGACGAGGCCGCGACGATTTGGAAGATCTACGGCGTCGACCTTCAGTACGCGGAGCCCGCCGCCGATACCGCGCTGTCGCTGAACGTGTTCGTGGAGCGTACCCCACCGCCGAGGAATACACCGGGGCGCCTGCGGTCCTCGGCCACACGACGATCGCCTCGACACCGGCCGTGCAGGGGCCGCTGCGCATTTCGTTCGACGCCGTCACCGACCTGCTCGATAGTCAACACGGCGCCAATCCGCTGCTCCACGACTACGCGATCGCCGCCGCGGTGGGGCGCGTGCTGGCGCACGAGATCGGACACGTGTTGCTCGGCGTGCCGGCGTATCACGACACGGACGGCCTCATGCGCACCACGTTCTTTCCCGAAGATCTGGCCCGTCCGGAGCGGTCGCGTTTCCTGTTGACGCACCGGAGCGTGACCCGCCTTCGGAGCCGCATCGCCGAAATCGCCGAGGCGCAGGCGGCTGGAGGGGACTGTGACAAACAGAACCCGTAGGCAGATGAACCGCCGCCCTGTTACGGCTCGAACCCGGCGCGGCGCTTCCGGAGTCCAAAGAATGGCAGGAGTGCGATGACTGCAACGTACGAGTATCCTGGCGAGCTCGAATGCGACGTCACGCTGCCGGACCGGCGTCAGATGCACATTCGGCCGCTGCGGCCAGGCGAGGAAGGTCCGATCCGGGAACTCGATGCGCGCCTGAGCGCTCGGAGCCGCTATCTCCGGTTCCTCTCGCCGATGCCTTCCGTGCCGGACTCGTTGCTGCGGCTGCTGGCGTCGGTGGACTACCGTCGCCGATTGAGCTTGATCGCCGAGGTCGAGGCCAGCGGGCATCGCCAAGTGATCGCACTGGGCAGCTTCGGTGCGATCGACAACGGCACGGCGGAAGTGGCGCTCGTCGTGAGCGACGCGTGGCAGAGCCAGGGCATCGGAACCATTCTCGCCCGGGCCATCCTGGAGGCTGCCGAAGACCGTGGCTTCGCGCAGTTCGTCGCCCACATGTTGTGGGAAAACACGGTGATGCGACGCCTGCTCAAACGCGTCGGTCACGTGGTGTCCAGCCGGAGTTCGTCCGGTACTTCGGAAATCACGTTCGTTCGGCGAGTGGCCGCGTAAGACGATTCCGAAGGATGGTGGTCCCGCACCGTGGATAACGACCCGCGCACCCTCCGCGTGCTCGCGATCTCCGGCAGCCTTCGATCGGCGTCCAGCAACGGCGCGCTGGTGCAGGCGCTATCGAGAGTGGCGCCCGATATCGTGGATGTTTCAATCTACGACGGGCTCGCCGGCCTGCCGGCGTTCAATCCGGATCACGACGGCCAGAGCCCTGCGTCGGCGGTGTCGGCATTCCGATCCGCGCTGCAGGCGTGTGACGCCGTCGTCATCTCGAGCCCCGAGTACGCGACGGGTACCCGGCGCCTTGAAAAATGCACTGGACTGGGTAGTGGGCAGCGGAGAGCTCATCGAGAAGCCGGTCGCGCTGATCAACGTCTCACCGCATTCCACGTACGCGCAGGGGTCGCTGAAGGAGACGCTGACGGTCATGTCGGCCAACGTGGTGCCGGAGGCGTCCATCACCGTGTCGCTCGTCGGCCGGAGCTCGACGCGAACGGCATCGCTGCCGATCGCGATCTCTCGACTGCTCTGCGTTCCGCGATGGTCTCGCTGTCGGCTGCCGCGCGTGGCGCCAGGCCGGCACGATCGTGATCGACAGCCGCCGGAGTTTCATGCGAATGGCTGGCGCAGGCGCCGTCGCGAGCGCCGTTGCTCTGGATTCCGACGTTGGAGCTGTCGCCCCGCCGCGATTTCGAGCGATCGCGTTCGATGCCTTTCCGATCCTCGATCCCCGGCCGATCGCCACGATCGCGGAGAACGTGTTTCCCGGCCGCGGCGCGGTGTTGATGGACAGCTGGCGCACACGCCAGTTCGATACACCTGGCTGCGGTCTGTCTCGCACCGTTATGTCGATTTCTGGGACGTGACGCAGGACGCGCTCGTCTTTGCCGCATCGGCGCTCGACCTGCGCCTGGATGCGTCCATGCGGCAGCGGCTGATGGATGCCTACCTCGACCTGCGGGCGTGGCCGGACGTCGCCCCGGCGCTCACTGCCCTGCACGAGGCTGGAGTGCAGCTTGCGTTCCTGTCGAATTTCACGCGGGCCATGCTCGTGGTTCCGATGAAGAACAGCGGCATCGAGCCGCTGTTCACGCACGTCTTGAGCACGGACATGGTCCAAACTGTACAAGCCCGATCCGCGCGCATACGCGCTCGCCCTCGACGCGTTCGGGTTGCCGCGTGAGGAGATTCTCTTCGCGCCGTTTGCCGGGTGGGATGCGGCCGGCGCCAGATGGTTCGGCTACCCGACGTTCTGGGTGAACCGCCTTCACGCAGCGCCCGAGCAGTTGGGCGTGAGCGCGGATGCATCGGGCGCCGATTCCGCGTCCCTGGTGCGCTACGTGCTCCGGCCGACGGTCGATGGTGAGCTCGACCGGACGGGCCGCCCCGAACCGTCCATCACGGGCTGCCGAAATTCGCAGTCCGTGACGCTTCCACTTGCGCTTCTACAGGAAGCCCACTATTGTAGAAGCGCAAGGGGAGCGCGATGGCCGACGACAGAATGGCCCTGCCGCAGGGCACCCTCGATCTGCTGATTCTCCGGACGCTCGCCCTGGAGGCGCAGCATGGCTGGGCGATCTCCGAACGCGTCCAGCAGATCTCGAACGCGGTGCTGCAGATTCCGCAGGGCTCGCTGTACCCGGCGCTCCACCGCCTCGAGCGGCGCGGCTGGATCAGGGCGAAGTGGGGCACGTCGGACAACAACCGCCGCGCGAAGTACTACGAGCTCACGCCCAGGGGTCGGCGACAGCTCCAGGCCGGGCAGACCGCCTGGCGGAAGATGACGGCGGCGGTGGCGAGCGTGCTCCAGCAGGCCTAGACCGTGCTCAGCGATCTCCTCTTCCGTGCTCGAGCTCTCGCTGCGCCGCGGCGCGAGTGGATGCCGATCTGGACAATGAATTTCGCGCGCATCTCGACGCGCAGGTGCTGAAATACGAGCGGGCGGGGTTGAGCCGCGAGGAGGCCACCCGGCGCGCGCAACATCGAGTTCGGCGGCCTCGAGCAGATCCGTGCCGACTGCCGCGACGCACGCGGCGTGGCGCCCGTCGAGACCGTCGCGCACGACCTGCGCTATGCGTGGCGCGTGCTGCGGAAGGACGCCTCATTCACGGTCATCGCCGCGCTGACGCTGGCGCTCGGGATCGGCGCGAGCACCGACCGTCTTCAGCGTCGTCGACGCGATTCTGCTGAAGCCGCTGCCGTACCCGGACGTCGATCGCGTCGTGTTTCCATGGCGGATCCCGCCGCCGTCGATTCAATGTCGGCGCTCGACGAAATCCCCTGGGGACGCGTCGACTTCCTCACCTTTGCCGCGAGACCCGGCCTTCGAATCGTGGGCGCCTTTCTCGGCGACGCCTTCAACCTCACGGGGGCCGGCGAGCCGGCGCGGTTCGACGGCGCGCGTGTCTCCGAGGGTTTCTTTCCCATCGCTCGGCATCGCGCCTCAGCTGGGCCGCCTGTTTCGCGCGGAGGAGGATCGGCCCGGTCACGAGCTCGAAGTGATCCTCAGCGACCAGTTGTGGCGGGAGTGGTTCGATGCCGACCCCGCGGCCGTCGGACGGACGGTCAACCTGAACGGATCGCCGTTACCATCGTCGGCGTGATGCCTCCCGGCTTTGCGTTTCCTCACTCGGCGGGGATGCCGGGCAGCTTCACGCTGCCGCAACGACAATGCGCTCTGGGTGCCGCTCGCGTTGTCGCGTGGCGGCGAGTGCGCGGCGAGCCGAGCGAGCTGGCGGTCGTCGGCAGGCTGGGCCGGGATTCACCCGCGATGGCGCGCAGGCCGAGCTCGATCTCTTCGCGAACCGCATGGAGCGCGAGTTCCCGCAAGGTAAAGGCTGGTTCAACTCGCGCGTCATGCCGATGACCCGTCAGCTGGCGGGGGAGACCCGGCGTCCGTTGCTGCTGCTCTTCGGCGCCGTCGCCGTCGTGCTGCTCATCGCCTGTTCGAACGTGGCGAACCTGCTGCTCACGCGATCGATTGCGCGCACCCGCGAGTTCACGGTACGGCCGCCCTCGGCGCGGGACGCACCCGCCTGATCCGTCAGCTGACGACGGAGAGCCTCCTGCTCGCGACCGTCGGCGGCTTGGCGGCCTTGCAGTCGCCTACGCGTGGGGTCGCCTTCGCGAGAGCCTTCGGTCCGTCCAACGTTCCGCGGCTGGCGGACGTGCGCATCGATCCATCGGTGCTGCTGTTCGCGATCGCGGTCTCGCTCGTTTCCGGCATCCTGTTCGGGCTTGCGCCGGCATGGTCTGCCGCGCGCGACCAGCTCGCTCCCGTCCCTGAAAGACGGCGGCCTTCGCGCCGGACAAGGCGCCCGCGGCATCGCGGCTGCGGAGCGCGCTGCTGGTGATCCGAGGTCTCGCTGGCGCTCGTGCTGATCATCGCCTCGGGCCTGCTGGTACGAACCTTCGCGCATCTCGTGTCCGCCGACGGCGGATTCAATCCCGATCGTGTGCTCACCTTCGAGTTGACGTTGCCGCCATCTTCTTACGCGACCCCGATCGCATCGTCGGTGTGGACCCGGCCGTGTTGCAGAAGCTGGAGACGCTGCCGGGCGTGGAGTCGGCGGGTATAGGCGAGACGGTGCCGATGGGCGGCGCGGGAGAGAGCACCGGCCTTCGCATTCCCGATCGTGCCGATGCTCGCGAGCTCACGCCGCCGTTCGCAAACTACACGATCGTGTCGCCCCGTTATCTTCCGGCGGTCGGCACGCCGATTCTTCAGGGCAGGGATTTCCTGGAAACCGACAAGCGCCGATGCGACCGCCGGTCGCGATCGTGAACGCCGCGATGGCCAGGAAATATTGGCCGGGCCAGGACGCCATCGGCAAGCAAGTGGGCTGCCCATCAGGCCGTTCAACATGACGGTGGTCGGGCTCGTCGCCGACGTCAAGCACCTGTCGCTCCGCGAGGAGCCGGGGCCGGAGCTGTACGTCCTGTACACGCAGAAGCCGTGGCCCTCGATGCTGACGATGCATGTGGCCGTGCGGACGAAGGCCGCCCCGACGTCGATGACCGACAACATCCGCGCGGCCATCCGCACGGTCGATCCGGATCTGCCGATTGCCGGCGTCTCGACGCTCGAAACCATCGTCGACGACGCGATGGCGCAGCCCCGCTTTTCGATGCTGATCGTCGGCGGCTTTGGCGCGCTGGCGATGGTTCTCGCCTGCGTGGGGCTTTACGGTGCCGTGTCGTACTCGGTACGAGCCGCACGCAGGAAATCGGCGTCCGCCTCGCGCTCGGCGCTCCGCGGCGCCGCGTCTTCGCGCTGGTCCTCTCGCAGTGCGTGCGGATCACGAGCCTGGGCATTGCGATCGGCATCGCCCTGGCGTTGGTGGTCCTGAAGGCGATGACCGGCTTCCTGTACGGGATCGAAGCGACCGATCCCGCCACGTTCGCTTCGCTCTCGGCTGCTCCTTCTTGCCGTCGCGATGCTCCGCGTGTTACGTTCCCGCCCGCAGGGCCGCCCGCGTCGATCCGATCGTGGCGATGCGCGCGGAGTAGCGCCTCGACGTCGATTGTGTTTGCCCGCTCTCTGGCCCATCATATCGGGCAGCTGAGAGGTCCGCATGAATCTGCGTCTGCCGGTGCTGTCGATTTTGTGTCTTTCCGCTGCCGTGGTGTCGAACCCGATCGGTCACGCGCAGCAGGCGCAGCGGCTGCTCTACGCCGGCGTTCCGGGAGTGGGGAACGCAGTCGACCATGGCGGCATGGGCATCCTGGTCTTCGACATCGATCACGGATACAAATTCATCAAACGCATACCGACCTGGTCGTCGTCTGGCGAACGCGCGGAAGGCGTCCGCGGGATCGCCGCGACTGCCGCCACGGGTCGTCTCTTCGTGAGCACCAGCCGGCGCCTGGCTGCAATCGACCTGGCCACCGACAAGGTGGTGTGGGAGCAGAACTTCGGCGGCAAGTGCTGCGATCGAATGGCGATCTCGCCCGATGGCTCGACGCTCTACGCGCCGGCGGCCGGCGCGCCGAAATGGTATGTCGTCAACGCCGCCGACGGCGCGCTGATCGCGACCGTCGACAAGGAGGGGTCGCCGCACAACACGATCTACTCCGACGATGGCCGGTATGCGTACCTCGAGAATCAGGGCCGGGTCCGCCGTACATCTCCGTCGTCGACGCGAAGACGCACACCATCGCTAGACAGATTGGCCCCTTCGGAGATGTCGTGCGGCCGTTCACGATCAATGGTAGGCAGACGATCGTCTACGCCAACGTGAACAATCTGCTCGGCTTCGAGGTCGCGGATCTGATCACCGGCAAGGTACTCCACCGCGTCGCGGTTGAAGGGCTGAAGACGGAGAATTCACCGGTCCATGGCACGCCGAGCCACGGCATTGCGATGACGGCTGATGAGACCGAGATTTGGGTCGCCGACAACACGAATCACTTTCTTCACATCTTCGACGCGACGAAGATGCCTCCCGTACAGAAAACGCGCGTTCACCTTCGCGACGAGCCGGGCTGGATCGCCTTCAGCCTCGACGGCCGGACGGCCTTTGCGTCCACCGGCGACATGATCGACACGCGTACCAAGCGAGATTGTCGCGACACTCGAGGACGAGCACGGTCAGGCTGTCGAAAGCGAAAAGGTCGTCGAGATCGACTTCGTCAACGGCAAGCCCGTCCGTGCATCCGATCAATTCGGTAAAGGCGCGAAACGGTGACGGCTCCGCGCTCCACTGTCGTTACGCCTTTGGCGCGGCGAAGCTCTTCATCCACTCTTCCTGTCGCGTTTTCATCTCCTGAGGAGTGAGATCTTCCTTCCGCGTGGCGATGGTCCAGGTGTAGCCGCTCGGATCCACCAGGCTTCCCGAGCGATCGCCCCAGAACTGATCCTGCATGTTGCCCATGCCGCCATGGGCTACCTGGCCGCCGGCCGCGATGGCGCGGTTGAACAGCGAATCGCAATCCTCCACGTAGACCCAGAACGAGGCGGGCGATCCCCCGAGCCCCTTCGGGCCTTTTCCGCCCATGACCGCGTCATTCACGTACAGGGCAGAGTCGCCGATACGCAGTTCCGCATGCAGGATCTTGCCGTCAGGCCCCGAGGCGCGCGACGATTCCTTCGCGCCGAGGGCCTTCTTGTACCATTCAATCGCCTCGGCCGCGTTGTCCAGGTGAGCTGGGCCGTAACTGTGTGAAGTCCTTGAGGAACCGCACTCTTTGCTTTCGCCATTTCGACCTCCTGATGCGCTGTTGATGATTGTCGCCGCGCATGCAACGACGGTGCGACACGAATCGCGTTCCCTCAGTAGTCGAACAAGGGCGTCGAAATCGACATCCAACCAGGAACGCCTTCAATAATCGCGCGTAGTGGACGACCTGACGTCGTCCCGCCAGCGGCCGGGCCTGAAGGCCCAGTCCTCCGTAAGTAATTTGAAGTGCGCTCTAACTCTCAGAACCGCAGGAAGATACGCCGTTCGGCCGAGGCCCTCGCCTTAGAGTGATACGTAACTGGCGCTACGACAGGTCGTCGCCCTTCCGGGGAAATCGCGTTGCGCCGATGAGTCGCCCGTCGAACTCGATACCGTTTTCGGATTCGCGCTGTTGCCGCGACCGGCGAAGGCCTCTGACGACCGACGCGATCGCGGGCACCGTCGTCACGACGCCAACGGCAACGAGGGTCGTGCCGATGACTTGGCGGCGTTCTTCGGATAGCGATGTGCTCGCAAGGAGGCCGACCCCCGCCGCGAGCGCGGCTCGAGTGGCAACGATGATTCGGCTGGGGCCTTCGCGTTAGAGTGATGCGTGGCTCGCGCTACGACAGGTCGTCGCCCTTCCGGGGAAATCGCGTCGCGCCGATGAGTCGCCCGTCGAATTCGATGCCGTTTTCGGCTTCGCGCTGTTGCCGCGCTCGCCGGAGACCGCTGACGACCGATGCGATGGCGGGCACTGTGGTCACGACGCCGACGGCCAGCAGGGTCGTGCCGATGACTCTGCGGCGCTCGTCGGATAACGATGTGCTCGCAAGCAGGCCGATCCCCGCCGCGAGCGCGGCCCGAGTGCCGACGATGAAGCCAAAGTCCTGCACGTCCAGAACCAGATACTCATGTCAGTGATCTCCCTCCATGTGCCTGCATGCATAAGCGAAACCGCACTCACGGCTCGGTTCGCGACTCGCTGACCGGGCGCAATTGCTCGCATCGAGCTGAGCGGCAAATGACCCGGCAGTAAGATGTTCGGGCGCCGACGTCGCCGGGTGGCCTCGGCAGCCGCGCGAGACACCTGTCGAGAGCGCGGCGTCGGTTCCGACTTACTCATGAACGCGCCAATCACGGCGCCGAGACTCCAGGAGCATAGACGATGAAATTCATGCTGATGATGCACGCCCCTCGCGCCGGCTGGACCGATGCCGGGATCGGCGACGTGGCCGCCGGAAGACATCAAGGCGCACATTGGCTTCATGATCCGCTTCAACAAGGAGCTGAAGGAGGCGGGCGAGCTGGTCGGCGCCGAGGGACTGGCCGGACCCGAGGCAGGCCAGAGTCGTCCGCGCCGGCAAGAACGGCGCGCCCGAGGTCACCGATGGCCCGTTCGCCGAAGCGAAGGAGTTTCTCGCCGGCTACTGGATTGTCGACGTCGATACCACCGGCGCGCGCGTACGAGATCGCCGCGCGAGCGTCGGCGGCGCCCGGCAGGGCGGCGTGCCGCTCAACATGCCGATCGAGGTGCGCCAAGTGATGAGCGCGCCGCCCGTCGATCGTGTGACGACGTCGTCGCCTGCACGCCGCTCGCGCGAGCACCTGCTGCGCGATCTCGCGCCGCAGGTGCTCGGCGCGGTGATCCGGCGCTTCGGCGACTTCTCGCGCCGCGGAGGACGCCGTTCAGGAAGCGCTGCTCGCCGCCGCGATGCAATGGCCGCGCGAGGGCGTGCCCGACAACCCGCGCGGCTGGCTGATTCAGGTCGCCGCGCGGCGCATGACCGATCACATCCGCTCCGAGCTCGCCCGCCGGCGCCGCGAAGCGGACGTCATCGATCCAGGATCCGCCGCGACGATCGCAGGTCGCTGCTCGCCGCCGACGAGCGGCGTGCCGATCGAGCAGGACGACACGCTGATCCTGCTGTTCATGTGCTGCCATCCCGCGCTCACGCCGTCCTCGGCCATCGCGCTCACGCTGCGCGCCGTCGGCGGCCTGACGACGGCCGAGATCGCCCGCGCCTTTCTCGTGCCCGAGGCGACGATGGCGC
Source organism: uncultured Acidobacteriota bacterium (assembly GCA_963794305.1). Classification (GTDB taxonomy): domain Bacteria; phylum Acidobacteriota; class Vicinamibacteria; order Vicinamibacterales; family CAVVIG01; genus CAVQFC01. The sequence continues at coordinate 190,687 of CAWCDQ010000032.1, read as the reverse complement.
AGCGGATCAGCCGGGCGAAGCAGCGCATCAAGGCGTCCGGCGTGCCGTTCCAGCTGCCCGACCGACCGCGAGCGCGCGGAACGCCTTGGCGCCGTGCTGCACGTCGCTCTATCTGATCTTCAACGAAGGCTACACGAGCAGCAGCGGCCGCGAACTGCAGCGCAGCGATCTCGCCAACGAAGCGATCCGACTGACGCGCGCCGTTGCATCATCTGCTGCCGCGACGACGGCCGAGGTCGCGGGGCTGCTGGCGCTGATGCTGCTCACCGACGCCCGGCGCGCGGCGCGAACCGGCCCGGACGGCGAGCTGATCCCGCTCACGGAGCAGGATCGGCTGCGCTGGGATCGCGAGGCGATCGCGGAAGGCGTCGCGCTCATCAGCGAGGCGCTTCCCAGCGGAGCGCTCGGCCCCTATCAGCTGCAGGCCGCGATCGCCGCGCGTGCACGACGAGGCTCCGTCGCGCCGAGGACACCGACTGGCCGCAGATCCTGGCGCTCTACGGCCTGCTCAAGCGGATGTCCGACAATCCGATGGTGGCGCTCAACCATGCCATCGCCGCGGCGATGGTCCACGGGCCGGCGGCCGGTCTGAGCTGCTCGAAGCGCTCGACGCCGACGGGCGGCTGGCGGGACATTACCGCCTCGACGCGGTGCGCGCGCACCTGCTCGAGATGGCCGGCGATCGCCAGGCCGCGATCGCGCACTACCAGGCCGCGGCGAGCCGCACGACGAGCATTCCCGAGCGGAACTACCTCAACACCAAGGCCGCGCGTCTCACGGCGGAGCCGCTGTGACTGCGGGCTCGACTTGCGGCATCCTGTGCGCATGAACGAGACGCTGCTCTGGCTGTTCGTCATCAATCTCGGCGTGGCATTCGGCGCGGGGCTCTACGAGCATCGCATCACGGTGCCGCGGTGGATCACGTCGTTGCCGGAGTCTGGCGCTCACTGGCATGCCGACATCGTGCGCAGCGACGATCCGGGCCGAAGATTCTGGGGGATGGTCACAACAGTGCCGCTCACGCTGTTGACGCTGGCCAACTGTGTACGCCGCCTGGCAGACGCCTGGTGCCGCGCGCGGCTGGTGGATCGCCGCCTGTCTCTTCGCGATTGCCGACCGCGTCCTCACGTTCGGCTACTTCATTCCCGCGATGGTGGGCTTGATGAAGGCCTCTGATTCATCGACGTCGGCCGCGGCGGCCACGCGATGGTCGCGCCTCAACTACCTTCGACACGTCGTCGTGCTGGCGGCATGGCTCGCATCGCTGCAGGCGTTCAGGCTGCTCGGGAGGTGAACGGAGTCCGGCCGGAGACCGTATTCGACTCGCACCCCGTCGGAGACCGGCAGCGCCTCAGCGGTGCGCTCGAGTTCTACCGCCGCGGCCGGTGACCCGAATCGGCCGAGTGTTCGCAGGCGACGGCGCCGAGATTTTCGAAGATGATCAGGCCCCGGCTGCGCTACACTGCGCGCGGTCGAACGGCGTTGCTCCAGGGATCGACCGCGGGAATACTGTCCATGCCACAACTAGACGTATTTGTCAGCCACCTGCATGTCGAGTCGAAGTTCGCGGATGTGCTCCGCGAGCACCTGGATCGGGACTTCATCGGACTGCTCAAGCTGTTCATATCCACAGATTCGACCAGCATTCCAGTCGGCACGCAATGGTTTGACGTTCTAATGGGAGGCCTTCGGTCCGCGCGCTTGCAGTTCATTCTCTGCAGCCCGGAGTCGATCAAACGCTCCTGGATCCACTATGAAGCTGGCGCTGCACGAGTACGTGACGTCGAAGTGATACCTCTTTGTCACAGTGGAATGAACCCTGAGCATCTGCCGGTGCCGCTTGGAATGTCGCAGGGAATATGCCTCAACGATCCATCCGGGTTGCGGAATGCTGTACGCCAAGATCAGGACGATGTTGTGTTCGAAGGTTCCTGACATCGATTTTCTGGCGCTCGGCAAGCGGTTTGAAGGGTTGGAAACAGAGTACGTCGCACAAATGGGTACCGATGCATCGGCCGGCCTTAAACCCAGCCATGAGTCGATTGTCAAGGATCCTCACGTCCTGTGCATCAGCAGCCAACAATATTTGCAGCTCGGGTTCAAGAATCAGTTGGAAGTTGTCCTAGAGGCGTTTCCAAAGGACCTTCGGCACGACCGCGTTCTGTCATCAGTCGAATTACAGCGAGTCATCGACGAGCTGCACCGCGTCGATATTGTCCATATTGCAGCATTTGTCTGCCCGAGAAGCGGTACGCTTTACTTCAGCGACGTCAGCCTGCCCTCGGGCACATCGAATCACGGCGATCGGGGGCCGGACAGCATCTCTGCGGAAGCGCTCGCGATGTTGTTCAAAGATGCTGGTGTTCGTCTCGTGGTGATCGCGAGCGGTGATTCACTGGCGCTTGCCACGACGTTGTTACCTATAACAAATGTCGTGGCTCCAAGAGACATCGTGACTTCGGATGCAATGGCGAAGTGGGTCAGGACGTTTTATGCGACATTGAAAACGAAGTCTCTGTCCGACGCATGCCTTTTTGCCGGCCTCGCAAGTGGGGCGTCGATGAAACTGCTTACACAGCAGGTCGCTGCGTCAAATCTGCAAATGACATGGCACGATGAAGTGTCGCCGATATTCACAAAACTCAACTGATATTTCAGACTTCATTCCTCCTCTTGCTCCTGTTTCAAGGCTTCGGTTTCAGCGTCCGCAGCTTCGCGAAAATGCCGTCGTTCACGGACGCCACGATCCGCTTGGCCAGGGCCGCGGGATCGCGACCCGTAAAGATCTGATGATCGACCACGATCTGGAGGGCCATCATCCGCTCGGCCATGTCGTCGTCTTCGATTCCCAGGACCATCAGTGTTTCCCGATCGTAGCGTTCGGTCACGATGACCGAAGCCGCGAGGGGTGAGGGCGTGGCGCCGGTGACGATCCAGATCGTCCGTCGCGCGTGCTCTCTGGGCACGACGTCAACATCGCCGATCGCGTCGAGACCGCGCTGCACATCTCCGAGCAGCCTGTTGGCCGCTTCATCACGAGTGGGTCGTCCTTCCGTGCGCACGTCGAGCATCACGGAAATCCGCTCCGGCGGCTGAGCGGCGGCGGAAGAGGCGATGCCCATCGCCAACGCCAGAATCATCAGGTTCAGTTTCACGGCGTGAGTATAGGACAATCGACCGTCCATGAGTGGGGCTGATGTCCACATCTTGACAGACAAGATGAAGCGGGCGCATCATCGCGCGCCATGGACGATCCGACGACCGACGTGATCCAGGGGACGCTCGACATGCTGATCCTCAAGACGCTCAGCCTCGAGCCGATGCACGGATTCGGGATCGCGCGCCGGATCGAGCAGGTCTCGCGCGGTGTCTTCAAGGTCAATCCCGGGTCGCTGCTCACCGCGTTCCAGCGGCTCGAGCGCGATGGCCTGCTCGATGCGGAGTGGCGCCAGACCGACAAATCGCGCCGCGCCAAGTACTACACGCTTAGCCGCGCCGGCCGGAAGCGGCTCGACGCCGCAGACCGCAGACTGGACGCGCCGCGCCGCGGCGGTCGCGCGGCTGCTGCGGGCCGAGGCCTAGCGGTGTCGCTCTGGCGTCAGCTGACGCGCGGCGTCCGCGGGCTCATGCACCGGGACGCCGCCGATCGGGACGTCAGCGACGAGGTCGATCACTTCTTCGAACAGGCGGTCGAGGCGCTCATCGCCGGCGGCGTGCCGCCCGACGAAGCGCGCCGCGCCGTGCGGCTGGAGCTCGGCACCGCCGACGGCCGTCACGCGAGCAGGCGAGCGTCTACGGATGGGACCGTCGTCGTGACATCGGCGCTCGCCGATCTGCGGCACGCCGCGCGCCAGCTGCGAGCGAGTCCCGGCTTCACCATCGTCGTCGTCCTGACACTGGCGCTGGGCATCGGCGCGACGACGGCGATCTTCAGCGCCGTCAACCCGATCCTGTTCGAGCCGCTGCCCTACCCGCAGGCATCGCGTATCGCCATGATCTCGGACTTCGGTCCCGCGGGCGCGCCGCAGGACGTCACCTTCGGCACGTTTCTCGAGCTGGCCGCGCGAAGCCGGTCGTTCGACGCGATGGCGGTCGTCAAACCGTGGCAGCCGACGATGGTGTCCGAGGCGGAGCCCGAGCGGCTGGCGGGTCAGCGCGTCAGCGCGGGCTACTTCCGCACCCTCGGCGTGCCGCCGCTGCTGGGGCGCGACTTTCAGCCTTCGGACGATCGCCTGAACGGGCCGCGCGTCGTCATGCTCAGTCACGCGCTCTGGAGACGCCGCCTCGGCGCCGACGTCTCGATCGTCGGCCGCGAGATCACGCTCGACGACCAGCACTTTCTCGTGATCGGCGTGATGCCGCCCGGTTTTGAAAACGTGCTCGCTGCCGTCGGCTGAAGTCTGGGCGCCGCTCCAATACAGCACGTCGTTGACGCCGGACGGCAGGGAGTGGGGACACCACCTCCGGATGATCGGCCGTCTGCAGCCGCGAGTCGGGCTCGACCGGGGCCGGTCCGAGCTCGATGCGATCGCCGGGCATCCGCTGCCGGAGTTTCCGCGCGTGCCGTGGGCGTCGCTGCGGCAGGGGCTCGTCGTGAGCGCGCTGCAGCATGAAGTGACGCGCGCCGTCAGGCCGGCGCTGCTCGCGCTGCTCGGCGCGGTGACGCTCGTCCTCGCGATCGCCTGCGTGAACGTCACCAATCTGCTGCTCGCCCGCGGCGCGCAGCGGCGCGGCGAGTTCGCGATGCGCGCGGCGCTTGGCGCCGGACGGGGGCGGCTGACCCGGCAGGTGCTGACCGAGAGCCTGCTGCTCGCGGCTGATCGGCGGCGCGGTCGGGATGATCGTCGCCGAAGCCGGCATCCGCGCGCTCGTCGCCCTGAGCCCGCCGGGACTGCCGCGCGTCGGCGCGATTCGCCTCGACGGCACGGTGTTCGCCTTCGGCCTGACGGTGACCACGGTGATCGGCGTCCTGGTCGGCGCGATTCCCGCGCTGCATGCCTCTCGCACCGATCTGCATACGGCGCTGCAGCAGGGATCGCGGCGCACCGCGGGCGGGCACCGACGGACGCGCGGCGCGCTGGTCGTGGCCGAGGTCGCGCTCGCGCTCGTGCTGCTCGTGAGCGCGGGCCTGCTCCTGCGAAGCATCAGCCGGCTGTTCTCGGTCGACGCCGGCTTCGACGCGTCGGGGCTGTTGACGATGCAGGTGCAGGGAGCCGGCCGGCGCTTCGATACCGACGCCGCGCACGTACCGCTTCTTCGCCGAGGCGCTCGACCAGGTCCGGCGCGTGCCGGGCGTGACCGCGGCGGCGCTCACCAGTCAGTTGCCGCTGAGCGGCGACCTGGACGGGTACGGCGTTCACCTCGAGAACGCACGCGCGCTCGAGGACGTGAGCAGCGCGCTTCGCTATGCGGTGACGCCCGCCTACCTCGAGACGATGGGCATTCCGCTTCGCCGCGGCCGCCGGCTGGATGCGCGCGACGTCGCCGGGGCGCCGCGTGCGGCGCTGATCAACGAATCGCTCGCGACAGCGCCTGTTCCGCGATCGCGATCCGATTGGCCAGCGGCTTCGCTTCGGTCCCGACGAGGGGCCGCCGTACACGATCGTCGGCGTGACGGGCGACGTCAAGCAGACGTCGCTCGCGATGGAGACGAGCCGACGCCGTCTACGTCACGCGTGCCGCAATGGCACTGGGTGGACAGGGTGATGTCGCTCGTCATCCGCGCGCATGGTGACGCGGCCGCGCTGGCGCCCGCCGTGCGCGAGGCCATCTGGTCGGTCGACAGGAACCAGCCGATCGTGCGGGTTGCGACGATGGACAGCCTGCTGACGAGGTCGGAGGCGGACCGGCGCTTCGCGCTGATCCTGTTCGAGTCGTTCGGCCTCATCGCGTTGATGCTGGCGGCCATCGGCATCTACGGCGTGCTGTCGGGCAGCGTCTCCGAGCGGACGCGCGAGATCGGCGTCCGCGCCGCGCTCGGCGCGTCACGCGCGGACATCCTGCGCGCTGGTCGCGCGTCAGGGACTGACGCTGACCGGGCTCGGTACAGCTGATCGGCCTGATCGGCGCCGTCTGTCGCCAGCGAGGCGATCGTCACGCTGTTGTTCGGCGTGTCGCGGCTCGATCCTGTGACCTACGCCGGCGTGGCCGCGCTGCTGCTGGCGGTGTCAGGCGTCGCGAGCGCGATCCCGGCGTGGCGTGCCGCGCGAGTCGATCCGGCGATCACGCTCAGGGCCGAGTAAGAAACACGGGCCTCGGCGCTTTTCAGGTTGCGGCCGTTGGCCGCGTCGCGCGGCTGATCCAGGAGCCGCGCTCGTCTGATCAGCCACGCGCCCGCGAGACAGACGGCGGCGCCGGCAATCGAGATCCACGAGACCTGTTCGTGTCGCAGACCGACGCCGAGCGCGAGTGCGACGACCGGGATGAAGAAGTTGTTCACCGACGCGACGGTCGCGCCCAATCGGCCGGCGGCGACCGCTGTCAGAACGTAAGCGATGCCGGTCCCGCCCGCACCGAGCGCCACGAGCGACGCCACCGGCCAGAGCGACCAGTGCCCGGCGAGGACCGCCGGCACGCCGAGCGGCGCCGTCAGGACGACGGCTACGCCGAGCGCGCGCCAGATCACCGGCAGCGCGCCGTTGCGCTGCTGCAGCGGACCCGACAGCGAGTACGCGAAGCCGTACGACACGAGCGCCGCGAGGATGAGCAGCACGCCGATCGCCTGCCCGCCCGCAGACCCGGACGCTGTCAGTCCCGGCAGCGCGATCAGGATCGTGCCGAGGAATCCGACCGCGAGACCCACGAGCACCGCGCGCGGCGGCAGGCGGCGGGCCAGACCGCTGGCAACCGCGGCGACGAACAGCGGCACCGCACCGTTCAGCATTCCTGCGAGCGCCGAGGAGACGTGCTGCTCGGCGTATGGAAACATGCTGAGCGGAAACGCGAGCCAGATCAGCCCGAGGACCGCCGTGCGGGAGCGATCGGCCTTCAAGATCGGGCGGCGGACGGCCGGGACGAGCGACAGCGTGAGAAAGCCGACAAGGATGCGGAGAAACGCGACGCCGCTCGGCGATACGGCTTCGAGTCCCTCCGCAATGAAAAGAAACGACGCGCCCCAGATGAGGCCGGGGACAACGATCAGGAGCGAATCGATCACGGGCGCGGCGGGAGCAGCAGCGCGTTCCCGACGTACTCGGTGATCGACAAGCGGCACGACGGCTCCGCGCCGGTGAAGCGCGTCGCGTGCCACGTGCCCGGCGGGCACATACACGATGTCGCCTTCGCTCGCGACGAACGGCTGCTGTCCTTCGAACGAGTAGCGGATCTGCCCGGTGAACACCAGCCAGAACTCGGCGCTCTCGGCGTGGAAGTGCCCCTTGTCGTTCGGATCCAGCGGCGGCAGGTTCTTCTCGTACCCGTAGATGATGAGCATCTCCGACTTGTCGTCGCGCACGAAACGTCCGCCGGAGTATTTCTCGTTTTTCGATGCCGCCTCGTGAATGTTCACCGTCGGCTGGTTGAACTGGTCGTACACGCCGGCCGTTCTGTTCAGCGTCGCCGGCACCCACGACGATCCGGCGGGTGCGGGTTGCGCCGGCGCTTCCTGGCTCTCGCGCGGGAACAACGTCTTCGCACGCGCGAGGTTGACCATGAATCTCAGGCTCGGCTTGTCGCCGATGGTTTCGAGCGAATAGATCGTCTGGCGGGGGATGTTCACCACCGAGCCTCGCGTGGCCGTGAACGCCGGCTGGCCTTCGATCTCGACCCGTACTTCGCCTTCGACGACGGCGAACCACTCGCGCGTGTCGGGGTGGAGGCGTTTGGGCACCTTCGTGCCGGGCGCCGCGGCCACGTACTCTCCCGTGAGCCGCCCATCGTCGACGATCACTTCATGCCAGTTCGTTTCACCCTTGTGCCTCGCCTTGAGGTCCGGCAGTTTCGATCCAGGGCTTCTGGCCGGGCGGGTAGGGCGCCGTTTGCGCCGGTTTCGGAGCCCACACGGCCGTCGGGACCGGCCGTTGATCCTGCGCGCGCAGCGGCTGTGCCCAGGCACAGACGATAAGCGCGAGGGCGATACGTGCCGTGAGGCTGGGCATGGCCCGGCATTTTATACGCACTACCCGGCCATGGCGCGATCGGGAGGCGCATTGTGTCTCTTTCTGCACACTGCTGCCGCACCGATCATGTATAGTGAAGTCCACCTCGCTCTGAGCCTCCCTGCGTTCGAGTGCCGCACTCACGCGTTCGCACCCGCTCACAACGACGAAAGCAGTGTCCATATGTCCCGTCGCAATGGCGATCGCGCCAGGTTTCACAAGGATCGCAAACGCAAGCTGCTGCACCGTCAGCGAATCAAGGATTTCGTCAAGGCCACGGCGTGCCGAGCCGGTGAAATCCGTTGACGCGGGGGATGGCGCCAAGTCGTGAAACCTCTGCCCGACCAGGACACGCCTCCGCCGACCGATTGTCCGTTCTGTCATTCGTCGGCGATCACGACCGCCAGCGCCAAGACGAACGCCGAGGCGTACTGGCGGTGCAGTGCGTGCGGACAGATGTGGAATGTGGGACGTCTTCGGCCGGTCAGTCGTCAGAGCCCCGGCGGGCGCTGGGCATGAGACGCCATCGGACTGGGGATCTGCCGTGATCGCACTTTCGGTGCTGGGCGGCGTGGCGCTTGTCGGAGTCGTCATCGCGCTCGTCGCGGCGTTACGGCGCGGTCCGAACTCGGATCTCGGATCGGTGAGCTCGCAGTGGATCTCGGAGCACCGTCTCGGATCGAACCAGGACTACTCCCGCCGCTGAACCACCGACTCGAGCACCGCGCGTTCGAGCATGGCGATGCCCGACGCAATCTCCTCGGCGGACGCGGTCAGCGGCGGCAGCAGCCGCACCACGTTCTTGTGCGGACCGCACTTCAACAGCAGCAGCCCTCGATCGCGAGCCCGGTCGATGATCCGTTGCGCGAAGTCGGCGTCGGGTTCCTTCGTCGCCGGATCGGTGACCAGCTCAATCGCCAGCATGGCGCCCAGCCCGCGCACGTCGCCGATCTGCGGCACCCGCGCCTTGCAGACGCTGCAGCGCTTCACGGATCTGATCGCCGATGGCCGCTGCGCGCGCGACCAGGCCTTCGGCCTCGAACACGTCCAGCACCGCGAGCGCGGACGCGCACGCCATCGGGTTGCCGCCGTACGTGCCGCCGAGACCGCCAGGAAGAGGCGCGTCCATGATCGCGGCCTTGCCCACGACGGCCGAGAGCGGCAGGCCCGCCGCGAGGCTCTTGGCCATCACCACGAGATCGGGTTGGATGCCGGCGTGCTGGTAGCCGAACATCTTCCCGGTCCGCCCGAAACCGCTCTGCACTTCGTCGGCGACGAGCACGATGCCGTGCCGTTCGGTGATCGCGCGCAGACGCTGCATGAACGCGACCGGCGCGGGGACGAAGCCGCCTTCACCCAGCTCCGGTTCGATGACGATCGCCGCCACGTGTTCGGGCATGACTTCGGTTCCGAACAACTGCTCCAGCGCGTCGATGGCCGTTTCCGTCGTCCAGCCGCGATACTCGTCGGGAAACGGCGTGTGGTAGACGTCGGCCGCGAACGGGCCGAAGTTCTGCCGGTACGCCGGGCTCGAGGCGGTCATCGTCAGCGCAAGCAGAGACCGCCCGTGGAAGCCGCCGCTGAACGCGATGACTGCGGTTCGTCTCGTGTGGGCGCGCGCGATCTTGACCGCGTTTTCGATCGCTTCCGCGCCTGTCGTGAACAGCACGCCCTTGTGCGTGTCCACCTCGCCGACCAGCGCGCATAGCCTGGAGACCAGTTCGACATACGGCTCGTACATCGTCACCTGAAAACAGGTGTGCATCAGGCGGCCGAGCTGTTCCTGAACGGCGCTGACGATGCGAGGATGGCGATGGCCGGTATTGAGAACGCCGATCCCGCTGGTGAAATCGAGGTACTCCTTGCCGTCGACGTCCCAGACGCGAGTGCCTTCGGCGCGATCGATGAAGATCGGGTGGGTGTTCGCCAGGCCGCGAGGCACATGGCGCTCGCGGGCCGCAGCCGACGCGTAGGACTCCGCTTTAACTGTCGTCATCGTTCTGCCTCCGTGCGCATCGTGTTCCAGAGCGCCTCGACGTGCATCCGCTCGGTCTGTTCGGCGCCGATCGACACGCGGACCATCCAGCGTCCGTCGAGGACAGCTGGTGTCAGGTACGCCGCGCCCGATCGGTTCACGCGATCGCACCAGGCCTGCGTGTGTCGATCCAGTGTGTCGCCCACGACGCCGGGAGGCTCGTGACGCACACAGACCGTCTGAAGAGGAACCGGCGCGAGCACTCTCCATTCCGGGGCCGCGGCAATCGTCTCGGCGAGCCAGCGCGCGTTGTCGAGATCCCGGCGCAGCCGCGACTGCAGCCCCGTGACGCCTTGTTCACGGATCAGGAACCAGAGCTTCAGCGCGCGAAACCGGCGGCCGAGCGGAATGCCCCAGTCGCGCAGGTTCTTCACGCGGCCGTCCGCCGCCGATTGCAAGAAGCTCGGGTTGGTGCCCATGACGCGAATCAGGTGTTCTGCGTCGCGTACGTAGTACAGCGTGCAATCGAACGCCGCGCCAAGCCATTTGTGCGGGTTGACGACGATCGAGTCGGCGCCTTCGACGCCGCTCCACATCCAGCGGCATTCGGGCAGGACCATGGCGGAGCCGGCCATCGCCGCATCCACGTGCAGCCAGAGGTGGTGCTGGGCGGCGAGCGTCGCGATCGCGTCGATGGGGTCCAGCGCCGTCGACGCCGTGCTTCCCGAGGTGGCGACGACCGCGCATGGCGTCCGGCCGGCGCGAATGTCCGCGGCGATCGCATCGGCCAGCGCATCCGGCCGCATCGCGTAGCGATCGTCGTGCGCGACGATTCGGACGTTCGTGCGACCGAAACCGGCGAGCAGCGCCGCCTTCTCGACCGAGCTGTGGCTGTGCGCCGAGGTGTAGACGATCGAGCGGCTGTTGCTCCGCCTGCAGGCCGCCCCGGCTCGATCCGAAGCCGGTGGTCCGCTCGCGCGCGCAGATCAGCGCGATCAGCGTGCTCGTCGACGCGGTGTCCTGGATGACGCCGCTCCACGTGTCCGACAGCCCGAGCATTCCGCGCATCCAGTCGGTGACGACTTCCTCCAGTTCGGTGAGCGCGGGGCTCGACTGCCAGGCCAGCCCCAGGACGCCGAGGCCGGTGCTGACATAATCGCCAAGGACGCTGGCCAGCGTGCCGTTGCACGGGAAGTAGCCGAAGAACTCCGGGTGCTGCCAATGGGACAAGCCGGGCACGATGATCCGGTTCAGATCGCCGACGATGTTCGTGAACGGCTCCGGGTCGGCGGGCGGATGAGGCGGCAGCTGCTTCCGGATGTCGCCGGGCTCGGTGCGCGCCATCACCGGCCGCGTGCCGACTGTCGCGCGATAGTCGGCAATCCAGTCGACGATCTGGTGGCCGGCCGCCCGAAATTCTTCTGGTGTCATCCCGCCGATTCTACGGCACACTTCCGGGAAATGCTGCGAGCGGTCACGTTGCTTCTGCTTCTCGCCGCCCCGGCGGCCGCGCAGCCCTTCAAGGGGACGAAGCAGCCGGACGTCCGATTCGTTCCGTCACCCGACAGCGTCGTCGAGGCGATGCTGACGCTGGCTGGCGTGGGCGCCGGCGACGTCGTCTACGATCTGGGATCGGGCGACGGCCGGATACCGATCGCGGCCGCCCAGCGGTATGGCGCCTTCGGCGTCGGCATTGAAATCGACGCGAAGCTGAATCGCGAAGCGGCTGACAATGCGCGGAAGGCCGGCGTTGCCGATCGCGTGCGCTTCATGACGCAGGATCTGTTCGAAACCGACATCAGCCAGGCGACCGTCGTGACGCTCTTTCTGCTGCCGCGCGTCAATCAGGAATTGATCCCGAAGCTGAAGCGGGAGCTTCGTCCCGGAACGCGAATCGTCTCGCATCAGTTCGACATGGGCGAGCAGTGGCCTCCGGAGAAGTCCCAGGACGTGAACGGGCTGATGATCTACCTATGGACGATCAGGTAGCGGCTCCGGGCGCGAAGGTCGTTCGCCACGAGTCGGTCCTCGGATCGTGGGAATACGCGATTGCGAAGCCGCACGCGTCGCTGCAGCCGCACGTCCGCGAATACTACGGCTGGATCGAACGGATGGCGCAGCCTGTCTGCCGCCGCGAGGTGCCGACCGACGAAGTGCCCATCATCATCAACTTCGGCACGCCGTTCCGTCTGTTCGATCAGGCCGACCCGTCGCGGTGGACCGAGTTCGGCAGCTTCACGACCGGCGCGTACGATTCGTACGTGCTGGTAGGGTCCACCGGACCGTCGGCCGGCATCCAGGTCAACCTGTCGATTTTCGGCGCGCGCCTGTTTCTTGGCCGCCCGCTGCGCGACATGAAGAACCGCGTCGTCGAACTGGAGGATCTGTTCGGCCGCGCCGCACGACTGCTGACGCAGGAGCTCTACGACGCACCATCGTGGGATGCGCGGTTCGAGATCCTCGATCGCGAGCTGGCCAGGCGGATCCTGAACACGCGCGCTCCGTCCCCGGCCGTGTCGTGCGCGTGGAGCCGCCTCGTCTCCAGCGGCGGACGCGCCAGCATCGGCGGGATCGTCGAGGGCGGCCGGCTGCAGTCAGAAGCACCTGATCGCGCAGTTCCGCGAAGAGATCGGCCTGTCGCCCAAGACGCTCGCGCGCGTCCTGCGCTTCGGCCGCGCCGTCCAGATCATCAAGGAGGGCGGCGGCGGCAGGCTCGTCGAGATCGCGCAGGACTGCGGCTACTACGACCAGGCGCATTTCTCCCGCGACTTCCGCGCGTTTGCCGGCGTGACCCCCACCGAGCTCATCGCGAGCCAGATACCCGACCGCGGCGGCTTCTCGGCCGACGGGTAAATTTCGTCCAAGACCGCACTCCAGCAACTCGCTAGGCTTCTGCGTGGAGGATTTATGCGACCGAACATTTTCCCCGCGCTCCGCTATCGCGATGGACATGCCGCCATCGACTGGCTCGTTCGCGCCTTTGGCTTCGAGGCGACGGCCGTCTTCGACACGCCGGACGGCGGCGTCGGCCACGCCGAGCTCCGGTTGGGTCCCGGCGTCATCGGACTCAACTCGGCGAACAGCACGCCGTCCGCGAGTCCCTGGTCCGGCGTCGGGCAGGGTATCTACGTCTGCGTGCAGGACGTGGATGCGCACCACGATCGCGCGAAGGCCGCCGGCGCCGAGATTGTCACGCCGCTCACCGATCAAAGCTATGGCTCGCGCGAGTATGCGGTTCGCGATCCCGCCGGTCACCTGTGGGGCTTCGGCACCTACGACATGCAGGCGCCGCAGGGAGATCCGAACATCTTCATCGGCTTGCACTATCCAGATGCGCCGGCCGCTCTGGCGTTTCTCGAACGCGCCTTCGGATTCCGCAAGACGTTCGAGGTGAAGGGACCGGACGGCCAGATTGCCCACGCGGAGATGAGGTTCGGTGACGGCGCGATCTTCATCGATTCGGGTCCGCGCACGGCGGCCGACTGGGGCGACAAGATCGAAGCGATCCATGTGCGTCTGTCCGATCCGGACGCGCACCACGCTCGCGCGGCGGCGGCCGGCGCAACCGTCACCAAACCGCCGTTCGACATGCCGTGGGCGCGCGGATACTACGCGCGCGACCTCGACGGTTTCCTCTGGGGCTTCAGCAACTATTCTCCGGCCGCCTGAGTCGATTTCTCCGCAGGACTGCGATCTGCAGTCCAATAGGGGCGTGCGATCGCGCCGCCCCTTCTTTCTTCCCGCCCTCGAATCGTCGCTCGCGCTGCCGGTTGGCGCGATCATCGCGCTCATCTGGGCGAACGCCGGAGGCGCAAGCTACGAGCATTTCGCGCACGTCGCCGAGTTCTCCGTCAACGACGTCGGGATGGTGTTCTTTTTCGCCCTCGCCGCCAAAGAAGTGGTCGAGGCGATGGCGCCCGGCGGTCCGCTCCATACCTGGCGCCGAGCGGCGCTGCCGGTCGTCGCTGCAGCTGGTGGAATGGTTGCGCCCGCCTTGTCCTACGTCGCTTTCGTCCATCTGGCGAACGAGCCCTCGCTTCTGCGCGGCTGGGCGATTCCCTGTGCGACCGACATCGTCTTCAGTTATCTGATCGCGAAGGCGATCTTCCGGCGCCACCCCGCTATTCCGTTCCTCCTGCTCCTGGCGATCGCCGACGACGCCCTGGGCCTGGTCGTGCTGGCGGTGTTCTATCCAGTCGGAGTGCTGCACTTGCCTGGCGGTGTGCTGCTGATGGCCGCGGCGCTCGTCGTGGCCTACGGCATGCGACGGAAGAACGTGCGCTCGTTCTGGCCGTACGTGCTCGGACCCGGAGTCCTGTCGTGGAGTGCGTTGAGATGGGGCGGCCTTCACCCGGCGCTCGCGCTCGTGCCGATCGTCCCGTTTTTTTACGGACGAGACACGCTCGACCAATTCGACCACTGGTGGAAGCACCCGGTTCAAGCCATCCTGTTCGCCTTCGGGCTCGTGAACGCCGGCGTGCCTTTGCTCCAGTTCGGGGCGGGCACGTGGGGCGTGCTGCTCGGGCTGCTGGCCGGAAAGCCCCTGGGCATCGTCGTCGCCGTGGCGCTCGCGGTGGTTGCCGGGCTGCGGCTGCCGGAACGATTCAGGTGGCGCGACCTTGCCGTGGTCGGCTGCGCGAGCGGCATCGGGTTCACCGTCGCGCTGTTCTTCGCCTCCGCCGCGTTTCCGCGGGGACCGCTGCTGAACGAAACGAAGATCGGCGCGTTGCTCAGCGTCGGCGGCGCGGGAATCGCGTTCGTGGCGGCGATGGTATTGCGTGCGGGGCGGTTCGCCCAGGAGGCTTAGCGAGGCGGCTTGGCGGCCGGGACGTCCTTGACGATGAACACGCGCTCGCCTGGCTTGATCAATCCGAGCTCGCGCCGGGCGATTTCTTCGATGGCTGCCGGATCCTCGCGGAGGCGCCGGGCCTGGTCGCGGAGCCGGGCATTCTCGGCCCGCTGACGCGCAATGGACGCGGCCAGTTCGTCGGTACTCGTGACGCGCGCGGAGCATCGCGAGCAGCCCGCGGTCGCCGACGAGGCCGTCGACGATAATGATCGACGCGACGAAGAGCACCAGGAGCTGAACGATTCGCCGGTTCCGCGTCGGCCGCTTGAGCGCGGGACGTCCGGCGCTTCGCCGACGTCTTCGATTCGATCTTCTTCGGCACTTGGCAAAAACAGTACACCAACTAGCGAGAGAGTACAAGGGCGATGACCGAATGCGTTCTCGTGTTGACGACCATGCCGGCCGACGACAGAGCGAATGGGCTCAGCCGAACGCTCGTCGAAGAGCGTCTCGCCGCGTGCGTCAACGTCCACGAACCGATGACCTCGACCTATCGGTGGCAGGGAAAGATCGAGGTGGACTCGGAACGGCAGGTGGTGATCAAGACCACGCGCGAGAAGCTCCGCGCGCTCGAAGCACGTCTGCGCGAGCTTCATCCATACGAGCTACCCGAGTTCATCGTGCTGGACGGCTCCGCTGGCGACGCGTACGGTGCGTGGATCGGTGAGACGACACGGTCGGGCTGACCGCGCCGGTCTGTCGAGCGAGGGGATGCTCAGCCGGTCGAGCCGGAGCGTCTCCTGTGGTTGATGAGCTCGAACAGCATCGGCAGGACCGATACGAACACGATCCCGATCGTCACCAGCGAGAAGTTGTTCTTCACGATCGGAATGTTGCCGAAGAACCAGCCGGCGCCAAGGCACAGCGAGACCCAGCCGATGGCGCCGATCGCGTTGTAGAGCACGAACGTTCCCGAAGTCATCTGAGCAGCGCCGGCCACAAACGGCACGAACGTGCGCACGATCGGCACGAAGCGGGCGAGCACAATGGCCTTGCCGCCGTACTGCTCGAAGAAGGCGTGCGCCCGATCGAGGTATTCCTTGTTCAGCAGACGGAACGTGCCGGTAAAGACACGAGGTCCGATGAATCGGCCGACGGCATAGTTGACGGTGTTCCCCGCGAAGGCCGCGAACATCAGCAGCGCCAGCATCGCCGACATGCTGAGATCGCCGGTCGCACACAGCGCGCCGGCCGCGAACAGCAGCGAATCGCCAGGCAGGAACGGCGTGACGACGAAACCTGTCTCCGCGAACACGATCGTGAACAGAATCGCGTAGACCCACGATCCGTAGTCGCGGATGAATTCGAGCAGGTGCTTGTCGAAATGCAGAACGAAGTCGATCACGTGGGCACTACACCCGCTCGAGGGCCTGGAGGAGATCCTCCTTCAGATCGTCGATGTCCTCGATGCCGGCTGAAATGCGGACAAGGCCGTCGGTGATGCCAATCGCCGCGCGGCGTTCCGGCGGGACCGACGCGTGAGTCATGCTGGCCGGGTGCGAGATCAGCGTCTCGACGCCGCCGAGGCTCTCGGCGAGCGAGTGCAGTTTGACGCTGTCGAGCAGCCGCCGCGCTGCCTCGAGCGAACCAAGGTCGAACGCCAGCATCCCGCCGAACCCGCGCATCTGCTTCTTCGCCAGCTCGTGCTGGGGATGCGACGGCAGGCCGGGGTAATAGACGTGCCGGACCTTTGGCTGCGCGCTCATGAATTCCGCCAGCGCGAGACCGTTGGCATTGTGCGCCTGCATCCGGATGGTCAGCGTCTTGGTGCCGCGCAGCACGAGGAACGAGTCGAATGGACTGAGAATCGCCCCCTCGGCGTTCTGCACGAACCTGAGCCACTCGATGTCGTCGTCGCGCACGGCGATGACGATGCCGCCGACGCTGTCGCTGTGACCGTTGAGGTACTTCGTGGTGCTGTGGGTGACCAGATCGGCGCCGAACTCGATCGGCCTCTGGATGTACGGGCTCGCGAACGTGTTGTCGACAACCAGCCGCGCATCGTGACGGTGGGCGAGGTCGGCCGCCGCTCGAAGGTCCGTGATGCGCATCACCGGATTGGTCGGGGTTTCGACAAACAGCATCCGGGTCGCGGGCGTCATCGCACGCTCGACGTCGTCGAGGTTCGACGTGTCGACATACGTGAACGACAGCTGATAGCGGCGAAGGACCTTGTCGAAGAGCCGGAACGTGCCGCCGTAGGTGTTGTCGGAAACGACGACGTGGTCGCCCGACTTCAGCATCGTGGCAATGGCGCCGATGGCCGCCATGCCCGACGCAAACGCGAATCCTTCCTTGCCCGACTCGATGGCGGCGAGGTTTCGCTCGAGCGCCATCCGCGTCGGGTTTTGCGTCCGGGCGTATTCATAGCCCTTGTGGCGGCCGAGCGCCTCCTGGACGTACGTCGAGGTCTGATAGATCGGCGTGATGATGGCGCCCGTCGACGGGTCGGGCTCCTGGCCGGCGTGGAGGCAGATAGTACTGAAACGCGCGCGCGATGTGAGCTTCACGATCCAACTACGATAACATGATCCTGCGATGAACAGGCGGGCGCTCCCACCCCCGGCGGGCGATCGACGTGAAGGCCTTCGCGGCGCGCTCCTGCACACGCTGCCTGGGCGAGCCATCGTCGTCGGCGTCGGCATCAAGCTCGTGGTGCTGTTCATCGGCCTGGCGCTCGGGGGCGTGCCGCAGTTCTTCGGCGTCGTCGATACGGTCGCCGGTCTCGCGGCGGCGTGCGGCCTCGCGTATTTCCTCTTCCGCCTGATCGTCGTGGCGAAGCGCCGGCTGCTCTGGCGCGTTCGTCGCAAGCTGATCCTGTCCTACGTCTTCATCGGGTTCGTGCCGGCGCTCCTGCTCGTCGCATTTTCCCTGCTCTGCGGGTTCCTGCTGTTCTACAGCTTCAGCTCGTACCTGGTGCAGAGCCGTCTGCGCGCGCTGAGCGAGCAGGCGCGCTTCCTGGCGCAGAGTGCCGCGCTGGAGATTCAGCGCGCGGGCGGTCGGGATGCGGCTGGCATCCTCGCGCTGCGGCAGGCAAATGCGGCAAGGGAATACCCGGAGGCGTCGATGGCCGTGGTGCCGGTGAGCCGCGCGTGCGGCGGACCCGGCACGTCCGTCGCTCGGCGTCGCCGGCATCGGTCGTCAGACTTCAGACGTCGGGACCGTGGAGCCACGTGGATCCGCCCGATGGCGATTCCGTCCTGGATCGGATGCGACGGCTTCACCGGCGTCCTGGCGTACTCGCACCGGCGCACCGTCGACGGGCCGGCCGAGGACACACACCTCATGGTGCGGAGCGTGGCGTTTCCTGACGCGCCGCGTTCGAGCTACGCGGTCGTTGTCGATCTCCTGGTGAACGACGCGATCCGCCAGCAGCTGCGCAAGGACACGGGCGTCGAGCTGAAGAGCGTGACGGCCGTTCCTCAGCGGAAGGACGACGATGCGAGGCCGTTGACCGGACGCGGCGGAGGCGACGAACGCCGCGGCGCTCCGCCGGCCTCGCCCGGTCTGCTCAGCAGCCTGACGAGCTTCATCGACTACCACGACTGGTCGACCGGCGCCTCCGGTCCGATGAGCGTGACCAGCGCGCTCAGCGTTCCCGAGCTCTACGATCGCATCTCGGCGGCCGAAGGCAGCGTCGGACGCACGCTCGGCCAGGGTCTGCTGATCGTGCTGTTTGCCATCGGAGCCCTTTTCCTGATCATCGAGGCGATGGCGCTCATCGCCGGCTTCGCGCTGGCGAAGTCGCTGACCGGATCGGTGCACGCGCTGTTTACGGGAACCGAACGCGTACGCCAGGGCGACTTCACCCACAAGATCGCCGTGCGGAGCGAGGATCAGCTCGGCGAGCTCGCGCTGTCGTTCAATTCGATGACGGCGAGCATCGAGGACCTGCTGCGCCAGGCGGCCGAGAAGAAACGGCTGGAGGAAGAGCTGCGCATCGCGCACGAGATCCAGATGTCGCTGCTGCCGCAGGGACCGCTCGTCATGGCGGGGCTGGCGGTGACCGCCCTCTGCGTTCCGGCGCGCGAAGTCGGCGGCGACTACTACGACTTCCTGCCGCTCGACGATCACCGGGTGGGCGTCCTGATCGCCGACGTCTCGGGCAAAGGCACGTCGGCGGCGCTCTACATGGCCGAGTTGAAGGGGCTGGTCCTCTCGCTCAGCGAGATTCACACCTCGCCGCGGACGATGTTGATTGCGCTCAACCGGATCATCGCGCACCACCTCGACGCGCGCAGCTTCATCACGATGACCTATGCCGTCATCGACCTGCGCGCCCGGACGATCACGTACGCGCGTGCGGGACATACCCCGCTGATCTACGTGCCGGGCGTCTGCAGCGACGGCGGCCCGCGTCATGTGCAGATCCTCGCGCCGGACGGGATGGTCGTCGGATTGAAGCTCGACAACGGTGAGATGTTCGAGCGGCACCTGGTCGAGGAGACGATCCCGCTCCAGCCGGGCGATCTCTATCTCCTGTTCACCGATGGAATCAGCGAGGCGATGAACGGACGCGACGATCTGTTCGGCGAGTCGCGGCTCGGCCGGCTGGTCGAGACCCATGCGCACCTGCCCTCCGAGGAGCTGCGCGAGCGCGTCCTGCGCGAGATCGCGGCGTTTGTCGGCGACGCGCCCCAGCACGACGACATGACGATGATTCTGCTGAAGGTGGATGAGCTGTCGGCGGTCACGACCGCGGCCACCGAGTTCGCGGAGATCGCGGAATAGGATGCCTGCGGTATCCTGCTGCGTGTTGAACGGCCTTCGCGATTTCACGCTGTGACCGATTTCGTCGTCATCTTCCGCACGCACTCCGACATCGAGGCGCAGATCGTCCGCGGCCTGCTCGAAACCCACGACGTGATGTCGATCATCTCGTCGTCGGATGTTCCGCACTCGATCTTCCCGCTGTCGGTCGACGGGCTGAGCGACGTCCGAATCTCGGTGCACCCGTCCGACGCCGAGGAGGCACAGCGGATTATCGACGCCCACCGCACCGAGCTGAAGAACGGGCAGGTCGTGCGCCTGCGCGACGAGTTCGAGACGCTGCAGCAGGCGATCGGCTACCGGTTCCGCGATCGCGGCCTGCTCGAACACGCCATGACCCACACGTCGCGGGCGAACGAGGACGTGAGCGGGGGCGTCGCCGACAACGAGTCGATGGAGTTTCTCGGCGACGCGCTGCTCGGATTCATCGTCGCCGACATGCTGTTCCGCGACTTCCCGCGGTTCGACGAAGGCGAGAAGTCGAAGACCAAGGCGTCGGTCGTCTCGACGGCGACGCTGGCCAGGCAGGCGGAGCGGCTGCGCCTCGGGGATCATGTGCTGCTGGGCCGCGGCGAAGAAAAGACCGGCGGACGGCGGAAGCAGGCGCTGCTCGCCGACACATACGAGGCGCTGCTGGCGGCGATCTATCTCGACGGCGGCATCGAGCACGCGCGAGAGTTCATCGTCCGCGAGTTCTCGCCGCTGCTCGACGAGGTCCGGCGCGACGGCGTGGCCGGACAGGACTACAAGTCGGCGCTGCAGGAATACCTCCAGTCGCACGACATGCCGCTGCCCGACTATCGCCTCGTCGGCACAAGCGGACCCGATCACTTGAAACAGTTCGAGATCGAGGTCAGCGTGAGCGGGCAGCCCCAGGCGTCGGCAACCGGCGGGAGCAAGAAGGAAGCGGAGCAGGAAGCGGCGAGGGCCGCACTAGAGAAACTGAGAACGTAGCGTCGGGAACAGGAGATCAAGAGGTCAGGAGCAGGCTCTTCCCGTAAACGAATTTCTTCTGATCTCCTGATCTCCTGTTCAGTGTCACGACTTCGTGCGTGAAGCCTGATCGACGAGTCGCCTGATGTGCGCGACGTTGTCCTCGCGGATCGGACAGGTGCTGTCGGTGGCGACGCACTGCGCGAGCGTCATGCCGCAGCCGCACGTGCAGCGCGCGGCGTTGGCCGCTTCGAGAGCGCCATGTTTCTGCGTCGCGTCGAGCCCGGAGAAATCGACGACCTTGATCTCGGCCTCACCGTAGGCGATGGTCGACATCCGCGAGATGCCGTAGCCGATGCCGCCGACGACCGCGGCAATCGCCACCCACTTCACCACCTTGGAGCGCCCGGCCGCCTTGCGCGGCCTCGGTTTTCGAGATTGACCCATCGCAGGATTATCCCTTAGGGAACTTGGAAGTTAGAAGTTAGAAGTCAGAAATCAAAATCAGAAATCAGAACGGCGAACCCGAACCCCGAACCCTGAACCCCGAACCCGAACCCTGAACCCCGAGCAACCCTGAACCCTGAACGTTGAACCCGTTCACGGTTGCTTACACCATACCGACCGATCCATCGGCGTGCTCGGTCCGCCGGGACGGTTGAAGAAATCGTGAAAGCCCGATCGCTCCCACTCGTACCAGCCGGCTCCCAGTCCGAGGTAGTAGTGCTCCGCCGCTCCCGCGGCACCGAGCGGATCGTACGGCTGATACTCGAGCACGAGCGTGTCGCGCGTTCCCAGTGCGCTGCCCGCGTCGCGCCGCGGCTCGAACCACGCGCGCTGACGGTACGGGAACGCGTGCGATCGCGTGGCATCGACGCCGCACGCCGCGTCGAACCAGACCAGCTGATTCTGCGCGACATCCATCGTCCAGGGAGACGATGCCGTGGCGTTGGCCGGCAGGTACCGCGCCAGCCAGCGCCCGTTGGTGAACATGTAGGACTCGTTGCTGTCGCCGTCGAGGCCGTGATCGACCGCGTGGTAGACGAAGTCCTCGTCCCAGTGCCAGCACTCGAAACGGCGGCTGTTGCCGTATTTCACCCAGCACACCTCACGCCGCGTGAAATCGACGATCTGATTCTGGTTGTGGCTTCCACGACGCGGCCAGGTCGGCGGATCGCCGAGCAGGTAGGCGAGCACATCGACACCGCCGGGCACAGATGTCGGAGCCGCTGGATGAGAGCAGGAGGAGAAAACGAGGAGGAGGACAGCGAGAATCAGCGAGTTGGCGAGCTGGTGATTTGGCGAATCGAATTCAGCAATCAAGTCACCAACTCACCAATTCACCATCACGATCACTCATTCCGAACTTCGCCTAGTCGATCTCGATGATCCCTGACGCCGGAGGTCCGCCGGCCATGGCAAACGCCGGTTCGCTGTGCGGCGCCGCGACCGGCTCGGACTGTTGCGGCATGCGGGGCAGCGCGTAGCGATGGACTTCGCGCGCGATGCTCGTCTTCGGTCGGAGCCGACGGGCGGCAGTGCAGCCGGACCCAGACGCGCAGGAGCGGATCGGTGAAGGTGTAGCGCTTCTGGCGCGACGTCACGAGGTCGACGTCTTCGAGCCACGACAGATAATCCTTCGTCGAGCCGGGCGTTCGCTGCAGCCGCTGCGAGATCTCGGTGAGCGTCAACCCTTCTTCGTCGGCGAGGATCTCCAGAATCGCCTTGAGCGCGCCGTAGCCGCGCGCGCGGTGCAGCCGCAGCTCGTAGCTGAACTCGCATTGAACGGCGAGACGTCCCTCGATGCCGAGCAGGCCTGCCATCGCGCTGATGGCGTCGCCGCTGCCGGGCCCGCCGTGCTCCCGCAGCGCCGCGAGCTCGTCGGCGAGCGCGCGGACGTAGGATGGCCGGCCATCGGTGAGCGCCTGCACCGTCCGCGCAAGATAGTCGGCGTCGTGCGGTTCGTTCGAGCCGCCCGCCGGAGCCGCCGTCGGTCCGAGGATGTCGCTCGTATCCTCGACGGAGAGCGGCGGCATGTGAATCACTTCGAAGCGGGCCGAGTGATCGCGCAGCAGGCGCAGCGTTCGCGCCACGTACCGGCTGGTCAGCACGAAGCGGTTGCCGCTGGCCGAGAGGCCGTCGATGCAATCGTGCAGCACGCGGCGCAGGCCGGGGAAGCTCTCGAACGTCCGGAGCTCCAGGAACTCGTCGAGGAAGAAGGTTGCCGGCTCGCTCGCCGACGTGCGCGCGCGCGACAGGAAGGCGAGTGTCGCGTCGAACGCCGCGCGGGCGCCCGCCGCGGCCTGCGCCGACGGATCGCTGACCGGGAAGGGCGACACGGCCGTCACCGCGCGCCAGAATCGCTCTGGCGTCGTCGCCGACCGCTCGACATCGATGAACTGAACCGCCGTGCGGCCGATGCGTTCGCGCAGCTGCCGCAGCACGGTCGTTCGACCGCTGCCGCAACCGCCGACGAGGACGGGGATTCGCGACGGCGACGCATCGAGCGCCGTGGTGACGCGTCGGGCCAGAGTAGAACGAGGGGTCAGCATTCGCGGTCCTCACGCATCGGAATTCGCACGCCCTCGCGTTCGGCGGCGGCGATCGCAGCGGGATACCCCGCATCGGCGTGGCGCGCCACACCGATGCCGGGATCGCAAGTCAGCACGCGTTCGAGTTTTTCGTCCGCGTCGGTGGTGCCGTCGGCGACGATCACCATGCCGGCGTGCAGAGAATAGCCGATGCCGACGCCGCCGCCGTGGTGCACCGACACCCAGGTGGCGCCGCTCGACGCGTTCAAGAGGGCGTTCAGCACGGGCCAGTCGGCGATCGCGTCGCTGCCGTCCATCATGCCCTCGGTTTCACGGTACGGCGACGCGACCGACCCCGTGTCGAGATGATCGCGGCCGATGACGATCGGCGCCGAGATCCGGCCCTCGCGCACGAGCTCGTTGATGCGGAGCCCGAAGCGTGCGCGTTCGCCGTAGCCGAGCCACAGGATGCGGGCGGGCAGGCCCTGGAACGCCACGCGCTCCCGCGCGAGATGAATCCAGCGGACCAGCGATTCGTTGTGCGGAAACATCTCGAGCGCCGCCTCGTCGGTGACGCGGATGTCCTCCGGATCGCCCGACAGCGCCGCCCACCGGAACGGTCCCTTGCCTTCGCAAAACAACGGACGGATGTATTCGGGCACGAATCCGGGAATGTCGAACGCGTTTTCGACGCCGCCCAGCCGCGCCTGCGCGCGGATGTTGTTGCCGTAGTCGAACGTCACCGACCCCCGCGCGCGCAGCGCGAGCATCGCGCGCACGTGTTCGGCCATGGCGGCCATCGATCGCGCGACGTAGTCGGACGGATTGCGGTCGCGCAGACGGTTCGCTTCGTCGAGCGAGATGCCGTTGGGGACGTAGCCGTTCAGCGCATCGTGCGCCGACGTCTGATCCGTCAGGACGTCGGGTGTGACGCCGCGGGCGACGAGCGCGGGCAGGACGTCGGCCGCGTTCGCGCACAGTCCGATCGACCGTGCCACGCGGTCGCGTGTCCAGCGGGTGACCGCGTCGAGCGCCTGGTCCAGGCTGTCGGTCGTCTCGTCCAGGTAGCGTGTGGCCAGGCGCCGCTCGATGCGCCGGGCATCCACTTCGATGACCAGGGCCGCGGCGCCGTTCATCGTCGCGGCCAGCGGCTGGGCTCCGCCCATTCCTCCGAGACCGGCGGTGACGACGAGGCGCCCCGACAGCGTGCCGCCAAAATGACGACGCGCGACCTCGGCCAGCGTCTCGTAGGTTCCCTGCACGATGCCCTGGCTGCCGATGTAGATCCAGCTGCCGGCCGTCATCTGGCCGTACATCGTCAGGCCGCGCTGCTCGAGATCGCGGAAATTCTCCCACGTCGCCCACGCGGGAACCAGCAGCGCGTTGGCGATGAGCACGCGCGGCGCGCCGGGATGGGTTTGAAAGACGCCGACCGGCTTGCCGGACTGGACGAGCAGCGTCTCGTCGTGCTCGAGCGACTGCAGCGACCGGACGATGGCGTCGTAGGCGTCCCAGCTGCGCGCCGCCTTTCCCGCTCCGCCGTACACCACCAGATCCTCCGGGCCGCTCGGCGACGTCGGGATCCAGATTGTTCATCAACATCCGCATGAGCGGCTTCCTGCGGCCAGCCTTTGCAGGTCAGTGCGGTGCCGCGCGGCGATCGGATGGTGCGAGTTGCGGTGGCCATGAAGATGCGAACGAGAAAGATAGACCTTAAGAAGCGGAGCGAACGTTGTCAATTTGAAAATAAAAAATATTTCACTTGACTAGTTCGCCGCACGCTTCTTCAAGCGCGTTTGTCGCGATCAGTTCAGCGATCGCGACAATGTCGGGCGCCGGCGCGCGATCGTCGTCGAGCATCGGCACGCGCGATCGCACGAGTTGGTGGACGCGCTGCAGCGCCGGCGACGAGGCGAGCGGCGCGAGCAGGTCGATCGCCTGGCAGGCGCACAGGATTTCGATCGCGATCACTTCGCGCGCGCGCGACACGCTGACCTCGGCCTTGAGCGCGGCCGTCATGCTCATGCTGACGTGGTCTTCCTTGTTGGCCGAGGTCGGGATCGTGTCGACGCCGGCGGGATGCGCGAGCGTTTTCATCTCGGAGGCGACCGCTGCCGCCGTGACCTGAGCCATCATGTAGCCCGACTTGAGGCCGCCGTCGCGTGTCAGGAACGCGGGCAGGCCGCTGAGCGTCGGATCGACCAGCCGATCGGTCCGCCGCTCGCTGATGGTGGCGAGCGGGACCAGCGCCGCGGAGAGCAGGTCGGCCGCGATGGCAATCGGCGCGCCGTGAAAGTTGCCGCACGACACGATGTCGCCCGTGTCCGCGAACACCATCGGGTTGTCGGTGGCGCTGTTGGCTTCGACGAGCACGGTGTCGCGCACGAAGCGCAGGGCCTCGCGGGCGGCGCCGTGCACCTGCGCCGCGCAGCGCAGCGAATAGGCGTCCTGCACCTTCCCGCAATGCTCGTGCGAGTGGTTGATGCCGCTGCCGCGCATCAGCGCCTCGATGTTGGCCGCCGACGTCGTCTGTCCGCGGAACGGCCGCGCGTCGTGAATGCGCGCTTCGAAGGGATGAATCGAGCCGCGGAGCGCGTCGATCGACAGCGCCGCGGCGATGTCGGCCGCCCGCGCCACCTGCTCGGCGGCGGCCAGCGCCAGCGCCAGCACCGCCGTCGACGGCTGGGTCCCGTTGATCAGGGCCAGCCCCTCCTTGGGTCCGAGGCGGATTGGCGCCAGTCCGGCGCGCTTCAACGCCTCCGCGCCGGTGATGTTTAACCGCGGAGACCGCAAAGATCGCAGAGAATCGCTTTGTTCTCTGCGTTCTTCGCGCTCTCTCGCGGTTTCTTCCTCGTCGTCGAGAACTTCACCCTCGCCGATCAGCACCAGCGCGAGGTGCGCGAGCGGCGCGAGATCGCCGCTGGCGCCGACCGATCCGCGGGACGGCACCCGGGGATGGACGCGGCTGTTCAACAGCGCGATGAGCGCGTCGAGCGTTTCCGCACTGATTCCGGAGAACCCCTTCGCCAGCACGTTGGCCCGCAGCGCCATCGTCGCGCGGACCGCGCGGGCAGGAAGGGGATCGCCGAGCCCGGCGGCGTGGCTTCGCAACAGGTTGAGCTGCAGTGTCTCGAGCGCCTCGGGCGCGATCTTGACGTCGGCGAACGATCCGAACCCGGTGTTGATGCCGTAGGCCGGTTCGTCGCCGCGCGCCCGCCGATCGACGACGGCGCGCGACGCGCGCACGCGATCGCGGGCCGCGTCGGCCAGCGCAACGGTCTCGAAGCGGTCCGCGATGGACAAGAGCTGGTCGAGCGTGAGTGAAGAACCGTCGAGGAGGACCATGGGTCAGTCGTGAGTCGTTAGTCGTGAGTACGGAGTCGTTAGTCGTGAGTCGAGTCGTATGGTCGTGAGTCGAGTCGTTAGTCGGACGACGGCGTTCGAAGGTAGAATCTTAGTCCGATTGCGGACTCACGACTAGCGACTCCGTACTATCGACGAAGGACTGACGACTGATATGAACCTAGTTGTGCTGGGTGCTCAGTGGGGCGACGAAGGCAAGGGCAAGATCGTCGATCTCCTCACGCCGAACTTTTCGATCGTCGGCCGCTATCAGGGCGGCCACAACGCGGGCCACACGGTGTACGTCAAAGGCACCAAGTTCGTGCTGCGGCTGATTCCGTCCGGGATCCTGCACGCGGGCGTCACGTGCGTCATCGGCAACGGCGTGGTCATCGATCCGCAGGCGCTGTTTGCGGAGATCGACGAGCTGACGAACAACGGCATCGACGTCACCGGCCGCATTCTCGTCAGCGACAAGGCGCACCTGATTCTTCCGTACCATCGCGACCTCGACCTGCTGTCGGAGGCGCGGCGCGGCGAGCGCAAGATCGGCACGACGTCGCGCGGCATCGGTCCGGCCTACGAGGACAAGATCGCGCGCCGCGGCATCCGCGTCGGCGATCTCAACGACCCGAAGGGCCTCGAGCAGAACGTTCGCGACAACGTGAACGCGCGCAACCGCCTCGTGCAGGACAGCACGATGGACTGGAAGCCGGTGCTGACGCAGCTGCTGGCGTACGCCGAGCGCATCCGCCCGATGATGCGCGACGTCTCGGTGCTGCTCACGCAGGCGATGGCCGGCGGTCAGTCGATCCTCTTCGAAGGCGCCCAGGGCACGCTGCTCGACATCGATCACGGCACCTATCCCTACGTCACCTCGTCCAACGCGTCGGTCGGCGGCGTGTGCACGGGGCTTGGCATTCCCCCGCGGGCGATCGGACGCGTGCTCGGGGTCGTCAAGGCGTACACGACCCGCGTTGGCGAAGGACCGCTGCCGACGGAGTTGACGGGCGAGATGGGCGACCGCCTGCGGGAGAGCGGCAACGAGTACGGCGCGGTCACCGGCCGTCCGCGCCGCTGCGGGTGGTACGACGCCGTCGCCGTGCGCTACGGCGTCCGGATCAACGGTCTCGACGCGCTCGCGCTCACGAAGCTCGACGTGCTCGATCGCCTGGAGCGCATCGAGCTGTGCACGTCGTACAAATGTGCCGGCAGAACGCTGACGGATTTCCCGAGCGACCTCGGCCAGCTCGCGGCGTGCGAGCCGGTCTACGAGTCGATGCCGGGGTGGGATGCGCCGACGGCGGGCGTGCGGAAGTTCGAACAGCTGCCGGAAGCGGCCCGGAAGTACATTCTGCGCCTCGAGGAGGTCACCGGCGTCCGCGCCGCGATCGTGTCTACTGGGTCGGAGAGGGACGACACGATTCTCAGAGACGACGTATTGCGGATTGCGGATTTCGGACTGCGGATTTGATTGCGGATTAGATTGCCGTTCCTGATCCTCAATTCAATCCGCACTCCGCAATCCGCGATCCGCAATACAGCTATTACTCCGTGATCGCGATCACCCTGACCGGACTGCCGCTGCCGCGAACGATCTTGAGCGGCGCGGCGATCACGACGGCGCCCGTCGGCGGCAGCTGATCGAGGTTGCACAGGCTGGCCAGCCCGAATCTGCCTGCGCCGTGCATGATCGTGTGGTTCGGAAAGGGCGGATCGAACGTGCCGGCCTGACCTGCGTCCGTCCCTATCGTCTCGACACCGACACCAAGGATCTCGCGGTCGTGCGCCAGCAGCCTGGAGGCGCGCGCATCGAATCCAGGACTGTGCGGTCCATCGGCGCCGACGTTCAGGAAAGCCGCGGGATCGGTCCGCTTGCTCCAACCCGTGCGCAGCAAGACCCAGGCCCCAGCGGGAATCCGGCCGTGCTCGCGTTCCCATGCCTCGATGCGTTCCACGGTCAGCAGGAAGTCGGCGTCCGCCTCGACATCGCGGGTCACGTCGATGACGCATGCCGGTCCGACGAAACGGCCGGGCGGAATCGTGTCGCACGCGTTGTCGGGCAGATCCTTTCCGGTGATCCAGTGCACGGGGGCGTCGAAATGCGTGCCGGTGTGCTCGCCAAAGCGCAGCGTGTTCCAGTACCACGCCGGCCCCTTGCCGTCGTATTGCGAGATGACGTCGATGGTGACGCCAGGAGACGCGGCGAACATCGGCGGGAGCTCGATGACCGGAGTCGCCGGTCCGAGCGGCTGTGTCAAATCGACGATGCGGAGCGAGCCGCGGCCGAGCGCGGCGACGAGATCGGCGAGGATGGCGGCGCTCACGACCGGAGGCTCCGCGCGAACTGGAATCGGTTTTCCAACAGCGACAGATCGGTGACGTAGGCCGAACCCATGATCGTGACGACGATGCGGTCGTGGAGCCGATCGTAAACGGCGTTGAGAGCTTCGAGTCGCTTCATCGGCGCTTATACCTCCTCCCACATCAGGTCGCGGCAGAGCAGCAGCGCGACCGGCTTGTTCGCGGACTGTGCCTGGGTCTGCGCCTTGGCGATATGTGAACTCGTCGTGGAGACAGGGGACATCGGCTAGGCCTTGTGGCGGGCGCAGAAGGCGTCCACAGCGGCGGGATCCGCGTCCTCGAAGTTGATGCCCGCGCGGAAGCGCGGCGATCCCGACGAGGGGGTCTCGAACGCCGTCCAGGCCACCGATGCATTGAAGTGCACCTGGCCCACTTCATCGTTGAGGGTCATCGTAATCCGCTGGTTCGGCTTCAGCGCCGCCTTCGACAACCACCTGCGCGCCGACGCTCGAGAGATCGATCAGCGTGCCCGGCTTGTCGTCGACGATGGCCTGCGTGTTCGGCGTCATCTTGAAGCGCGCCGCACGACGGGTCCCGCGCTGATCGAGAGCCGGCGCGGCCGGAGGCGCGGCCCGCGGCACGACGCGCACGTAGTCGCTGTTGTGGGCGATGACGCGAATCTCCGACTGCCGCAGCGTCGCGTCGGCCTTGATGCGGTTGATCAGCGCCGCGCCGCGTGGTGTCACGGCAAACATGCGCTCGAGCGTCACGACTTGCGGACGGCGCTGAATGATGGTTTGCAGCGCCTTCAACGCGTCGGCGTCGGTAAACGTCAGCACCTCGCCGTCGACCGCGCCGGCGCGCTCCTTCACGGCGGGCAGCAGGTCCGAGGGTGCCACGAGAACGATACAAGGCTCGGTCACAGCGCATCAGTTAATCACAGAAGCGCCGAATGTGGCACAATCCCAGCCCGCATGAGCGATCGGCCGTCCGTTCTGGCTCCTCCGTTTCGCGACGTGACCGTTGGCGATCTGCTGACGCGGCTGGCGCGCTCGCTGCCCGATCGCGAAGCGCTCGTCTACGGCGACGGGCCCCGGTTCACCTTCGCGACCCTCGAACAGGAGGCCCGCACGATCGCGCGCGGCCTGATGGCGCTCGGTGTCGCACGCGGCGAACGCGTGGTGCTCTGGGCCACGAACGTCCCCGAGTGGGTCGTGCTGCAGTTTGCGGTCGCCAAGGCCGGCGCGATCCTGGTCACGGCCAACACGTCGCTGCGATCGCGCGATGTGGACTACCTCTTGCGCCAGAGCGAGGCCGCGACCCTCATCACGATTGGCGGCTTCCGAGACGTCAGCTATGTCGACGAGCTCGCCGCCATCGGCGCCATGAGCGGCGCGATTCCCGGTCTCGAACGCATCATCTTCATCGGCGACCAGACGCCGGCCGGGTTGATGCCCTACGGCGAGATCCGTGCAGCCGCGTCGCGTGTGTCCGAGGCAGAGCTCGACGCACGCAGCGCCACCATCGGTCCCGACGACGTGATCAACATGCAGTACACGTCGGGAACGACCGGCTTCCCCAAGGGCGTGATGCTTTCGAGCCGGAACATCGTCAACAACGGTGAAGCGCTGGGCCGCGTGCTCGGCTACACGCCGGCGGATCGCCTGTGTCTCTGCGTTCCGCTGTTTCATTGTTTCGGCTGCGTCATCGGCGTGCTCGGCGCCTTCACTCACGGCGCGTGCCTGTGTGCGGTGGTGTCCTTCGACGCGAAGAGCGTGCTCGAGACCATTCACCGCGAGCGCTGCACGGCGCTCTACGGCGTGCCGACGATGTTCATCGCCGAGCTCGAGTGCCCGGACTTCGGCTCGGTACGATCTCACGTCGCTTCGGACCGGCGTCATGGCCGGCGCGCTGTGCCCGGAACCGCTGATGCGCCGCGTGATGACCGAGATGCACCTGCCGGAGATCACGATTGCCTACGGCATGACCGAGTCGTCGCCGGGGATCACGATGACGCCGCGGGATTCGTCGGTGGCCCAGCGGTCACAAACGGTCGGCCCGGTGCTGCCTGAGCTCGAAGTCAAAATCGTCGATCCCGTGACGGGCGATGTGCGTGCGCGAGGCGAGCGCGGTGAGCTGTGCTGCCGCGGCTACAACGTGATGAAGGGCTACTACAACAACCCAGAGGCGACGCGCGCGGCGATCGACGCCGACGGCTGGCTGCACACGGGCGACGAAGCCAGCCTGGATGCCGATGGTTGTTTCCGGATTACCGGCCGCATCAAGGACATCATCATCCGCGGCGGCGAGAACATCGCGCCCAAAGAGGTCGAGGATCGGCTGCGCGAGCACCCGGCGGTCGCCGACGCGTACGTGTACGGCGTGGCGGACGAGTTCTTCGGAGAGGCCGTGGCGGCCGCGGTCAGGCTGAAGCCGGAGGCGCGCTCAACAAATGTGGGTCAGGCGGCGGGGGCAGATGCGCTCATCGCGTGGTGCGCGGCGGAACTCGCCAGGTTCAAGGTGCCGCGCTATGTGCGCTTCGTCGAGGCGTTTCCGATGACCGCGTCCGGGAAGATTCAGAAGTACAAGCTACGAGAGGAGCACGAGCAGAACCTTGAGAACCCGAGAACTCTAGAACCTAGAACCCTAGAAGATCCGCGCGTCCTGCAGCGGCCACCATCGAACCTTCACCTTGCCGACGATGTACTTCTTCGGCACCGGTCCCCAGTGACGGCTGTCCGAACTGTTGTTCCGGTGATCGCCCATCACGAAGTAGTAGCCCTGCTGTATCACCTGCGGGCCCCAGTCGTCGTGGCTCCGGAACTCGGCGGGAACGTAGTCGTCGTGCAGCGGCACGTCGTTCACGTAGACGCGGCCGTCGACGATGCGCACCGTGTCGCCCTCGCGCGCGATGACGCGCTTGACGAACATCTTCTCGGGGTTGAGCGGGTAGTAGAGCATCACGATATCGCCGGGGCGCGGCTCTCCAAGCTCGTAGACGAGCTTGTTCACGATCAGCCGGTCGTGATCCTCGAGTGTCGGCGCCATGCTGAGCCCGTCGACGCGCGCGACCTGGAAGCCGAACGTGACGATCAACGTGGCGTAGACCGCGGCGGAGACCAACGTCTGCACCCCGGCGAGGATCTCGGTTCCCATGCGTTTCCACGCCCCAAGCGTGTCTGAGGGGGGCGCGGGAATCGGTGCGCTGTACGCTGCCGGCGGAGTGATCGCCGGCGGAGTGACTGCCGGCGAAAACGGCTCGTAGGCGTGATCGGAAGTTTCGGCGTGTTCGCTCATGTGTGGCGTGATCGAGCGTGTCCAGAATAGCACGGAGATGGTATAATCGCGTCCTCACCCCGACGTGCGGTAGGTCCCAGCCCTGTCCGCTAGACGAAATCTGTGCGGCCATCCCCGTCTACGGAGGACGATTTGATGAAGCGTTTCGCTTGTGTTGCGGCTGTGTGTCTCGTAGCGATTCTGGGTCCAGGCGTGAGCGCCGCGCGGGCGCAGACGGTCCCGGAACAGAAGATGTACGCGGAGTTCAACTTCGGGCCGACGCTGGGCCATCAGTCGAGCGGGTTCCTCGGCGGCGACTTCGGCTTTCGCCTGACCCCCGGACTGGATGTCGTCGCCGAGGTCAGCCACATGTCCAACGTCGGCACGTCCGACCTCGACAACCGGGCCACCATCATCGCGAACGCGCTCGGCGGCACCGCGTCCTCCGCGTACAAGGTGACCGAATTCTCAGCAGGTGTGCGCTACCGGATTCCCCTTGCCTCGCAATTTCAACCGTATGTGCTCGCGGAGTTCGGCGTGGCGAACGTGAAGACCGAAGTCGCGTTCACCGTGAACGGCCAGGTGATCGACCCCGGGGCGAACGGCGTGCAACTGGGCGCCGACCTTTCAGGGACGCTCAACAAACCGATTTTTGTTGTGGGCTTCGGCGTCAACAGGTCGTTCAAGGGGCGCTACTTCGCGGATCTCGGTTATCGCTTCGGCGAGATTTTCGCCAGTGACGCGTTCGAGACCGACACGGGCATCCCGACGCAGCGGATCATTTTCGGCGTCGGCGTTCGCTTCTAGACTCCGGCTCGATGATTGTACCGCCAGGGCATCACGTTCCGTTTCGACGAAATCGCGGTGAAGCACCGGCGCAGAACCCGCGCCAGGAGAACTAAATCGCCTCGGGCGCGACAGGCGCTCGTCTTGCGGGACGGACGCATGCAACAGCGGACGCTTCGTGGATCTGATCGGTGGTCTGGGCGGGATCGACACGGGGATGAACGGCTAGCGCCTTGTCTTTCCCGCCAATCCTGCCGTTCCCGCCCTCCTGCCTTTCCTGCCCGCTCCCGCCCCTCCCGCCCTTGTTTCTTCCCCGACCAGGTCCGCCCGCACGATGAATCTTCGCGGCGCGTGGCCGATGAATTCGAACGGGTAGCAGGTGACCAGGGTCAGTGCGGGACGCTCGGTCGGATCGAGCACGTACACATCGTCGGGGCCCACGATCATCGTCTTGCTGATGCGGTAGCGGTACACGCGGTCGGCCGTTTTGAACTCCAGCGGATCGCCGACGTGGATGTTGCGGAGCGCGCGAAACGTGGTGTCGCGATGACCCGCGATGCCCACATTGCCGCTCTCTCCCGGAAACGGCGTGTCCTCGATGTGGCCCGATCCGCGACCGAGTGTTCCATCGTCGCTGCCTTCGAGCACCACGGTGGACAGCTTGACCGATGGCGCGTCGAGGCGTCCCAGCAGCGTACCCGCGGGCGGCGGGGGCGCAGGCGTCGAAGGAGCCGGCGCGCGGCCGCCGTCACCAGGCAAGGTGGTCTGCGTCACCGTCAGCGGCGGCGCCGGAATGGCTGCGGTTTGATGGAATCGTGCCTCCACCAGAATGACGGCGCACCAGAGCGCCAGGCCGCCGCCGCCGGCGATGAGCGCGCGTTCGATCCAGCGAAGCGTTGCGGTTCTATTCATGGCTGTGCGGCGCGTGTCGAGGCGAAATAACCCGGCCGCGTGCGGACGTTCAGTTTCCGGCCGGCCGCGGGATCGACCTCGAGCTTGATGCGGTGGTACGTGCCGTCCTGCGCCGGCGGCACGACGCCGATGGTGTAGCCGCTTCGAATCTCCCGCGCGATGCGCTCGCAGGCGGCAAGCAGCTCGCCGGGCGAGTTGGGAAGAAATCGCTCGCCGCCGGTCGTTTCCGCCAGCGACTTCAGCACGCGCGGATTCTTGTCGACGTCGTCGGCGTCGTACACGCCGATGGTGTAGATGGCGGCGTTGGAGTCGCGCGCGCGCGCCAGCACGGTCTCGAGCTTGGTCTGGCTGACATTGTCGCCGCCGTCGCTGATGACCACGAGCACCTTTCTCGTGCGCGTCCCTTTCGTCAGATGGTCGAGGCCGTCCATGAT
Source organism: uncultured Acidobacteriota bacterium (assembly GCA_963794305.1). Classification (GTDB taxonomy): domain Bacteria; phylum Acidobacteriota; class Vicinamibacteria; order Vicinamibacterales; family CAVVIG01; genus CAVQFC01. Next base: position 156,479 of record CAWCDQ010000032.1, on the reverse strand, counting down.
GCCTTCGTAGAGGGCCGTCCGGCCGTCAGGGCGAATGGAGCGGACCGCGGCTTCGAGCGCCAGGACATCGCTCGCCATCAAGAACTCGCGATTGGGTATCAGGTCCCGTACGTTTTCGTTGAAGCGAACCGCAAAGAGTTCGTCCTCCGGATTGCTCAGCCGCGCGAATTGCGTCGATGCCGCGATGACTTCCGCGATCTTCGGCCGCATGCTGCCGCTGGCATCGATGATCAACCCGACAGTGACCGGCGTGTCCTGGTTGCTGAACACGTCGATCGGGACGCGGCGGCCGTTGTCGAAGACCGTGAACCGTTCGGCTGTCAGATCGGAAATGTAGCGTCCGTCCTTGTCCGTGACGACGACGGGGAGCACGACGAGCTCGCTCGACGCCGGCCGGAACACGGGTTCCTGTGCGAGAACGACGAACGGCGAGCCAAGAACGGCGCACGAAACGAGAGCGACGAACCACGAACGCCGAACGACGAACGGGAGCGCCGGTCGCTGTCGTTCGACGTTCGGCGTTCGCCGTTCGCCGTTCATACTGCTAGGCGACGTGCTGGCGAATCCGGCCGACGACGAAGCCGCCGGCCATCGAGAGACCGCTCAGCAGTTCGAACAGCGCGAGGCTGCTCGCGGTGCGGGGCAGATGCTGTGCGCGCCGGAGTGCTGCCAGCGGTCCCGGCGCTTTGCGTTTCCGCTCTTGCGGTTTGCACCGGCGTATTCGACATCACGACCGGGCGCTCGGCCTCGCTCTGCCAGTTGCCGTTTTCGTCGAAATAGCCAACGGCAGCCGTCTTCATCTCGACCGGAATCTCACCCGGCGCGTTGGCGCTGGCCTTCGGCTCGTCGTTGGTGGCGAGCACTCTCGTGTGCGTCTCTCTGGCAATTTTCATCGCCTGCGATTTCGGATAGACGAACTCGTTGCCGATCGTGTCGCCAGGGTAGTACCAGACCTTCACCGCCTGGGGTGATCCGCTGGCGCGTTCCGAGAAGAGTACCACCGGTTTGTCGGTCGGCGTCATTCGCTGATTGGGCATCGCGAGCATCGTGCCGTAGATCTTCTTCTCGTCCTTGTCGAACACCTGCACGACGTGGCGGTTCCCCGGGATGTCGGCCAGCTTGAACACGTAGCTGCCGGCCGGCAGCGTCGTTCCGGGAATCTGCACCGGCCCGCTGAACGTCAAGATCGTCTTCTTGTTCCACTCGTCGGCGCGCGCACCGGGAGCGATGAGTGCCGTGAGCGCCGCCGCACAACATACTGTCTTTACCAGACCCATGTGGAAGCCTCCTTCTGTAGCCTCTCCTCGGATCAGGTGCACGTTGTGTGCCCGGGAGCGCAGCTCGACCGTGAACAGATCAGTTCTTTGTGTGCTGCTGAGGGTTGAGTCTCAGGGAACAGAGGAGTTAGAGGCCGTGCGGAGAACCGCGGCCGCGGCCGGGAGACTCGTCATCACCCGGCGCGGCCTATGCGGTGGATCATGCGCTGACCGAAGGTAGTGTAAGCGTTTGCTATTGCTTGAGCGCGGTCATGAACGCGTCGGTGACGGCCGGCGTCGGCCACCTTTCCCGTCATCACGACGTCTCGCGGCGCGGTGTTCTTCCCGTACAGATCGATGTTGTCGTCGACATCGGCCCGCACCACGCCGCCCGAGAGGTTGATGCCAGCAAACAGTCCCTGGGTGCGCGAGTACCAGAGGATCTCCGCTTTCATCTGCGCGTCGGTCGCCGCGCGCGCATCCCGACCGACCGGTCCGCCGGCAATCGACGCCTCGGCGCCGAGCGAGACTTTGTTACGGAGCATCTTCTCCGCGCCGCTGGTATTCATCACGAGCAGCACCAGGTCGATCGACTGCACCCCGAGTTGAAGACCCCAGCTGCCCTTGCCGATCTGCATGAAGATCGGCGCGGTCCATTCGCCATCGTGCCGACAGCTCATCAAACCTTTGCCGTACTCGCCGCCAATGATGAGCGCCCCTTTCTTGAGACTTGGTACCACCAGCACGCACGCCGCGCGATCCCACAGATCCTTGGGAATGCTCTTGTCGGGCACGCCTTGAATTTCCTGCAGTACCGTCGCCGCTTCTTGAATCCGGTTGGCTTCTCTCGCCGACAGATCGGCCGCCTGAACGGAAGGCATCGACAACCCCAGAACTACCGCCGCAATCGCTGCTCGCATCGCCGTTTTCTCCATGCTTCAGATTGCCCTCACCGGCCTTCGTTTTGCAAATTCGCTTCCGTCAGGCAGCGCGACTCGAGAGCCTGTTCGACGTTTTTCAGGAGGACGGAATGGCGAAGTACGGAAAGAAGGCGCAGAGCAAGGTCGAGCGGGCCATGCATGAACGCAAGCGCGGCACCCTGAAGTCGGGACGATCGGGCAAGCGGGTCACCAGCCGAAAGCAGGCGATTGCCATCGGGTTGAGCGAGGCTCGAAAAGCCGGTGCGAAGGTGCCGAGGAAGCGGAGCAGCGGATCCCGAAAGAAATAAGCGCCTTTTCTCGAAACCTCCGCTGGTTGCCCTACGTAATACAGTGGTAAGATTCTTCCAGTCCCCAACCGTCAATCAGCAGAGGAGCCTATGACTTGCACCCGGGTTGCCATGGCCCTGGCCAGCCTCATCGGAGCGGCTTCGTCCGTGTACGCGCAGTCGCCCGCGCCGACGTTCAGCAAAGACGTCGCGCCGATTGTGTTTCAGAATTGCACAGGATGCCATCGGCCGGGCGAAATCGGGCCGATGCCGCTGACCTCGTTCAACGAGGCCAGGCCCTGGGCGAAGGCGATTGCCACCCAGGTCACCAACGGGACGATGCCGCCGTGGCATGCGGACCCGGCCCATGGTCAGTTCCTCAACGACCGGCGCCTGAGCGATCGCGATCGCGAGACGATCGTGAAATGGGCCAGCGCCGGAGCACCCGAAGGCAACCCCGCCGACATGCCCAAGCTGCCCACCTACACCGAGGGGTGGCAGATCGGAGAACCCGATACGGTCTGGTCGATGCTCGAGGATTACCCGGTTCCTGCCAGCGGAACGGTCGAGTACAAGAACTTCGAGGTGCCGACCAACCTCACGGAAGACCGGTGGGCGCAGGCCATTGAAGTCCGCCCGGGCAACCGCTCGGTCGTGCACCACGTGATCGTTTACCTGATCGACCCGAAGCCTGCCGCTCGCGGACCGCAACCCTTCGCGCCTGCCGCAGGGCATGCGTCGTCCCGCGGATGCGCCGAAGACGGAGCAGGGGCCGGAACCGAACGACCGGCCGATGAAGCACCAGCCCACGGGTTGGCTGGCGGGATACGCGCCGGGACAGTCGGTCCGGATCTACCAGCCCGGCACCGCGCTGCGCGTGCCGGCGGGCGCGACGCTGATCATTCAGGAGCACTACACCGCGAATGGCAAGGACGCGACGGATAGAACGCGCGTCGGCATCAAGTGGGCGAAAGAACCACCGAAGACCGAAGTGAACGTGGCGACATTGGTGAACATGAACTTCAAGCTGCCCGCTGGTACGTCCGACACGCGCGTCGACGCGGAGATGACGCTGAATCAGGACACGACGATCTGGAGCGTGCTCCCGCATACCCACATGCGCGGCAAGAAGTGGGAAGTCACCGCCATCTATCCCGACGGCCGCTCGGAACTCATCCTGAACGTGCCGAAGTACGACTTCAACTGGCAGACCGACTACGTCTTCAAGCAGCCGCTGAGCCTGCCGAAGGGGACGAAGATCCACACCGCGGCGTGGTACGACAACTCGACGGCCAACAAAGCGAATCCCGACCCCAAGAAGGACGTGTACTGGGGCGATCAGACGTGGGAAGAAATGCAGTTCACGGCGATCACCTTCAGCATGGCGAACGCATCCGCCAAATCGACCAGCGCAGAACCGAAACAGTAAGAATCGCGACCTTCAGCCTCTCACTACGGCTTCGCCGGCTTCGCGCGCAGGATCCCGACCTGCAGCAGAAGTCCGGTGAAGTCGTAAATCCGTCGTTCCTTCGCGATGAGGCCGTCGCTGTCCGTCTCCAGCAGGAACGCAGTTGCGGAATTCGATGTGCCGGTTCGTTCCCGGCATCCCGAAGAACTCGTTCACGTGAGTGGCGATTGGCCGTGGTGAAAATCGCGAAGTGCGGCGCATCGACAATGACGGCATCGGCCGTGAACACGGCATCGGGGAACGATGTGAAGAAGGCGCGAGCCGCGTCTTCGATCGCCTTCCGTCCCCGCAGCGTCGAATAGATCGGACTCTCCACCACGCCGTCGGCCGCGTGCTACTGCGCGATCGCCGCGGCGTCGTGCCGCTGCCACGCCTCGACGTATAGCCGCGCCGTCTTCTGCAGTTCTTCGCGCGTCATCGGCCTTACCTCCGGTCGAGCGGGGAGTATACTCCGCGGCTGTGAAGTTGAGGCACGGCCTGGGCATCGACCGCCGCCGCTGTGCTGGCGCTCGCCGGCGGCATCGCGGCCGTCAGACACCCGGCCCGGCGCGTTCAGTGTCGGCGTCCTTCGGCGCGACGGGATGATCGTGCCCTTCGGTGCGTTCGACGGCAAGCGATGGAGCAACGGCTGGCCGGCGCCGGATCTCGATGTCAACGTTCCGATCACCGTTCGCGACGTACCGTCGCGCTGGTGGGGACCCGCGCGTCCGCTCGACACCTGGCAAGCCTGGACGATGCCCGATCCGCAGACGCTGCGCGTCACGCAGCTGGATTGGATCGACTCGTTCTGCGTCCGTCAGATCGGCCTGCGCTCCGATTTCCGATCGCCGACGCCTGCTCCACCGCCGACCGAGCAGCCGTATCCCAAGGAAGGGCTCGCGGTCTCTCCACCGCAGACGGTCGATCGCATCGCGATCCTGCCGACCGATTCCGAGGATGCGCGCGCCCTGGCGCCCGCGCTGCTCGAGGCCTTCAACGCGGCTGAGCGTGTGATCGCCGACGAGCACGGCTATCCCGTCTCGCGGCGCGGCCGCGAAGGCCGCGCTCCCGACATCGAGGCGCTGTACAGCTTCGGCGACCATCCGCGCATCTACTACGTCGAGTCGAGCCGCCGCTATCGGCAGTTGGGACAGCGCGCGGACGAATGCGTCGGCAGTCGCGTTCAGCAACGGATGGTTTTCCCGCGACGGCGATCAGGTCCGCTCGCTCGGCACCGATGTCGACGCGCTCGGCTGCGATCGGAACGGCGCCAGCTACATGCTGCCGCTCGGCGTCATCCGGACCGCTGGTAAACTCTTCTGGCTGGCGCAATTCTCAGGATGGAACCACGAACGGTACGTCGTCATCGAAATCAAACCGAAGACCGTGGAAGCGGTCCTCAGCGTGTGGGGTGGATCGTGTCAGTGACCAAGATTAGAAGTGAGAAGGCAAGAAGTTGGAAGGGAAGGGCGGGACGGGCGGGATGGGCAGGACGGACTCGAGCGCTCGGCGGGTTGCTGTCGTGGCTGTCGCGTTGTCGATCCTGTTCGGTTCGCGCGTCGCTCGTCCCGCATTCGCGCAGGATGCGCCGCCTCTGTGGGAGACGGGCACCTTCTCGATCCTCGGATTCGATCCGGCGACGGGCGAGGTTGGAGGCGCCGTGCAGTCGCGCGTCTTCTCGGTCGGCAACGGCGTGCTCTGGGCCGACGCGAACGCCGGCATCGCGGCGACGCAGGCGATCGTCGACGTCGGCTACGGACCGAAAGCGCTCGCGTTGCTGCGGACGGGCATGGCGCCTGCGGCGATCGTCAAGCAAATCTGGGAGCAGGATCCCGATCCGCTGCCCGATACGTGGAGCAAGCAGGGGCGTCAGTTCGCGGTCATGAACCTCAAAGGCGAGTTCGCCGCCTACACCGGTCCGAAGGCGACCGAGTGGGCCGGGACATCGAAGCGGCAAATTCGCGACGGCACAGGGCAACATCCTCGCCGGACCGGCCGTCGTCGACAACATGATCGCGGCGTTCGAGAAGACGCCCGGCCACCTGTCGGAGCGGCTGGTCGCGGCGCTCGAGGGCGGACAGGCAGGCGGCGGCGACAAACGGGGACAGCAATCGGCGGCGCTCGTGATCGTCAAGAAAGACTGCGGCGTGTGGCTGCACAACGATACTGTGCTGCGTCTGCAGGTGGACGACAACCCGGAGCCGATCGCGGAACTGAAGCGGATCGTCGCCAAATGGAACGAGCGTCGGCCGCGCGCGGTGACTCCGGAGTGCAAGTAGGCGCGTAAAAATCTAGCGTGCGACGAGCACGAGGATGTGCGCGCGCGACCCGCCCGCGTGCACCATCTCGATCCCGTCCTGCATGAGGAGATCGCCGCGGGCCGAGCCGATCGGCCCGAGGTCGAGCGACGACACGTCGTAGACCGCGTCCGGCAGCAGACCTCGCGGCCGGACGATGAGGCGGCCCTCCTGGTCTGTCGCCCTTGAAGCCGAAGAGCAGAGCGCTCTGCGCCCCGTCGGTCACCTCCTCGAGCACCTCCCACCCGTTGGAATCGATGGGCGCCTGCGCCGAGAGCAGCATGGCGTTGGCCGATGTGATCAGGCTGCGGTACGATCTTGTACTCGGCAATCTGCTGTTTGAGCAGTTCCGCGGTGTCGTCGTCCATCAAGTCGGTTCGATAGGTGAGTCCGAGGATCCCGGTTCCGCGGCTGCGCACGAGCAGCGGCAGATCTTCAGCGCCCGCGATTGGCTCGCCTTCCGCGTCGATCAGGAACGACAGGAGGTAGGCGGGCGGAAACGCGAACGTGAGCCCTTCGATGTTGTGGCGCACGTGCGAAGCCGGCGACGTCCGGTCGTCCATCCAGGCGGTGTCGGTGAATGCCATCATCCCGAAATCCAGGCGGGCACCGCCGCCGGAGACGTTTTCAATCAGCAGATCCGGATACCGCCGTCGCAGCTCATCGAAGACCCCGTAGAGCGCCTGGACGTGCGCGACGTTGCCGTCGGCGGGTCCATGTCCGTGGCCCGCGCGGTCGCAGTTGATCCAGAAATTGTTGTCCCACTTCAGGTAGTCGGGCCGGACGGTCTCGATGATCGTCACGAGCTGATCGAGCATCCACTTGCGGCCCGCCGCGCCGGACAGGCAGATCTGCCCGTTCAGCTGGGAGCCGTAGTCGCTCCCGCGCGTGGCGAGCCACGCCTCCTGTGCCAGGCCCGCCTTGCCGACCGTCGCGAGCGAGACGCGCTCGGGTTCGACCCACAATCCGAACTTCAGGCCCACGCCGTGCGCGTAGTCGGCGAGGCTGGCCAGTCCGGACGGAAAGCGGTCCGGGTCGGGCGTCCACGATCCGAGGCCGGCATCGAAGTCGAAGTCTCCGGTCTCTCCCGCGCCGACATACCAGCCGGCGTCAATCACGAACAGCTCGACGCCGAGCGACGCTGCGCGGTCGATTTCCGCGACCATCGCGTCCTCGTTGACCCGCGTGCCGTAGGTGAACCACGTGTTGTACGTGACGAGCGGCTGAAACGGCCGCCCGTGACGGAGCCCCTGCCGGATGAATTGACGCAGCGCGCCGGTCTCGTCGCCTGTGGCCTTCGCCGCGACGCCGAAGAACGTATGCGGAAACTCGAACGGCCTGGACGAGGTGACGTTCGTGCCGACGCCGGGAAAGGACACGAGGACGCGCAGGCGATCGTCCGCGCGCTCCAGCGAGGCTCGCCAGAGGCCGGACCAGATCAACCCGGCGTAAAACTGATCGCGTCCGTCGTCGACGAGGAAGAACGGGACGAACGACTCGGACGATCGCCCCTCCGCGCCGAGGTCGAGGCGTTCACCGGGCTCGAAGTCGTGCTCGGCGAACACGAACGCGTCCTCGGCGGCGCTGCTGGCGGAGTCGCCGCGCAGCCCGCCGAGCCACCGGACGTTGCCCAGCGGCATGGTCATGTTCCAGGCGATGAGATCGGTCAGGCCGGTGCCGTCGCCGCCGGTGCTCGAGACGCGCGTCCAGGTTTCGATGGTCGGAGAGTCCGGATAGCAGGCATAGACGCGCGCGATCTGCAGGCGCTGTGCACGATGCTCGAAGGTGAATGTCAGCGTGACGCCTTGTCCGGTCGTTGCCGCCGTCGCGCCGACAAAGGAGACGGCTCCGCTCGACGTCAACGACATCCGCTCGCCGCCTGCCGTGACGCTGACATCGGGAGCCGGCGAGATGTTCCACGCGCGGCCGGACACCGGATTGGCAAGGCGCTGCAGCGCCAGCGTGCGCGTGGAGTCGAAGCCGATGACGAGTTCGAGGTTCGCGCTGCCGATCGTCCAGAGGTCGCTGCCGCCCTGGTGTGCGACGAACGCGTCGTTCACGGCGGCGACGATCGGTGGACGATCGTCGGCGTTTGCGCGCCGCCGATGCGAACAGACACACGAAGACCAGGATCGAATGCCCGACAGATCACGGAGTTGTCATTCTACGAGATGGTCACGGCAAAATACTTGTTGACTCTCGTGGCGACCGAGACGACATTGTGCAGCACCATGCTCAACTTCGCCGGCAAGTCGATCGCGTTGCCGCTCGCCATTGCACTCTTTTGCATCACTGCTGCGTCAGCGTCCGCGGCCGATCAGCAACAGAGCGCGGGCGCGACGGCTGCGAGCGATGCGGCGGGCGGATGGGATCTGGCGCTCACCGGCGGCTTCGTGGCGACCGGCCTGGTCGATCCGGTCTATGCCCTCGGCAGCGTTGCCGGCCAGCCCTCGCGAGTCGTGTTGCGTCAGCCCGACAAGGAGAGCAGCGTCAACCTCGGAATCGCGATGTTCGCGCACGTGTACAACGACCGCCACGCATGGCTGGCGCCGTTGTCGTTCGGGATCGGTGTGCGCGGCGACGCGCGCGCCACGTTCTATCTGGGCTCGGCGCTGCGCTTTGGCTCGCACGCGGCATTCACCGCCGGCTGGGCGATCGGTACTGTCGCCACACTGCCAGCCGGCGTGGTCGAGGGCCGGCCGGTGACCGACACGAACTTCCTGACCGATCTCGGAACCCGCACCACCAGTTCATGGTTCACGGGAGTGACGTACACGTTCGCGAGCCTTACGGTAAGAAGGAACCGCGGAGAACGCCAAGACCGCAGAGAAACGTTTGTCTCCGCGATCTTTGCGTCTCTGCGGTTACATCTTCTCGTCCCAGATCTGACAAAGGTGAACGATCACCTCGACGGCTTTCTCCATGTCCTGGACCGAGACCCACTCCAGGCGCGAATGAAAGTTGTGCTCGCCCGGCGAAGACGTTCGGCGTCGGCAGGCCCATGAACGACAGACGGCAGCCGTCGGTGCCGCCGCGAATGGGATGGGTCCGCGGTTCGAGGCCCGCTCGCCGGATGGCTTCGCGCGCGTACTCCACGATCGCCGGGTTGCGGTCGAGGACTTCCTTCATGTTCCGGTACGATTCCTCGACCTTGACCTCCACGCGTGAGCCGGCGTACGCAGCCGCAGCTTCCTGTGCGAGGCGCTCCAGCATCGCTTCCTTCTGCTTCAGTCCCGCCGTCTGGAAGTCGCGAACGAGAAGCCGGACCGATGTGCGCTCGACGGCGGCCTGGATGACGTACGGGTGCACGAAGCCATCGTAGCCCCCGGTTGTTTCCGGCGAGAGCGTGTCGTGCGGAAGGCGATCGATGAAGGCGGCCGCGACCTTGATGGCGTTCACCATGCGCCCTCTCGCGTAACCGGGATGCGTGTTGAAGCCGTGGAACGTGACCGTCATGGCATCGGCCGAGAAACTCTCGTCCTGGATCTCCCCGCGGTGGCCGCCGTCCATCGTGTACGCGCAGCTCGCGCCGAACCGGGCCACGTCAAAGTGATCGGTGCCATGGCCCACTTCCTCGTCCGGCGTAAACGCGAGCCGGACGGGACCGTGCGGGATCTCGGGATGGGCCATCAGATAGGCCGCGGCGGTCACGATTTCGGCCACGCCCGCCTTGTTGTCCGCGCCGAGCAGCGTCGTGCCCGACGCCGTGACGATGTCGTTGCCCATTTGTTCTGAGAGCGCAGGATTGTCGGCGAGCCGCAGCACGGCGCCGGGATCGTCGGGCAGGACCAGATCGCGGCCGTCGTACGCGCGATGAACGATCGGCTTCACGCCGGCGCCGGGCATTTCTGGCGACGTGTCCACGTGCGCGATGAATCCTATCGTCGGCACCCCGGCTTTCGTGGTCGTCGCCGGGATCGTCGCCATGACGTAGCCGAACTCGTCGACGGTCACATCGGACAGGCCCAGCGCCTCGAACTCTGCCGCGAGATCGCGCAGCAGCACGAGCTGTTTGCTCGTGCTGGGGTAGCTCGTCGATTCGGCGTCCGATTGCGTGTCGTAGGCGACGTATTTCAGGAATCGGTCGAGGACGGTGGTCATGGTTCTGTCATAGGCTGGGGCTGGGGCTGGGGCTAGATGCTGGTGCGTCATGGGGACGCCTTAAGGCGGCTCGGCTTCGATGAATGTGCGGTGCAGCAGCCGCACCGCCTCGTCCAGGCGCGCGCGGTCGATCATCCATGTGATTCGGAACGACGAGGTGGCGATTCCGGCGATTGAGACGCTCGTCTGGATCAGGGCGTCCGAGCCGCGGCGAACATTGTCGAACGACGCGTTGATCCCGGCGCCGACGACGCTGAGGGCGCCGAGCGTGTCGTCGATTCTCACGGCGCCGCCAAATCGGGCAGCGAGCGCCTCGCGCACACGGGCCTCCGCGTGCAGGTTCTCGCGCGAAACGACGAGCGTCAGCCGATCGGCGGCGATGTGGAGCTGCTTGCCCGCCACTTTGTGCTCGTCGAGAAGCGCGAGCAATCGCAGCGCGATCGGTGTTGCCGGAGATCCTTCGCGCGCCTTCGGATTGGCATTCTCCGGTTCGAGTGACGCGCTGATGACGAGCACGTCGCGTTCGCTGGCGACTCCCACAACCGTTCCGGGCTGTCGCGGCGCGTGACGACGGACAACCGTGCCGTCCGCCGACGGGTCGGCGCCAGGCAGCGGCGAGGCCGTGGCGCGCGCGTAGATGGCAATCCCTTTTTCCTTCGCGAACTCGACCGCCTGAGCGTTCAGCACCTTTGCGCCGGACTCCGCCAGTTCCTGTGTTTCCTCATACGACAGCGTGCCGATCCGACGCGCATCGGGTACGACGCGCGGATCCGCGCTGTAGACGCCGTCGACATCCGAGCAGATCTCGCAGTACTCGGCGCCGAGCGCGGCGGCCATCGCGACCGCGGTCGTGTCGCTTCCACCTCGCCCGAGCGTCGTCACCTCGCGCCGATACGACACGCCCTGGTACCCGGCGATGACGACGATCCGTCCTTTCGCGAGCTCGTCCTGCACGCGAACCGGACGCACCTCGATGATGCGCGCATCGACATGACGATCGTTGGTGATGATGCCCGACTGGCTGCCGGTGAAGCTGATCGCGTCGCCGCCCAGCTCCCGAATGGCCATCGACAGCAGAGCCATCGAGATCCGCTCGCCCGCGGTCAGCAGCATGTCGAGCTCGCGCCGGTCGGGGTTGGGCGAGACCTGCTTGGCGAGGCTGAGGAGGTCGTCTGTCGTGTCTCCCATCGCCGAGACGACGACCACGACATCGTGCCCGGCCAGCCGCGTGCGCATCACGCGATCGGCGACCAGCCTGATGCGGGCGACGTCGGCGACGCTGGAGCCGCCGTATTTCTGGACGACGATCGACACTGGCATCACGATCTCACGAAACGCACGAAAAGAAGAAACCCACGAAAACCACGAAAGAAGCCGATCAAGTTCTTCGTGTGTTTCGTGCGGCTCTTTCGTGCGTTTCGTGGTTCAGGCGTTGAAGCTCGCCACGACAGGCGCGTGGTCGCTGGTGCCGATCTCCGCTCGCACCGGGCACTCGGTGGCGCGGGCCGCGAGCGCCTCGCTGGCGAACACGTGATCCAGCCGCCACCCGATGTTGCGCTGGCGCATGTTCCGCCATGGCGCCCACCACGTGAAGAGGCCGTCGTTGTCCGGATCGAGCGCGCGGCCGACGTCCACCAGCCCGCGGCTCAGGATCCGCTCGATCAGCGCGCGTTCCTCCGGCAGTTGTCCGATCGCGCGCGGCTTGCGTTCTTTCGGATGGACGTCGCGATCGGTCCGCGCCACGTTCATGTCGCCCAGGAAGGCGAGCAGGCGCCCGCTGGCCTGATAGGACGCGGCCATCGCATCCATCGCCTCGAGAAACACCATCTTCGCCGGAAAGTCCTTGCCGCCGTTGGGCACGTAGATCGACGCCACGGTCAGCGGACCGGCGGCGGTCGCGATGTCTACAGTCGCGATGCGGGTCTCGTAGTCGAAGGCGGGGTGCGCGAAGGCGGGAGGGTCGGGGGCGATCGTCTTGCTGACGTGAAGCGCAACGCCAGAATAGCCTTTGCCGCCGTGCCAGTAGCACCAGTAACCCTCCAGCGCGCAAAGGGTGATCGGAATCTGGTCGGGCGAGGCCTTGAGCTCCTGCAGACAAATGACGTCCGGGCGCTCACCGTCGATCCAAGCGAGGACCTCCGCGTGGCGCGCCCGGATGCCGTTGACGTTCCAGGTGGCGAGCTTAATGGCTGGCGTGTGCGGCCTGACGTTCGGCCGCTGGAATGGCCATCAGCGCGGGCTGGGCGGCGACGTGCGCCTTGACGATCTCCTCGGCCTTCGCCATCAAGTCGGCGTCGCCGAGCCGGTAGATCGCGTTGGCCTCGATCAGATCCTTCTGATGCGACGGCGTCGCGTCGATGCTCTCGTAGATGGCCGCGACGGGGCACGCCGGCACGCACGCGCCGCAATCGATGCACTCTTCTGGATGGATGTAGAGCATCGTCGCTTCAGCGAACTCTGCCTCGTCCTTGCGCGGGTGGATGCAGTCCACCGGGCAGACGTCCACGCACGCGGTGTCTTTGGTTTCGATACACGGGTCGGTGATGATGAATGGCATGCTCGCTGCGTCTCCGTTATGGGACCTGAATGGTCGGCTTTTTCAAGCTCTGAGCCGGGGAATTATACTCTGACAATCGGAAAAAACATCATCGGGCTCGGCGATTCCGCGTAGCCCAACGCCTCGTAGAGCGGCCTCCCGTCCTGGCTCGCGTTCAGCGCCATCGAGCCGATCCCCTCTTCCCGGCACCAGCTGTGAATCGTTTCCATGATCAGCTTGGCGAGCCCGCGCCGGCGGTGCGCCGGCTCCGTATACACGTTGTAGACGAATGCCAGCCGGTCGCCGGCATACCGCGGTCCAGGTGGCCACGGAATGATGGTGATTCCACCGCCGCCGGCCACCTCTCCGTCGAGGGTATCGACGAGCCACGCGCGGTACGTCCCGGCCGGCATCACCGCCGCGAGCCAGACTCGAAACGCGCGATCGAGCTCGCCGGCATCGAATGCCAGCCCCATGTCGGTGAACATCGCGATGCGGTGACGCACGAGGACGTCGGCGTCGCGGAGCGTCGCTTCGCGGACGCGATAATCGGCGGACACGTTCGAGGAATTATACTCAGGGCATGGCGGACCATACGGCGGCGAGACGCGGACCTGAACCTCCGGATCTGAGCGAAAAGGGCGGCAACAAGGACGGGCAGCCGCAGCGCTCCGACGAGCGGCTCTTCATGCAGTTCCTCGCGTTCGGCGGCTGCGCCGGCACGGAACCGCTGGCCAACGCGCTGGACCGCGCGAAAATCTCAGGCGTGCTCTACGAAGACGTCAACGACCCGCGCGGCGTCGGCGTGCTGACGTTCGACGAAGATCCCGACTACTTTCTCGATCGCGTGCGCCCGGTCCTCAACGGTCCGGACTTCGCGCCGCTGGTCCAGAAGCCGGAATACACGATGCTCGGGCGCACGTACTGCCATTGGCTACGAACCGGATCTGCCCGAGGTGCTGCTGCACCGGCCGCGGCGCACGGTGCTGAACCCGGCGTGGAAGTGGAGCGTGTGGTATCCGCTGCGCCGGGCGGGGAAATTCGCGCAACTGCCCGCCGACGAGCAGCGCGTGATTCTCGCCGAGCACGGGGCTATCGGCATGTCGTTCGGCGCCGGCGACTACGCGCACGACATCCGGCTCGCCTGCCACGGTCTGGACAAAGGCGACAACGACTTCGTGATCGGGCTGATCGGAAAGGAGCTCTTTCCGCTGTCCGCGGTCGTGCAGACGATGCGGAAGACGCAGCAGACGTCGCTGTACCTGGAGCGGCTCGGCCCCTTCTTCGTCGGCCGAGCCCTCTGGCAGAGCATCCCCTAGCCACATTCCGGCACACCGCTCGTCCTGAGCTTGTCGAAGGACGAGCGGCCTTGGGCTCGTGGTTCGACGGGCTCACCACGAGCGGGTCCAGGCACGTCGGCTCTGGAGACTAGTGAACGACGACCTTGATGATGATCTCGACGACGGCGGCCAGTCCGAGGCCGATATAGAGTTGCGACCGGCTGAACATTAACATTTGTGACCCTCCGTTACTGTTGAGGCAGGGGCAACGGAGGTGCCATCGCGGCGCTGACGGTGGTGTCCGTCCCATTCGCCGCGCTGCACACGCTGGCACGACGCGTCGGCCGACGCGTCCGGCAAAAGCGTGATCGTTCGAGCGAGTTTGGGACTACGGCTGCGTCAGGTTTGCGGTCGCCGCGAACGCCGGCGGCTTCCGGTGCCTGGTGGCCTGCTCGTAGGCGTACGCCAGCTTGATCAGCGTCGGCTCGCTCCAGGCGCGGCCGAAGAACGACATACCGACTGGCAGGCCCCGGTAGAATCCGCCGGGCACGGTGATGTGCGGGTAGCCGGCGACCGACGTGACGGTCGACGGCGAGGCTCGCGCCGCCGCTGTCGCCGTTGACGAGGTCGATGAGGCCCGCCGGACCGCTGGTCGGCGCGAACAACGCGTCGAGCTTGTATTTCGTCATCGTCGCGTCGATGCCGAGCGCGCGCGCCATCTGACGATTCCGGGCCAGCGTCGAGATGTAGTTCGCGGTCGTCAGCGGTCCTTTCTTCTCGGCCATCGTCATGATCTCCTGGCCGAAATACGTCATCTCCTGATCCTTGTGCGCGTCGTTGAAGGCGATGACGTCCTTCAGCGCATGCACCGGTGACGCCGCGCCGAGCCACGTCAGGTACTTGTTCAAGTCCGCCTTGAACTCGTACAGCAGCACCTGGAACTCGCCGTCGTCGAACTTGCCGAGCGTGGGGATGTTGGCGGGATCGACGATCGTCGCGCCCTGCTGTTTCATCACGGCGATCGCGGCCTCGGCGAGCGCGTCGGTGGCGGGGCTGGATCCGAAGTACTTGTTGCGGACCACGCCGATTCGCGCGCCTTTCAGGCCGTTGGGATCCAGAGAGCTGGCGTAGTCGATGGGGCGGACACGCGGGTCCGCCCCTACATGCCCTGCCGAAGCGACTCGTAGGGGCCGACCCACGTGTCGGCCCCGTTGTCGCCGAGCCGCCGGCACTCGAGGGGCCGACCCGTGTGTCGGCCCCATTGTTGCGGGATCGTCCGGGTCCGCGCCGCTCATCGCGCCCAGCAGCGCCGCCGCGTCGGCGACGGTGCGGGTCATCGGCCCGGCCGTGTCCTGGCTGTGGGAGATCGGCACGATGCCGCTCCGGCTCACGAGCCCGAGCGTCGGTTTGATGCCGACGAGGCCGTTGTTGTTCGACGGCGACACGATCGAGCCATCGGTCTCGGTGCCCACGGCCACGGCGGCGAGGTTCGCGGCAATCGCCGCGCCCGAACCCGAACTCGAGCCCGACGGGTTGCGATCGAGCGCGTACGGATTCTTCGTCTGCCCACCGCGGCCGCTCCAGCCGCTGGTCGAGTGGGTCGAGCGGAAGTTTGCCCACTCGCTCAAGTTCGTCTTGCCGAGAATCACCGCCCCCGCCTCTCGCAGGCGCGCGACGATGAACGCGTCCTTCGGCGGCTTGACGCCTTCGAGCGCGAACGAGCCGGCGGTCGTCATCATTCGGTCGGCGGTGGCGATGTTGTCCTTGATCAGGACCGGGATGCCGTGCATCGGCCCGCGGATCCGCCCGCTCTTGCGCTCCACGTCGAGTTGATCGGCGATGGTCCGCGCGTCGGGATTGATCTCGATCACGCTGCGCAGCGTTGGTCCCGAGCGATCGACCGCCTCGATGCGCGCGAGGTATTTGTCGACGATCGATCGCGACGTTTCCTGACCGGATTGCATGCGCTGCTGCAGGGTGGCGATCGTCGCTTCCTCCAGATCGAATGGCGGCGACGGCTGCGCGCCGGGCGTGGCGATGGCGACAATCGCGCCGATGATGGGGACCGCGCGGCGAACCAGGTTGGAAAAGGAGGAAGGCATGCGCAAATAATACGGCATGCCCCTGACGTCGTTTTTCATCGCCACGCTCGCGCTGAATCTCGCGCCCGGGCCGGACATGACCTACGTCGCGGCGCGCAGTCTCGGACAGGGCCGGCGTGCCGGCTTGATCTCGGCCCTCGGCATCAGCGCCGGCTGCGTCGTCCATATCGTCGCGGCGTCGGCCGGCGTCGCGGTGCTGCTGCGCGCGTGGCCGGGCGCCTACGCCGCCATCCGCCTCGCGGGCGCGGCCTACCTGCTGTATCTCGGGATCACGATGTGGCGCAGCGCGGGGCGAGGCGGGACGATACGCGCGATCGCGCCGGCCAGCGACGGCGAGATCTTCCGGCAGGGGGCGATCACCAACATCCTGAACCCGAAGGTCGCGATGTTCTTCCTCGCGTTCCTCCCGCAGTTCATCGATCCGGCGCGCGGGCCGGCGGGGCTTCAGACGCTGGCGCTCGGCTTGTTCTTCAACGTCTCCGGCACGCTGGTGAATGCGGCGGTGGCCTGGCTCGCCGGATCGGCGAGAACGCTGCTCGAGTCGCGCGGCGGCCGCGCGTGGTTTCAGCGAGCGAGCGGTGCGATTCTCACCGCGCTGGGGCTGCGGCTCGCGCTCGCGCGATGAACGCCTCGATCTCGGGTGCCGGGCGCGCGCCGCTTTCGCGCGCGATTTCCTTGCCGCCTTCGAAGACGGCGAGCGTCGGAATCGAGCGGATGCCGAAGCGCTGACCGAGGTCCGACAACTCGTCCGTGTTGACCTTGACGACGATCGCCTGGCCCGCCAGATGGGCGGCCACCTTCTGCAGCTCCGGCGCGACCATGCGGCAGGGGCCGCACCACGGCGCCCAGTAGTCGACGACGACCGGCAGCGACGACTGCGCGATGAGGCGGTCGAAGTCGGCGGACTGCTGCACTTCGATCGGCGCGTCCGGCGCGCTCAACCGCTTCTTGCATTCACCGCACTGCACGGAGTCGCCCAGGCGCTCGTACGCGAGCCGGTTCTTCTTCCCACATCCGGCGCACTCGACAATGACGCCGCGATCATCCAGCTGTACGGTTCCTGCCATGGGTCCCTCGACGCGCTAGCCGGCGTGCTTCTTTTTCGGCGCCGCCGCTTTCTTGGGTTTAGACGCCGGCGGCGCCTTGTCCGATGCAATCGCATCGCCAAGAAGGGCGACGGTGATGGCGTAGGAATGCGCGCAGTTGTACTCGAGGATCGCGTCGTAGTTGGGATCGACGAGGAAGTGGCGCGTGTCGCCCGACACCAGCGAGGCCGGCGTGTCGCTCTTGGGCAGCGCCTTGCCTTTGGGCAGCCGCACGCCCAGCTCCTGCCAGCGGCTCAGCGGCAACGGGACGGTCATGTTGCGCGTCGCCTGGCAGCTGCCGTTGCGCGGCGCGACGTCGCGGGCGACGAGCTGCGCCACTTCCGGCGTCACCTTGACCTCGCGCCCCCAACCCTGGCCGGCCGCCCAGCCGTGTCCCTTCAGGTAGTTGGCGATCGACGCGAACACGTCGCCCGGCGTCGACCAGATATCGCGCTTGCCGTCGCCGTCGAAATCCTCCGCGAACTTCAGGTAGCTGGACGGCATGAACTGCGCCTGGCCCATCGCGCCGGCCCACGATCCCTTCATCCTCGCCAGGTCGATGTCGCCGCGATTGAGGATCTCGAGCGCGTCGAACAGCTCGCCGCGAAAGAATGTGGCGCGGCGCGGATCCCACGCCAGCGTCGCAAGCGCCGGCACCGTCGGGCGCACGCCGCTGAAGCGGCCGAAGTTCGACTCCATGCCCCAGATCGCGACGATGATCGGCGCCGGCACGCCGTACCGTTCGCTGACCTGACCCAGCAGCTCGCGCTGAGCGTCGAACGCCTCCCGGCCCGAGAGGATCCGTTTCGTCGTGAGAATGCGTCCGATGTACTTCTCGAGAGAGAAGACCGTTTCGGCCTGTGCGCGGTCGCGTTCCAGGATGACCGGCTGCGGCTCGGTGACGTCGGCGAGCGCCTCGTCGACCACCTGTTCCTTCACGCCGCGCGCAATCGCCTCCGCGCGCACGGCGGCGAGCCATTCGGCAAACGAAGGCCGCGCCGGTTCCTGTCCGAGGGCGAGAGCTAGCGACAGCGCAATCAGCACGACCGCAGTGTACGGCAACCCAAGGAGAAACCGCAGAGGGGCCGGCCCATGTGCCGGCCCTTGGGCGGACACGCGGGTCCGCCCCTCAACGAAGTCGCTTCGCGGTTCCTTCTTTAGTGCGCGGCCGCGGCCGGCCCGCCGCGCTTCGGCCGCTTCATGAGCAGCACGAGCGGAATCAGCGCCACGAAGAGCACGCCGAGCAGCTGGAAAATCCCGACGAACGACACCATCGTCGCCTGCCGCTGCACCATGCCGAACAGCGCCGCGTTGGCGCGGGCCGTTGCGGTGCTGATGTCGGCGCCTGCGGCCATGAACGCCTGGCGCAGGCCGGCGAGCATCGATTGCGACGCCGGATCGAACGGCGTCACGTTCGCGCCGAGTGTGTTGGTCGTCGACTGGCCGTGGCGCGCGAGCAGCGTGCCGGTCATCGCGATCCCGATGCTGCCGCCGATGTTGCGCATCAGATTGAACAAGCTGGTCGCGTTGCCCATCTTCTCGCGCGGGATCGCGTCCATCGAAATCGTCGTCAGCGGCACGAACAGCAGCGACATGCCGACGCCCTGGAGCAGCTGCGGCCAGAAGATGTCCCAGTAGCCGGCCTGCAGGTTCAGCCACGAGAGCCAGATGAGCGTCGATCCCCCGACGAGGAGTCCGACCGTCAACAGCTTCCGCGGATCGAACCTGCCGGTCATCATGCCGGTGATGGGCATCATGAAGAACGAGCCGATGCCGCGCGGCGCCATCGCGATTCCCGCCTGCAGCGGCGGGTAACCCAGCAGCGTCTGCAGCATCACGGGCAGCAGCACCATGCTGCCGTAGAGCACGAACCCGACGACGGTCATCAGGAACACGCCGACGGCGTAGCTGCGCTCCTTGAACACGCGCAGATCGACAATCGGTTCGTCCGTCACCAGTAGATGCCAGATCAGGGCGCTGAGAGTGACCGCCGCCAGGATCGACAGCACGACGATCATGTTCGACGAGAACCAGTCTTCTTCCTGGCCCTTGTCGAGGACGATCTGAAGGGCGCCGATGCCGACCGCGAGCATCCCGATGCCCCAGTAGTCGACCTTGCGCGATTCGGCTTTCAGGTACGGCGGATCGAAGATGTACAGCTTCGTCATCACGATCGAAGCGATGCCGACCGGAATGTTGATGTAGAAGACCCAGCGCCAGCTGTAGTTGTCGGTCAGCCAGCCGCCGAGCACCGGGCCCAGAATCGGCGCGACGACGATGCCGAGCGCCCAGAAGCCCATCGCCTTGCCGCGATCCTGCGGCGCGAATGCCTCGAGCAGCACAGCCTGCGACAGCGGCTGCAGCGCGCCGCCGGTGGCGCCCTGGAGGATGCGGAAGAAGATCAGCGAGCCGAGCGTGGGCGCCAGACCGCACAGGAACGACGCCGCCGTGAAGCCGATCACCGACAGCATCAGCAGGTTCTTGCGGCCGAACATGCTCGCGAGCCAGCCGGTCATCGGCAGGATGATCGCGTTGGCGACGAGGTACGAGGTCAGCGCCCAGGTCGCTTCGTCGATCGACGCCGACAGCGTCCCGGCGATGTGAGGCAGCGACACGTTCACGACGGTCGTATCGAGCACCTCCATGAACGTGGCGAACATCACGGAGACCGCGATGAGCCAGGGATTGATGTGCTTCTGTTCTGTCATACAGGCTCGTAGCGATGGACCGCGTGTCCGCCCAGCGCAGGCTCGCAGGGGCGGACCCGCGTGTCCGCCCAGGGCCGACACATCGGTCGGCCCCTACTTCAGATACACCGTCGGCGTCACCGACATCCCGGGTCTGAGGAGATGATCCGGATCCTGGCCCGGGTCGAGCACGATTTTCACCGGCACGCGCTGAACGACCTTCACGAAGTTGCCGGTGGCGTTCTCGGGCGGCAGCAGGCTGAAACGGGCGCCGGTCGCGCCGGAGATGCTGTCCACCTTGCCTTTGTACTCCCGTCCGTACGCGTCGACCGAGATGACGGCTCGCTGGCCGGGGCGCATCTCCTTCAACTGCGTCTCCTTGTAGTTGGCCGTGACCCAGACGTCGTCGATCTGGACGATGGCGAAGAGCGGCTGGCCGGCCGCCACGACCTGACCGACGTTGACACCTTTCTTCGAGACGACGCCGCGCACCGGTGCCGTCACGGTCGTGTACTTCAGGTTGAGCTCCGCCTGGGCGAGCGCGGCGCGCATCTGCTGAGCCTTCGCTTCCGCGGCCGAGGCACGTGCCTTCGTCGCGGTAATCTGCGAAGGTCCGGTTTGCGCCGTCTCCATATCCGCATGCGCACGCTGTTCGCTGGCCTGCGCCTGCGCCAGCTTGCTCTCGGCGACCCTGAGGCCGGCCTCGGCCTCCGCAACCTGCGACCGCGCCGAATCGACCGCGGCTTTCTGTGCTTCCGCCGTCGCCGACGTCGCGTCGAACATCTGCTGCGACACCTCGTCCTTGGCGAGCAGTCCGCGCAGGCGTTCCACGTCGCGCGCCGATTTCGCGGCGTTGGCCTCGGCCTCGCGGAGGCGTGCCTGCGCGCTGACGATGCGCGCACGCGCCGCTTCGATTTCCTTCTCCGACGCGGCCACGCCGCTCTGCGCCTGCGTGATGCCGCCTCGCGCCGTCGTCACATTGCTGGCGGCGGTGGTCGAGGTGATCGGCACGCTGCTTTGCGCCGCGAGGGCGGTCGCCTCGGCGTCCGCCAGCTCGGCGCGCGCCTTCTCGACGGCGACCTGATAGTCGCTCGGGTCGAGTTGCACCAGCAGCGCGCCGGCCTCGACGAGCTGGTTGTCGTCCACCGCCACCTTCGTCACCGTTCCGCCGACGCGCGCCGACATCTGCGTCAAGTGCGCGTCCACCTGCGCATCGTCGGTGCTCTCACGTCCTGACGTGGACCAGGCCCACACGACGGCGCCGAGCACGAGCAGCAGGACAAGACCAATACCAATCCGTACACGTGGTTGTTGAAGCATGATTAGCGCGCGCCTCCGAGAATCTGTCGTAACAACTCTTCCGATGTGCCGGTGCCGCGGATCAGCGCTCCCTTGGCGAGGTCGTAGCCGTACTGCGCGGCGATGAACTGCTCGACGGCGACGGCAACCGCATCCTGCGCCTGAACGACCTCGACGTTATTGGCGATGCCGGCGGCGAAACGATCGCGCGCCTGGGTGAGCTGCTGATTGGCGAGGTCGCGCGTCTTGCCGGCCAGCGCCAGCTGGGTGGCCGTGGCTTCGAGATCGAGAAAGGCAGCGCGCACCTCGTAGTAGATCGCCGACTTCAGGTCATCGGCTTCCGCCCGGCGGTTGCGGATCTCGGCGTCGGCTTCGACCAGCCGTCCGCGCGTGCGGTTGCCCTGGAAGATCGGCACGTTGACGGCGCCCGCCACGGCGAACGTCGATCGAGCGTCGGCGGGGGAGAGTCCGATTGCGCCGTAGTTGGCGTCGATGTGAATCGACGGCATCGCGTCTCCGACGATGGAGCGGCGGATATCTTCGGCGGCGCTGACCCGCTCGAGCGCCGCCTTGTAGTCGGGTCGGGTGTTGTAGGCGAGCGTCACCGCGCTCTCGATCGAGATGTCCGGGACCGGCAGCTCCGGCAGCGCGGGATCGAGATCGAAGCGCTGGCCCAACGGCAGCCCGATGACACGGGCGAGCTGCAGCTTCGTCTTCTCGAACTCGTTGACGGCGTTCGTCGTGCGCTGCGTCTGGGTGCTGAGCTGTACCTCGGCGCGCAGCACATCGATGCCGGCGATGATGCCGCTCTGCTTCAGGTCGAGCGCCTGCTGGTGCAGCGCTCGCGCCGTCTCCTGCTGGGTCCGGGCGGCTTCGGCGCGCGCCGAGGCCGCCAGCGCCTGCACGAACAGGTTGCCCGCGACGTGGATGACGTAGTCGCGCGCGCTCTTGAACGTCAGGCGCGCGGCTTCGACGTTGTGCGTCTCGGCGCGCGAGCTGTTGAGCGCGCCGAAGTCGAGCACGGTCTGAGACAGGAACACGCGCGCGTCGAACACGTTGAACGGACCGATCACGAGCGGGATATCGCCGAACGGCGAACTCGAGCCGCTGCCAAAGCCGAACGCCGCGAGGTTGATGGTCTGGCGCGTCTCGCTGACGCGGCCGTTGATGTTTGGCAGCAGTTCGCTGAGCACGCGGGTGCGGGCGCCCTGCGCCTTGCCGTAGTTCTGTTCGGAGGTCAGCACGCCGAGGTTGTGTTCCAGCGCGCGCTGAATCGCCGAGACGACGGTCAGCTTCTCGACGGCCGCGGTAAGCTCGCCCGTCGGCACGCCCCCGAGGAAGCTACCGGGTGGAACCGCGAGCGGTGACGACCGCGTCGGCTGAGTGGATGAAGCCGGAGACGGAGGGGGCGCCGCCAGACTCTGTGCCGATGCGGTTTGCCCCGCGAGGGCCAGGGCAAGCATCAGGAGAGACAGGTGTCTGCATGGATGATGGTTCATATCGCAATCATTTAGTGTACACGCACATTCCGGTGAAAAAGAACCCCGTCTAGACTGTGTCGTCTAAATCCGGAGTGCCGCAAAAACTCATCAGTGGTTCGATCGCGGCGCTCGTGATGCTGCTGACCTGGCTGACGCCGACCGCTCGAGCTCAGTCGGCGCTGTCCGGAGACACGATCCACATATGCTCGGACGACCGGCTCCATCGTTGTTGACGGCGATCTCTCCGATGAAGGCTGGCGAAATGCCACGCGCGTCGACAAGTGGTACGAAACACAGCCGGGCGACAACATCGAGCCGAAGGTTCGCAACGTCGGGTATTTGACCTACGACGATCACTTTTTTTATGCCGCGTTCGAGTTCGAGGATCCGAACCCGAAGGCCATCCGCGCGCCGTTTGCGGACCGCGACAACATCGGCAACGGCTTCAACGACTACGGCGGCATCCTCATCGATCCACGCAACACCGGGCGGACCGCCACCTTCTTCGTCGTCACGCCACGAAACATCCAGTACGACTCGGTGAGCGACGACGCGTCGAACGAGGACGCGTCACCGGATTTCTTCTGGGAATCGGCCACGAAGATCACCGAGCGCGGCTGGACGCTCGAGATGCGGATCCCCTTCTCGTCGCTGCGCTACAAGAACGTCGATCCCCAGATCTGGACCATCCTGCTGTACCGCAACTTCCCGCGCGAGCACCACTATCAGTTCTTTTCGGCGAAGCTCCCGCGGGGAGGGAACTGTTTCGTCTGCCGATCCAACACGCTCATCGGGATGGAGCACCTGCCGGGCGGCGGACACCTCGTGGCGGCGCCTTACGTCAGCGCGAGCGCCGACGCGCACCCGCGCGACGACGTCGTTGGAGCGCCGCTGGTAGACGAGGGCGTGAAGCCGCACGTCGGGATCGACGTCAAGTACACGCCGAATGCCGACAACGCGATCGACCTCACCATCAAACCCGATTTCTCGCAGGTCGAGTCCGACACCGCGCAGATCTCGGCGAACGAACGCTTCGCGCTGTTCTTTCCCGAGAAGCGCCCGTTCTTCCTCGAGGGCGCCGATCTGTTCCAGACGCCGATTCAGGCCGTCTACACGCGGACGATCACCGCGCCGGTGTGGGGAGGCCGCGTGACGGGGAAGGAAGCCGGCTTCCGCTACACCGCGCTCGTGGCGGACGATGCCGGCGGCGGCAGCGCGATCATTCCCGGGCCGAACGGATCGACGCTGGCCGTCGGTGGACGAGGGATCGATGGTCTTCGTCGGACGCGTCAAGCGCGACATCGGGCTGTCGTTTGTCGGCGTGCTGGCCACCGATCGCGAAGCCAGGTCGGGCGACAGCCACAACCGCGTCGTCGGTCCGGACTTCCAGTGGCGGCCGTCCGGAGCCGACGTGGTCACGGGCCAGGCGCTGTACAGCGAGACGCGCACGCCGAACCGTCCGGACCTCGCCGACGAGTGGACCGGGCAGTCGTTCTCCTCGCACGCGGCCAGCCTGCAGTGGAACCACAGCACGACGCATCTCGATGTCTACGCGCAATACAAGGATCTGGGCGACGGCTTTCGCGCCGACACCGGCTTCGTGCCTCAGGTCGGCTATCGCGAGACGTCCGGCGGCGGCGGATGGACGGTCCGGCCGACCGGGTTCGTCACGCGCATGCGGACGTTCGTCAACCTCGATCGGCAGGCCGATCGATCCGGCGCGCTCATCAGCCGCGACGTCGAACCCGGGGTCGGGCTGGACACGCGATGGAACGGCTTCCTGCAGTTCCGGTTCATCGACGAGAACATCCGCGCGGGCGAGCAGCCGATCGGGCGCAAGCGGTTCGGCTTCTTCGCGCAGTACAGCCCGTCACGCGTCGTGACGCTGCTGTCGATTGATGCGACGACCGGCCAGGAGATCGATTTCGCGAACGCGCGGCCGGGAACGGGTTCAACGATCAACCTGCAGGCGACGCTGAATCCCACCAATCACCTGAACCTCGATCTCGTGCAGAACCAGCGATGGGTGAACGTCAGCCCGGTAGACGTGAGCCAGCGATTGTTCATCGCGCGCGTGTCGCGGCTGCGCGGGACCTACACGTTCACGGCGCGCCTGTTCGCGCGGGGCATCGTGCAGTACGTGTCGACGACCCGCGACCCGCAGCCTCTACATCGATCCAGCCACGATCGCGCGCGAAGGCACGCTGAGCGCGCAGGCGCTGCTGTCGTACAAGCTGAACTGGCAGTCGGTCATGTTTGCCGGCTACGGCGACGATCGCGATCTGGCGGATCAGAATCAGCTGGTCAAGTCGGGGCGTCAGGTGTTCGTGAAGGTGTCGTACGCGTTTCAGCGGTGACCACGAACGGCGACCACGAAGAACAGGCACGAGCGGCACGAAACACACGAAACGCACACGACCGCGCGAATGATGCGACAGCGGACCGATGAAAACCTGACGTGAGGTGGTCAGGCGTGCCGTCGGACGAGCGACGCGGGCAGGCCGCGGCGGATGGCTTCGTGGGATTGGGCGACTCATCGCCTCGCTCTCCGCCGTCACCGGTCTCGACGATCCCCGAGGAGAAACGTGACCACCGAGGACTACCGCCGCGCGCTCGCGACGGCGATTCGCGAATACGAAGCGCTCGGCCAGCAGCGCCAGGACATCGACAAGCGGCTGGCGGAGGTCATGCAGACCATCGGCACGCTGTCGCGGCTGTGCGGGCTGGTGCCGACGGTGCCGATGGGACTGACCGATGCCTGCCGCCTGGTGGTCCGCGGCGCCGGCGTGCCGGTCACGCCCGCCGACGTCCGGCAGCGGCTGCAGTCGATTGGCTTCGACCTCTCGAAGTACCAGAACGACCTGGCGGCGATTCACACCATCCTGAAGCGTCTGAACGAGTCGGGCGAACTGCGTTTCATTCCACGCGCGTTCGTGGCGCACGGCGCGGTCGACACGGGCAAGCACGCCTACATCTGGAATCACGGGCGCCATGTGGTCGCCCTTGGCGCCGACATCAAGGCCTTCATGCGCGACGCCGACCTCGAGCGTGAGGCGATGCGGGCGGTCACCGAGCCCGATCCGCCGGGTTCGAAACGGCGCGCGACACCGCGCGCGGGCAAGGGGAAACGACGCATGATGGACATCGAATTGCGCCGCCGGTTCTTTGCCGAGGAACTGGAGGCGGTCTGCAAGCTGCGCACGCCGGCGCTGGTCGACGCCTTCGCGCACGGTGCCGCGCGATCAGTTTCTGCCGCCAGGTCCGTGGACGGTGCTCGCCGACAGCGATCTGAGCTTCACGATTGGTTCGGGCGCCGCAACGCCTGCGCGCCACGCCGGATGCCGATCCCGCGCGGGTCTACCACAACATCGCGGTCGCCATCGATCCCGAGCGCCAGCTGTTCAACGGGCAGCCGGGCACGCTGGGCTTCTGGATCGATTCGCTCGAGCTGCACGCCGGGCGCGCGCGTGCTCCACGTCGGCGCCGGCCTCGGCTACTACACGGCGGTGATGGGGGAATGCGTCGGCTCGACCGGACGCGTGCTGGCATTCGAGGTCGACGAAGCGCTGGCCAGTCGAGGCCGCGCGCAGGCTCGCCTCGCGTCCCTGGATCGAAGTACGCCACGGCGACGCATCCGCGCCGTTGCGGGAAACGTTCGACGCCATCCTGGTGAACGCCGGCGTCACGCATCCGCTCGACTCCTGGCTCGACGCGCTGGCGCCGGGCGGACACATGATGCTGCCGGTGACCGCGAGCATGCCCGCCATGGGAGCGACGCTGGGCAAAGGGGTGGTGCTGCTCGATCGACCAGGGATGAATCCGGTGCCTTCGGCGCGCGTGTCATCACGGTGGTGGCGGTGTACACCGCGCTCGGCATCCGCGATCCGGAGATGAACGATCGAGTGGGGAAGGCGCTCGCCGACGGGCCCGCGCGATGGATGAGGGTGGCCCGCCTGCGCCGCGACGTCCATGAGCCCGCCGCCTCGTGCTGGCTCCACGGCGCGTCGTGCTGCATCTCCACCATGTAATCTAGGGGGATGTCGCATCTCTTCGATCCGCTGCCGCTCCGCTCCCTGACGCTGCAGAACCGCATCGTGGTCTCGCCGATGTGCCAGTACTCCAGCGTCGACGGCTTCTCGAACGACTGGCACTTCGTGCACCTGGGCACGCGAGCGGTCGGCGGGGCCGCGCTGGTCATGACGGAGGCCGCTGCGGTCACGGCTGACGGCCGAATCAGCCCGCAGGATCTCGGGATCTACGACGACCGTCATGTGGAGGGGCTGGCGCAGGTGCGTGCGCTTCATCCACGCGCAGAAGACGTTCGCCGGCACGCAGATCGCGCACGCCGGACGAAAGGCGAGCACCGCGCGGCCGTGGGAAGGCGGCGGCGCCGTGGGCGGTGACCGCGGTGGATGGGAACCGGTCGGACCGACCGCCGAGCCGTTCGCCGACAATTACCCGACGCCACGCGAGGCGACGCTCGACGACATCGCGGGAATCGTCGAGGCGTTCGCGGCGGCGGCCCGCCGCGCGCTCGACGCCGGCTTCGATGTGATCGAGTTGCACGCCGCGCACGGATACCTGGTGCACGAGTTCCTGTCGCCGCTCGTGAACACTCGCACCGACGCGTACGGCGGCTCGTTCGACAACCGCGTCCGCCTGTGTCTCGAGATCGTCGATGCCGTTCGCCGCGTCTGGCCCGATCGCCTGCCGATGTTCGTGCGGATCTCGGCGACCGACTGGAAGGAAGGCGGCTGGGATCTCGAGCAGGCGGTCGAGCTCGCGCGCCGCCTGCGCGCGCACGGCGTGGACCTGATCGACTGTTCGTCGGCCGGCGCGGTCCACGACCAGCAAATCGTCGTCGGGCCGGGCTATCAGGTGCCGTTCGCCGAGCGCATCCGCCACGAGGCTGGCGTCATGACCGGTGCGGTCGGCCTCATCACGATTGCCGAACAGGCCGACGCGATCATCAGCCGCGGCCAGGCCGACGTCGTTCTGCTCGCGCGCGAATTGCTGCGCGACCCGTACTGGCCTCTTCACGCGGCCGCCGCGCTCGGACAGACCGTGCCGTGGCCGCCTCAGTATCTCCGCGCGGCGCATCGAGATACGCCGTCACGATAGCTGCGTGGAGAGCGATTTCAGAAATTCCGCGAATGATACTTGAAACGATGTTCTTCGTGCGTCTTCGTGACCTTCGTGTCTTCGTGGTGACGGTACTCGGTATGATCGCGTCGTGCGCGCTCTGCTGGTCGAAGACGACGCCACCATCGCCGACTTCGTCGTTCGCGGTCTGCGCGAGGCGGGGTTTGCGGTGGATCACGTCGCCGACGGCGAAGCGGGGCTGACGACAGCGCTGCAGCAGTCCTACGACGTCGCCATCGTGGATCTGATGCTGCCGAAACGGGACGGGCTGTCGCTCATCGAATCGCTGCGGCGCCGCGGCGTCCCCACGCCGGTGCTCATCCTCAGCGCCCGCCGCTCGGTCGACGATCGCGTCCACGGCCTCCAATCCGGCGGCGACGACTACCTCACCAAGCCGTTCGCGTTCGCCGAGCTGCTGGCCCGGGTCCAGGCGCTGGTCCGGCGCGCGACGCGTGCGCCCGAACCGACGACGCTGACGGTAGACGACGTGGTGATGGACCTGCTGTCGCGCAAGGTCACGCGCGGCGGCACGCCGCTCGATCTGCGCCCGCGCGAGTTCACGCTGCTCGAGTTCCTGATGCGCCACGCGGGTCATGTCGTCTCGAAGACGATGATCCTTTCGCACGTCTGGGAATACAACTTCGATCCGCAGACCAACGTGGTCGACGTCCTGGTCAGCCGCCTGCGAGAGAAGATCGATCGGCCGTTCGAGAAAAAGCTGCTCCACACGGTGCGAGGCGTCGGGTATGTCCTTCGCGCCTGACCGGGATTCGCCGCCGGAACGTGCCATGCCGATCGCGGACACCGGGCAGGAGTCCCGGCCACCGTTCACGCGGACGTTCGGCCTTCGCCTCGCGCTGTGGTACGCCACGCTGTTCGTGTCCGGCGCGATCGCGATCGTCTTCGTCACCTACTACCTGACCGCGGCCTCGCTCACACAGCGCGACCACCAGATCATCAACGGCAAGCTGGGCGACTACGCGGCCGCCTATCTGCGCGGCGGTGCGCGCGTGCTCGCCGCAACCGTACGCGCCGAACAGCAGGTCGCACCCGAACGCCTGTTCGTGCGGGTGGTCGATCGCGGCGTCGAATCGGTGGTGTTGAGCAACAACGAGGGCTGGGATCCGTCGAAGCTCGAGCTCGTGTCGGCGACGCTCGCCGACGGCACGCTCGTGCAGGTCGGGAAGAGCACCGAGGCGCGCGACGACCTGCTCGCCAGGTTCCGCGCCACCCTCGGCATCGTCACGCTGTTCATCGTCGTCATCGCGCTGACCGGCGGCTGGCTGGCGACGCAGTCGGCCCTGTTTCCGATCCGGCGTCTGACGCTGGCCGTGCAGCGAATCATCCGTACCGGCCGAACCGACGCTCGAGTCCCGCTCGAGGGCACCGGCGATGCGATCGACGAGTTGACGTCGCTGTTCAACACGATGCTCGACAAGATTGAAGGCCTCGTGACCGCGATGCGTGGCGCGCTCGACAACGTGTCGCACGATCTGCGCACGCCGCTGGCGCGGCTGCGCGGGACCGCGGAGATGGCGCTCGCCTCGCCGCCGCAAGGCGACTGGGTTCACCAGGCCGACTACTATCGCGAGGCCCTGGCCGACTGCGTGGAGGAGTCGGACCGGGTCCTGCTGATGCTCAACACCCTCATGGACATCTCCGAGGCGGAGAGCGGCACGATGCAGCTGCGGCGGGAGCCGTTGTCGCTCGGCGAAGTCGTTTCACGCGCGGTGGATCTCTATCGCGACGTCGCGGACGCGAAAGGCGTCGCGCTCACTTCGGTCGCGTCGCCCGAGATCGTGGTCGCCGCCGATCGCACCCGTCTGGAACAGGTGGCTGCGAACCTGATCGACAACGCCGTCAAGTACACGGCGGCCGGTGGACGGGTCGAAGTCGAGGCGCGCCGCGATGGGGATACCGCCGTCTTGCAGGTCCGTGACACGGGCGCCGGTATTCCCGCCGACGAACTCCCGAGAATCTTCGACCGGCTCTTTCGCGGAGACACGAGCAGGACCGAGCGCGGCCTCGGCCTCGGCCTGAGCCTGGTGAAGGCCATCGTCGAAGCGCACGGCGGGGCCGTCGAGGTGAGCAGCGAACTGGGTCGAGGGTCTACGTTCTCAGTCTCGCTACCGCTCGGCGCCATCACGAATGGCTAACGGCTGATGGCTATGGCCGATGGGCTGGCCATCTCCTAGCCATCAGCCATGAGCCATCAGCCATGACACATTTCACGTTTGTAATGTTCCTGCAACGGCCCGGCAAGGCAGTCCTCCGTCTTACTCCTTAGAATCGATCGTAGATTCGAAAGGACGGAGAGGCTGTTATGAAGAAGACGTTACTCGCGGTGCTGGCGGCCGGCGCGCTGACGACCGGCGCGGCATGGCACGGTCTCGCGGCTGATACGCAGAAAGCCGAGACCACGAAAGCGGCGACCGTTTCGACTCCCATCGCGCACTCCATCGCGGGCGGCCGCGATTCCTATGCCGACGTCGTCGGCGTCGCGGCGCCTGCCGTCGTGACCATCCGAACCGAGGGCCGAGCCAGGATGACGCCCACGATGTTCGATGGGCAGGATGGGCGGGACGGGCGGGAAGGGCAGGAGGGGCAGGATCCCGAGGATCTGCTGCGCCGCTTCTTCGGCGATCGGTTTGGCGGCGATCCGCGTGGCCAGCGTATGCCGCGACAGCAGCGGGCTCCACGGCAGCGAGCGCTGGGTCCGGCGTCATCGTGACCAGTGACGGCTACATCCTCACCAACAATCACGTGGTCGACGGCGCGGACGAGATCAAGGTCGAATTGACCGACGATCGCACGCTCTCCGCCAAGCTGGTGGGCACCGACAAGGCCAGCGACCTCGCGCTGCTGAAGGTTACGGCAGGCGACCTGCACCCGATCGCGATTGGCAATTCCGAAAATGTGAAGGTCGGCGACGTCGTGCTGGCCGTCGGCAACCCGCTCGGCGTGGGCCAGACGGTGACGATGGGCATCATCAGCGCGAAGGGGCGGTCCACGACCGTCGGCGACGGCGGCTATGAGGACTTCCTGCAGACCGACGCGCCGATCAATCACGGCAACTCCGGCGGCGCGCTCGTCAACACGAAAGGCGAGCTGGTCGGCATCAACTCGCAGATTCTCTCGAGCAACGACGGCAACATCGGCATCGGCTTCGCGATTCCGTCGAACATGGCGCAGAACGTGATGGAACAGCTGCGCACCAAGGGCAAGGTCACGCGGGCCCAACTCGGCGTCACCGTTCAGCAGGTCACGTCGGATCTGGCCGAAAGCCTCGGCCTCAAGCACGCCGGAGGGGCGATCGTCAGCTCGGTGACCGCCGGCAGCGCGGCCGAGAAGGCCGGCATCAAGCGCGGTGACGTGATCGAGTCGTTCAACGGACAGCAGGTGCACGACTTCAACACGCTGCGCAACCGCGTCGCCGAGGCCGGACCCGGATCGACGGCCGACGTGGTGATCAACCGCGACGGCAGCGAGAAGCACATGAGCGTGAAGCTGGACGAGGCGACGGCCTCGAAGGCGGCCAGGGAGCGCGACAGCGAGCCCGGTACCAGCGACGACAAGACGTCGCTCGGCGTCGCGGTCGCGCCGCTGACGCCGGAGCTGGCCGAGCGCGCGCACGCCTCCAAGGATGCGCACGGCGTCATCGTCGAGGACGTCAACCCCAACGGCCGCGCCGCCGACGCCGGCATCCAGGCGGGCGACGTCATCCAGGAAGTGAATCGTCAGCCGGTCAAGTCGGTCGACGACCTGCGGGCGGCGCTGAAGAAGACGAGCGACAAGCCCACGCTGCTGCTGATCAACCGGCAGGGCAGCGACATCTTTGTGACGGTGAAGCCTTCGAATGGCTAATGGCTAAGATGGCTTGCAAGATGGCGTATGTAGGTGGCTGATCCGCGTATCCGCCCATGGGCCGTCACATGGGCCAGCCCCTACAGCCATTAGCCCTGCCAACGCGTTCATCAGCCATGTCTCACCGTCCCAGTAACTCTCCCAGAGGCTGCAGCGGCTCGATGTGATCCGCTGCGGCCTTGATCGCCACCATGATCGGGACGGCGAGCACCAACCCCCAGACGTCCCACATCCATCCCCAGAAGAGAACCGACACAAAAACGGCGACGGTATTCAACTCGCCCGCGCGACCGGTGAGCAAGGGCGAGATCAGATTGCCTTCAACGGCGGCAACGGCGCCCGTCACGCAAACGACCACGGCGGTCATGCCGATTGTGTGGAACTGGACGAACGCCACGATGGCGGCCAGCGCGACGGCCACGGCCGGGCCGATGAACGGGACGATGTTGAGCACGCCGGCGATCGATCCCAGGACGAGCGGCTGCCGGACGCCGAGCATCCAGAGCGCAAACCAGGTCGCGGCCGCGACGATTCCGCTGATGAGCGCCCGCGCGACGAGGTATTTCTCGATCTGCCGGTCGATGGCCTTGATGACGTCGTACGTCAGCTTCTTCTGCGCGCGCTCTCCGCCAATCGCGATGACCTTGCGTTTGAGTCCTTCGCCGCCGAACAGCAGGAGCGGCGTGAGGATGGCGACGGCAATCAGTCGAGCGCTCGCAGAACCGATGGCCACCGACGCGTCGGCCAGGTGCGTGCCGAGGCTGAAAGGCGGGCTCATTCGGATCACGCGTGCGACTCCCTGCATCGGACGAGGCGCCGCCGCGTCGATGGCCGCCTTGATCTCGCTCGCAGCCTCCTGCAGGTGCACCATCGCGCCCGGCTGAGGCGACGGATCTCCATCCAGGCGCGCGCGCTCCATCGACTCCTGAAGGACTTTGACGGTAGCCGGCAGCGCGTCGACAAAGGCGACGACCTGGCGTTGCGCGAGGAGTCCGCCCACGATCAGGCCGGCCATCAGGAGCGAGTACACGAAGACGATTCCCAGCGGACGCGCAAGACCGAGGCGGGAGCACGCGTTCACGAACGGTTCGATCGCATATGCCAGCAGCACGCTGACGAGCAGCGGGGCCAGGAACGACACGCCCCCGCGGGCCGCGCCAGAGCACGCCCGTACCGACGACGATGGTCATCGCGGCGCTGCGGACGCCCAATGGTCCGACCGTCCATTCAGCGTGCGAGTCAATCGATGCGCCCTCGTCCATGCGGGCGACGTCGCAAGGAAGGTGCCAAAGGGCTGATACCATATTGGGCATGGACCTGGGTCTCACACACAAAGTTGCGATGGTCGGCGGCGCCAGCAAGGGGCTCGGTTTTGCCGTGGCTCGGGCGCTGGCAGCGGAAGGCGTCGACGTTTCGATCGCCTCGCGGGACGAAGAGGGCATCAAGCGGGCCGCCGACACGATAAACGCCGCGGGTGGCGGGCGGGCGCTGGCGGTGCCGGCGGATTTGAGCACGGCTGACGCGATTGCGCGATGGACGGCAGCGACCACCGACCGATTCGGCGGGGTCGATCTGCTGTTTGCCAATACCGGCGGTCCGCCTGCCGGCACGGCGCTCAGCTTCGACGACCAGGGCTGGCAGAGCGCGTTCGAACTGCTGCTGCTCAGCGTGGTTCGAACGGTCCGTCTGGTGGTTCCGGCCATGCGCGCGCGAGGCGGCGGCGCGATTCTCGTCGGCACCTCCTCGACGGTGAAAGAGCCGTTCCCGAACCTGGCGCTGTCCAACGTGATGCGCGCCGGGGTCACGGCGCTCGTCAAGACACTCTCGCTGGAACTGGCCGCCGACGGAATACGTGTGAACTCGCTGCTGCCCGGGCGCATCGCCACCGATCGCCTGGCCCACCTGGACGCGATCCATGCGAAACAGGCCGGCATCACGCTCGCGGAACAACAGGAGCGCGGCGGCCGCGCGATTCCGGTAGGCCGCTACGGCAATCCGGATGAGTTCGGACGCGTGGGCGCATTTCTCCTGTCGAATGCCGCTTCGTATATCACCGGCGCCGCGCTTCAGGTGGACGGCGGCCTGATCAAGGGATTGCTGTGAGCCTCGCGCGGAAAATTCTGCTGGCGATGTCCACCAACGCCTGGTTGCGCGAGCGCGCGACGAAAACCGCGTTCGTACGGCGGTCGGTGTCGACCTTCATGCCGGGCGAGCGCCTCGAGGACGCGATGGCCGCCGCGGCGGCTCAGGAAACGCAGGGCATCGGCACGATTTTCACCAAGCTCGGCGAGAACCTGACGCGCGTCGAGGACGCCGAAGAAGTGACGCTGCACTACCTCGACGTGCTCGACAAGGTGAAGGCCGCTGGTCTTCGCGCGCAGATCTCGGTCAAGCCGACCCAGCTCGGCCTCGATCTGGACAAGGAACTCTGTTTTCGCAATCTGCAGCGTCTCGTGGACCGCGCGGCGGAACGCGACAACTTCGTCTGGATCGACATGGAAGGCTCGCCCTACGTCGATCCGACGCTCGATCTCTTCCGCCGCACGCGGGCCCGCTCGCCGCGCATCGGCATCGCGATTCAGGCGTACCTCTATCGGACCAAGGACGACGTGGAGAGCCTCGTTCCGCTGGGAGCCGCGATTCGCCTGGTCAAAGGCGCCTATCTCGAGCCGCCGTCGATTGCCTACCCGAAGAAAGCCGACGTGGACGAAAACTTCTACGCGCTGTCCTGCCGCCTGCTGGCCGAAGACGCACAGAAGGCCGGCGGGCTGCTGCACATGGCCACGCACGATCCCAAACTCGTCGACCGGCTGACGGCGTATATCGACGAACACCGGGTGCCGAAATCCGCCTACGAGTTCGCGATGCTCTACGGCATCCAGCGGCCGCTGCAGCAGCGGCTGGTCACGTCCGGCCGGCCGCTGCGCGTGCTCGTCGCCTACGGCGAATACTGGTTCGCGTGGTAC
Organism: uncultured Acidobacteriota bacterium; assembly: GCA_963794305.1. Classification (GTDB taxonomy): domain Bacteria; phylum Acidobacteriota; class Vicinamibacteria; order Vicinamibacterales; family CAVVIG01; genus CAVQFC01. The sequence goes on along the minus strand of CAWCDQ010000032.1, from coordinate 121,729 downwards.
ATGCGCCGCCTCGCCGAGCGTCCCGCGAACGTCTGGTTCGTGGTTAAGAACCTCTTCGGTAGGGACTCGGCGACTCACGAACTGGCGGCGAGTCGCTGGCGGCGAGGCACATTACGTCCGCCGGCCCGCTCGTCCCCTTGATTATCGACAACAGCTTGTGTAGATAATCATAGGCAATGAAGCCGATCGACCTCGTCCAGGGCACGCTCGACCTGCTGATCCTCAAGGCGCTCGCCGTTGAACCGATGCACGGCTGGGCGATCGCCAAGCGTATCCGGATGCTCTCCAACGACGTGCTCGCGGTGCAGCAGGGCTCGCTCTACCCGGCGCTTCACCGCCTCGAGCAGCAGGGGTGGGTCTCTGCGAAGTGGGGCGTGTCCGAGCAGAACCGGCGCGCGAAGTTCTACGCGCTCACGAGAGCGGGACGCAAGCAACTCGGGCTCGAGTCGGCGCTCTGGGAGCGCCTGGCGGCCGCGATTACGCTCGTCGTGCGGACAACCTAGTACGCGTCACCTCGAATCGCTCAAGGGGGATCCTGTCATGCGCGTGTTCGACATCCTCCGTCACAGGCTGCGCGCGCTGCTCCGGTCCGACGCCTCCGATCGTGAACTCGACGAAGAGCTCCAACTGCACGTCGATCGGCTCGTCGAGGAACACATCGCAGCCGGAATGGCGCCGGGCGAAGCCCGCGAGGCGGCCCGCCGGGAATTCGGCGGCGTGCAGATCGTCGAGGCGTGCCGCGATGCACGCCGGGTCATGTGGATCGGCAACGCCTGGCAAGACGTGCGCTACGGCGTGCGGCTGATGAGCGCGCGCGCCCGGGTTCGCCGCCGCGGTGATCCTGACCGTCACCCTCGGCATCGGCGCCACCACCGCCATGTTCAGCGTCGTCTACAGCGTCCTGCTGCAGCCGCTGCCGTACGGCGAGCCGGATCGCCTGGTGAACCTCTGGAACACGGCGCCGAAGCGCGGGCTGCCGCGCGCGTACGTCGGCATGCGAACGTCTCCGACTCGAAGGCGCGCAACCACGTCTTCGAGGACATCGCGATCGCTGCGCGCCATCGCGAACTTCAACCTCACCGGGCAGGGCGAGCCGGAGCGGCTGCTCGGTTCGCGCGTCTCCGCGAACCTGTTCCGGTCCTGCGGCGTGACGCCGCTCCTCGGCCGGACGTTTCACGGCGGACGAGGACCAGCTTCGGACGCACGACCAGGTCGCCATCCTCACCTACGGGCTGTGGGTCAGCGGCGCTTCGGCGCGGATCCGGCCATCGTCGGCCGGACGATTCTCGCTAGCGGCGTTCCGTACACCGTTGTCGGCGTGATGCGGCGAGACTTCGCCTTTCCGACCCGCGAGTACGAATCTACATGCCGCTCTCCTTCGATCCGCAGGAGCTCGTCGATCGGATGAACTACTCGTTCCTGTCAGTGGCGCGGCTGAAGCCGGGCGTCACATCGCAGCAGGCGCAGGCGGAGATGGACGTCCTGTCGGCGCAGATCGAGCGCGAGCATCCGCGGGAGAACGACGGCATCGGCGCGCTGTCGTTGCCGATGCTCGCCGACACCGTCGCCGGCGGTCCGGACGCCGCTCTACGTCCTGCTTGCCGCCGTCGGCGCGATGCTGCTGATCGGCTGCGCCAATCTCGCGAACCTGCTCGTGGCGCGCGCGCTGGCGCGGCGAGCACGAGCTCGCCGTGCGCGCGGCGCTCGGCGCGTCGCGGGCGACGGCTGATCGCTCCAGTCGGTCGCCGAACTGCTGCCGATGCTCGTGGCGGGCGGCGCGCTCGGCTCTGTTCGCCGCGGCGTGGGCCATCGAGGCGCTGGTGCCGCTGCTGCCCGCCGACATGCCGCGCGTCGAGAACGTCGGCCTGCACCTGCCGGCCCTCGCGTTCACGGCGGCGCGCTCGGCGCGATCGCGGTCTGCGCCGGCGTTTGGCCGGCGCTCGAGGCGTCGCGCGGCGGCTCGTCGGCGTCGGTCGCCGATCTGTCCCGCGGCAACACCGGCAGCGTCGCGCGGCGCGCGCTGCGCGACATCCTCGTCGTGGCGCAGATCGCGGCGACGCTGTGGCTCGTCGTCGGCGCCGCGCTCCTGGTCCGCAGCTTCACCGAGCTGCGGCGGTCGACCCCGGCTTCAACGCCGATCAGGTCTACAGCCTGCACCTGGCGATTCCTCGCAGCAAGTATCCGAGGGACCGCGGACGTCGCCGCGTTCGGCGATCGGATTCTCGAGCGCATCAGCGCGCTGCCCGGACGTCGTGTCGGCCGCGTCGGTCAACCGGCTGCCGCTCGCAGGCGGCGCGCAGACCGGCAGATCGAGTTCGAAGGCGATCGACGCCCAAGCCGCCGGGCCTGGCAACGTCGACTACCGCATCGGTCACGCCGGACTATTTCCGGACGATGCGAGATTCCGATGCGTGGCCGGCCGCGCTTTCACCGACGCGATCGACGACGCGGCGCCGCTGGTCGCGATCATCGACGAGTCGGCTGGCGAAGCCTGTTTGGCGACGCCGATCCCGTCGGGCCGCCGCGTGCGCATTCCGGTCGCCGGCCCGCCGTGGCTGACGATCGTCGGCGTCGTCGGACACATCCGCCACGATCGGCTGGACGAGGACATGCGGCCGCAGATCTACTTCACGTTCGAGCAGCGGACGCAGGATCGCATGGCGCTGGTTGTGCGGACGCAGACCGATCCGGCGGCGATTGGCGCGGCCGCTCGCCGGCGGCGATTCGCGTCGGTCGATCCCGAGCAGCCGGTCTACGACGCGCGCACGCTCGCGGCGGTCGTCGCTCGCTCGCTCGGGCAGCGCTGGCTGCAGACCGCGCTGCTCGGGACGTTCGCATTGATCGCCGTGCTCCTGGCCAGCATCGGCGTCTACGGCGTGATCGCGTACGCGGTGGGCCAGCGCCGGCGCGAGTTCGGGATCCGCCTCGCCCTTGGCGCGCGTCGCGGCGAGATCGTGACGCTCGTGCTGCGGCACGGCGCGATGCTGTTCGCGATCGGAGCCGCGATCGGTCTGGCTGCGGCCGCCGCCAGCGCGCGCGCGCTCGGCAGCCTGTTGTTTCACGTCGCAGCGTTCGACGCCGCCAGCTTCGGCCTGGCCACGGCCATCCTGTTCGTGGTCGCGCTGGCCGCGTGCGGCATTCCTGCCCGGCGCGCGGCCGGCGTCGATCCGTCCGTCGCTCTTCGAACAGAGTGATGCGCCGGATTTCGCGTCTCCTCCTCGGCGTCATGCAGGCTCGCCATCGGTGCCTCACAAGGTGCGCAAGAATGCGATGAGCGCCTCTCGCTCGGTTGGCTCGAGACGTAGTCCGAATTCGTGCCCTTTGATGGCGTGGGTCTCTGAGCCCAACGGTCGCCATCCGCCGGGCACATGGGTGTCTTTGAGCCTGTCCGGATCGAACATCTCCTCGAGCGTCGCGACCGAGCCGTCGTGCGTGTAACGCCCGCGGTACCAGACGCCTTTGAGCGACGGCACCTTGTAGTAGCCAGTTCCCTTTCGGGTCATCAGTGCAAGGTTCGGATCGGTCGCCACTGAGATTCGAAGGATGTCGAGCGTGGCCGGAACGTCGGGCGGCGCTTCGAATCCCTGCGCCAGCGTGAGCTTGTTGCTGGTATAGAGCGGCGGCGTGTGGCACCGTGGGCACCCCTCCCGCCTGAAGATAATCTCGCCTGCCTGAGCCTTTGCATCGAACCTGTTCGGATTATGCGGTGGCTGCAGGGAGTAGACGTAAAGCGCCAGCGCGTAGAGCGCTTCGTCGGACAGAGCGCGCCTGAGTCCGATGCGTATCTTTCGACAGCATGTGATATGGACCGAAGTCGGCCGCTTCTGCGGAGCTCACGAGCGCGGCGTAGCGCATCAAGTCTCCGATTCCCCGGTGAAGATGCGTCGCGGTGTGATCGATGTATTTCCGGTCCTTGATGCCGATCAGATCCGGCACCTTCGCGGGGTAGTACAGGCTCCCATTCCACCTGGCAATTCCACCGCTGCTGCGCGATGCGACGTCCAGTTCCTCGGTACTGATCCTGGCTGAACGTCTTCAGCTGCTCGTGGATGTCGTTCGGTCGCCATGGGACCCCGTACGCTTGGTACAACCACATGCCGATGGGTTCCGGCCCCATGAAGAACGGCGGCGCCCCGGTCACCACCCGCTTGGCCACTTGCACCTGACTGATCAGCGGCATCAACGGGTATCGATCCGGCGGTCGTGGCGCGGTGGTTCTGAACGGCGCACCGGGCACGCGGGTCCCGTCGGGAAGGTACATGACGTGACAGAAGCTGCAATTCGAGAAGCTCAGCGCGACGCCGCGCGACGTCGGCACCCAGCGCATCCCGAAGACCGTTCCGTCGGGTAGCGGGCGGACGCGCGTCCGTTCCAGGATCTCGCGGCTCCGTGCCGCCGCGATGAACTTTGGATCGAACGTGCGCAGGTGGAGATCGTCAAGCTCGTCGAAGACCTGCCGTCCCGCCTCGACCCAATCGCCTTCGCTTTTCAGCTTGCGCGGATCGATTAACGGCTTCGGTCCGACGTGCTGCAGCATCTCCCAGTAGCCGGCCGGTTCCCGACCGGGGAAGTAGGCCGGATAGGTTCGCAGGTTCTCCGTTGGAAGCGCGTATACTCTTTGGCCGAAATCGTCGCCGGTCTCACGTTGAGAGCAGCGAGTGGCGTCGCCCACTCGGCGAGCGCCGCATCGTCCCACGTCCGCGGGATGTCCGGCTTCAGGTCTCGCTCACGACGGAGCGTTGTTGCCGGCAGTAGCCCGCCCAATGCCAGAAAGGCCGTCAAGGCGCGAGCGGTAAGCCACCACGATCGTACGCGGTTCATGTCCCTTGCCAAGAGAAGCGCACTGCAAGCGCGCGACTATGTACTACACGTCGCCCACGTCAACGCAACGAATTCGTCACGCGCCGGTCCTTTTGGACCCGGCGGCGCCCCGCCTACAATAACGGCATGAAGATCTCGCGTCTCCTCCTCGGCGCCCTGTGTGCGTCCTTACTCGCGGTCTCGATCAACGCGCAGCGCCGCGGCGGCGCGCAGCCGGAGGGTCTGGCGTTTCGCTTTCTCGGGCCGGTCGTCGGCAACCGGGTCGCGTCGATCGCGGGCGTGCCCGGCGATCCGTCGATCTACTATGCCGGCGCGGCGTCGGGCGGCGTGTGGAAGACGACCGACGGCGGCATCCGCTGGGTGCCGGTGTCGGATCGGCTCGGCGTCGCGGCCATCGGCGCGCTGGCCGTGGCTCCATCCGATCCGACGGTGATCTGGGCCGGTACCGGCGAGGCATGGGCCATCCGCGACAGCGACGTGATCGGCGATGGCATCTACAAGTCGGTGGATGCGGGCGCGACATGGACGCACATGGGCCTCGACGAGACCGGACGCATCGGTCGCATCCTGATCCACCCGACGAATCCCGACGTGGTGTTTGCCTGTTCAGTCGGACGCATTACGGCGCCGCAGCAGGAGCGCGGCGTCTATCGCACGACCGATGGCGGCCTGCACTGGGAGCGCGTGCTCTTCGTGGACGAGAACACCGGCTGCTCCGGTCTGTCGATGGACGCGAAGAACCCGCGCACCATCTGGGCCGGCACATGGCAAGTCGAGATGCACCCCTGGGCGATGCTCAGCGGAGGCGCCGGCAGCGGGATTTACGTCTCGCGCGACGGCGGCGCCAAGTGGACGAAGGTCGAAGCCGCGGGGCTTCCGAAATCGCCGCTCGGGAAGATCGACGTCGCGGTCGCGCCGAGCGACTCCAGTCGTGTCTACGCGCTGATCCAGACCAAGGATCAGGGATCCGTATGGCGCTCCGACGACGGCGGCGCGAGTTGGCGCGTGGTGAACTGGTCACGCGAGCTGATCGGCCGCGCCGGCTACTACATCCACCTCGCCGTCTCGCCCACGAACGAGGACGAGATTCTCATCTCCAACAGCTCCTTCTTTCAGTCGGTCGACGGTGGCCAGACGTTCCGCACTGTTCCCTGGGGAGGCGACAACCACGATATCTGGTGGGACCCCAAGGATCCCGATCGCTTCGCGATCACGCACGACGCGGGCATCACCCTGACGACGCAGCACGGCCGCAGCACGCAGCGTGTGACGCTGCCCATCGGCCAGATGTACCACGTGACCGTCGATAACCAGGTGCCCTACTACGTGTACTCGAACATGCAGGACGACGGCACGATGCGCGGCTCGGTGATTGCCTCGGAGGGAGCCGGCGCGGGCTACAACGGCTCCGGCAACCAATGGGACCACGGCCTGGGCGGCTGCGAGTCGGGTTTCACGGCGCCCGACCCGGCCGATCCGAACATCGTGTGGTCGACCTGCTACGGGAACAAGGTCACTCGCTACGATCACCGCACGAAGATCGCGCGCTCGGTCGCTCCGGCGATGATCACGCTCGACGCGCCGCCGCAGGATTCCAGAGTACCGCTGCCATTGGTCGGCGCCGCTGGCGATCGATCCGTTCGATCACAACAACGTCTACTACGGCTGCAACGTCATCTTTCACACCAATAGCGGCGGCCAGAGCTGGCGCGTGATCAGCCCGGACCTGTCCACGCAGGACGCGAGCCGCATCGGTCCGTCCGGCGGCCTTGTCGGCGACAACCTGGGACAGTTCGCACCGGAAGTGATCTTCGCGATTGCGACGTCCGAGGTGGAGAAAGGCCTTATCTGGGCCGGGACCAACGACGGCAAGATCTGGTACACCCGCGACGGCGGCCAGAAGTGGAACGACGTCACGAAGAACGTCACCGGTCTTCCCGCGTGGGGCGTGATCTCGAAAATCGAGCCGTCGCATTTCAACGGTGGAACCGCGTACGTGGCGGTCGACGCGCACCTCATGGACAGCCGCGAGCCGTACATCTTCAAGACGACCGACTATGGCGCGACGTGGAAGCGCGTGAACGGCGATCTGCCCAACGCGCATCCGCTGTCCTACGTGAAGGCGGTGGCCGAGAACCCGAACAAGGCCGGGATGATCTTCGCCGGCACCGGGCACGGTTTCTTCTATTCCGACCGACGACGGCGCCCACTGGACCGAACTGGCGGCGGGGCTGCCGCACGCCCCGGTGAGCTGGATCGTCGTGCAGAAACAATTTCACGACGTGGCGATCTCGACCTACGGACGCGGGCTCTATGTGCTCGACGACATCACGCCGCTCGAGCAGGCGACGCCGGCGACAACCGACGCGGCCGCGCATCTCTTCTCGCCGCGATCGACGTACCGCTGGTCGCAGCGCAGCCGCGCGCTGATCAACTACTCGCTGAAAAGCGAGCCGCGCGGGGCCGTTCAGCTCCAGGTCGCTCGACGGCGAGGGGAAGGTCGTTCGCGACCTGCGGTCGACGCCGCATGCCGGCCTGAATCGCGTGGCGTGGGACCTGCGGTACGAGCCGCCGAAGCTCATCGCGATGCGGACCACTCCGCCGGAGAACCCGCACATCTGGGAAGAGCCGCGCTTTCGCGGTCAGGATACGCGGCCGGTCACGCACTGGGGACTGGAGCCGGCACAGGTTGGGCCGCTCGTCGTGCCGGGGAAGTACACCGTGAAGCTCACGGTCGACGGTCAGTCTTCTTCTCAGGCGATTGAAATTCTGAAGGATCCGAAGATTCCCACGACGGTCGCCGATCTCGATCTGTCGGTCAAGCTGCAGCTCAGGCTTCGCGACGACATCTCGGCGGCCGCCGACATGGTGAACACGATCGAAGTGATGCGCAAGCAGCTCGAGGACGTGACGAAGGCGTACAAGAACGACCGTTCGAAGGAGGCGCTGGTGAAACAGATCGCCGACATGGACAAGAAGCTGTTCGATGTCGAGGCGCAGCTGCTCGAGCCGGCGCAGATGACCAGCGACGACAAGTATTTCCAGCAGGCGTATCGCGTCTACATGAACTTGATCTGGCTCAACGGCGAGGTCGGACCAGGAGCCGGAGATGTGTCGGGCGGCGCCGACTTTCCGCCGACCGACACATCGGTCAATGTCATGGAGTCGATTGAAAAGGATCTGAATACCGCAAAGTCGGACTACAAGACCTTGATGGACCGCGACGTGCCCGCATTCAACCGCGCGATCGGCAATGCGATCACGCCGCTGACGGGCAGATAGAACACGACACGGAAGAAACCGCCGAGCACGCAAAGACCGCAGACACGCTTTTTCACAGAGATTCTTAACCACAGGGCCAGCGAGGTTTAGAGCGCACGCTGCAGATCCCAACGCATCGCGTCGGCCGGCGGAGCCGGCCGAAACGGCGCTCGTGACGAACGATGGAACGCAGGGCCGTCTGCCTGTTTGGTGCCTCGGTGCGCGGGGCTGTTCAGTCGGCCCTTAGCGCGATGATCGGATCGATCCGCGACGCGCGCACTGACGGCAGCAGGCAGGCCAGCGCAGCCACGAGTGCGAAAGTCACCGCGACGCCGCCGTAGACCATGGGCTCGAGCGGACGGACGTCGAACAGCAGCGTCTGGATGACTCGCGCGGCGCCGGCCGCGGCGGCGAGACCCAACACCAATCCGATCGCGACCAGCTCCAGGCCGCTGCGCATGATCAGGCGGATCACCTGTACCGACTGTGCCCCCAGCGCCATCCGGATCCCGATTTCCGCGGTCCGCTGCGACACCGCGTACGCCAGCACTGAATAGAGACCCACCACCGACATCACGAACGCCAGCCCCGCGAAGATCGTCGTCAGCGACGCCACGATACGCTGGGTGCCGAGGCTCGTGGCGACGTTGGTTTCGAAGGTGGCGAAGAACGATGTCGGCTGATCCTTGTCCACCGCCGCCACCGCGCTGCGGATGATGGCCTGCAGCGCCGCCGGATCGCCGCCGGTGCGGGCGATCACGTTCATGCCCGCTCTCGGCAGCTGACGCGGCCGGATAGTAGATTTCGTCGGGCACCGGCGCGTTCAACCCGTTCGTCTTGACATCGCGAATCACGCCGACGATCTCGCTTTTCACCTCGGCGTCGCGTCCGCGCAGGAGGGTCTTGCCGAGCGCTGACTCGCCGGGGAACACATGCCGTGCCAGCGACTCGTTGACGATGCACACGAACGGCGCGCCGTCGCGGTCGCCGGCCTGGAACGCGCGCCCTTCGACCAGGCCGATCCGCATCAGCCGGAAATAGTTCTCGCTGACGATGGCGAAGCCGGCGAGCGCGCGTGTGGGCAGCGCGGGTACGGGCCTCCCGCCAACCGCATACGGTGCCCGGGGGTTGCCGGCCAGCGGCAGCCCGAGTGCGATCGCCGCGTCGGTGACCGCGGGAGTCGCGCGCAGGCGCTCGATGACCATGTCGAAGAATTCGGTCTGCTGCGCAGGCGCTTTGTAGCGCGTGAGAGGTACGCCGACAAACGCGGCGGCCGCGCCTGTGGGATCGAAGCCTGGCGGTGTCCGCTGGAGCTTGATGAAGCTCATGAGCAGGAGACTCGACCCGACCAGCAGCACGACCGACAGCGCGACCTCGCCGACGATCAGCGCCGCGCGGAAGCGGCCGGCGCGCTCGCTCGACGATCCGCGCGCGCTGTCCTTCAGCACGTCGACGAGCCGTGCCTTCGATGCCTGCAGCGCCGGAACGAGGCCGACCAGCAGCGCGCTGATCAGCGTGACGCTGCCCGTGAAGACGAGCGCGCGCCAGTTGAGTGTCAGGATCGTGTTGGGCGGCAGCTGCGCGGCGATGGTCGACTGAATGGCCGACAGGGACCAGAGACCGACCAGCACGCCGAGCGCTCCGGCGGCGAGCGAGAAGACGAGGCTCTCGATCAGGAACTGCCGGACAACCTGTGCTCGGGTCGCCCCGAGAGACTGCCGAACGGCAATCTCCTTGTGGCGCGCGGTGAGCCGTCCAAGGAAGAGCGACGCGACGTTGGCGCACGCGATCAGCAGGACGAAGCTGACCGCGCCGATGAGCGTGTAGAACGCCGGCTCGAGCGTGCCGACGAGCGCCGCGACGTACATCCGCGGTTCGCTGATGTTGTTCGCATCGAGCCGCGACGCGAACTGCTCGTGGTACGCGCGTCCGAGCGCGGCCAGTTCGTCGGACGCCTGCTTCAGCGAGACGTCCGGCCGCAGGCGTGCGATCGGCTGCGCGTATCCGGCGCCGGCCTGGATTTGAACCGGCGTCAGGCCGCCGATTTCGAAGACCCGCGGTGCGAAGAGCTGTACCTGTCCGAACGGCGGGCTGAGGCGCGGCGGCAGGATGCCGACGACCTGCCAGGACTGGCCGTTGAGCGTGATGTTCTCACCGACGATCGATGCGCGTCCGCCGAAGCGTGTCTGCCACAGCTCGTGGCTGATGATGCACACCGCCGGCCCGTTCGGCACGTCCTCGTCGGCCGTGAAATTCCGGCCGCGCACCGGCAGGATCCCGAGCGTGGGAAAGAACGTTGCGCTGACGCGCTGTCCATTGAGCTGCTCGGGATCGCCGTTTCCCGTCAGCGTGAAGTTGTCGAACGCCGAAATGCCGATCGACGAGAACGACTTCGCGTGGTCTCGCAGATCCTCGTAGCGCGGCCACGACAAGGCCGGCGCGTTGAAATTGAGCGCCTGGTTCTTGGTCCAGATCGCGACCAGCGACGAGGGATGCGGAATCGTGACCGGGTTGAGGACGAGACGGTCGTAGACGGAAAACAACGTCGTGGTCGCGCCGATCCCGACGGCGATCGTGACGACCGCCACCAGCGTGAACGCGGGGCTTTTCCGCAGCGCGCGGAGAGCGGCTCTGATGTCCGACATGGGTATGTAGACCGGAGCATCGCCCGTGCCAACGAAAAGAAGAAACCGCGGAGACCGCAAAGAACGCAGAGAGACGTTTTTCTCTCGAGTCTCTGCTCATGTGCCATTTCTTCCGGATCGCGCCGCACCATAGTGACCGCCCGCGGGACGGTCGCGTCCCAGGAACGAGACGCCACACAAAGTGTCTCCGCGTGCTTAGCGGTCTCTGCGGTTCTCTGCGGTTTTTCTTATCGCAGGTGCGCGAGCGCCGCGGTCATCTTGTCGATGTCCTTGCCGTACTGGCCGCGCGGCGCGGTGTTGACGAACTGCTCCATGTAGGGCCGGGCCTCGGCCGGACGGCCGTCCTGAACGAGCTGCACGCTGAGATCGTAGAGCGCGTCGAAGTTCGACGGCTGCAGCGCGACCGCGCGCTCCCATCGCGCGATCGCCGTCTTGCGATCGCCCTGGCGGATGGCCACCATCGCCAGACCGGCGTGCCCCTGAGACGAATCGGCGTTGGACGCGATGGCCTGCTCGAAGGCGCGCTTCGCGTCGGGGAGACGTCCCGCGTCGAGGTGGACCGCGCCGATGTTCTCGAAGGTCATCGCGTTGCCCGGATCGATCGCCAGGCTGCGCGCGAACGTGGCGAGCGCGTCGGCGCCGCGGCCGTTGCGCGCGTAGGCGATGCCGAGCGCGTTCAACGCGTCGAGCGTCGGCTCGCTCGCCACCGCCTGCGTCAGCATCTCGATCGCCGCCGCGGTCTGGCCGGCCTCGCTCAAGTAGGTGCCGAGCTGAATTTTCGCGCCTGCGGTCGGCGGGCTTGCGGCGAAGGCGTCGCGCAGCGTCGCGATCGCGGCGTTCAGATCGCCGACACGCCAGAGATCGAAGGCGAGATGACGCGACGCGGCCATCATGTCGCGGCGCATGGACAGAATGTGCCGGTAGCGCGCGATCCCCTCACCGAGTTTCCCCTCGTCGTCCAGAGCCACGGCCTCGTGCATGAGACGATCGATGTCCACGAGGCGCTTCGGGTCGTCCTCGTTCGCCGTAGGTCGACTTGAGCGCCGCCGAACCCGAGACGTAGCCGAGCGCACGGAGTCGAGCGGCGACTTCTGGCGACTCGGGTTGTTTCTCGCCGGGAGCCGAGGCGTGATAGTCGTTCAGGCGCGCGGCAAGGACGCGAACGCGTTCGCCGGAGCTGTCGGCAAGGTTGTTCTTCTCGGACGCGGTCGGCGGCAAGGTCGTAGAGCTCGGGAATCGGCAGGCGGATGTATTTTTCGCGTCCCGCGAGCACGCCGTCGAGCGGCGCGAAACCGAAGTCGAGCATCGATTCCATCGCTTCGAAATATGAGGCGCGGGTGGCGCCGCCCTCGCGATCCGCGCGCGTGCGCAGTGTGTGGCCCGGCAGCTCGGGCGGGACAGGGAGCGCGAGCGCGTCGAGAATCGTCGGCGCGATGTCCACGTGGCGTGCCGGCTGGTCGGACACCTCGCGCAGGTCCTGCGGGGGACGCGCGCCGGCGGCGTTGCCGACCTCCGCGACGATCAACGGCACGCGGAGCGTGGATTCGTAGGCGAACAGGCCGTGCGTCAGTTCGCCGTGCTCGCCGAGCGACTCACCATGATCGCCGGTCAGCACGACGAGCGTGGGCCGCGCCGCGCCGCGCGCGGCTGTCAGCAGCGGACCGAGCGCCTGATCCACGGCGGCGACCTCGCCGTAGTACGGCTGCGAGGCGTACTCCTTGTCGAATGGCGGAGGCGGACGGTAGGGCGCGTGCGGATCGTAGACGTGAACCCAGGCGAACCAGCGGCCCTGGCGTTGTTGAATCCATCGCACCGCTCGATCCACCACGACCGTGGCCGGCCGTTCGGGCAGCAGGAACTCCGCCCCGCTTCCCACATCGTCGAAGCGGCCGTCGTAGGTGTCGAAGCCCGGCGTCAGGCCGAACCGCGCGTCGAGCGGGAAGGCGCCCACGAACGCGCCGGTGCTGAAGCCGTTGGCCTTCAGCCGGGAGGCGAGAGTCTGGACGCCCGGCGTCAGCCGATATCCGCTGTTCTCGCGGTAGCCATGCTGAAACGGATACAAGCCTGTAAGAATGCTGGCGTGCGAGGGAAGCGTGACGACCGCCTGAGCATGTGCGAATGAGAAACGAACCCCGCCGGCAGCGATCGCGTCGATGTTCGGCGTCCTGGCCGGACCACCATCACAGCCAAGGGCGTCTCCGCGCAGCGTGTCGATGGTGACGAGCAGGACGTTGCGGTCAGATGCCTGAACCAGATCGGATGATTTCGTGACGCAAGCTGCGGTCAGGAGTCCGACAAGAATGAGGAGACGGTCGACGCATCCAATAACTTGAACCTGACGCAGTAGCTCACCAGGAAAATACTATTCCAAAGTAGTTGCATCCATTTGTACCCGCTCATATCCTCTTGTCACCGAACGCTGTTCGTTTTCGAAATTTTGTTTGAAATCGAACAACGCTCGGTTTGCAAGACCTAAAGGCGTGGGGCCGCCGTGCCCCGGGAGGATGTATGAGCGGAGCGCAACGTCGCGGGAGTGTGCTCGCGTGTTTGCTGTTGCTGGCCGGGGTAGTACCGGCACTGGCGCAGGTAAGCACCGGCGAGATCTTTGGAAAGGCCACTGACGGAACCGGCGCAGTGCTGCCGGGCGTCACGGTGACGCTGAGCGGATCTGCGCTGATTCAGCCGCAGGTCGCCACCACCACCGAGAGCGGCGCCTATCGATTCCCGCGCATCCCGATCGGCACCTATACGGTGACGTTCGAGCTCACCGGCTTCAAGAAAACGATCCGCGACGGCGTGGTCATCCAGGCGGGCTTCAACGCCGAAATCGACACCAAGATGGACATCTCCACCGTCCAGGAAACCGTGACGGTCAGCGGCGAGAGCCCTGTGGTCGACACCCGATCGACCGCGATCTCGGCGAGCTTCAACAAGGAAGCGCTCGACAAGATCCCGTCGGCGCGCGATCCGTGGGTCATCCTCGAGCAGACGCCGGGCGTCCTCATGAGCGGCTCGAACGTCGGCGGCAACCTCTCGGGCCAGCAGACGTCGTTCAGCGCGATGGGCAGCAGCACCAACCAGCAGTGGAACATCGACGGCGCCGTGATCAGCGACATCGCCTCCGGCAACTCGTCGCCGACCTACTTCGACTTCGACTCGTTCGACGAGATCCAGATCACGACAGGCGGCAGCGACGCGTCGCAGCAGGGCGCCGGCGTCCAGATCAATTTCGTGACCAAGAGCGGCGGCAACAAGCTGCGCGGCTCCGGCCGCTTCTTCGACACCAACAGAAGTTCGAGGCCAACAACATCACCGACACGCAGCGCGATCTCGGGCGCGACCGGCGGCAACCCGATCCAGGACATCAAGGACTATGGCGTCGAGATCGGCGGACCCATCAAGAAGAACAAGGCCTGGTTCTGGGGCGCGATGTCGAACAACACGATCCACGTCGGCGTGGTGAATTTCTTCGATACCTCGACGCCGACCTGCCAGACAGTGGCCAACAACGCCTCGACCAAGGTCAACGGCGCGTATCAGTACGCGGTCAAGGATCTGTGGGACTGCTACAAGACCGACGAGACGGTGCTGATCAACTACAACGGCAAGCTCCAGTTCCAGGAGAACGCCGTCGAACAAATCGACGTTCACCGTCACCGACGGCATCAAGACGCGCAACGCGCGCGGCGCCGACGCCTTCCATCCGCTGATCACGACGCGGCGGCAGGATGGTCCGACGATTTTCTACCGCGGTGAGCACCAGTGGATCGTCACCAACCGTCTGACGATGACGGCGCAGTACCTGCACATCTCGGAGAACTGGGGCCAGTTCTTCCAGAACGACGGCCTCAAGGACGTGCAGGCGATTCAATTCATCGACACCGGCTTCTTCGACCGTAACACCGCGAGCGGGAACTACGACACGCACCGGCCGCAGGACGACATCCGGGCGGACGCGAACTACTTCGTGTCGAACCTCCTCGGCGGCGATCACTCGATGAAGTTCGGTTTCGCCTACCGCCGCTCGCCGGTCGAATCCTTGACCACGTTCGGCGGCGGAGCCAACACTCGCATCCGCTCGACGGTCAATCAGGCCAATTGCACTGTCGGCGGCGTCACCGCGCTGTGCAACGAGGCGGACATCAAGCGCGACAGCGACTTCTCGTACATCCTCTACGGCCGCTCGCTGTACTGGAACGACTCGTACAAGAAGAGCAAAGCGACGATTAACGTCGGCCTGCGCTACGACCGCCAGTTCGACATCGTCCGCGCCGCGTCGACGCCGGCCAACGTCATCCTGCCGGATCTGTTGCCGGGCCTGCAGTACCCGGGCGCCGATTCAGGCGCGCGTTTCAACAACCTGTCGCCGCGCGGCGGAATTACCTACGACCTGCGCGGCAACGGCAAGAGCGTGCTCAAGGTCAACGCGGGGCGCTACTACGGCCTCGGGATGTACACCGCGAGCACGCTGCAGCCGACCAATGCGACCACGCTGCGCTACGCGTGGAGCGACCTGAACGGCGACAACAGCGTTCAGCGCAACGAACTCGACCTGGCCAAAGGCTTCCTCACAACGCCGACGTCGAACTACGATCCCGCGCACCCGTCGGCGGCGGTCACGCCGGCGACCGTCGATCCGAACATGCACAACGACATGACCGACGAGCTGATCTTCGGAGTCGATCATGAAGTGATGGCCAATTTCGGCGTCGGCGTGAGCTACATCTACCGGAAGTATCACGATCTGCTGGGCGCCTACCGCACGCAGGACTTCGCCGAGGGATACGCGCCGGCGACCTTCACGGCCACCTGCGGCAACGCGGCGACCTGCGGCACGCAGACGTACAGCGGGATCTACTACCAGCGCGCCGTCGCGCTGCACGCCCAGACCATCCTGCGCAACGACACGAAATACAACACGTATAACGGTGTTGAGTTCACCGCGCGCAAACGTCTGGCGCACAAGTGGATGATGAACGGCAGTCTCGTGTGGAACCACCAGCTCCACTTCGAGCCCGACGTGAACATCGACTATCTCGATCCGACCAACCACGCGCCGATCGATCTGATCAACGGCTACGAGAGCGGCGGGATCGGGTTGGGAGCACATCGAGTGGCACGAACCAAACTCGGGTGGGAGCACCACGACCACCGCATCGAACGGCCGGAACGCGCCGGTGATCGGCAAGCTGTCGGGCCTGTATCAGTTCCCGTGGGGGATCAACTTCGCGGCCAACTTCAACGGGCACTCCAGCTACCCGTACAACCCATACATCCTGACCGGCAACCGCACCGGCGGTCAGGCGGGCGTGGCGATTTTCCTGAACCCGAGTAACGCGCTGCGCTACCCGGCGCTGTTCCAGACCGACATTCATCTCGACAAGACGCTCGCGTTCGGCGGGAACCGTCGGTCTCGCTCAACTTCGACTGGTTCAACATGATGAACAACAACGTCGTGCTGACGCAGGTCGAGCGGCTGAACCAGTCGACGGCCGGCAACATCACGACGATGCTGGCGCCGCGCGTGGCGCGCTTCGGCCTGAAGGTGAACTTCTAAGCCGGCGGTTCGATACAATCGTGGGGCCGGCGTCCAGGACGAGCCTGGGCGCCGGCCTTTTCTTTTCTGGATCGAGGACGCATGACACCGGGATGCCGAGGGACTTTCGTCGCTTTCATCGCTGCCGCCACGATCGCCGCCCGGCGGCCGGTGCCGGCAGCGGCGCAGCGCCGCGGCCGCGGCGATGACGACAAGCCGGCGCAGGCGCCGCCGAAGTGGAAAGGCGCCGCGACGGTGAAGGGCAAGGTCGTCGACGAGACCGGCAAGCCGATCGCCGGCGCCAAGGTCAGCTTCGTGCTCGCGGACGTGAACGCGGGCTTCTTCGTGACGACGAAGAAGAACGGCGAATTCGAGGCGAACGACATCAAGACCGGCGACTGGCGCCTGCAGGTGGACGCGCCGAACTTCATCGTCGTTCGCCAGCCGTTGCAGGTGGCGGACAAGAATCGCGCCGGCCGTGCTCGTCGTCAAGCGCGACAACAGTCCCGAGCTGCTGACGAAGGCGGACGGGCTCTTCAAGGCGGGCAAGAACGCCGAGGCGCGCGCCGAATACCTGACCGTGCTCGCGGCGCATCCCGAGCTGACCGCCATCAACCGCGCGATCGCGTTCACCTACGGCCGCGAGAAGAACCATCCCGAGGCGCTGAAGTATCTCGACCTCGCGCTCGCCGCGAACCCGAACGACGCCACCCTGCTGCAGCTGGCCGCGGCCAGCGCGATGGAAGTGTCCGACTATCCGCGCGCGATGGGCTATCTGGGACGCATCGACGAGGCGGCGCTGACCGATCCCGACCTGATGGTGAACGCGGCGATGAACCTGCTGAACCGCCGCCGATCGGCCGAAGCGGCGGCGTTGCTGACGCGCGTGATCGCCAGGTTCCCGGCGGCGCCGGACGCCTACTTCTACCGCGGCTACGCCGGCATGCAGGCCAGCAAGCCGGCCGACGCCAAGCCGGATCTCGAGCAATACCTGAAGCTGGCGCCGCCCGACGCGCCGCTGGTCGGCCCAGGCCAAGGACATGTTGTCCCGGATCAGTAGATCGGTAAGATAGCGCGCGAAAGGAGGGCCTGTTCAATGAGACTTGCCGACGTTCGTCTCGGGGACAGGTCCGCCTTTTCGCCTAGCGACGCGGACCTGTCCCTCTCTTCCCCTGACAATTCATCGCTTTTCAGAAGGAGAGTCGACGTGTCTCTACGCGAACGCTATGGCTGGAATCCGTTTTTCGAACATCAGGCCGCGCAGTCTCGCCGCGCCCGATCTTCGTTTCGCCCGCATCGTCGAGGAGCAGCGCGGGCTGTATCGCATCGCCGGCGACGCCGACGGGTGGGCCGAGGTCAGCGGCCGGTTTCGTCACGAGGCGCGCAAGCGCCGCCGATTTTCCCGCGTCGGCGACTGGGTCGGCGTCGACGGCGGCATCATCCACGTCCGCCTCGAACGGCGCAGCACGGTGTCGCGCGCGGCGGCCGGGCGCGCGGTCGACGAGCAGGTCGTCGCCGCCAACGTCGACGTCATCTTCCTGGTCACGGCGCTGACGCAGGATCTCAACACGCGGCGGCTCGAGCGCTACCTGACGATGGTGTGGGATGCCGGAGCGGTGCCGGTGGTCGTGCTGAACAAGGCGGACCTCTGCGACGATCCGGACGGCGCGTGCGACGTCGGTGCGCGCGCGCCTGCCGATGATCGACGTCGTCGCACGTCAGCGCGCTCGAGGACGCCGGCCTCGACGCGCTGGCGCCGTACCTCCGTCCGGCGCAGACGGTGGCGCTGCTCGGATCGTCCGGCGTCGGGAAGTCGACGCTGGTCAACCGGCTGCTCGGCGCCGACGTGCTGACGCGTCGGCGCGATCAGCGACGAGGACGGCAAAGGCCGTCACACGACGACGGCGCGGCAGCTCGTGGAACTGCCGGGCGGCGCGCTGCTCATCGACACGCCGGGCATGCGCGAACTGCAGCCGTGGGCCGACGAGTCGGCGGTCGCCGGCGCGTTCGACGACATCACGTCGCTGGCGGCGGCGTGCCGCTTCGCGGACTGCGCGCACGGCGGGGAACCGGGCTGCGCGGTTCGGGAGGCGGTCGAGGCCGGCCGGCTGGACGCCGACCGGCTCGAGAACTTCCACCGGCTCGGGCGCGAGGCGGCGTACGAAGCGCGGAAACACGACAAGGCGGCCGCCGCGGAGCACAAGCGGCGGTGGAAGCAGATGCACCAGGCGCCAGAAGGCGATGTACCGCGATCGCGATCGCGGATAATATTCCGGCATGCGACGTGCTGGTCGCCTGTCGGTCTCTGCGCAGCTGTGGAGCGCGAACGGATGGAGCGCGGGCTCGCTCTCTCGCCGAGACCGCGCGCCGGCAGCGTTTCGCGTGCGCCTCGAGACGACCAAGGGCCCGATCGTCATCGAGGTCCATCGCGACTGGGCGCCGCACGGCGCCGATCGGTTCTACGAGCTGGTCACCGCCGCGCTACTTCGACGACAACCGCTTCTTCCGCGTCGTCAAGGGGCAGTGGGCGCAGTTCGGCATCAACGGCGATCCGGCGGTCGCGACGCGTGGCGGACGCGGACGATTCCCGACGATCCGCGCACGCAGTCCAACGTGCGCGGCATGGTGGCGTTCGCGTTCGCCGAGCCGAACGCGCGGACGACGCAGGTCTACATCGCGCTGAAGGATCTGTCCGATCCGCAGGACGCGCAGGGCTTCGCGCCGTTCGGCCGCGTCGTCGAGGGCATGGACGTCGCCGACGCGCTGAACAGCGAGTACGGCGAGATCGTCCGGCAGCGGCATCCGCGCCGGCAAGCAGCAGCCGCTGTTCGACGGCGGCAACGCCTATCTCGACCGCGAGTTCCCGCGGCTCGATCGGCTGCTTCATGCGGTGGTGATGCGATGAACCTTCAGGATCTGCGGACGCTGCTCGACTACCACTACTGGGCGCGCGACCGGATGTTCGAGGCGCTCGAGCCGTTGACGCCCGAACAGGTCAACCGCGACATGGGCAGCAGCTTCAAGTCGATCCGCGACACGGTGACCCATCTCTACGCGGCCGAATGGGCGTGGTACTCGCGGTGGCACGGCACGTCGCCGCGACGCTGCTGACCAGCCGACACGTTCGCCGATCTCGCCGCCGTGCGGCGCGCCTGGACCGAGCACGAGGCGAAGATGCGCGCCTTCGTCGAGGATCTCGGCGAGGCCGGTGTCGACGCGCGTGTTCGAGTTCAAGCTGTTCAGCGGCCAGCCGGGCGCGGCGCCGTTCTGGCAGATGCTGCAGCACGTCGTGAACCATGCCAGCTACCATCGCGGTCAGGTGACGACGATGCTGCGGCAGCTCGGCGCGCAGCCGGCGAAGTCGCTCGACATGATTGCGTTCTATCGAAGCCGGGCTAGGAGCTAGGGCTGGGGCTAGGAGCTGAGGAGCTGCGGTCTAGGGCCTGGAGCAGGGCTCAGGCCTGCTACGAGGAGCTGATTATGAAACGTGCTGTTGCCGTGCTCGTTCGTCTCGCTCGTCGCGCTCGCGCCGCGCGGCGCGTCAACGGCCGGACCGTCGTCGCCGACGATCGAGCAGTTCCTGCGCCGGGCACGCCGATCGAGATCGTCGCGGCGAAGAAGGCGGAACGGATCGCCTGGACCGCGTACGAGCACGGCCTGCGCAACGTCTACACCGCCGCCGCGCCCGGCGTTCGCGCCGGTCCGGCTGACCAACGTCACGAAAGACGACGGCATCGAGCTGAGCGACATCGGCATCTCCGACGACGGCGCGGTCGTGACGTTCGTGCGCGGCACGCAGCCGAACCGCGACGGCTGGGTCGCGAACCCGACCGCGAATCCCGCCGGCGCGCCAGCGCACGATCTGGGCCGCGCGCACCACGGGCGGCGGCGCGTGGAAGCTGGGCGAAGGGACGACGCCGGCGTTGTCGCCGGACGGCGAGACGGTCGCCTATGCGAAGGACGGACAGATCTACGCCTACCAGGTCCGGCTGAAGCCGGACACTACCGGAACCGGAACCAAGCCAAGCCGGCGCAGCGCCCGCATCGGTAGTGTCCGGCTTTAGCCGGACCTCGAAGCGCCGCTCGTGAAGGCGTGGGGGACCAACGGCACGCCGGTCTGGTCGCCGGACGGATCGAAGTTCGCCTTCGTCAGCAACCGCGTCGATCATTCGCTGATCGGCGTCTACGATGTGCGCGCGCGAACCGGTCACGTTTCTCGCGCCGAGCGTCGATCACGACAGCAGCCCGACCTGGTCGCCCGACGGCAAGCGCGTCGCGTTCATCCGCCGTCCGGGCACGCCGTTCGGGCAGCAGGCGCATCAGGGCTCGGGCAGCATCGGCAATCCCGACGGTCCCGCCTACAACCCGCTGACCGCGCTGCGCGGCGGCGCGGGGCGGGCGGACGCGGGGGCGGCGGCCGCGGGCGCGGACAGGCGACCGGCGAGCGGCCGAGCGATCGTCCCGGGCTGTTCGACTCGGCGTTCACCGGCGGCTACACGCTGGCGTTCGTCGTCGCCGACGTGGCGACCGGCGAGGGCAAGGAGTTCTGGCACAACCAGAAAGACGACAAGGATTTCAACGCGATCGCCGCGATCACCTGGACCGACGCCGATCACGTGATCTTCGAGGCCGAGCCGCAGGAGTGGGCGCGCTGGTATTCGGTGAGCGTGTCGACACGCGCGGCCGGCGCCGGTGATGCTGACGCCGGGCGAGGGCGCGGTGGAGCAGACCTCGGTGTCGCCCGACGGCCGGTTCCTGTTCTACGCGACCAACGCCGGCGACATCGAGCGGCGTCATGTCTGGAAGGTGCCGACCGCCGGCGGCGCGGCGGAGCAGCTGACCAAGGGCGAGACGATCGAAACGTATCCGGCGGCGCTGCGCGTCGGGCCGCGTCGCGGTGCTCGGCGGCGACGCGAAGCGGCCGTTCGGCGTCGGCCTCGTGCCGGCATCCGGCGGCGCCGCGAAGTACATCTATCCCGTCGCTCGCGCAGTTTCCGATCGACGCCGAGGTCGACGCCGCAGCTGGTGCTGACGAAGGCCGCCGACGGCACGGAGATTCACAATCAGCTGTTCCTGCCGAAGGACTTGAAGCCGGGCGAGAAGCGGCCGGCGATCGTGTTCGTGCACGGCGGCCCGGTGCGGCAGATGCTGCTCGGCTACCACTACATGCACTTCTACCACGTCGCCTACGCGGTGAATCAGTGGCTGGCGAGCCAGCGGCTACGTCGTGATGTCGATCAACTATCGCAGC
Source organism: uncultured Acidobacteriota bacterium (assembly GCA_963794305.1). Taxonomy (GTDB): domain Bacteria; phylum Acidobacteriota; class Vicinamibacteria; order Vicinamibacterales; family CAVVIG01; genus CAVQFC01. The sequence continues at coordinate 100,215 of CAWCDQ010000032.1, read as the reverse complement.
GGCATCGGCTACGGCAAGTCGTTCCGCACCGCGCCGAACACCGGCGGCCGCGGCAACGCCGAGTATCAGGACGTGCTCGCCGGCGGCAAGTATCTGCAGACGCGGCCGGACGTCGACGCCAACCGCATCGGCATCTGGGGCCTGTCCTACGGCGGCGTGCTCACCGCGCAGGCGCTGGCGCGCAACTCCGACATCTTCAAGGTCGGCGTCGATCTCGCCGGCGTGCACCTGTGGGGCAGCTCGCTCGATCCGGAAAACGTCTCGTACACGCTCGTCGGCGATCTCGGCGATCGACACCTGGAAGTCGCCGGTGCTGCTCGAGCAGGGAGACGACGACCGCAACGTGCAGTTCTCGCAGCTGACCGGCCTGGTCCAGCTGCTGCGCGCGCACAACGTCTACCACGAGGTGATCGTGTTCACCGACGACACGCACGAGCCGCTGCTGCACAAGCGGTATCTCTACGTGTTCAACCGCCTCGAGGAGTTCATCGGCCGCTATCTGAAAGGGCACGCCGGCGCGCACGACCGCGGGGCAGTAGCCGTTGCGCGCGCTTCTGGCTGACGCTGTTCGCGATCGGCGCGGCCGCGGTGCTCGTCGTTCGGCTGGCAGGACGGCGTGCCGTGGACCGCGGCGGCCTTCGTCGCCTTCTTCGTGTCCCGCGTCTGGCGCTCGGTGATCAAGCGGCCGCTGTTTGCCGCCGCGCGACGACGATCCCGTCCGCCGCGCCAACCGCTTCATCGTCGTCACCGCCGGCGGCTATCTCGGCGCCGGCGTCTGCGCCTGCCATCGCCGCGGTGGTCGGGTGAAGGGCAGGAGTGGCTCTACGTGGCGCCCTGCTTCCTGATCATGGGCGCGCTCCAGCTCGCGCTGCTCTCCAGCCGCGGGACGAGGCGTAAACTGACTACGGTTCGGCCGGCTTCGGTTTGCCGATGCGTTCCAGCTTGGTGAGGTCGTACTTCTCGCCGGGGCCCATGAAGAAGTACTTCTTCTTGCCGCCGTTGCGCTCCTGCGCGCCCTTGACGATACGGCCGTCGTGGATCGCGATCTTGCTGGCGCCGATCACCTCGAACTGCTGTCCCTGGACGACGATCGCCGTGCTCTCGTCGAGGCCGATGCCGAGCACGTCCGGGTGCTTCTCGACGACCTCCTCGAGGTCGTCCTGGCGGTTGCGCGTCAGCATGTGCTGATCGATCGCGACGCCCTTCATCAGGCCGAAGCCTTCCTCGTAGCCGGGCGCCATCATGATGAAGTTGTTCTCGACCGCGCCGCGCACCATGTAGGACGAGATGATCGAGGCGCCGGCCGACGATCCGGCGACGACGCCGCCGCGATCCAGAACGCGCTCGATCTCGCGCTGAGTGCGGGTGTGCAGGTAGGAGTCGACGAGCCGCCATTGCCGGCCGCCGACGAACCAGACGATCTTCGCGGACGCGATCGGCTTGACGAACGCCTCGGAGTCGGCGACCGTCGCGGTCCTTCGTGTGGAGCAGCGTGATGTTGGTCGCGCCGAAGTCCTTGAACATCTTCAGCCCCGGACCAGTCGGCCGGGTAGTCGTCGGCGCCGCTGGCCGTCGGAATCACGACGAGCGGCGCATCCTTGCCGCCGCCGAGCTCGAACATCCGCCCGAGGATCTCGTCGCCGACCTTGCCGCCGCCGACGATGACGAGCGCGCCGTGCTCGGGACCTTTCACGATCGGTCTCGGCGGACGCGACAGGGCGGGAAGGGCAGGAAGGGCAGGAAGGGCAGGCAGAGGCAGCAAGGGCGGGAAGCGATGCAGCGCCAACGTCGGCACGTTGATCGCTCGTCATGCCGCTCCTCTCTCGATCCTGTCGCCATGCCTGCCCTACCGCCCGATCCTGCCCATCCTGCCTACGTCTTGCTCCGCGTCCCCTGGATGAACTTCGCGATGTCGGCTTTCAGCTTCTTGTGCTCCGACGGCCGGATGTAAATCATGTGGCCGGCCTCGTAGTAGGTGAACGAGACGCGGTCGATGAACGTCGGGTCGTAGCCGAGGTGCGCGAAGTTGTATTCCGCGCCGCCCATCACCGTCGCCATGTCGTAGTAGCCGATGTTGACGAGAATCTTCAGGTTCGGGTTGTGCGACATCGCCGAGCGCAGCGGCTCGGTCATGTCCATGTAGCTGTTCTGGAACTCGTTCCAGTCCCACGGATACACGTTGCCCGACGTCGGGTAGTGCAGGTCGCTCTCCCACTTCAGCTCGTTCTTCACGTAGTCCTGGAACATCGCGGTGTACGGTCCCTGCAGCGCGCTGTTCGACAGGTCGAACTCGTCGCTGTCGTTGACCGCGTCGGCCTCGGTCGACGTGAAGCGGCTGTCGAGACGGCCGACGACCAGCGCTTGTCGCGCAGCAGCTCCTTGCGGAAGCGGCCTGGATCGATGCGCAGGTTGGAGCGCTCGACGTAGTCGACCGACAGGCCCGGTGAGGCGCGCCAGCTTCTGCGCGGTCGCCTTGCGCTCCGCCGCGGTCGCCCGGTTGCCCTTTCGCCAGCGCCGTCAGGTAGTCGCCGAACGCGAACTCACGCGACGCGTCGACCGCCTTCTTCAGGTCGCCGGCGAGATCCGCCGGCAGCTTCTTGTGGTACCACGCCGTCGCCGTGTAGGTCTCGATGTGCGAGGCGTAGGCGACGTCGTTCTCCGGCGACGGCGCGATCGTCTGGTAGGTCAGCAGCGACGAGACCAGCGTGATGCCGTTCAGCTCGATCCCGTGGCGGTTCTGCAACTCCTGCGCGAGACCCGCGGAGCGGATCGTGCCGTAGCTTTCGCCGATCAGATATTTCGGCGAAGGAAAGCGGCTGTAGGTCTTCAGATATTCGTTGATGAACTCGCCGAACGCGCGCAGGTCGCCGCGGACGCCGTGGAACTGCTTGTTGTCGACGCCGGCGACCGCGCGGCTGTAGCCGGTGTCGACCGCGTCCACGAACACCATGTCGGTGACGTCGAGCAGCGAGTTCTCGTTGTCCACCAGGTGATATGGCGGCGCCGGCTGAAAGCCCTCGGCGGCCATCTCGACGCGCACGCGGCGCGAACGATCCCATGTGCAGCCAGATCGTCGCGGCGCCGGGCCCGCCGTTGTAGAGGAACGACACCGGCCGCGTCTTCACATCCTCGCCGTCCTTGGTGTACGCGACGAAGAACATGCGTGCCGCCACCTGGCCGTTGTCGAGTCGGATCGGCAGCGTGCCGGCGGTGGCGGTGTATTTGATGTCGCGGCCGTCGAGCCGCATGGTGTGCGTCGTCTTGGAAATCTTTTCTTCTGCTGCGCCGGCGGTCTCGACCTTGGGCGTCGAGTCGGCGGCGGGCGGCGCGGGATTCGGCGGCGTGGCGCCGCGTGCCTGCGCGCCGGCGGGCGCGCTGGCGCACGCCATCAGCAGCAGGGCGAACGACGCGGATCGAAGGGGCATGGCATTGGTCAGCACCGCGTCATCGTATCAGAGGCGCGGGCGTCGATCGTTCGGCGCTGCGCGGGACGGCGCGTTCAGCGCCGCCTGGCCTTGCGGGGCTTCGCCGTCACGCGGTACACGCATCGCCGGTCGCCCGACACGATGTGTTCCGTCCGTTCCACCGACGCGTCGGAGCCCAGCACGCTCCGGAACAGATCCAGCTCCGTCGCGCAAAACCCCTGGCAGGCCGTCGCGGCCGCGCAGATCGGACAGTGATTCTCGATGAACAGGAAGGCGCCCGGGCCCGCGGGATGCACTTCGGCCATGTAGCCTTCTTCGGTCCGCACGCTGGCAAGCTGCTGCAGCCGCTCCTTCAGCGGCGCGGCCGGCGCGATTCGTCGAGCGTAGTCCGCGCGCTGCTTCGCCTCCCGGGACTCGAGGACGCGCTGCAGCCCCGTGGGTCCGAAGGCGCTGCCGACCGCATCGAGCAACGCGACATTCAATTCGGCGTACGCGTCCGGGAAGAGCCGGTCGGACTCCGGGGTCAGCCGCCAGTGTTTCGCGGGCCGCCCGATCGGCACCGGGCGTTCGTCGGCGGTCACCAGCTGCTCCCGCTGCAGCGCATAGAGATGCTGCCGGACGGCCATCGGCGTCAGGCGCAGCCGCCTGGCGAGCCGGGCCGAGTCCATCGCCCCCTCGGTCTTCAGGAGCTTGACGATGGCGCGCCGGGTGGAACGCTCGACGGCCGGGAACGACAGTGGCGGCATGTCTCATTTGTAAAGTAACAGGTTTACAAAGTCAAGGCGCCGCGGTAGACTGCGACTAGGTAAATAAATATGTTTACAAACTCATCGACCCCGTTCGGCGGCGTGCGCGCCGCCATCACCGGCGGCACGTCCGGCCTGGGGCTCGCGCTCGTGCGCGAGCTGCTCGCGCGCGGCGCCGACGTCGCGTTCGTGGCCCGCGGGCGCGATCGCGTCGAACGCATCGCCCGGACATATCCCGCCGCCCACGGCATCGTCGGCGACATCTCGCTCAAAGAGGACATCCACCCGATCGCCATCCAGATGATCGGCGCGCTCGGCGGGCTGGACGTGCTGGTGAACAACGCTTCGGACCTCGGGCCGGCGCCGTTGAAGCTGCTCGCCGACACCGACTGCGAAGAACTGGAGCGGGCGCTCGCCACGAACGTGCTCGGCCCTTTCCGCTTGACCAGGGCGCTGCTGGGCGCGCTCTCCGCCTCCGCCCGCGAACGCGGCGGCGCCGTCGTGCTGAACGTGTCCAGCGACGCGGCGATCAACGCCTATCCATCCTGGGGCGCCTATGGCGCGAGCAAGGCGGCGCTTCATCACATGAGCCGAATCTGGGACGCCGAGCTGACGGCCGACGGCGTCCACGTCCTCTCGGTGGATCCGGGCGATATGGACACTCCGCTTCACGCGTTGGCCGTGCCCGACGCCGACCCCTCGAGCTTGAAGCGGCCCGAGGACGCGGCGCGCGAGCTGGCGGACGCCATCGCAACCGCGCTGTGCCTGGAGAGGCACGCCGCATGATCGCCGCGGCCAATCGACCGATCCAGCGCCCGGCCGACGCGAAGCTGCTCGCCGTGGATCGCAACGGATGCGTTGTCGACGGGCCCCGCACGGCCCTGGCCGACATCCTGCGGCCTGGCGATCTCGTGATCGCCAACGACGCGGCGACGCTGCCGGCGAGCCTGCAAGGCGTGCATCTGAACAGCGGACGCGCGATCGAAGCGAGGCTGGCAGGCCGTCAATCGCTCGCGCGCGACGACGTGCACGAGTTCGCGGCGATCGTGTTTGGCGAAGGCGACTTCCACACTCGCACCGAAGATCGAGCGGCGCCTCCGCCCCTTGCACCCGGCGATCGCGTGGTGTTCGGTCCACTGGCCGCCACCGTGTTGACCACGCTCGGTCACCCGCGCCTCGTGCGGCTCCGTTTCGAGGGCAGCTCGGACGCGCATCTGGGCCGGCTTGTCGCGGCACGGACGCCCGATCCAGTACGCGCATGTTCCCGAGCCGCTGGCGCTATGGGACGTCTGGACCGCGATTGCCGGGCCGCCGGTCGCGTTCGAATCGCCCTCGGCGGGATTCGCGCTGGACTGGCGGATGCTGAACGCGATGCGTGCCAGAGGGATCGGGTTCGCGACGGTGACGCACGCCGCCGGCATTTCATCGACCGGCGACGACGCGCTGGACGCCCTCCTGCCGTTCGACGAGCCATACGACATTCCGGCCGCGACCGAGTCGGCGATTGCACGCGCGCGCGTTCAAGGGGGCCGCATCGTGGCGGTGGGCACGACCGTCGTTCGGGCGCTCGAACACGCCGCGGCCGGCGATGGATCCGTCCACGCGGGCGCCGGCCTGGCCAATCAGCGCATCGGGCCTTCCACTCGGTTGCAGGTGGTGGACGCGATCCTCTCAGGTGTGCACGAGCCCGGGACCAGCCACTATCAGCTGCTGCGGGCGTTCACCGACGACGCCACGCTCGATCGCATGGTCGCTGCCATGATCGCGCGCGGATATCGAGGGCATGAGTTCGGCGATTCCGTCTTCATCGAGGCGATGCCGCGCGCTACTCCTCGTCCGGCGCGCCCCCACCAGACTTCGCCACGTCTTCCTGTTTGATCCGATCGACGTTGAACTTTGCCGCGCTCGCGACGATCTTGTCGAGCGCCTCGTCGAAGTCGAACGTCGTCGCCTTTGAAAAGCGCGTGTAGTTCACGCGCGAGACCACGAACGGTTTCAGATACGGGCTCGTCAACCCTTTGGCCTTGAGTTTCTCGACCGCCGCGCTCACGGCGTCGTCGAGCTTCAGGATTTTCCTGGCCCGGCGATCGCGCTCCTTGATCGCTTTGCCGAGAGGCTCGTCGAGAAAGGCGTCGACGCGCCGCAGAATCGATTGGTACGCTCCGCCGCTCAGCCGCGCCCGCTCCTCGTAACAGGGCCCGAGCGTGAGGAACGCCGGCTGCTCGAACTCGAACGCGAAGCTGTCCTCGGTGGCATCGCTGCGCTTGGCCAGCGCGCGCGCCATGCGGATGGTCTCGAGCGATTTCTCACGCAGGTTGTGCGCCTTTTCCGTGTTCAGCGCGAGGATCTTGAAGGCGACCGCCGGATCGGGAACGACCAGCGCCATCACGGTCTTGACGCCGAGCTTCTTGAGCGCCTGCAGACGATGATTGCCGTTCGGCGTGAAGTACTGGTCCTCCTCGCGGACGACGACGATCGGATCGAGGAATCGTCCGATCGTTTCGATGACCGTCATGAGCTTCTTGACGTGCGCGTCCGAGGCGTCGCGCTGATAGGGCGTCGGTTCGACGCGCTCGATCGGCAGGGCCGCCATCAACAACGGCGTTCCGCCAAACGGATCGCGGTAGCGGCCGGCCACGACGCCGCCGTCCGCCTCGATCTGCTCGGCCAGTCGATCGACATCGGGTTGTCCGGTCAGCCGGGTTTCCGCGGCGGTGAGGCCGATGGACGCGGGCGCGGCTTTCTTGCGGCGGACGGCTTTTTTTCGTGGTGGCATGCTGGAATGATACCGCCGCCGGCGCAGCCCATCTGTAGGCACTTGGCAATTGCGTTGCAGGTTTCTTCGCCAGAGGTGGGTATGAGGAAGTTCATTGCCGCTGCGGCGATCTTCGGGATGGCAGGCAGTGCGTTGGCGTCGGAAGCCACGCGGCTCGCGGCGGCGGCCGGAGCGGTTCAGGAGATTCGGAACGAGATCGCGCCGGAATACTGGACGCGTGCGCGTTGCGTCGTCGTGATTCCGGAGCTGAAGAAGGCCGCGTTCATCATTGGCGGCGAATACGGCAAAGGCGTGATGAGCTGCCGCGCCGGCGACCAATGGAGCGCTCCGGTCTTCATGGAACTGGCAAAGGGGAGCTGGGGATTCCAGGCGGGCGCGGAACAGGCCGACCTCGTCCTTCTCGTCATGAACGAGTCGGGCGTTCAGAAGCTGCTCAAGAACAAGACGAATCTCGGCGCCGACGCGTCCGTCGCGGCGGGACCGGTCGGGCGGCGCGGCGGCCTGAGCACCGACGCGGTGATGACGGCCGAAATCCTCTCGTATTCGCGTTCGAAGGGGCTCTTTGCCGGCATCGACATCTCCGGCGGCGTGCTGAGACCGGACGACGATGCGAACAAGACGACGTACGGTGCCGGCGCGACGCCGTCCACGATTCTCGCGACGCGCGAGATGTCCGCGCCGCCTGAAGCGGCGGCGTTCCTGTCCGCACTCAAAGGCTCGCCGGCCGCTTCGAGCGCCCGATCGAATCCTTCCACGCCCGCAGCCGCGCCTCGCCCGGCGACGGCTGCAACGACCGACGACGACATTCGGAGCCGGGTCGTCGACATCCAGCAATCCGTGGATCGCCTGCTGGCCGAGACCACGCCGGCGGCAGTCGGCACCAGCGGCAGCAACGAAACGCCCAGCGGCACCGTGGCGGTCGATCGCGGACGCCTGATGCAGATCCGCCGTCAACTCGACGCGCTGCTCGCGACACTGAACCGGCGATAGGGAACGGAGCGGACGGAGGCAACGGGATCACACAGAGGAACGGAGTAGCGGAGATCGGATCTTTTTGAAAGAATCCCCTCCGTTGCCTGCGCCGAAACCACTCTCCCCGATGATGGCGGTGTCTGCCGTCACGTTGCCCGACGGCGCGGACTGGTCGTACGAGGTCAAATGGGATGGCTACCGGGCACAAGCCATCAAGCAAGGCCCGGCGGTGTCGCTCGCCTCGCGAAATCTCAAGAACATCACGCGCCAGTTCCCGGGCGTCGCGCGAGCCGCGGCGGCGCTCGCGGCGGCCGCCGTCGTTCTCGACGGTGAGATCGTCGCAATCGACTCCGAGGGCCGGCCGTCCTTTCAGGCCCTTCATCATGCCGCCACCGAAGGGCTGTCCATCGTCTACTACGCGTTCGATCTGCTGCACTTGAACGGACGCGATCTGACCCGGATGCCTCTTGACGAACGTCGCGCTTCGTTGCGCGACGTGGTCAAGGGATCCGACCTGCTGCTGTCCGAGCCGCTGCCTGGAACCGCCGCGCAGATCGCCGACGCCGTGCGCGGTCTCGGCCTCGAAGGAGTGGTCGCGAAGCGCAGGCGGTCAACATACACGGCCGGCCGCAGGAGCGATGCGTGGGTCAAAGTGCGCTTCGCTCAGCGCCAGGAACTGGTGATTGGCGGCTTCAAGCCGAGCGCGGCGACATTCGACTCCCTCGTTGTCGGCTACTACGACGGACGCCGATTGATGTGCGCCGGAAAAGTCCGAAGCGGCTTCACGCCGCACCTCCGCGCACAGGTGTTCGAGCGGATTCGAGATCTCGAAGTTGCACGCTGCCCGTTCGCGAACCTGCCGTCGACAAGGACGGGGCACTGGGGTGATGGCATCACCGCTGACGAGATGAACGCGCTGCGCTGGGTCAAGCCCACGCAGGTCGCCGAGGTCTCCTTCGCGGAATGGACGCGCGACGGAAGCCTCCGGCACGCGTCCTTCGTCGCGCTGCGTGACGACAAGGCGGCGAAGGACGTGATGCGGGAAGCGTCGCCGGATCCCGTTTAGTGCGTCACCTTCTCGCGCTTTGTGCTTATTTTCTCGCCCCGGGAGTCAGCATCGTCTCGAGCCGTTTCCCGTCTCTGATGATAGATCACTTTCGCCGGCTGTCCAATCTTCAGGACGTCGAGCGCATAGGTGTAGTCGTAAATATTGGAGATCGTCTGCCCGGCAATTTCGACGATCACATCGCCTTTGCGCAAGCCGGCCTGTTCCGCGGGGCCGCCGCCCACGACGCCGCCGAGCAACAGTCCCTTGACCTCGGAGGAGTAGTCGGGAATCGTGCCCGTGAACAACCGCACGCCCGCACGTCCGGCGCCTTGTTGCAGCTGCTGATCGACCTTCGTGAACGCCGGGGCGGCGTCAGCATCCTCCAGGCGCCTGGCGATCGCCGCCGCGAAGTCGACGACGCGATCGAGATCCTCGTAGTCGATCTTGTCCGGCGTGTCCGACGGCTTGTGATAGTCGCCGTGCGTGCCGGTGAAGAAGCTCAGAGACGGAATGCTCGCGGCGTTGAACGTCGCGACGTCGGTCGGCTGATACGGATCCTCCTGCACAACCAGGTCGAACCCCGCGGCGACGTTCGCCTGCTCGATGATCTTGCCCCATGCGGGGCTCGAACCCGCCGCCTGCACGGTGAGCTTGTTGTCCTGCATCCGCCCGACCATGTCGAAGTTGAGATAGGCGGCGATCGCATCGAGCGGCACCGGCGGCGCGGTCGAGAAGGCATTCGACCCGATGAGCCCCAGCTCCTCGCCCGACCAGAACCCGACGAGCACATTGCGCTTGCGAGGCTGCTTCGACAGCGTTGACGCGATGGCGAGAACCGCCGCCGATCCCGACGCGTTGTCGTCGGCGCCGAAGTGGATCTTGCCCGCATCTTCCTTGCCGGCCAGTGTGTTGCCGGCTTCGCCGTGACCCAGATGATCGAAGTGCGCGCCGATGGCGACCCAGGGCTTGGCGACCGTCGTCACTTGTGCCGTCGCCGGCAGATACGCGACGACGTTGTGGCCCGTGCGCTTCTCGCGTTCGACAGAGGCGTGAACCCTGGCGGTCACGCCCGGCAGCGCGAAGCCCGTCGCGTGGGGGTTCGCATCGTCGAGCGCCTTCTGGGCCGTCGCGAGCGGCTTGTCCGGGACGGCCGCGAAGATCTGGTTGGCGACCTGGCCGGTCACGCTGACGGCCACGATCCCCGATCCGGCGATCGCCGTGTCGAACGTCATCGGCGCGAGCTCGCCGGCGTTGGGCGAGTTCGGTCCGGTGACCACGATCATCGCCTTCGCGCCGTGCTGCCGCGCCGCCATCGCCTTGTAGCGGAGATCGGCGTACCGCGAGAGGATCCCTTTCGTCTTCGGCTCCGCGTCCTCAGGGAAGTAGCGCAGCACGACGACGATCTTGTCCTTCACGTCGAGCGTCGCGTAGCTGTCGTAGGCTGAAGCCCTGGCTGTCGGGAACGACGATGCCGTAGCCGGCGAAGACGAGCGGTCCCTCGACGTCGCCGTTGTCGGAGAAGGAGAGCGCACGCACGGATCCGCTTCCCTGGCCTCCTGTGCTGTCACTCTTCGGCGGCGTGTGCAGCACGCTGATCGTCGATCCGCCGTCCTTTGTCCCTGCCGTGAACTCGAACGGCTCCAGGAATCCGGTCCGTCCTGGCAGCGGCTTCGCGCCGATCTTCTGGAGCTCGGCGACGAGGTAGTCGCTCGCGAGCTTCTCGCCGTTGGATCCCGCGAGGCGTCCCTCGAGCCGCGGCGATGCGAGGGTTTCCACGTGCACGCGCGTCTTCGACGTCTGCGCGGAGACGACCAAAGAAGAAACCGCGGAGATCGCAAAGACCGCAGAGAAAAATATTCTTTGCGCGCTCCGCGGTTCTCTTTCATCTTTTTCGTGGTCATGATTTCTTCGCCGGCTTTCTCGGTGGGGCGTTCTTCAGCGCTTCCATCGCCTTCGCGTGGTTCCACTGTGCGAGGAACAGCTGGCCCGCGGAACCGCCGGCGCGGCTCGACGTCCAGGCGAGCGTCTTGCCGTCCGGAGAGGGCACGGGGAGGCCGTCGAATCCTGGCGAGTAGGTGACCTGGACCGGTTCCTTCGTTCCTGCCGTGTCCACCATGAAGAGCTCGAAGTTTTCGAATCCGAGCTTGTTCGACGCGAAAATGATGTACTCGCCCGAGGGGTGCATGTACGGCGCCCAACTCATGGAACCGAACGTCGTGATCTGTTTCTGATCGCTGCCGTCGATGTTCATCATCCAGACGTCGGCTATCAGACCCTGCTCATCGAAGCGCCGCCAGACGATCTTCTTGCCATCCTGCGTGAAGAACGGGCCGCCGTCATAACCGAAGACGTTGGTCAGGCGCTTCTGCTCGGTGCCGTCGGCTTTCATGATGTAGATGTCGGCGAAATTGCTCGGATTTTCCTCGAGCGACTTCTTTTCCTTGTCGGTGAGCGGGTGATCGTAGCCGCTGCGCATCGAGGAGAACACGATCCATTTTCCGTCGGGCGAGTAGCTGCCTTCGGCGTCGTAACCCCTCGCGGTCGTCAGACGCTTCATGGCTCCCGTCTTCTCGCTGTAGCTATAGATGTCCATTTCCGGGTCGTAGTCCCAGGAGTAGCGCCGCTCCTTGCCCGAGGCCCGGAACGCCAGCTCGTCGTCCTGATACTGCTTGGACTTGGGATCCGCGTGGGTGGACGCGAATTCGATCTCGTCGGTGCCCGGCCGGAAGAAGGCGCAGGTGGTTTTGCCGATGCCGGTCGAGATCCGCTTGGTGTCGCCGCTCTCCAGGTCGAGCACGTAGATCTGGTAGAACGGGTTCCCCGGCTCGCGTTCGCTTTGAAACACCAGCCGCTTGCCGTCAGGCGACCAGTAGCCCTCCCCAGCGCGCTTGCCTTCGACGGTCAGTCGCCGGACACGCGTCAGGAAATCGCGTTCCTGGTAGGTGGGCGCGTCCTGCCGGCCGATGACGACACCGGAAAAAACAGGGGCTGCGAGCAGAGCGGCGATCACGGCACTTCGGAAGACGGTCATCAGAGCACCCGTGTGAGAGAAAAGAGGAGAGCGCGATTATGCGCCGGACGATGTTCCGACGCTACCCTGAAGCATTGATGACTTCAAAACGACTTTATAGGACATTGTGTTCTATTGACGTTCGATATGGTAATAAGATGGTACCTGCCATTAAGTGATTTAGACAGAATCATTTATAGGCAATTTTACCAGTCTCTCACTGAACGCGTGCGCTGATATGGAACATGACGCCTGCGGGAGCATCGCGACGGATCAACTGCGTCAGCATAGCTGTAAGATCATTGATATAGAGCCCTTATCTGATGCACGAAAGACAGGTCACCGGATATGGCCGAGCGCTTGCTCATCCATAGGCACCATGACTTCATCGTACATCCCGCACCGGGAGACACAAAGCGGTTTGGGGACCGAAACGGATCGTTTCGGCACTCCTCGTAGCCGTCGCGTGTATGGCTCCCAACGCCGCGGACGCCAAGACGCACTATCGCCACGCTCACCGCAGGAAACCTGGTGAGCCCGGAAAGTTCGTCAGGTTTTACAAGGGGCTCGACAGCGAACTGAGCGATCGCTCCAAGGATCGCAACGGATCGATCAACAGGACGCGCGTGATCGTCACGCTGAAACCCGGCACCGAGCTCAAGCCGGAGTTCATGATGTTCTCGCGCGCGAGCAACCTGGATCTCATCAACGGTCGGGTCCTGGAACTGCCGAACGGCCTGCTGAAGAAGCTGTCGGATCAGCCGGGGGTCCTGACCGTCCACTTCGACCGGCCGATCAAGTCGCACAACTATCGGACCGCGGTGACGGTCGGCGCTCGCACCGTCCAGGACACGATGGGTTACACCGGCGCTGGCGTCGGTGTGGCGATCATCGACTCGGGCATCACGAACTGGCACGACGACCTCACGAACACGACGTCGAAGCTCTTCCCGTACGGGAATCAGCGCGTCGCCAAGTTCGTCGACTTCGTCAACGGCCGGACGCTGCCCTACGACGACAACGGCCACGGCAGCCACGTCGCCGGGATTATCGCCGGCAACGGCAAGGATTCCTACGGCGAGAAGACCGGCATCGCGCCCAAAGCGACGCTCGTGTCGTTGAAGGTGCTGGACGCGAACGGCCAGGGCACGATCAGCAACATCATCTCGGCGCTCGGCTGGGTGGCCAGGAACGCGAAGACCTACAACATTCGCGTCGTCAACATGTCGGTCGGTGCGCGCATTTCCGAGTTGGTACTGGACCGACCCGCTCACGCTGGCGACCAAGGCGCTGACCGACCAGGGCATCACGGTCGTCACCGCCGCCGGCAACATCGGCAAGAACGCGGCGGGCCAGCTGCAGTACGGCGGCATCACCGCGCCGGGCAACGCGCCGTGGGTGCTCACGGTGGGCGCCTCGAGCACGATGGGCACGCTCACGCGCAACGACGACCAGATGGCCGACTTCAGTTCTTCGGGACCGACCGCGGTCGATTTCGAAGCGAAGCCCGACCTGGTCGCGCCGGGCGTCGGCACCGTCTCGCTGGCGGTTCCGGGCAGCACCTTCTATATCGAGAAGGTCACCTCGCTGCTCAGCGGCACGCTCGGGCTCGGTTCGAAGCCGTACCTGGCCCTGAGCGGCACGAGCATGGCCGCGCCGGTCGTGAGCGGCACGGTCGCGCTGATGCTGCAGGCCAACCCGAACCTCACGCCGAACTTGATCAAGGCGCTGCTGCAATACACCGCGCAGGTCTATCCGGGTTACAGCCCGCTCCGTGAGGGCGCCGGATTCCTGAACACCCTCGGCGCGGTCCGTCTGGCCAAGTACTACGCCAATCCGCAGCCGGGTGATCAGATGCCGATCCAGAGAGTGTGGAGCCGCCGGATCATCTGGGGCAGCCACCGCCTGAGCTCACGGCGTCATCAAGCCGTCGGCCAACGCCTGGAAGAACGGCGTCCTCTGGGGAGCGGCGAAGCCCCTCGCATCCGATGGCGACAACATCGTGTGGGGCACGATGAGCGACGGCGACAACATCGTGTGGGGCACGGCCGACGGCGACAACATCGTCTGGGGCACGGCGGCCGATGGCGACAACATCGTCTGGGGCACCGCTGACGGCGACAACATCGTGTGGGGCACCGATTGCGGCAGTGCCGACTGCGACGACGTCATCTGGGGCAGCTCGGACGGCGACAACATCGTGTGGGGCACGGCGAGCGATGGCGACAACATCGTGTGGGGCACGTCGGCCGACGGTGACAACATCGTGTGGGGCACCTCCGATGGCGACAACATCGTGTGGGGCACCGATGCCGGCGACGACACGGTCACCTTCCCCGATGATGACAGCGAGCCGCTGCCAAGTCTGGATCTCGAGTTCGGCGACGTCGTGCCGCTGGTACCGGTCACGTCGGGCCTCTCATCCCTCGGTACCCGTTTCGATCGGAGGCTAATCATGGAAAAGATGCCTTATCGACCGGAACTGGCCCAGCACGACGTGCGCTTTCAACCGGCCGTCGCGAGGTCTTGCGATGCGGCGGCGGTCACCACGGACTGGCGCCAGGGCCTGCCGCTGCTGACCGGCGCGGGAGTCACTCTCCGCGAGCTGCGTCTGTCGGATGCGGCGTCGCTGTTCTCGCTGTTGACGACTGAAGAAGTCGCGCGCTTCATCTCGCCGCCGCCTACCTCTGTGGATGGCTTCGAGCGGTTCATCGAATGGACGCTCCGTCAGCGCGCGGTCGGTGCGTATGTCTGCTTTGCGGTCACGATCGACAAGACGGATACCGCGATCGGGATCTTCCAGATGCGTCAGCTCGAGCCGAGCTTCGGGACGGCCGAGTGGGGCTTTGCCATCGGATCGGCGTACTGGGGATCCGGCGTGTTCCAGGAAGGAGCAGAACTGTTGGTGAGGTTCGCATTCGAGACCGTTGGCGTGCATCGGCTGGAAGCCAGAGCCGCGGTACGCAACGGTCGCGGCAACGGCGCGTTGAGAAAAATCGGCGCCGTGCAGGAAGGGCTGCTTCGCAAGTCGTTTCTGAAGAACGGTGAGTACCTCGATCAGGCTCTGTGGACCATCCTGCACGAGGATTGGCAAGCCAACACTGTCTGGAAGCACAAGGAGGGCCTGATCGTTCACTGATCGCACGGACAGTTCAGTCACCGAGTCAGCGGGGCGGGATCGGCCAGTGGCCGGTCCCGCCTTTTGTTTTTTGGGAGTTACCAGGCCTTCCGGCCTGCCGCGGCCTGCGTGCTAGGATGCGCGGCAGGCGCGCCGGCGCAACCAGATGGGCCGCTGGTTCCCATCGAGCCGGCGGAAAGCGGTGACGACATGGGATCACGCGCACGAGCAGTTCGTCAGCATCTCCACCGCCGATTCATCCTCGTCGTGCTCGCGTGCCTGGCATCTGCCAGCGCCGCTCGAGCGGAGGTGACCCGCGTGGACGTCACCCGGCGCACCGACGTGGGGGCTTCGGGCTACGAGAAGATAGTCGGCACGATCCATTTCGCTGTCGATCCGAAGAGCTCGCGCAATCGCCTCGTGGTCGATCTCGACAAGGCGCCGACCAACGCGTCCGGACTGGTCGAGTTCTCTTCCGATCTCTACATCCTCCGGCCCAAGGCGCCGCGCGGCAACGAGGCGGCGCTCGTCGACATTCTCAACCGCGGCAACAAGGTTGTGCTGAACGGCTTCAACCGCGGAGCCTCGCCCGATCCCGCCACTGAAAACGATCTGGGCGACCGCTTCCTGATGCGATTCGGCTTCACCATCGTCTGGGTCGGCTGGGAATTCGATCTCGAAGATCGACCGATGACGATGAAGATTCACGTGCCGGCCGCCGTGGATCGGGGCAAGGCGATTTCGGGAGTCGTTCGCGCCACATTCACCGCGAACGCGAGGACGACCGACTTCACGCTGAACGATCTCTCGAAATACGATGCCGCCGATCCCGCCGGCGCCGACAGCGAGCTCACCGTGCGTCCGCACATGCTCGGCGCTCCTGGCGAGACGATCCCGCGCGGTCAGTGGCACATCACGGGCCATACGGTCACGCTCGACAGCGGCTTCGAGCCCGGAAAGACGTACACGATCAGCTATCGCGCCGCGAATCCACCGGTGGCCGGCCTCGGATATGTTGCGGTCCGCGACACGACGTCGTGGTTGAAACACCAGCCGGACGCGCTCGCTCCCGTCCGCTTTGCCTACGGGTACGGCTCGTCGCAGAGCGGACGTTTTCTGCGCGGGTTCCTGTACGAGGGATTCAACACCGATGAACACGATCGCCAGGTCTTCGACGGCGTCATGGCGCACATCGCCGGCGCGTCGCGACTCAGCCTGAACGAACGGTGGGCCAGGCCCACGGGCCTCGGTACTCTACAGCGCGACGGCGTTTCCGTTCGCCGACGCGAGCCTTCGCGATCCGATCAGCGGCGCGCAGGACGGGTTGCTCGACAACGCCAGGATGAGCGGGCACACGCCGAAGGTGTTCTATACCAACACGCCCGTCGAATACTGGGGCACGGGCCGCGTCGCCGCGCTCGTTCATACGAGCCCGGACGGCGCCGCCGATCTCTCGCTCCCTGCCAACGTACGCGCGTATTTCATTGCCGGCACGCAGCATTCGCCGAGCCGTTTCCCCGCGGAGACATCGAACGGCCAGCAGATGGACAACCCGGTCGACTACTGGTGGACCATGCGTGCGCTGCTGCTGGCGATGCACAAGTGGGTGAAGACGGGCGCCGAGCCGCCGCCCAGTCTCTATCCACGACTGCAGGATCACACGCTCGTGCCGGTCGCATCCATCGCGTTTCCGGCGATCCCCGGCGTGACGTCGCCGCGAACGCTGACGGCTGGCGTTCGCATCGCCAACCCTTACCTGAAGGATGGCGCCGGTGCGGGAGCGCCTCTCCCGCTGCTCGTCCCGGCTGTCGATGAGGATGGCAACGAGCGCGCGGGCATTCGGCTGCCCGATGTTGCCGTGCCGCTTGCCACGTATACGGGCTGGAATTTCCGGAAGCCCGCGATCGGTGCACCCGATGAACTGGTCTCGCTGCTCGGATCGTCGATCGCGTTCCCCGCGACACGCGCGGCACGCGAAGCCGCGAAGGATCCGCGGCGGTCGATCGAGGAACGCTACCGGTCCCAGGAGGACTACCTGGCACAGGTCGAGAAGGCCGCCGACGCGCTCGTGAAAGCCGGCTACCTGCTCGTGGACGACGAGCCGCGCATTCTTCAGCGGGCGACCGATCAGTGGGACGTGATCGTCGGTCGCTAAAGCGTTCTCTGATTTCGATGTAGTGCCTGCACTACACCTAGTCGGAAACGCCACTCTTCAGTTCGTGTGCAGTCGGCTCGTCGGAAGTTGAACGGTCCAGATTGTGGCCGTCTGCGTTTCCCGCTCGAAGACGATGCGGCGGCCGTTTGGGGACCATGACGGGTACCGCACGTAACCGCTCGGCGACGTGAAATGCGTGAGCTGGTGTGTGGCGTGAGTCTTCCTCGAGACTTCCCAGATATTCCACACCGCGCCGCGCTCGGCCGCATAGGTGATGCGCTCCCCGTCAGGCGACCAGGCATGCGGCCAGTTCTGGCCCGGATCGCTCGTCAGCAACTCGATTTGACCGCCGTCCTTGTCGACGACACCCACCTGCGTCCGCTCGCCGCGCTTCACTTCGACGGCCAGCCATCGCCCGTCCGGCGACCACACGGGAAAGGAAGCGGCTTCGGGATCGTGAGTGACGCGGCGGCGCGGTTCGCCGTTGAGTGCCTGTGTCCAGACGTTCATCGAGCCGTCGCTCTCGATCACGTGAAACGCAATCGACTGCGAGTCCGGCGACGGCCGCGCGCTGCGGACGCCGGCGTCCTCGATGCCCGTCGGCGTCGCACGCCGCGACGCGACGTCGATCCACCATAAGCCGGCGCCTCGCGTGTCGCCCCAGCGTTTCACGAGCACGCGTGTCCCGTCGCCGCTCCAACTCGGGTCGCCTGCGGGGCCGTCGGGCGCGAGACGGATGCGGTGAGACCCATCGCGGATCGATCGCCCACACCGACATCGGCAGCCCGGAGCCGAGCTGAGAGAACGCAATGCGTCCATCGCGCGAGTAGTCGGGTTGACCGTTGCGGACGACGTCGCTGGTGAGCCGCGCGGGAGCCGACGCGCGCGCCGTCGCGGTCCAGATCGATCGTCCAGAGATTGGTGTCCGTCGCTCCGACTGCCGAAGACTGCTGCGCCCGTTTCCGCGACGGAGAGGCCTTGCAGCGATCCGTTCTCGAACGGGGTCACGACGGTGGCCTCGCCGATTGCCGTGCCGGCAACCGCGTCGAATCCAATCCGGAAGATGCGTCCGTTGAACGCGGCGGCGTTTCCCGTCCAGACGACCGCGGCGTCGGCCGGTGCAAACCGCGGGTGGCTCGCCGAGTGGCCCGGCGTGAGCAGCCGCGGCGTACCGCCGCCGGCATCGACGATCCAGATCGCGTCGTCCTGCGACGCCGTACGACACCGCAAACGCGATGAAGCGCCCGTTATGCGACCAGGCGGGATGATTGTGCCCGCCGGCTGGTTGGCCGAGGTGCGTCAACTGACGGCGGTCGCTGCCATCACGCTTCACGGTCCACAGCACCTGCTGGCCGGCGAGTCCCCCTTCGTCCGGCGTGTAGACGAGGCGCTCGCTGTCAGGCGACCATGCCGGACTGGATCCTCGATCGACGACCTGCTGCGGGGTCCCTCCGGTCGACGGGACAATCCACACTCCGCCTCGCCGCCGCGAATGAAAGGCAATCCAGCGTCCGTCCGGCGACCAGTCCGGCTGCATGTTCTGTCCGCCGTCGTGCGTGATCGCGACCTCTTCGCTTCCGGGAGCGAGCCCGACGACGTAGATCTCGAGGCTGCCCGTCCGATCGGAGACGAACGCGACGGCGCGTCCGTCGGGAGAAATCGCCGGCGCGGTGTTGTTGCCGCCGCCGATGGTCACGCGCGTCGGGACGGCGGTCACCTCGGCTGCGTCGCGGCGCGCCGGGAGGCGCGCCAGAAGCGCCACTCCGCCTGTCGCAGCCGCGAGCAGGACGGTCGCCGCGAGTCGTGCGCCGATGCCTCGGGTGTTTGCCCGTGGCGGCGCAGGTTCGGCGCTGGCTTCTGACGCCGGGCTGACCGCAACGAGAGGGTCGGTCGAGACGAGCGCGATGAACCGGTAGCCGCGCCGTGCGACCGTCTCGATGTACCGAGCCTCTCGCGCGTCGTCGCCGAGCACCCGCCGCAGCTGGGCGACGGCTCGTGTCAGCACGTTGGGCGTCACGAACGTGTCCCGCCAGACGGACTCCAGCAACTCGTCCTTGGTGACGAGCCGATCCGCGTGCTCGAGCAGGTAGCGAAGCACGTCGAACGCCTTGGGCTCGATCTCGACCTGGGCGCCGCCTCGCGTGATGACCAGGCGCTTGAGGTCTACGCACACGTCGCCGAACCGATACATCACAGCGACCTCACCATTTCGTCATCCCTTCATCACGACGCCAGACACCGCCGGCGCGCACGCTGGCTCCATGGCCAACTTGTGCGTTCTCAACATTTTCTGGTGCCTTTATCTCTTTGCCGCCGCGTCGCCTGTGGTAACCACGACTGCGGTAGCCGACGCCGCCGTCGATTCCTTTCAAACTCGACGATAACGGCGCGGTTGTCGTGCCGGTCCGGATTAACGACGCGGGACCGTTTCCGTTCCTGATCGATACCGGTTCGAGTCATTCGGCGATCGCCGACTCGCTCGCGACCGATCTCGCGCCTCCCGACCGTCGGCGAAGGCGGAAGTCGTGTCCGCATCCGGACAGTCGATGCGTCCGATCGCGCAGCTCGCATCGACCGCGGTGGGCGCCGCGGTCCGCGGCGGGCTGCTGGCGTCGGTCCTTCCGTCAGCAACGCTCGATGAGTCTTGGCGCCGGCGTTCAAGGCGTGCTGGGCCAGGACTTTCTCGCCGACATTTGATTACACCCTCGACTACAGACGCCGCGAGCTGTCCTGGGGTGCCGAAGCCATATCGGAAGCGCCTGGGGCGCGGCTTCCGATGACGCCGGACGCGCGGCCGGTTTCTCGTGTCGCTGCCTCAGGGATCGGGACGGGGAGTCATCCGGCTGGTGCCTGACACCGGATCGGCTGCCCTCGTGATCTTCGAGCGTGTTCGGAGAGAGCCCGCGGGCACGCTGGAACTGCTGCCGGCAAGAGGGCAGGCGCGGATGAGCGGCGTTTCAGGAGATCGGACCGTGGACCGGGCGGTGGTGCGGGACCTGCGCGTTGGCGATCTCGTGCTTCACAACGAGCCTGCCGTGATCGTCAACGACCGGGAGGGAGGCGGCACGCAGGCCGATGGCCTGCTGCCGCTGCACGGCTTCGCGCGCGTGTCGTTCCACGCGCGCGAGCAATGTCTGTCGATTTGGCCGCCGAGTAGAGCGATCGCTGATGCAGGGTTACTGCGCGATCGCCTGCACCGAGACGCTGATCTTGACTTCGTCCCCGACGAGGAAGCCGCCCGCTTCGAGCGCCGCGTTCCAGTTCAGACCGAAATCTTTTCGGTTGATCGTGATGTCGGTTTCGAAGCCGACGCGCGCGTTGCCCCAGGGATCCTTCGCGGCGCCGAGGTAGGTCACCGGCAGCGTGATCACCTTGGCGATATCGCGGATCGTCAGCGTGCCTTCCACGTCGAACAGATCGGCGCCGCGCTTCGTCACGCGCGAGCTCGTGAAGGTCATCTGCGGATGCGTCTCGACGGAAAAGAAGTCGTTGCTCCGAAGGTGGGCGTCGCGATCCGGCGTGCCTGTGTCGATGCTGGCGGTGTCGATGTTGAAAACCAGCGACGACTGATCGGGGTGCGCCTCGTCGAACTGTCAGCGTTCCACCAAAGTTGGTGAAGTGGCCGCGAACCTTCGTGACGAGATGGCGAACCTGGAAGGTGACTTCGGAGTGGGCTTTGTCGATGGAGTAAGTGGTCATTGATACCTCGATAGTGAATAGGTGAACGATTCGGCCAAAAAAACTCGCTACTGATGGGCGGCGCGAATGCCATCCAGCAGCCGAATGAACGTCGGGCGATCCTTGTGACGCAGTCCTTTCAGCGATTCCTCGTGAGCGCCCGCCGTCACGCGTATCGAGCTTCTCGAGCAGCGACAGTCCCTTGTCGGTGATCCAGCAGAGGTGCTGCCGCCGATCCTTCGGGCAGCGCTGCCGGCGAACCAGATCCTTGGCTTCGAGACGATCGAGCAGCCGCGTGACGCCTGGTGTTTGCTCGATCATCCGTTCCGCGACCTCGAGCGTGGGCAGCCCCTCGCCACCGGCGCCGCGCAGGATTCGCAGCACGTTGAACTGCTGAAGCGTGATGCCGTGCGGCTCGATGAGCGCTGCCGCCTGGCGGCGAATCAGGTCGGCGGTCCGCATCAGGCCGAGCACGGCTTCGTGCGCCGGCGATTGGAACGGCCGGCGTTGGCGCAGCTCGCGTTGCAGGGCGGACGGCATGGGCAATAGATTACACGTCAATAGTTGACATGTCAAGTATTGGTAGGATGGGCGCCATGAATCGCCAGATCCGCCTCAAGTCGCGTCCGACCGGGGAGCCGACCGCCGCCAACTTCGAGGCCGTCGATGCGCCGTCGCCTGACGCCAGGGACGGCGACGTCGTACGCCGGACCATCTACCTGTCGCTCGATCCGTACATGCGCGGACGCATGAGCGACGCGCCCGTCGTACGCCGCGCCGGTGAAGGTCGGCGACGTCATGGTCGGGCACACCGTCAGCCAGGTCGTCGAGTCGCGGAATCCCGACTTCACGACCGGCGACTTCGTGACCGGCTACGACGGCTGGCAGGCCTTCGGCGTCTCGAACGGCAAGGAGCTGCGGAAGCTCGATCCGAAGGCGGTGCCGATCTCCACGGCGATCGGCGTGCTCGGCATGCCGGGCATGACGGCGTTTGTCGGACTGATGGACATCGGCCAGCCGAAGCCGGGCGAGACGGTGGTTGTCTCGGCGGCCTCGGGCGCGGTCGGCGCCGTCGTCGGTCAGCTGGCGAAGATCAAGGGCTGCCGCGCCGTAGGCATCGCCGGATCGCCGGACAAGTGCCGGTACGTCGTCGACGAGCTCGGTTTCGACGCGTGCGTCAACTACAAGACGGACGATCTCGTGCCGGCCCTCAAGGCCGCGTGTCCCGACGGAGTGGATGTCTACTTCGAGAACGTGGGCGGCGCGGTGTTCGCGGCGATCCTCCGGTTGATCAACAAGGGCGCGCGCATTCCGCTCTGCGGGATCATCTCCGAGTACAACGCGACCGGCAATCCGTCGGGTCCGAACCTGCGTCCCCTGCTCGTGCAGCGCGCCACGATCAAGGGCTTCATCGTCAGCGACCATCCCGACCGCGCGCCGGCGTTCGTGCAGGAAGTCGCGCCGCTCGTGATGACGGGCCGCATCAAGTTCCGCGAGGACATCGTGGACGGCCTGGACAATGCCCCGAGCGCGTTCATCGGTCTGCTGGCCGGGAAGAACTTCGGCAAGCTGATGGTCCGCGTGTCGCCCGATCCCACGCGAGCCTGACGATCGCCTGGAGCCTTCGCGCCACGAGACGCGGCGTCGACGTGACTGCGGCGAGGTCGAGACGTCGATTCGACCGTCCGGATCCGAACGCTGCGTGTCCCACGAGCGGCCGATTTTTGGACGCCAGCCTTTGGGCTCCCTTTGCGGTCAAACAGTTACGGCGATGCCGATAGGCACGAAATGTGCGCTCGCGGAGTCACTTCCATGGAAACACTCGTCAAGGATCTGACTTACGCCGCTCGGGGTCTGCGAAAGAACATCGGGTTTGCGGCCGTCGCGACGATCACGATCGCCCTGGGGATCGGGGCGTGCACGGCCATCTTCAGCGTCGTCAACGCCGTGTTGCTGCGTCCTTTGCCGTATGCCGACGCGCAACGACTCGTCCTGGTGTGGGGCGAGCTTCGCACGCGCCACGTCGACGACTGGCCCTTCTCTCCACCGGATCTGCGCGACCTCCAGCAGCAATCGACCGAGGTGTTCGACGAGATCGCCGGGATGATTCCTGCCGGCCGTGTGCCGCTGGCCGCGCCTGGCGGCGACGCCGAACAGATCCAGGTCGGTGGGGCCACACCCAACCTGTTTCGTGTGCTGGGCGCGCGCGTCCTGGTGGGCCGTGATTTCGTGTCCGACGATGCGACGCCGGTTCCGCTGTTGCCGAATCAGGCAGCTGCACCCGGACCGCCGCTGTCCGCGATTCTCAGCCACGCGTTCTGGCTGCGGCGCTTTGGCGGCGATCAGACGATCGTCGGCAAGGACGTCGAGCTTGGCAACGGCCGCGCGCGCATCGTCGGCGTCCTGGCTCCGGGCTTCGAGCTGCTGCTGCCTCCGCGTGTCCGCGCCGAGAGCGCGCCAGAAATGTGGACCGCGGCTCGAATCGACGTCGACACGGCCAACCGGAACAACGTCGTGTTCCGCGTGCTCGGCCGGCTCAAGCCGGGAGTGAGCGTCGAGCGGGCGCAGCTCGTCGCCGACCGCGTTGCCACCGATCTCCGCCAGCACTTTCCAATCAAGCAGACCTCCGGCCTGTACTTCCACGTGGTACCGATGTTCGACGACCTGGTCGGCGACGTCCGGCCCACCATCATGTCGCTCATGGGCGCGGTGGCCTTCGTGCTGCTGATTGCCTGCGCCAACGTGGCGAACCTGCTGGTTGTTCGCGCCTCCGGACGCAGCCGGGAGCTCGCCGTCCGCGCCGCGATCGGTGCGAGCCGTGGACAACTGGTCCGTCAGATGCTCGCCGAAAGTCTGGTGATCGCCGCCTGCGGAACGGTGCTCGGCGTCGCGCTCGCGCGCGCCGGCATTCAACTGCTGATCGCGATGGGCCCCAAGGATCTTCCGCGCCTCGACGCGGTGGCGATGGATCCCGTCGTCCTGGCCTTTGCCGTTGCGGCCGGCGTCGTGACGGCGATGGTCTGCGGAATCGTCCCCGCGCTGCGCGCGTCGCGCACCGACGTGATGGAGGTTCTCCGCGCGGTCGGCGGCCGATCGGGCGGGCTGCGCGGCGGACGCGGGCTGCGCAGCGGCGTGGTCGTCACCGAGGTGGCGCTGTCGTTCATCCTCCTCGTCGGCGCCGGCCTGATGCTTCGAAGCGTGCTGGCGCTCGCCGCGGTACACCCGGGCTACGATCCGAATCACGTCCTGACATTCATCCTGCAATCGCGTTCGCGTCAGGCTGACGAGCGTGCGGTCTTCAATCGCGAAGTGCGGGAGCGGTTGCTCGCGATCCCGGGTGTCGAGGGAGCCACGGCCGTCACTCCGCTTCCGCTCGATGGCGTATTGATCAACGGACGCTGGGGAACCGAGACGGCGGTCTCCGATCCCAGCAAGTTCCGGCAGGCGAACTTTCACGTCGTCCTGCCGGGCTACTTCGAGACGCTGCGCACGCGATTGATCGCGGGACGGTTCTTCCAGGACGCCGACAACGTCATCGACCAGAAGACGGACATGCCCCGCCAGATCATCATCGACGACAACCTGGCGTCGCTGGCCTTCCGCGGCGAGCCGGCCGTTGGCAAACGGCTGCTGCTCAGGATCACCACGCCCGAGGCCGAGTGGTACGAGATCATCGGCGTGGTCGAACACCAGCGCCACTCGTCGCTGGCGACGCCTGGACCGGAAGCGATCTTCGTGATGAACGGGCATTTCGGTCACGGGTTCGCGACCCGCTGGGCCGTGCGGGCCGGAGGCGATCCGAGCCAGCTGACGACCGCCGTCCGCGCCGCGGTCGCGCAGGTGGATCCGCGCGCGCCGCTGGCGGAAATCCAGCCGATGACGTCGTTTGTCGACAAGGCGATGGCGCCCGATCCGGTTCACCGCCACGCTGATCGCGATTTTCGCGGCGATCGCGGTGATCCTGGCGGGCGTCGGGCTGTTCGGGGTGCTCTCGACGATCGTGCGGCAGCGGACCGCGGAGATCGGCATGCGGATGGTGTTCGGCGCGCCGCGCACGAGCATCCTGAATCTGGTCGTCGGGGAAGGGCTGAAGCTCAGCGCCGCCGGCATCGCGATCGGCCTGGCCGGCGCCTTCGCGATCACGCGCGTCATGGCGAGCATGCTCGTCGGCGTCAACCCGACCGATCCGGTCACCTTCGCCGCGATTGTCGTGCTCTTCGGGCTGATCGCGACGGTGGCGTCCTGGATCCCCGCGCGCCGGGCTTCGCGGCTCGATCCGATGGCGGCGATCCGCGAGGATTGAGCCGTGGAAACCGCTTAGGGTAGAGTGCACCGCATGCTGATTGGCGCCCACTCGATCATCTACAGCACGAAGCCCGACGCCGACCGCGACTTCCTGCGCGACGTGCTCAAGCTGACGCACGTCGACGTCGGCCGGGGCTGGCTGATTTTCGGTCTTCCGCCGTCCGAAGTCGCCGTTCACCCTTCAGAGAACAGCAGTGCCCACGAGCTGTATCTCATGTGCGACGACATCGAGGCGTTCATCGCGGAGATGAAGACCCACAACGTGAACTGCGGGCCTGCCGAGAGCCAGCCCTGGGGCCTTCTCACGCACATGACGCTCCCCGGCGGCGGCACGCTGGGTGTGTATCAGCCGCGCCACGCCCGGCCCGAACCGATGGCCGTGGGCGGGAAGAAACGGCAAGCGTCTGGCCGCGCGCCGCGGAAACCGGCACGGCCCGCTGCGCGCAAGGTCGTACGGAAGGCCGCCAGGAAGCGCGTTCGCCGCTGACCGCGTGACGCTCGATCTCCTCGCCGGTTCGTACGCCATCTGCCGCCTGAGCGCCGACACGCCCGTCCCGTCCTGGGCGTCGCGTGCGGCCTTTTCTTCGACAACGCGGACTCCGAACGAGCTCTCGATTGTCTGCGCGTCGGAAGACGTCCCGCCGGATGTGCAGGCGCAGCGAGGCTATCGAGGCCTGGTCGTTCGAGGGCCGCTGGACTTCAATCTCGTTGGCGTCCTCGCCTCGCTCGCCGGCGCGCTGGCCGCGGCGTCGATCAGTATCTTCGCTGTCTCTACATTCGACACGGACTATCTGTTCGTGCGCGAGGCCGATCTGGATCGTGCCGTCGCCGCGCTGCGACACGCCGGGCACACCGTCGCTATCGACGCCTGAAAGACGTCGTCGTGAACGTCGGCTTGACCTCGAGCGCCGACTTGATTGCGTCGGCAAACGCATTGGCGATCACCGTGTAGCCTTGCACCGTGGGGTGCAGTCCGTCCGATCCCAGCAGGCTCAGGTTCCCGTTGAACGCCGCGTTGACGTCCACCAGCGGCACGTTCTCGCCGAGAGCGATGCCCCGGACGCCCGTGTTGAACGTGGGCACGTAGGTCGGATCCCCAGTCCTTGCCGCGGGAGCCCGTGGGATCGATAGGCGGAATCGTCGCGAGCAGCGGCCGGATATTCCGGCTCTTGGCGTCGCCGACCAGTTGCCTCAGCACGACGAGCGCAGAGGCGATCTTGGTATCGTCCTTGGTCGCCAGCATCATGTCGTTCGACCCTTCCATGATCAGCACCGCCTCGTAGCGGCGGCTCGCGACCAGTCGGTCGAATCGGGTGAGCGTTCCCGTGTCGTTGAGCGCCTCGCCCGGACATCCTTGATTGTCGACCGTCGGCGACTGCAGCTTGTAGCGCGCCGACGAGCGTCGCCAGAAGCTGGCCTGGATAGGTCTGTGCGTCGGGCAGGATGACGCGCGGACCGAAGCGCATGCGCGCGGTTGCGGTGACCGCGCACGCCGGCGTGGGCGGTCCGTTGGTGCCATCTTCGCCGCGTGTGATGCTGTCGCCGAACGCGAGAAACGACGTCACCGCGAGGATCGGCGGCGGTGGCGGCGCGATCACGGTGATCGGGAAAGTGCACGACGCCGGTGCGCTGCAGCGCGTCGGTGGCGGTGCAGGTTTGCACGGTCGTCCCGATCGGAAATGTCGAGCCCGAAGGCAGCACGCAGGCGGTCGTGACCGGCGCCTTACCGTTGGTCGTCGTCGGCGCAAAGGTGATCGGGCCGCTGGTCGTGCCGCTCGTCAGCTGAATCGGCTGGATCACCGGACACGTGATCTGCGGCGGATCCTCCGTCGGCGGCGGCGGGGTTGGACTTGTGGTGCTGTCGCACGCGCCGACCAGCAGCGCCGCAGATCACGATCAGCGCGAACCGGTTCATTGATCCCTGGTCAGCTTGGTCGGTACCGTCAGGCGAGACGGCGCGGTGTCGGTCTGCAGGATGCGGTTCAGCGCGTCGATCGCCTTTGCCGCATCCTCGAACGCCCAGTCGACCTGCTTGCGCTGATCGGCGGTCGGCAGTCCCGAGTAGCCTTCGATCGCGCGCGACAGATTGGTGACCGCGTTGAACTGCGCGAGCAGGTCGGCCTGGACGCGCGTCAGCCGGCTCGACGCGTCGGCGCGGCTCGAAGTGATCCCGCGGCCCCCGGGCGTGTCGAGCTGTCCGACGGCGGTCGCTCCAGCCACGCGCGCGGCAGCCGAGCGATTTCTGCAGCGCATACAGATTCAGCAGGGCGGTTTGCCGCGTGCGCCGGTCGGCATCGGAGAAGACCACGCGCGGGTCGCCCTCGACACGCAGCTCGCCTTTGAGCGTTCGCCCGGCGGCGCTGACGCGTGACGGTGTACACGCCCGGCAGCACGAGCGGACCTTGCGGCGATCCGCCGAAGCCTCCGGCCGCCGGCGTCTCGCGCTGGTTCTCGGGGCCGGGCGGCTCGAGACGCAGATCCCACGAGACCCGATTCAGGCCGGCGCGGCTGGTGCCCTTGAACGTGCGGACTGCCGTGCCTCGTCCGTCGGCAACCGTCACGACGACCTCGTCCTTCGATCCGGCGCGCAGGTAGTAGTCGATGGCGGCGTTGAAGTCGGGGTTCGGCGCGAAGTACTGACCAGCCCCATACCAGGCCTGCGGATTGTAGATGCTGAGGAGCCGCGCGCGCGCCGGCGGCACGAGGAACGCTTCGCTTCGCATCGCGTCCGGCGTCAACGCCTCCAGCGACGAGATGTTGTCGAGGATCCAGATGCTGCGGCCGTGCGTGCCGACCACGAGATCGTTCTCGCGCGGGTGAATCAGGATGTCGTCCACCGGCACCGTCGGCATGTTGAGGTTCAGCGGAGACCAGCTGGCGCCGCCGTCGATCGAGAAGTGGATGCCGCGCTCGTGGCCGACAAACAGCAGTCGCTGGATTCCGCGGGTGCTCGCGGATCTTGTGCACCGATGCCGCGGGAAGCCCGGCCGCGATCGATCGCCACGTCTGACCGTAGTCGTCGCTCACGTACGCGTAGGCGCGGTAATCGTCGTTGTAGTGGCCGTCGAACGTCGCGTAGACGCGGCCCGCGGCGTGCCGCGACGGCAGCACGCTGCTGACGTAGGTGCCGCGAGGCAGTCCGGCAATCCGATCGTTCACCGATCGTCCAGTGTCTGCCCGCCGTCCCGCGTCACGCTCAGCCGGCCATCGTCGCTGCCGGCGTAGAGCAGCCGCGCGTCGATCGGCGACTCGCCGATGGTGGTCAGCGTCGAGAAGGCGGCGACGCCGTCGTGCCGCGAGAGCGCCCGCTCGGGAACGCGGGCGCTCATCATCTCCAGCGCCTCGCGGTCGACGTTTGCCGTCAGGTCGGGACTGATCGCCTTCCACGTCGCGCCCCGATCCGGCGACTTGAAGACCATCTGCGCGCCGATGTAGATGGTCCTGGGATCGAAGCTCGACATCACGATCGGCGTATTCCAGTTCCAGCGCCCGCGCTCAGGCCGTGCGATCGTTCCGCTCGACGCCTGGCCGGCGTCGGCTCCAGCCGGACGCACGATCGGCGAAATCGCCTGGCGCTCGAGCGTTGACAGGTTCACGCGGTTCGCGCGCCCGTCCTGCGATTCGATGATCGCGGTGCGCGCGTCTGCCGGATCCAGGCGCGCGTAGAAGCCGTCGCCGCTGCCGATGTTGAAGCCGTCGTGGTTCGAGATGCCGGTCCGCGCGCGCGTGGCGCTCGGCACGCACCAGTGCCCGTTGTCCTGCAGGCCTCCGCAGACGAAGTACGGATCCTGCATGTCGGCGCTGATCTCGTAGAACTGCCCGACCGGCAGGTTGTCGCGGAACAGCCACGTCTGGCCGCGGTCCCACGAAATCGACACGCCGCCGTCGCCGCCGACGATCAGGTGGTTCGTGTCGTCGGGATCGATCCACAGCGCGTGGTCCTCGGAGTGGATCGTGCTGAACACATCGGCGAACGTCTTTCCGCCGTCGTTGGAGATGTAGAAGCCGCGGTTCGATCCGAGCAGGTACACGCGCATCGCGTCTTTCGGATCGGCCCGGATCTGGCTGAAGTACATCGGCCGGGGGTTGAGCGTCGACCACGCCTGCCACGTGTCGCCGCCGTCCGCGCTGCGGTAGACACCGCTGTCACGGCCGTCCGCCTCCACGACCGCGAAGATCACACGCGGATCGGCCTGAAAGATGTCGAGGCCGATGCGTCCCTTGTCGCCTTGCGGCAGACCGTTCGACAGGCGGCTCCAGCTGCTGCCGCCGTCGCGGCTGCGGAAGATGCCGCTGCCGGGCCCGCCGCCGTTGAATCCCCACGCCTTTCGCTGCCGCTGGTACATCGCCGCGTACAGCGTCTGAGGATCCTGCGGATCCATCACGAGATCCGTTGCGCCGGTGTTGTCGTCGACGTAGAGAACCTTGGTCCACGTCCGTCCGCCGTCAGCGGTCTTGAAGACGCCGCGCTCGGCGTTCGGTCCCCACAGATGACCGGCCGCCGCGACGTAGACGATGTCCGGGTTCGACGGATGGATGACGATGCGGCCGATGTGACGCGTGTCGGCGAGGCCGGACGGAGTCCAGGTTCGTCCGGCGTCCACGGACTTGTAGACGCCGTCGCCCCACGAGGAGCTCTGGCGGTTGTTGGCTTCGCCGGTTCCGACCCACACGACGCTCGCGTTCGACGGCGCCACGGCGACGTCGCCGATCGACATCATCGCGTCGACGCGATCGAAGACCGGCGTCCACGACGTGCCCTGATTCGTGCTCTTGAACACGCCGCCGCTGGCGGTCGCGACGTAGATGGCATCGGGCTGGCCCGGGCACGCGCGCGACGGCGAAGTCGTCGATGCGTCCGCCGGTGTTCGCGGGACCGATGCTGCGCCAGCGAAGATTGCCGAGCAGCGCGGGGTCGACCGGCGTGGGGGATTGGGCCTGACCGCCGCTGGTCGATAGAAGAAAGAAGAGATAAAGGACGAGAGCCGATCGAACGATGCGCATCACGGCGAGTATACGATGCCGCCCTGCACGCGCGTCAGAGCTGACTACGCGTACTTCGGGCCTCCATCGCCGCGCGATCATCGCGCTGCCGGACTCCGGATCGAGCGCCAGGCGACCGCGGAACTCATCCGGCGTTGCTTCGACACCTGCCTCCGCTCGACTAGAATCAAGTTCCGTTCCGTCGGACACCGTTCGAGAGTCGTGGGCCCTCGTCTTGCTCTCGGGAGGCTTCATGCAGTGGTCATCAGGCAATCAAGGCGATATTGACGACCAGAGAGGGCAATCGGGCGGCGGTGGTGGCTTCGGCGTTGCCCACCTTGGGATCGGCGGCTTCCTGATCCTGCTCGTGTTGAGTTGGCTGAGCGGCACGAACCTGTTCTCGCTGCTCGACACGGGAGGCCAGGCGCCGTCGCAGTCGGTCGGCACCGGCGGCGAAGTGGCGAGCTCGCCGGCGGAAGAAAACCTGAAGACAGATGGTCGGCGCGCGTGACGAAAGACGCGCAGGACATGTGGAGCGACATGCTCGGCTCCAGGTACCAGCGCACCAAGGTCACGCTGTTCCGCGACTCGATCCAGTCGGCCTGCGGGTTCGCGCAATCGGCGACCGGTCCGTTCTATTGTCCCGAGGACGAGCGCGTCTATCTCGATCTGGGGTTTTTCAACGAGCTGTCGAGAGGGCTCGGGGCGCCAGGTGATTTTGCGCAGGCCTACGTGGTCACCCACGAGCTCGGGCACCACGTCCAGAACCTGCTCGGATTGAACGCGCGCGCGTCCGGCGATCGGCGAACGGGCGCGAACAGCGCCTCGGTCGCGCTCGAACTGCAGGCTGACTGCCTGGCGGGAATCTGGGGCCACACGGCTCGCAGCGCGGCCGCGCCGCGCAGGGGAAGGTCGAGCTCGATCCCGGCGACATGGAGGAGGCGCTGCGCGCCGCCGCGGCCATCGGTGACGATCGACTGCAGAAGATGTCCAGCGGTCACGTGATGCCCGATCGCTTCACGCACGGCTCGTCGGCGCAGCGCGTCGAGGCGTTCAAGAGGGGCATGGACACCGGCGATCTGCGCGCCTGCGGCGTGCCGGTGTCGGCGACGAACTAAGAGCGCGTTGCAGAATTGTGGCAGACCGCGTGTCGCCGGGCGACATGGTCGGTACGAATCCTGGCGTGATTCGGTCTGAAGACCGTCGTCAGCGGCGACGGCGGGCGGGAAGCGACGCGCGAACATGCTCGGAGACGGCCCGCTGGCGCAGGGTGTTCTGATTGGCTCGTTCGCGGGCGTCCTGCACCTTTCGCTGCATCCGCTCCATCTGTTCCGCCGTGGATCTCGGCCGGACGCCTGGCAGATCCGGAAAAATCTGGAAGAGATCGTCGCGGCGCGGCGTCTTCGCCATCCGCATGAGTGTATCAACGGTCGCGTGAAAGCGATCCATGACCACCTGGCGATGGCTCTGCGTGTGGAGCTTCAAGTAGTCGGACTGCAGGCGCACCTGATCGGGTGACCGCCACGAGCCGGCGCGCCGGCGCAGGTGCCACACGTAGGCCCGCCGGCACAACGCCTCGACGATCGGCGATGGCGCGCTGAGAATCGTCTCCAGCACGCGCTTGGCAAAACCGAGCCCGCCGCTCCGCACGTCGATCATCGGCGCGGCCGTCCCGGGCTCCCGGCTATTGGGGTAGCAGCGGGCGACGAACGGGTTGGCCGCCTTGAACCGCTCGAGCAGATCGGCGCCGATGAGCGGCCTCAGATGGATCACCTGGTTTGCGGTGAAGAGGTCCTGCTGGTCCACGGTGAGATGCGAGTCGGCGAGCACGAAGTTCGCGCAGATCGTCCGGCGCCGGCGCAGCAGCTTCGTCAGCACCAGCAGCATCACCGTCACCGTCCAGACGCGCGGTCCGTGCGTCACGATGAACAGATCGAGATCGCCGTTCGGCTCGAGGTTGCGGTGCGCGATGCTCCCCGACAGGGCGACGAGCCGCGTGAAGGGGAGCGCGCAGATCAGCCGCAGCGCGAGCCGGTGATGCGCGAGAAACGCGTGGCTGCGCGCCTCGCGCGAGCGCCGCTCGGCCACGAGGTCGCCGCGCCCCATCGGGAAGAAGAATCCATCGCGGTACTCGACGAGATCGCGCAGCAGTTCGCTGCCTTCGTACACCGCGAGAATTTCGGCGCGCGTCTGGTCGGACTCGATGAGCGAGTAGTGCAGCTGCTCGAGCGTGAGCGGATAGTCGAACAGCGACGCGTAGATCACGCTGCGCGCGATCGCGATCTCCCGTGTGGTCACCACGTCATGCCTCCGACACCAGAGGCCCGGCGTGCGGCGCGGCGCGGATGCTCCACAGCGCGACACAGCAGCCGGCGGTGATCACGATCTCGGTCGCGAGCGTGGCCCAGGCCGCGCCTTCGATCGACCAGAGCGGAATCAGCCGCGCGTTGACGCGCGACGTTCACCACGAGGGCGAGCGCGCAGAGCCACAAGTAGGCGCGCTGACCGTCCCAGCCGACGAGCTGATGCGTGAGCGCGTAGTTCAGCGACAGCAGCGGAAACGACAGCGCCAGGACGCGGAATGCCGGCACGGCGGCCGCGTAGGGTGCCCCGTAGAGGAACGGAATCAGCCAGCGCGGCCGAGACCCAGAGCACCGCGGTGACGGCGACCGCGAAACCGGTGACCGGGACGGCCACGCGCGTCAGCGGCCGAAGGTCGCCGGCACGCACCAGCGAGGGGAGCACGACCGCGAGCACCGCCGCGGGAAACAGCCGCAGCGCTTCGACCAGGCGGAACACCGCGTTGTAGAGCGCGACCGCTTCGGTGCCCGACCAGAGCTGCACCAGGAACACGTCGATGCGGAAATACAGCGCCGACAGCACGATCCCCGCGCCGATCGGCCACACGTCGCGGCGGAACACCGGCCACGAGCACACCGCGGCGTCCGGAGTCGGCGTCGACCTGACCGCGCAGCTGACCGGCGTCTTTCGCGCCTTCCGGCCGGCGCGCGAGCCGCGTCGCGATGCGCACGCTGACCGCCAGCGTGACGGCGACGGGAATCAGCATCGCCAATGCGAGCATCGTGACGTCCGGTTTCCACGCGAGGGCCAGGAGGCCGAACGCCAGCGTTCCGCCGCGCTGCCAGAGCGTGAGCGCCGACTCGACATCGCTGCGCGACAGCCCGCGATAGAAGTAGTGGAGCAGCTCGATGAGTCCCGCTGCACGCGTACACGACCGCGAGGATCGCGATCGGCGCGGCGGACGAAGCACTCCATGCCGGCGGCGACGCCGAGCGCCACCAGCGCCGTCGCGCCGGCCGCCGTCCACAACCGCACCCTGCAGCCACTCGTGGAGCAGGCGCGGCGCCTCCGCGGGCCGCCGCGCGACCGCGCGCGCCAGGTGCAGCTGAATGCCGAAATCGGAAACGACCGCCAGCATCCATCCCAGCGTCGATCCGAGCGAGAAGACACCGAACGACTCTGGCGACAAGCGTCGCGCCGCGACGACGGTGATGACGAAGAGCGAGCCTTTGCCGGCCAGATCGGCGAACGCTTTGTACGCGATCAGCAGCGCGCTGCGCGGTTTCGCGTTTGGAAACGATGTTTCGCCCACCGTAAACGT
This sequence comes from uncultured Acidobacteriota bacterium, assembly GCA_963794305.1. Taxonomy (GTDB): domain Bacteria; phylum Acidobacteriota; class Vicinamibacteria; order Vicinamibacterales; family CAVVIG01; genus CAVQFC01. The sequence continues at coordinate 66,377 of CAWCDQ010000032.1, read as the reverse complement.
TTCAGCCTTTCCCAAGGGATCGTGTCGTGATGACCGCGGTATATGCAGCAGGCGTGCCCGTAGATTCGCGCGCGGGCGGTGGCAAGGATCTTGGAGTTCCTGCACGAATCCGAGCTCACCACGACATGGTCGGCAGCACATTCTTCGCAGGCGTCGCATCTGCTGACGCTGGTCGCTCCATTCGAGTTGACCGCGCCGCTGCTGAGCCTCCCGCGTCAGTCGGTCAGCAATCTCGAAGCGGCCGTGTTGTGTGCGTTTGTCTTTGCCGGCATCGCCCTCGCCTTGTCGCACCGGCTCCCCGATTGGCGCACGCCGCTGACGCCGCCGTGGATGGCGCTGCTCGCCGCGATGGTCGTGGCGTCGGCGGTCTCGCCCGTGTCGAGGACGAACGCCTTTCACATGACCGGCCGCGTCGCCGTCGCGTTCGGTGTGTTCCTGCTGACCTCGAACGGCGTCACGACGCCAACCCGCCTGCGGTCGGCGCTCACGCTCGCCGTCGCGGTGGGAGTGGTCGTGAGCGTCCTCGCGATCCTCGAATATCGCGGCGTGCGTGTCGTGCTGTCGGCGCTCCGGGCGTTCCGGCCGGCCGTGTCGACCGTTGGCGCGCAGGTGCGCGCGGGTGGTCCGCTCCAGTACCCGACCATCGCGTCGATGTATCTCGAGGTGGTCTTCGCGTGCGGCCTGGGCGTGATGCTTGCCGAGCTCGATTCGGCCCGGCCTGCGCGCGTCGCGCTGCTGTTCATCGCGCTCGTGCTGATCGCCGACGCGATCACGTTGACGTTCACGCGCGCCGGCCTCATCACGATGACGACGAGCCTGCTGCTGGTCGGCGTCATCGACCGGCTGCGGCGGCACGCCAACCGCCGCACCGCGCTGCTGGCCGGCCTCGCGGCGGCCATCGCGCTGCTCTTCGCGGGTTCGCGGTCGGCGGAATCGCTGTGGCTGCGGTTCACGACCGAGGGCCAGGAATCGTGGTACCGCGCGCGGATCGTCGCCCCGCCGCGGCTCGAACTGGCAACCGGCAGCATGTCGGCCATCCCGATCACCCTGACCAACACCGGCCGGCTGCCGTGGGACTCGCAGGCGATGCCGCCGCTGCTGCCGTCGTACCACTGGCTCGGCGCCGACGGCGATCGATTCGTCACCTTCGAGGGCGAGCGGACGCCGTTTCGCGAGCCGGTGCTGCCCGACTCCACCGTGAACGTCGCCGTGAACGTGCGCGCGCCGCGCCAGCCGGGGCGATATCGCCTCGAGTGGGATCTCGTGCAGGAAGGGCGGCTGTGGTTCAGCACCGAGCCTGGCGCGTCCCGCACGATGTCGCACGTGACCGTGACCGGCGCTCCGTACGCCGGGCCGTTGATCACCACGCCGCCGCCGCGCCCGACCGTCAGACCCGGGCGGCTGGTGCTGTGGCGCGCCGCGGCGCGGATGTTTGCCGCTCATCCGGTGGCCGGCGTCGGTCCCGACAATTTCCGCCTGTCCTATGGCGCGTACGCCGGACTTTCCGGCGCCGACGAGCGGACGCACAGCAACAACATGTATCTCGAGATGCTCGCCGGCGGCGGCCTGCTCGTCGCGGCCGCGTTTGCCTGGCTGCTGTGGCGCTCGGCGGCGGTTGCCGTCGATCTCGCCCGCCGCGCGCGGCCCGCGTGCGGCGCGATCGCGTCGGGTCTGTCGGCGGCGGCGCTCGCGATCGCCCTTCATGCGTCGGTCGATTCGTTTCTGAGCTTCGCGCCGACCTACGTGCTCTTCTCGCTGACCCTTGGATGTGCCGTGGCGTGCGCGCGCGGCATGGAGACCTGGCCGGATGCGAATCGCGTTTGACGGCACCGCGCTGCGGCCCGGACGCACTGGCGTCGGTTACTACACCGAACACCTGCTGCATCACCTGGCGCAGACGGCCAGCAACGACGAGCTGATCGTCGTCTCGAACAGGGCCATCGACACCACGCGGCCGCTGCCGTCGCGGGTGCGCGTGGCCACGCCGGCACATCGCGTGCCCCGGCTGGTGTGGATGCAGACGCTCGCCGTCACCGCCCTCCGCGAAGTCGAGGCCGACGTCGTTCATTTCACCAACGGGATGCTGCCGCTGATGTCGCCGGTGCCCACCGTGGTGACCATCCACGACATGAGCCTGCGGCTCTATCCCCGCTACCACCCGCCGCGGCGCGTGATCCTGAACCGCCCCCTCGTCGATCTCGCCGCGCGGCGGGCCGACGCCATCATCACCCCCTCGGAGAGCGCCAAGCGCGACATCGTCAGGCTCTATCAGCTGGATCCGGATCGGGTGCACGTGGTGTACGAGGCCGCGGCGCCGTCCTTCAAGCGCGTGCACGACCCGGCGACGCTCGCCCGGGTGCGGGCGCGCTACGGCCTCGAGGAGCGGATCATTCTCTACGTCGGAACGATCGAGCCGCGGAAGAACCTGCCGACGCTCATCGACGCGTTCGCGGCGCGTCAACGTTCAGGCGCGCTCCGCCACCAGCTCGTGTGCGTGGGGCCGTATGGCTGGCTGTCGCGCGGCGTCGAAACGCAGATCAGGCGCGCGGGCACGGCCGGGGCCATCAAGTTCACCGGCTACGTGCCGTTCGACGACTTGTCCGCCATCTACAGCCTCGCGGAGATGTTCGTGTACCCGTCGATGTACGAAGGCTTTGGCCTCCCGGTTGTCGAGGCGATGGCCTGCGGCGTCCCGGTGATCACCGGACAAACGGCGGCGCTGTCCGAAATCGGCGGCGGCGCCATCATGACGGTCGACCGGATCGATCCCGACACGCTCGGCCGCGCGCTCGTCGAACTGGCGGAGAGCCGCGACCGCCGCGAGGAACTGTCGGGGCGCGGCCTCGCGCGCGCCGCGTCGTTCTCATGGCAGCGCGCGGCGCGTGAGAGCCTGGACATCTATCGCGAGACCGCGGACGCGCGTTCACGCGCGCTCTCCCGTTCGAAGCCTGGCGCGTCGCCTGCGGCGGATGGTCGCAACGCCGCGGCTGTTCCTGCGTCGGCGACGGGTCTGAAGTCCTGGGCTGGCGCGCCATCGGAAGCGGCGCAGCCGTTCCGGCCAGGGACCTCCTCGATCGACGTGCTGTTCGGCCAGGCGTACTTCCTGCGCTTCGATCCGAAGCTCTGGGAAGCGCGCCAGCCGTACGCGCCGCTCGGCGCCCTGTATGCCGCCGCGTGCGTGCGCGGCCACGGCTATCGCGTGGCGCTCTTCGACGCGATGCTGGCGGCGTCGGAGGCCGAGTGGGCAGAGGCGCTGGATCGCCATCGCCCCCGCTTCGCCGTGATCTACGAGGACAATTTCAACTATCTCAGCAAGATGTGCCTGCTGCGGATGCGTCAGGCGGCGCTGACCATGATCGACGCGGCACGCGAGCGCGGCATCGCGACGATCGTCGCCGGCGCCGACGCGACCGATCACCCGGTGACGTACCTCGATCGCGGCGCCACCGTTGTCGTGACAGGCGAAGGCGAGGTCACGCTCGTCGAACTGCTCGATGCGCTCGCCACGTCGCACGGAGCCGAAGGCGCAGACCGGTTCAACCGATCGGAGCGGTTGAAAACGATCGACGGCCTTTGCCTGCGCGACGAGCAGGGGCGGATCGTGCAGACGCGCCCGCGCGCGATCATCCGTCAGCTCGACTCCCTGCCGTTTCCCGCCTGGGATCTCGTCGACGTGGAACGCTACCGGTCGACGTGGCGCTCGCACCACGGGTACTTCTCGATGAACCTGGTGACCACGCGCGGCTGCCCGTATCACTGCAACTGGTGCGCGAAGCCGATCTACGGCCAGCGCTACACGGCGCGGTCGCCCGAGCACGTCGTCGACGAGATGGCCTGGCTCAAACGGACGTTCCGGCCGGATCACTTGTGGATCGCCGACGACATCTTCGGCCTGAAGCCAGGCTGGATCGAGCGATTCGCCGCCCTGCTGCAGGCTCGTGACGCCGCCACGCCGTTCAAGTGCCTGTTGCGCGCCGATCAGGTGACGGCAGACGTCGCGCGGGCGCTGCATGACGCCAGGTGCCAGACCGCGTGGATTGGCGCCGAATCGGGATCGCAGCGGATTCTCGACGCGATGGAGAAGGGCACGCGCGTCGAGCAGATTACCGACGCCACGCGCCTGTTGCACGCGGCCGGCGTCGAGGTCGGCTTCTTCCTGCAGTTCGGATACCCGGGAGAGACGCGCGAGGACATCGATCGCACGCTCGAGATGCTGAGAACGTGCGCTCCCGACGACATCGGTGTATCTGTCTCGTACCCGCTGCCGGGAACCACGTTCTACCAGCGTGTGCAGGCGCAGCTGGGACAGAAGCAGAACTGGGTCGACTCCAACGATCTCGCGATGATGTATCACGCGACCTACGTGCCCGACTTCTATCGGGCGCTGCACGCGCTGGTGCACGCGCAGTTCAGGGCGGGCAAGTCGAAGGGCCTGATCGCCCGCGGCGTCGCGCGCCCATGGGCGCTCGGCCGCCGGCACGCTCGCGCGGCCGCGAATCTCGTGTACCAGAGCGGGAAGGCGTCGCTCCTGCAGCGGCGGCTGAGCCGTCTCGCCCGGCTGACGGCGCCGGTGCCGCCAACGCCGCTCATCCCACTCCTCACGCCTCAGGCCGCCGCGGTGCCGACCGAGCAGTCGGCGCTGAAATGAGCGTATGACCTCGTCCGCGATCGCCACCGCCACGCTGATTCGTCTCGGACAGGCGACCAACCGCACGTTCGTCCTGCCTTTGCTCATCTTCTATCCAACCGGCCGCTGCAACAGCCGCTGCGTGTCGTGCGACTGGTGGCGGCAGACGGGCGCCGACGATCTGTCGCTCGAGGAAATCGACGGCCTCGCCGACGCGCTGCCATCGCTTGGCACCCGCATGGTCGTGTTCTCGGGAGGCGAGCCGCTGCTGCGCCCGGAGGTGTTCGAGGCGGCGAAGCTGTTTCGCGCGCGGGGCATGACGCTGCACCTGCTGACCAGCGGCGTGCTGCTCGAGCGGTTCGTCGAGCGCGTGGCCGAGCACTTCAGCCGCGTCATCGTGTCGCTCGACGCCGCCGATGCCGCCCTGTACGAGCGCGTCCGCGGCGTGGACGCGCTGGCCATCGTCGGCCGCGGCGTCGCGCGGCTGCGGGAGATCGCGCCAGACATCCCGGTGTCGGGCCGAGCCACGCTTCACCGCGCGAACTTCCTCGCGCTGCCGCGAATCATCGATCACGCGAAGGCGCTGGGGCTCGATCGGATCTCGTTCCTCCCGGCCGATGTCTCCTCGCTCGGCTTCGGGCGAAGCACGGCGCCGGAGAGCGCGGCGCTGGCGCTCGATGCGGACGAGATTCAGGACTTCGAGGCGCTCATCGAGCGGACGATCGCGGTCTACGCTCGCGATTTCGATTCGGGATTCGTTGCCGAGTCGCCGGAGCGTCTGCGCCGGCTGCCGCGCTACTACGCGGCGCTGCGCGGCGACGAGCCGTTCCCGCGCGTGTCGTGCAACGCGCCGTGGGTGTCGGTCGTCGTGGAGGCGAACGGATCCGTGCGCCCCTGCTTTTTTCACGGCTCCATCGGCAATATCCGTGAGGCGCCCCTTGGAACCATCGTCGGCCGCAACCTGCGTGCGTTCCGCGAGTCGTTCGACGTCGGCGCCGACCCGGTGTGCGTGCGCTGCGTGTGCTCGCTGAAGACGTCGTGGAGGAACGCGCCGTGGGCGTTGTGATGCGGACGCTCACCGACACGCAGCGGGCCTTCGACGGCGTCGCCGGCGGCTACGACCGCTCGAATGCCGCCAATCCGATCCTGTGCGCCATGCGGACGCGCGTGCAACGCACGGTGACGGCATTCGCGCCCGCGGGCGGGCGCCTGCTCGATCTCGGCTGCGGTCCGGGTACGGACGCGGCGGATCTGGCCGCTCAGGGCTATCGCGTGACCGCGATCGACTGGTCGCCCGCGATGGTCGAAGAGGCCAGGCGCCGTGTGCGCGACGCCGGCATCGCCGACCGCGTCGACGTTCAGCATGTCGGCATTCACGAGATCGATCGGCTCGAGCGCGCCGAGGCTGCCGTTCGATGCCGCGTACTCCAACTTCGGCCCGCTGAATTGCGTCGTGGATCTGCACGCGGCGGCCCGCGCCGTCGCCGATCGCCTGAAGCCGGGCGGCGTGCTCGTCGCATCCGTGATCGGCCGCGTCTGTCCATGGGAGCTTGCCCTCTACGTCGCACGCGGCGACGTGTCGCGTGCGGCGATACGGTTCCGGCGAGGTGTGGTCCCGGTGCCGCTCGAGGGGCGCACGGTGTGGACGCGCTACTTCAACCCGCGCGAGTTCGAGCGGGTCTTTGCCACCGCAGGGCTGACGCGGGTGTCGCTCCGCGCGCTCGGGCTCTTCGTTCCGCCGCCCTACCTCCAGGCGTTTGCCGATCGCCATCCGCTCCTGATCGCGGGGTTGCAGCGTGCCGAGGATCGCTGCGGCGGATGGCCGCTGCTCCGGTTGTGCGGCGACCACTTTCTCGTCGTGCTGCGGAAGGCCTGAGCCGCGATGATTGTCCTCTTCAACCCCATCTCGACGTCGCCGGGGAAGCAGCCGCTGCCGCTCTCGCTCATGTCGCTCGCCGCGGTCCTGGAGCGCGTGTCGGACTTCGGCCTCGGCGGGATGACGCCGACACCGTGGACGCTCGTGGATGGGAATCTCGTTGCCGACCCGGCCGCCGAAATCATCGCGCGCCTGTCGGCCGCGCCGCGCTCGGAGGTCTCGCTTCTCGCCGTCACCGTGATGCCCGGCCCCCAGTTGACGCAGGCGGTTGCGGTCTGTGCCCGCGTGAAAGCGGCGTTGGCGCACGTGCCGATCGTCTGGGGCGGCTACTTTCCGACACAGCACGCGCCGACGGTGCTGCGCGCGCCGTACGTCGACTTCGTGATCCGCTCGCAGGGAGAGCGCTCGCTCCTGCAGCTGATTGGCGTGCTGAAGACCGGAGGTCTGCTCAACAGCGTCGGCGGCCTGTCGTGGAAAGCTCGGAGCGCGAAGTCGGCAGCCGGGCATGCGAGTGCCTCAGGCAGGGACGAAGTGCAGATCGTCGACAACCCGGTTCAGCCACTGACGAATCTCGACGAATTGCCCGAGCTGCCGTATCACCGCGTCGACATGAGCCGCTACATCCACAAGAACTATCTCGGCGAGCGGACGGTGGCGCACAACTCGTCGTTCGGCTGTCCCTTCGCGTGCAGCTTCTGCGCGGTGGTCGCGATGTCGAACCGCCGGTGGCTCGCGCAGTCGCCGGCGCGGCTCGAGCGGGTCATGCGGCATCTCGTCACGACCTATGCGGTCGACGCGGTTCAGATGCACGACATGGACTTCTTCATCCGGGAGGCGAGGACCGCCGAGTTCGCGGCCCGCATCGCCGGCCTCGGCCTGCGCTGGTGGGCGCTCGGCCGCGTCGACACGCTCATGCAGTATCGGGACTCGACGTGGGAGGCCATGGCGCGCTCGGGACTGAAGATGATTTTCTCCGGCGCCGAATCGGGGACCGACGAAACGCTCGAGCAGATGAACAAAGGCGGAAACTCGTCGGCCGCGCTGACGCTCGAACTGGCGCGGCGGATGCGCAGCTACGGGATCGTCCCGGAGTTTTCCTTCGTGCTCGGCTGCCCGCCGGATCCGGCGAAGGATGTCGAGCGGACATTCGACTTCATCCGCCGCATCAAGCAGATCAATCCCGCGACCGAGATCGTGCTCTACACCTACACGCCTGTGCCGCTCGACGGAAGTCTGTACACGGAAGCCCGCCGCCTCGGCTTCGCGTTCCCCGAAACACTGGAGCAGTGGGCGTCGCCGGAATGGGAGCGGCTCTCGATGCGGCGCGGCGACGGCATTCCGTGGATGGAGCAGTCGACAGGCCGCATCCGCACGCGCGTCCGTAACTTCGAGCGCGTCGTCAACGCGTTCTATCCGACCGTGACCGACCTTCGACTCACCGGATGGCGGCGTGCTGCCCTCAAGGCGGCTGGCGGGATTCGCTATGGGTTGAAGTGGTACGGCGCGCCATATGAGCTGCGCGCGCTCAATCGTCTCGTCCGCTACCAGCGGCCGGAGACGACGGGATTCTGACCGTGACACTGCCAGCGCACGAGGCGTACGAGTTGTGGGCGGATACGTATCCCCCGGTCGCGCACAATCCGCTGATGCGTGTCGAGCAGGAGGTCGTCGAACCGCTGCTCGCCGACATTCACGCCACGCGAACACTCGACGTCGGGACCGGATCCGGACGCTACCTGCCACTGCTGAAAGCCAACGGCGCGGCGGTGGTGCTCGGTCTCGATTTCTCGCTGGCGATGCTCCGGCGGGGTGGGACGGCGTCGGGCTGTGTCTGCGGTGATGCGCGCCGGCTGCCGTTCAGGAGATCGGCGTTCGATTTGATCAACGCGTCGCTCATGGTCGGCGATATCGCGGATCTCGGACGGCTGGACGCGCGAGATGTCGCGCGTGCTCGCGCCGCGCGGTCACCTGGTGTATTCCGACTTCCATCCGTCGTGGGCACAGCGAGGCTGGAGCCGGACGTTCCGGAGCCTCGATGGAACCATGCACGATGTCTCGTTCAACCCGCACACGATTGACGATCACCTGGCGGCGCTCGAGCAGGCCGGCCTCCGCGTGCGGACGATCCGTGAGCCTCGCTTCAGCTCCTCACGCGAGGTGCCGGCGTCGGCGGTCCGGGAGTTCCGGCGGCGCTGGGGCAATCCGCCGGTCGTCGTCGCGTTTCACGCGGTGAAGGAACCGTGATCTGGGCCAAGGCCGTTTCGTTCGTGAACGCCCGGGTGGTGACCCGCGATCGGACGGCCGACTCGATTCGCTTTTCGTCGCGCGTGCTGTCGCTCGGCGAGCGGCCGAAGCACGGCGACACGGTTGTCGATCTGAAGGGCGACTTCGTGCTGCCGGGACTCGTGAATGCGCACGATCATCTCGAGCTCAATCATTACGGGCGGATCAAGGGCCGTGACCGGTACCAGAATGCCTCGGCCTGGATCGCCGACATGGGACAGCGGTTGTCGTGCGATCCCGCCGTTCGGCTCGGCCGCGCCTACCCGCTGATCGAGCGGCTCTTCATCGGCGCTCTCAAGAACCTGCTGGCCGGCGTGACCACCGTCGCGCATCACAACCCGTTCTACCCGGAAATGCGGCGCACCATGCCGATTCGCGTCGTGCGAAGGTACGGGTGGGCCCATTCCTTCCTTCTCGAGACGCGGCCGGCCGGCGCGCGCGGCGAGCCAGGCGGCGACGTCGCCGCACGCTGGCAGACGACGCCGCCGGCGACGCCGTTCTTCGTCCACCTTGCCGAAGGAGTCGACGATGAAGCGCGGGGAGAGTTGCCGCGTCTCGAGGCGCTCGGCTGCCTGAAGCCGAACACCGTCATCGTTCATGGCGTGGCGATCGACGAGAACGGGTGGCGCCGCGTGGCGCGGACGGGCGCCGGCCTCGTGTGGTGTCCCGCCTCGAATGCGTTCCTCTTCGGCGAAACCGCGCTCGTCGGCGCGCTCGTCGACGGCAGCGATGAAGCGCGTGTCACCGTGGCGCTGGGAACCGATTCGCGCATCACCGGCTCGCGCGATCTGCTCGACGAGTTGCGTGAAGCCAAAGCCGCGCTCCCCATCGCGCCGGCGCTTCTGCTCCGGATGGTGACGAGCGAAGCGGCCACGCTTCTGCGCCAGCCGCGCGCGGGCCGGCTGAAGGTCGGGGCGCCGGCCGATCTCGTCGTCCTTCCCGCGCTCGCCGACGATCCGGGTGAGGCGTTGCTGCAGACGACACGCCGCGACGTTCGCCTCGTCCTCGTCGACGGGCGCCCGCTCGTCGGCGACGTGGAATTCGCACCGGTATTCAAGGCGCGCAAGGTGACGGTCCGGTCCTCTCCAGGTCGACGCGCATCCGAAGGTCGGCGACTCGGGGCTCGTGCGCCGGATCGCCGGCTGCCCGATCGCCGAGCCCGGGGTCTCGGTCGCGTGACCGTCGGCGACACCCCGCTGGCTCGCGTCGCACGCCTGAGCGCGGCCTTCCTTGGATCGAATCTCGCGCGCGCCGCGATTGGCTTCGGCCTGTCGTTCGCGCTGGCGCGCGCTCTCGGGGCCGACCGTTTCGGCCGCTGGATCCTGTGCACAGCCTGGGGCTCGACGCTGACGGTCGTCGTCGATCTCGGATTGGGAGTGCTGTTGACGCGCGACGGCGCCCGCGAGGACGCCGAGGCCGGCCGCCTGTTGATCGACGCGCTCGTTCTGCGGCTGGCGCTGGCCATTCCGCTCGCCGTGATGCTCTATGCCGGCGCCGGCTATCTCTCTTCGGACAGCGAGACGATCGCCGGGCTGAGAGTCGCCGCCATGCTCGGCACCGCCGGCGCGGCGTACGGCTGCTTCGGCGCGCTGCTGCGATCGCAACCGCGCTGGCTCCCAACGGTGCTGGCTCTCGAGACCGGCTGGCTCGCGATCCAGTTGGGCGCCGCATGCTGGTTGGTCGGGATCGTGGGCTGGGCCGGATGGGCGGGAGCGGCGGGATGGGCGGGAGGGGCAGGAGAGCCCGCGTCGGCATCACACGGCGTCGTGTCGCTGATGATGCTCGCGGTCCTCGTGCAGCTTGCGCAGATCGTGACGGCGGTCGCGCTCTGGCGCGCCGTGTTTGGCGAGCGAGGCCGGATCCACGCGCCTTCCGCGGGCGCTCTCCGTGCGTTCGCGCGCCGGGCGCTGCCGTTTGCGGCGTCCGGCATCGTGGCCAACCTGCAGACGAGGATTGGTCCACTCATGCTGGGCTACTTGTCGACGTCGTCTGAACTCGGGTTCTTTGCGGCCGCGTCCAGGTTCGGCAGCGTTGCGCGCCTCGTGCCGCAGGCGATGTTTGCCGGAGCGCTGCCGGTGCTCTCGCACGAACACGGCCGCGATCGCGCGTCGGCCGAACGGATGGCTCGCGGTTTCGATGCGATGCTGCTTGGCGGGTCGATCGTCGGCCGCCGCCTGCTGCGCGCTGTTTGCCGGTCCCGTCCTGCGGCTCGTGTACGGTCCGTCCTTCACGCAGGCCGCGTCTGCGCTCGTGTGGGTGGGCCTGGCGCTCATCCCGCTGTTGAGCAACTCCGGCAGGAAGGTGTTCCTCTACGCGACGGGCGGGGAGGCGAGCGTGGTGCGATGGAGCACGATCGGCCTGATCGTGCAGGCGGCTCTTGGAGTCGTGATGATTCCCGCGCTCGGCGGCGCCGGCGCCGCGGCAAGCCTGGCGGCGGCGGAGGCCGCGATCTGGTGGCCGCTGCGTCGCGCGTCACGGCAAACGGGATGCTGACGATCGTTCGCGCTCGGCCGATGCCTTTGCGCTCGGCTAAGCAGCGGTGCCGCGGATCACGGGCCGTAAACGTCACTCTGCATGCGCTCTCACACTCCTACTCAATTCTGGCGCTCCGTAGAGTGCGTTTCGATTTTCGCGTAGGCGGACCAGGTCCGCCAGGCAGGCCTTGAAGCGCTCTCATCGGAACGCGAACGTCGAACCGAACGACGAACCCGAACGACGAACCCAGAACGACGAACGACGAACGTCGATCTCTCTATATATCCGCTCAAACTCCCCAGCCGTCCAGTCGGAGTCGTGGGCGAGCGTCCATCGGCGTGCGCTCGCCGCAAGCTGTTCACGTTTCGATCGATCGCGAAGCAGATCGGCGACTCCAGTCGCCGAGCGCGACCGGATCCTGTGTCGGCACGGCGAGAGCGCGATCGCCGCGCCAGTCCGCGACGTATCCGACTGCCGTTCCCACCGTCGCCAGACCGCGGCTGCCGCTTCCAGCGTCACGACGCCCGCCGCCTCGTGACGCGACGACACCACGTGAAGGTGGGCGCGAGCGTAGAACTCCGCGAGGCGATCCGTGGGCTGGAACCCGTGGAAGGTGACGCGCGAACCGAGATCGAGCGCGCGCGCCATCGCCTGCGCGTTCCCGTGCATCGTGTCGTCGCCGACGACGTCGAGATGAACGTCGAGACCCGATGCGGCCAGGTGGGCCACCGCGCGCAGCAGGGTCGGGTAGTCCTTCACTTCGTTGATGCTCGCGACGCGCAGCATGCGCCAGGGCGGTCCTTCCGCGCGCACCGCCAGCATGAAACGCGGCCGGATCGATGCCAATCGCGACCACGTCGGCACGCGACGTCACCGGCCACATCGCTGAAGCAGCTGCGCCATGTACGTCGTGGTCACGGTCACGCGGGCGGCGGCCCGAAGCGCGAACGCGACGCTGCGACGGTCGAACCAGCGACGCTGAAGCCCGTAGGCGATGTCGTCGAGTGACGTCAGCTCACCGCTGTCGAGGGTCACGATCAACGGAACGTTGCGCCGGCGCGCGATCGGCGCGGTCACGATCGCCGGCATGCCCTGGTACGCGTGGAGCAGATCCAGCGGGCCGTGCGCGTCGATGGCTGCCCGCAATCGCCGGCGCTGCAGACTGCGACGAACGCCGCGCGGACCGTCGACGCGGCCGATGTCGTGCACCGTCGCGCCGAGCATCGGATAGCTGCACGATTCGGGATAATAATGAAGGACGAACACGTGCACCTCGTGGCGGCGCGCGAGACGCTCCACGAGCCACAGCAGGCTCGGCGTGACGCGCTCCCGGCCGGAGCGGTCGAAGCCGCCGGTGACGACGAGACCGATGCGCATGCGGCATCAAGCATCTCACGAGGGGGAACGGTGAAACAGATTTGCGGGTGGCTCGTCGCGATGGTCCTTGCTCGCGCCCGCCGCGGCTTCGGCGCAGGAGAAGACGCTCGACATCTATTTCATCGACGTCGAGGGCGGGCAGTCCACGCTCGTCGTGACGCCGGCAGGTGAAACGCTGCTGATTGACACGGGGTTCCCCAGCAACGGCACGTTCGCGTCGGTCCCCGGCGATCCTGCGAAGGCGCGCGATGCCAACCGGATCCTCGCCGCGGCGCGCGCGGCCGGCGTGACGCGGATCGACTATTTGCTCGTCACCCACTTTCACGCGGATCACGACGGCGCCGTGCCGGAGCTGTCGCAGCTGATCCCGATTCAGACGTTCGTCGATCACGAGGCGCCGGGACCGCAGGCGGAGGAACGGGTGCCTGGAACGGCTGCGGCGTTCGAGGCGTATGCGCGCGCGCGGGCGAAAGGCAAGCACCTGGCGCCGAAGCCAGGCGACGGGATTCCGTTGAAGGGCATTGAAACCGTCGTCGTCAGCGCCGCGGGCGCGACGATCAAGAAGCCGTTCGACGGAGCGGGAGCCGCGAACCCGGCCTGCGGCGCTTCGGCGCCGGCCGCGCAGGAGCCGTCGGAGAACCCGCGCTCGACCGGCATTCGCCTTCGGTACGGGCGTTTCACGTTTCTCGACGTCGGCGATCTCTCAGGCGCTCCGCTTTTTGCGCTGGTCTGCCCGGCGAATCTCATCGGGCCGACGGATCTGTATCTGGTCGCGCATCACGGCGGCCCCGACGCGGCGGATGCGGCGACTTTTGCCGCCATCGCGCCTCGCGTCGCCATTCTCAACAACGGCAAGGCCAAAGGCGGTTCGAAGGAAGTGCTGGACGCGCTGCACCATGCACCTGGCCTGGAAGACGCGTGGCAGCTGCACAGGTCGCTGCCGCCCGGGCCGCGCTTCTTCAACGACGATCGCGTCGCGAACCTCGACGAGTCGACCGCATACTGGCTGAAGGTGAGCGCGAAACCGGACGGGTCGTTCGTGGTGACGAACGCGCGGACCGGCGAGGCGAAGGCTTACGGTGCCGAGCCGTCCGACGCCGCGGGCCGTCAAGTAGTACATCGCGCCGTCCGGTCCAACGACGACGCGGCTGACGCCCGATGCCGATGCCTCGTCGAACAGCGTGCTCGCCGTGATCAGACGGCCGCTCCATGCAGGGAAGAGCGAACCCCGGTAGAAGGTAAACGGCACAGCGCCCGCGGACCGATCCGCGACCCACATCGTCGATGTCGGCGGATCCCAGTCGATCGCGACCGGCGATCCAAATGTGCCCGCATAGATCGGCGTCGACCCTGTCGCGTCATTCGGCGTGGTCCCATCGGCGTTCAGCCGCAGAACCTTGCCGTTCAGCGACGCCGGGTCCTGCGCTCGCCGCGCATCTCCGCCATCGTCGTACGCCAGGTACAGCTTCGAGTCCGGGCCGAAGCGGAGCGCGGCCGAAGGAAATGAAGACGCGGCGGGCGCGGCATCCAGGAGCACGGCGCGATCGCCAAGCGTGTCGCCCACCTCGCGAAACCGCGCCAACGTGAATGCCGGCGCACCGGATCGATCGGGCGCGGTGTAGATCGTGTACACGAAGCGGCTGCGGTCGAACTGCGGATCGAGCGCGATCGCGAGCAGCTGTCCGTCCGCACCCATCGCGTCGGCGAGAGACACGGCCGGGTCGCTGAGCAGCCGTCCGTCGCGGACGATGCGAACGGCGCCGGAGCGCTCGGTGATGAAGAGGCGGCCGTCCGGGGCGACCGCCATGTCGGTCGGCGACGTCAACCCGCCGATGGCGCTGGCGCGTGCCGCCACACCTTCGCGGAGCGCGGGCATGCGCGTACCCGTTGCCGTTTGCGTGTTCCCGTCGGACGGCGCCGCGCCCGCGTTCGCCAGCGCGGTCTGCGCGACGACGTTGACGCGAACGGGCGACGAGCGTGGGCTCTCGAGCAAGGCGCCGGAGTTCACGAACGCGGTCAACTCGAGCGTATGGTTGCCCGGCATCATCGCGGGAAGCTTCGCGCTGCAGGGGAATCCCGGAGCGGCGGGCGAAGAGCCGCACGTCACACTGGTCGCGTCCGTGCGCGCGCCGTCCACGTAGATGGCGTAGCCGAACGTTGCGAGCTCGACTGCATCGGCGGCCGACTGGTCCCAGCCGATTCGTTCACTGCCGTTGATCGTCTCGACGCCGGTGGGTCCGTCGACGCTTGGCGGTGATGGCGGGGAGCTGCCGCACGAAATGATCGCGAGGCCACAAACGATGATCCAGAGGCGCGGCACGGCATTAGGATACCCGCATGCGCCGCTTCTGTGCGATTGCGATGTCGCTCGCCATCGTGGCTGGGACCGCCGCCCAGCAGCAACCACAGCTCAGGTTGCGCCTGCAGGCGTCGGGCTTCGCCAACCCGGTCGCTTTCGTCCAGGATCCGTCCGATCGCTCGGTCCAGTTCGTGGTACAGCAGGACGGACACATTCGCGTGGTGCGCGGCGCGACGGTGCTCGGTCCCGACTTCCTCGATCTGTCGTCGGCGATCGTTTCAGGCGGCGAGCAGGGATTGCTCGGTCTCGCGTTCTCCCCGGACACGCTCACGAGCGGCCGCTTTTTCGTCGACTTCACCAACCGCTCCGGCGACACCGTCGTGGCGCGCTTCCGGCGGCCCGGCACTGACGTGATCGCGGACGCCGCATCGCGTTTCGATCTGCGTTGGGGCGGAGCTGCGGGACCGGCGTTCATCGCGCAGCCGTTTGCGAACCACAACGGCGGTCATCTGGCGTTCGGACCCGACGGGTTTCTCTACGTGGGACTGGGCGACGGCGGATCGGGCGACGACCCCGGTCACCGTGCGCAGAATCCGGCGGAGCTGCTCGGCAAGATGCTTCGCATCGACGTCGGCGTTCCCGACACGCACCCGTCCGGCTATCAGGTGCCTGCCAGCAACCCGTTCGTCCAGGGCGCGCCGGTGGCTGCTCGTCCCGAGATCTGGGCGTTCGGCTTGCGAAATCCATGGCGCTACACCTTTGACGATCCTTCGCGCGGCGGTACTGGCGCCCTGGTCATCGGCGACGTCGGTCAGAACCGCTACGAAGAGGTCGACTACGAGCCGGCCGGCCGCGGCGGGCGGAACTATGGATGGCGAAATCGCGAAGGGCTCCACGACAACGTGACGTCGCGTCCACCCGCGTACCTGCCCCTGGTCGATCCGATCCACGAGTACGACCATTCCGTCGGGCAGTCGATTACCGGCGGCTTCGTCTATCGAGGGAGCGCACTGCCGGCGACGTACCGAGGCCGATACTTCTTCGCCGACTTCGTCCAGGGGCGCGTGTTTTCGATCGCGTTGACGATCGACGCCAATGGCGAGGCGCGCGCGTCCGGATTGATCGAGCACACGGCGGAGCTCAGTGCCTCCGCGCCGTTCGGGAGCGTGAGCTCGTTCGGTGTCGATCGAGACGGCGAACTGTATCTGGTGAGCTACTCGCTGGGCCGCATCTTCAAGATCGTCGGTCCGTAGCGCGGCGCCGACCGCGCCCGCGGGACCGCACATCATCCGGTAAGACGAACGCGACGCGTTTTCCATGGCGATCGCTAGTGCGGACCTTCTAGTGTCCGGCACCGGATCGCGCAGGCCTGAAGGCCTGACACTACCGACGAAGCGAGTCGAAGCGCGCTCTAATGGGTGAGTGAGTACAGCAGCGCGTTGACGCCGAATGCGTAGCCGGCGCCGGCAAAGCGCTCGAAGTACTCGCGGCTGTCGCCTTCACGCTCGAACGCGTCGCCGAAGTCGGTGTTGTGGGTCATGATCACGAGGATCCGGCCTTCGCGATCCGACACGGCCCGCACGTGCGGCGTCGCGCTCATGGCACCGCGCTCGGACGTCCCGCCGCCCGTGCCGTACCAGAAATTGATCGACGGAATCTGCGGGATCTCCTTGACGTCGTAGAGCACGTGAAAGAGCTGATGCTCGAGCGGCACGTCGGTCAGCGGGTACTCCGCTCGATGGCAGCGCCTTGCGCAGCTCGTTCATCCAGTGGTCGAAGGCGTAGTCGCCCCAGAAGTCGTCGGCCCACAGGAAGCCGCCCTTCTGCAGGTACGTTCGCAGGCTGTCGGCTTCCTCCTGGCTGAAATAGGTGCCCCCCGGTTCGGTCATCATGATGAAGGGGCACTGCGAGAGGCGATCGACGTCGGTCAACCGGATCACGACGTGGTTCCAGTCACCCGTCGGGCTTCGGCTGACGCTGGTACGGGTCAGCTCGGAAAAGCGGAAGGAGAGGTTCTCGTCGGCGCGCGGCCAGTCGACCGACCAGCCACCGCCGTCCCCATTGGACGCGTTCTGAAACATGATGCGGCAGAACATGAACGCGCCGTCGTAGTTCGGGTTGGTGATGTTGAAGACGCCGCGCCCGAAGCGCCCGCCGCGCTGGAACTGGGCGTCGGCGCCAGACGCCAACGCAACCATGACGAGCAGGGCGACGAGGGCGCGGCGCATGACGAGGTCAGTCTACTCCTGACCGTAATAGACGGCGTCCGGCGGAATTTTCGAGCCGGCGTAGTCGCGCGACTTGAATGGAAACCGCGGACGCGGCTTCGACGTGATGAAGCGGGCCACCTGTTGTGCCTCCTCGTCGGTGAGGCTGCCGGGGCTCAGATACGGCATCGAGTATCGAATGATGCCGGCCAGCGTGTACACGCGCGCCGCGCCGGCGCCGTCGTTCCAGGATCCGTCTCCCCACAGCGGACCGGCCTTCTTGTCGCCAATCTGCACGCCCTGGCCTTCGGGCCCGTGACACGACGCGCACCGCTCGTTGTAGAGCATTTCGCCTGCGCCGGCATCGAGCTTGGCGACCGGAATCAGTTTATCGGCGGCGATCGCGTTCTTGTTCCGCCACGACGGGTTCGTGCCGACCGGAGTAGCCGCGTCCCAGCCACGTGAGGTAGGCGGTGATGGCGAGAACCTCCTTGGAATCGGTCTCGGGCAGCGCGTCGGTTCCGCGGCCGGTGGCGTTCTCGCTGCGCAGGAAACAATCGACGACGCGGTCCTGGAGGCTGATCAGGCGCGCGGCGCGGTTGTTGTACTCGGGAAACATGCCGGTGATGCCGACCAGCGGCAGCGCACGCTCGCGTTGACCGGCGTTCAGGTGACAGTTGGCGCAGGCGACACCGCCGCCTGTCAGGTGCGGCGCCTCGTGCGGCGTGTTGACGAAGAGGCGATAGCCCCACTTGATCTGATCGGCGAGCTTGGGATCGAGCGTGGTGTCGCTGGTCGGATCCTGAGGAATCTGCCACGCCGTCACCATCGTCGTGCTCGCCGCAATCAGCGGGTTTGGCCGCGCCGGAGGCGCGCACGAGGCGGCGGCGATCGTCAGCAGCGCCGCCGCAGCGATGGAGGTGAGCGCGGTTCGCACCACTGAATTCTAATACGACGGCTGTCACGCTGCGATTCGTGTCCACGGGTTTCGCCACAGAGCTCACAAAGACACGGAGATTCTCAACCACGGAGCCACCGAGTCACCGGGATCCGGAGCGCACGCTGCAGATCCCAACGCGTCGCACGCCGCCGCGAAGCGGCGGCCCACTCACGACGGTCGCCACGGACGAAAGGCCTGTATGATCGCGCGGCTTTTCGTCCGCGGCGATCGTCGTGCGTGGTCGGTCGGCCGGCGCAGCCGGCCGATGTGCGACGCGTTCGGCTCTCTGTGTCCCTGTGTCTCTGTGGCCCGTCAATCGGACCGGTGCGTGGCCGGGACCGGATCCTCGGGATCGGGCCAGAACACCCTGGAAAGATAGTGCAGGGCGATGCCGACGCCCCAGCGATTGGGAGCGGTCCAGATCAGCAGCGCGCCCAGCACCAGGAAGGTCACGATCCCGAGCACGGGATGCGTGCGGCCGTACCCGAAGTAGATGAGCGCGACGATCGCGGCGATCGGCAGGCGGTCGCCGATGATCGTGAACGCCCAGGTGTCGCCCGGATTACGCTCGTAGACGAGCCCGCAGACGGAACACCGTTCGAGGTGACGCGACCATCCCTCGAACAGCCGTCCCTGGCCGCAGTGCGGGCAGCGCCTGGAGATGCCGCGACGGAGCGCCGTCCAGCACGAAACTGCGGCTCACACGTCACTGGACCGCGGTCAGCGAGATCTCGAAGACGAGCGTGGCGTTCGGTGGAATGGTGGCCGGGTTCGGCGTGCTGCTGCCGTACGCAAGTTCGGGCGGGATGATGACGCGGCGCTGGCCGCCGACCTTCATCCCGATGACTCCCTGTTCAAAGCCCTTCACCAGCGTTCCCGACCCGATCACGAAGTTCAGCGGGCCCGGGCCCGGATCGAACTGTGCGCCCTTTCCGTTCGGCTTGCCGGTGTCGTACAGCCACCCAGCATAGAGGGTGGTGACGCGGCTTCCGCTGACGGCGGTCGCACCGGTTCCCACGACGATGTCGGTCGTCGTGAACACACCGACCGACGTCGGCGGAACGCTGGACGTGCTCGTGCTCGAACCTCCGCAGCCGGCCGCGCCAACAGCGCTATCAACAGAATCGCTCGCTTTATCACTATGTCAGTCTCCCCGCCGATTCAGTCAGGCAACTCTGAGTGTAATACGAGAGCTCATCGGGCAGTTCCGATTGACAAAGGCCCAGGCCGGCCGTAGATTCCAGCCAACTCATACCTCGTCGCGTCGCTGCACTCATCCGTCCACAAGGAGAGGCTATGCAGACACGCAGATCGCTGACGAGGATCCTCATCGTCGTTGCCTGGCTGGGGTTGTTGCCGTCGGCGGCCTGGGCGCAGAGCGCCATCGCCGGCGTCGTGAAGGACAGTACCGGAGCCGTGATGCCGGGCGTCACTGTCGAAGCGTCCAGCCCGGCGCTCATCGAGAAAGTCCGGTCGGTGGTCACCGACGGACAAGGCCTCTACAAGATCGTCGATCTGCGTCCGGGCGTGTACTCGATCACGTTCACGCTGCCTGGTTTCAACACCGTCAGGCGCGAAGCGGTCGAGCTGCCCACGAACTTCACGGCAACCATCAACGCCGACCTGCGGGTGGGCGCGCTCGAAGAAACGGTGACCGTTTCCGGCCTCTCGCCGGTGGTGGACGTGCAGAACGCCGTGCAGCAGACCGTGCTCACGCGCCAGGTGCTCGATGCCGTGCCGACCGGACGCAGCATCCCGACGCTCGGCGCGCTGTTGTCGGGCGCGCGACTGGCGCTTCCCGACGTCGGCGGAACGTCCGGCATGCAGAACCGCGACCTCACGGTGCACGGCTCCGACGGCCGGGACACGACGTTCCAGGTCGACGGCATGACGCTGAACGGCATCGAAGGCGACGGCAGCGTGCAGAGCTACTTCAACGAGGCGATGTTCGAGGAGATCAGCTATCAGACCAGCGCGATCAACGCCGAGGTGTCGGCCGGCGGCGTCCGCGCCAACATGATTCCGAAAGACGGCGGCAACGCGTTCAAGGGCACGCTGTTCCTGTCGGGCGCGAACCAGAGCCTGCAGAGCAACAACAGCGACGATGCGCGCGCCAAAGGGCTGGCCGCGCCGGACAGCCTCAACAAGGTGTGGGACTTCAACATCGCCGAAGGCGGGCCGATCCGGAAGGACATGCTCTGGTTCTTCGCGTCCTACCGCGACTGGGGCGTCTATCAGTACATCGCCAACAGCTTCTTCAAGAACGGCGACCAGACCATCGACGATGCCAGCATCCGCAGCGGCGTCCTCCGGCTGACGACGCAGCTGGGGGCGAAGAACAAGGTGTCGGCGTACCTCGATCGCATCCGGAAGTTCCGCGGCCACGAGAACTCCGCGCCCGCCGGCTATGCCATCGCCGGCGAAGCCACCGACATCCGCGCGCCGAAGCAGTACTACACGACCGAAGCCAAGTGGACGAGCACGGTCAGCAGCAAGCTGCTGATCGAGGCCGGGCTCGCGATCAACAACGAGAGCTACACGCTCGAGCCGCTGCCGGGATCGGTCGGCGTGATTCCGCGGCGCGACACGATTCTGCAGACCGCCTACGCGGCCTACGACGGCGGGCTGTACTATCGCGAGCCGATCCGCCGGACGTTCGTCGGGTCGGCGTCGTACGTGACGGGCTCGCACGCGATCAAGGTGGGCATTCAGTACGCCAACGGCTACTTCTTCCGTCAGCGGCACGAAGCCGCGGATCTGATTCAGCTCTATCGCACCGGCGCGCCGGCGCAGGTGATCATCCACAACACGCCGCAGGACTCGCTGCAGATGATGAACCAGGACCAGGGCATCTACGCCCAGGATTCGTGGACGCTCGGCCGCTTCACCATCAATCCCGGCGTGCGTTTCGAGCACTTCAACGGGTCGATCGGCGCACGCGGCGTCGAGGCCGGCCGTTTCGTGCCGGCGCGGCACTTCGACGCGAAGCCCGACATGCCGAACTGGAACGACGTCGCGCCGCGCTTCGGCTTCGCGTGGGACATCCAGGGCAACGGCAAGACCGCCGTCAAGTTCGGGATCGGCAAGTACGTCCGCGCCTACAGCACCGGCTTCGCGGAAACCTACGATCCCAACTTCTACAGCAGCGCGACGCTGACGTGGACCGACCTGAACAGGGACGACACGGCGCAAGGCGTCCGGGGCTGTGCCTATCTGACCGCGGGCTGCGAGATCGATTTCTCGACGCTGGCGGCGAACTTCGGCACGAAACCGACGCAGAACCCGGCGCCGGGGATTTCGCGTCCGTATCAGATCGAGACCAACGCGAGCGTGCAGCGCGAGATCGTGTCCGGCACCTCCGTGACCGTCAGCTATTTCCGTCGCGACTACAAGAACCTGATCTGGTCCGACAACCTCGGCATCGATCCGTCGGATTACACGCCGGTGCCGGTGCCGAGCCCGGCGGGCGAGACGGTCACCATCTACAACCTGAATCCGGCGAAGGCGAGCGCGCTGAACCTGCTGGACGCCAACTCGTCGAGCAACTACCGCAAGTACAGCGGCGTCGACGTGAACTTCAACAGCCGATTCAAGGGACTGACGTTCTTCGGCGGCGTCAGCATGGGGCATCAGGTGTCGAACACCTGTCAGGTCGAAGACCCGAACCAGCTGCGGTTCTGCGATCAGTCGCAGTACGACATCCCGTACTACACGCAGGTCAAGCTGTCGGGCAGCTACGCGTTGCCGTGGGCGCTGCAGGTCAGCGGCACGCTTCCAGAGCTATCCCGGCGACGCGCGCAACAGCACGGTCGACGGAACGACGGCGCTGAACAACGGGACGATTCTGGCGGAGGATCCGTCGCTGCGCACGGTGTGGAGCGTCGATCGCACGACGTTCAGGGCGTTGACGGGGCAGACGCTGACGCAGTCCTCGGTCAACGTGCCGCTGAACGCGCCGGGCACGAAGTTCCTGGATCGCCAGAATCAGCTGGACGTGCGCCTGACGCGCAGCTTCAGGTTCCGCGGACTGAATCTGATGGCGCAGGCCGACGCGTACAACGCGCTCAACACCGGCGTCGTGCTCACTGCCGTGCAGACCTACGGCAGCGCGCTCGACCGCCCGGCGTCGATACTCCAGGGACGCCTGTTCCGGTTCGGTCTGCAGGCGAAGTTCTAAGGAGCGCATCGCAGATTGGTCGCCGTAGGCGCGGCCGATCCAATCGTGCGTCGCCCACCGTGAACGGACACTCCGCGGCCGTGCACGCGCCGCTTCGCGGCCGATGCCGGAGTCGCGCTCCATCAGCGAATCCGGTAATCCGCGGATAGCTCTGGCGGAGCGACGCTACGACGATCGGTGACGCCGATACACGAGCGCCGCGACGAATCGATACTGCCAGCCGTTGTTCTGGCCATCCGTCTGCGCGGTGAGCAGCCGGACGTCCAGTTCCGCGCGCGCGCCCCAGCGCCCGGTCTGCGGATAGTCGATCCCAACCCCGGGCTGGACGCTGAACGAGCTGCCCGTGGTCGTGGATCCGAACGCCGATCCGCTCGTGCGAACCACGCCCGCCAGGACCTGACCGAACTCGGTCAGCGGTCCGACGCGCGCCGATGCGCGCATGCCGCCCATCGCGCTGAGGACGCTGAGCCGCGCGTCTCCCGTGAAGAGCGAGATCGTCTTGTACCTGACCGCTGAAGTCGGCCACGACCGAGAACGCCGGGCGTGAGATCGAGCGCCGCGCCGGCCATCCAGCCGGCGGGCAGCGTCACCTCGTCGCGTGGATCGTGCGCCGGCGCGTAGCCGCCCGATATCTCGAATCGCTTCTGCGCGGCGGCCTGTCGTGGGAGGAGGGCGAGCAGCAGCACGATCGAGAACGCACGTCGCATCGCGGGCTATGATGGCACACCGTGCGCGCCGCCCTCGTGTTCGTCCTCGCCGCTATGGTGTTCGCACCGGCTGCCGCCGCGCAGGACATCAGCTACGGCATGAACACGCGCGTGCTCACGGCGCCGATGGCCGACAAGATGACCGAGCTCGGCGCCAGCGTCGTGCGCCTCGCGTTTGGCTGGGACGTCCTCGAGCCAGCCTGCAAGGGCTGCTTCGACTGGACGACGACCGATGCATGGCGCGACGAGGCGAAGCGAACGCATCGGGCGATCTTCGCTTCCCTGGCCTACGCGCCCGCGTGGGCGAATGGCGGCCATCCGTACCGGTATCCGCCGCTGAACTACCAGGACTGGTACGACTTCGTCTTCGCGACGGTCTCGCGCTATCGCAACGACATCCACCTGTGGGGCGTCTGGAACGAGCCGAACCTGGACGAGTACCTCCAGGGCAACGATCCCAGGGTGTACCGCTCGCTCGTCATCACGGCGCGGGCGGCGATCCGCGCCGCCGATCCGCTGGCGACGGTGCTGGGTCCCGAAGTCAGCTGGCACGGCGTGAGGGACGGCTGGTTCGCCGCGGTGATGAACGACTTCGGCGATCTGTTCGACATCGTGACCGTTCACTGGTACTTCGACGGTCCCGAGCTCTCGGTCATGATGGATCAGCTCGTTCGCCCCGTGTCGCGGGGCAGACCAGTCTGGATGAGCGAAGTCGGGATGAAGCCGTGCGTCTCGGCCTTTGGCGAGGCGGGACAGGCGCTGTTCTACCAGCGTGTGCTGAGCGCCTTGCAGACGCGCCGGAGCTGGTGGACCGGCGTGCTCTTCTTCGATCTGTACGAAGTGCCGCCGGCTCGCGACTGCGGCACGGCGATCACCCGCCTCGACTGGTCCAACCGGCCGGCGTTCCAGCTGTATCAGGCGTTCATCAGGGCCAATCCGTAGCAGACGCCGAGTCGGTAGTGTCCGGCTTTAGCCGGACTTCGGTGCGGTCGCGCCTGAAGGCGGACGCTGACAGACCTGTCGAAACCACTCTAAGCCAGATTCAGTTCGGCAGCCTGGCCGGCCCTTCGACGCGCTCGTCGACCGACACGTTCCAGTCCACGTTCGCGGACTCGATGGTCAGGTAGTACCAGCGCGGCCGATCGGCGGCGACTTCCTCGACGCCGTTACCGGCGCCGTGCGCGTCGATGGCCTCGATGATCTCGCGCCCGCTGTCGCCGCTGCGGAACACGACGCGCAGCCGCCCGCCGCCGGTGGGCCCCTCCTTCGTCGTCTCCCAGTGGACGCGAAAGCCGCCTGAGTCGCTCGTGAATGTTTCGGTCTGCCTGTCGCCGCGGCCCGACCAGGTTCCGATCGGCTTCCAGGTCACGACGGGTTGGGCTGGATGCGGCGGCTCGGACTGGCATGCCGTCGCCAGGAAAAGCAGGATGAGGCACCCCCACCGGCATCCAATTTCCGCCTTCCAAATTCCCCGGAATCGGCGCATCATTCGGCCAACGATGTTACTGCGGAGGCTTCAGATGATGAAAACGCTGGCCCTCGTTGTCGTGACCCTGGCGATCGCGCTTCCTGCCGGCGCGCAGACGTTCACGAAGGATGTCGCGCCGATTCTGCAGCGGTCGTGTCAGAGCTGTCATCGCCCCGGACAGATGGCGCCGATGTCGCTGATGACCTATCAGGACGTCCGGCCGTGGGCGCGATCGATCAAGCAGCGCGTGACCGAGCGGCAGATGCCGCCGTGGGGCATCGATCCGCACGTCGGCATCCAGAGCTTCAAGAACGATCCGTCGCTGCGCGACGACGAAATCCAGACGATCGCCAGATGGGTGGACGCCGGCGCGCCGATGGGCAACGCCGCCGACATGCCGAAGCCGCGGGAATTCGACGACGCCGACCGCTGGCACATCGGAAAGCCCGACGTGATCGTCACCTCGCCGAAACACGTCGTGCCGGCCGAGGCCGCCGACTGGTGGGGCAGCTACTACGTTGACACCGGTCTCACGGAGGACCGCTACATCAAGGCGATCGAGAGCAAGCCGGGCAAGACCGCCGTCGTGCACCACCTGCTCACCTACGCCGTGGATGCGGACATGACCGGCGACAGCAACGGCGACGACAGCAACCCGGAAGCGTCGGGCGAATTCCTGAACGAGTTCGCGGTCGGGAAGAACGGCGACCTGTTTCCGGAAGGCACCGGCCGGCTGCTGCGCGCGGGATCGAAGATCAAGTTCGACTTCCACTACCACTCGGTGGGCGAGGCGATCACCGACCAGTCGCAGCTCGGCATCGTCCTCTACCCGAAAGGCTACACGCCGAAACACGTCGTCTATTCGAAGCAGCTGGGACAGCCGACCGAGCCGCTCGATATTCCCGGCGGATCGACCTACGTCCGGAGCGACGGTTATACCCGCTTCAACAAGGCCGGCAGGATCACCGCGTTCCAGCCGCACATGCATACGCGCGGCAAGCGGCAGTGCATCGAGCTGATCTACCCGGACAACAAGACCGAGCAGATCAACTGCGCCGACTGGAGCTTCAACTGGCACATCGTCTCGGTCTACGCCGACGACGTCGCGCCGATCTATCCGGCGGGGACGATCCTGCACGTGATCTCGTGGCACGACAACTCGGCGAACAAGGGCAATCCCGATCCGCGCAACTGGGTCGGCAGCGGCCAGCGCACGATCGACGAGATGGGGTTCGCCTGGATCACCTGGTACGACTACACCGACGACGAGTACAAGGCGGCGCTGGACGCGCGCAAAGGCGCCGACGAAGACGAGCACAAGTCAGGGACAGCCGCAGTGAAATTGCGGACTGTGGATTGCGGATGGCCTGCCTTGTGCTCTCGCGCTGGCCACCGCGCCGCTTCTCGCGCAGTCGCAATCGACCGAGCTCCACACCAAGTTCAAGTCGGGCCAGGGCGTCGTGCCGGTCTACGAAGGCTGGGAGCGCGTGCCCGACGGCAGCTTCAACATGGTGTTCGGCTACTTGAACCGGAATCACGTCGAGGAGCTGAACGTTCCCGTCGGCCCGCAGAACGGGTTCGAACCTGGTCCGGCCGACCGCGGGCAGCCGGCGTACTTCTATCCGCGTGAGAACCACTTCATCTTCCGCGTGAACGTTCCGAAAGACTGGGACCGGAAGAAGGAACTGATCTGGACGATCACGGCGAATGGAAAAACAGAGACGGCGCGCGCAACGCTGCTCGACGTCTGGGAGATCGACCGCAAGGTCGAGGTGTCGAACAACGGCGGCGTTCAGATCACCAACGAGCTGATCATGCGGGATCAGCCGCCGGTGATCGCCATCGCGCCGGCTGGCCGCGTCAAGGCGTCGGTCCCGACGACGCTGAGCGCCACGGTCACGGACGACGGGCTGCCGGCGCCGAGCAAGCCCCGGAAGCCGCGTCCGGTGGAGCCGACCCTGGCCGGCGCGCCTCCGTCGCCGGTCAACGTGCCGCTGCCGCCGCGGCCCAGGATGCCGCAGGGCCTGTCGGTGTTGTGGATGGTGTATCGCGGGCCCGGAGGCGTCGCGTTCGATCCGGAGGGTTACGCCAAGGTGGCGGACGGAAAAGTGAATGTCACCGCGACCTTCAGCCGGCCGGGCACGTATACACTCCGCGCGTTCGCGGCCGACGGTCTGCTGCGAACACCCACCGACGTCACGGTCGTCGTCGATCGGTAGCAGGTTTCGACACACCTACATCAAACAAAATCAGCTCTCCTCGATGCCCGCCGCGAGGCGATACGTTCCCGGCGACGGCATGGTTGCGTAGCCTTCGGCCACCAGGGCGCGGTTGCCGCGACCGGCTTCGGGCCGCGACAGTCCCGTCACGCGGGCCATCTCGCCGGGAAGCGTCGCGCCCGCGCCGGCGAGGAAGCAGCGAGCGATCTCTTTCACCGCAATCTCGCGGCGGACGCGCTTGAGCAGCGCGTCGGGGAAACGGCCGATCCCGAGCGTCCAGATGTACGTGAACTTCGGAAGGTAGCAGACCTCGCTCGGCACGACGATCATGGCCGCCTGGAGTTCGTCGACGGCTTTCGTAAAGGCGCTGCGATCCTTGACGCCCGATTCGTCGCGCAGGTCGGAGGTGCTCATCTCCCATTCCCGGCGGAGCACTCTCAGGACCGCCTGCGCGTGCTTGCTCAACCGATGTTTCTCTTCGGACTTCCGCACGCCCCAGACGGCGTGGAAGTACGGGATCATGCGCGGCGCCAGGAACGTCGCCTTTCCGCGAGCGAGCTTGGCGTAATACACCTTGCCGCGGTTGACGAGTTCATCTTTCAGCACCCAGGTCAGCGAGGCTTCTTCGTCCTTCTGCACGTTGCGCGGCAGCACCGCGTCGCGGCGTCCGCACACCGCAACGTACAGCGAAGGGCCCGGCCGTCTCGAATCGGTCAGGCACGCCGTGAAGCCGACCTGCTCGACGAACTGCTCGGCGTCCAGCGCCGTCTGGACCTGCCGTGTCCCTTCGCGGCACCAGCGCCGGTCGCGGTGGTCTTCGATCTCCTCGGGAAGCTGCGGTTTCGGTCTCACGATGACGACGATCCGAGGTCGAGAAAGGCGCGCAGCTTCTCCATCTCCGCGTCGAGCGCCTGGCGGAACTGGCGATCGCGCGGTCGTCGTCCGCTGACGTAGCCGAAGTCCGACGTCAGCGCGCCGTCCCTGACCGTGACGTTGCCCCAGCCGACGACGCGATCGCGCCAGAGCAGCGGGAGGGCGTAGTAGCCGCGCTCCCGCTTCTTCACGGGCGTGTAGGCCTCGAACCGGTACGCCCAGCCCCAGAGGATCTCGAAGCGCCGGCGATCCCAGACAACGGGATCGAACGGCGCGAGCAGGCGGACGATCTCGGGCGCCGCACCGGCCTCGATGGTTTCGCCGGCCGGCCAGTACCACTCGATGCCGTCGACGTGCGCGTGCGGCAGCCGTTGCTTCGCCCGTTTCAGCGCGGGCGCGAGCCCGCGCTCCCACTGCGGTACCGCGTAGCGGAGCCGTCGCACCAGGTTCCACAAGCTCGCGGCCGGCAGCGGCGCGTACTTGCGCACGACGACGTCGACCAGCGCGTCGAGCCGCGCCTCGCGGCCGGCCTTGTCCGCTGGCGGCTGCATCGGTTCGCGCACGCCGTACACCCGGATGCCCGCGTCGCGCCGCACGACGCGCAGCAGTCCCCGGTAGTGCATGTCGGTCAGCAGATGCGTCGTGGCGCTCGACGAACCGCCCCAGTAGTTGGTGACCGACCCATGATCGAAGTGATCGTCAACCTCGCGCGGGTGAGCCGTGCCTTGTGCCTTCACGAAGCTCAGGAGCGCTTCGACGCGCTTGCGCCGGGTGACGGATTTCGAGGCCGGACCTCCGCGCGGGTGCATCAGCTCGTAGACGGCGCGCGTGACGAAGCCGTAGTTGACGAAGAAATCCTCTTCGATGCCGAGCGCTTCGTAGCGCCGCTCCAGATCGCCCGCTCGATATCCCTCGACGCGATGACGCAGCGTGAGGTCCTGTGCCCGTGCCGGCGCCCTGATCGGGTCCGCCTGCACGAACCCGAGCGTATCCAGGGCGCGTTCGAGCGTCGTCGGTTGGAACAGGCTGCGCGTGACGGCGAACCGCCGCAGATCGTCGAGGGTGAGTGGCATGACCGAAGGGAAGGCCGCTACTGGGTCTTCTCGAGCAACGGCTCGAGGTGGGGCCAGCCGATCCACATCGTATACGGAGACGCCGCGTCCGGTCGACCACCTACTGAGTCTATCCTCGCGTTACGCGCCGCCTGCGCGTCCCTGCGTCGTGAGCGTCGAGCCCTTCTTTGCGAAGATCATCGCGAGCAGCTTCGCCGGCTGCGTCTGGCTCGCGTTCTTCGACACCTCGTGCGTGGCACCGGGCTGCTCGTAGAACATCTGCCCGACGGTGTAGGTCTTCTCGTCGCCCTGCCCGGAGATCTTGGTGATCACCGCGCCCTCGAGCACGTACGCAAGGACGAACCCCGCGTGGTGATGCATCGTTCCGACCCGGCCGGGCGGGTAGTCGACGTGGCTCACCGTCACCTCCCAGCCATCGAGCGTGACGTTGGGCAGCTCCTGAACGAAGACAGGCGGCCGGGGTGCGGCCGCGGTCTGGGTTTGCGCCGCGGACTCGCGGCCCGAGGCAATCAGGTCGGCGAAGAGGGCGAAGGCTGCGACGGCGTCGCGACGGGTCATCATCATGGTGTCTCCTGAAGAATCTGCATCATGCGCCACGGGCCCCACGGCTGCAAGCTGATAGGTCCTGCCTTATTGACAACCAGCCGCAACGGCCCAAGTATTGGCACGAACATGAAGGCTCCGGTCCTGGCCTCCGCGCTCGTCGCGCTCGCACTCGGCGTCGCGCTCACGGCCCAGGGGCGGTGGTCTCCGCTCCGCACGCCCGACGGACATCCGGATCTGCAGGGCTACTGGTACTTCGGATCGGCCACGCCGCTCGAACGTCCGAAGGAGTTCGAAGGCAAAGGGTTTCTTCACGGCCGAAGAAGCGGCAGCCTTCGAACGCAGCACCGACGAGCACCGCGGCGACGTTCTCGCCGTCCATGCCCCCGAGTGGCTCGACTACGGGAAGCACGTCGGCGCCGACCGGCGAACGTCGCTCATCATCGACCCGCCAGACGGCCGCGTGCCGCCGCTGACGCCGGCCGCGCGCGCGAAGGTGGCGGCGCGGCGGGCGCGGATACAGAATGGCCCCGCAGACAACCCTGAGGACCGTCCCGCTGCAGGAGCGGTGCCTCGTGTTCGGCGCGGGGCCGCCGCTGCTGCCGGGTCCGTACAACAACAACATGCAGATCGTGCAGACGCCGGGCGCAGTAGTCGTGCTCAGCGAGATGATTCACGATGCGCGGATCGTGGCGCTCGACGGACGCCATGCACCGCCGGCGGCGATAAGGTTCTGGCTGGGCTCGTCGCGCGGACACTGGGACGGCGACACGCTCACCGTCGAGACGACGAACTTCGCGGAAGCCGTCAGCTTCCGCGGATCCGACGAACAGCTGCGGGTCGTCGAGCGCTTCACGCTCGATGGACCGGACGCGCTGCGGTACGAATTCACGATCGACGACCCGACGGCGTTCACGCGGCCGTGGACGGGCACGTTCACCATGACGCGCACCACCGACAAGATTTACGAGTTCGCGTGTCACGAAGCGAACTACGGGCTGGTGAACATCCTGAGTGCGGCGCGGGCAGAGGAGCAAGAGGCCGCGCGCAAACGCTGATCGATCCGATCGCGGCACGACATCGAATCAAAAACGCTCTAAAGAATCTGGAAAATGCGGTAGGCGACCTTGCCGGCGAGCGTGCGGTGCACGCCGACGGCAATGATGTTGTTCAGCCAGGTGTATTTCTCGGCGCCTGTCTCGAACACCGGAACGATTCGCCAGTACCTGGGGGCCGTCCTTCGGCGTGTAGCTGATGCCCCGGGTACTGCATGTAGATCTTCTGGGCATCGTCGGTCTGCAGGATGATGCGGACATCGAGCACGCTCGATCCGTCGGGCCGCCGGACAATCCAGTCGCCGCCGGGAAGAACGGTGCCTTTCAGCTTCGGTCCATCGAAGGTGCCGCCGGACACCGGCACGATCACGCGGTTGACGCCGATCGAGCCGATGTTGTTGGCAGGCTGCGTGTCGAGAATCAGATCCATCAACAGCTCGGACTGCAGCCGATCGTCTGCCGAGGATTGCGCGCCGGCTCCAACCGAGCCCGCCGCCGCGAAAGACAAGGATGTGAATGCCCGCCGCGAGATGTCAGACATAGCTGGACCCCGTTAGAACATCGCGATGGCATTGAGCGGAAACCCGGTTCCGCCGGCAACCGGCATCGGGTTGATCGTGAGCATGAACGCCCAGCGATTCAGCCGCGCCGCGGTGTCGCCGAGCGCTTCCAGATCCTGGTTGTCCAGCAGGTTGACGCCGAGGCCCGTGATCATCAGCGTGTGAACCGGCAGCGCGACGCCCTCGACCATCGACGGCGTGACGTCTTCCGCCGCGTCGCTGCCGAGCAGCGACACGCCTCGCGCCTTGATCCACGGCGCCACCGACGCGTGCAAACCCGCGGCGCTCTGTCCCACGTTCCAGGGCCCGAGCTTCTCGCGCCGGGCCCAGCGGCCCGTGCGGAGCAGCAGCGCGTCGCCGGGGCCAATCTTCACACCGGCTTTCTTCTCCCACGCTTCCAGATCCTCGACGTAGATTGCGGTGCCCGGCTCGAGATACGGCAGGTTCCGGAGGCGCGGGATGTCGACCAGCACGCCGCGGGTCACGAGGCCGGCCTTGAGGTTCTGGATGCCGAGCTTCGTGCATCCCTTGTCGGTGTTGACGTCGGCGCGGGTGTACCCGTTGTACGTCTGATCCTTGTAGAGGATGTGACAGAGCGCGTCGATGTGGCTGTGCGCGTAGCCGTGGTACTGGATCGCATACCGATCCATGTTGTTGCCGCGCAGCATCGTGTGCTCGAACGGGCTCGCGTTGTCGTCGGCCTTCTCGGTGAGCAGCGTGTGGGCGAGCGACACCGTCTCGCCGGTCTTCGCGAGCGCGATCGCCTGCTTGCGCGTGGCCGGCGTGATGAGGTTCACCGATCCCAGCTGATCGTCGGGTCCCCACCGGCCCCAGTTCTTGACCTGCTGGAAGAGCGCGTCGAACTCGGCGGCGTTTCTGGGCGCGCGTCCGGCCGGTTGTGCGCCGACCGCGACCGCCGACGCGAGCAGCACACCGGCAATTAATCGTGATGTCATCGCGACTCCTTAGAACGTCGGTCAGCCTCAGTCATTGGCAGTCGGCAGCTTCAGTCTCAGTCTTCAGGCTGAACCGACTGAGACTGACGACTGAGCCTGCCGACTGAGACAGCAGACTGTTGGCGTATAGTATGCGGCGAAAGGGGAGACCTCATGAAAAAGGTAATCCTGACTGTGTTGGCTGTTCCGTTCATCCTTGCGCCGGCTGTCATCCTGGCGCAATCGGGCATGAAGCCCTCGGGGGCCACCTACATCAGCGACGAGGAAGTGAAAGCGGTCAACGCTCTGCCGGGCGTCGATCGGACGATCAGGGTCGTCGACATCGGGCCGGAGAATTTCGCGGTCGGCATCATTCATCGTGGCGCAACGGGTGCGGCGGCTCGGGGTGCAGGGGCAGGAGCAGGGCGGCAGGCGCGGCGCGCGGCGCTGGCGCGGCGGCGGGGCGGCGGCGGGAGCGGGCCGAGGCGCAGCAGCAGCAGCCGAGCCGTGCGGCAAGCAGTCGACGTCACCGGCTCACCGGGACGCCGGGCGCGATTGCCCACGATCAGCAGACCGAGGGCTATCTGATCGTGTCCGGGGCCGGCACGCTGGTGACCGGTGGAAACATCGTCAACGGCCGGCAGTCGGCGCCGGAGGGCGAAGTGACCAAGATTCTCAACGGACCGTCCTGCAGCGGAACGACGACTGGCGCCGACGTGGTGAAGAAGGTGGTCAAGACCGGCGACATCATCATCATCCCGGCCGGCGTGCCGCACGGCTGGTCCGACATCCCGGAACACGTGGACTACCTGAGCTTCCGCCCCTCGGCGCGGGTGCTCGAGGCGGGGTATGTGAATCCGGCGCTCAAGAAGTAAGAATTAAGAATTAGACGAATTAAGAATTACGAATTCAGAGCGGGCCGGCACGACGGTGTGCCGGTCCGTGCCGGCTGGCCTGAATCGCGTGCAGGCCGGCGAAGACGCCACCCTTGGCCAGCAGTTCCTCGTAGGTTCCGCGCTCGACGACTTCCGCGTCCTTCACCACGAAAATGATGTCGGCGTGCCGGATGGTATTGAGGTGGTGCGCGATCACGATCGACGTGCGCCCCTTCATCAGCCGCTCGAGCGCCTCGGTGACGAGCCGTTCCGACGCGGCGTCCAGGCCCGCGGTCGGCTCGTCGAGAACGAGGATCGGCGTGTCGCGCACGATCGCCCTCGCGATCGCGATTCGACGGCGCTGGCCTCCGGATAGCGTCGTGCCTCGCTCGCCGACCATCGTCGCGTAGCTGTCGGGCATCTTCACGATGAACTCGTGCGCGTTGGCCAGTTCCGCGGCGCGGACCGTGTCTTCGATTTCCGCGTCAGGTTTGCCGTACGCGATGTTCTCCCACACGGTGCCGCGAAAGAGCAGCGTGTCCTGCAGCACGAAGCTGACCTGATCGCGCAGCGATTTCAGCGTGAACTCCCGGATGTCGTGTCCGTCGATGAGAATCCGGCCGGCCTGCGGATCGAAGAAGCGGGGAATGAGGCCAGCGATCGTCGTCTTGCCGGTGCCCGACGGCCCGACGATCGCCGCGACCTGGCCGGGCTCGATGCGGATGCTGACGTCCTTCAGGATGGGGTTCGTGCCGTCGTAGCTGAACGTGACGTGATCGAACGAGAGGCCGCCCGCAAATCGGGGCGCCGGCCGCGCGCCGGGCAGATCCCGGATGCGGCTTTCCATATCCAGCAGTTCCTGGATACGCTCGAAGCTGATCGTCGCCTTCGAGACGGTGTTGGTCATCTTCGACAGGTCGCGCATCGGCTTGTAGCGTCTTGCCCAGGTACAGCAGGAAGATGATGAGCTGTCCCGTGGTGAGCGTGCCGGCCATCACGAGCCGCGTGCCGTAGCCGAGCACGAGGCAGGTGCCCACGGCCACGAGCACATCGACCATCGGGGAGAGCCGCGCCTTCATGCTGCGGGCCCGCAGCCCCGCCGCCACGTTCTGCCGGCTCTCCCAATCGAACCGGCGATCCTCGTAGTCTTCACGCGCGTACGCCTGCACGACCTGAATCGACGTCAGCACCTCCGCGACGCCGGACATCAGCTCGCCTTCGCGCTTCTTGACCAGCCGCGAGGCCTTCTTGATCCGCTTCGTATAGACGTAGACGACACAGGAACATCACCGGCGCGACCGAGAGGCCGACGAGCGTGAACCGCCAGTTCATGTAGAACATCACGCCGAGCATGCCGGCCAGCGTCAGCAGGTTGATGACGATCCCCAGCAGCGCCGACGTGATGAAATCCTGGACGGCGTCGATGTCGCTCGTCACGCGCGTGAGCAGATCGCCCGTTCGCGATTCGCTGTGCTCCGCCAACGACAGCCGCTGGATGCGTTGATACACCATCCGCCGCAGATCGTGGCCCACCCACTGGGCCACGCTCGTGGTCATCAGCTTTTCGCTATATGAGCTGACCGCGCCGATCACGGCGATCGCGAGAACCGCGACCAATGCGAAGTCCAACGTCGCATAGGCGTTCTGGGGGAACATCGCGACGATGGCGTCGAAGCGGTGCGGCAGCTTCTGGCCGTGCAGGATATTGTCGACGACGATCTTGATGGGCCACGGTTCGAGGACGTCCATGAGGGTTTCGCCCATCACGGCGATGAACGCCAGGGCGAGCGCCTTCCAATGCGACCGCGCCAGGTGGCCGACGAGCGGCAGGCCGGCCAGCGTGAGCAGCGGCCGCGCCGCCGCCTCCCTGGCCTTCTTCTTCCCCTTCTCCTTCACGTCAGGAACCACTCGAAGCCTTCGCGCACGATCGCCGGCGTCACGCCGTGCCGCCCCTCGTACTCGCGGTACGTGACGTCGTAGCCGAGCGATCTTCAGGCGCGGCACGAACTTCCGGCTGGTCACGTCGATCGGCATGATCGGATCGCTGAGCCCGTGCGAGATGAAGATCTTCGGCTTGCCGTGGACTTCGGCCGGCTGCATCACGCCGGGCGAGAACGCCATGATCTTGCCGAAGGTGTCGCCGGTGCCGAGCCCGAGCGACAAGGCGTACGACGCGCCGTCGGAATGGCCGGCGATCGCCATCCGTTTGCGGTCGACGTTGCAGCGCGCGTAGGTATCCCGCAGCGCGGCGCCGATGAACTCCACGTCCTCGCCGAAGCCGTGGACGAGAAAATCCCAGGTCGCCTCGTCGCGCGAGTCAGGCGCCAGCACGATGATGCCGAGGTCGTCGGCGACGTCGAAGGTATAGCTGACCCCGAGGCCCGTGCCGCCGGCGCCGTGGAACATGAGGACGAGCGGCGCGGCGACCTCGGGCTTGTAGCCCTTCGGCACGAACAGCACGCCGTCGCGGTCGGAGCCGAGCTTCAGCGGCTGCTGGCCGATCCTGACGGGATCGGCGGCCGACGCCGGGACGCTGAAACCGAGTGCGGCGGCGGCTCCGCTCGCCGCCAGAAATGAGCGCCGGGTCACCTTCGTCATGTCACGCGCATGTTAGCGCATACTACGCGCATGACACGCACCTTCGGAGCCGGCCTGATGCTCGCGGCGATCCTGGTTGCCGCCGTTCCTCGCGCGCAGGTGGCCGTGCCGCCTCCGCCGCCTGCGCCAGGGATTGCCGAAGCCCTCGCCGCCGTCGACGACCTCTTCAAACAGTTCGTCGCGGATCGCCACGTGCCGGGAGCCGCGTGGGGCGTGCGGGTGCCCGACGGCGGACTGCACACCGGCGTGACCGGCTTCCGCGATGTGCCGTCGAAGGCGCCCGTCACCGCCGACAGCGTGTTCCGCATCGCCTCGATGACCAAGAGCTTCACCGCGATCTCGATCCTGAAGCTGCGCGACGAAGGGAAGCTGTCGCTCGACGATCCCGCAGAGAAATATGTGCCGGAGATGGCCGGGCTGAAGTATCCGACAGCCGACGCGCCGAAGATTACGATCCGTCATCTGCTGTCGCACGCCGAGGGTTTCCCCGAAGACAACCCGTGGGGCGATCGTCAGCTCGCCGACACCGACGAGCAACTCTCGCAGATGCTGCGCGCCGGGATTCCGTTCTCCAACGCCCCGGGCCTCGTCTACGAGTACTCCAACCTCGGCTTCGCCATCCTCGGCCGCATCGTCACCAACGTGTCGAAGATGCCGGTACGAGGACTACGTGTCGGCCAACATCCTGACGCCGCTGGCGATGCGGTCGACGACGCTCGAGCCGTCGAAGGTCGCGCCGGATCGCCTGGTCCATGGCTACCGTTGGGAAGACGAGCGGTGGAAGGACGAGCCGCTGCTGGCCAACGGTTCGTTCGGATCCATGGGCGGGATGCTGACGTCGGTCAGCGATCTCACCCGCTACGTCGGCATGTTCCTGGCGGTCTGGCCGCCGCGCGACGGCGACGGAGCCGTTCCCGATTCGGCGATCGTCGCTGCGCGAGATGCAGCACCTGTGGTCGCCGGTGCCTTCGTTGGTGACGCGCGATCGCGCGACCGGTGCGATCCAGCTGACTTCGGGCGGCTACGGCTACGGCCTGCGCGTCGCGCAGAACTGCACGTTCCGCACGATCGTGTCGCACACCGGCGGCCTGCCCGGATTCGGATCGGTGATGACCTGGCTGCCCGACTACGGCATCGGCATCGTCGCCTTCGGCAATCTCACTTACACGGGGTGGGGCGGCATCGCGACGACCGCGCTCGAGACCCTGGTGAAGAAGCTGGACCTGCATCCGCGTCAGCCGGCGCCGTCGCCGGCGCTCACCGACGCGCGCGACAAGGTCTCGCGGCTCGTCGCCAGCTGGGACGATCGCCTCGCCGACAGCATCGCCGCCGAGAATCTGTTCCTCGATCAGACGAAGGAGCGCAGGCGCGCGGAGATCGAGCGCCTGCGTGGAACGGTCGGCGCCTGTGTGCCCGGCAGCGGCTTCGACACGGTCGAGAATGCGCTGCGCGGGTCGTGGACGCTGAACTGCGAGCGCGGAAAGCTGGAGGTGGCGATCACGCTGGCGCCGACGATGCCGCCGAAGGTGCAGTTCTTGTCGGTCCGGCCCGCGCCGGATACACCGGCGCCGACCAGCACGTGCCCTTAAAGCGTTTGTCCATTCGAAGTAGTGCGGACCTTCAGGTCCGCCGTGTGAGCAGGCCTGAAGGCCTGCACTACACCGATCTGAAAAACGCTTCTGAACGTCAGAAGCCGAATCTGAGCCCGACCTGCGCCTGTCTCGGCTGTCCGCCGCCGTACAGCGTCGTCAGCAGCAGGAAGTTCGTGCTGCGTCGATCGGACGTGGGATTGACGAAGTTTGCCCGGTTCGTCAGGTTGATCACGTCCGCGGTCAGGTCGAGCGTCTTGCCCTGGCCGGCCTTGAACCTCCAGCCGACGCGCGTATCGAGCTGCATGTATCCGGGGCCGAACGCGCCGTTGCGCCCGCCTTTGTTGTCGACGGTGATCGCGTTCGGGCCGTTGCCTGTGTAGCTGCCCGCGGGCAGCGGATCCATCAGGATGCCGTTCCTGTCGGGATCGCTGTTCGAATCGTACAGGCTGAATGCCAGCCCGCTCAGCATCCGCAGCGTGCCGCTCAGCGTCATGCCATGCGTGTGCGGCACTTCGGCGATGCGACCGGCCGAGCACCAGGTTGTGACGGCGGTCGAAATCGGTCGGGCCTTGTCCCAGATCGAAGTTCGGATCGTTCAACACCTGGTAGTTGTTCGTGGACGCCAGCGACCCGCCGAAGTTTCCGCGGGAATTGGCCAGCGTATAGGAGGCGCGGGCGCTCCAGTTGTGCGAGTCGCGCTTTTCCACGATGACGTTGAGCGCGTCGTACAGATACTCGCCGATGTTCTGGCGCTGCCACACGTTGGTCACGTAAGTCGGGTCGACGCGAATGATCGCGCCCGAGGCGGTCGTGTTGACGCGAAGCCCGGGGTTCAGGTTCTCGAGCATCCACTGGTCATGCGCGATCGTGTGCACGTAGTCGGCGCTGACCGAGAGCGCGGGGCCGAGTTGCCGCTGGAAGCCCGCGCTGATCTCCTGCGTGTGCGGCTGGACGCGGTCCGGCGTGTCGAGGTACACGTCGCCGGTATTTCTCTGGTTCGATCCCGGCGGGTACAGCGAGTTGAGCAGCGCGAAGTTGACGGTCGGTCCGTTGGCCAGCATGGGGTTGGTAGGCAACCTGCCGGCGCGCGGGCCCGGGTCGATGTTATCGGCCGGGAACTGCACGGTCACCGACGGCACGATGGCGCCAGCCGTGACGTAGTTGACCAGCTGCCCGAAGTTCGTCTTGTCGTAGAACAATCCCCATCCGGTCCGGATCAGCGATTTGCCTTCGTCCATCGTGTAGGTGAAGCCAACCCGCGGCGAGATGTTGTTCTTGTCCACCGGGTAGGCGTGCGGATCGGAGAAAGCAGGGTTGTTCGTTTCGTCGAGCGGCGTGAAGTCGACGTCGTAGCGCAGGCCCAGGTTCAACGTCGCCCGATGCGAGACGTGCCACTTGTCCTGAACGAAGCCGGTGTACGCCCACTGCGTCATCTTGATGACCTGATCGGTCGGCGCCTGGATCGTGAGGCGTTCCGGGTAGGTTGACGGCACGGCGGCGTTGAACGAGTTGTTCGACGGGATGACGAACGTGC
Organism: uncultured Acidobacteriota bacterium; assembly: GCA_963794305.1. Taxonomy (GTDB): domain Bacteria; phylum Acidobacteriota; class Vicinamibacteria; order Vicinamibacterales; family CAVVIG01; genus CAVQFC01. The sequence continues at coordinate 28,084 of CAWCDQ010000032.1, read as the reverse complement.
CGTTCAGCTGCGCGTTGTTCTGATAGTTCCACCGCACGTAGTACATCTGGAAGCCGAACTTCATGTCGTGCTCGCCCTTGTTCCTGGTGGGCACGAACCAGCTGAACGTGTCGGAGAACTCCGGCGAGTCCGTGATCCAGTGGGTGCCGGCGTTCCGGATGCCGTCCTGGAACGTCAGGTAGGTGAGGTTCGGTCCCTGGGTCCGCATGGCGGTCTGGTTGACGCCCACGCAGTCCGCGAAGTCCGCCTCCCACATCGCCGGGAAAGCCGTGAGGTTCTGCTTGCAGCCGGGAAATCCATTGGGCGCGAAGCGGTCGTCCTCGCGCGTCAGCGACAGGCGCATGGTGTTCACGCGGTTGGACCCGAGCACGGAGTTCAGGGAGATCAACCCGGTATCGTCGCGATCCCATTCCTGCTGTGCGGCGGTCAGGGTGACGGCGGTGTTGTTCGTCTGATTCGCCTGCGGCGACCATTCCGTGATCCAGCGCGCGCTCCAGCTGTGGTTCGCGTTGATCTGATGATCCACGCGATACACCGTGTCCCAGACGCGCGTTTCGGTGACCGTCGTGTAGTTCAGGTCGGGCCGCGCGGGAATCTGAATGGTGCGCCCCTCGTTCAGCTGCACGCGCTCGACGTCGGCGAAGAAGTGCAGCTTGTCCTTCACGATGGGACCGCCAACCGAGCCGCCCCACTCGTTCTTGTGCGTGTCGGCCTTGTCCAGGTTGTTCTGTTCCTGGAAGAAATCCTTGGCCCTCAGCCCCTTCGTGTAGAAGTACTCGAACGCGCTGCCGTGGAGCCTGTTGGTGCCCGACTTGATCACGGCATTGACGATGGCTCCGGACGTGCGGCCGAATTCGGCGTCGAACTGTCCGGTGAGGACCTGGAACTCCTGTGCGGCGTCGAGCGGCACGCGCGCCTGCGCGCCGTTGTTCTGGCCCAGATAGTCGTCGTTGTCCCACGCGCCGTCGACGAGATAGCTGTTGTTGCGCGAATCGACGCCGTTGGCCGTCAGCGTGTCCGATCCCCACGACGCCAGGTTCGCGGTCGGCACGATGCCGGGCAGCATCCCTGCGAAGTACGTGAAGTTGCGGGCGATGGTCGGGATCTCGGACAACTCTTTCGTGGTGATGTTGCCGCCGATCTCCTTCGACGTGACGTCGATGATCGGCGAGTCGCCGGACACGGTGACGGTTTCCTCGAGCCCGCCGAGCTCGAGCTTGACGTCGACGTTGAGCTGATTGCCGACCGCGAGTGAGACGTCGCGACGCAGGAATTTCTTGAAGCCATCGAGCTGAGCGGCGACCTGATAGCGGCCCGGCGGCAGCGCCGCCATGAACCACGAACCGTCAGCTGTGCTGGTTGCCTCGCGGAACGTGCCGGTATCCTGGTTGGTGACGGTAACCGTGACGCCGGGCAAGGCGCCCATCTGCTGGTCGGTCACCCGGCCACGGACTTCCGCCGTCCCTTGCTGGGCGGTGGCGGTCCGAGCCACCAGTAAGAGCGTCACGAGAACCGCCGCCGAGCGAACGTCGTCTCTGCTCATCCCGGGCCTCCTTCGTCTGGTCGATGTCATCGCCGCGAAATGTTTCGCGAGCAATCGCCAAGAGCTACGAAGCCGTGCCGAGAATGATCCGAACGCGAGAAATAAATTAGCGGGAGTATGAATCCGCGGGGCAACGCCCGCAAGCGGCAAGTTGTGAGGCAAGACGCACCGGGCGGCTGAGCCGGCCGGTCAGTTCATTGAGTTGCCCGGGAGATTTGGTAATTGGGTAATTGGGTAATCTGGTAATTGCATTTACCGATTACCCAACCACCCGATTCACCCGATTCCCTGATTACTTCTTTACGTACTTGTTGACCGCCTTCGGTCCCACTTCCGCGCCGTAGATGTTCCCGTTCTTGTCGACCGCGACGCCCTCGGCCGCGCTCGTGCCGCCGAAGGGCGGCGTGTCCTTGTTCGTGCGGGTCTCCGGATCGGGGATGAAGCCGATGATCTTGCCGTCCTTGATCGCGCCCCAGCGCAGGCCGCGCTGCCACCCGTAGTGATTGCGCGACACCGAGCCCGACTCCGAGTCGGCGACATACAGGATGTCGTCCTTGATGAAGATGCCGCTCGGGCGGCTGAACTGCTTGAACTCCTCGATGAACTTGCCGTCCTGGTCGAACACCTGCACGCGGTTGTTGTTGCGATCGCCGACGAAGAGACGTCCCTTCGAGTCGAACGCGAGCGCGTGCGGCTGATCGAACTCGCCCGGGCCGGTGCCGAGCTTGCCCCACTCCTTGATGAACTTGCCGTTCTTGTCGAACTTCAGCACGCGGTTGTTGCCGGCGCCGTGGCCTTCGGAGACGAAGATGTCGCCGTTGGGCGCCGTGATCACGTCGTTCGGCTGATAGAAATAGTCAGGCGACGCCGCCGCCGCCCGGCTTGCCGAGCGTGAGCAGCACCTTGCCGTCGGGGCTGAACTTGAACACCTGGTTGCCGTGCGTCGCGCCCGGACGCGGGCCAATCGTACCGGCCGGCGCCGCCGCGCGTCCGCCTTCCGCTCCCGCCGCACCGCGTCCCTCCGCCACGCGCCGCGCGGCGGAACCGGGGCATCGTCCTGGCCGTCGGTCACCCAGACGTTGCCGTCCTTGTCCACGTGAATGCCGTGCGGGAAGATCAGCATGCCGGCGCCGAAGCTCTTTACGAGCTTGCCGGTGGAGTCGAACTTGAGCACCGACGGCAGATCGGACATCTTGCCGGTCGCGCGATCGAGGCACGAGTTTCCGCTGGCCGTGAACGGACCGCAGCGCTCGGCGACCCAGATCGAGGTGCCGTCCTTGTCGATGTCGACGGCGCTCGTGGAGCCCCACGTCCGTCCCTCGGGCAGCTTGAAGTAGTCCTTGATCGTGTTGTAGTTGTTCGGCGCGTCGTTGGTCGGCTGGCCAGCGTCCTGCGCCACCGCGAGGACGGGCACCGCCAGTAAAAGAGTGATTAACGTGTGACGGGCATAGCGCATGAAAGCTCCCTCCTAGGGGCGTCGGGCATTATACGGTGCACAGGGCACCCGACACCCGTATAATCCAGTGCATGAAGAAGCTGGCTCTCGCGGCGTGCGTCCTGGCGCTGGCGCACGCGTCCTTCGGTGACGACAGCGAGCGGCTGCTGTCCATCGATCACTACGTTCGGGTGAAGTCCACCGTACCGGCGATCGCGGGCCAGGACGTCCCGATTTACGTGCGTGAACGCGTGCAGGCGGGAGTCGCGCTGCGCAGCGTGTCGGCCAACGATCGCATCGCGCTGTTCGTGCACGGCGCCGGCACGCCAGCCGAGGTCGCCTTCGACGTTCCGGAACGCGACTACAGCTGGATGGCGTACCTGGCGAGCGCCGGCTTCGACGTCTTTGCCATGGACACGACCGGCTACGGCCGCTCCAACCGGCCGGCGGCGATGAACGATCCGTGCAACCTCGCCAGGGATCGGCAGGGCGCCTTCGTGCCGAGCCTGATCGCGGCGCCGTGCGCGGCGTCCTATCCGCACGCGCTCACGACGATTGCCTCCGACTGGAACGACATCGACGGCGTCGTGAACTACATCCGCGCCCTGCGTCACGTCGAGAAGGTGAGCCTGCTCGCGTGGTCGCTCGGCGGGCCGCGCGCCGGCGGCTACACCGCGCTGCACCCGGAGAAGGTGCAGAAACTCGTGCTGCTCGCTCCTGCGTACGGCCGCAACGCGTCATCGACGCCGCCCGCGAAGATGCCGCCCGACGGCGTTCCGATGAACACGCAGTCGCGCGAGGAGTTCTACGCGAACTGGGACCGCCAGGTCGGCTGCCCGGCGCAGTACGAGCCGGCCGTCGGCGACGCGGTCTGGTCGGCGATGCTCGCGTCCGACCCGGTCGGCGCGACGTGGGGACCGGGCGTCCGCCGCGCGCCGCAGACGGCGACATGGGGCTGGAACGCGGCGGCCGTCGGAAAAACGCAGACGCCGACGATGATGATCGCCGGGCAGCACGACAAGCAGGTGTCGCCGGATCGCGTGCGCGAGCTCTACGCCGATCTCGCCGCCCCGCAGAAACTGTTCGTGGACCTGGCGTGCTCGTCGCACAACGCGATGTGGGAGAAGAACCGCCTGCTGATGTTCAAGGCGTCGCTCGACTGGCTCACGACCGGGTCGGTCAACGGCATGAAGGAAGGCACGCTGCGGCTGGGCTACTGATGAAGTCTCGCGGTGCGGCCGCGCGCACGTGTCTCGTCGCGGCGATCGTCGCGCTGGTGGCGGTGTCGGCGTTCGCGCAGCGGCGCTTCTTCGACGGCTTCGGCGGCCCGCGCGGCAACTTCAAGCCGTATCCCAATACGTCCTACGATGGCCGCTTCAATTTCGTGCGCGTCGTCTACGACTGCGATCCGAGCGGCTACTGGTACCGCGGGCTGCCGTCGTGGGCGCACGGCTATCCCATGGCCGAGCAGAACCTCATGAAGATCATGAACGAGGTGAGCTTCTTCGGCGCGCAGGAGACCATCAACACCATCACGCTCGACGATCCCGAGCTCTTCCGGTATCCGGTCGCCTACATCATCGAAGTGAGCTGGTGGCAGATGACCGACACACAGGCCGCGGCGCTGCGTACTTACATGCAGAAGGGCGGCTTCGTCATCGTCGACGACTTCAAGGCGGAAGGCGACTTCGGCAGCCCGGGCTGGGGACCGTTCGAGCAGAACATGCGGCGCGTGCTTCCGGGCGTGCGGTTCGTGCCGATGCGCCCGACCGACCCCATCTTTCATTCGTTCTTCGAGATCGACAACCTCGATGTGATCCCGCAGGCCTACAACGACGGCAAGCCGTATTTCTTCGGCGTCTACGAGGACAACGATCCGACGAAACGTTTGCAGATGATCGTCAACTACAACACCGACGTGTCTCAGTATTGGGAATGGTCGGGCACCGGTCTTCGTCCGATCGACGATACCAACGAAGCCTACAAGCTCGGGGTCAACTACCTGTTCTACGGCATGACGCACTGAGCCGTTCCCGTCGTGACGTCGCATTGTGGCGCGCAGCTTGCGTTCACGAGGCGGCGGTATATGACTCAGAAGCGTGTTGTCCTCGCCGCGGCTCTGCTGTTGGCGGCTGGGCTGTCCCTGCCGGCGAACGCATCGGCTGAAGAAAAACTCTGCGACGCTTCGTCCGCGGACTGCCGCGCGCCGCTCCTGGCGCTCATCAACAACGAGCACCAGGGCATCGACGTCGGCGTCTGGTTCTTCAAGGACAGCCGGTTCGTCACCGCGTTGATCAACGCGAAGAACCGGGGCGTGCCGGTCCGCATCATCATGGACCCTCGCGCCAACGCGCAGTATGCCGCGAATGGTCCGCTGCTCGACAAACTCTCCGCTGCCGGTATCCCCATGCGGAAGCGCATCGCCGGCGACATCTGCCACTGGAAGCTGATGATCTTCGCCGGCCAGGGCGTCGTCGAGTGGTCGGGCGCCAATTTCAGTCCGACGGCGTTCGTGCCGGTGACGCCGTATCAGAACTACGAGGACGAGGTCATCTATTTCTCCGAACAGCTCGTGCCGTCGTTCATGACGATGTTCGACAACATCTGGACGAATACGAGAGAGTACGCCGACTACGCCAACGTGCCGCCGACGCTTGTGCGGAACTATCCGACGGCGCCCATCGATCCGCGGCTCAATTTTCCGCCGACCAACAGCTACCAGGATCGCCTGGTGCCGCTCATCGACCGCGAGCCGTCAGGCGGCTGGATCGACGTCGACATCTATCGGATTACGACGGCGCGGCCGGTCGATGCCTTGATTCGAGCTGCCTCGCGCGGTGTTCGGATCCGGATGTACCTGGAGCCGAACGAGTACGCCAACACGGCGAGGCCTGGGAACAAGGTGCAGATGGATCGCCTCGTGGCTGCCGCTCAGCAGTACCCGGGCACGATCGAAATCCGCATGCGGAAGCATCTCGGTCTGAATCATCAGAAGACGATCTGGTTCCACACGCAGCGAGTCGTCGCTTTTGGAACATCGAACTGGTCCGACGCCTCCGACGACAATCAGCTCGAGGCGAACATTTTCACCGACAAGGTGCCGGGCGATCTGCTGAACGATTTCCTGTTCACTGAGCTCGGCAAAATGTTCGACCGTAAGTGGAACAATCTCGCGCCCGACGGTTCCATCGAAACGGAGGCATGGCGAACGCCGACGCTGCCGCCGCCGAACGAACCGACCACGTGCGGCGATCCCAACGCGACGAACTTCGGCGGACCGCTGCCCTGCACGTACCCGCCGCCGCCACCGCCACCGCCGCCGCCCCCGCCGGGAGCGACCACGATCGTTGTCTATCCGGCGAAGGGCGTGATCACGGGGATCGCCTGGCAGCTGGCGGCCGATCCGACGGCCGCCGACGCCACGGCCCTGTGGAATCCGAATGCCAACAAAGCGAAAGTTGCTCCAGCGCTTGTGTCGCCGGCGAGCTACGTGGAACGGACATTCGAGGCCATGGCGGGCACGGCCTACCACGTGTGGGTGCGCCTCCGGTCGGAAAACGATTCGCTGTCGAACGATTCCATCCACATCCAGTTCAGCGACTCGGTGACCCAGTCGGGAGCTGCGACGCAGCGCATCGGGACGTCGAGCTCGGCCGAGTTCCTGCTGGAGAATGGCCCCAGCGGCGGAGCGGAGAGCGGGTGGGGATGGGCCGACAACGGCTGGGGACAGCCGGGCGCGCTGATCTATTTCGCGGCCACGGGGACCCACACGTTGCGGATTCAGCAGCGGGAGGATGGGCCGTTCGTCGACCAGATCGTCCTGAGCCCCGACACCTACATCACCAATGCGCCCGGACCGCGCTTTGCCGATTCAACGATTCTTCCGGAGACGACGACGGCGCCGCCGGCCTGTGCGATCGCGCTCTCACCGGGCACGGCGCACTACGCGTCGGAAGGGGGCAGCGGATCATTGGCGGTGACGGCGTCCGATTCGAGCTGCAGCTGGTCGGCAACGGTTTCAGCCGCCAACTGGTTGACCGTCAGTGCCGGCACCTCGTCGGGCACCGGCAGCGGAACCGTGACGTACAGTGTGGGCGCCAACAGCGCGGAAGCCCGAAGCGGCAGCATCATCGTCGGCGGCCAGACGTTCACGGTGACGCAGGATGCTGCCGTTCTCAGCCCGGGCGTGTGCGGGACCGTGACCCTGGACGCGGCGTCGAAGACTGTCGGCGCCAACGAAGCGAACTGGGTCATCTCGGTCACGGCGCCGGACTCGACGTGCACCTGGACAGCGGCCTCGGACGCCGACTGGCTGATCGTGAAGAGCACCACGCCAACGGCGATGCCGGTCTCCGGCTCCGGCACGGTCAAGGTCCGGTCGGTGACCAACTCGTCCGGCGTCAACCGAACGGGGCATGTCGTCATCAACGGCGTGACGTACACGGTGAAGCAGCTTCAGTAGGATCGTTTATCCTAGGCGGTGATGGCGACCATCGCGCTGACGGTCAACGGCCGCGCGCACTCGCTCGACGTCGATCCGGCGACGCCGCTGCTCTACGTGTTGAGCGACGACCTCGCGCTCAACGGACCCAGGTTCGGCTGCGGCCTCGGCCAGTGCGGCGCGTGCACGGTGATCGTTCGTGGACGCGCGGTTCGATCGTGCGTGACGCCGGTCGGCACGCTCGACGGCGCGGACATTACCACGCTCGAGGGTCTCGGGACGGTCGGCCGGCCGCATCCGCTGCAGCAGGCCTTCATCGACGAGCAGGCCGCGCAATGCGGCTTCTGCCTCAGCGGCGTGATCCTCACCGCCAAAGCCTTGCTCGACGCCAACCCGAAGGCCGGCGAAGCGGAGATCCGTCAGGCGATGTCCACGGTGTTGTGCCGCTGCTTCGTCCACACCCGCATGCTGCGGGCGATCACGCGATATGCCGAGTCGCTCGGCGCTGACGCTGGAAAGAAGGGGATCGCGTGATGGTGTCTCGCCGCGAGTTCCTGAAGAGCGGCGGCGCGCTGATCGTCAGCTTCAGCAGCGCCACCGCTGTGGAGTGACATCGCGGCCGCGCAAGGGCCCTTCGCCACCCAGGATCAACGGGTGGCACGGCAGCTCGATTCGTGGCTTGCCATCGACGCGCAGGGACGCGTCACCGCCTACACGGGCAAGTGCGAGCTCGGGCAGGGCATCTATACCGCGCAGACGCAGCTCGTCGCCGAGGAATTGTCCGTGCCGCTGGCTCGCGTCACGCTGATTCAATGCGACACGTCGGTCGCGCCGGATCAGGGGACCACGTCGGGAAGCCAATCGACTCCAACGAACTTCAACGAGGCCAACCTGGCGCAGGCCTGCGCGACGGCGCGGGAGGCGCTCGTCCGTCTCGGCGCCGAACGCCTCGGCGTACCGGCGGATCAACTGACTGTTGTCGACGGCGTCATCGGTGTACAGGGAGACGCGTCGCGCTGGATCGGGTACGGCGATCTCGTCGGCGGGAAGAAGTTCAACCTCACGCTCAGCGCGACCGCGAAGCGCAAGACGCCGGGCGCCTGGACCATCCTCGGCAAACCGATCCGGCGGGTCGACATGGCCGCGATGGCCACCGGCGAGTTCCAGTTCGTGCACAACGTCCGAGTTCCCGGCATGCTGCACGGGCGCGTCGTGCGCCCGCCGGCGGTCGGCGCGACTCTCGCGAGCGTCGACGAGAGCTCGGTTCGCGATCTGCCGGGCATCGTGAAGGTCGTGGTCAACAAGAACTTCGTCGGCATCGTCGCCACGAAACCGTGGCAGGCGATCCAGGCGGTGGAGAAGCTGAAGGCGACCTGGACGGCGGGCGAACCGCTGCCGAATCAGCGCGAGTTCTACGCGCACCTGAGGAACCAGAAGCCGTCTCGCGACACGCTGCTGGTGAACTCGCGGGATGTCGACGAGCGGCTCGCGCAGGCAGCGGCGGTGCTGAAAGCGACGTACCTCCATCCCTACCAGATGCACGCGTCGGTCGGCAGCTCGTGCGCCGTGGCCGACGTGCGCGACGGGCGAGCGACCATCTGGTCGCCCACGCAGTCCGCGTATCCGACGCGCAACGGCGTGGCGCGGGTGCTCGGTCTGCCGGCGGAGAACGTCCGCGTCATCTTCACCCGCGGATCGGGCTGCTACGGGATCAACGGCGCCGACACCGTGTCGTACGACGCGGCGCTTCTGTCGCAGGCGGTCGGGAAGCCGGTCCGTGTGCAGCTGTCGCGCAAGGACGAAATGGCGTGGGAGAACTACGGCGTCGCGTTCGTCATCGATCAACGTGTGGGCGTCGACGCATCGGGCGCCATCGTGGCGTGGGACTACGAAGGCTGGTCGCCGACGCTCGGAGGACGTCCCGGGTACGATCGTCCGGGCAACGTGATCACCGGTCAGCTCGTGGGCTTCGAGCCCGCGGCGTTCACCGCGCGCGCGCCCGCGCCGGAGCCCGGCGGCTCGCTCAACAACAACAGCAACGCCGTCCCGTCGTACCTGGCGGGCTGCATTGGTGGACGCTGCGGCGGCGCCGGCACCGTGAAGAGCGAACGCGTGTTGTCGCACAGCGTGCCGTCACGGTTCTTCACAGGGCCGTTGCGGTCACCGTCGAGGCTGCAGAACACGTTCGCGCACGAGTCGTTCATGGACGAGATCGCCGCGCACGTGAAGGCCGACCCCGTGGCGTATCGTCTGCGTCACCTGAGCGACGTCCGCCTCAGTCATGTCGTGCAGGAGGCCGCGAAGGCCGCGCGATGGGTCGCGCGCCCTTCGCCGAGGCGCGACGTGGCGCGCACGGGCGTCGTCAGCGGGCGCGGGATCGCCTGTGTCGCCTACGAGGGTGACAACGGGTACGTCGCGATGGTCGCCGAAGTAGAGGTCGATCAGGCGTCCGGCCGCGTCAAGGCCACGCGCTTCTTCGTCGCCCAGGACTGCGGTCCCGATCTCGAATCCCGACGGGATGCGCAACCAGATCGAGGGCGGCGCGCTGCAGGGCATGAGCCGCGCGCTCGGCGAGGAGGTCACCTGGGACGACCACAAGGTGACGTCGATCGACTGGCGAACCTTCCACAGCCTCTCCCTCGGCGCCGACGTGCCGTCGATCGAGAGCGTGCTGGTCAACAGGACCGACGTCGAGGCGTCCGGCGCCGGCGAAACCGCGATCACCATCGTCGGTGCCGCCATCGGCAACGCGATCTTCGACGCGACCGGCGCCCGCCTTCGCGAAATTCCATTCACACCCGAGAGGGTCAAAGCCGCGCTCGACGCCAGAAGTTAAATAGCTATCCGCGGATTACGCGGATTACGCGGATTGAACCGGGAGACGTCCGGCGCCGGCCGCGTAGCGGCCGGGCAGGGAAGAAACGAACGGTGCGCGCACGAGCCTCGGTGTCTCGCCATTTCAGGCTCGCGTGCACACCGTTCGTCTCTTCCCTGCAGCGCGGCTTCGCCGCGCCGCCGGACGTCCGGGTCAGCGGCGAGCGGGATCGTCGGCCAGATCGAGGACGATGCGTTTGTGCTGGAGGCTCGGCGCGCCGAAATTGAGCAGCAGGCCGCGATTGCGACGAGCGACGCGGAGATAGTTGATCAACTGCGCGACTTCAATCGGGCCGATCGCGTGCAACGCTTTCAGCTCGACGAGGATCTCGCCGTAGCAGATGAAGTCCACGGTGTAGAACACCGGCAAGACGCGATTGCGGTAGCTCACCGGCAGGCGCGCTTCGCGAACGAAGGGAATCCCCTGGCCCTCCAGTTCGATCGCAAACGCCTCGCGACTCACCGCTTCCAGGAATCCACATCCGAGTTCCCGATGGACGGCCATCGCTGCACCGATGATCTTGTAGGTCTGCGGATCGTCGAAGTCTGGTCGCATGCGCATCGTGGTAGGCCGGTGCATTCGCCGGGCCAACGGCGCCAGGCTGGCTGCGAGTTGCGTGCAATCCGTTATCAACGACCGGCGCCGGCCGCGCAGCGGCCGGGCAGGCAAGAGACAAACGGTGCGCACGCGAGCCCGTAAGATCGGCCCGGGGCTCGTGTGCACACCGTTCGTCTCTTGCTGGCAGCGCGGCTACGCCGCGCCGCCGGTCGTCCTCCGTGTTCAATCGCTGTCTTAATCCGCGTAATCCGCGTAATCCGCGGATGATTTCGCGCTTCACAATCGGAGTAGGATCTGGCCCCATGAGCAGAACCTGTCTCTCGATCTTCGTGATCGTTGCCACCCTTTCCGTCGCCAGCGGCCCGGTCCGCGCGCAACTGGCGGCGCCCGGCGAATCGGGTGTCGTCATGGGCCACCTGCACCTCGCGGCCAAGGATCTCGACGCGCAGCGGAAGTTCTGGGGCGAGCTTGGCGGGACGCCCGTGCAGAACGGCGCGCTCGCGCTCATCCAGCTGCCCGGCACGTTCGTGATGCTGCGCCAGGCGGAACCGACGGGCGGCACGGTCGGTTCGACGATCAATCACGTCGGCTTCCTCGTCAAGGACATCGCGCCGTGGATAGCCAAATGGAAGGCCGCGGGGTTGACGATGGAGCCGCAGGCGCGTCCCACGCAGGTCTATCTGATCGGGCCTGATGACGTGCGCGTGGAGATTCTCGAGGACAAGACGATCGACGTGCCGCTGAAGATGCACCACGCTCACTACTACATCGCGTCGCCGCTCGAGACGCAGGCCTGGTATGCGAAGACCTTCGGCGCCGTTCCTGGAAAGCGCGGTCAGTTCGACGCGGCCGACCTCCCGGGTGTGAACCTCACGTTTGCCAAGGCCGACACGCCGACCGTCGGCACCAAAGGCCGGTCGCTCGATCACATCGGCTTCGAAGTGCGCGGCCTCGAGGCCTTCTGCAAGAAGCTCGAAGCGGGCGGCATCAAGCTCGATCGGCCTTACACGCGTCTTCCGAACTCGACAACGGCGATCGCGTTCCTCACCGATCCATGGGGCACCTACATCGAGCTGACCGAGAACCTGGCGCCTGCGAAATGATCCCGCGGCGTTCGACGGCTCGCGACCGGGCTCGCCCGGCCGGAGCGCGACGGTTTCGGCTGCGGACGCTCGTGGCGGCGTCGCTGATCCTGACGACGACGGTCACGGCGAGAGTCGGTGCCTGGAACGCGCAGGGCCATCGGCTCGTCGCGCTGATCGCCGACCAGCGCCTGACTCCGCTCGCGCGCCGGAATGTCGCGTGGCTGCTCGGTCCCGAATCGCTCGCCGACGTGTCGTCGTGGGCCGATCGATACCTCGAGGGCGCCTACCAGACGTTCTACTGGCACTTCCTCAACATTCCGCCTGAGGCGACGAGCTACGATCGCGATCGCGATTGTCCGAGGCAGCCGGGCGTGGCGGCGGGCTCGCGCGCCGATGCGTGGCGCGACTGCGCGGTGGATCGCATCGGCTACAACAAGGCGAGGCTCGCCGACACCACACTCGATCGCGCGGACCGCGCGATCGCCCTCAAGTTCCTCGTGCACCTGGTCGGCGATCTGCACCAGCCGTTCCACGCGCTCGGCGTCGGGCACGGCGGCAACGACATCCCCGTCCGCGTCTTCGGCTCCGACACGTGCGGGAACAGACCCTGCGAGCTGCACGGCCTGTGGGACGGCGGGCTGATCCTGCATCGCAACCTCGATGACGAGCACTATGTGGCAGCGCTGCGCGATCTGATCGCTCGGCGGCAGTGGGAGCACCAGCCGCCTGGCACGCCGGCCGAATGGGCGATGCAATCGCACGCGCTCGCCAGGGCGGCGCTGCTTCCCGAGCACGGCGTGGCCGACGAGGCGTACTATCGCGCGCACATCGATGACGTGGATCAGCGGCTGGCGCTGGCGGGCGTTCGGCTGGCGGCGATCCTGAACGAGATTCTGACGAACCCGCCGCCGCAATGGTGAATCGATGGCGATCACACTCAATGGCAGCGCGCCCCTGTTCGAGGTGTTCGATATGCCGACCTCGTTCGCGTTCTACCGCGACGTGGTTGGATTCGAGATCGTGGCCACCAACAAGGAAATCGACACGGATCCGGCGCAGGTGGACTGGGCATGGCTGCGCCTCAACGACGTCGACCTGATGCTGAATACCGCGCACGAGGAAGGGGAGCGGCCGCCCGTGCGAGACTCGAAGCGCGTGTTCGGCCACGGCGTGTGCTTCTACGTCGGCTGTCCCGATGTGGATGCGGCGTACGAGCACCTTCGCGCGCGAGGCATCGATGTGAAGCCGCCGAAGCTGGCGCCGTACGGCATGAAACAGCTGTACGTGCGCGACCCTGATGGATATAACCTCTGCTTTCAATGGCGAGGGTGAGCGCCTCAACGCACCATACGGAGGGACAGCGCATGCGCCGCCCGGGTAATCTCAGTCGTCGTCAACTCATGCAGGGAATCGGCGCCGTCGCGGCATCGGCGGCCTTGCCGCGCGCCGGCGACGCCCAGACGCCGCCGCTCCCATCGGTCCGTACTCGGCGGACGTCCTGCCGGCCGGCATCCGGTCGCGGTTTGTCGAGAACATCAACGGCCTGCGGATGCACGTGCTCGAGGCCGGCTTCTCGCCGAAAGGCCGGCCGGCGGTTCTGCTGCTTCACGGATTCCCGGAGCTGGCGTACAGCTGGCGCAAGGTGATGGGACCGATCGCCGCAGCCGGCTATCACGTGTTCGCGCCGGACGTACGCGGATACGGGCGCACATCCGGCACCGACGTCCGCTACGACGACGACCTGGCGCCGTTCCGATCGCTGAACCAGGTGCGCGACATGCTGGGGCTCGTGTCCGCGATGGGCTATCGCTCGGTGAGCGCGGTGATCGGACACGATCAAGGCTCGCCGCTGGCGGCCTGGTGCGCGCTCGTGCGGCCGGACGTCTTCCGGTCGGTCACGATGATGAGCGCACCGTTTGCCGGACCGCCGGCGCTGCCGTTCGATACCGCCGATGCTCCGGACGGGACCACGTCGCCCGCCGGCGCGGCGCCTGCCGACAGGATCTACGAGGAGCTTGCGGCGCTCACGCCGCCGCGCAAGCACTACCAGCGCTACTACACGACGCGCGAGGCGAACGAGAACATGTGGCACGCCTCGCAGGGACTCCACGCGTTCCTGCGCGCCTACTACCACATGAAGAGCGCCGACTGGCCGCAGAATCACCCGGCGCCGCTCGCCGCGAGAACGGCCGGCGAGTGGGCGAAGCTGCCGCGCTACTACGTGATGGATCTCGACAAAGGCATGGCGGAGACCGTTGCGCCGGAAATGCCGTCGGCGGCTGCCATCGCCGCGAACAAGTGGCTGCCCGACGCCGAACTGCGCGTCTACAGCACCGAGTACGGGCGAACGGGTTTCCAGGGCGGACTCGAAGGATACCGAACCGGAGCGAGCGGCCGTTTCACCTCGGAGCAGCAGCTCTTTGCCGGCCGCACGATCGACGTGCCGTCGATGTTCGTCGGCGGCAAGAGCGACTGGGGCGTGTATCAGAACCCGGGCGCGCTCGAGCGGATGCAGAAGGTGGCGTGCACAAAGATGATCGCCACGCACCTGGTCGAGGGCGCCGGGCACTGGGTGCAGCAGGAGCAGCCGGAGGAGGTCAGCCGGTTGCTCGTCGAATTTCTCAGCAGGAGCAGCCGTGGCTGAAGCAAAGACGAAGCGTACCGATCAGAGCGTGAGCGACTTTATCGAAGGGCTCGCCGACGAGAGCCGGCGCAGGGACTGCACCGCGCTGGCGCGACTGATGGCGAAGGCGGCAGGCGCCAAGGCGCCATGTACGGTCCCAGCATCGTCGGCTTCGGCACCCAGACCATCACGTACGCCGGCGGGCGCACGGGCGAGTGGCCGGCGGTGGCGTTCTCGCCGCGCAAGGCGGACCTGACTCTGTACGTGAGCGCCCGTACCGTCCCTGCGCAGCTGCTGAAACGACTCGGGAAACACAAGGTGTCCGGATCGTGCCTGCACATCAAGCGTCTGAGCGACGTCGATCTCGACGTGCTGGCCATGCTGGTTTCCGCATCGGTGAAGGCGACGAAAAAGAAGCGCGGATAGAACGCGGCCCAAAACAGCCGCCGCTACTTCAACTCGATGGCGATTCTGTCGGCCGGCCGATCGGACGCGTTCTCTTCCGCGTGTGTCATGGCGCCGGATATGCGCACGTCGTCGGCCTTCGCGCCTGGCTGATCGTTGAGGTACACCACGACGCGGTTCAGGATGTGCTCGTGCGTGTTGCCTTTCTCGTGCGGACCGTAGTGGACCCGCAGCACGCGCACGTGTTCGTTCTCGAGATCGACCTTGTAGTGCGTCGCGTCGACTGCCGCCGGATCGAGCTTCGAGTGCGCGTCCACGCCCGTGGGCGATCCCTTCAAATCGATCTCGAGAATGCGGATGGGATGGTCGCTGATGTTTTCGGCGATGTACGGTCCGCTCGCCGGCCGCCAGCGCACATCCCCGCGGTGAAATTCGATCGTCGTCGATTGTTCGCCTTCCTTGCGGGTCATCACGCCATCGTCGAGATAGACGAGCACGCGGTCGGTCGCGTGACCGGTCCTCGCAATGGACGGTGTGCGCGGCTGCAGGGTCGCGACGATGACGCGCGCCTGCGGCGAATCGAGGCGCGGGGTAATCGTGGCCGGAGCCGGCGGATTCTGGGCCTGCAGGACCGGCATCAACAACAGCGGCAACGCGGCGTGCAGCGACGTGATTCGCATGGCGTCATCCTACACCGGGAGCTACCCGGCGGCGCGCCTGCGGAGCAGTTCGTCCACTGCGGCGTATCCCGACGGAAAGGCGACGCCCTCGATCGATGCGCCGGCATCGAGCAGAGCCTGTACCGATTCCGGCGTGCGGCGCCCGCTCCAGTACCGAATCGACGCAGGCGCGCACGGCGAGCATCAGCGGCGATTCGCCCCTTGCCGTCCAGCGCGTCGATCGGCGACCCGCGTTCGATGAGCAGCCGCAGCGTCGCATGCTGCGCACGCCAGGCCGCCACGTGAATCGCCAGGCTGTCTGGCGCGACGTCGAAGTAGCCCTCGCCCTCGGCGAAGCGTGCGTTCACCGGAACCCCGAGATCGAGGAGCAGGCGCACGCCTTCCGTATTGCCGACGCCTGCGAACGCTGCGAGAAAACGGCCGCCGTCGGTCACCAGCTCGGTGCGGGCACCTGGTTCCGCCGCGGCGATCTCTTGTGCCTTCTCAGCCTGGTGACGCGCGCACGCGGCGAGGAGACGCTCGACGCCATGGAGTTCGACGGGGAAACCGCGGCGCTCGAACGCCTCGAGGGCGTCACCGCGTCCCCGGCGGGCGGCCATTTCGACCGCTGAGCGATGGCCAGGCCGCGGTGAACCACGCTCAGGCCGCTCGGCGATTCGAGTCGGATCCGCGCCTCGATCCAGCAGCAGATCGACGATGGCCAGATCGTTGTCGCTCAGGATGGCGTTGTGCAACGCCGTCTTGCCCCAGTGGGTCATGGCATCCGGGTCGATGCCGCGCGCGAGCAGCCACTTGATCGCGTCGTAGTCGTGCCAGTCGGTTTTCCGAAGCAGGATCGTCGACAGGCTCTCGGCTGTCAGCTTGCCGCTTTCGACCAGCACTTTCAACGCCGAGTTGTCGTACGTCTCCGGTGCGTGATACGGCGTTTCGTTGTCGTTCGGATCGGCGCCGCGATCGAGCAGGAGTTGCGTCAATGCGGCGTTGTGCGCGACGCCGGCCGCGCCGTAGATCGCGGGCTCCCACTCGGGGTAGTCACCGGTCGAGCGGAAGCCGCCGTTCGGATCGGCTCCGGCGTCGAGCAGAGCCGTTGCGGCGCTGACGAAGGCCGGCGTGCGCGCGGGCTCCAGGCGGAGGTAGTTCGAGAAGCACAGGTAGACGAGCGCGGTCGCGCCGTGCGGTCCGGCGACCGCCGTCGCGGCGGCTGGATCCACCGCGAGAAACCGGCGAACGGCCGCATCGTCGCCAAGGATCGCGGCCGTGAAGATGCTGCGGTCTGCGAGCGTCGGGTCCGCGGCCAGCATCGCGTTCGCACGCTCGAGGCCGCCGTGCCAGACCGCGCTGTCGATGAACGTCTCTATGTCGGTCACGTGCGCCTCCAAATTTTATGGCACAATCCGCGGCATGAAGAAACTCGCGCTCGTCATCATCGTGGCCGGCCTGGCAGGTGTGCCGTATGCCGCCGCGGACAAGGATGTCGCCGGCTGGGAAAAGCAGGCGCAGACCATCACGATCACCCGTGACGACTGGGGGATTCCTCACATCGTCGGAAAGACCGACGCCGACGCCGTGTTCGGCGTGATCTACGCGCAGGCCGAGGACGACTTCAACCGCGTGGAAACGAACTACCTGAACTCCATCGGCCGCCTGGCGGAAGCCGAGGGCGAGGCCGAGATCTACCGCGACCTCCGGATGAAGCTCTTCATCGATCCGGCGGACATGAAGGCGCAGTACCAGAAGAGCCCCGAGTGGCTCAAGAAGCTGATGAACGCGTGGGCCGATGGCCTGAACTACTACCTCTACAAGCACCCGGCGGTGAAGCCGCGGGTGATCAAGCAGTTCGAGCCGTGGATGGCGCTGACCTTCAGCGAGGGCAGCATCGGCGGCGACATCGAGCGCGTGAACCTGAACCAGCTCGAAGCCTTCTACGGAAAGACGCCGCTCAAGGCGACGCCCCAGGATGAACTGGATCGCTTCGTCGAGCCGACCGGCTCGAACGGCGCCGCGATCGCGCCGTCGAACACGACCGCGCATCACGCGCTGCTGCTGATCAACCCGCACACGTCGTTCTACTTCCGCGCCGAAGCGCAGATGACGAGCGCCGAGGGATTGAACGCGTACGGCGCGCTGACCTGGGGCCAGTTCTTCATCTACCAGGGTTTCAACGACCGGGCCGGCTGGATGCACACGTCGAGCGGCGTCGACAACATCGACGAGTACCTCGAAACGGTGACGAAGAAGGGCAACGGCTTCACGTACCGCTACGGTGCCGAAGATCGGCCTGTGACGGTGAGCAAGATCAGCGTGCCCTACAAGACGGCGTCGGGAATGGCCAATAGGGAATTTACAATTTACAAGACGCATCATGGGCCGGTCGTGCGCGAAGCCGATGGCAAGTGGGTGAGCGTCCGCCTGATGCAGGAACCGCTGAAGGCGCTGCAGCAGTCGTACCTCCGGACGAAGGCGAAGAACTACAAGGCCTTCAAGGATACGATGGAGCTGCACACCAACTCGTCGAACAACACGATCTACGCCGACGCCGACGGCAGCATCGCCTATTTTCACTCGAACTTCATTCCGAACAGGCTCCCGACATTCGACTGGACCAAGCCGGTGGACGGCAGCAATGCTGCGACAGAGTGGCACGGCGTCATGTCCGTCGATCAAAGCCCGAATCTGTTGAACCCGGCGAGCGGGTGGCTGTACAACGCGAACAACTGGCCCTGGTCGGCGGCCGGCGCCAGCAGTTTGAAGCGGACCGACTATCCGTCCTACGTCGATCGCGGAACCGAGGAGAGCGCGCGCGGCTTCCACGCGCTGCGCGTCTTCGACAAGAAGAAGGACTTCACGCTCGATGGTCTGATTGCCGCTGCCTACGACAGCTACCTGCCGGCGTTCGACGTCCTGATGCCGCGGCTGCTCAAGGCCTACGACGCCGCGCCGGCTGCGAACCCGCTGAAGACGAAGCTTGCCGAACAGATCAAGGTGCTGCGCGGCTGGGACTACCGCTGGGGCACCAACTCGGTGCCGACGGCGCTCGCGGTGTACTGGGGCGAGGAACTCGGACGCCGCGTCGGCGATGAAGCGCGCAAGGCGGGCGTCACCGCCGATCACTACATGATGAACAGCGCAACGGCTGACGAGCAGCTGCAGTCGCTTGCCGCCGCGTCGGACAAGCTCGCCGCCGATTTCGGCAAGTGGAATACGCCGTGGGGCGAGATCAACCGGTTCCAGCGGCTGACCGGCGACATCGTCCAGCCGTTCAACGATGCCGGGCCGAGCATACCTGTCGGCTTCACCTCGTCACGCTGGGGCTCGCTCGCGTCCTTCGGCGCGCGCAGCTACAAGGACACGAAGAAGATGTACGGCAACACCGGCAACAGCTTCGTCGCCGTTGTCGAGTTCGGCGACACGGTGAAAGCCAAGGCGGTGTCGGCTGGCGGCGAGAGCGGCGATCCCAAGTCGAAACACTTCAAGGATCAGGCCGAGCGATACAGCACTGGCAGCCTGAGGGATGTGTATTTCTATCCCGCGCAGCTGACCGGTCACACGGAGCGGCAGTATCACCCTGGTCAGTAGGGGCTAGGGCTGGGGCTGCGACGCTGAGAACCCAGACGTCGAATCCGTCTTTCCGACGGAGCGCCTGCGGGCCGTGCGCGTGACCGAATCGCATTGGCTCGATCTGCGCCGCATGGACGAGAACGAGCAGTTCATGGCGCTGCTGGGCGGCGTGCGCGACAAGGCCGGCACGATCGCCTATCTCGAGACGAACGTGAAGCATTGGAGCGACCACGGCTTCGGCATGTGGATGCTTCACGACGCAGCCTCGTCGGCGGTCATCGGCCGCGCGATTCTGCGGCACCTCGATGTCGAAGGCGTGGACGAGATCGAGATCGGGTACGGCTTCATGCCGGAATATTGGGGCCGCGGCCTCGCGACCGAAATTGCGCGCGCGTGCGTGCGCGTGGGTTTCGACCGGCTCGATGTGGCGTCGCTGGTCGCCATCACTACGCCAGCCAACCTCGGGTCGCAACACGTGCTGCGGAAGACCGGTCTGAAGTACGAGCGCGACATCGTTCATGCCGGTGTTCCGCACCAGTTGTTTCGCATATACCGGAATGAACTCACGAGTGAATCATAAACTCGCTGAGATGCGGAAAAACCTTCAGATCCGCTCTGCGGTCTTTGCGACCTCGGCGGCCTTCCTAGCACTGCTGGCATGACCGAGGCGTTGCGCATCACGGGTATGCGACTGATTCGTCGTCTGATCCTTGCGTCGCCTCGCCCTGATGGTCGCGTCCGCGGTCTTCGCCCAACAGCGCGCGGCCGACGGCGTCGCGCTCAACAACGAAGGGCTGCCGCAGTACTCGACGTTCTCGCTCTGCGCGATCGATCCGGCCACCGGCCAGTCGGGCGCGGCGGTGACGACCCGCGTGCCGTTTGTGGGGAGGGCGGTGCCTCACGTGCGTGCGGGTGTGGGTGCCGTCTGCACGCAGGCGTCCACGATGGTGGAGTTCGGGCCGCGAGGCCTCGATCTGCTCGCGAAAGGCGTCGACCCGAAAGAGGCGCTGGCGCAATTGCTCGCAAGCGATGAGCAGCGCGAGTCGCGGCAGGTCGGCATCATCGACATGCAGGGGCGCACCGCGGCTCACACCGGCAAACAGAACAATGCCTGGGCGGGCAGCCGCCAGGGGAAGACCTACACCGTTCAGGCGAACATCATGGTCGGCCCTGAAGTGGTGGACGCGGTGGCAGCGACGTTCGAGGCGAGTGAAGGCAGCGGCATGCCGCTCGCCGAACGGATGATCCTCGCGCTCGAGGCCGGCTACGCCAAGGGCGGCGACAAACGGTGGGGAAATCTGCAGTCGGCGGCGATCAAGGTTGCCGACCCGAACGATCCTGGCCGCGGCGGCGACTTCATCACGCTGGCGATCGAAGTGGGAGAGAATCCGGAGCCGGTTGCCGAACTGAAGCGCATCTACTACACGACCGGCCGGCGATTGGGTTACCGGAGCTTCTCGCGTGTCGACGGCCCGGACGTCATCGAGCTCAAGCGGATGCTGCACGCGGTCGGCTACTGGCGGCCGACGATGGCCGCGTTCCCGGAGGCGCCGGCGTCGATCAACACACCGAAAATGCTCGAGCTGCGAAAAAGCGATCCGGCGGAGTACGAGAAGATTTCGGCGGCATCGCGAAAAGCGTCGGCCGACTACTCCCGCGATTTCGGTCTCTTCGACGAGGAAACCATCGCTGCCGTCGACAAGTTCCGCGCCGACAGGAACCTGAACTACCAGGGCAACGCGGCCGGACTGGTCGATGCCCGTCTGATCGACGCGCTGCGCACGGCGTATTTCGAGAAGAAGAAGGCCGCGGCGAAGCGCTGAACGTCAGATTCGAGGAGGAGGAGTCCTATGCGCCGCATGCACGTGCTCATCGCCGGTGGACTCGCGCTGCTCGCCGCCGGCCCGGCGGCTGCCCAGGATTTCAAGCCGCCGGCGAACCTCTTCGAACAGAAGAAGCCGGCCCAGAAGCCGCCGAAGATCGATTGGAACTGGCGGCCGCCGGCCGACAAGAATTCGACGGCGAAACCGACCGTCGTGTGCGGCATGACTCTGGTGCCGGCCGATCCGAAAGTCGACGCGAAGATGCGCGTCCCCGCACCCGATTCGGGCGTGACGTTCACGCTGCGTTCGATTCAACCAACGATCTGCAAGGCCCCATAGAGTCGTTTTTACTTTCCCGTAGTCGGTAGTGTCCGGCTTTAGCCGGACCAACGGGATGGCGTGATGTGATCGCCGAGCGCCGAAGCGGGATCCGTCCGCGAACCCCGCTAAGAACGCGGGGCAGGCAGCCCACTCGGGTGCTCGGCGCCGGATTGAGCTACTCTGGCGAGCACCCGCGCTCAGTTCCACAGTCGGTAGAACTCCTACTCATACGCGATCTCTCGTCGATAGCGAGTGCCGCAACTCCCAAGAACAATGTGCATTCTTCGTCGATGACGAGGCGTTCGAGCGGCGAGGGACGCTGAACGTGCGCGATGTGCAAATGCCCAACATGGCGTCAATGGCTATGCGGATGTCGTTTGACGTATTCCAGCCGTTCACCCGGGCTGTGACGGTACGAGGGGACGCCTTCGGAATCGTATTCACTATACCGAGCGATCAGATCGTTCTGCTTCGTGATGCGGGCGGCCGGTAGAGCGCGACGAGATTCTAGTCCAGACGTCCGAAATTATTGTGAACCGGCAGTCTGGCGAAGTTGGTAGGAAACGGCGTTCCAGTTTCGGTGGCGTCCCCAACGGGTACCGGCAGTAGTTACCAACAAGTTTTCCGACGGATTTGGCGATCTGACCGTCGCGCAGCGTAGAGGCTGAGACCGGACGCCCTCTACCAACGTCTGGCCAGAAGGTCGAGTAAACGCTGCGGCGTTACCGAGGACTAATCTCGTCGGCTCCTTGTTTCCGCCCCTATAATCACGCAACCCTTGGCCCTGGCCCCAGGCGCTCGACTCGGCCCGTACGAAATCGTGTCCGCCATCGGCGCCGGCGGCATGGGTGTTGACGCTGGCATCTTTCATGGTCCCGGCATTCTGGATTTAGCAACGTTCGGCCTTCGAGTGATCATTCCTGATCAGCCGGGACACGGCCAATCCGACCGCGGCAGTCACAGCGAGTAATCGCACCGAACGTGGCAGTCGAGGCGCACGAATTGGCCGGAGGCCTGGGGCTGTGTCACGGTTTGCACTACTCGGCCACCGGTGAGCCGCAGGCGCTAGCCGGATCCGAGGATTCAACTTGTCGAGGCTTCGAACATGCTCAACTCACACAAAGGAAACGACGATGCGAACTATTCCTCCGGCAGTCGCGGTTTTCTTGGTGCTAGCGGGCCACGCCTCGACACCGGCCGCGTGGGTCCATCGCCCGATACAGGCGGCGGAGAATAGTCAATATCGGCTCGTCGAGAACTGGGTCCACTTCCCGCCCGAAGTGACGAAATGGGGCCAGGCGACGGGAGTGGACGTCGACTCGCACGACAACGTATTCGTGTTTCACCGCAACGAGCTCATGCCGATCATGGCGTTCGACAAGCGCGGCAATTTCATCCGCGCGTGGGGCCGCGGCATGTTCAAGACAACTCACTTTCTCCGGGTCGATCGCTCGGACGCGATCTGGGTGACCGATCGCGGCTACATGGAGGCTTTCAAGTTCAACCGGGAAGGCAAACTGCTGCTCACGCTCGGCAAACAGGACGTCCTCGGCGACAACACATCACGTGACACCTTCAACGGTATGGCCGACCTCGCCGTGACGAAGAACGGCGACATTGTCGTCGCCGACGGCGAAGGGCCGAACACGCGCGTGGCGAAGTTCGCAAAAGACGGCGCGTTCATCAAGTGGTGGGGCGGCAAGGGAACGGAGCCCGGTCAATTCAACATGCCGCACAGTATCGCGGTTGACTCACGCGATCGCATTTATGTCGCCGACCGATCGAACAACCGCGTGCAGATTTTCGACAAAGACGGCAAGTTCCTGAATCAGTGGACGAACGTCGGCGTGCCGTGGGGTCTCTTTATCAAAGGCGATTTGATGTATCTGGTCGACGGCAGCGACAACAACTGCCTGCTCGTGATGAGCCTCAAAGAAGGCCGGATCCTCGAAAAGGTGGCGGGCCTCAGCAATCCGACGGCGGTTGCTGTTGATTCGACCGGTGCGATCTATGTCGGAGAGGTGAACGGTACGACTGTGAAGAAATTCATCAAGACCAAGTCTCAACCCATCTTCCAGGTCCATTTCTCACGAAGACACGTAGCCCACGAAGTTCACGAAGACAGCGCTAAGTGACAGCGGACGTCGCAGAGCGGCGGCTTCGCGCTCCCTTCGTGGCTTTCGTTCCTTGGTGACGAAAGGATCTTGCTGACTGCGAAGCGACGGCGAAATTGCGGGACCTAGCGTCGCGCCGGTTTTGGATGAACTCCGGTGCATCGCGGTCGCAATCCCGGCGTGCGAATGCGTGATAGTGGAACGCGTTTCATGAGAAGGCTCACGTGAGAAGGAGTTTCAAATTTGTGCGTAACCCTGAATATTGGCTCCCAGTGATTCTGCGCATGCATTACCGAGCGCTCGGCCTGTTCCACCAGGTCAGCAGACCGCTGATTGCCATGACGACGGTGAGGGCGCTGGCCAGCGACATGACGATCTTGCTCGGCATGCCCAGCACGTCGCCGGTGTGAATGGCGCGATTCAGAATCACCGCGCGCGTGCCCCCGGGCGCGGAGCGCGATCCTTCCGCGAACACAACATTGCCCGAGTACGGATCGATCTCCACGCGGCTCCGTCCACCCGGCGTGAGATCTTCGGGAAAGTGTGAGCGAATGGACATCGTGCCGCCAGGTTTCACGGGGAGCGCGAGCATGAACGGTGTCGCGCCGGGAACGGCGTCGCGCGCTATCGCCATCGCGCGATCGGGCGAGATCATGCCGGCCGCCGTCGGCGTCACGGTGTGCGGTGTGGGACGCGATGGTTGAGACGAGGTGATCGCGTAGAGCCAGTCCTGGGTGAGACCGTCGAAGCCGATCAACGCGCCAGTGAGGCCCGCGAGCAGCAGGAACGTGAATACTGTGATGCCGGTCACCGCGTGCACGTCGAGCCAGCGGCGGCGCGTCGACAGGTGCCACGTGATCGTGAATCGCTTCAGCGGCCACCAGAGGTACAAGCCGGAGGCGAGCAGGAACAGCATGGCGATATCGGCCCAGCTGACGATGGATTTGCCGAGCGCGGGCTTCGACATCCAGTTCAAGCGCAGGTGGAGTTGATGAATCTGTGCGAGCAGGTCGGGGTCGGCGGCGCCCTGGCCGATTACCGCACCGGTATACGGATTCGCATAGAACACCTTGCCGCCGAGGACGATGCGAGCGGCGAGGTCCGGCGCGCCTGAGACGTAGAACTGCGAGATGGCTTCACCCGGATACGCGGTCTGAATCTTCGCGGCGAGTTGGTCGAGTGACAGCGGTTGGCTCTGAGGATCCACGTGCCAGAGGCTGCGATGCAGCACGTGATCGAGCTCCGGCTCGAACGCCATGATGCTGCCCGTGACGCCGAGGATCACGACGAAGGTCGCGGCGACCAGCGCGACCGAGAGATGAAGGGTACGGATGACGTTGCGCATCGGGGCGCATTATCGGTCAATCCTCTTGGCTTTCGCGAGCCAAGTGACCCCGCTCGGGGAGTAGTCGGTTGCCACTTCGGCGTTTATCGCGACCTATCTCGAGCATGAACAGGGTCGACCCCAGTTGGCCTTCGACCTTTCCTGACGCAGCGAGTTCACTCGCACCGGAGCGCCACATTGGGATCGACCGCCGCGGCGCGGCGGGCGGGCAGGTAGCAGGCGAAAAACGCGGCGCCGACTAACGGAATTGGCGTCACGACCAGGATCCAGGGATCGACGATGGCGACGTCGAGCTCGAGGTACGCGCGCGCGATCGCCCGGCCGACGAGGCCGATCGACAAACCGAACAGGAGCCCGTCGAGCACGGGACGATACCCGTCCAGCAGCACCATGCGCTTGATCTGGCTGGAGGTGGCGCCGAACGACATCCGCACGCCGATCTCGCGCGTGCGATTGGCGATGACGTTCGACTGGATGCCGTAGAGGCCCGCCATCGCGAGAAGGAGCGTGATCGCGCCGAGGCCGATCGCCGTGAGGCCGAACCCGCGCATGACCTGGAACGGTCCGGCGAGCACCGTGCGTCCCGTCCCGATCCTGTCGATCGCGACGTCCGGATCCGCGCGCCGGATCGCCTCGCGCATCGCGCCCACGGCGGTCGGCACCGATCCGGATGCGCGCGTGACGACCGTGACGAGCGGCTGATAGTACTGCTCGAACGGCGCGTAGG
Source organism: uncultured Acidobacteriota bacterium (assembly GCA_963794305.1). GTDB lineage: Bacteria > Acidobacteriota > Vicinamibacteria > Vicinamibacterales > CAVVIG01 > CAVQFC01. The sequence goes on along the minus strand of CAWCDQ010000032.1, from coordinate 2,551 downwards.
CGAGCGGCCGCGGATCCGCGAAGAGGCTGCCCACGTCCGTGTTGGCCGCGATGCCGACGATGGTGGCCGTCGCGCGCGCGGCCGGCTGGCCGGCGAGCGCGACCTGCCGTCCGACGGCGTCGGCGGTTCCAAAAATCTGCCGCGCGGTGAACTCGCTGACGATGAGGACGCGCGGCGCGCCCGGCCCATCGCGATCGTCGAAGCCGCGTCCGCGAAGGATCTCGACTCCGAGCGTCCGGAAGATCGACGGCGTCGCGGCGACCGCGGTGACCATGCGCGGCGGCGTGTCCGCCGCGCCGGCCTGTTCCGCCGGCGCCATCGAGAGACGCAGCGCGCTCGACACGCCGAAGGGCAGTCCGCCCGTGAGCGACGCCGATTCGATCGACGGATGGCCGCGCAATTCGCCGAGCAGACGATCGAGCGTCCGCCGCGCGCGCGCCTCGCTCCACTCAGGCCCGTCGAGATTGAGGACCGCGACCCCGATCCGATCCAGATCGACGCCGGAGTCGTGCCGCGCTTCCGCGATCGAGTACTTCACGAACATCGTCGCGATGATGAAGAACCCGGCCGCGATCGCGACCTGCCACCGCAGCAGGGCGCGCTGGCGCCGGCGGCGCGGCGGCCCGGGGGTCGATCCGGCGGCGAGCGCGCCGCGCACGTCGATCGTGCGCGTCAGCTGGATCGCCGGCTCGAGGCCGAAGACGACCAGCGCCACGAGGAGTGACGACACGGCGACGCCCAACGCCGTCACGTTCAGCACCGGATGAAACGACAGCGTCGTCCGTCCGCCGAACGGCATCGCGAGGCTGATTTCGGTGTCTATCGCGGCGCGCAGCAGCTCGAACACGACGTAGGACGCGATCGCCCCGCCCGCCGCGAGAATCACGCTCTCGAGGCACTGCTCCCGCACCAGCCGCCACCTCGACGCGCCGAGCGCGCGGCGCACCGCGATCTCGCGCAGCCGTGTCGTCCCTCGAGCGAGCACGAGGTTGCCGAGGTTCGTGCAGGCGACCACCAGCACCAGCCCGACGAGCGCGACGAGCGTCATCCCGAACCGGCGCACGGCCGTGTCCTCGTCCGCGATCTCGGCCATCGTCTTTGCCCGCCATGGCCGATCCGTGGCGGTGGGGCTCTTCCCCGGGTACCGCGGTGGAAACGACTGGTCGAGGCGCGCGGCGATCGTCCGCACCTCCGACGACGCCGCGGCGATCGTCACTGTTGAAGCCAGGCGGCCGAAGATCGTGAGCCGCCGGCTCTCGCGCCCCCCGTCTGATTGGGTGCCGAGCGGAATCCAGAACTGCGTGCTGGCAAGCCATCCGCGCGGACCTGTGAACGTGGGCGGCGCGACGCCGATCACCTCGTATCGCTGGCTGGAGATCGTCACGACAGTGCCGACGACGCGGGGATCGGACGCGAAGGTTCGCCGCCAGAGCGCGTCGCCCAGCATCACCACGCGCGCGGCGCCGTCATCGTCGGCCGGCTGAATCGCGCGTCCGCGCGCGGCGCTCACGCCGAGCGTCGCGAAGTACGAGCCGCTGACGGCCTCGCCCATCAGCATCTGTGTCGCGGAAGGCAGAGCCACGCGCCGAATGAGCGTCGCCGACGCGGCCATGTGGGAGAACGATGTCTGCGCCGCTCGCAGATCGTGGAAGTCCGGCGCCGACACCGTGCCTGCGAGCAGCCGTCCGCTGTCGGGCGTTGCGACGATGGCGACCCGACCGGGCTCTCGGACGCCGAGGCCGCGCAGAAGGACCGAGTCGACGATGGAATACACCGCCGTCGTGATCGCGACGCCGATCGCGAGCGAGAGGATCGCGAAGACAGTGAAGAGCGGTGTGGCCCCGAGCCGCCTCAGGGCAAGCCTGATGTCGTTGACCACGCCGGGTAGCGTAGCATCACTCGTGGCGCAGGGCCATAAGTGGATCCATTCGGACGGCCCGGCGCGCGGGCACGAATGCGGCGGCGACGCCGACGACTGCCGTAACGGCCGCGATGGCCACAAGCGCCACCGGGTCGATGTTCGGGCGATACACGAAGGGTTTACCTTCCGCTGCACGGGTCCGAACGCGCAACGGGAATCGGCGTTAGTTACCAGCCAGTTTTCCGAGGGATTTGGCGATCTGGCCGTCGCGCGGCGTAACAACGCCGCTTCCGTTTCGATGGCTCTGGGCGAGCAGCGCGTTCGCTAGGATCGCCGTGAGCGGTCAGCAGTCATCAGTCGGCAGGGTTGAGGCACCAGCTTCCCCGGCCCGAGCAGCCTGGGTTCCCAGCAAGCGAGTCTTCCACCGCGCACCGACCGATGACTGCTCACAGCTCACAGCAGAGGCACGAAGAACAGCGCTACCAACGTATCTCGATGGCTTTGCCTCACGGTTTAGGGTTTCGCCAGATTTCTTGTAGCTGGACTGTGGGCACTGACCAAACGATCACGGTTGGCTTCCGCCACGCCTGCGATCGTTACGGCCTGATCAATTCGGCGCGAACCGAGGGCGTTTTGCCGAGCACCGGAGTGGGCTGCCTGCCCCGCGTTCTTAGCGGGGTTTGCGGACAG
>CAWCDQ010000031.1:0-199227 GCA_963794305.1 uncultured Acidobacteriota bacterium | reverse complement strand
GGCGTCGGCGAGAAGAACTTCCTGAAGCTGAAGGCGGACATCACCGTGACGCCGGCAAAAGCCGATCACGATCACCCGAACCTGCCGTAGATCACCCTGGTCCGGGCGCGACGTGCGTCCGGACCGAAAGAATGCCATGGCGCCGATCAAGGAGCACAGGGGTTACTCGCTACTCGAACTGATCATGGTGATGGGATTGGGCGCCACGCTGACCGCGGCGGCAGTGCCACATACCTCGCCGGTCTTGACGAGGCGCGCGCGAGAGGCGCGGCACATCACGTGTCAAGCCAATTGCAGCGCGCACGCATGGAAGCCGTGAAGCGGTCCGCGATGGTGGGCGTGCAGTTCACGCAGACGGCCGATGGCGGCTACAGCTACGCCATGTATCTGGACGGAACCGGAACGGTGTGCTCACGCGAGACATTCAGAGGGGGATCGACCCGCTCCTCGCGGTCACCGAACGGTTGTCCGATCAATTCCCCGGCGTCGAGTTCGGCGCCGCGCCGGGTTCGCCGCCGGCCGATCCCGGCGGGACGCCTCCCGGATCCGATCCCATCCGATTGGGATCGGGCAATATCGCCAGCTTCTCCGCCGTGGGCACCTCGACATCCGGAACGATTTACATCCGCGGCCGGCACGACGTGCAGTACGCGGTCCGCATCTTCGGCGAAACAGGCAAGACGCGCATGTTGAAACTCGATTCACGAGCACGGCGATGGAAACCGTTATGAAGGACAGCTCACCAGATCGACGCGGGGCCCGGCGTCTGGACGCGTTCGAGGAACACCGCATCGTGTCCGCGTGCGTACGTCCTGGACACCGCGCGCGTTTGATCGACGTGTCGTCGCGCGGAGCGCTCATCGAGACCAACCACCGGTTGCTGCCAGGCACGGACGTCGAACTCGAAGTCGAGAGCGGAACCGATCGCGCGCGCGTTCGAGGACGAGTCCTCCGCTGCGCCGTCGTCAGGTTGCGTCCGACGTGGGTCTGTTATCGCGGCGCGATTGCCTTCGATCGCCATCTGCCGTGGTTCGTAGACGAACGCGGGGAAGTTGTTACCCCGCAGGTGATTTGAGATGCCAGTCGAAATCGCGGAATCTCCGAATGTTTCAGGGGCGCGCCTGCCGACGAGAGCTGGCATCCCGTTTGGTTCAAGGGCGACCATGTCCTCCTACGTCCTGCGCCAGCGGGATCGACGTGAATCGATGTCGGATCTGCTGGCGGCGCTCACACGCGCCCTTGATCGGCGGTTCGACGTCTCGTTGATGCGCGGGGCGTTCGAGACCGCGCTGGGCCGGATCGTTCCGGTCCGAAGCGTTCATTTGCGCGAGAGCGGCAATCGGTGGGGAGGGCGAGCCGCGACGCATAGCCCGGAGTCGGTGACGCTGGAGGTCCCCGGCGCGGATGCCGAATCGCAGGGTCTTCTGGAGGTGGCCTTCGATTCCGATTGCCGTCTGGGCGACTGGGACTTTCAGATGCTGGGCATTGCTGCGAATCTGGGGGCCCTCGTCCTCGAGATCGAGCGTTCGCGCACGCAGCTGGCGCGTGCCGGCCTGCTCAATCCGAGCCGCGTTCGCCGGGACGGAGCCGCGCCGCTCATCGGCTCGACGACCGTCATGTGCGGGCTGCGCGCGGCGATCGAGCGGGTAGCGGCGACCGATTTCACCATCCTTCTGGAAGGCGAGTCCGGCGTGGGCAAGGAACTCGTGGCCCGGCAGATTCACGAATTGAGCCGCCGGCGCAACGGGCCGTTCGTCGCCATCAACTGCGCGGCGCTCGTCGAAACCTTGCTCGAAGCAGAACTCTTCGGCATCGAGGAACGCACGGCGACAGGCGTTCGTGGCCGTCGAGGCAAGTTCGAAGCGGCCGAGAACGGCACGCTCTTTCTCGACGAGGTCTCGGATCTGTCGCTGTCCGCCCAGGCAAAGCTCTTGCGCGCGATCCAGGATTTGGCGGTCGAGCGGGTCGGCGGGCAATCGGTCCGGCGGTTGGATATCCGGATCGTGGCGGCCACCAATCGCAGTCTGGCGTCGCTGGTGGAGCAGCGGCTGTTTCGTCCGGATCTCTTCTACCGCCTGAGCGGTGTTGATATCCGGGTACCGAGCCTCCGCGAGCGTCGGCCGGACATTCTGGAACTCGCGCTCTATTTTCTCGAGCGCCATCGAGCCACGCGCGTGCTGCGTCTATCGCCTGGCGCGTCCGACGCGTTGATGGCCCACGACTGGCCGGGCAACGTCCGGGAACTGGAACGACTGATGGAGCGTGCGGTCGCGCTTGCAGACAACGAGGTCATCGAGCTCGACGACCTGCCCCCCGCTGTCCGGGGCGACTACGGAACGGCACTCGGGCCGTCGATGCGCCGCAACGACAGCCTGCGCGCGTGGGCGAGCCGATATGCGCGCCTCGTGCTCGACAGATGTCAGGGCAACAAGCGGGAAGCCTGCCGATCGCTGGATATCAGTTATCACACCCTGCAATCGTACCTGCGCTACCCGGTTCACGACCCTTCCGAGTCAGCAAGTGACGACCCGCGCAACGAATCGCCGCCGTGGCGCGCCGACGAAGACGAGGAGGCGAGGTTGGAGGTGGAGACGATCTAGACGGCGCTGTTGCGCGCCGGGCGCCGGGTGTCTCCGGCGAACGGGGAAGACGAGACGTGGCGGCGACACCGCCGTGAGGTCACGCGTCTTCACCGAGAACCGCACAGGGTGTGCGCAGGAGGCACGATGAAAACGTGGTTGGCGAGCGGGGCAGTGATCCTGGTGTTGGGGGTCGTAGCGTTGGCGAGGCTGGGTTCCGAAGTCGGAGCTGCTCAGTCGCAGGGCAACAAGGCGGTCCAGATCGTTCCGGCGGGTCAGAAACAGGTCGGCAACCCTGGCGAGAAGGGGGCCACCTACTACGCGCTCGAAGCTCAGACGTCACGATCGACGACGAGGTTTCGCGACGGTCATACGGCGATTGCGCAGCGCGGCCTGGTGGGGGATGTGACGACGACGATCCGCGACCGAAGTGGAAACGAGCGAGGGCATTTGCGCGTGAACCGGATCGATAACGGCCACGACATGGTCAGCTACGAGCGGAGCGACGACGAGCGGTTTCAGGCGCTGAGCGATCCGAACGTGGTCAAGCCGACGCTCGATTGGGCGGTGAGGCAGGCCTACAGTCTGGTCAAAGACGGCTCCGACAATCTCGTCTGGGACGGAGGCGCCATGCGCCGCAAGGACGCCGCGCGGCGCGACGTCGACCGCGATGTCGAGGCGGTCGAAACCGAGTGGGCGAACGGTATGACCGCGAAGCTCACCAGGCAAACATACTCGCGGCGGCAGATTTCACCCGATCGTTCTGTCGAGGGACCGGTGATGGTCAGCGAATTGACGATGAACGGAGCTGCGGTGGGTACGGCGGTCTGGTTCGAGAAGGATCAGGTGTTCGCGTACAGCCTTCCGGGGCTCATGGCCGGCGCCGTGGTGATCGGCGCCGACGAGTTGAAGGCCAACTACGGCGGCTGGCCGTTCACGCCCGACACGACGTGGCTGAACCTGCAGTTGATCGCGGCTCACCATTTCAAGACGCTCGCGGCGAAACAGGGTTCCGTCGCCAAAGGCTGCGAGTCGTCGAAGCCCAACCGATTGGCTCAGTTCTTCGTTCCGACTCTCTACGCGAACGAGGCGGGGTGCGACGACTTTCACTGGCTCGACGGATCGATCGTTCGGCCGTGCTGCGACGATCACGACCGCTGCTACGCCAAGAGCGGGTGTGACTCGAGCTCATGGTGGCTGTGGTGGAGAAGCTGGACGTGTGACCGCTGTAACATGGCCGTGGTCGGCTGCTTCTTTGCGAGAGGATCGATCGACGATCGCTGCATAACGCGACAAGGATGTGCCGGGTGACACGACACGCGATGGCGCGGTGGCTGGGGTTCGTGGTCGGCTTGCTGACATTCAGCGGAGCCCACGCGATTGAGGTCGCGAAATGGGCGCTGTGGTTCGGCGGCACGCACGCTCCCTGGTTCCTGAACTCGGGCCGCGCCATCGCGTTCACGCTGGGGTGTGTGTTTGCAGCCAGTCTCATCTCGGGAATCTTGCGGCTGCCAGGCGCGGCGATCGCGGCCGGCGCGGCAACGGCGATGACCCTGGTCCTGTTGCTCGGAGATAGCGGCACCCTTGTGCCGATCGTCCTGGCGGCCGGCGGATTGATGCTCGCCGCGGCGAGCCTTCTCGGCGCGTGGCTCGGCTTGGAAATCGCGGGACTGTCGCTGCAACGACGGTAGCCTCGCTCACTTTCGGATCCGCGGAGCTGGCAGATGTGTCAGCGCTTGCGCTGAGAAGATGCATGTCGTCGCTCGTCGGGCATGGCCTGACGTGGGGCCGTGTTAGACTCCGCGCTCGATGGCGTTCGTTCCAGGCTACGAGCACGACGTCTTCATCAGCTATGCCCACGAGGACGATCGCGAGTGGGTGAATCGGCTGATCGCGCGTCTCGAACCGGCACTCAAGCAACGGCTCGGCGTCAAACCCAGCATCTGGATAGACGACGAGAAGCTCCGCGCGTCTCGTGATTTTTCCAACGAGATCCCGGAGAGTGTCAGATCGTCCGCCGCGTTCCTGTTGCTTCCATCCCCGACGTACGTGCGCTCGCGGTACTGCGTCGAGAGTCGAATGCAAGGTCTTCACGGAGACCTATCCGGCCAGGCGCGCCCGGTTTGCGAGCAAGGAGTTCTCGAACGAGCTCTTCGCCTTCCGCTGCCCGATTCTTCCCGTCGACGGCAACGAGCATTGGACACTGTTTGCGGGCCTCACCGACATTCCGTTCTGCGACGAGGCGGACACGTTCGCGGCCGGCAGCCCGCCGTTCGAAGCGAGCTTTCGTCGTCTTGTCGGCGAGCTTGTGGATCTGCTCAAGCGCATGCGGAACCACAGCACGGCGGTATTTCTCTACCCGCCGCAGCCTGGTCGCGACCTTCAGGGGACTCGCACGACGCTCGCCGCGGAGCTCGCGGCCCAAAGCTACCGCCTGCTGCCGGATCGGACGCTGAATCTCGAGGACCAGCTGCGTGAGGCCGCCGTCGCGGTGTTTCTTCTCGGATCCGACTACGACGAGCGGGCGGGAGAGCTGGCCGAGCTCGCCGCCGGTCAGAACGGCAAGCCCTGGCTGGTCTGGTGTTCGCCGACGGTGGAGCAGGGCGCCGAGGCGAATCAGGTCGGTCTCTCGGCCTATCTCGAACAACTCGACGCGTCGAACAAGACGTATCTGAACGCGAGCATCAACCCGGCGAAGCTGAAAGAGGAAGTCCTGGCGCTGCTCAAGCCCGATTCCCGCGCGCTGCCGGAAACGCAGGGAAAGCCGCGCGTCTATCTGGTGTACAACGCGCGAGACCGGAACGAGGTCAAGAATGCCGGCCTGATCAGTTTCCATTTCCGGAAAGAGATTCACTTCGAGCATCCGGACGATCCCGCCCAGCACACGCTGCGCCTGTCGCGTTCCGACGGCGTCCTTCTCGTATGGGGGGCCGCTGAGAGGACTGGTGTTCACGCGAGTTCGCCGAAATCGTGCAGGCCTCGGGCGAGGCGGCGGAAAAAGGCATGTGCTTGTTCGATCCGCCGGAAACCAAGACCGACGCGGTCAAGACCATTCGCGACGCCTTCCGTGAGCTGTACGTCGGCGAGCAATTCGGAAGGTTCGATCCCGCGCGGTTGCAGGCCTTCTTCGCGCCGCTGCTTCGGCGGTCAGGCGGTCCGCCGTGAGCTTCGCGGCGGTCGTGGAGCGCCTGCAGAAGCTCGAGAATCCGTATCCCGGACTGCGCCCCTTCGAGACCGAGGAGTCGCATCTCTTTTTCGGACGCGACCAGCAAGTCGCCGAGCTCGTAGGCCGCCTGGAGCGGAATCGCTTCGTCGCGGTGCTCGGCGTCTCTGGAAGCGGCAAGTCGTCGCTCGTGCGAGCGGGCCTTATCCCCGCGCTCGAGCGCGGCCGTGTCACCGAAGCCGGTCAGCGCTGGCGCATCGTCGTCACGCGTCCTGCCGGCGCGCCGTTTGAAAGCCTGGCCAGGAATCTCGGCGAGTCGGGTCTCGACGCGTCCGGCCTCAGCCAGACCAGTCACGGTCTGATCGAGGTTGCGCGTCAGCTCGAGGCCGACGAGAGCCTGCTCGTCGTCATCGACCAGTTCGAGGAGCTGTTTCGCTACAAAGGCTTCGCTCCGATGACGGAGGAGGGGCGCCGGGCCCACGACGCGGCGGCGGCCAACGCGGCGGAGTTCGTTCAGCTCCTGATGGCGGCCCGAAATCATCACCCGCCGGTCTACATCGTGATCACGATGCGCTCGGACTACCTGGGTGAATGCGCGGAGTTTCGCGATCTTCCCGAGACGCTGAACGACTGTCAGTACCTCGTCCCGCGGATGACACGGGACCAGCGCAAGGCCATGATCGAGGGACCGCTCGGCCGCGTGCAGATCGCGCCAAGCCTTGTCCAGCGCCTGTTGAACGACGCCGGCGATGAACCGGATCAGCTGCCCATCCTTCAGCACGCGCTCATGCGCACGTGGAACCAGTGGCGCGCCGCCGATCCGGATCGCACGCGGCGCATCGACCTGAGCGACTATGCGGCGATCGGCGGCTTCGACGAGGCGCTCAACCGTCACGCCGACGAACTGCTGGCGGGAGTCCCCGAGAACATCGCGGCGACGATTTTCAAGCGCCTGACCGCCCGGGGAACCGGCAATCGAGAACGCAGGGATCCGGCGCGGCTCGGCGAACTGTGGGCCCTGTGTGGCGCCGTCACCGAGGAGTCGCGTGCGCGTCGTGACGAGCGTGGTGGACCACTTCCGGCGGGGCGAGGCGACATTCCTGACCCCTCGCGCCGGCGCGGTCGACCGCGACACGTACATCGATATCACGCACGAGAGCCTCATTCGGCAGTGGAAGAAGCTGCACGACGAGTGGCTGCCGGAAGAGGAACGGTCCGCGAGGACATTTCTCGATCTCGTCGTGCGAGCCATGAACTGGAAATCCCAACGCGGAGAGGTGCTGATCGGTCTGGACTTCGCCGGCGCCCTGGAGTGGGACCGTCAACGCAATACGTCCAGCGCGTGGGCCGAGCACTACGCCGGCACCGAGGACCTCGACGCCGTGGTGGCCCTGATCGAGGCCAGCAAGCAGGAGGATCGGCGACGGCAATTCCGCGTGAAACGCAATTTCTCGCTGGCCGTGACGCTCGCGCTGGTCTTCGCGGGTCTCGGCGCTCTGGCCTGGTACAAGAAGAACGAAGCCGATCAGCTCAAGACGAAGTCCGAGGTGCGCCAGCTCGCCGCGGAGTCGTCGGCGCTCCAGGCCGAGAGCATCAATCTGGAGCCGGCGGTGAACCTCGCCATCGCGTCGATGCGAACGCTGCCGAGCCTCGAAGGCGATCGCGCGCTTCGTGAGTCCAGCGAACGCCTGCCCCGGCGGGTGTCGAAGTTCATGCACGGCGCCGCGGTCTCGGCGGTGACGTTCAGCGCGAACGGACAGTGGCTGGCCACCGGCAGCGAGGACAAGACGGCGCGAGTCTTCGACGTGGCCGCCGGCAAGCAGATCTCAGAGCTCAAGCACGGAGGCGGCGTGGCGTCGGTCGCGTTCAGTCCTGACGGGCAGCGCGTGGCCACCGGCAGCGACGATGGGACGGCGCGAGTGTTCGAGGCGGCCACGGGAAAGCAGATCGCGGAGCTGAAGCACGGTGCAAGCGTGGCGTGGGTGGCTTTCAGCCCTGATGGCCGCCGGGTCGCGACGGCCAGCGCCGACCGGACGGCGCGGGTGTTCGAGGCGGCCAACGGGCGGCAGATCTTCGCGCTGAAGCACGAAGGGGAAGTGACGTCGGTGGCATTTCGTCCCGATGGGCGACGGGTCGCGACGGGGAGCGAAGACAACACGGCCCGAGTGTTCGACGCGGAAAGCGGAAAAGAACTGTTCCGCGCCGTACACGGCGGCCCCGTCTGGTCGGTGGCTTTCAGCCCCGACGGCCGGCGGCTCGCCACGGGCAGCCACAGCGCGACAGCCAGAGTCTTCGACGCGAACTCCGGCAAGGAACTTTCCTCGATTGCGCACAACGGCGCGGTCATTTCTGTCGCCTTCAGCGGCGACGGCCAGTTCGTCGCGACCGGCAGCGAGGACAAGACCGCACGAGTGTTCGATGCGGCCACCGGGCGGGAGGTCTCGCGCCTCACGTTCCGGGACCCCGTCGAATCGGTGGCGTTCAGCAAGGATGGACGATGGGTGGTCGCGGGCGCGGACGACATGAGCGCGCGGCTGTTCGAGGCGGCAAGCGGCAAGGAAGTGACGCGCTTTGCGCACGACGGCGCCGTGGCATCGGTGGCCTTCAGCGAGGACGGACAGCGGGTGGCGACCGGGAGCGCGGATGGCACCGCGCGGACGTTCGAACTGGGTGGCGGGATGGAGATCGTCCGCCTCACCCACGCGAGCGTCGTCCTGGTCACGGCGCTGAGCCCGGACGGAAAACGAGTGGCGACGGGCAGCAGCGACCAGATGGCGCACCTGTTCGACGCGGTCACCGGCGCGACGATCCTGCGCCTGCCGCAACAGGGATCGGTCGGCGGCGTCGCTCTCAGCCCGGACGGTCGATTGATGGCCACCGGGAGTTCCGACAGCTTGGCCCGCGTGTTCGACACGTCGACCGGGAACGAGGTGTCTCGACTTCTGCACGACAGACAGGTGGTGTCGGTGTCGTTCAGTCCGGATTCGCGCCAGGTCGTGACCGGCAGCTGGGACAAGACGGCTCGAGTGTTCGACGCGGCGAGCGGAAAAGAAGTGATGCGCCTGAGTCACGACGGGACGGTGAACTCGGCGGTCTTCAGCGCGGATGCGCGCTGGGTGGCGACGGCCAGCGAAGACAAGCGCGCGCGCGTGTTCGACCTGAGGACAGGCAAGGAAGTCTCCCAGCTGGTTCACGATGGACCGGTGACGTTTGCGGCGTTCAGTCCTGACGGACGCCTGGTGGCGACCGCGGCAGAAGACAAGACCGCACGCGTGTTCGATCGGGCCGATGGCCATCAGATCTCGTCTCTCAACCACGCGCGAGCCGTCCGCTTCGTGACGTTCTCGCCTGACGGGCGGCGCGTTGCCACCGGGGGTGACGACGGGACGGCTCGCGTGTTCGATGCGATGACCGGCGCGGAGATATCGCGAATCGTGTTGGACGGACGCGTCCTGGAAACGCGCTTCATCGATCAGGGGCGGTACCTGCTGACCGTTTCCCATTCCACGTTGGACAGCCAGGTCGTCGTCACTCACGTCTTCACTCAGCCTGGTGACGTGATCGACCAGGCCTGTTCCCGCCTCACGCGGTCGTTCTCACCGGCCGAATGGAAGAGGTATGTCGGGGCCGACGTGCCTTTCAGCGAGACCTGTCCCGGCAGCCCCTGATATCGCCACTCTTGAGCGGTTGGGCGATCATTCATCGCCGGGTTCAGCTATGATGCGCGCGCCGAGATTCTTACGGCGTACTTACGCGCCCGTCGGGGAGGACGCATGAACCGCACGCAAAAACTCATGGCCGGTGTGGCGGCCGCCATGGCGATGTTCGGATCGAAAGACCTGCTGTTGACAGCCGGAACACTTGAAGCTCGAGGAGAGCAGACCACGGCCGGGAGCAAGAAAGCGCCTCCCGATGACTCGCCGAGCGCAGCGGCCGCAGCCATCCTCCCCAAGCTCGACGTGCTTCAATCCAAGGCACTGTCGGTGGAGGACCTGCACAAGCGGCTGCCGGACATGGACGTCAAGACGATCACGGCGGGTCTCGACCGGCTGAAGTACGACGGCAAGATACGAAGCATCGGGCAGGGCACGACCGAGGATCCGTACAAGTACCTACCTGTACGCGGCCGGAGGCGGAGGTTAGCCTCCGCGATCCACGATGTTCGATACCCGTCGCGCGGCGACGCTCGCCAGCAACGACGGTCTGGGAGAGTTTCGACGAGCGCGTGCGCGCTCGTTCGAGCGGCATGAATCGCGATGGCCGGGAGCCCTGGCCGATCCGTACGATCTGCTCGACCCGCTGAAGCTCGATCCGGCCGACGTCCTCGCGATTGAAACAGCGACTGCCGACATCGGCGCGATCTACGCACGCCTCCTGCCGCTTCTTCGCAATCTTTCCGACGACACGCTGCTGGCGATGGGCGTCCGTCCGGAAACGCTGGAGCTGACTGGTCCTCAGATCCCGGGGTTAGAGTTGCCGCTGCTCGCGCGCCTCGATCTGGCGCAAACGCCGGACGGGCTCAAGTTGCTGGAATACAACGGCGAGGCGCCTGGCCTTGTGGTCGAGACGTTCGGACTGAATGCGCTGGAATGCGCCGACGCAGGGATGCGCGATGTGAATGCTGGCAGCCTCGCCCTGCTCACCACGGCTATGCGCGCGGCGCTTCAGCGCGGCATCGACCACGTCGGCCCCGCCGATCGGGCTCTCGTCGCGTTTGCCTACGACCTCCGGTCGGACCGGGGTCGCGCCGCGGCTCGCTACCTTGCAGAAATCGCACGGGACTCGTCCGGTGTCGATGTTGTAGACGCTCCCATCGAGTCGCTCGCTCTGTCGGACGAACATCTGCGTCTTCAGGACGGCCGTCCCGTGACTGTGCTGTGGCGGCCTTGCAGCGCTCGTTACCTGGGCGCGGCGTTGTCATCGTCCGACACGCCGCCGGATGAATGCGCGGCGTCGATCGCGCGTCTGATCCGTCAGCGCAGACTGGCTGTCCTCGATGCCCCGGATACGTCGCTGCTGTCGAGCAAGGCAGCGCAGGCCGTGATCTGGGGCCTGGCGCAGACCGGCGGGTATTTCAGCGACGCCGAGTCGAAGATCGTCCGTACGGTCACTTCCTTCCAACAGCGCTCGATCCCCCGGATGGCATCGAGCCCTACGTGATCAAGCCGGCATTTGGCAGCGAAGGCGATTCCATCACCATCGTCGATTCGGTGCGCGGTGAAGTGCGACGCAGCACGTGCACGTCGTATCAGGGAGAGGCGCACGTGCATCAGCAGTTCGTGCCGCTGCCGACCAGAAACCTGATGACCGAGCATGGCGTCCGGACTCTCCATCTCGTGGCGTCTTGCTTTCTGGTGTCCGGACGCCCGAGCGGAATCATCTTCAGGGCGGGCGGCGAGATCACCGGCGAGGACGCCTGGGTTGTTCCGGCCGGCTGGTAGTTCGCGAGTTGAAGCACGGTATACACATGAGAATCACATCAGCAACCTTGAAAAGCGTTTGTCTTGCCCTGGTCGTGCTCGGCACGCGCGGGATTGTTGCGCAGAGCCCTGGCACGGCAGCCGACAAGAATCTGCGCGTGCCCGTGGGGTTTCATGAATTCGAGATGTTCGGCGACAGCTCCGTCTACCTGTCGCACTACCCGATGTTCGGAAGCATCCATGCCTACCAGGTGCTGCTCGAGGTGAAGTTGAGCGGAGACGGCAACGATCCCAGGCAGCTCTATCTGAGCCACAAGCAGAAGAATCCGCTGACCAGATACAGCCTCAGTCCGGAAACGCCGGGCGGCGAGATGCACTACTGGGTGATGCCCGACACCATCAAGACGGGGCAAAAATTTCGCGCGAATATTCATTGGCAGAAAAGCGAGGGCCACCCGCAATACATCTCCCGGAACGTGACCGTCGAAATCGTCAAGGTCATCTACTTCAGGCTGTTTCAGCCCGACGACAAGAAACCCGATGTGCTGAGCTACCTCCTCTTCGGGAACGCCTCTGAAGCCTTCCTCGCTCACTACATCGCCAGCTATCCGGACTTCGATCACATCGTTGCGGTGACAGGGGACACCGGCAAGCTGTTGCAAGGCGGCACGGGCGCGGCCACGCTCGTCACCATCCCCGGGCGGGAGAATGTGAAGGGCGTCCGTCTCCTGAAAAAAGACGAGAAGGTCGTGGCCAGGGTCAACGGGAACGGGGAAGAGCTGAAGCTTGGCGTGAAGACACAGATTCACTACGAGGCAGGGCTGGAAATTCAGAAATAGGCAAGGCCCTCCTCGATCGTAGGGGCCGACCTATGTGTCGGCCAAAATCAACCTGCAAGGAGCATCCGATGGACATGACGGCGCACGGACACGCACACCCCAAGAAGGCGGTTCACAACATGGCGCTCGTCGGCGACCATCATGTGTTCCTCTCGCATCTGCCGATGTTCATGGCCCCTCACAACGCGCAGGTCCTGCTCGACGCAGCGTTCATGAACGGCGGCAAGAATGTCGACCAGGTCTACTTTGCCGACCACGCCGCCAATCCCGCGGTGAAGTTCTACACGGTCCAGCCGGAGGAGTTCACGCTGCGGGAGCTCTTCCAATCGGGGCCGATGCCGCAGCGCACCAGTTTCAAGGCGACGGTCTTTCGAGGCCATCTCGAAAAGGGTGGTGTGCCGATTGAGGCGCTGACGGACATCGACGTGCACGTCAACAGAGTGATTCACGCGCACAGTTTCGAAGGGAGCAGGCAGCCGACGCTGACCTACGTCATGTTCGGCAGCCCGAAGGAGCTGTACCTGGCTCACCTGGTTTCCGGCGTCCCGGATTTCGATCAACTGCTGCATGTCTCCGGCACGGGCTCGATGCCCTCCGCGGAGGAGCTGCTGCGCGGGGTCACGGTCGAGATCCTCGATCGGCCCAACGAGGCGAAGACTCGACTCCAGGCCGGGGAGACGACGCCGGCTCGTGCGCACGTCATCGGCGCGCATCAGTTCCTGGATGTGAAGATCACCGTGCGGGCCGAGCAGTATTTCGAAGAAGGCGAGCTGTCGTCGTCGAGGATGTCGGGCGCGCTGTTCGACCAGACGAAAGAAGAGCAGAAAGCCGGGTTCGACTAGGAATCGAATCGACTCGGCGCCCGGGGCGTGACGGTATTCTTGACCGCGTAGGAACGCGCATAGTACCGTTACCTGTTTCCGCTCAGACTCTTGCGACCCCCATGGAACAGGCGACCGAAACACCTCTCAAGAAGACGCCGCTCAACGCTCGCCACCGCGCTTCGGGCGCCCGGATGGTCCCGTTCGCCGGATGGGACATGCCGGTCGAGTACAGCGGTCTCTCGAACGAGCACGCCGCCGTCCGCACGCGCGCCGGCATCTTCGATGTCAGCCACATGGGCGAGATTGAAATCGCCGGCAAGGACGCGCTCGCGGCCGTGCAACGCATCTCGTCCAACGACGCGTCGAAACTGCAGGTCGGACAGGCGCAGTATTCCGGCCTGCTCACACCGCAGGGCACGTTCGTCGACGATCTCCTCGTGTACCGGCTGGCGCCGGCGCACTTCCTGCTCGTGGTCAATGCCGGCAACATCGCGAAAGACTATGGCTGGATGGTCGAACACATCCAGGGTGTCGGCGACGCGGTGGCCGTGGACTCCAGCTCGCGATACGCCCTCATCGCCGTGCAGGGGCCCGAGGCGCTGAACGTTCTTCAGCCGCTGACCGGAGTCGACCTGGCCGCCATGAAGTACTACTGGTTCGGACACGGGGAGGTCGCCAACGTGCGCGCCACCGTGTCGCGGACGGGTTACACCGGTGAAGACGGGTTCGAGATTTTCGTTCCCCCCGCGCAGGCCGACAAGGTGTGGCTCGCGCTCCTCGAATCCGGCAAGTCCGTCGATCTCCTCCCGTGCGGCCTCGGCGCCCGCGACACGCTTCGTCTGGAAGCCGGCATGCGCCTCCACGGCAACGACATCGACGAGACCACGACGGCGGTCGAAGCGGATCTGAATTGGATCGTCGGCTGGAAGAAAGACGACTTTCTGGGCGCCGGCGCGCTTCGTGAACAGAAAGCCGCTGGTCCGCGGCGAAAGATTGTGGGCTTCGAGATGCTCGAGCGAGGCATCGGCCGGCACGGGTACGATGTGTACGTCGGCGATGCCAAAGTTGGCGGCGTCACCAGCGGGACACAGACCCCGCACGTGAAGAAGGCGATCGGCATGGCGTACGTGTCCATCGAGCACACCGCGCCCGGCACGGAGTTCGACGTCGACATCCGCGGCCGCCGCACGCGCGCGCGAGTGGTGCCGATGCCGTTCTATAAGAGGCAGAAGTAGCGCGCGCCTTTGATCGAGATGCAAGTAGTGCAGGCCTTCAGGCCTGCCCGGGAGACACGATGGCATATCCGGACGACTTCAAATACACCAAGGATCACGAGTGGATTGTCCTCACCGGGGACAAGGGCCGCGTCGGCATCACCGACTACGCCCAGCAACAGCTCGGCGACGTCGTCTACGTCGAGCTTCCCGAGGTGGGCGCCAAGGTGAAGCAGGGGCAGTCGTTCGGGACGATCGAATCGGTCAAGGCGGTGTCGGAGTTGTACTCACCGGTCACCGGCGAGATTGTCGAGGTGAATGCGGCGCTCAAGGACAAGCCTGAGGCCGTCAACAAAACGCCTCACGACAGCTGGATGGTGGTCATCAAGCTGACGAATCCGAGCGAAGCCGGCGCGCTCCTCGACGCTGCGCAGTATCAAGACCTGGTGAAATGACGGTTTTCGATTTCGAATCGTTCCAGTCCCGGCACATCGGACCCGACGCGGAAGAAACGGCGGCCATGCTCAAGGCCGTTGGCGTGCCCTCCCTGGACGCGCTGATGGACGAGGCCATCCCGGCGCGCATCCGGCTGGCCGCGCCGCTGAATCTGCCCGACGGTCAGAGCGAACATCAATTCCTGAAGGAGCTCCAGGCGACCGCCGGGCGAAACCGGATCGCGCGATCGTTCATCGGCTACGGGTACTACGACACCGTGACGCCGAGCGTCATTCTCCGCAACGTCCTCGAGAACCCTGGCTGGTACACGCCGTACACACCCTATCAGGCCGAGATCGCGCAGGGCCGGCTCGAATCGCTGCTCAATTTTCAGACGATGGTGACCGACCTCACGGGGATGCAGGTCGCCAACGCGTCGCTGCTCGACGAAGCCACGGCGGCCGCCGAGGCGATGACGATGCTCGCGCGCGTGCAGTCGAAGCGGATCGACGGGATCGAGGGCGCACCGCAGTTCCTGGTGTCCGACTCGTGCTATCCGCAGACCCTGGACGTCCTGCGATCGCGCGCCGAACCGCTCGGGATCGAGATCGTGCTCGTGCCCAACGAACTGCTCGACGAAGCCGAGTTCGGCGATCGGGTGTTCGGCGCGCTCGTCCAGTCGCCGGACAGTGCCGGCCGCGTGCGCGACCTGCGTCCGTTCATCACGCGCGCAAAGCAGGCCGGCGTGCTGGTCGCCGTCGGCACGGACCTGCTCAGCCTCGCGCTGCTCACGCCGCCGGGCGAAATGGGCGCCGACGTCGTGTACGGCAACTCGCAGCGCTTCGGCGTGCCGCTCGGGTATGGCGGCCCGCACGCCGCGTTCTTTGCCACGCTCGACAAGCACGTCCGGCAGGCGCCGGGCCGCATCATCGGCGTGTCGATTGACGCGCACGGCAACACGGCCTATCGGATGTCGCTGCAGACGCGCGAGCAGCACATCCGCCGCGAGAAGGCGACGTCGAACATCTGCACCGCGCAGGCGCTGCTCGCCAACATCGCGGGTCTGTACGCGGTGTATCACGGTCCGAAGGGGCTGAAAGCCATCGCGACGCGCGTCCACGCGTACGCGAAGCTGTTGACGCGCGGGCTCGAGAGCCTCGGGTTCCGCCAGCTGAACGATCACTATTTCGATACACCGCGCTTCGACGTGCCGGGCGGCGTGCAGGCCGTGGGACAGATTCTCAAAGCGGCGCAGGAGTCCGGGATCAACCTCGGCTACCGCATGGACAACACCATCCATGTGGCGCTGGACGAAACCGTCGATCGCAGCGATATCCTCACGCTGCTGACCGTGTTCGCGGCCGGTTCACCGGTCCGCGCCGCCGCACTCGACGAATCGGTGAAGGGGCTCGAGCCGGCGTATCCCTCCGCCCTTGCGCGCACCACGCCGTATCTGTCGCACCCGGTGTTCAACACGCACCACTCCGAAACGCAGATGATGCGCTACATCCGCAGCCTCGAGCGGAAGGACATCGGCCTCGACACGTCGATGATTCCGCTCGGATCCTGCACGATGAAGCTGAACGCCGCGTCCGAGATGCTGCCGATCACCTGGCCCGAGTTCGGCAAGCTGCATCCCTTCGCGCCGGTGGAGCAGGCGGCCGGCTACCAGCACATCTTCGGCGAGCTCGAGCGGATGCTGTGCGAGATCACCGGGTTCGCGGCCGTCTCGCTCCAGCCGAATTCCGGAGCGCAGGGCGAATACGCGGGTCTGATGGTGATTCGGCAGTACCACAAGGATCGCGGCGACACGCACCGCGACGTCGTGCTCATTCCGGCGTCCGCGCACGGCACCAACCCCGCCAGCGCCGCGATGGTCGGCATGCACGTCGTCGTGGTCGCGAGCACGAGGGACGGCAACATCGACGTCGGGGATCTGAAGGCGAAGGCCGACGCGCACAAGGAGCGCCTCGCGGCGCTCATGGTGACGTATCCGTCCACGCACGGCGTGTTCGAGGAGAGCATCCAGGACATCTGCGCGATCGTGCACGAACACGGCGGTCAGGTGTACATGGACGGCGCCAACATGAACGCGCAGGTCGGGCTCACGAGCCCGGCGGCGATCGGCGCCGACGTCTGCCACATCAACCTTCACAAGACGTTCAGCATCCCGCACGGCGGGGGCGGTCCCGGCATGGGGCCGATCGGCGTCGCGGCTCACCTCGCGCCGTATCTGCCGGGCCATCCGATGGTCGCCACCGGCGGAGCGAAGGCGATCCATGCGCTCTCGGCGGCGCCGTGGGGCAGCGCGAGCATCCTGCTGATCTCGTACGCCTACATGAAGATGCTGGGTCGCGACGGCATGACGGCCGCCACGCGCTACGCCATCCTCAACGCCAACTACCTGAAATCGCGCCTCGAACCGTATTTTCCGGTGCTGTACACACGTCCAAACGGCCGGGTCGCGCACGAGATGATCTTCGACCTTCGGCCGCTCAAGCAGGCGAGCGGCATCGACGAATCGGACGTCGCCAAGCGCCTCATGGACTACGGCTTTCATGCGCCGACGGTGTCGTTCCCGGTCGCCGGCACGATCATGGTCGAACCGACCGAGAGCGAGGCCAAGGACGAGCTCGATCGATTCTGCGAGGCGCTGATTGCGATCCGCGCGGAGATTCAGGCCGTCATCGATGGCAAGGCCGATCCGCTGGACAACCTCCTGAAGAACGCGCCGCACACCGCCGGCGCGGTTACGGCCGCCGACTGGAGTCATCCGTACTCGCGCGAGCAGGCGGCATTTCCTCTCGCGTTCGTGCGCGCGAACAAGCACTGGCCCAGCGTCGGGCGCATCGACAACCCGTACGGCGACCGCAATCTGATGTGCTCGTGTCCGCCCGTCGAAGAATACGCGTGACGAGTCGCGCGAATACTTCCTTGTAACCCGGTAGCGTCCGGCTTTAGCCGGACTTCGCGTGGTCCGCCTGAAGGCGGACACTACCGACTACGAGGACAGCGACGGCTCTGAGCGGTCAGGATACAGAAGGAGCGCTCCGGCGAGCAGCATCCAGCAACCGATCTGCAGACTCTGCGCCGTGACGGGAACATACATCGTATAGGGCAGCCAGAGGGTCAGCCCGCATAACAGCCAACCGGCTTTCCACCACATCGTCCCTTCTCGCCCGAACGCCCGGGCGCTGAGCGCGATGAGCAGGAACGCAATCAGCACGTCGTCGTACGCCGAGTGATACGTGAAGATCCGCGACACGACACCGATCACTCCGAGGAGACCGATCAGGTCCGTGCTGCCCAGCCGCCACGCCGCCATCAGAGCCACGAGAACGCCGATCGCTCCGAGAACATTGCGCGCGGCTTTCGTCGATGCAAGAGCATGCGAGAGCCAATGCAGTAGTGGATTGGCGCCGGTGTCTACGACGCTCAGGCTGGCGCGATCGAACTGAGCGAACTGGAGAGGAACGGGAATGCGAAGCCACCAGGCAGCGAACACCGTCGCCGCTGCCACTATGAGGACGCAGACACCGACGCTCACATAACGGCGTCGAAAGACAGCCGCCAGGAGGAACAGCACCGAGCTCGAAGGCTTGGTCATCGCCAACGCGAGCGCGGCGCCTTCAAGCGCGTTCCTCACACGGGCCGGGGCGTTGCGCGAAGTCCCAAGCGCCAGCGCGAGAGCGCCATTGATGACCAGGCCATTCTGTCCCTGGGTCATCGTGTTGTTGGTCGCGCCGATCGCGAGCACGCCCAGAGACGCCGCCCAGCACGCCGTCCGGTTTCCGCCGGACTTCTCCGCGGCCCACCATGCGAGCCCGGCGATGGCCGCGAGCGACATCAGATCGAGCAGCGCAAGAAACAGGCGACCAAGGCGCAAGGTCGAAGGAATGTAGACGAGCAATTGCAGGGGATACGTCCATGGAGGAAGCCCACCCGCGTACACCGCGCCGTACCGAGATCCGTCTGCACCGATCGCCCACGGCTTCGCGGAATCGTCGTGCTGCTGCTCGTACTCGTGCAGGAAGTACTGCGACAGCGGGGAGACCCGATCGAGGAAATAAGCGTTCTCGGTCCGCCGATTCAGCAGGTCGGCCACGGCCGCCGGAGGCTGCTGCACCGCAAGGTAGTAGACGCCTTTGCAGAGATGATAGGCGGCGACCACGGCGAGGACGGCCATCACCGCCGCCGGCCATCGTTCCTTGATAGACACGTGTTCGACGGGTTCCGCCGGATTCACGCGCGGACGTCCGGGCCTGTCGACCGTGCGCCCGGTTTGACCGCTGCCGGCGACCGCGTAGACCCCGGTGGGAAGAACCAGTAGTTGCGTTCGTGGACGCGCACGAGGACCTCGACGAGCTGGTTGTGTGCGTCGCGCACGAATGCGTCGTAGCCAAGGGAGCGGAGCAGCGTCACGACATCGTCGTCGAACGTTTCCAGCAACCAGATGGGGTGCCGGCGTGCAATCAGCTCTCGTGCGCCGGCAATCACACTGGACTCGGCGCCTTCGACATCGCACTTGATGAAATCCGGCTCCGGAATGCCGGACGCGATGAGCGCGTCCACGGTTGACAGCTCGACATCGAGCTCTCCTGCACGGTCGAGCCGCGCGAGATAGAACCCGCCATAGAATCCGTCCACGGGGACGGTCATGTTCGCGCGTCCGACGCGATCCGACAGCGCCACGCCGCTGACAACGACGTTATCGAGGGACGCGAGCCTCTTCACATCCTGCAGGATCGCCGCGCTGTGCGGCACCGGCTCGAACGCGAACACCTTCCTGGCGAGCTTCGAGAGATGGAGCGTATACGTGCCGTTGTTGGCGCCGATATCCCAGCAAATGTCGGTGGAATTGACGTATGTCTCGAGCAGAGGCACGTCGTCTTCGAAGTGGCCTTTGCCGCGGGCAATGCGACGGCCGAGCCATGCTCTCCGAATCTGCAGCGCCACCGATCGGGGTAACAGGCGCCGCAGCGTCCGGCGCAGGAACATTCGGCTCATGAACGGCGGGTAGTATCGCACGGCAACAGGCTCGCTATAATCCGGTTGCGTGTCCGCGGTCCGATTGGGAGCGGATCTACGAGAACCTGTCGAAGGAGTGACCGATTCAGTCGATCGCGCGAGTATGGGCAGATAGTCTCGCCGCAAAGGGCGAGCCCGTCAGGAGGCGAAACATGAAGACGACGAGCGCGTTGTACACGGGCGCGGCGGTAGTTGGCTTCGCGTTGCTGCTGGCACGGGCGCCGGCCCTGGTGAGCGCCGGCCAGACTCCCGGCGATCCGGTTCGCGTCGACGCCGACGACCTCGGCGGCGTTGTCTCGACCGCGAAGGGACCCGAGGCCGGCGTCTGGGTGATTGCAGAGACCGCCGATCTCCCGACGAAGTTCGTCAAGATCGTCGTCACCGACGATCGCGGCCGGTATCTCCTCCCCGATCTTCCGAAAGCCACGTTCAACGTCTGGGTCCGCGGCTACGGCCTGATCGACTCTGCGAAGGTGAAGGCCGCGCCGGGCAAGACCCTCAACCTGACCGCGGTCGCGGCGCCGAATCCGCGCGCGGCGGCCGAGTACTATCCCGCCGGCTACTGGTTCTCTCTGATCCGCGTTCCGGAGAAAAGCGAGTTCCCCGGCAACTCGCCTGGCGGCAACGGCATCTCGCCGAACATCAAGAGCCAGGCCGACTGGATTCGAAACCTGAAGTCAGGCGGTTGCACCGCGTGCCACCAGCTCGGCACGAAAGGGACGCGCGAGATTCCGAAAGCCCTCGGCACGTTCCACAGTTCAGCGGAGGCCTGGGAGCGTCGCATTCAGTCGGGACAAGCCGGAGCGCAGATGGCCGGCGGGCTCAACGCGATGGGCAAGGATCGCGCGCTGGCGATGTTTGCCGACTGGACCGACCGCATGGCAGGCGGCGAGCTGCCGCCCGCGCCGCCACGCCCGCAAGGCGTCGAACGCAACATCGTCATCACGCAATGGGATTGGGCCGATCCGAAGGCGTATCTCCACGACGAGGTTTCCACCGACAGGCGGAATCCGACCGTCAACGCGAACGGTCTCATTTACGGATCCCTGGAGCTCAGCGCCGACTACCTGCCGGTGCTCGATCCGGTCCAGAACAAGATCAGCCAGGTACCGCTCACCGTGCGCGATCCGAGCACGCCGCGCACATCAGCGACCATGCCGAAGCCGTCGCCGTACTGGGGCGAGGAGGCGATCTGGACCAGCCGGAACAACGTTCACAATCCCATGTTCGACGAGAAGGGGCGCGTGTGGATCACATCCGCGGTGCGCCCGGCAGCGAATCCGGATTTCTGCAAGGAAGGATCGACGCATCCATCGGCGAAGCTCTATCCGCTCGCGAACAGCGGGCGACAGCTCGCGGTCTACGATCCGGCCAGCAAGCAGATCGCGCACATCAGCACCTGTTTCGGCACGCACCACCTGATGTTCGCAGAAGACGCGAACCGGACGCTCTGGACGAGCGGCGGCGGCCAGGTCGTCGGGCTGGCTGAACACGAAGATGTTCGACGAGACCCACGACGAGGTGAAGTCGCAGGGGTGGACCGCGCTCGTGCTCGACACCAACGGCAACGGCAAGCGCGACGCGTACGTCGAGCCGAATCAGCCGCTCGATCCTGCGAAGGACAAACGGTACGGCAATGCGTTCTATGCGGTCGCACCAGCGCCCGATGGTTCAATCTGGGGATCGGTGCTTGGCTTCCCGGGCGCGGTCGTCCGGCTGAATCCCGGGTCGAACCCGCCGGAAACGGCGCTCGCCGAAGTGTACGAGCCGCCGATGCCGGGCTACTCGCCGCGCGGAGGCGATGTCGATCGCAACGGTGTCTACTGGACCGCCCTCGCGAGCGGGCATCTGGCGAGCTTCGATCGCCGGAAATGCAAAGGTCCGCTCAATGGTCCGACGGCGACCGGGCAGCACTGTCCCGAGGGCTGGTCGCTCTACGCGGAGCCGTTGCCACAGCTCAAGGGCGTGACGGAATCGGGCAGCGCGGAAGCCAGCTACTATACGTGGGTCGACTGGCACGATTCGCTCGGTCTTGGCGCCAACGTGCCGATCGATACGGGTAACGCCTCGGAAGGCCTGCTCGCGCTGAAGGACGGGAAGTGGGTCGTCCTCCGCGTGCCGTATCCGACCGGCTTCTACACGAAATGGATGGACGGGCGTATCGACGATCCGAAAGCGGGCTGGAAGGGCCGGGGACTCTGGGCGACGGTGAGCACCCGAACGCCGTTTCACATGGAGACCGGGAAGGGCACCACGAGCAAAGTGATGCATTTCCAGTTGCGACCCGACCCGCTGGCAAAATGAGGCGTTGCGAAATGCCGGTCCGTTGTCGACGGTGGCGGAGAGCGTAATTCCGCGACGTGCTCTAAGGTAACGCGGCTGAACGGAGGAAGTGTGTATGCGCGCCATCGTCGCCAGACTGTCGAGCGCGATCGCTGTTGATGGGACTCTTCGCGGCGCCTGCGGCCGCGGAGGTTGTACGCGTCGAGGTCCAGTCGCGCAGCGACCTTGCCGCCGGGCGCGCGTTCGGCGCCGCGGGCTCCTACGAGAAGATCTCCGGCAGGATTTTCTTTGCCGTCGATCCGTCGCTGCCCGCGAACCGTATCGTGACCGACATCGACAAGGCTCCGCGCAACGCCGCCGGCAAAGTCGAGTTCTCATCCGACTTTTTCCTGATCAAGCCGAAAGACATCGCGCGAGGCAATGGCGCCGTGCTCTACGAGGTGTCCAATCGCGGCGGGAAGGGGATGCTCGGCTTCTTCAATCACGCGGCCGGAAGCGTCGATCCCAGCTCGGACGCCGAGCTGGGCGACGGATTCCTGATGAGACAGGGCTTCACCCTGCTGTGGGTCGGCTGGCAGTTCGATACACCGCAGCGCCCGGGATTGGTGCGCGTCTATCCGCCGACGGCATCCGAGAATGGGCGGCCGATTCGGGGTCTCGTCCGCAGCGATTTCGTCGTCACGGAAAAGGAAGCGGATCATTCGCTGGCCGATCGCGATCACGCCGCCTACGCGGTCGTCGACCCGGAATCGCCGGAGAACGTGATGACCGTGCGCGACTCGGTGGAAGGGGCGCGCCGCATCGTGCCGAGAAGCCAGTGGGGATTTGCGCGGGCTGACGGCGCCGGCACAGTGGCGGATGCCACACGCGTGTATATGGCGTCGAAGTTCGAGCCCGGCAAGATTTACGAGGTGGTCTACACCGCGCAAAATCCGCCGCTCGTGGGACTGGGGCCGGCAGCGATTCGCGACGTGATCTCCATGCTGAAGTACTCGTCGGCCGGCTCGTGGTCGATTCCGGCCGGCGCGATACACCGTGCGCTGGCGTTCGGCATTTCCCAGAGCGGCCGATTTCTCCGAACCTACCTCTACTACGGCTTCAACAAGGACGAAGGCAACCGCAAGGTGTTCGACGGCGTCATCGCACAGGTAGCCGGAGCAGGGCGCGGCAGCTTCAATCACCGTTTCGCGCAACCCTCCCGGGACGGCCACCCGTACCTGAATTTCTTCTATCCCACGGACATCTTTCCGTTCACCGATGTCTCGCAGCGCGACCCGGAGTCGGGCGTCACCGACGGCCTGCTCACGCACGCGGGATCGCCCGACCTGCTGCCGAAGATCTTCTACACGAATTCGGAATACGAATACTGGGGCCGTGCCGCCTCGCTCATTCACACGACGGTGGACGGAACGAGCGACGCGCCGATGATGGACAACGTCAGGATCTATCTGCTCGCCGCCGGCCAGCATGGCCCTGCGGCGTTTCCGCCGACGCAGACCATTGGCCAGCAGCGTAACAACCCGCTCGACTACCGCTGGGCCATGAAGGCGCTGCTGCTCGCGATGGATCGCTGGACCGCGAACGGCACGCTGCCGCCGGCGAGCCAGTTCCCGCATGTCGGCGACGGCACGCTGGTTCAGCCGGAGCGGCTGAAGTTTCCGAAGGTTCCCGGCGTCGTGACGTCGACGGCGGTCCATCGTGCGTATCACGCCGACTACGGACCGTCGTTCGCCTCCGATGGCATCGTCACGATCGAGCCCCCTCGCATCGGGACGGCCTTTCCGATCCTGGTGCCCCAGGTGGATGCCGACGGCAACGGCATGGCCGGCATCCGCATGCCGGAACTGACGGTTCCGCTCGCCACCTACACGGGATGGAACCTGTTCAACGATCGCTCGGGACCGACCGACGTGCTCTCGAGCATGCAGGGCTCCTACGTCCCGTTCCCGCGCACCGCTTCAGATCGAAAGCGCGCCAACGATCCTCGCCGGTCCATCGAGGAGCGATATCACGACAAGAGTCAGTACCTGGGTCTGGTCACCGGGGCCGCGGAGTCGCTGGTCAAACAGGGCTTCCTGCTCGCCGACGATGTGCCGGCTGTCGTGCAGAATGCGGCGCCGCCACTGGGACTACCTGGCCGTCGGCCGCGCCGTCCACGGCTGGCGCGGACAAGCGATGACGGAATCGACGCTCCCAACGTCAGACAATCGGCCGGCAGCCGGCGGAGCGGATCGCGGCAGGGCTATCGTCGGCGGACACTGGTGATCACCGACCAGACGCGTCGCGCCGCCGACCTGTTCCTCGTCAGCTTCCTCATTCTGTTCCTGGAGCTGGCGTGCATCCGCTGGTTCGGCAGCATGGTGGTGTATCTCACCTTCTTCACCAACATCGCGCTGCTCGCCGCATTTCTCGGGATCTCGGTCGGCTGTCTGGCGGCCTCGAGCCGGCGCAACCTGATCGAAACCGTCCTGCCGACCCTGCTTGTCGGAATGACGATGGCCTGCGTCGTGCTCTACGTCTTCACCAAGTACAGCACCGTGATGATCGATGTGGGCGGCCAGGGATCTCCGCAGCAGATCTTCTTCGGCACGGAATACCGGGCCCGCGACCTCACGCGATTTGTCGTCCCTCTGGAAGCCGTGGCCGGCGTGTTCTTCGTCCTGGTCGCGCTGGCCTTCGTCGGGTTGGGGCAGGTGATGGGGCGTGCATTCACCTCGCTGCCGAACCGGATCGTGGCGTACACCGTCAACATCGCCGGCAGCCTCGCCGGCATCGCAGGCTTTGCGATTGTGTGCTACCTGCGCGCTCCGCCGTCGGTGTGGTTCGCCATCGCGTGCGCGCTCACGCTCCACTTCCTGCCGCGGTGGACGCTGCCGCAGATCTGTCTGCCGATCGCCGTTCTCGTGCTCCTGGCCCTGGCGGCCAACGCCATGCCGATTTCGCAGACGACCTGGTCGCCCTACTACAAGATCCTCTACTACCCGGCGTCCCGCCTGATTGCGACGAACAATATCGGGCATCAGGTGATGGTGAACATCGACGAGTCCGGACCGGCCTACACGCTGCCGCATCTGTTGAACCGCGATTCCGGCGGCGGAGCCTTTGCCGACGTGCTCATCATCGGCGCCGGGTCCGGAAACGACGTCGCGGCCGCGCTTCGTCAGGGCGTGCAGCATGTCGACGCCGTGGAGATCGATCCGGCCATCCAGGATCTGGGCAGGCTCTATCATCCGAACCAGCCGTACTCGGATCCGCGCGTCACCGTGCACGTCGACGATGGCCGCAGCTTCGTTCGCCGGACGGACCGACGGTACGACCTCGTCGTCTACGCGCTCGTCGACTCGCTGGTCCTGCACTCGGGTTTCTCGAGCATCCGTCTGGAGAGCTTTCTGTTCACGAACGAGGCCTTCAAGGACATCAGGCGCATCCTGAAGCCGGACGGCGTGTTCGTCGCGTACAACTTCTACCGGCAGCCATGGCTGGTGGGCCGGCTGCAGGGCATGATGACGGGCGCGTTCGGGCGGCCGCCACTGGTGATGACCCTGCCGTACCAGTCCGACGTGCGGCCGGACGACACATCGGTTCCGTTCACGCTCGTGCTCAGCGGCGTCGGCGCGGCTCCTTCGCGCATCCAGCGTGCGTTTGCCGGAAGCCAGTCGTTCTGGCTGAACGAGCGAACCACGCGCAACGATGGCGTCAACGGGTTTGCGGAGAAGCCGCCGAGCGACGATCCCAACTGGCAGCGGATTGGCCTCGCGACGGTGCGGGGAAGGCCGCGCGATCTCGACGCCAGCGACGACTGGCCGTTTTTCTACCTGCGCGATCGCCTGGTGCCGCTGCTCAACGTGCGCGGCGCCGTCGTCATCGCGATCCTGTCGATCGCGATCCTCGTGCCGTTCATGCCGGATCGGCGCGTGCGTCCCGACTGGCACATGTTCTTCATGGGCGCGGGCTTCATGCTCCTCGAGACGAAGGGCGTCGTGCACCTCGCCCTGCTGTTCGGCTCGACGTGGCTCGTGAATTCGATCGTCTTCTTCGCGATTCTCGTGATGATCCTGTGCAGCAATCTGTGGGTGCTCGTGTTCCGGCCCGCACGCCTCTGGCCGTACTATCTGCTGCTTGCGTGCTCGCTCGGCGTCGCGATCGCGGTGCCGATGAACACGTTCCTGAATCTCCCTGGCGCCGCGCGAGTCGTGGTGTCCTGCGCAGTCGTCTTCGTGCCGGTGTTCTTTGCCGGCGTGATCTTCGGCACCGTATTCCGCGATTCGGCCTCCCCCGATCTTGCTCTCGGTTCGAACGTCGGCGGCGCGATTCTCGGCGGTCTGAGTGAGAACCTGTCGCTGCTGATCGGCTTCAACAACCTTTGCGTGCTGGCATTGCTCTTCTACGGGATGTCGGCGGTCAGTCTTCGACGGAGGCCGCGGATATAATCCCCGGCATGAGTGGCTCTTCGCGCTCGGCGTCGGCGGGATGCACATGACGGAGGCGTGAAAGAAGTGAGGCAGATGAGCCGGCGGCACGCGATCATGAGCGGGCTCGCGCTCGCGCTGGGGCAGAACGATGGCGCGTCGAGCCGTCCCAGGGCCGGCGATCTCTTCGTCAAGGCGGGCGACGCGACGAAGACGCCGTTGACGCCGCGCGACGTACCGGTCGGCGCCCCACAGACACTCGCGTGGCCGATGGATCCTGCCGACGGCACCGTGCGCAGCGGCTCACGGCTGAACCAGGTGATCCTGCTGCACCTCGATCCGGAAACGTTGAGCGCCGAGACGCGCGCCCGCGCGGCCGACGGCGTCGTCGCGTACACGTCGATCTGCACTCACACCGGGTGCGACGTGGACGATTGGCAACCGGCCGAGCGCCTCGTCGGCTGTCAGTGCCACTTCTCGGTGTTCGATCCGAAAGATGGGGCAAAGGTGGTCGACGGCCCCGCGCCGCGGCCGCTGCCGGCACTTCCGCTGACGATCGTGGAAGGAAAGCTCGTCGCCGCTCGCGCGTTTACGGCCCCAATCGGATTCGAGAAAGGGTGAGATGAGACGCATCGCGTTGCTCTTCACCGCAGTCCTCATCGTCGGCCTCGTCGGCCTGACCTCGTCGACGTTCTCGGCGGCACAGCAACCAGGGCTTCCATCGCCTCCGGCTCCGCCACCATCAAGCGCGCCGATGCCGGCCGCGCTGAAGGCGCTACAAGGACGTGACCGACGAACGGCTGAAGAATCCCGACGCCGGCGACTGGCTGATGGTCAGGCGCACCTGGGACGGCTGGGGCTACAGCCCACTCGACGAGGTCACACCGGCCAACGTCGGGCGATTGCAACCCGCGTGGGTGGTGTCCACGGGCGTGACGAACGGCCACGAGGCGCCGCCGATCGTGAACAACGGCGTGATGTTCGTCGCGACGCCGGGGAATCAGGTGATCGCGCTCGATGCGAAGAACGGCGCGACGCTCTGGCGCTACAAGCGTCCGCTGGCCGACGACGTCGTGCTGTTGCACGGCACGAGCAGGGGAGTGGCGCTGTCGGGCGGCAAGGTGTTCTTCGCCGCGGCAGAAGCCGTGCTCGTCGCGCTCGATGCGAGAACGGGGAAAGAGGTCTGGACCGCGACCGTCGAAGACAACCGGAGCGGCTACTACATGTCAGTCGCGCCGCTCGTGGCCGACGGCAAGGTGATGGTCGGCGCCTCCGGCGGTGAGATGGGCGTGCGCGGCTTCGTCGCCGCCTACGACGTGGAGAGCGGCAAGCCGCTCTGGAAGACGTACACCGTTCCGGCACCGGGCGAGCCGGGTAGCGAGACGTGGCCAAAGGGCGAGCAGTGGAAGACGGGCGGCGGCTCGATCTGGGTCACCGGGGCGTACGATCCGGCAACGAAGCTTGCGTTCTGGGGCACGGGCAACGGCGGTCCATGGATGGGCGACCAGCGGCCGGGAGATAATCTCTACACCTCCTCGACGATCGCGATCGACGTGACCACCGGTGCGATCAAAGGCCATTTCCAGTACCACCCGAACGATTCGTGGGACTGGGACGAAGTATCGCCGCCGATCCTGGTCGACTACACACGCGGCGGTAGAACGGTCAAGGGGCTGATCGACGTCGCGCGCGACGGCTATCTCTGGTTTCTCGAGCGCTCGACCGGCGCCATCACGTTCGTCGAGGGCACGCCCTACGTCAAGCAAAACGTCTTTCGGAGCCTCGATCCGAAGACCGGTCGGCCCGACGTCGATCCTGCCAGGCAGCCGGGCACGGGCCGCGATTCCGAGTTCTGTCCTTCGCATTGGGGCGGCAAGAACTGGCCGCCGATTGCGTTCAGCCCGAAGACACGGATGATCTACATTCCCGCGAACGAAAACCTGTGCGGGCGAATGTCCGGGCGTCCGGTGACCTACACGGCCGGCCGCGGATTCACGGGAGCCATCAGCGCGCTGCTGCTGGCGCCGGGCGCCGATCATATCGGGGAAGTCCAGGCGTGGAACGTCGATACCGGGAAGCGCGTGTGGACGCATACCTTCGCTTCGTCGAGCAACTGGGGGCCGATGCTCGCGACCGCCGGCGGCCTGGTGTTCAGCGGCGGCACGCAGGACCGGCTGTTTCGCGCGTTCGATGCCGCCACCGGTGCCGTGCTCTGGCAGTTCCCGACCAACTCGGGCATCGTCGGACAGCCATCGTCGTTCATGGTGGACGGGCGCCAGTACATCGCCGTCCAGTCCGGCTGGGGTGTCGACGCGAAGACCATGCAGGGGCGTCTGAATCGCCTCGTGCCGGGCGAGTATCCCGACGTGCCCGAAGGCGGCGCCGTCTGGGTGTTCGCGATCAAGTAGCGGCGCGCATCGTTTTCACAGGAGGACAGGAGATCAGAGTAAAGCGCCTGTTGTTAGCTTATGCGCGGAAGACGCGGACCTCGCGGATTGGGCAAGCGCCCGACGTCCGGTGGTTCGAAACGAACGCCCACGATCCGATGAGAAAAACCTCCTGACCTTCTGGTCTCCTGTTTTATCCCACGGTCGTCGACCTGACGGTCAGCGCGTTGGCCCCGAGGCGGAACGCCTCCAGCAGCGCACGGGTGACTGGGCCCGGTTTTCCGGTTCCGATTTTCCGATCGTCGACCTGGACGATCGGCACGAGCTCGCGAGTCGTGCTGGTGAGAAACGACTCGTCGGCGTTCAGAAGGTCCTCGTCTTTCAACACGGCCTCGCGAACCGGGATGCCGGCGGTGGCGCCGATCTCGAAGAGAAACTCGCGCGTGATGCCGGGGAGCAGGCCCGCCGTCGACGGGCGGCGTCAGAGCGGCGCCGTCCTTCACGATGAAGAGGTTCGACTGCGTGCACTCGGCGAGCTCGCCCTTGTAGTTGCGCATCACGCCTTCGAAGGCGCCGCGGCGCAGCGCCTCCTGCATCGCGAGGGCGTTGTTGAGCAGGCTGTTCGACTTGATGAGCGGATTCACCGTCGCCGGGTGGTTGCGGACGATGCCGACCAGCGACACCTTCACGCCGCGCTCGAACGCTTCACGCGGCGGATCGACATTCGGTTTCACGATGACGACGATGGACGGGGTCGGCGTCGCGGCGGGATCGTAGGTCAGCTCGCCGATGCCGCGGGTGACCAGAATCCGGATGTACGCCTCGCGTTCGGGGTCGTCGCCGAGCCCGGCCGCCCGCATCGTTTCGCGAAAGCGCGCGTCGATCTGCGGTATCGGTCAGAGGAATCGGCAGCGCGAGCATGCCGGCCGACTTGCGCAGGCGGCGCATGTGACGCTCGAACAGAAACGGCTGGCCGTTGTAGGTCCGCAGCGTCTCGTACACGCCCTCGCCGTAGAGAAACCCGTGATCGAAGATCGAGATGACCGCCTGCTCCTGATCGGAGACGCGGCCGTTGACGTTCACCGTTGCTGCCATAGGGAAAAGGTACCTCAAGGCTCAGCGCTGATCCAACACAAAGGACACGAAGGACACAAAGGCAAAACCCATGAAGTAATATCCTTGTCCTTGGTGTCCTCTGTGATCGCGCGGCGACGACCTGATGCGAGTTCTGAACACCGCCCAGATGCGCGAGGCCGATCGCCGCACGATTGACGACATCGGCATTCCGTCGCTCGTGCTCATGGAGAACGCCGGCCGCCAGGCCGTCGCGGCCATGGAAGCCATCTACGGCGATCTGCTCGAGAGACAGGTGGCGGTCCTCTGCGGCCGCGGGAACAACGGCGGCGACGGCTTCGTCGTGGCGCGGACACTCATGCAGCGCGGCGTCGACGTGTCGGTGTTTCTCATCGGCCGCGTCGCCGAAGTGCGCGGCGACGCCCGCATCAATCTGGAGATCCTGGGCCGCCTCGGCCTCACGGTCGTCGAGATCGCCGACAGCCAGGCCTGGGAGCTGCACTTCTCGGAGGTCGGCGACTGCACGCTCATCGTCGACGCCATTTTTGGCACGGGTCTCAACGCGCCGATCTCGGGGTTCATCGAATCGGTTGTCACTGACGTGAACGCGTCGGGTATTCCGGTCGTCGCGATCGATCTGCCGTCCGGACTCTCGGCCGACTCGCCCGATCCCATAGGCCCGTCGATCGAAGCAGGCCTCACGGTCACCCTCGCCGCACCGAAGATTCCGCTGGTGCTGCCTCCAGCGGAAACGCACGCGGGCGACATCGTGATTGCCGACATCGGCATTCCCGGCGAGGTGCTCGAAGGCCTCGACGGCCCGCACCTGGATCTGCTGACGCGCGCGTCGATGCGCGAGCTGATCACGCCGCGGCAGCCCGACAGCCACAAGGGCGACTACGGCCGCGTGTTGATCGTCGCCGGATCGATGGGAAAGACCGGGGCGGCGCATCTTTCGGCGATTGGCGCGCTGCGCTCGGGCGCCGGCCTGGTCACGATTGCGACGCCGGCAGGCTGCCAGCCGATTCTGGCCGCGATGGGCGCCGAGTACATGACGGAGCCGCTTCACGAAACCGCCGAGGGCCTGCACCCGGACGGCGTGGACCATGTCATCGAGATGGCCCGGGACGTGCTCGCGCTCGGCCCCGGACTCGGCGGCGCGCCCGACACGCGCGAGTTCGTCCGTCAACTCGTCGATCGCGCGACGATGCCGCTGGTCATCGACGCCGACGGGCTGAACGCGTTCGCCGAGAATCCCGATCAGCTCAACGGGCGCGAAGGGCGCGACGTCATCATCACGCCGCATCCCGGCGAAATGGCGCGGCTGGTCGGCATGTCCACCGACGAAGTGCAGGCGAGCCGCCTGGAGATCGCGCGCAACTTCGCTGTCGCCCACCATGTGTTCGTCGTCCTGAAAGGGCATCGGACGCTCATCGCCACGCCGGACGACAAGGTCTTCATCAACCCCACCGGCAATCCAGGCATGGCCACCGGCGGGACCGGCGACATCCTCACCGGGATGATCGCGGCGTGGCTCGCGCAGTTGCTCGACGCCGAAGCCGCCTGCCGGCTGGCCGTCTACCTGCACGGGCTGGCGGGCGACCTCGCGGAGGCCGACGAAGGGGAAGTGGCGATGACGTCAGCCGACGTCGCCGGTCATCTCGGAGACGCCATGCTGGAGCTCACGGCGCGCCGCAAGGTGGTGAACAAGGACGGTGGGAGCTGAGGC
The DNA here is from genome assembly GCA_963794305.1 of uncultured Acidobacteriota bacterium. Lineage (GTDB taxonomy): Bacteria > Acidobacteriota > Vicinamibacteria > Vicinamibacterales > CAVVIG01 > CAVQFC01. The sequence continues at coordinate 167,843 of CAWCDQ010000031.1, read as the reverse complement.
GACGGGGCGAGGATGAACAGGAGATCAGAAGGTCAGGAGGATTGTCATCTTTGAAGAAAAAGATCTCCTGGTCTTCTGATCTCCTGTTCGAACTCTCCTGATCTCCCGATCGAAGTAGATGGCCGCTCGAACGATCACGACGCAATCCGAAGAGGAAACCGCGGCTATCGGGCGCGAGGTGGCGTCGACGCTGTCGGCCGGCGACGTTCTCCTGCTGTACGGCGACCTGGGGGCGGGGAAGACCGCGTTCGTGCGCGGCCTGGCGGAAGGGCTCGGCATCCGGCGCGACGAGGTCAGCAGCCCGACCTTTACGCTGATCCAGGAATACCGCGGTGGACGGCTGCCGCTGTTCCACGTCGATCTCTATCGAATCGACGATCCGCGCGAGTTCGACGAACTGGGGCTGGACGAGATCGCCGAGGACGGCGTCCTGGCGATCGAATGGGCGGACAAGCTGCCGCCGTCCCGCGCCACGCGATCCGCGTGACCATCGCGTACGCGGGAGAGTCGCATCGAGCGATCGCAGTTGACAATGCAGACGTAGGGGCCGGCCATGTGCCAGCTCTCGGGCGGACACGCTGGTCCGCACTTTACAACGCTCTTACTCTGATCGATAGTTGGGCGCTTCCTTCGTGATGGCGACGTCGTGCACGTGGCTCTCGCGTGCGCCGGCGGGCGTGATGCGAATCAGCTTCGCTTCGCGCTGAAGGATCGGAATCGTCCGCGCGCCGCAGTAGCCCATGCCGGCGCGAAGGCCGCCCACGAGCTGGTGCACCATCGCGGCGACGCTGCCCTTGTGGGCGACGCGTCCTTCGATGCCCTCGGGCACCAGCTTTTCGGTGCCGCCGGGCGCGTTGAGATCGAAGTCGTCCTGGAAGTAGCGGTCGCGGCTGCCGCGGCGCATCGCGCCCATCGAGCCCATGCCGCGGTACTCCTTGAAGCTGCGCCCCTGATACAGGATGATCTCGCCCGGGCTCTCGTCGGTGCCGGCAAACAGGTTGCCGATCATCGTCGTGCTCGCGCCGACGGCGATGGCCTTGGTGATGTCGCCCGAGAAGCGGATGCCGCCGTCGGCAATCACCGGGATGCCGTGGCTGGCAGCGGCTCTGCGCGCACTCCATGACGGCGGTGATCATCGGGACGCCGATGCCGGCGATGATCCGCGTCGTGCAGATCGATCCCGCGCCGATCCCCACCTTCACCGCGTCGACGCCGAGCGCGATGAGCGCCTCGGTTCCCTCCGCTGTCGCGACGTTCCCGGCCACGAGATCGACGTGGGGGAAGCGGCGGCGCAGCGTGCGAACCATGTCGAGCACGTTCTGCGAGTGGCCGTGCGCGGTGTCGATCACGAGCACGTCGACGCTGGCGGCCACGAGCGCGTCGGCGCGCTCGACGGTGTCGCGCGCCGTGCCGATGGCCGCGCCGCAGCGCAGACGGCCCAGCGAGTCTTTCGACGCGTTCGGGTACTTGACCGCCTTCTGGATGTCCTTGACGGTAATCAGTCCCTTGAGCCGATAGTCGCGATCGACGACGAGCAGCTTCTCGACCTTGTGCCGATGCAGGATCTCCCGCGCGGCGTCGAGCGTGGTCCCCACCGGCACCGTGAACAGCGGATCCCGGGTCATCACGTCGGAAATCGCGCGGTTGACGTTGGTTTCGAAGCGCAAGTCGCGGTTCGTCAGAATGCCGACGAGGCGTCCTTCCTTGCTGCCATCCTCGGTGATCGGCACGCCCGAGATGCTGTACTTCTTCATCAGCTCGAGCGCTTCGAAGATCCGATGGGTGGGGGAGAGCGTGATCGGATCGACGATCATGCCGCTCTCCGACCGCTTGACCCGATCGACCTCCGACGCCTGTTCCTCGATCGGCAGGTTCTTGTGGATGACGCCGAGGCCGCCCTGCTGCGCCATCGCGATCGCGAGCCGCGACTCGGTGACGGTATCCATCGCCGCGCTGACGAGCGGAACGCTCAGCCGGATGTTGCGCGTCAACTGCGTCGACACGTCCACCGCCGTCGGCACGCAGTCGCTGTCGGAATGCTGCGGCACGAGCAGGACGTCGTCGAAGGTCAGGGCGGTGGCGAGACCGGATTCGATGGAGAGGAGTGAAGGCGCTTCCGTGGTTTTCACGCGGCTGTCCCGTGGCACTTTTTGTATTTCTTCCCGCTGCCGCAGGGGCAGGGATCGTTGCGTCCGACTTTCGGTTCGTCGCGGCGTACCGTCTTCACGGCCGCATCGTCGCCGCCCACGCGCGCGGGCTGCTTGTCGTGCGCCGGGCCGAACGGACTGGACTGCTCGGCCGATTGCGCGCGCGGCGCGCTGTTCAGCAGCGACTTCGACTCCGCGGACGGGTCGTTGAGAATCAGCGGGGCGCGGCGGGGCGCCGGACGCCGGGGGACCGGTATCGGCCGCCTCTTCGTTGAGGACCGGCCGCAGCCACCAGAGATAGCGGACGATCTCTTCGTCGACGCGATCCTTCATCGCCTGGAAGAGTTCGAAGCTCTCTTTCTTGTACTCGATCAGCGGATCGCGCTGACCGTAGCCGCGCAGACCGATGCCTTCCTTCAGGTGGTCCAGGCTGTAGAGGTGATCCTTCCACTGGCTGTCGACGATCTGGAGCATGATGTCGCGCTCGACGCGCTCCAGCACCTCGCGGCCGACCAGCTTTTCCTTCTCGTCGTACGACTTGAGGATCCGGTCCCACAACGCGTCGCGAATCTCGTCCGAGGTCCGATCCGTGAACTCGAGATCGCCGGTGTCGATGGCGAAGATGCGGCTGACCTCGAGCTTGAGCGCTTCGAGATCCCACTGCTCGTAGTCCGCCTGCCGGGCCGCGTAGGTCTCCACCAGCGAGTCGAGGATCTCCTCGGCGAGGTCCATCAGGTAGTCGCGCGTGCCGACGGTGGTGGCTTCGCCTTCCTCGTCCTGGAACTGGATCTTGCCCTCGAGGATCTGGCGGCGCAGCGCGTAGATGTTCTCGCGCTGCTTGTTCATCACGTCGTCGTATTCGAGGAGATGCTTGCGGACGGAGAAGTTCTGCGCCTCGACCTGCTTCTGCGCGCGCTCGATGGCGCGCGTCACCATGCCGTGCTCGATCGGCACGCCTTCTTCCATGCCGAGCTTCTGCATCAGGCCGGAAATGCGATCCGAGCCGAAGATGCGCATCAGGTCGTCTTCGAGCGAGAGATAGAAGCGGGAGGCGCCCGGGTCGCCCTGACGGCCGGCGCGGCCGCGCAGCTGGTTGTCGATGCGCCGCGCTTCGTGCCGCTCGGTGGCGACGATGTGCAGTCCGTCGAGCGCGATCACCTCGTCGTGCTCCGCGTCGGTCAGTGCCTTGAAGTGCTCGAAGATGCGCTGGTACGTCCGCCTTCGGGACGCGATAGAACGCGTCGAGGTGGTAGAAGTACGCGAAGTCCTCGTCCTCGACGAAGCGTTCTTCGCCTTTGGGCAGGCGCTCCGCCACCTGCTCGGCCAGACTCTGCTGGCGCGCCATGAACTCCGCGTTCCCGCCCAGCAGGATGTCGGTGCCGCGGCCGGCCATGTTCGTGGCGATCGTCACGGCGCCTTTGCGGCCCGCCTGAGCGACGAACTCGGCTTCCTGCGCGTGGTACTTGGCGTTCAGCACGACGTGCTTGTCGGCGCCGCCGCCCGTGGTGGTGCCGCGCTTCAGGCCGCGCCGGTCGAGCATCGACGAGAGCTTCTCCGACTTCTCGATGGAGACGGTACCGACGAGGACCGGACGTCCCTTGGCGTGCTCGTCGACAATCTCGGTGACGATCGCGTCCCACTTTTCTTTTTCGGTGCGGTAGACGAGATCCGGGTTCTCGAGGCGGCGGAACGGACGGTTCGCCGGGATGACGACGACATCGAGCTTGTAGATCTTGTCGAACTCTTCGGCTTCCGTGTCGGCCGTGCCGGTCATGCCGGCGAGCTTCTTGTACTTGCGGAAGTAGTTCTGGAAGGTGACGGTCGCGAGCGTCTGGTTCTCCCGCTCGATCTTGACCTTCTCCTTCGCCTCGACGGCCTGGTGCAGGCCGTCGCTCCATCGGCGTCCCGGCATCAGGCGGCCGGTGAACTCGTCGACGATGACGACCTCGCCGTCCTTCACCATGTAGTCGACGTCGCGGTGGAAGAGCGCGTGTGCCCGCAGCGCCTGGTTGATGTGGTGCAGGTGCGGCATGTTGGCGGGATCGTAGAGGCCGCCCGGCTCGAGTTCGTCCTTGAGCAGTTCCTCCGCCTTCGCCATCCCGCTCTCGGTCAGCGTGACGGTCTTGTGCTTCTCGTCCTTGATGTAGTCGCCGGTCGCTTCCAGAGCCTCGCGATCCTCGGCCTTGGTGTCGCCCTGGGTCACCGCGCCCATCTTCAGCTTCGGGATGATGCGATCGACCTTGTAGTACTTGTCCGTCGATTCCTCGGCCGGGCCGGAGATGATGAGCGGCGTGCGCGCCTCGTCGATGAGGATGCTGTCGACTTCGTCCACGATCGCGAAATGGTGCCCGCGCTGCACGTAGTGCGCGAGCTCGAACTTCATGTTGTCGCGGAGATAGTCGAACCCGAACTCGTTGTTCGTCCCGTAGGTGATGTCGGCAGCGTAGGCGATCTGCCGCTCGTGATCGTTGAGGTCGTGCTGAATGACGCCGACGGTCATCCCGAGAAAACGGTAGATCTTGCCCATCCACTCCGAGTCGCGGCGGGCGAGGTAGTCGTTGACGGTGACGACGTGGACGCCGTTGCCTTCGAGCGCGTTGAGGTAGGCCGGCAGCGTCGCGACGAGGGTCTTGCCCTCGCCGGTCTTCATCTCGGCGATCTTGCCTTTGTGCAGCACCGCGCCGCCGATGAGCTGGACGTCGAAATGCCGCATGGTGAGCACGCGGCGGCCGGTTTCCCTGACGACGGCAAACGCTTCCGGAAGCAGATCGTCGAGCGTTTCACCGTTCGCGAAGCGCTGACGGAATTCGGCGGTCTTGCCGCGCAACTGCGCGTCGGACAGCGCCTGAATGGCAGGCTCGAGCGCGTTGACCTCCGCCACGATCGGGCGCAGGCGTTTCAGTTCACGATCGTTTTGGGTACCGACGACTTTGGCGAGTAAGGTATCGAGCATCTACAACTTGGGATGATCGGGAACAGGTATCCACTGATTGTAGCAGAGACGCTCGCGGGGGCGTCAGCGGTTCACGGACCGCGTGGATGACGGCTCGGCGCTGCGCTCGGCCGCGTTCGCGAAGCCGAGCGTGTGGCAGCGTGTCAGTGAGCGGCGGCCGCGGGCTGTGCACCAGGAGTTGGAGCGGGTTGATCAGTTTTCCGTTCGCCAGAATCTCGTAATGCACGTGCGCGCCGGTCGACCGGCCCGTCGAGCCGACGTAACCGATCACCGCGCCGCGCTTCACGCTCTGGCCGGGTTTTACGGCAAAGGCGCTCAGATGACCGTAGCGCGTCATCAGATCGAAACCGTGTTTGAGCACCACGAGATTGCCGTAGTCGCCGCTGTACGATGCCGACTCGACGACGCCATCGGCGGTCGCAAACACCGGCTGCCCTTTGTCGGTCGAGATGTCCAGCCCCTGGTGATAGCCGCGTTCGCCGGTGAAGGGATCGCTGCGGGTGCCGAACGTGCCAGTGAGCCAGCCGTGCGCGGGCCAGATGGAAGGCGTTGACGCCGCCAGCGCTTCGCGCCGTTCCACGTCGCGGCGCACGTAGCGGAGACGGCTCTCGAGACCCTGGAGCAGATTGCGGAGGACCCCGAACGTGTCCTCGGGGGAGGAGAGCACCGCGGTCGCGATTTCCGTCATCGCGGCGCTGGGCGGCACGTTGGCGCCCCCGGCTGCACGGGTCTTCACGATGGCTGGAAGCTTCGCGATCGCCCGAGCCTGCGCCGGATCGAGCGTGGCGCGCGCGCCAAGGTCGTCGATGACGCTTTCGAGCGACTGAATCTGCGCCGTCAGCTCTCCGGTCGCCACCCGGTAGCTGCCGTTTTCAACCGTGAGGGATGAATTCGACGAACGCAGCTGATCGATGTCCGCCTTGGCGCTCCACCTGGCACCGAGGCCGATGAGCACCGGCAACGCCAGCACGGTGACGACGACGGCAACCGTCGCCCGAAGATTGACCGTCACCTGGCGGACGACTCCGCTGGAGCGGTCCGCAATCAGCACCGTGTAACGTCGTCCGCGCATAGCCTCCCGGAACGCAGTCAGCAGGCGGTCGTGCCTAATGACTGCTATTGCTTGCTCGTAAAGGGGATCGAGGCGAAAAATTCGTCGCGCCCGAAGTGTGGAACTGTATCACACGGGTAACGTCGGCCCAAAGCAGGAAGTCTCACTAGAGAACATAAGGCGAAACGTCATTTGAGACGCCTTCGCGCTAAGATGCGCGGCACACCTGCTTCCTTACGAGAACGAGGCCTATGAGCTCGAGAGTACGTTTCACCGCATCGGCGGCGGCCCTGCTGACGGCTGCGTCCGTTTCCCTGCTGGCCGGTCAGGACATCACGAACAAGGATCTCCTGGATGGTTTCGCGAACCCGTCTCGCTGGCTGACTTACTCCGGCGACTACACCGGCGCCCGCTTCAGCCCGCTCACGCAGATCACGCCGGCAAACGCCGGGCGGCTCGCCGCCCAATGGACGTTCCAGACCGGCGTCGTCAACAAGTTCGAGGCGACGCCGATCGTGGTGGACGGCGTGCTGTACGTGACCGGTCCCCTCAATCACGCATGGGCCATCGACGCCCGAACCGGACGCCAGATCTGGCACTACCAGCGTCAGCTTCCCGCGGGGTTGAAAGTGTGCTGCGGCATGGTGAACCGCGGGTTTGCGGTCTACGGGGATCGCCTGTTCATGGGGACGCTCGACGCGCATTTCGTCGCGCTCGAGATGAAAACCGGCAAGGTGATCTACGACATCGAGATGGCCGCCGCCAAGGACGGGTTCGCCGCGACCGGCGCTCCGCTCGTCGTCAACGGCAAGGTGATCGCCGGCGTCGCCGGCGGCGAGTTCGCGAATCGCGGATTCCTCGACGCCTACAACCCCGCGACGGGCGAGCGCATCTGGCGCTTCTATACCATCCCCGCGCCGGGCGAGCCGGGCAGCGACTCGTGGCAGGGCGAGATCTGGCAGCGCGGCGGCGGGCCCACGTGGCTCACGGGCACCTACGATCCGCAGCTCAACCTGCTGTACTGGGGCGTCGGCAATCCGAACCCCGACTGGGATGGCGCGAGCCGTCCGGGCGACAACCTCTACACCGGCTCCCTCGTCGCGCTCGATCCGGACACCGGAAAAATGAAGTGGCACTATCAGTACACGCCGCACGACACGCATGACTGGGACGCGAACGAGATCCCGGTGCTCGCGGACATCACGGTCAACGGGCGCGCGCGCAAAGTCGTCATGATGGGGAACCGCAACGGGTTCTTCTATGTGAACGATCGCGTCACCGGCGAGTTCATTCGTGCCAGACCCTTCGTGACCACGACCTGGTCGAGCGAGATCGGACGGGACGGGCGGCCGGTGCTGAATCCGGGGCAGGAGCCGACCGAGGGCGGCACGGTCACGTGTCCCGGACTGTACGGCGGCACGAATTTCATGTCGCCGTCGTTTGACGCGTCGCGCAACCTCTTTTTCGTCACCGCACGCGAAACGTGCATGCGCTACATCCGCCGCCCGCCGCCGGCGAGCTCGACGCTCGGCACTCTGACGCTCGGCGGCAATGCGGCGCTCGTGTCGGAGCCCGTCAAGTCGTCCGGCGCGCTGCGCGCCATCGACGCCTCGACAGGGGAGCGCAAGTGGGAGATTCCGTATGCGGACGCCGGCTGGGCGGGCGTCACCGCCACGGCCGGCGGCGTCGTCTTCAGCGCCGATCACGACGGGACGTTCCTCGTCGCCGACTCGACGACGGGGAAGAAGCTGTACGAATTCTCGACCGGGTCGGCGATCTACGCGCCGCCGACGACGTACCTGCTCGACGGCCGGCAGTACGTCGTGATGCCGTCCGGGGCGACGCTGACGGCGTTTGCGTTACCGAAATAGAACGGCGTCGTTCGACGTTCAGGGAGGTCTGCGTGCGTCTTCGAGCTTTGACCGGCGCGGTGGTCCTCGCGGCCCTCGCGCTCGCATCCACCAACCGGCAGGTGGCCGCGCTCGGGCGGCCAGGTATCACTCCCGTGCCGTGTCCAACGCAGGAATGGCAGCTGGGCGATCCGAAGTTCGATGCCCTTCCGGGAGCCAAGGCGTTCTTCGGCCAGTACCGACGGCGGGATCTACAAGATCGAAATCCCCGACGAGTGGAACGGGGAACTCGCGTTGTACGCGCACGGTTTCGTGTCGAACGCCGGCGCTCAGGGATCGGCGCTTCGTGTCGGCAACTCACCGATTCGCGAACACCTGATCAAGAACGGGTACGCGTGGGCCGCTTCGAGCTACCGGTGCAACGGCTACGTGCCCGGGCAAGGGCTGCTCGACACGATGGCGCTCACCGATCTCTTCACGAAGTTCAACGGCGGACGCGCGCCGCAGCGCGTGTACCTCACCGGGACGTCGATGGGCGGTCACGTCACGCTTCTCGGCATGCACGAGTTTCCGACCACGTTTGCCGGCGGTCTCGCGATGTGTCCCGCCGGTCCCGAGCTGTTCGATTTCTTTGCCGCGACGGCAGGCGCCGCCGAAGTGATCACAGGCGTCCAGGCTCATCTCGAGACGATGCAGGCCGACGTCGCGAAGATGAACGAGTTGCTCGGCAAGCCGCCGGACTACACGGACAAGGGCCGTCAGCTGGCGAGCGTGGAAATCCAGATCAGCGGCGGCCCGCGTCCGTTCGCGATGGAAGGGCTCGCGGCGGGCGGCCGCTTTGCCGGCAACATCAGTCCCGCGGCGCTCGCGGGCAGCAAGACGCCATCGAACCGCGCCGTCATGACGACGCAAATCAAGTACTCGATCGACGAGACGCTCGGCCTTACCGCCGACGCGTTGAACAAGGGCGCGAGGCGCAAAGCTCTCGACGCCGAGATTCGCAATCCGATGGGACCCTACGATGAGCTCGTCCCTTTCGACGGAAAACTCGAGCGGCCGACGCTCACGATGCACGGCACGGGAGACCTGTTCGTGCCGATTTTCCTGGAGCAGAGCCTGAAGCGCGCCGTCGTCGCGGCGGGAAAAGAGTCGCTGCTCACGCAGCGTGTCTATCGCATTGCCGGGCATTGCGGCTTCAGCCAGGCCGAGATGATCAAGGCATTCGACGATCTCACGACGTGGGTGCACAAAGGGACGAGGCCGAAAGGCGATGAGGTGATGGGGGACTTGAGCAACGCCGGGATGACGTTCACCGATCCTCTTCGGCCGAACGATCCGGGAGGCATTCGGGTGACGGCGGGGTCTAAACAGTAGCGCCTTCGTCGAGTCGTGAGCTTGAGCCTTACGGAATCTTGACGCGGGGGTCGAACCGCCTCGGCGCGGTTCGCCCCCGCGCCTGAGCGCTGGTGGAGCGGCCGACGCTTGGTGCGGCCGCAACCGAGTTGAGACTCGGTTATCGCTTCTTGCCGGCTTTTGGGGATGCCGGCGCCGCGCTCGCCGCGGCCGACTTCTGGGCCGCCCACCGCCTCTTCTGCGCATCGCTGATCGCCTTGCGCGCCTTTGCCGACATCTTTCGTCGCTTCGGCTTCTGGAAGATATTTCTCTCCGCCGACAGCGACTACCGCCGCCCTTCCGCTTCGAGAGAGCGCTGCCGCTCCCCGCGACACCGCGCCTTTCGCGTCAGCCAGATCGGGAAAGTTCTTCACGAGCTGCGCGAGTTCGGCTTTTAGTTCCTGATACTTGTGTTCGGCCCCCTTACGAGCCAATTCCAAAATGTGCGATGAATGTTTTGCCATTCAGGCCTCCAACAAACGATTGTAACCGGAGTGGCCAACTAATTAGCCGATGCGGCCAATTTTCAATTAGCCATCCGGAATTGGAGCGCTTCGGCGATGTGGTCGGCTCGAACCTGGTCGTGGCCCTCGAGATCGGCAATCGTCCGCGCCACCTTTCGCACGCGGTCGAATCCGCGGGCGCTGAGCGACAGCCGCGCGATCGCGGCGTTCAGGACGCGAAGTGCCGCGCGGTCGGTGGCGCAGTATCGTGCGAGCAACGGCGGCGTCAACTCGGAGTTCGTCAGGATTCCGTCGCCGAGATGGCGCTCTGCCTGGCGGACGCGCGCCGCGACCACCCGGCCGCGGACGTCGGCGGATGATTCGCCGACATCGGTGGCGCTCAGCGCATCGAGAGGCAATGCCGGCACGTCGACGGTCAGGTCGAGCCGATCGCGAAGCGGGCCCGACAGCCGATCGCGGTAGCGCGCCATCACCGGCGGAGGGCAGCGGCATTCCCGCGACGGATCGCCCGCAAATCCGCAGGGACACGGATTCATCGCGCCGACGAGCATGAACCGCGCCGGGAATACGGCCGTGCGTGCCGCACGCGCGACAGCCACGCGTCCTTCCTCGAGCGGCTGACGCAGCACCTCGAGAACGTGTCGGCTGAACTCGAGCATCTCGTCGAGAAACAGGACTCCGTTGTGCGCCAGACTGACTTCTCCTGGACGCGGCTGCGATCCGCCGCCAATCAAGGCGGCGTTCGAGATCGTGTGGTGCGGCGCGCGAAACGGGCGATCCATGATGAGCCCGCCTCCAGCCGGCAGCAGCCCGACGACTGAGTGGATTGCGGTGACGTCCAGCGCTTCCTCGAACGACAGCGGCGGCAGGATCCCCGACACGCGCCGGGCCATCATCGTCTTGCCGGCGCCGGGCGGTCCGACGAGCAGAAGATTGTGTCCGCCTGCCGCGGCGATCTCGAGCGCGCGTCGCGCCATCAGCTGGCCACGGACATCCATCAGATCCGGCGCAGCCGGCGCACTTCGGCGGCCCGCGGACGCGTGGTGCACGATCGCGCGTTCGGTCGCGTCGGACGTCGCCGGGATGTCCGGCGTGAACCCGGCGGGGTCGTTCAGCGCCCGAACGGCTTCAACCAGAGACGATACGGCAACGATCTCGAGACCCGCGACGATCGCCGCCTCGCGCGCGTTGGCGGTCGGAAGAAGGATGCCGCGCAATCCGTCGCGCCGGGCGCTGGCGGCGATCGGCAGCACGCCTCGCGTGGCGTGGATCGATCCGTCGAGGGACAGCTCGCCCAGCAGCACGGTGTCGGCAATCAGCCGGCGTTCGACGATGCCCGATGCGGCGAGGATGCCGAGCGCGATCGGCAGATCGAACGAGGAGCCCGCCTTGCGCACGTCGGCAGGCGCCAGGTTGACCGTGATGCGATGCGGCGGAAACTCGAAGCCGGAATTGCGGATGGCGCTCCGGACCCGGTCGCGGCTCTCCCGGACGCTCGTATCGGGCAGACCGACCATCGTGAACGACGGAAAACCGTACCCGACGTCGACCTCGACGTGAACCGGGCACGCATCGACGCCGAACACGGCCGCGCTCCGCAGACTCGCCAGCACCTCGAAGGAGTGATGCAAGCGGAGTCCCACGGACGATCAGTCGGATTACAAGGGGTTTGCGTGATGTCCGCCAGGCGACGTTGCAGTTTGTGCGAATGCACGGGTCGCACGCATTGCGTCGTTTGCGAGGGCGTCCTATGACGCGGCGACCTTTAGACCGTTTTCGATTGCAGCGTAGTGCGGACCTTTAGGTCCGCCGTGTTGGCAGGCCTCGAAGGCCTGGACTACAATCGGAGTCGAACCGCTCTAGTTTGCGAGTCGATAGACGGTCAGACGCTGGCCGGCTTCGAGATGATCGCCCGGCAGGCGCGGATTCCACGATCTTGATCGACGCGACGGTCGTCTGGTAGAGGCGCGCAATCGATGCGAGCGTGTCGCCGCGCTTGACGGCGTAGCTGGCCTTGACGCGGTTGGATGTCGCGGCCCCCTGTGCCAGCTGACCGGCTTCGGCCACGGTCGAACGTGCCTCGGTCGCCGGAACGCCGCGATCGGTATCGGCGGCCATCAAGACGGTCGCCTCGTGCGGCACCATCAGCTTCTGACCCACGGAGACGCGGGCGAGCCACCGGCAGATAGTTCGCCTCCGCGAGGTCGGCCTTGTTCACGTGCAGCTTGCGAGCGATGAGCAGCAGCGTGTCGCCGCGCTTCACGGTGTAGTACTTCAGCGACGCCAGATCGGTCGACGGGGCATCGGTCAGCCGCGCCAGCACCACGTCGGCCTTACCGGCCGGCACCTTCAGTTCGTAGTTGGTGTCGCGGACCGGCGTGGTCCAGCGGCGGAGTTCCGGATTCAGCGCCTGGATCTCGTCGATGGAGGAGTCGGTCCATTCGGCAACGCGGCGCAGATCGACCGGCCGCGGCAGCGTGACCTTCTCGAACGTTGCGGGTTCCTCGACTTCGAAGTCGAAACCGTACTGCGACGGGTTTCTGGCGATGACGATCGCGGCCAGAATCATCGGCACGTACTCGCGGGTTTCGCGCGGGAGAATCTTGGACTTTTCCGCCAGCGTCCAGAAATTGTCGACGCGGGCCGTCTTGAGGGCGCGCTGCATCCGGCCGGGACCGCCGTTGTAGGAGGCCAGCGCCAGGTGCCAGTCGCCGCCGAAAATCTTGCTCAAGGTCTGCAGGTACTTGGCGGCCGCGACTGTCGCTTTTTCGGGATCGGACCGCTCGTCGATGTACCAGTCGCGTCGCAAGCCGTTTTCGAGGCCGGTGCCCGACATGAACTGCCAGACGCCCTTTGCGTTTGCCCGGGAGAGCGCGTTGGGTTTGAAGGCGCTCTCCACCAGCGGCACGTACGCCAGGTCCAGCGGGAGTCCTTCGGCGCGGAAGACGCTCTGAATCATCGGCAGATACTTGCTGCCGCGCTTCATGCCTTCTTCGATGAAATCGTGCAGCCGTCCCTGGAAGAGCTCGATGTAGGACAGCACGCGCTGGTTCAGCGGGATCGGGATGTCGTGGGAGCCGACCAGGAGATCGGACTGAACCGCGTCCTTCAGGCCCGGAGTCGAGGGTGAGGCGCCGAGGGTGGCGGACTGCGCGAGCAGCTCGTCGATGGACGCCGGTTCGTATTTCTTCTCGGTAAAGCCGTCGCCGGTTGCCAGCGCACGGACTTCGTAGGCGCTGATGCGGTCGACGAGCCGGTCGAAGTGCTCACGGATGCGGGGCTCGGTCCGGGCGCCGTACGGCGATTCGAGCAGCACGTCCACCGCGCGGTTGAACTCCTGTTTGGCCGCCTCGACGTGTCCTTGCTCGAGCTCTCGCTGGCCGGCTTTGAAGGAGCGGTCCGAGGACGCGATGAGCGTATCGACCGGATCTTCGACCGGAACGGCCGGCGCTGGAGCGGGTGACTGACGCGGCTGATGGAGTAACGGCGGGCGCGGTCGGTTTGACGAGAGGCCCCTGGGTCTTCAGGCTCGAACTACACGCGGCGATGGTTGGGAGCAGTGCGACGAAGGCAAATCGCCGCCAGTGAGTTCTGAGCATTTCTGGGCGCTCCGCGACAACGACCGGGGACCAAACGGCCTAGGCGATCGTGTCGTAAGTCGCCCCCACGGTGGGGGCTCCGTGTTCTTGGTACGGGGCGGACAATCGCCGCCCCGCTTCTATGGCCGAGTCAGTCTAGCAAACGACCGTACGCTGGTCAACAATAAGTCCAACAGGCTGAGCAGTTGAGTGCAACTGTCGCTTACAGCTTTCGTCCGTCAGTTTCAAAGCTGACACTGGGGAGCTTGGAGAGCCTATCCCCGCCACGGGGCGACCGTGAAGACCCGGTTCGCCTCACCGAGATCGCGCGCCGACGGAGTGACGATCGCCCGCTCGGAAACTACCAGCTTCCGACCTGTCTGGATCGCCAGTCTGACGTCCTCCTCGCAGACGAAATCCAGCGGGGTCAGACCCGGGTCAGACCCGGGTCTGACCCCAGGCTGATTTTTCCCAGCAGAAACGGAGCTAGGGTCAGACCCTGGTCTGACCCTGGATGGATTCTGATCGGGCTCCGGCCTTGAAGCCGCGCGATCCGAGGAACTCGTCGATCCGCCGCGACAGGGTTTCGGCGCTGATCCCGGTCGGCGCTGGCGCCTTCGCCGCGACGCTTGGGAGCCGGGGCTGGTCGACCCTCACCGGTCCCGCGCCGCGATCCCAGCGGCTGACCGTGGGCGTCAACTCATAGGCGACCCGCTTGATGTTCAGCAGGTGACGCGGCGAGATGTTGTCGGACGTGATGTTCCCGCCGTAGCCGCCGCAGCCCAGCGTCATCGCCGGATCCAGACCGGTCGACAGGCCGACCGATCCGTGGGTGGTCGGTGAGTTCACCACGATGCGAAACGCCGGCTTGTGCAGGCCGAACTCCAGGATGATCTGGTCGTTCTGCGAGTGGATCGACATCGTGTGGCCCATGCCGCCGTACCGCAGAATCTGCTTGCAGCGCTCGCACCCCTCGCGCCAGTCCTTGACGACGTAGTACGCCAGCACCGGGCACAGCTTCTCGATCGACAACGGGTAGTCCCGGCCGACGCCGGAAAGCGGCGCGACGAGCAGCCGCGTCTCGGACGGGACCGTGATGCCGCATTTGTCGGCGATGTACACCGCCGGCTTGCCGACCAGCGCCGGATTGGGCAGCCGCTGCGGGGTGACCAGCACCCTCGCGACGGCGTCCATCTCGGCGGCGTTCATGAAATACGCCCCCTGCGCCTGGAATTCGCGCTTGACGTCTTCGCTGATCGCCTCCTCGACCACCGCCGCGTTTTCGGTGGAGCACAGCACGCCGTTATCGAATGTCTTTCCCGTGACGATGTCGTGGACGGCCTTCTTGATGTTGGCGGACCGCTCGATGAAGGCCGGGGCGTTCCCCGGTCCGACGCCGTAGGCCGGCTTGCCCGCGCTGTACGCGGCGCGAACCAGCCCCATGCCGCCCGTCGCCAGAATCACGGCAACGTCGCGCTGTTTCATCAGCTCCTGCGTCCCCTCGATCGTCACGGTCGTCATCCAGTTGATCGACCCGGCAGGGGCCCCGGCGCGCCGGGCCGCCTCCTCCATGACTTCCGCGACCCGCGTGATGCACTTGACGGCGGAGGGATGCGGGCTGAGCACGATGGTGCACCGGGCCTTCAGCGCGATGAGAATCTTGTAGATGGCCGTGGACGTCGGGTTGGTCGACGGCACGATGGCGGCGACCACGCCAAACGGCTCCGCGATTTCGATCACCCGCCGATCCTCGTGGCGAGCGACCACGCCGACCGTCTTCATCGGCCGGATGAATTCGTAGACCTTCTGCGACGAGAAGAGGTTCTTCTGAATCTTGTCGTCGACGACGCCGTAGCCGGTCTCCTCGACCGCGAGCCGCGCGAAGGCCTCGGCGGCAGGAGTGGCGGCGGCGGCCATCGCGTCGACGATGGCGTCGATCCGCTCCTGACTGAATTCCGCCAGTTCGAGCCATGCCTGCTTGGCGCGGCGCGCGAGCGCCCGAGCCTCGGCGATCGAGGCGAGATCGCGATCTGTTTGTGGGGTGCTGACGGATTCGGCCATCGTCCTGAAGGCTATCGGACCTCAGTCTCCGCGGTGCCCTCCGCGATGGCTAAGGCGTTCCCTTGGGGAGGATCCGCTCGACTTCGGCGTGCGGCCTCGGGATCACGTGTACCGAGATGAGTTCGCCGACCCGCCTCGCGGCGGCGGCGCCGGCGTCGACCGCGGCCTTGACCGCCCCGACATCGCCGCGGCACATCACCGTCACATATCCGGCGCCGATGTATTCCTTGCCGATCAAGACCACGTTGGCCGCCTTGACCATGGCGTCCGCCGCCTCGACCGAACCGATGAGACCGCGAGTTTCGACCAAGCCGAGGGCATCCTGACTCATGATTTGGGCTGCGGCCTGCCGCGCCGAAGCGCGCAGGCGCGAAGGCGGGAACTCTAACAGATTGCGAGGGATGCGGCAACTGCGCTATCATCCCGGCACGCCATCTTTCACCATCGTTTCGGCTCTCAGCAATCGCCGTTCAACCATGATTCTTCGTCCTACGCGTTCGTTTGTCGCGCTCGGTCTCGCAGCGCTTGTCGTCCTGTCGGGCACGCTGTCCGCGTGCCGCCGGAAGGAAGCGCCCGCGCCGCCGATGGCGACGCCCAGCGTGACCTTGAACCACGACAAGACGCCGCTCGGCAGTCCCATCGACATCACATATAAGTTCGTCGTCGCCAACGACGCCACGTTCACCGAGGACCTCAGGGTGATGGTGCATGTCGTCGATGCCGACGACGAGCTGATCTTTGCGTTCGATCACAATCCGCCGGTTCCGACGACGCAGTGGAAGCCCGGTCAGACCGTCGAGTACACGAAGACCGTCTTCGTCCCGATCTATCCGTACGTCGGCGAAGCGACGATCCAGGTTGGCCTGCACTCGACGACGACGCAGAAGCGCGTCGCCCTGGCGGGCGACGATGCCGGCCAGCACGCCTACAAGGTCGCGAAGCTCCAGTTGCAGCCTCAGACGGAGAATGTGTTCACCGTCTTCAAAGACGGCTGGCACCCGGGCGAAATCGCGGAGCACAACGCCACCGTGGAATGGCAGTGGACCAAGAAGGACGCGACGCTGTCGTTCAAGAATCCGAAGAAGGATTGTGTCTTCTTCCTGGATCTCGACAATCCGGGAAGCGTGCTCAACGAGCCCCAGCAGGTCAAGGTGACCATGGGCGCCGACGTGCTCGACTCGTTCACGCTCCAACCGAAACAGCCCGAATTACGTCGGATTCCCTTGAAAGCGGCCCAACTTGGCGGGGGCGACGTGGCGGAGCTCGTCATTTCGGTCGATAAGACGTATGTGCCTGCGGTGCTTGTGGCCGGCAACAAGGATCCCCGAGAATTGGGTGTGCGCGTCTTTCACGCGTACATCGATCCCAGGTAAATAGACGTGCGCGTTCGCATGCTCCTTCCGCGGCGGTCGTTGTCTTGCTGGCGCTGGTTGCGTCGCCGGCGAACGCGGAGCTCGTCTTTTTCAACACCGGCCGCACGATGTCGGTGAAGGGACATCGCGTCGAAGGCGACTCCCTTGTGCTGATGCTGCGCGGCGGCGGCGAAATCGTCTGCGAGACCTCGATCGTGGCGCGGTTCGAGCCCGACGAGGTGCCGTACCCCGAGCCCGAAACGGAGGCTGCGACCGCTCCGGTCCAGCCGGTCGCGACGGTCGGGCCGTTCAGCGACATCATCGATCGCGTCGCGGCCGAGCAGGACGTGCCGGTCAAACTCGTGCGGGCGGTGATCCAGGTCGAGTCCGCATACAACGTCCGAGCGCGATCGTCGAAGGGAGCCATGGGGCTCATGCAGCTCATGCCGGCGACGGCGCGGCTCTACGATGTCGCCGACCCGTACGATCCGGCGTCGAATATCGAGGCGGGTATCAAACACTTGAAGTCGCTGCTGCAGCGGTTGCCGGTCGCACTGGCGCTGGCCGCCTACAACGCCGGCGAAGCCGCAGTACAGCGTTTCAACGGCATTCCGCCGTACCCGGAGACGCGAAACTACGTCTCGCGAATTCTCGCCCTCGCAAATCGGTAGCCAGACCGCGCAACCACTCCCAGCCTTTCGCGGCGCTGCACGGTCTAAGCACTTCAAGGAGATCGTGCCAAAGTTGATACAATCGCGGCAGATCTGACGCGACGGAGGCTTGAGCGCACTGTGGAATTTCGCTGCCGGCTCGCATCGCCCAACGGGGAAATCGTCGAAGGCGTGTACATCGCCGACAGCGAAGCCCGTCTGCGCCACGAGCTCGAGGAGAAGGGGCTGTTCGTCCTTTCTCTTCAGCCAAAAGGCGCCATCGCGGGCGTTTCGCTTCAGCTTCCACAGCGAAGGGGCATCAATACCCGCGAGTTCCTGGTCTTCAACCAGGAACTGGCCACGCTGCTGAAGGCCGGGATGCCGCTGGTCCAGTCGCTGGACCTGCTGAAGCGGCGTGTGACGTCGCCGTCGTTCCGGCGCGTGCTGGACGACGTGCACGAGAAAGTGCGGTCCGGCACCGCCTTGTCGGATGCGTTCGACTCGCACCGCGATCTGTTTCCCAGCGTTTACACGGCCTCGCTGCTTGCGGGCGAGCGCAGCGGCAACCTCGACGCGATGCTCCGTCGCTATGTCGAGTACACGAAGGTCGTGGCGACGGTGAAGCGGAAGACGGTGTCCGCGCTGGTTTACCCGGCCATTCTCATTTCGCTCGCTCTCGCGATGGTCACTTTCATCGTCCTGAAGGTGGTGCCGGCGTTTCAGGACTTTTACGGGACGTTCGGTGCGGAGCTGCCGCTGAGCACGCGGATCATCGTCCGTGTCTCGGAATTGCTGCGCACGCACTTCCTGCTCGTCATCGGCGCGCTCGCCGGAGCCGTGGTTGCATTCTTTGGCTGGGTCCGTCGTTCGGGCCAGCAGGCGCGATTCGATCGCATGCTGCTCCGGCTCCCGATGCTCGGGCAGGTGGCGAGAAAGTTCGCCACCTCGCAGATGGCGCGAACGCTGGCGACGCTGCTCGGCGGCGGCCTCCCGCTCGTCAACGCGCTCGACATCGCGGCGAAGTCGGTCGGCAACCAGTTCATGGCGAAGCAGCTCGGGATCGTCAGCGGCCGCGTGCGCGAAGGCGAGTCGTTCGCGGCGGCGCTCGAGGCTCGCCACGCCTTCCCCGAAGTCGCCGTGAAGATGGCCGAAGTGGGCGAGTCGACCGGCGCGCTTCAGGAGATGCTGAACACGGTGGCCGACTTCTACGACGAGGAGATCGCCACGACGATGGACCGGTTCGTGACGTTGGTCGAACCGGTTCTGCTCATCGTGATGGGATTGATCATCGCGGGATTGGTGCTGGCGCTGTACATGCCGCTGTTCCAGCTCAGCTCGGTTCTGGCGGGATAGACTGATGGCTACGACACCCAATACCGATCTCCCTCCCGTTCCGGTGGACCTCGGTCCAATCAGCGACGTCGACCATCGCGAGGAACTGGAGCGCGCGCAACGGCTCGCCGAGCGCTACCGCCTCGAGTTCATCGACATGGATACGTTCAAGATCGATCAGGATCTGTTCCGATCGATCCCGGCCGACCTCATGCTGCGCTACGGGTTCGTGCCGTACCGCCGCGTCGGGAAGGTGCTCGAGATCGTGGTCTCGGATCCAACCGATCTCCCGATGATCGACGAGCTGGGTGTGCTGCTTGGCACGCCGATCAAGGTCGCCGTCGGCCCGCGTTCCGCGATCGACTCGATTCTGAAGAAGAGCGAGAGCTCGCAGCGCGTGCTGGAAGACGCGACCGAGAGCTTTCAGCTCCAGCTGCTGAAGGAAGAGGAGAACGGCGAGGACAGCCTCACGGTCGAGCGGCTGACGAGCGACATCAGCCCGGTGATTCGTCTGGTGGACTCGACGATCTTCACGGCCATCCAGCGGCGCGCGAGCGACATCCACATCGAGACCGCCGACGACGCGGTGTACGTGAAGTACCGGATCGACGGCGTGCTGCAATCGGCGATGCGGCCGATCGCCAAGCAGTTCCACAGCTCGATCATCTCGCGTATCAAGGTCATGGCCGAGCTCGACATCGCGGAGAAGCGCGTGCCGCAGGACGGCCGCTTCAAGCTGCGCATGCCGGGCAAGACGATCGACTTCCGCGTCTCGATCATGCCCAGCGTGCACGGCGAGGACGCGGTCATCCGTATTCTCGACAAGGAGTCGATCAGCGAGCAGTTCACCGAGCTTCGGCTCGACATCCTCGGATTCCCCGAGGCCGAGCTGAAGCGGTTCCGGAAGTACATCGCGGAGCCGTACGGGATGGTGCTGGTCACCGGGCCGACGGGCAGCGGCAAGACCACGACGCTGTACGCCGCGTTGTCGGAGATCAAGTCGATCGAGGACAAGATCATCACGATCGAGGATCCGGTCGAGTATCAGCTCCGCGGCATCACGCAGATTCCCATCAACGAGAAGAAAGGCCTGACGTTCGCGCGCGGGCTGCGCTCGATTCTGCGCCACGACCCCGACAAGATCATGGTCGGCGAGATTCGCGACAACGAAACGGCTCAGATCGCGATCAATTCGGCGCTGACGGGCCACCTCGTCTTCACGACGGTTCACGCGAACAACGTGCTGGACGTCCTCGGCCGCTTCCTGAACATGGGCGTCGAGGCCTATCAGTTCGTCTCCGCCCTGAACTGCGTGCTGGCGCAGCGGCTGGTCCGCAACATCTGCCATCACTGCAAGCGGCCGACGAAGGTGACCCGTCGCACTGCTCGAGGAGTCGGGTCTCGATCCCGCGCTGGAGCACACCCACACGTTCTACGAAGGGATCGGCTGCATCGAGTGCGGAGGCACGGGCTACAAGGGCCGCACCGCCATCTGCGAGCTGCTGGACCTGAGCGACCACATCCGGGAGATGATCCTCGAGAAGCGGCCGACGTCGGAGATCAAGAAAGCGGCGCGCGAGGAAGGCATGCGGTTCCTGCGCGAATCGGCGGTCGAACAGGTGATGATCGGCAAGACGACGCTTCGCGAAATCAACAAGGTGACGTTCGTCGAATGAGCCTCCTGACTTCATTGCGCGAGGGCGCAGCGCCGGCCGTTGCCGTCGAGGTGGCGGTCGGCCGCGTCTCCGCTGCCCTCCTGGAGTGGCGTGGCGGCCAGCCCGTCGTGGCGGCGCACGGCTGGGAGCCGCTGCCCGAAGGTTCGCTCGTGCCGTCGTTCACGGCGGCGAACGCGATCGATCGCCCAGCCGTCACGGATGCCTTGACGCGGCTGCTCGAGAAGATGGGACGGCCGCGGCGCATCGGCCTGATTCTTCCCGACGTCGTGGGCAAGGTCTCGCTCGTGAAATTCGAGCAGTTGCCGTCCCGGACACAGGACCTCGATCAGCTGGTGCGCTGGCAGGTGCGCAAGAGCGCGCCGTTTGCGATCGATGAGGCGCAGGTTTCTTACGTGCCCGGCCTCCAGGGCGCCGACGGCCACGAGTTCGTCGTCACTCTCGCGAAGCGCGCCATCATCGAGGAGTACGAACAGCTGTGCGCGGCGGCCGGCGCCCACGCGGGACTCGTCGATCTGACGACGCTCAACGTCATCAACGCGGTCCTGGCCGGCAGTGGGGCGCCCACGGGCGACTGGCTGCTCGTGAACGTCGCCGCCGACTACACATCGATCGCGCTGCTGCGCGGCGCGTCGCTGATCTTCTTCCGCAACCGCGCCGCGGAAACCGACGGCACGCTTGCGGACCTCGTGCACCAGTCAGCCATGTACTACGAGGATCGCTTGAAGGGCGGCGGCTTCTCGCGTGTGCTGGTGTCGGGCGCCGCGGGCGTGGTCGGCCAGCAATCGAGCGACGTCGACGAACTGACGCGGAAGCTCGAGCAGCGGCTCAGGACGCCGGTCGAGACGGTGGATCCGCGGACCGCGGCTGCGCTCACGGACCGGATTGCCGCCGCTCCGGCGTTGCTCGACACGTTGACGCCGCTGGTCGGCCTGCTGCTGCGCGATCGCGCCGAGGTGAGCGCGTGATCCGGGCCAACCTTTCGACGAGGCCGTTCTACAACGAGCGCCTGGTCCACGTGCTGGTTCATCGCGATCGGCGTGGCGGTGCTCGCGGCGACGGCATTCAACGCGTCGCGCGTCCTGCGCTATTCGCGCAGCGACACCCGGCTGGCGACGCAGGCATCGGGCGACGAGTCGCGCGCCGCCGATCTTCGTCGTCAGGCCGCGCGGCTGCGGGCCAGCGTCGATCCGCGGCAGATCGACTTCGCGGCCGCCGACGCCCGGCAGGCCAACGACCTGATCGATCGCCGCACGTTTTCGTGGACGGAGCTCTTCAACCGGTTCGAGACCACGCTGCCAGACGATGTGCGCATTGCGTCGGTGAAGCCGCGCGTCGATCGCGAGCGCGGGATCCTCCTCATCGATCAACGTGCTGGCCAAGACGGTCGACGACGTGAACGAGTTCATCGAGAACCTCGAGAAGACCGGCGCGTTCATGAACATCCGGCCGGCCGACGAACGCACCGACGACTCCGGGCTGCTCATCTCGAGCCTCGAGGCCGTCTATGTGCCGACGGCAGGGAAGCCGGCGGTCCGCGGCGGAGGACGCCGCTGATGCCGCTCTGGAAGCGGATCGTCGTCGAGAAGCGCGCCGTGATCGTGCCGCTCGTGCTGGGGGTCATCGGCAATATCGCGGCGTATGGGCTGTGGGTCTATCCGCTGGGCGTCAAGTCGGCCGGCGCGGCCGATCGCGCCGCGGCCGCGACCGCAGTCGCTCGCCGCGGCGGAGCGCGAAATGGCCTCGGCCCGTGCCCTCGTGGAGGGAAAGTCGCGGGCCGAGCAGGAGCTCTCGACATTTTTCGACAAGGTGCTGCCGGCGGATCTCCCTTCGGCGCGCCGCTTGACGTACGCCGCACTCCCGTCGCTGGCCAGGCAGAGCAACGTCAAGATGGTCGATCGCCGGTTCGAGGTGGACAAGACCGAGAAGAACGCGCGGCTCGGCCTGCTCAAGGTTCACACCGCGTGGCAATGCGACTACGAAAGCTTCAGACGGTTCATTTATGCGCTCGAGACCGCCTCGCCGTTCGTGATCATCGACGACGTCGAGCTCGCGCAGAGCGATCCGGCCAAGCCGCTCACGCTGGTGATGGAGCTTTCCACCTACTTCCGCCTGGGAGCCAATGGCAACTGAGCGCAGCCGGCAAATCGTGCTCGGTGTCCTTGTCGTCGTCCTGCTCTTCGTCATCGTGAGGATGTGGCCGGGCACGTCCGCCGCGCCGGGCCCGGCGTCTAATCCACCAGCGCCAGCAGCAGCCGGCGCGGCGAGGCAGCCGCCGTCCGCGCCGTCCGCGGCGACGGCGCCTGCTCCGCCCGCCGTCCATCTGGATGTGTTGAACGGAGAGCGGCCAAAGCCGGAAGCGTCCGAACGGAACCTGTTCCGGTTCAAGGAGAAGGCCCCGCCGGCGCCGCCGCCGGCTCCGGTCCGACCGGCGCAGCCGATTGAGCCGGCGGTACCCGCGGGTCCGCCTCCGCCGCCGCCGGTCGCGCCGATCACGCTCAAGTTCATCGGAATCGTCGAAGCACCGTCGCACGGAGAAAAAATCGCGATCCTCAGCGACGGCCGGAATGCGCCGTTCTACGGGAAGGAAGGCGCTATCATCGAGGGCCGCTATCGGATCTTGAAGATCGGCGTGGAGTCGGTGGAGATCGCCTACACGGATGGACGCGGCCGTCAAACGATTCGACTCACAGGATCATGAAATTGCCGATTGCAGATTTCAGATTTCGGATTTGCCGCGGGCCGCAGGCGGCCGTGCTCATTCTGGCGCTGCTGGCCGGCGGCTGCGCCGCGGGCACGGCCTTCCGCCAGGGCGAATCCTACATGCACGACGGCAACGTCGACGAGGCGGTCGTCGCGTATCGCAAGGCCGCGCAGGCGGCGCCCGACAACGCGACCTACAAAATCGCGCTGCAGCGCGCGCTGCAGGCCGCCTCGCGCGTGCACCTGGACAAGGCGCGCGAGTACGAGAAAGAGGATCAACTGGAGGCCGCGCTCGGCGAGTACAAGGCCGCCAGCGAATACGAGCCGAGCAACCGGACCGCTTCCGCGAAGGTCGCCGAACTGGATCGCACCATCCGCGAACGCATCGAGGCCTCGCGGCCCAAGCCGGCGATCGTGGGGATGCGCGAGCGGGCGCGAGCCGCGTCGGCCGAGCCGATCCTGAATCCCGCGTCGCGCGAGCCGCTCAATTTTCACTTCAACAACGTCAGCCTGCGCGACATCCTGAACGCGATCGGCGCCGCGCACGGCATCAGCGTCAGCTTCGATCGCGAGTTCGCCGACCGCGCCGCCACCGTCAACCTGGAAGGCATCTCGCTCGAGCCTGCGCTGAACCAGATCATGACGATGAACCAGCTGTCGTACAAGGTGCTGGGCGAGAAGTCGATCTTCGTCTTTCAGGACATCCCGACCAAGCACGTGCAGTACGACGACCAGGTGATTCGGACGTTCTACCTCTCGCACGCCGACTCGACCGAAGTTCAGCAGATCCTCAGCACGATCATCCGGTTGCCGGGCATCGCCGTGCAGCCGGCGATCACCGGCAACAAGACCGCGAACTCGATTACGGTGCGCGGCACGACGGCGATTGTCGGGATCCTCGAGAAGATCATCGAGCAGAACGACAAGCCGCGCGCCGAAGTCGTCATCGACGTCGAGATTCTCGAGGTCGATCGCGCGAGGAGCAAGACCTACGGGCTGAACCTGTCGGAATACGCACTCGGCGGCGCCTTCTCCCCTGAATCGTCGCCAAGCGGTTCGACGACTGGTTCGACCGGCGGCACCGGCGCGACCGGCGGCACCGGGACGACAAGCACCAACACCGGCACGTCGACCGGGCCAAGCCAGGTGCGATCGCCGGCGCCGTTCAACCTGAACACGATTTCGCGCGGCGTCAGCACGGCCGACTTCTACCTCGCCGTTCCGACCGCCATCGTGCGCTTCCTCGAAAGCGACACCAACACGAAGGTCATCGCGAAGCCGCAGCTGCGCGGGGCGGAGGGCACAAAGCTCACGCTCAACCTGGGCCAGCGGATTCCGGTCATCTCGACCAGCTATACGCCGATCGCGACCGGCGGCGCCGGCGTGAATCCCCTGAGCTCGTACCAGTATCAGGATATCGGCGTCAACGTCGACATGACGCCGACGGTGACCCTCGACGGCGACATCCGTCTCGACCTGACGCTGGACAACAGCCAGCTCGGTCCCGACACCAACGTCGGCGGCGTGACCGTCCCGTCGTTCGTCCAGCGCAAGGTCAGCACGCGCCTGCGTCTGCGCGACGGCGAATCGAACCTGCTCGCGGGCCTGTTGCAGACCACCGATCACGAAAGGCGTGTCGGGGTTCCCGGGACTCATTCACGTCCCGTTTCTCAGCGATCTGTTCGCGGGCAACACGGTGACGAGCAACCAGACCGAAATCGTGATGCTGCTGACGCCGCACATCGTCCGGGCGCACGAGATCACGGAAACGGATCTCCGGCCAATCTTCATCGGCTCTCAGCAGAATCTCGGAATAGGCGGGCCGCAGCCGTTGATCGCGCCGCAGCAGCCCGATGCCGCGCCGCCGCCCGCCCCAGCGCCGGTGCCGGGGGCTCCGCCTGCGGGAGTTCCAGGAACTCCTGTCCGCGGACCCGGCGGCACGACCGTGGCGGCGCCGCCTGGATCGTCGCCCGTGCCAGGGACGGTCCTGCTGCCGCCAGCGACGCCGCCGGTACAGCAACCGCCCGCGCAGCCGCCGGCGGCCGTCGATACGCAGCCGCAGCCGCCGTCACCGCCCATTGCGCCAGCGCCCGTGCCGCCGCCCGCGCAACCGCCCGCTGGGCCGCCGGAGGCCGCCGCCGTTCCCACGACGTCGACCGGGATTGGCTCGGCGCAAGTGCTCATATCGCCGCCCGGACCGACGTTCCGGGTCGGTGGCGGTCCGTACACCGTTCCGTTGCTGATCAACGATGCGTCGAGGATCTCGACGGTGACGCTCACGCTCATCTTCGATCCGACGAAACTCCGCGTGAACAGAGTTCAGGAGGGGAGCTTCCTGCGGTCGGGTGGTGCGCCCGTCGTGTTCACGCAGTCGGCGAACGGGAATCGCATCGACATCTCGCTGTCGCGCGGCGCGGATGCGACCGGCGCGTCGGGCACTGGCGTCCTGGCCGCGATTCTCTTCGACGCGATTGGCCCCGGCCCGGTGACGTTGACACTGAGCGGCTCCGCCACCGGACCTGGCGGCGCGGCGATGGGGCTCCGATTCACGCCGGTGACGGTCACGGTGCAGTAGCGCGATGAAGAGGAAGTTGTGGCGATGCAAGGCGGACGGCTACACGTTCGTCGAGCTGCTGGTCGTTGCCACGATCGTGCTGATTCTGGCGTCGGCAATCATGCCGCTGGCCCGGGTGACCGCCGCGCGATCGCGCGAAGCGGAGCTCAGGCGCGCGCTGCGCGAGATTCGCACGGCGATTGACAAGTACAAGGACGCGGCCGACCTGGGACAGATCGGACAGCTCGAGATCAAGGTCGGCAGCGAAAACTATCCGCCTGACCTGCAGACGCTGGTGGATGGCGTGACCGCGGCCAACGACGCGACCGGTCGCAAAGCTCAAGTACCTCCGCCACATTCCGATCGACCCGATGACGCGCGGCACCGAATGGGGCATGCGGTCGTATCAGGACAAGCCGGACTCGACGCGATGGGGCGGTCAGAACGTGTTCGACGTCTACACGACCTTCGATGGAAAGGCCCTCGATGGTACGAAGTACAAGGATTGGTAGACTGGAACCAGTGGCCCGACGAACGCGTGATGAGGTGAGCCGATGGCCGGCGCGAGGGCGCGCGATCGCGAGCCGCGCGCGCTCATCGATGGATGCCGGCTTCACGATGATCGAACTGATGGTCGTGATGTCGCTCATCGTCATCCTGACGACGATGGGGCTGGCGCAGTACCGGAACAGCGTGATCTACGCACGGGAAGGCGTGCTGAAGGAAGATCTGTTCCGCCTGCGCGACGCGATCGACCAGTACTACGCGGACAAGGGACAGTATCCCAGCACGCTCGACGCGCTGGTCAGCGACGGCTACGTGCGCAAGATGCCCGAGGATCCGTTCACCAAGAGCAACTCGACCTGGCAGACCATTCCCGCGGAGCCCGATCCCAACAATCCCACGGCTGAAGCCGGCGTCTACGATGTGAAGAGCGGATCGGACGCCACCGCGCTCGACGGCACCAAGTACGCCGAGTGGGACTAGTACGGCGCGCTGAACGCCCCGCACTCTTCAGCGCACGTCGATGCCGACGGCGCTAGGTCAGTGAGTCACGGGAACCATGATGGTCTGCGACGTCGTCGCAGTCTGAGCGTCCGACGGGTTCGACCGTCACCGTCGCGAACACCGTGTAAGTGCCGGGGGTCGCGTACGTGTGCGTGCTCACCGGGCGTCGTCTGATTGTCGGTCTGTGATCCCGTCACCCCAATCCCAATCGACCCGCGTGACCGTGGCAGACGGCAGACTGGCACGCCGCCGCGGTCACGGCTGACGTTGCACGCCGTGGCAGCGGTCGCGCGCTCGTTGCCGGGTGTGCAGGTGAGCGTGCCACGCCAGCGTCGACGAGGGCGCCGGGCGGCGGTCGACTGGCGGGTGTCACCACGATCGTCGCGCTCGAAGCGGATGCCGCGGACGACGACACAGTCGCCGTATACACGCCGGCGCTGCCGTACGTGTGTGCAATCGAGAACGCCGTGGACTGCTCAATCGCGCCGTCTCCGAACGACCAGATCCATGTCGCGCCGACCGCGCTGGAGCTCACGCTGAACACGAGCGGCACGCCGGCCGTGCCGCTCCCCGACACGTTCAGGAAGGAAACCGGCAATGTCGGTGCAGGCACCGGTGCCGGACCGCTTGTGGGGACGACAAGGGTATGCGCGCTGAGCAGCTGCCCGACGGACGCCGTCACATCGGCCGTGTCGCTCGCCGTCAGCGTCGCCGACGCGATCCCATTGGCGCTCGTCGACACCTGCGCCGGAGAAATGGTCCCGCGCGTCGTCGTGAACGTCACGACGACGTCCGTCAACGGCGCGCCATTCGCATTCTGAACGTTCGCGGTGACGGTCGCTGTGCCGGCCTGCGTCCCCAATCCCTGAGCCGCACCAACGGTGACTTGAGTGGGCACCCGTGGATCGATAGGGCCGGGGGTGGGCTGCGACGGGTTGTCGTACGCACAACCCGCGATGCCGAGCAACGTCAGCACACCTGCGACGCCGGCCAGTTTCCTTCGCATGTTGCTCATGCACCGCTGAGATCGACACAGCGGCCGTGCCAGTGGTCATCTGGCCCGTCGTGTCGAGGACGGTGACCGTCACGGTAAACGTTCCTGCGGCCGTGTAGACGTGCGGGACCGAGGCCGACGTCGCGCCTCCGAGATCGGCAGACTGACCGTCGCCGAAGTCGATCGACAGATCCTGCACGCTGATGCCGTTCGGCAACGTCACCTGAATCTGCAGCGTGGTCTGCGCACCGGCGCGGCCAGGAACCGGCGACGGCGTGATGATGATCGTCGGCCGCGGCACCGGAATCACGGTGACCGAAGTCGACACCGTGCTGCTGTTGCCGCTCGCGTCGAGCACGGTCCCGCTGACGAGATACGTTCCGGCGATTCTGAAGACGTGGGTGACGGCCGCGGTGCCCGTCACCGCACCCAAACTCTGCACGCCGCTGCCGTCGCCCCAGTTGACGCTCAGGTCGCGCACGGCAGCGCCGTTGGTGGCGGCCGCCGTGATCGACGAATGAGAACGTCGCGGGCAGCCCTGCGCTCGGTGGAGTGGTGGGCGGCGTAATGACGAGCGTCGGTGCGGCGACCACGCCGACGGTGACCGTACCCGAGGCCTGGCCAGGCGCGCTTCCGGTTGCCGGCGTGGTCGGCGTCGTGCCGCCGCCGGTCGTCGCCGGAGTCGTCGGAGCCGTGCGCGCCGACGCTGGCCGTCACCGTGGCGGTCTGGGCCGTTCTGAGCGTCGTCTGTGCCTGACCGTTCTGATCGGCGTTCACGATCGAATTGGCGAGCGAACCAGCCGTGGTCGCAAAGCTCACGGGAACGCTATTGAGCGGATTCCCGTTGATATCGAGCACGAACGCTGTGATCGCGGTGGTTCCACCGAGAGCCGGGACCAGCGTGGGATTAGCGGTGACGATCACGCGTCCGACCGCGGCTGCGCCACAAACAATCTTGACCGCGTTGTTGCCGCTCGCTGAAACCCCTCCGGAGAGCGCCGTGATGGTCGCGGTTCCTGAACCCGTACCCGCGACAAACTTCACCTGAACGCGTCCCGACACATCGGTTTCCGCCTGAGACGGCTGGACTGTCCCGAAACTCGTCGTAAACGTGACGAGGGTGCCGCTGTGCGGAGGCGTGCCGCCGGATTCGATCACCTGCGCGATGATGTCGGTCGACCCGTTCGAGCGGAAGCGCAGTCGCCGCCGCCGTCAGCGAGATGGTCGATCCGCTCGGCGCCAGCAGCGGCACCCTCTCGCACGCGACCGATGAGAAGCGCAGAGACGGCCAGCAGCGCGGCAGAGCGGTTGATCGGCGGGGTGGTATCATGAAAACCATAAGCATCCTAATTCCCATGCACTTAGCGGGTCAAGCCAAACGGCCGGCGAATCAGCAGACGGGTTACGCGATGGCCGCGCTCCTGGTGGCCATGAGCGATCATGGCCATCATGTTCACGGTCGCGATGCCGGTCTGGAAGCAGGCCTCGACGCGCGAGAAGGAAGAAGAGCTGGTCTTTCGCGGCAAGCAGTACGTTCACGCGATCGGCCTGTTCCAGCGGAAGTTCGCGAACGCGTATCCGCCCAACATCGACGTGCTCGTCGAGCAGCGGTTCCTTCGCAAGAAGTTCAAGGATCCGATCACCGACGACGACTTCGTGCCGATTCCAGTGGGACAAGGCGCGCCCGGCACTCAGCAGCAGGGTGGTCAGCGCGGCGCGTCCGGCGGACCGGCAGCTCCAGGACAGACGCAGAATCAGCCGACGCCGGCAGCCTCCCAACCAGGCCGCGCGGGCGGACCCGGTTCCAGTCACGACGACGCCAGGTCAGGCCGCTGACGCGGGCGGCATCAGTGGCGTGACCAGCAAGAGCAAGGCTCAATCGATTCGCCTCTACAACGGACGCGGCCACTACAACGAGTGGGCCTTTGTTTACATTCAACAGCAGCAGGCTCCCGGCGCCGGCGGCGCCCCCGGTTCGGCGACACCAGGACGCGGCGGTCAACGCGGACAGCCCGGCCAACCCCCCGGTCCCTTTCCAGGCGGCGATCAGCCCGGTCAGCGCGGACGCGGTACCGTTCGGTCCCAACGGACCCGGACGCAGCAACGGCGGCGTTGGAACGTTTGGCGGCGGCGGTGTCACACCGATCCAGCCGCCCACGCCACGCGGCCGGTTCTGAGTTATGACGTCGAAGGCTGTCCGCTGGTCGAGCTGCGCGGCAGCTTCCTGCAGCGGTGAGGTTTCGCGCGATCGCGAAGGCCGCGGCCGCGGACACGATCAGCAAGCCGATTCCGATCGGGGCGCTGCGCAGCAACAGCTCGCCCACGCCGAAGAGCGCCGCGTAAACGAGCACGCAACCGAGCAACGCGTTCAGCAGCTCGCCGGCAAGCGAGCCCGGAGCCGGCGGCAACCCGACGACGGCCGCAATCGGCGCCCAGCCGCGCCCGTGCGGGCGCACGCGGCGATAGAACGCGTGAAGCGTGGCGTCGGGCTCCGGCGGCGTCATCCAGGTCACCGCGAGCCACGCGACGGTCGTCAGGCCGACGGTCACCAGCATGAGGTACGCGAAATCCCGCGGCTTGTCGCCGTCCCACTTGAGCACGATCTGCAGATACAACGAGACCGCCGCCGCGACCGCCATCGCCGACACTTCGGACCAGGCGTTGATGCGCCACCAGAACCAGCGGAGCAGCAGGACGGTGCCGGTGCCGGCGCCGGTCACGATCAGCAGCTTCCACGCCTGCTCGATCGAGGCGAGGTGCAGCGTCACGTAGATCGAGACCAGCATCAACGCCACGGTCACGACCTGCGACACGACCACATACTCACGCTCCTGCGCGTTGCGACGCAGCGAAGCGGCGGTAGAAGTCGTTGACGACATACGAGGCGCCCCAATTGAGCTGCGTGCCGATGGTGGACATGTAGGCCGCCGCGAACGCCGCCAGCATGATGCCGCGCAGCGCCGGAGGGAAGACGCTCGGATCCATCAGCGTCCGGACGTAGCCGGATTCCTTGTCCACGAGATCCGGATAGAGCACGAGCGAGGCGAGCGCCGTCAGGATCCACGGCCAGGGCCGCACCGCATAGTGCGCGATGTTGAACCAGAGCGTGGCGAAGAGGCCGTCGCGCTCGGTTCTCGCCGAGAAGATGCGCTGCGCGACGTAGCCGCCGCCGCCCGGTTCCGCGCCGGGATACCAGCTCGCCCACCAGCTCACGCCGAGGTACACGAACAGCGTGATCGCCGGCATCCACGCCGAGTCGGTGGACGGGAAGAAGGCCAGCCGGGATCCGCCGCCGGCCGCGGCATCGAGCGCACGCACCTTCATCTCGAGCGCGCCGAGGCCGCCGGTCGCGCGCACCGCGAAGTACGGCCAGCGCGACCACCATGCCCATCTTCAGCACGAACTGCACGAGGTCGGTCACCAGCACGCCCCACAGTCCGGCGAGCGTCGTGTAGAACGCCGTGAAGATCAGCAGCGCGAGCAGCGCCCACAGCGCGCCGCGTTTCGTCGAGGCCGAGGGTCACCTGGAGAATCTTCAGCATCGCCAGGTTGACCCAGCCCATGACGATGCAGTTGATCGGGATGCCGAGATACAGGGCGCGGAAGCCGCGCAGGAACGCGGCCGGCCGTCCGGAGTAGCGAAGCTCGGCGAACTCGACGTCGGTCATGACGCCCGCGCGGCGCCACAGACGCGCGTACACGAACACCGTGAGCATGCCGCTGGCGGCCATGTTCCACCACAGCCAGTTGCCGGCGATGCCGTATCGCGCCACCATGCCGGTGACGACCAGCGGCGTGTCGGCGGCGAACGTGGTCGCGACCATGGACGTTCCCGCCAGCCACCACGGCACGTTGCGGCCGGAGAGGAAGAACTCCGTCGTGCTGCCGCGGGCGCGGCGGGCGTAGTACACGCCGATCGCGAGATTGAGCGCGAAGTAACCGCCGATGACGAGCCAGTCGACGAGGCTGAGAGTCATGCGTAGTGCAGACCGTTCAGGTCTGCCGTCTCTCCGGGCAGGCCTGAAGGCCTGCACTACAAACTGTCGGTTAAACATCACCAAGCGCATCGTGAAACGCGCGCCGGACGGTCCGCATCTGATCGAGCGTTCCTCCGCCGAACGACGCGATTGGTGAGCAGCACGAAATACCGATCGCGAGCCGGGTCGATCCAGAGCGACGTGCCCGTGTAGCCGACGTGACCGAACGCCGCGGCCGACATCCGCGTGCCGCAAGACGAAGTCGGCAGCATCGTATCCCAGCCGAGCGCGCGCGAACTGCCGGCGACGGCGGTCTTCGTGGTGAACTCCCGGACCAGCGACGGCGACAGCGGGTGGGGGAGGCCGCGCTCGCTTCCGCGTGCGGCGCGAAGGATGGTACGGGCGAAGGCGCCGACGCCAGAGGCGGTGCCGAACAGTCCCGCGTGGCCGGCGACGCCGCCGAGCAGCGCGGCATATTCGTCGTGGACTTCGCCGATCGAGCACGCGACCCCGGCGGCGGTCGTCGTCCATCGGCCGCGTCGGCGCCGCGAGCGGACGAAGATCCGCCGGGAGGTCGAATGTCAGGACGCTCCGGCTCGAGCCAGATCGTGATCCGCTGGAACTGCTCCGCGAGCGACGAACCGCCGCGGTCCGCGGCGAGGAAGCCAAGAAGGAGAAAACCGAGGTCGCTATAGACGGATCGCCGTGCGCGGCGCGTATTCCAGCGGCATCGCGCAGATGTCGTGCTCGAATTCCCGGCGTCCATCTGGCGGCGCGTCGAGCAATCGAGCCGACAGCCCGCCGGCGTGCTCCAGCAGGTCGCGTACGGTGACCGTCTCTCGATCGGCGCCGCGCCACTCGGCGAAGAATTCCGACACGCGATCTTCGAGATGCAACGCGCCCGTTCGAACCAGCTCCATGACGATCGTCGTCGTGGCGACGACCTTGGTCAGCGACGCGAGGTCGAACGGCGTCTCGAGCGGTGTCCCGAACGCCTCCGACCAGATCGGTCCCGCGCTGGAGCCAATCTCGACGGTCGCGGCAGGAAACACGCCGGCCTCGCGCGCGGCGTTGACGATCCGGCGCGCGTCATCGAGTGACACGGCTCACCACGAGGCCGACGGCCATGCAGATGGCGGTGCCGGCAAGGACGTACCAGGTCCACGCGAGCGGCGTGAACACACGCACGCCAATCATCGCGACGAGCGACGTGCCGATGCCAGCCATGACGCCGATCTCGTTCGCGCTCCTGGTCAGGACGCCCAGCAGAAACGCGCCGAGCATCGGCCCGTAGACGATGGACGCGATCGTCAGGCCGACGGTGAACACCGATCCCCATCCGCGCGCCATGACCGCAATCGCGATCAGCACCAGCCCCCACACCGCGGTCAGCCATCGCGAGAGCCGCAGCAGACCTCGATCGTCCATCCGCACGCCCGCGAGCGGCTGATAGAAATCCAGAATCGACGTGGACGCCAGCGAGTTGAGCGATCCGCTCAAATTCGACATCGCCGCCGCGAAGATGGCCGCGATGACGAGGCCGGCGATGCCGTGCGGCAGGCTGCGGACGATGAATGCGGGGAAGATCTCATCGTTGGTGGCCATGGGCGGCACAGGGTTCACCGCGTAGTACGCATGCAGCATCATGCCGATCGTCAGGAACAGCGCGAACTGGGCGAACACGACAAAGCCCGAGAAGATCAGCGCGAGCTGGCTCTCTCTCTGGTTTCGGCAGGTCAGCAGGCGCTGCACGAGCAACTGGTCGGTCCCGTGGGACGCCATCGTCAAAAAGCAGCCGCCAATCAGGCCGGCCCAGAAGGTGAACGGCACCGTGAAATCCCACGACCACGAGATCACCTGCAGTTTCCCGGCGGCGCGGGCGTCGGCCACGATCGCCGTCCATCCGCCGGGAATCAGGTGGACGAGCATGTAGGCCGCGAGGATCGATCCTCCGACATAGATCACCAGCTGCACGAGATCGGTCCAGATGACGGCGGCGATGCCGCCCTCGAAGGTGTACACCAGCGTCAGCAGGCCGACGATGACGATCGACCACAGCCAGAGGTGCGGCAGCGCGGGCACGCTTGCGCCGATCACGGCGGCGAGCACGAGCGACGCGGCGAACACGCGCACGCCTTCGGCCAGCGCGCGCATGATGAGGAACAGCGACGCCGCGAAGTGTTTCGCGTGCGCCCCGAAACGCCGATTGAGCAGCTCGTAGGCCGTCAGCATCTCGCCCTGGAAGTACGCGGGAATGAAGAGCGCGCTGATGAAGAAGCGGGCGACGATGTAGCCCGCGACGACCTGGAGGTAGGTGAAGCTGCCGCCCTGTTCAGGACGGGGAAAGACCGAGTAGGCGAGCGCCGGCACGCCGATGAGCGTCAGCGTGCTCGTTTCGGTGGCGACGATCGACAGGCTGATGACGACCCACGACGTCTGGCGCGTGCCGACGAAATAATCTTTGACCGAGTGATGAGAGCTGCGGAAACGGCTGCCGAAGATGGTGATGCCGGCCAGATATGCCGCCAGGACTGCGTAGTCGATGGCGGAGAAACCCATATGGAACTCAGAGCCCGGACGTCACGGCTTCGAATTCAGAACTGGAACGCGGCACGGCCCACCTGCGCGACATAGCCTGGTCCGTGTGTGGAATCCGCCAGGCTGTCGTACGAGAAGAGGATGACGCCGCCGACCCCGAGGCGCCGCGCGGTTTGCGTGTTGTCGACGATCTGCTCGGAGGAGAGTCGATACGCGCCGATGCCGGCCCACAGCGGATGCGATCCGGCCGCCTGTTTCGCGCCGGCGATCTGCGCGGCGAAGACGGTTGCGTCGGTGGTGTACGCCATCGGGCAGATGACATCGATCAGGCCCGCATCCAGCCAGCCGCGCCAGTCCTGGAGCCGATGGGTGGCCGCCTCGCGCGGATCCGGAACGACCGCGACGCTGACGAGCGCCTCGGGCTTCGCCGACTTCACGGCCCCGCGCAGCGAGGTGAGCAGCGACGTCAGGCGCGCCGCCCGGAAACCGCGCCAACGGTCGGGAAACGCCTGAGTGTAGATCAGCGGTTCGCCCGCGGCTGCGCGCGCGTCGTAGCGGCGCAGCTCGGGCGCGCCGAGATCGCGCGACACGAGCAGACGAAACGCCGACAGCGTGTCGCGGCTGTAGTCGAAATCGCTCGTGGGATAGCGGATGTAGTCGAGGTGCACGCCGTCGATGTCGTAGCGGTTCGCGATGTCGCGGACGACAGAGGTCGTGTACGCCGCCGACTCGGGCGAGACCGGCGACAGATACAGGCCTTCGACCTCCGCCGACTGGCTGCGGGTGTAGCGCGCGAGCCGGCCGACGTAGCCGGGGCTGTGCGGATCGACGCTCGACGAGTTCGTCGGCGAGCGCACGAGGCACCATCAGCCATTCGGGATGACGGTAGATCACGTGCTCGCGCGCCGCGGGCAGCTCGGCGGCGCTGGCAATCAGGTTCACGTTGATCCACGCGTGGACGCGCAGTCCCGCCGCGTGCGCCGCGGCGATCGTCGTGGCCAGCGGATCGAACGCGGGCTGGGCCGCCAGCGATGCGGGGCGCGGCTCGATGCCCGCCTGAAAGTAGGCGTCGCCACGCCCGCGCACCTGAACGAGCAGCGTGTTGAAGCCGCCGTTCTTCGCCTCCTTCACCATCGTCGCGATCGCGGATGGCGAGGTGAGCGTCGTGCGTACGACCCACAGCGCGCGGACCTCGTCCTGAGCGTGGAGCGGCGGGATGAAGAGGATGAGTGAAGCAACGATCGTCGCGATCGCTCGGCGTGGAACGGCAAGGCGCATGAATCGTCGCGAGCGTAGCATAGAATTATTGCAGCATGCACGTTCTCGGCATCGACGCGGGCGGCACGAAGACGGTCTGTCTGCTCGCGGACTCGCAGGGAGCGATCGTGTCCGAAGGGCGCGGCCCCGGCGCGAACCTGCACACCGCTGGAGAACTGGCCGTCGAGAAGGTGCTGCACGAGGCGATGGAAACGGCGATCGGCGATCGCGACATCACGCCGGCGGCGATCTGCCTCGGCATCGCCGGCGTGGACCGCGAAGACGAGGCGACCGCGGTTCGCGCCATCATGCGGCGCATCGGCTACAAGTCGCGAGTGCTCGTCGTCAACGACGCGCTGATCGGCCTGGTCGCCGGCGCGCGCGATGAGCCGGGCATCGCGATCAACGCCGGCACCGGATCGATCGTGTACGGCCGCAACGCGCAGTTCGAGGCGGCGCGGGCCGGCGGCTGGGGGCACATGATCGGCGACGAAGGCAGCGGCTACTGGATCGGCCGCGAATCGCTCGCGGCGGTCATGCGGGCGTTCGACGGGCGGGGGCCGGAGACGCGACTGGCCGGCGATATCCTGTCTCACTTCAACGTCGATGACGAGTCGCGGCTGCCGCGGATTGTCTACGACCGCGAACTGCCTCGCGTGAGTGTGGCGGCCCTCGGCCCGATTGCGCAGCGTGCCGCCGAGCAGGGCGACGCGGTGGCGTTGCGCATCCTCGAGCGTGCGGCGGAGGAGCTGGTGCTGGCCGCCCGGTCCGTGGCGACTCGTCTCGAGATGCGGGGAGATGCGTTCACCTTCTACCTGGCGGGCGGCGTGTTTCGTGTCGTGCCCTGGCTCGTCGACGAGCTGCCGCGGCGGCTCGTGCGAGGTGGCGCCGCGGGCGCAGGTCCAGACTCTCGATGAAGAGCCGGCGGTAGGAGCGGTCTGGCTGGCGCTCGCCGAGACGCGCGGCGGCGCGCGAATCCCGCGGTACAAGGCTTTCAGGGACTAGCGCTTGAATTGGTGTAGTGCGGACCTTCAGGTCCGCGTGTGAGCAGCCTGAAGGCCTGCACTACATCGGACCGAAAACGCTACAGTAATCAGGCATTGAGGCTCGGGAATAGTGCGGATTCGTGTCTTTGGGACCGCCGACGCGCTGGCTCGAACGCTGGCGCTCGACGTCAGCCGCCGCATGGGCGACAAACCGCGCATGGTCCTCGGCCTGCCGACCGGCCGCACGCCGATTCCGCTGTATCGCGAGCTCGTTCGCCTGCATCGTTCCGGGCGGATCGACTTCAGCCAGGCCACGACGTTCAACCTCGACGAGTTCCTCGGTCTGACGCCCGACGATCCACGCAGCTACCGCGCCTTCATGCAGCGCCACCTGTTCGATCAGGTCAACGTCTCACCACGCCGCATTCAGTTCCTGAACGGCACACCGGCCGACGTCGAGCGTGAGTGTCAGCGTTACGAGCGGGCGATCGAGCGCGCCGGCGGAATCGATCTGCAGATCCTCGGCCTCGGGATGAACGGTCACATCGGCTTCAACGAACCCGCGCGCGCGTTGATGGCGCGTACGCATCTCACGCACCTGAAACCGGCGACACGCCGCGCCAACGCCCGGTTCTTCGACAACCGGACGGGCGCCGTGCCGCGCGAGGCGCTGTCGATGGGGATGGCCACGATCCTTCATTCGCGACGGATCGTGCTGCTTGCGACGGGCGCGACCAAGGCGCGCTGCGTACAGCGGCTGATCGAAGGGCCGGTGACGCCGCGGCTGCCGGCGTCGTTCCTGCAGTTGCATCGATGCGCGGAGATCTGGCTGGATCGGGCGGCGGCCTCGAACCTGAAACGCTGAACTATCCGACGCGGAGGAGTTCTTTCAGCCGGCCCTCGACGTCCTCTCCGATCGCGTCGCGGACCACGTCGTGCGCGCGCGCGCAGGCGGGACAGCGCCTGCGTGAACGTGAGCCCGCTCTTCTGCATCACGATGGCCGCCTTCACGTTCCAGTGCGCACGGCGGAGCAGTTTGTCGGCGGCGTCGTACTCGAGGCCGGTGACGATGATGATGATGCGGCGGGCGCGATCGCGCAGCTTCTCCGATCCCATCTGCACGTCGACCATCAGGTTGCCGTACGTCTTGCCGATGCGGATCATCGACGCCGTGGTCAGCATGTTGAGGACCATCTTCGTCGCGGTGCCCGCCTTGAGGCGCGTGGAGCCGGCAATCACTTCGGGCCCGACGGCTGGAGCAATCGTCAGGTCGACGAAGGTCTGCAGCTCGGAACCGGGATCGCAGGTGACGAAGATGATCTTCGAGCCGGCCTTGCGGGCGCGCGTGAGGGCGCCGCGCACGAACTGCGTCATCCCGCTGGCCGACACGCCGATGACGACGTCTTTCTTGGTCGGCCGCAGACGGTTGACCGATCGCGATCCCTCTTCGTAGTTGTCCTCGACGCCTTCGCGCGCGCGGAGAATCGCGCCCTTGCCGCCGGCCATGATGGCCTGCACCAGCTCGGGACTGGTGCCGAAGGTCGGCGGCATCTCCGCCGATTCGAGGACGCCAAGCCGTCCGCTCGTGCCGGCGCCGACGAAGATGATCCGCCCGTGCTTGCGCAGGGCCTGCGTGATGATGTCGACCCCGACCGCGATGCGATCCTTCTCGCGCTGGACGGCCAGCAGCATCTTGCGGTCTTCGTTCAGCATGCCTTCGACGATGTCGGTGGCCGGGAGCTTGTCGATCGCGAGGGTGGCCGGGTTGATTTGCTCGGTGGGAAGCGACTGCCATTTCGAACGGACAGGCATGCGATCAAGACCTCAGGAACAAGCCGGCGATACTATCATAGTCGCGAACAGTGGGCGGCCGGTCATGAGATGCGAGCGATGAGTCACGTGCCGGCCCTGGTCGAGGCATATCTCGATCATTTGCGCGTCGAGCGCCGGCTCGCCGCTCACAGCCTCGAGAGCTACGCGCGCGATCTGGCGGCGCTGGCCGCCTTTGCGGCGGGCGCGGGCCGGCCGCTGGAGTCGCTGGATCGGCAGGCACTCGAACTGTTCGTTCGCGAACAGCGTGCGCGCGGGCTGGCGCCCCGGTCGGTCGCGCGCAGCGTGGCGGCGGTGCGAGGCTTCTATCGCTTCCTCGTGCTCGACCGCCGTCTCGACAGCAGTCCGGCCGACGATCTGCGTCCGCCGCGCGCGTGGCCCTCGCTGCCGAATTTCCTGTCAATCGATGAAGTCGACACGCTGATCGCACAGGCCGACGTGACGAAGACACTCGGGCTCCGCGACCGCGCGATGATCGAGCTGTTGTACGCGACGGGCCTTCGCGTCAGCGAGCTCGTCGGCGTGCGGCTGGCCGACCTCCATCTCGACGAGCACTACCTGACGTGCGTGGGAAAGGGAAGCAAGGAGCGGCTCGTGCCGATCGGCGAGCAGGCGACCGGCTGGATCCGGAAGTATGCGGGTCAACCGCGGCGCGAGCTGCTGAAGGGACGCGCATCGCCGCGGCTCTTCGTGAACGCGCGCGGCGGCGCGCTCAGCCGCGTCGGCTTCTGGAAGATTCTCAAACAGCACGCCCGCAAGGCGGGCCTGTCGCGCGCGATCAGTCCGCACGTCCTGCGCCACTCGTTCGCGACGCACCTGCTCGAACGGGGCGCTGATCTGCGGGCCATCCAGTTGATGCTCGGTCACGCCGACCTCTCGACCACGCAGATCTACACGCACGTGCTCGAGGCGCGCCTTCGTACCGTCTACGACCGTTTCCACCCACGGGCCTGATTCTGATAGACTTAACCGTTTCCCAACACGTGATTTTTCTCTGTTCTCAAGCTAATGAAGGAGCACGGCATGAGCCGTAAGGGTCGGCATCTTTTCACGTCTGAATCGGTCACCGAGGGGCATCCCGACAAAATCGCCGATCAGATTTCGGACTCCATCCTCGACGCCATCCTCACCCAGGATCCGGCCAGCCGCGTTGCGTGCGAAACGCTCGTCACCACCGGCCTGGCGGTAGTGGCCGGCGAGATCACGACCAGCGCCTATGTCGACTTCCAGGAAGTCGTGCGCGCGACGATCAACGAGATCGGCTACAACCGCGGCAAGTTCGGGTTCGACGGTGAAACCTGCGCGGTCCTCTCGTCGATTCACAGCCAGTCGCCCGATATCGCGATGGGCGTCGATACCGGCGGCGCCGGCGACCAGGGCATGATGTTCGGCTTCGCCTGCGGCGAGACCGAAGAGCTGATGCCGATGCCGATCATGCTCGCGCACAAGCTCGTGAAGGGGCTCTCGGCCCTTCGCCGCGACGGCACCCTCGACTATCTCCGTCCGGACGGCAAGTCGCAGGTGACCATCGAATACGACGGCAACAAGCCGGTCCGCGTGGACGCGGTCGTCGTTTCCAGCCAGCACAGCCCGCTCGTCACCAACGACACCATGCGCGAGGACATCACCGAAAAGATCATCCACAAGGTGATCCCCGCCAGCATGATGGACAAGAACACCAAGATTTACGTCAACCCGACCGGACGCTTCGTCGTCGGCGGGCCGCACGGCGACGCGGGCGTCACCGGCCGCAAGATCATCGTCGACACGTACGGCGGCGCGGCGCCTCACGGCGGCGGCGCCTTCTCCGGGAAAGATCCGACGAAGGTCGATCGCTCGGCGGCGTACATGGCCCGGTATATCGCGAAGAACGTCGTGGCCGCCGGTTTCGCGGAGCGCGCGCTTGTCCAGCTGGCATACGCGATCGGCGTCGCCGAGCCGGTGTCGGTGATGGTGCACACCGAGGGCACCGGGAACATTCCGGAAGAGAAGATCACCGAGATCGTCCGGCAGCACTTCAAGCTCACGCCGCGCGGCATCATGGAAGAGCTCGACCTGCGGCGGCCGATCTACAAGAAGACCGCGGCGTTCGGACACTTTGGCCGCTGCGAGAAGGAGTTCTACTGGGAGCGTACGGACAAAGCGGCGGCGCTCAAGGCGTCGGCCGGCCTGTAGCGAGCAGTCGGCAGTCTCAGTCTCAGTCTCTGTCGTGAAGAAGCTGGTTCTGGTGACGGCGGCCCTCGTGGCCGCCGTCGCTGTTTATGTCGGCGTCACCATCCCGCCGCGCCCGATTCGGCTTGCCGCTCGCATCGACGGCAGCATCCCCGGCATCATGCACGTCCACACCAACCGCTCCGACGGCCTCGCCGGGCCCGACGAGATCGCGGCTGCGGCGGCCAGAGCGGGGCTGAAATTTCTCGTGTTCACGGATCACGGCGACGCCACGCGCAAGCCCGATCCGCCGCAGTATCGTTCGGGCGTGCTGTGCCTGGACGGCGTCGAAATCAGCACGAACGGCGGGCACTACGTGGCGATCGACATGCCCGCCTCGCCATATCCGCTCGGCGGCGAAGCGCGCGACGTGGTCGATGACGTGAGACGGCTGGGAGGATTCGGCGTCGCCGCGCATCCTGATTCGCCCAAGCCGCAGCTTCGCTGGACCGAGTGGTCCGCGCCGTTCGATGGCCTCGAGCTGATCAACCCCGACACCGGCTGGCGGGTTTGGGCGCAGCAGGCAAGCGGCGCAGCGTCGCCCTGGCCCGCGCGACGGATGGTGTTGTCAGCGCTCATCGACTATCCGTTTCGTCCGGCCGCGGTGATCACCAGCCTCGTGCAGCCGAGTGGTGTGGTCGACCAATGGGACGCCATCGCCCGCCGCAGGCGGGTCGTGTCGATCGCCGGCCTCGACGCGCACGCGAAGATCGCTCCCCGAAGCGCCGATGCGGGCGATAGCCGGTTCGCCTTGCCGCTGCCGGGATACGAGACGTCGTTTCAGGTGTTGTCCATTCACGTCAAAACGGATCGAGCGCTTTCGGGAGACGCGACGTCGGACGCACGCATGCTGATGCGAGCTATCCGCTCAGGCCATCTCTACACCGCGGTCGACGGCGCCGCGACGCCCGCGTCCTTCGAGTTCACGGCCAGCAACGAACACGGCACGGTGAACGAGGGCGACCAGCTCGGTGTCGGAGGACCGGTGACGCTGCGCGTGCGCAGCAACGCCCCGCCGCAATTCACCACGATCGTCTGGGCGAACGGATCGGTGCTGAGCGGCGGCCACCACGAGCAGGATTTCACGGTCGAGGCCGGCGCCGAGCCGGCCGTGTACTGGGCCGAGATTCGAGCCACCGGCGTCCCGCATCTCGATCTCGTGAGTTGGGTGCGGAGCAATCCCATCTATGTGCGGGGCTCCGATCCCTGGCCCGAGGCCCCGCCCTTGCCGCCGGCGACGGTGAGTGTCCCGATCTTTGGCGGCACGACCGAGGGGTGGCGTGCCGAGCACGACCCGACGTCTTTGGCCGCGGTCGAAGGTGTGCCGATGGTCGGCGGGCCAGAGTTGCGATTCCGGTACGGCCTGGCCGGCGGGACCCCGAGCGGTCAGGTCGCCGCGCTCGCCTACGACACGCCGCGCGGCATTGCCGCATACAGCCGGCTGGCGTTTTCGATTCGCGCGGAGCATCCCATGCGAATCTCGGTACAACTGCGCGCGGGTGAAGATCAAGGGGAGTCGGCGCGCGATCGGTGGAAGCGCACGGTCTACGCCGACATGACGACGCAGGACCATACGATCACGTTCGACGATTTCACGCCGGTGGGGAAGACCTACAGCGTCAAGCCCGTCCTGGACGGCATCCGCAGCATCCTGTTCGTGGTCGACGCGACAAATACCAGGATGGGCGACTCCGGGCGGATTTGGATCCGGAAAGCGGCGCTCGAGCAGTAGTCGGGCCAGCCCCGGTTCTTAGGTGCGCACGGTCAACAGGAGATAGACGGCCCCTGCGCCGAACAGGATGTTGGGTGCCCACGCGGCGAGCGTCGGCGACATCCACCCTCCCGCGCCCAGCGCACCGAAAATGCTCAGCATCGTCCAGTACGTCAGCGCCATCACGATGCCGGCGCCAACGCCGTAGATCGCGCCGCTCCTTCCGGTCGTGACAGCGAACGGTACTGCCAGCAGCGTCATCACCAGGGTCACAAAGGGAAACGCCACTTTCCGCTGGAGCTGGACCATATACGGCACGGCGTGGTACCCGCTCGCTTGCAACTGACCGATGTACCGCTTCAGCTCGCTGTACGTCATGCGATCCGATTCGGGTTCAGCCGTCTTGAAGTAGGCGGGTGGTTCCAGTGACAGCTGCCGGTCCGTGAACGCCGCGTACTTGACGACGGGCCGCTCGGCCCGGCGGCGAGTGGCCTTCGTCGTGCTGAACTCTCGCGTCCATCCGTGGCGCGCCGTCCACATCAGGACCGGCTGGCCGTCCGCGCCGGCATGTTTCACGCAGGGCTGCTTCTTTGGCGTAGGTGAGAGAGTCGAGCTTCCAGCTGCCCTCGTTCAGATGG
This sequence comes from uncultured Acidobacteriota bacterium, assembly GCA_963794305.1. Classification (GTDB taxonomy): domain Bacteria; phylum Acidobacteriota; class Vicinamibacteria; order Vicinamibacterales; family CAVVIG01; genus CAVQFC01. Next base: position 124,933 of record CAWCDQ010000031.1, on the reverse strand, counting down.
AACATCGAAAGCTGGCTGAACTGGTTGACCTGGGGATCGAAGAACTCGTAGCGGTAAATGTCGCCGTTCCGGCCGATGATCCATTGCCGATTGAGGATGCCGAAGGTCTGAACCGGATAGCCCCGGATGATCGCGTTGAGCCTTGCCGCCTCGCGGTTCGAATCGCCCAGCACGTGCTCCTGAAGCTCGAACAGCGCGCCGCTGAAGAGGATCGAGAACAGCACCAACGGCAGCGCCGACCGGTAGAGGCTGATGCCGCAGGCCCGCATCACGATCAGCTCGCTGTTCTTCGTCAGCAGGCCGATCGTCACGAGCGTGGCGACCAGCGCCGCCATCGGGATGATGTAGTACACGAACTGCGGCGTGGCGAAGTAGAAGTAGCGCAAGAGCAGCCCGAGCGGCGCGACGCCGCCGAACAGCTTGTCGGCGAGATCGATCAAGGTCGAGATGTAGAAGATGCCGACAAGCGCGCCGAACGAGACCAGGAAGATCGACAAGTACTGCCTGGACACGTACAGATCGAGCAGGCCCGGACGCGGCCAATCGAGGTGCGGAATCTTCACGACAATCACGACGCGCTCACCGCGCCGTCTGCCGGTCGTTCCCTCGGTCGCCGCTGCCTGATCCCGGCTCGCGCGCCAGAAGCGGGGCACGCTGAAGCGAATCGGCCGGTCCGCCGAGCCGGCCCGCCAGATGACGAGCCCGATACCGACCGCTCCGAGGACGAGATTCACCAGCCACGGCGCAAAACTGGCCGGCAGCCGTCCGGCGAAGGCGCCCGCGCGGGCGGAGTACAAGATGATGTAGTAGACGAACACCACACCGGTGCCCAGCGCAAAGGCGGCCAGCTTGCCGTCCTTGCTGTTGCTCGCGCCCGAGCGCCACGCCGATCAGCGCCAGAACGAGGCAGGCCACGGGCAGAGAAAACTTCTGCTGAATCGTGTAGAGCTGCTGGTTGCTGGGAAGGTTCTTCGCGCTGTTTTCGCGGACCGTCTGTCGCAGTTCGGCGATGGTCTTTTCGTTGTCCCCCTTCACGATCTGCGTCCGCGGAAAAATCGTTTCAGGGTCGACCTTGAGCACGGTGGCTTCGAACGCTTCGGCGTCGTAGTCCTCGGGATGATCGCGCGAGGTCGTGTGCTGCGTGCCGTTCTCGAGCACGAGCTCGAGCGTCTTCTTCACGCGGTCGATGACCATCCGGCCGCTCTTGGCGATGAACACGGTGGTGCGCGCCGGCTCCGTCGCGTCGGCGAGAAAGACGTCGTGCCAGCCGTCCGGCTGGATGTCCCGGATGTAGAGCACGCGATTGGGAAAGCTCGTGAAGAAGACGCGGGCCTTGATATCGGTCTCGGCGCCTGACGCGACGATGTTGTAGGTGATCTCGCGGAACCGCTGATTCGCGTCGGGGAGCGCGACGATCATGTTGTAGGCGGTGGCGGCGCACGCGAGGACGGCGACCAGCGCAATCGGCCGGAACACGCGGAAGACGCTGACCCCGCAGGCCTGCAGGGCCACGAATTCGCGGTCGGCCGACAGGCGGCCCAGCCCGAGGAGGATCCCGTACAGCAGCGCCATCGGGATGGTCAATCCCAGCGCCTGGGGCACGAGCGTCAGCATGACGCGCATGATGACCGTCCAGGGCACGCCTTTGGCGATCAGCCGCTCGGCATTCTGGAGGATCGGCGGCATCATCAGCACGAAGGTGAGGCCGACGAGCGCCACCAGCATGGGCGGAACGATCGCCCGCACGAGATACCGGTCGAGAATCTTCAACACTACTAGACTACAACGTATGACACGCGTCGCCATCCTGTGGCACATGCACCAGCCCTTCTACGAGGACCTCGCGACCCGCGAGCACATCATGCCGTGGGTACGCCTCCATGCGCTGAAGGACTACTACGGGATGGTCGCGCTGCTGCGCGAGTTCCCGCGCGTCCGCATGACGTTCAACCTGGTGCCCTCGCTCCTGGTGCAGTTGGAAGCGTTCGCCGAGGACCGGGCCCGCGATCGCTGTCTCGAGCTGAGTCTGAAGCCGGCGGCGGACCTGGATGAACAGGACGTCAGCTTCGTGCTCGAGAACTTCTTTCACGCCCAGCGGCAGCACATGATCGACACGTACCCGCGATACGGCGAGCTCCTGGCCAGGCGTGGGGACAGCTTCACCACGATCGCCGAGCGGCGGGGCGCCGCGGCCCGCTTCAGCGCGGACGATCTGCGGGACCTGCAGGTCTGGCACAAGCTGGCGTGGATCGATCCCTTCTATCTGGACCGCGACGACCGGGTCCGCGGCCTGGTGGCCAAAGGGCGCGGCTTTTCCGAAGGCGACAAGCTGATCCTGCGCGAGGTCGAGCTGGAGTTGCTCAAGAAGGTGATACCGGAGTACCGAGCGGCGTCCGAACGCGGCCAGGTCGAGATCTCGGCGTCGCCGTTCTATCACCCGATCCTGCCGCTGTTGTGCGACAGCGACATCTACCTTCGCACGCATCCCGACGCCCGTCGTCCGCGACAGCCGTTTCGCCGGCCGGAAGACGCCGTCGAGCAGCTCGATCGCGCGGCGGCCTGCCACACACGGTTGTTTGGCCGACAGCCGGTTGGTCTCTGGCCGTCCGAGGGATCGGTGTCGGACGCCATCGTGCCGCTCGTCGCGGCCGCGGGCTTTCGATGGATGGCGACGGACGAAATGATTCTGGCCCGCACGCTGGGAGTGACCTTCTCGCGCGACGCCCGCGGCCATGTAGAACAGCCGGATCAACTGTACTCGCCGTATCTCGTTCGCGCCGGGGGATCGTCGGTGGCCTGCCTGTTTCGCGACCACGTCCTGTCCGACCGAATCGGCTTTGTCTATTCGGGCTGGGCGCCGGAGCAGGCGGCGGAAGACTTCGTCGGCCGCCTGGTCGAAGCCGGACGCCGCTACGCCGAACGCACCGGCGGGGGAGAGGCCGTCATCCCGATCATCCTGGACGGGGAGAATGCCTGGGAACATTTCCCGGGCGGCGGCCGGCCGTTCCTGCGCGCGCTGTATCGACGTCTCGAGGCGGAGCCGGAACTGCGGACGGTCACCATGGCCGAGGCGTGCGCGGGCGCGGCGCGGGAGTTGACCGGCATCTTTCCCGGCTCGTGGATCGACGCGAACTTCTATATCTGGATTGGCCACACTGACGACCAGAAGGGATGGAGTCAGCTGGCGGATGCCCGGGCCGCGCTGGACGCGGCGGCGGCCAGTCCGGCGGCCGATGCAGCTGCCGTGGCCGAGGCGCGGGAAGAGATCCTGATCGCCGAAGGCAGCGACTGGTTCTGGTGGTATGGCGATGACCATTCGTCGCCGCACGACGACGAGTTCGACAGCCTGTTTCGGACCCATCTGCGAAACGCGTATCGCCGCCTCCAGGTGCCGGTTCCCGATGAGCTCTTCGTGACCAATATCTCGAGCGTGGCCCCATCCGCGACCCAGACTCTCCCGACCTCGCTGCTGGCGCCGACGCTGGATGGCGAGGAGACCAGCTACTTCGAATGGCTGGGAGCCGGCACGCTCGAAGTTCGCGACGTCGCGGGTGCGATGCACCAGGCCGAGCGCCCTGCGTCGTCCGTCTCGCTCGTCCACTTTGGTTTCGACGCCAGCGCGGTTGTATGTGCGAGTGGACTTCCCGGGCCGGGCGATCGATGTGTTAGCCGGCGGGCGCGAGGTCTCGCTGAAGTTCGTCACCCCCGCCGGAGTCCGATTCTCGGTTCGCGAGGACGGCGGCCGATTCACCGGGGGCTTCTGGGATCGGCTGGTCGCCGAGCCGCATTGGGCGCCTCGGGGTCCTGGGGGCGCGGTTATCGCCGCGGGCACGATCCTCGAGCTGGCGATTCCACTCGTCGACCTCGGCCTGGCTGTGGGCCAGACGACGGCCTTTTTCGTCGCGATTTACGAGGGGGGTGGCGGCGAGCTCGAGCGGCATCCCGCAAACCGCCCGATTGAGTTGGTGGTTCCAGACGCGCTGTTCGAAGCGCGTCTGTGGCGGGTCTGAACGCCCCGAATTCGGGACGGCCGCCGTTTGGGCGGGTGACCTGTGAAAACCTCCGCAAACCATGCACAGGGGGTGTTTTCGGGCGATATTCAATGAGTCTGATAATGTATGTTATGTTAACCTAACTCTGGGAGGCGATCGAAGAAGAGGTCGAATTCTCGGTGGCCTTGCCCAGGTTTTGAGGTTCAGCGGATTCGCACGGCGCTTCCAGTGTCTCCCATCGGACTGCTGCCGCCGTTCTTCGTCCTCGAGCGCCGCGACGGCCATGCGGACTGCCGTTCTTTGTGTGATGCGGACTGCAGGTTTCTCGGATTCGACGCTACGCGGGCCTCTCGAGCCTGCTCGGCGCGGTCCAACTCGAGCGAACGCCGCTCGGATTCCAGGTTCGATGCGGCGCGACTTCGTCTCGCGGGACCGCAGTCCGGGCGGCTACTTCTTGGAGCGCAGGTCCTTCAGGATCGCCTCGAGCGCGTCGATGATTTCGTCGCGCGACGCGCGGCTCTTGTTGAAGCTCAGTTTGAGGTTGAAGGCCTTTGTGGGCGCTTTGAATGCGAAGACGTAGTGCTTGGGCCGCCCGGCCTGAGGCTTCGCGGCGGCGTCCCGGAGCTGCTGCCGCGTGGTGCCGCCCTGGCTCGCGATCTTCTCGATCAGGGCGGTCATTTTCTCCGGCGTATTCTGCCTAACAACCTGTAAAAGCAACGACTTGGAGGAAATGTCGGCCAGCCGACACAGGTTGCGGACCTCCTCCGGAATGGCATTGAGGCTCAACGACTCGGTCACCGAGCTCCGGGATTTGCCGAGGCGCCTGGCCAGGTCCTCGTGTGTATATCCGCAGCCTTCGGCGAGCCCATGAAGCGCCTCCGACTCCTCGAACGGCGTCAGATCCTTGCGCTGGAGGTTCTCGATAAGCGCGAGCTCCAGCATCTCGGTGTCGTCGACGTCGCGGATGACGACCGGCAGTTCCTGGAGGCCGACCTGCACCGATGCCTGGTACCGCCGCTCGCCGGCCACGATTTGAAACCGGTCGCCGCGGGGACGGACGACCAGCGGCTCGATGATCCCTTTTTCGGTGATGGAGGCGATGAGCTCGGACAGGTCGCCCATCACCTGCCGGGGCTGGTTGGGGTTGGGGTCGATCAGGTCAATCGCCACCATCCGTCCGACCGGCGTACCCGCCGACGCCGCCAGCGCGTCGACGTAGTGCTCATCGTGCCGCATGGCCATGGTCTGGGGTAGTCCTCGTCTAGGCACGGTCGATGACCTCCTCGCACAGGCTGTAGTACTCGGTCGCCCCGGTGGATTCTGGGGCGAACGTGAAGATCGATTCCTTGTAGGCCGGGCTCTCCTCGAGCCGCACGCTCTTGGTGATCACCGTCTTGAACACCTTCCCGCCGAACACCTTCTGGATCTGCGTCCTGATATCGCGCGCCAGCGCCGTCCGCTTGTCGTGCATCGTGATGACCACGCCGAGGATCTTGAGGGCCGGGTTGGGGCGTGCCCGCACCTTCTCGATCGTTTCCAGCAGGTCGTCCGTGCCTTCGAGCGCGAAGTACGACGACTGGATGGGGATGAGGAGGTGCGTCGCCGCGACCAGGGCGTTGACCGTCAGGAGACCCAGCGTCGGCGGGCAGTCGATGACGATGTGCGGAAAGCGAGCGCGGATCGGGTCGATCTTGTCCTTGAGCCGGAAATGGGCGTCCATCTCCCCCACCAGCTTCGCCTCGAGTTTGGCGAGGGCGATCCGCGATGGCGCGATCGACAGGTTCTTCATCGGCGACGGCACGATGACGTCCTGCAGCGCGGTGGCCGTGTCGGCGATCGCATCGTAGACGCTGGTGGAGACTTGGGTCATGTCGAGAAACGACATGGTGCTGTTGGCTTGAGGGTCGAGGTCGATGAGGAGCGTTGGCTTGCCGCGCAGCGCCAGCGCCGCCGCGAGATTGATGGCCGTCGTCGTCTTGCCGACGCCCCCTTTTTGATTTGCGATGGCTACGATCATGAAATGCCGGGTTCCCCCGGGGAACCGCGGTCATTCTAGCAGAGAAAGGATGGGAAAAGTCGTACAGGATACGCTTGCGCTTGCATCTTCCGCGGGGTCAACCCCTACATCTTGTATTTGCCCAGGTCGTCCGGGTCCAGGCTCTCGAGCCATTTGTGCAGCCGATCGGAGTCGGCTTTCTCGGTGGTGAAGTCGACCGTCTTGGCGTTGTCGATGACGGTGTCCTCGACGAAGATCGGAGCCCGCGTGCGGAGCGCCAGGGCAATCGCGTCGCTCGGGCGCGCATCGATGGCCACGGTGCCGCCGTTCATCTCCAGATAGATGAGCGCGTAGAACGTGTTCTCCTGCAGGTCGCAGACCACGATCTTCAGGACCTCGGCCTTCAGATCGTGAATCACATTGCGCAGGAGATCGTGGGTCATGGGGCGCGGCGTGGCGATGTTCTCGATCTGAAGCGCGATCGCATTCGCTTCGAAAATCCCGACCCAGATCGGCAGGACCTTCTGCCCGTCTTTGTCGCGCAGGATGACGATCGGCGTGTTCGTGATGGGGTCGACCATCAACCCCTTGATGCTCATTTCGATTTGCATGGCGCTACAACCCCGGCACGCCGGTGCCCTCGGCCGTGACCCTTCCCCACACGCTGTGCGGGCCGGCGCGCTCGATCCGGACCGGGAGTGTCCGGCCGATCCATTCCGCCGGCCCTGGCAGATTGACCGCCACGTTCGTACTCGTGCGCCCGGAGAGTTCGGCCTCGCGTCGTCGACTGCCCGCGTCCACCAGAACGTCGACGGTCCGTCCAACCATCTTCGCGTTCAATTCCGACTGTATCTCCCGCTGCAGCGCCTGGAGCGCCACGATTCTTCGCGTCTTCTCCGTCTCGCTGACGTCGTCGGGCAGGCGTTTGTCCGCCAGCGTGTTGGGCCGCGGCGAATACTTGAAGGAGAACATGCTGTGATATCGGACAGCGGCGGTCAGTGTCAGCGTGTCCTCGAAGTCGGCGTCGGTCTCGCCGGGGAACCCGACGATCATATCGGTCGACAGGGCCACGTCCGGCAGCGATTCGCGAATCTGTGCAATCAGCTCCAGGTAGCTGTCTCGTGTGTAGCGGCGGCGCATGGCCTCGAGCACGCGCGTCGAGCCTGATTGGACCGGCAGGTGCAGGTGCCGGCAGATCTTCGGCAACCGCGCCATCGTCGCCAGGAAGCGCGTTGAAACGTGACGCGGATGCGGGCTCGCAAATCGGATGCGTTCGATGCCTTCGACCTCGTGAATCGCTTCGAGCAATCCGCTGAAGTCGCATGACGCGTCGTCCGGCGCCGCGTAGTGATTCACGATCTGTCCGAGCAGCTGCACTTCGCGATGACCGTTGGCGGCCGCATCCCGCACTTCGGCGAGGATGTCGGCTTTCGGGCGCATCCGCTCGTTGCCGCGGGTGTACGGAACGACGCAGAAGCTGCAGAATTCGTTGCACCCCTCGATGATCGTCACGTACGCCTTGACGGGATCGTTGCGCCTGGTCACTCCAAGTGGGAACGTCACATCGTCGAAGGGATCCAGGTTGATGACGGGACGACGCTCGGCTACCGCCTCCGCAACCAGCATGGGCAGGCGCCTGATCGCCTGCGTTCCGACGATGACGTCGGCGACACCGGGCGAGCGGCGCAGGATGGCGTCGCCTTCCTGCTGCGCGACGCAGCCCGCAACCGCGACGATCGGATTGTGGCCCTGCTCGTTGGCGAGCTGGCGAAGCTCGCCCAGGCGCGTGTACAGCTTGTCCTCGGCGCGCTCGCGAACGCTGCAGGTGTTGATCACAAGTACGTCTGCGTCGCCGGCCTCGCTCGTGGCTTCATAGCCCGCCTGCTCGAGCAAGCCGGCCATGCGTTCCGAGTCGTGAACGTTCATCTGACAGCCGAACGTTTCGATCAGATACTTTCGAGCCATCCCTAGGACTTTCGCCTTTCGCCTTTCGCTTTCGCCTGTCGCGCGCGTTCGGATCCGGGCGCCGATTCCAGTCCGCGTTTGGACCGCTCCGTCAGCATCTCACGCGCGGACTGCCGGATGCCATCGCTGATCGCTTCCCCGCCCAACATTCGAGCCAGCTCTTCGACACGGCCCGCCTGGTCCAGCCGCCTGACCGTCGTCCGCGTGCGGCCGCCGTCGATGCCCTTGTCGATCTCGAAATGCGTGTCCGCGTAGGCGGCAATCTGTGGGAGATGCGTGATGCAGAGCACCTGGAAGGCCGATCCGAGCGTCCGCAGCTTCCGCCCGACGACGTCCGCCACGCGCCCGCCGATGCCGGCGTCGACTTCGTCGAAGATGAGGCCGGGCGCCGATGCGCTCGGCGGCCGATCGGCGTCATCGCTGAAGCCATGGCGTGTCGTCGCCGTGAGCGTCTTGATGGCGAGCATGATGCGCGAGAGCTCGCCTCCCGACACGATGCGGGCCAGCGGCCGAAGGTCCTCGCCGAGGTTTGCGGATACGAAGAATTCGGCGCCATCGATTCCGCGCGCACTCCAGGCCGACTGGGGAAGCGCGTCGCCAAAGCGCACCTCGAAGCGTGTCCGCTCCATCGCGAGCTCCCCCACGAGCGACTCCAGTCCCCGGGCGAAGTCCTTCGCGATGCGGCGTCGCTCCTTCGACAGTTTTTCGGCCGCTGCGAGAAAGGTGACGCGAGCGCGCTCCACTTCGCGCTCGAGTTCATGAATCCGTTCGTCGCCGCCGGTGAGGTCGGACAGCTCGCGCTTCAAGTCGTCGCGACGCGAGAGGACGTCCGCGAGCGTCGGACCATACTTGCGCTTGAGCCGTTCGAGCAGCGCCAGGCGTTCCTCCACTTCCTGGAGGCGCGCCGGCGACGCTTCGATGCCGTCGGCATACGTGCGGAGAAATCCGGCCAGATCCTCGAGCTGCGATTTGATCCCGTCGCGAGTCTCGAGGTACGGCTTGAACTGAGGATCGAGTTCCGCTAGTTCCGTCACGCGTCGCCAGACACCGCCCAGGCTGGCAAGAATCGCATCGTCGCTCTCGTACAGAGACGCGTAGCTCTCCGTGCACAGGCGTTCGACGCGCTCGGCACTTGCGAGGATGCGCCGGAGAGCCGAGAGCTCGACGTCCTCGCCGGCGTCCTCCGCCGACGGCGATTTCAGCGCGGCGCGTTCGAGCTCGTTCAACTGGAACGTCACCAGGTCGAGTCGCGATTCACGGTCGCGCGCAGCCGATCGCACGCGATCCAGGTTCTCCTGCGCGGCGCGCAGCGCGTCGAAGGCATCGGCCGTTGGTGTGATCAAGGAGTCGAGCCGGCCGAACGCATCGATGACGCTCAAATGCGTTGAAGGGTCCAGAAGGGTCTGATGCTCGTGCTGGCCGTGGAGTTCGATCAGCCGGTTGGACAGGTCCTTGAGCGCGCCGGCTGTCGCGAGTGTCCCGTTGATGAACGCGCGGCTGCGTCCCTGCGCCGTGATCTCGCGCCGGACCAGCAACTCTTCCCCGCCATTCTCGAAGATGGCTTCAATCGCCGCGGTGTCCTCGCCCGTGCGTACGAGGTCGCCCGACGCGCGCCCTCCGAGGAGCAGACCAACGGCCTCGACGAGGATCGACTTGCCGGCCCCCGTTTCGCCCGTCAGTACGTTCAACCCCGGGTCGAATTCCACCTCGACCGAGTCAATGACGGCGAGGTGTCGGATGCGCAGGAAGCGGAGCATGGGGAAACGACGGGAACTCCAATCGTAACATAGCTTTGACAGCTCTTTCACATCATGATACAGTTCGGCACATCGCGCTGTCCCAGCGGCGCACTGCTATGCCTCGGAGGCCGTTTGCGCACGCTTGGAAGCCCTCTATCCGCCCTGCTCATGCAGGCGACAACTGGTGCTGCGTCTGAAGGTTCGAGTTCAGGCATCCTCAACCTCATCGCACGCTCGACCGCGATTTCGCTCGCCGTTCTCCTGATCCTCGGACTCTTATCGATCTGGTCCTGGGGCATTTTCCTCTACAAGTGGTGGACGTTCAGGCGGGCGGCGAAACAAAGCGCGCAGTTTCTCGAAGTGTTCCGCCGCAGCAACAAGTTCTCCGAGGTGCAGGCGGTGTGCCGGTCGCTCGGCGACAGCCCGCTCGTCGGCCTCTTTCAAATCGGATATGCCGAACTCACGACGCAGTTGCGACAGACCAACCCTGGTGAGGCCGGGCAGGAGTCCAATCCGCGCGCGCCCGCCGGACGTCCTACATTGAGAAGCCTCCCTGCGGTGGACCGTGCCTTGCTACGCGCGTCAGCTGTAGAAGTGAACAAGCTCGAGACGTACATCTCGTTTCTCGGGACGGTGGCGAGCATGGGACCGTTCATCGGCCTGTTCGGAACCGTAATCGGCATCATGAATGCGTTCGAACAGATCGGCGTGACCGGTTCGACGAGCCTTCAGGCGGTGGGCGGCCCGATCGCCGAGGCTCTGGTCGCGACCGCGGCCGGCCTGGCGGCGGCGATTCCGGCGGTGCTCTTCTACAACTACCTGGCAGGTCGAGTGAAGCTGTTCGCCTCGGAGATGGACGACTTCGCGATGGAGTTCCTCAACATCTGCGAGAGGAACTTCACGTAATGCCGAAGCTGGGGCCGGTGAGTAGCAGTGCGTCGAGCCGATCGGGACGCGGACGCCGCGTGATGACGTCGCTCGCCGAAATCAACGTCGTGCCGCTGGTCGACGTGATGCTGGTGCTCCTCATCATCTTCATGGTCGCCGCGCCGATGATCCAGCGGGGAATCGATGTCAAGCTTCCCCAATCGCGCCGCGCCACGTCGGTGACCGGCGAACGGGTCGAGATCACGATCCCCGACACGATGCACCGGTCGAACATCGTGTTCCTCGGCAAGGAGCAGGTGAAACTGGCCGATCTGCAGGAGCGTGTCCGGCAGAAGATGGAGACGAGCGGCAACAAGGAAGTGTTTCTGCGAGGCGATTCGGGAGTTCAGTATCAGGATCTGATGAACGTCATCGACGCGCTGAAGGCTGCCGGCGTCCAGAATATCGGCATGGTGGCAAGAATGCCGAGCGAACGCTGATGGACGTTGCCGCTGTCCTGCGCGATCGGATGCAGACACCTGCGGGGCTGCAGAAGATGCTGTCCCTGTCGGTCGCCGTTCATCTGGCGCTCGTGGCTTCGCTGATCGTCGCTCGCGGAGGATTCCTCCGCCGCCAGACCGTGCCGCCGACGCTCATGACCATTTCGCTGAGCGGCAGCGGCGGGCCGGAGAACGGCGGTATGACCGCGCTCGGGGGACGGCCGGTCCAGGCGGCGGTGCCGCCGGAGGAAGTGCCCAAGCGGGAGGCTCCGCGCGCACCGGCCGCCAAGACGCCGGAGATGACGGTGCCGTTACCGAACGTGAAGCCCGTGAAGACGGCTCCCAATCCTGCGGTCAAGCAGGCGCCGGACGAAGCGCGAGGCCGGACGCCGACCAAGGGAGCGCAGCCGGCGTTTGGCAGCGCGATCGCCGATACGGGCGTACGCGGTCAGGGCTTCGGCCTCTCGACCGGTGGAGGCGCGGGATCGGGGTCGACTCTCGATATCACCGGCGATTTCTGTTGTCCCGAGTACGTCACCCTCATGGTGACGCGAATCCGCGCGGCCTGGAACCAGAACCAGGGCGCCACCGGCACGACGGTGATCAAGTTCACGATCAAGCGCGACGGATCGATTGTGGATGCCTCGATCGAAAAGCCGAGCGGCACGATCACGCTCGATACGGCAGCGTTGCGGGCCGTGCAGAGCACTCGCACTCTCCCGCCGCTTCCCGACGCCTTTCCCAACCCGATCTCTGCCCGTTCACCTCAACTTCCAATACCAATGACCAAATTCCTTGTCACCACGGCGCTCGCGATCGGCGTGCTCGCGGCGTGGCCGCGCGCTCAGCAACCGGCGTCTCAGCCCCCCGCGCCGCAGCCGCAGACTGAAATCACGACGACCATCAGCGGCGAGGGCGGTGCGGCGCCCCGGCTGGCCATTCCTGAATTCCTTGCGCTCTCCACGGACGCCGAAACGGTGGCGACCGCCAAAACGATCACCCAGGTCCTGTGGGACGACTTGAACTTCGAGCGCGAGTTCGCCTTCATTCCGCGCGACGTCTACAACTCGATCCCGAAGGCCACATCCTTCACCGACGTCCCGTTCGATCGCTGGCGCGAGCTGAACGCCGACGGCCTGGTCATCGGAACGGTGCAGAAGGCGAGCTCCGGCTTCAGGGTCGAGATGAAGCTGTTCAACGTGCGGACGGCGCAGGTCGTCTATCCGCGTCAGTACGACGGATCCAACGCTCGCCTGTTCGCCCATACAATGTCGGACGAACTCCACAAGTCCCAGCGCGCCCTGAACGGCGTGGCCAGAACGAGGCTGACATTCGATTCCGATCGCGACGGCGAGCGCATGACGGGGACCGTGCAGAATCGCAGCATCAAGGAGATTTACATTGCCGACTACGACGGCGAGCGTCAGACCCGCGTCACCACGGGCCGCACGCTGAACATTGCGCCGCGCTGGTCGCCCGACGGCCGTTCCATCGCCTACACGTCGTACCGTCGCGGCGGCGCGAACCTGTTCATCTCGAACATCTTTCAGGGCACGCTCGACGAAGTGACCAAGGGCGACAAGGTTGGCGAGAACTGGCTGCCTGCGTGGTCGCCCGACGGCACGAAGCTCGCCTTCAGCTCCACGCGCGACGGCAACCCCGAGATCTACGTCGTGAACCGGGACGGATCGGGCCTTCGACGCCTGACGAACAACCCGAGCATCGACATCACGCCGACCTGGTCGCCTTCGGGCACGCAGATCGCGTTCACCTCGGATCGCAGCGGCTCACCGCAGATTTATGTCGTCGGCGCCGACGGTCTGAACCTCTCGAAGAAGACCTCCGAGTCGTACTGCGATCGGCCCACGTGGTCTCCCGCGCCGTTCAACGAGATTGCGTTCGCGGCGCGCAGCGGGCCGGGATTCGACATCCGGGTGCTGGACCTGGCGACGAACGTCACCAAGTCCATCACGTTTGGAGAAGGTACCAACGAAAGCCCCGCGTTCTCCCCGAATGGCCGCCATATCGTCTTCACTTCCACGCGCTCCGGCAAGACGCAGGTGTTCACGATCGCGCGCGACGGGAAGGACGTAAGGCAGATTACGAAAGCCGGCAACAACTACGAACCGGACTGGTCCAAATGACTGGAGCATCGACGATGAAAGCGGCTCGATCCATTGCCACACTGGTTGCGCTCGCGACCATCCTCACCGCGGCGGCTTGCGGCAAGAAAACGCCACCGGTGGCGCGTCCGATGCCGCCTCCTCCTCCGCCGGTCGAGACCGCGCCCCCTAGCCCGCCGGCTCCACCCGAGCCAGCCCGCGAGCCGGTCAGCGTGCCGCCCGATCCGGTTCGCGACGACGCGATTTCCTCGGCCTCGCTCGACGAGCTCAACAAGAACTCACCGCTCAAGCCGGTGTACTTCGAGTTGGACAGCAGCGATTTGAGCGCCGCCAATCAGCGCACGCTCGACGAGGACGCGGCGCTCATCAAGCGCTACTCCAGCTGGACCGTGACGATCGAAGGACACTGCGACGAGCGCGGGTCCGCCGAGTACAATCTGGCGTTGGGTGAGCGCCGCGCGATGGCCGCGCGCACCTACCTTGTCTCGCTGGGAATCGCCGCCACGAGGCTGAAGACTGTCAGCTACGGGAAGGAATTCCCGTTCGATCCGGGTCATGACGAAGCGGCGTTCGCGAAAAACCGTCGCGCCCATTTCGTCATCACCGCGAAGTGAGCGTATGAAACACAGAGCTATTGCCACTCTGCTCGGCGTGCTCCTCCTCACGGCCGCGTCGCCGGCGCGCGCCGCGAACAAAGAACATCAGCAGCTCATGGCCGATCTCCGCATGCTCCAGGAGCAGGCGCAGCTGCTGCAGAACCTGATCGGCTCGGTCACCGACGCGCTGAAGGCCGTCAACACGCGCCTGGATCAGCAGGCCGAGACGACGCGGAAGAATGTCGCCGACCAGAAGCTGGTGATCGACAACCTCACGAACGACGTGCGCGTCATCCGCGAGAAGCTGGACGACAACAACGTGCGCATCGGCTCGCTGACACAGGAAGTCGAGTCGCTGCGAGGCTCGCTTCAGCAGATCGGCACGCGTCCGTCCAGCACCGGCGACGCAGCCGATCCGACGGCCCCTGCCGCAGCCGCCGCAGGCGCGCCGCCGGCCGCGGGCGCTGCGCCGAACGTCGGCGTCGGCGTGTCGCCGCAGAAGTTGTTCGACTCGGCGATGGGCGACTACTACTCCGGGCAGTACGATCTCGCCGTGCTCGGATTCACCGACTACATCAAGAGCTTCCCCAAGGCCGATCTCGCCGACGACGCGCAGGTGAACATCTGTTCGGCGTACATCCAGGACGGCAAGAACGACAAGGCGGTCGAAGCGTGCGACCTCGCCATCCGGACCTATCCCAACGGCGACAAGATTCCAGACGCGTACTACAAGAAAGGTCTCGCGCTGCAGAACCTGAAGGACGTCAACGGCGCGCGCGCCGCCTGGGAGCACGTCGTGCAGACGGCGCCGGACAGCGACGCGGGACGTCTCGCCAAGCAGCGCCTCGATCAGATCAAGCGGCCGAACTAGAGTAGAATCGACGCCTTATGGGAAGCGTGAACAAGGTCATTCTGGTCGGCAACCTCGGACGCGATGCCGAGTTGCGCTATACGCCGGGCGGCGCCGCCGTGGCGACGCTCAACATGGCGACGACCGAAGTGTGGAACGACAAAAGCGGGCAGCGTCAAGAGAAGACCGAGTGGCACCGCGTCGTCTTCTGGGGCAAGGTCGCCGAATCACTGACCGAGTACCTGACGAAGGGCAAGCAGGTCTACGTCGAAGGGCGCCTCGAGACGCGGCAGTGGAACGATAAGGACGGCAACAAGCGCTACACCACCGAGATCAAGGGCGACAAGATCGTGCTACTCGGTGGCGGCGGCGGACGCGGAGCCGGCGTGGCGCGCGGCGGCGGCGAGGACAGTATGGGTGGCGGACCTGCTCATGGCAGCGACATCCCCGAACAGCCGCTCACCGACGACGACATCCCCTTCTGACGCGCGCCCGGCCTCGTCGGAATCACGCGGCATCCACATCGAACGCGGCGGTCAGGATCCTGTCGCCGCGTCTCACCTGGACGAACAGCCGATACGCGCCGGCCTTCGGAAACGCGTACGGAATCGTCACCGGGCTGTCGAGCGGCATCGAGTGGCCGGCGTGCGGATCCGCCGCCGCGCCGGCGAAGCGCTGCATCGCCGCCATCGAAATGCTCCCCGACGGATGCAGGTGGGCGAAGACGGAGCCGTCGAAGCTGGCGACCACGAGATGCGCCGCCATTCCCATGTAGGGATCGACGCTCAACGCCGTGCCCGCCGCGTCCTGCAGCGAGAAGCGCAGGTCGCGCTCCGCTCCCGCCTTCGTCGGCGCCTCGCCGCGATCCCATACGAGCCGTGAACCGTCACCGAAATCGTAGGAGACGCGTCGCGCGCCTCGCGCAGTCCGGCGCCGCTGAACCATGAATCGTCGGCGTCGGTCGGAGCCGCCGATTGAGCACGCTGGCCGGTGAGCTCGACGCTGCTGACCAGCGTCTGCGCGTAGCCGCTTTCGTGAACGATGTCGCCGTAGACGCGATAGCGACCGGCGGGCAACGACGGCACATCCGCGTCGAAGTCGAGTCCCGCCGCGCGAGCGCGCGACCGGATGGAGGTGCGCCATCGCATCGAGCGCCGGCTCGCGGACCATGAACAGATGCATCAGCTTGCCGTGGTCCGGCATCAGCGCGTTGTACCGGCTCTCGGCGACGGGCGTGCCGGTCCATCGCGCGTCGCGAATGCTCAGCGTCAACGTTCGACGATCCCCTTGCTGCGACACCGACGCTGCCGATTCGAACGGCCGGTACAGCACGGACCGGCTGTAGCTCGACGCCTCCGCCGACCACCACCGGTTGCCGCCCCACAGCGCGAGCGCCGCGAGAATCGCCGGCCACCGCGACACCGATACGCGCGCGTCGCCGCCGCAACGGATCCGGCTCCGCGCCCGGCGGCAGGCCGCTTTCGCGCACCGCGGACTGCCGATGATCGTGAGCAAGCCCGCCGTCAGGAAGATCCCGAGCGCCGCCAGCACGCCGCCAAGCCACGGCGGCATCGGACGTTCCGCCGTCGCGAGCGCGAGCACGGGGACGAGGACGCTCCCGCTTCCCCGCCGGTCCATCGACGGCAACCGCCAGTCTGATACGACGAGGGCGTCATGAACCACAGCTCGGCCGAGTACAGCGTGGGATCGCCGGGAACGGGCGAGGCTGGTTCGGGCGGCGGCGCGCCCTTCAGGCCGACGTTCCACTGTCCGGCCCGGACCGTCACGTGGTGAGAACCCGGCTGCTGGACGCCCTGGACGCGCACGGTGACCTGCGCGCGGCCGGGAATGACGCCGGGCAGCCGCACGCTGACGCGAACGTCGTAGGGCCCGGCCTTGCCGGCGAAGAACGTGTCGGGGCTGCCGACGTGCGCCATCGAGAGCGCCGCCAGCACGAGCGCGGCGGCGCGCGCACGCCAGCGGGTCATCGCTGGACTCGCGACATCCAGTTGCCCCACCACAGTCCGCACCGGGCCGAGACAAAGCCGATCACCAGCGCGATCGCCAATCCGATGGCCAACTCTTCGGGCGGATTCAATCGATACCAGCGCGCCTGCATCGACGGGTCGACGCTGTACGGCATCCGGTGGCTGACGAAGAACCAGTTGCGCGCCGCAGGGCGTCATCAGGAAGTCGGCGAACGGCCACTGCACCGCGATGAACGCCGCGACGAACACGGCCGACGCCAGCAGCGGCCAGCGTCCAGTCGTTCACGCGGTCCCGCGTGCGCTGCATCAGCAGATCGAGCGCGAGGGCCGGCACGATCAGCAGCAGCGGAAAATCGGTCGGCATGAAGTGATCGACCTGCACGTAGATCGGGCCGAGCAGCGGCTGCGCCGGGAACAGCGGCATCAGCACGAGCATGAACAGCGTCAGCCCGGTGTAGACGACGGCGATGGTCGTCGCCGGCCAGCGCGGACCGGACGCGCGCGCGGCGCTGATGATGAAGAACAGGAACACGCCGGCGCTGACCTGGTAGAAGTGCGACTGGTGCATGTCCCAGCGCTGCGTGTGCTCGGTCGCGACCGTGGCGACGAGCAGCAGCAGCAGGCCGGCGCCGAGCAGGTAGAGATCGTCCAAGGCGACGCCGGTCGCCGATCGCGCGGTTCTGCCACGCCAGCGCCATCAGCATCGCGCCGCACTGAATCGCGGCGATGCCCGCGGCCAGCAGCATGTGCGGCGGGCTGATGATCTTCACGTCGAGGCCGTAGGCGTTGTGCCACCAGTCGTCGAACGGCGCCGAGGTGACCATCGCGAAGGCGCCCCAGATGCAGACCCAGGCGCCGAGCGGCGCGCGGAATCCCCAGAACCGGACCGCCGTGCCGCGGTCGGCGTCCGATCCGGCGAACGTGGTCCGGCAGCGCGACCCAGCCGCAGGTCAGGCCCGCGACGACGCCGCCGAGATAGATGCCGAGGTGCGCCGGCGTCCAGAACGTGTCGCGGCCGATTGAACGGTGCCACGAGATGTCCCAGATGACGCCGAGAATGACGCTGGTCGACGCGAACAGCACCGCGTAGATCGACCACGGGATCGAAGCCGATTCGGCCGTCCGGGCGCGTTCGAATCGCTGACTGTCGGGAAACGTCGCGGCAGAGGTGGCCATGGAGCTATCGTAACAGTCAGCCCGGCTTCTTGTCCTCCCTGCCGTATCGATCTTCCAGCCGGACGACGTCGTGCAGTTCCGGCGTCGAGACCTCGAAGATGTCGCTGTCGTCGATGGCCGTCATCCGATGCACGGTTTTCGGCGTGACGTGGACGCGCTCGCCCGGCAGCATCTCGCGCTTCTGCAGCTTGCCGTCGATCTCGATCTCGAACAACAGCTTGCCCGAGTGCAGATAGATCGTCTCGTCCTTGAGATTGTGATACTGCAGGCTCAAGGCGTGCCCCGCGTTCACGTGAATCAGCTTGCCGACATACCGCTCCGTCTTCGCCCAATGGAGCTCGTAGCCCCACGGTTTCTCCACGCGCGCAATCTCGTCGCCCATCAGATGACTCCCTTGATCAACGTCAGCCGGCCGAGCGTGGTCAGCAGGACGTGTTCGATTTCGTCGATTGTCGCCAGCTTCAGGATCCGCCGCGCCAGCGCGCGCAGTTCGTCGCTGCGCAGCTCGGTCAGCACTTGCTTGGCGATCGGTATCGCCCCCGGCGTCATGCTGAACTCGGTCAGACCGAGGCCGACCAGCAGCGTCAGCAGCGCCGGATCCGACGCCATTTCTCCGCACAGCGACACCGGAATCCGCTGCCGCGATGCGGCGCGCCGGACCATGAGGATCATTCGCAGGATGGCCGGATGCAGCGGTTCGTACAGCCGCGAGACCCGCTCGTCCGCGCGATCGACCGCCAGGCAGTACTGGATCAGATCGTTCGTCCCGATCGTGAAGAAGTCGACCTCCCGCGCGAGCAGGTCGGCCGTGTACGCGGCAGCCGGAATCTCAATCATCACGCCGATCGGCACCGGCGGCACGTGTTCGCCGCGCCGCGCCAGGTCGGCCGCCGCTGCGACCACCATCGCGCGCGCGTCCCGGATCTGTTCGACGCTCGACACGAACGGGAACATGATCCGCAGGCTTCCGTGGCGCGCCGCGCGCAGCAGCGCGCGAAGCTGGATTCGGAACAAGTCCGGCCGCGTGAGGCTCAGGCGAAGGCCGCGAAGGCCCTGACGGCTGGCGCGTGCTTCGTCCGGCTCCCAGCCGGCGCTCAACGGATGATTCGAGAGGCGCGACGCGAGCTGCTCCTCGTCGACGTCGAACGTGCGCACGGTCACCGATCCCGGCGCCATCCCCTCGAGCATGCCGCGATAGATCTCGTACTGACGGTCCTCGTCGCCGATGTCCTCGACACCGCTGGTCACGAGGAATTCAGACCGGTACAGCCCGATGCCCTCGGCGCCGGCGTACCGCGCGGCCGCCAGGTCGTCCGGAAACTCGATGTTCGCGTCGAGGCGGATGGGGACGCGGTCGGCGGTCGCCGCGGGGCGTTTGCGATCGGCGTCGACGGGCGCCGCGGGCCGGTGATCGTCGGCGTGATGCGCCGCGCGCGCGAGCTCCTCGCTGGTCGGGTCGATGATCACCTCGCTGGCGCTGCCGTCGATGACGACGAGTTGCCCGGCCTGAACCAGCTGACTCGCGTTGTGCAGGCCCACGACGGCCGGCACGTCCAGCGAACGGGCCAGGATGGCGGTGTGGTACGTCCGGCTGCCGACGTCGGTCGCGAAGCCGCGAACCCTGGTCCAGTCGACCTGCGCCGCGATCGACGGCGTCAGCTCGTCCGCGATGAGCACCGACGACTCGTCCAGGTCGCGCAGAAGATCGCGCGGCGTGGCCACTCCCTTGCGCAGGTTCATGCGCAGGCGTCCGACGAGATCGGCGACATCGCCCCGGCGCTCCCGGAGGTACGGATCGGCGAACTCCTCGAACATGGCGCTGATTTCGTGAAACACCTGCTGCACCGCCCATTCGGCATTCACGCGCTGCTCGCGCACGATGTCGGCGGCGCGCGGCAGCAGCATGGGGTCGTCGAGCATCAGCAACTGGGCGTCGAACAGCGACGACAGCTCGGGCCGCCTTGCCGCGGTGCGCGACTGGATGTCGAGCAGCTGTTCCCGCGAGCGCACGCGACTCTCGTCGAGCCGCCGCAACTCCCCGTCCAGCCGTGCCGGAGCAATCTGGTAGCGGAGCACGTGCGCGCGCTGGATGAGCACCACCGCGCGGCCGGCGACGACGCCGGGCGATACGCCGATCCCTTTCAGGCGATCCATGCGTCCTCGCCGAACCCGCCCTGGACCAGCGCCACGAGCGCTGCGACCGCGTCCTTCTCGTCGGCGCCGTCGGCCGAGATCGTGATCGTGGATCCGCGCGCGGCCGCGAGCAGGAGGATCCCCATGATGCTCTTACCGTCCATCTCGCGGCGATCGCGGGCAACCTTCACGCGCGCCTCGTAGCGGGTGGCCAGGTGTACGAACTTTGCCGCGGCCCGGGCGTGCATGCCGAGCTGGTTGACCACGGTGACTTCCTGAGAGGTCATCTCGTGTCACGCATTGCCCTTCTCCCCGCGAAGCAGATCCGACGCGACCCAGATCGCGCTGCGTCCGTGGTCGCGCATTTCCTTGGCCACCGCCAGCAGATCGGAAGAACGCCGCAGGCTGGCCAGTTTGATCAGCATTGGCAGGTTGACGCCCGTGATCACCTCCAGGCGGTCGGTCTCGAGGAAGGTCATCCCGAGGTTGGACGGCGTGCCGCCGAACATGTCGGTGAGCAGGAGTACACCCTCCTCGGCGCGGACGCGCTCGATCGCCTGGGCGATGTCCTCCCGGGCGTCGTTCACGTCGTCGTGCCAACCGATGGAGACGGCGGTGAACTGCGGCAGGTCGCCGACGATCATTTCGGCCGCGTTCACCAGCTCGGTCGCGAGCTGCCCGTGCGTGACGACCACGACGCCAATCACAAACACCTATCGTAAGGCAGGACAGGCGGGAAAGGCAGGAGGGTCACTGTTTCACCAGATCGCGATGACGGACGCGGACGCGCGCCGCGCCGATGTCGCCGAGCGCCTTGCGGAGACGCTCCGCGATCATCACCGACCGGTGCCGGCCACCCGTGCAGCCGATCGCCACCGTCAGGTAGCTCTTGCCCTCGGCGATGTAGTACGGAATCACGAAGCGCAGGTATGCGTCCAGCCGATCCATGAACTCGCGCGCCGAGGAATCGCGTTCGAGAAAATCGGCGACCGCCTTGTCGCGTCCGGTGCGGCGGCGCAGCGCCGGCACGAAGTGCGGGTTCGGAAGACAACGGACGTCGAACATCAGATCGGCGTCGACCGGCACACCGTGCTTGAAGCCGAAGCTCAGAAGCGTGATGACGAGCCGCGAACGCCCCCGTTCGCGCGAGAGCCCCATGAAAAAATGGCGCAGCTCGTGGACGGTCATGTCCGACGTGTCGACGATCTCGTCGGCAAGCGTGCGGATCAGGTTCAGCCGCTGGCGTTCATCCCGGATCCCCTCGGTCACCGAGCGATCCGGCGCCAGCGGATGCGGGCGTCGCGTCTCGCTGAAGCGCCGCACCAGCGCCGCGTGGCTGGCTTCGAGGAAGATGAGAATCGGGTTCAGCCCCGGCATCTTCCGGAGCTGCTTGAAGATCTTCGGGAACGACGAGAGGAACCCGCCCTCGCGAACGTCGACGACGATCGCCACCTTCTCGATATCGCCGCCCGCGCGCTGCGACAGCTTGGCCAGCGTCGGGATGAGCGTTGTCGGGAGGTTGTCGACGCAGAAGTAGCCGAGGTCTTCCAGGGCGCGAATCGCCTGCGACTTGCCGGAGCCCGACAGACCGGTCAGCACGATGAACGGCGCACCGCTGCGCGCCGACGCCTTCCCTTTGACGCCCGCCCTCGGCCCCGAACGCGTTGCCGCGGCCCGTCGGCCGCGCGCCTGAGCCGGCGTCTTCGCACGCGTCAATGCGATCCTCCCGACTCGATCTCTTCATCCTCTTCGTCGGGCGACGGCGGCGACTGCTCGCGGAGCGCCGCGTCGAGGCGATTGGCGAGCTCCCGCGCCGCGTGATGGCCTCGTTGGCGAAGCAGCTGGTTCCGCGCCGCAACCTCGACGAGGATCGCGATGTTGCGTCCGGGAGCGACCGGCATCTTCAACAGCGGCACTCGCAGTCCCAGGATTTCGTAGAACGCATCGTCCAGCCCGAGACGCTCGTACTCGCGCGTCGGAACCCAGCGTTCGAGCTGGACGACCAGCTCGAGGCGTTTCGACGACCGGGTGGACGCGATACCGAACAATTCCTTGATGTTGATCACGCCGAGACCGCGCAGTTCCATGTGATGCCGCGTCAGCTCCGGGCAGGCGCCGATGAGGATCGTTTCCTGCCGGCGGCGGACCTCGACGGTGTCGTCGGCGACGAGCCGGTGACCGCGGACGATGAGGTCGAGCGCGCACTCGCTCTTTCCGATGCCGCTCTCGCCGGCGATCAACACGCCGAGTCCGAGCACGTCCATCAGCACGGCATGAATCATCGTGCGCTCGGCCAGCGAGTCCTCGAGCATCGACGACAGCTTCGCGATCGCCGTCGGCGTCGCGATGGCCGTCTTGAGAAGCGGCACCCGGGCGCGCTCGGCTTCGTCGAGGAGTTCGGCTGGTGGAGTGAATCCGCCGGTGATGAGCACGCATGGAAAATCGAGCGTGAGCGCCAGACGAAGCGCGCCGACGCGTGCCGCCGACTCCAGGCTCTCGAGGTAGCGGATCTCGCTCTCGCCGAAGATGAGGACGCGCCCCGGCTTCAGGTATTCGTGGAAGCCGGCGAGCGCCAGTCCGGTCTTCTGGATGTGGGGACTGGTGATCGCGCGATCGAGACCGTTTGCCCCTGCCAGCAGTTCCAGCGGGAGCCCGAACGCTTCGGGCCGGCTGCTGAGCAGCCCGGCGACGGTCACGCCAGGAGACAGGGACATCCGCCGCTAGAGTATCAAGCTTCTGTTTCGACCAGCGTCAGTTCGCCGTTCGGCAGCCTGTATAACACGCTGACTCGCAGCGAGTCCTCGTTCCGGAAGACGACGACGCCGTCGCCGCCCGCCTCGATTTCACGCGCGGCCGATTCGATCGACATCGGTTTGACCGATTCCCGTGACGTGCGAATCACGCGCGGCACCCGTCCCGACGCCGCGGCGCGATGGCGCCTTGTCGGCCGGCTTCGCCGCCCGGGCGCGCCTGACCACCGGTTCGAGCGGCTCCAGGGCCGGCGCCTTGAGGTTGTGGCGCTTTTCCTTCTGCCGGGTTTTCAGTTTCTGCGCCTGGTGCGAGATCTTCGCGATGGCCTGGGCCAGCGAGGTTTCCCAGTTGCCGGAATCACCCAGCCCGTGGAGGAAGCGCTCGCCACGGGTATGGAGGGTGATGTCGGCGACGTGTCGCCGCTTCTCGACCGTGAGCACTGCCTGCGCCGACAGGGCGCGATGGTTCAGCAGACGTTCGAGCTTGGAGAGCTTCTCTTCGACGAAGCGCCGGAGGCCGGGGGTGACGTCGACGTGGTGTCCGCGGAGTTCGAGTCGCATAAGACGACACTCTCGTGAAGCCTTCGCGCGACGAAGGCGTCAGTAGAGAACCTTTCTCTGGTTGGACGTGGGGATCTTCAGCTCCTCGCGATACTTCGCGATCGTGCGCCGCGCCAGCACGAGCCCTTCGCGCTGCAGGATGCTGACGATCTTCGAGTCGCTCAACGGCTTGCGTGGATCCTCGTTCTCGATGATTTTCCGGATGCGCTGCTTGATCGTGACCGACGAGACGCTCTCGCCGTAGGAACTGCTGATGCCGCTGTGGAAGAAGTACTTCATCTCGAACACGCCCTGCGGCGTGTGCATGTACTTGTTCGTCACCACGCGGCTGACGGTCGACTCGTGCATGCCGATGTCGTTGGCGACGTCGCGCAGCACCAGCGGCCGCAGATGTTCGATGCCGTGATCGAGAAAGTCCTTCTGGAAGTTGATGATGCTCTTGGCGACCTTGAAAATCGTCTTCTGCCGCTGCTCGACCGACTTGATCAACCACAGCGCCGACCGGAACTTGTCCTTCACATACGCGCGCGTCTCGTCGGTGTTGTCCGAGGCGCTCTTGTCGAGGAGGCGGCGGTAGACCGGGCTGATCCGCATCTGCGGCAGGCCGTCCTCGTTCAGCACGCAGACGTACTCGTCCTCCACCTTCATGATGTACACGTCGGGGATGACGTACTGCGACTGGGTCGGGTTGTAGCGGCTGCCAGGCTTCGGATCCAGGTGCCGGATGACTTCGATGTGCTCCTTCAGGTCGTCGATCGACATCCCGAGCTTGCGGGCAATCTCGGGGACCTGATGATTCTGAAGAAGCCGTAAATGTTCGGTGACCACTCGCTCCGTCGGCGTGCCTTCGAGCCCGAGGTGGCGGAGCTGCAGCAGCAGGCACTCCTGCAGATCGCGCGCCGCGACGCCGGTCGGGTCGAAGCTTTGAATCAGCTTCAGCGCGCGCTCGACCTCGGCCACCGGCCACGGACCCATCGCGCTCAACTCGTCGAACGACGCCACCAGATAGCCGTCGTCGTCCAGGTTGCCGATGATCGCCGCGCCGATGTCGCGGAGTGAGGCATCGGCGGTCTGCATCGACAGCTGCCACATCAGGTGATCCGACAGCGAACTCGCCGTCGAGAGCGTGTTCTCGATCGGCGGGAGTTCCTTGACTTCCTGCGGAGCCTTCGGCCGGTACCCATCGTCAAGGTAGTCGCCGAAGAAGTACTCGTAGTCCTGGTCGTCCCAGGTGTCCGTTTTGTTCGGTTGCTGCTCCGGCTCAGACTTTTCCGGGGTTGGAGCGGCCTCGGCCGGCTGAAGGTCCTCGGTGGGAACCTCCTCCAGCATCGGATTCTCGACCATCTCCTGGTTGAGGAGATCTGACAACTCCAACGTCGACATCGGCAGCAGCTTGATCGCCTGCTGCAGCGATGGCGTCAGAATCAGTTTCTGGACGAGCTTCGTGTGTAGTTTTTGCTGGATACCCATGCGCCGTATTAGCCGAATCGTCCCGTAGTCCCGTCAACTCATGCAAATCTTACGCCCATTCTAATCCAATCGGAACTCTGTCCCCAGGTAAATCCGGCGAACTTCCTCATCCGCCGCCAGACTATCGGGCGTTCCGCTCCTGAAGATGGTTCCCCCGTGGACGATGTGCGCGCGATCGGTAATGCGCAGCGTTTCACGCACGTTGTGATCCGTGATGAGGACCCCGATTCCACGCTCTTTCAGGTGAAAGATGATCTTCTGGATGTCCGACACCGCGATCGGGTCGATCCCGGCGAACGGCTCGTCGAGCAGGATGAACTTGGGCGAGATCACCAGCGCCCGCGTGATCTCGGCGCGCCGCCGCTCGCCGCCCGACAACGTGTGCGCCGGCGACTGCGCCAGCGGCGTCAGGTTCAATTCGGCCAGCAGTTCACGAAGCCGCGCGCGGCGCGTCGCGCCGTCGAGCCCCATGGTTTCGAGAATCGCGAGCAGGTTCTGCTCCACCGTCAGCCCGCGAAAAATCGACGGCTCCTGCGGGAGATAGCCGATGCCCTTCCGCGCGCGGATGTACATCGGATCGTCGGTGACGTCCTGTCCATCGAGCTCGACGCGTCCGGAGTCCGGCGCCGTGAGGCCGACGGTCATGTAGAACGTCGTCGTCTTGCCGGCGCCGTTGGGACCCAGCAGGCCGACGATCTCGCCCGACGAGACGTCGAGGCTCACGCCGCCGACGACCGTGCGTCCGCTATAGGATTTCGTCAGGTTGTGAGCGCGAAGGGTGGCCATTCGTGAGGACTAACTACAATTCGGATTGCCGCCCTTCGTCTGCGTGCGGATCTGCGAGTTGCCGTCGACGACGATATTATCGGCGCCCTTGTTGAAGGTCAACGTGCGGCCTCTCGTTTCACGCTGGCATTGATCGACGATCTTGACCGGCGTTCCCGTGACGACGTAGGTTTCGTTGTCGGTCGTGTAGACCAGTTTGCTGCCTTTCGTTTCGCGGTTCTGTTCGCGCAGGACGACATCTTCGTAGGCTTCCGCGCGATCCAGTTCGTCGCCCGACGGCTTCAGGAACAGCAGGATGCGCACGGCGGTCATGTCGCCGTCGGGGCCGCTCATGTGCGCGTCCTTCGTGTACGTCATCCGTCTCGTGGCGTCGTCGTATGCGAATTCCTTCGACGGTGGCGGTGGAGGTCGAGCGATCCTTCTTCCCGTCCTTCGGCTCGAGGACCGTGGTCGTGATCACGTTGCCGGCCGCGCCGAGGTTCCCGGCCTTGTTGTCGATCGTGATCGAATCGCCCTTGACCGATGTTTCCTGCTGAATCAGGCGCGCGCTGCCCGTGTACGTGCCCTTCGAGCTGGTGCCGTCGTAGTCCATGTTGTCGCCGACGACGTACACCGGCTGATCCTGCTTGAGCATCGACGGCATCTTGACGTCGTTTGCCGATTGGCCCGGCGTGCTGGACGCGGGCTTGAGCGTGCTCCGCACGTTGCCCACCGCCTTGAGCTTCGGACCCTCCAGGGTCACGTCGATCGTGACGGCGTCCACCGCGATCTGGTCGTTCACGACGTGCGGCATCAGCATCCCCGGTTCCTTGCCGCTCAGCGCGAGTGTGCCTTTGTCGATGTCGTAGTGACCGGCGGCCGCCTGCGCGGCCATCTTCCCTTCCTCGAACTTCACCGACTGCGCGAACTTCGCATCCTCGATCGCGCTCATCGCCGGCTTCAGGCCGACGTCGAGCGTGCCGGAGTTCACGGCGCGGTCCACGTTGGCCCCGTGCTCCCTGTACTGAACGCCGCCGGTAAACATCGCTCGCGTCAGCCCCTTCCCCTCCTCGCCTTTGGCGTCCAGGTTCGCGGCGCGAATCGTGCGGCCTGCGGCTCCAGGCTCCGGCGGGAACGTCAGCACCACGTTCTCGCGCCCGAGCAGCGCCGTCGGTGTCGCGCCGTCTGCCGCGAGCGCGATGTCGATGGTCGTGGCCACAATCTGCCGGCCGGCCTTGCCCGCCTCGCCGGCGATCTGGATCGAGGCGTCGCCCGCGACGAGCGCGTGCTGGAGCGACTCGCCGTCCGGGGCATAGTTGAGGTTCATCTGGCCGCCGCTCATGGACTGCAGACCGCCGGGGCTCACCTTCGTCGACGTGATGCGGGTCCTGTCGTGGAGCTCGACGGTCTGGATGCGCTTCTCGTCGTCGCTGAGGTGCATCACCGCGAATTCCGCCTCGATGTTCTGGCCGCTGCGCAGCATTCTCACGGCGCGCTCGAAGCGCAGGTACTTCTCGCGGCGCGCAAAGACAGCCGTTCCGGCGCTGACATCCGACGGCCCGTCGGCGGGGTTCTCCGGCGCGATGTGCACGACGGCCTGATCGAGGATCGTCAGCACGTCGGGCGTTTTCTCCCACGTCATGCCGTTGCCGGTCGCGTGCATCCTGTTGCGCGTCACGTCCACCGGGCCCGGCGCCCGGACCACGCCGTCGGCATCCGCGTAGGTCGCGTGCTCGGTGAGCACCGTCATGCCGTCGGACCCCACCATTTTCACCGCGCCGTCGAGCGCCATCGAGGCGGCGTCCTTGCCGAGTCGTCCCTCGTTGCCGGTGATCGTGAACGTGCGGTCGCCGTTGCGCTCGTCGAAGACGACGGTGACGCCCTGCAGTTTGCTCGTGCCGTCTTCGTAGACCGATTGCTGCTTGAAGGTGATCGAGACGTCTTCGCGGTTTCCGGTCAGGTGGGTCGTCGTGCCGGCGCGCGTTTCGACGACGGCCCCGGGATCGGTGCGGGGGGTTGGTGCGGAGACCGACGGCGGGTCGCGCCGCTTCAACTCGCGGGCGACGAAGACCGCGAACACGACGCCGAACAGGGCGATTGTCAGGCGAGCGCGGCGTTGCCAGCGTTTCATGCGGCGTCAGATCCCCTTCAGGTCCTCTGGGCTCTTGAGGTCGGCCAGGGTGAGCTCGACATACGTATTGCCATTGTAATAATTCTGTTCGAGCGAGAAGGCGACGTCCAGCGCGGCCTTGTGCTCGGCGAGGAAGTCGTGACGCTCGGCGGCGCGCCATGCCACCGCGCGGAAGATGCGGCCTTCCTGCTTCAGCGACATCTTCAAGTGCCGCTCCTTCAGCTTGCGGGGGCCGTCGATGATCTCGACGCCGCGAGCCGCGAACACCGGGCGAGGGTTGCCGGCGCCGAACGGGGCGAGCGCCAGGATTCCGGCTGCAACGCCGCCCGTGATCTCGCGGAAGGCGAGGCCGCCGTCGATCCGCAGGCGCGGCATCAGATCGTCGGGTCCCAGGGTTTCGTCGGCGATCGCGTTGACGGCGAGTCGCAGTTCGCGGATCCGGCTCGCATCGAGCGTGAGCCCTGCGGCCTGCTTGTGGCCGCCGAACCGCATCATCAGAGGCGCGCAGCGCTCGAGCGCGGCGAGCATGTCGAATCGCGAGAAGCTCCGGCAGGAGCCGTGCGCGATGTCGCCTTCCACCGACAACACGATGGCCGGCCTGTGGAAGGTGTCCATCAGCTTCGACGCGACGATCCCGATCACGCCGCGATGCCAGCCTTCGCCGGCAACCACGAGGATCGAGCGCGCGCCGACTTCGGGATCCGTCTGCACGATCTTCTTCGCGGCCGCCAGGATCTCCGCCTCTTCCTCCTGCCGCTTGATGTTCTCGCCGTCGAGCTGCAGCGCCAGCTGACGCACCTCCTCCACGAGCGCTTCATCGTCGGCCAGGAACAGGCGGGCGGCGATGTCGGGCGTGCTCATGCGGCCGGCGGCGTTCACGCGAGGCGCGAGCATGAATCCGATGTGGTAACTGTCGATCGTTTTGCCGGTCAGGCCGCACACGTCGATGAGGGCGCGCAGCCCCACCTTGTGCGGGCCTTTCGTCAGCAGGTCGAGCCCCAGCTTCGCGATGACCCGGTTCTCGCCAACCAGCGGAACCACGTCGGCGAGCGTACCGATCGCCGCCACCTTGATGAATCCCGGCAGCAGCTTCTCGCGGCCCGCGCGAGCGCAAAGCGCCTGGACCAGCTTCAGGGCGACGCCGACGCCGGCCAGGTACTTGTCGGGGTAACGGCAATCGGTCCGCTTCGGGTTGATGATGGCGAGCGCCGGCGGCAGCTCGGTATCGGGCTCGTGGTGGTCGGTGATGATCAGATCGACACCGAGTTCCCGGGCCCGACGCCCGGCTTCGGCTCCCCGGATGCCGCAGTCGACCGAGATCACCAGGCCCACGCCGTCCGCGTGAAGCCGTTCGATCGCCGCCGGCTGCAGACCGTATCCGTCCTTGAGCCGCTCGGGGATGAAGTGCATCACGTTGCCGCCGAGCAACTCGAGGGCGCGCCGCAGGATGACCGTGGAGGTGACGCCGTCCACATCGTAGTCGCCGTGGATCGCGATCTTTTCCTTGCGCGCGAGCGCCCCCATGATGCGATCGACCGCGACGCCCATGTCGGCCAGGAGCATCGGATCGTGGAGGTGATCCAGCGAAGGATTCAGGAACCGATCGGCGAGCTCGGGGTCGGACAGACCGCGCTGACACAGGAGCTTCGCGACGATTGGCGAGATCTTCAGCGCCGCCGCGAGCGCGTCAGCGGCGGCATCGTCGCAGTTCAGAGTATCCCACCGCGGACCAATCGTCGGCATTCACGTCCTGACAAGAAAATCATCCGCGGATTACGCGGATGACGCGGATTCAACAACGATCCGTCGCAGCTCCGGTGACGCTGCACGCCGCTCGAAGCCGCATGAACGTCCGGCGGCGCGGCGCAGCCGCGCGGGATGCGAAGGCGGATGGTGTGAACACGAGCGTGGGAGTCGTGTCGCTCGTGTTCACGCCATCCGCCTCGCGTCCCAACCGGCCGCTTCGCGGCCGGCGCCGGACGTGGTAGCCCGGCCGAATCCGCGTCATCCGCGTAATCCGCGGATAAAAACCAGTGCTCCGGCGGGGAACGGCTACCCGTCCGTGAAGTCGATACCCAGCCGCCCCATGTTCCTGAACTTCACGTACCTCGCCTCGAGTCGTCTGTCGCTCGACAGCGCGGTCACCTCCGCCAGACACTGGCTGAGCGCGCGATCGACTTGTGCCGCGGCGGCCGCAGGATCGGTGTGGGCGCCGCCAATCGGCTCGGGGACGATTTCATCGATGATGCCGGCCTGCAGCAGGTCCGGAGCGGTCAATTTCAGCGCTTCGGCGGCCTCGACCTTCTTCGCGGGATCGCGCCACAGGATGGCGGCGCACCCCTCGGGAGGGATGACGCTGTAGATCGCGTGCTCCAGCATCAGCACGCGATCGCCGATCGCGATCCCGAGCGCGCCTCCGCTCCCGCCCTCGCCGCTCACGATCACGATCACCGGTGTGTCGAGCAGCATCATGTCGCGGAGGTTGACGGCGATCGCCTCGGCGACGCCGCGCTCCTCGGACTCGATGCCGGGATATGCCGCCGGCGTGTCGACGAACACGATGACGGGCCGGCTGAATTTCTCGGCCAGCCGCATCGCGCGCATCGCTTTGCGATAGCCCTCGGGCCGGGCGTAACCGAAGTTGCGGAAGATTTTCTCCTTGGTGTCTTTGCCCTTCACGTGCCCGACGATCAGCACCGGCTGCCCCTTGTAGTCGGCCATCCCGGTCATCAGCGCGTGGTCGTCGGCGTAGCGTCGGTCGCCGTGAATCTCGGTAAAGCCGGTGAAGATCCGCTGGATGAAATCTTCGAGGCTGGGGCGGTCGGGATGCCGCGCGACGAGGACCCGCTGCCACGGCGTCAGCGACTTGTAGAGATCCCGGCGCACCGACTCGAGACGCCGCTTCAGCGACTCGATCTCGCGATCGCGCGCGTCGGTCTGCGGCAGCTGGTTGAGCGTGTCGATCTCCTTGAGGACGACCGCGATCGGCTCTTCGAAGTCGAGTGTTTCAGGAGGCATCTATCGCAGCTCCACCGATCCTGTGCCGACGATCTGCTCGACCTCGGAAATCAGCGCCGGCGACGGCCGCACCCGGATTTGCGAGCTGACATCGACCCGGACCAGCAGCCGGCTCCCAGGTTCCCCTGTTTCGACCTCGAATGACACCTTCCGGTCTCCCCTGTGCCGCGAAAAGACTTCGCCGAGGCTCTCGAGCATCCCGCGGTCGGCCGGCTTCCGGAGATGAATCGCCACCTCGCGCGCCAGCCGTTCGCGAACGCTGTCGATCGGAGCGATCTCGGTCGCCAGGATCCGGACGGTTTCGTCGTCGCGCTCCAGCTTACCGCGCACGAGGACCATCGTGCCGCTTTCGATGAACGCGGCCGAGCGGGCGTACGCCTCGGGAAAGACCACGATCTCGACGCCGCCGATCGCGTCCTCGAGCGTGAACACCGCCATCTTGTCGCCCTTGCGGGTCTTCAGCTGACGGCAGGCGGCGACGATGCCGCCCACTGACGTATCGGGCTCGATCGGTTTGCGTCCCCCGGCGCCCCAGGAATCGCCGCTCTCGGCGACGGGTTGAGCCTCGGCGAGGTCGGCAACCGTCTTGGCGCCAAAGAGCTTGAGCGCGTCGGCGTAGCGATCCACCGGGTGTCCGCTCCAGTAGAGCCCGAGCGTCTCCTTCTCGAAGCCCAGCTGCTCCGCTTCCGTCCAGGGCGCGGCCTCGGGAAGACGCGCGCCGCCCAGTCCATCGCCAGCGGCGCTGGCCATCTCGTCTTCGCTCGGACCGAACAGCCCGGCCTGGCCCTGATCGCGATCGCGCTGCGCGCGCGCGCCGTACTCACAGGCGGCGTCAACGGCCGCGAGGATGCGTGGGCGCAGCGCCCGGGTCGGCAATTCCTCGTAGCTGGTGCCCTTCGCGAGCGAGTCGAAGGCGCCCGCCTTCGTGAGGCTCTCGAACACGCGTTTGTTGACGAGACGCAGATCGAGCTCCTCGCACAGCGACTCGAGCGACTTGATGCGCCCCTGTGCCTTGACGCACGTTCAGCAGCGACTCGATCGCGCCCTCGCCGACGTTCTTGATTGCCGTCAGCCCGAACCGCACGCCTTTGCCGGGTTCGACCGTGAATCGCAGCTGGCTCGCGTTGAGATCGGGCGGCAGGACCGGGATGCCGCGATCGCGACACTCACCGAGATACAGCGCGAGCTTGTCGGTGTTCTGCGACTCGATGGTCAGGAGCGACGCCGCGAAATGCCACGGGTAGTTCGCCTTGAGATAGGCGGTCTGATACGCGAGGAAGGCATACGCCGTCGAATGCGATTTGTTGAAGCCGTAGCCGGCGAAGTGCGCCATCAGGTCGAAGAGCGGCGCGCCTTTCTTCTCGCTCGTGCCGAGCTTCCTGGCGCCCTCGACGAACTTGCCGCGCATCTTCGCCATGACCTCGGCGTTCTTCTTGCCCATCGCCTTGCGCAGCAGGTCCGCTTCGCCGAGCGTGAAACCGGCGACCACGTTCGAGATGCGCATCACCTGTTCCTGGTACGCGATGACGCCGTAGGTGTCGGCGAGAATCGGCTCGAGCGCCGGCAAGTCGTACTTGATCTCCGTCTTCCCCTGTTTGCGCGCGATGTAGTCGTCCACCATGCCGCTGCGCAGCGGACCGGGACGGTACAGCGCGTTGAGCGCGATGAGATCGTCGAGCCGCTGCGGCTTCGACTTGCGCAGGATGTCGCGCATGCCGCTGCTCTCGAACTGGAAGATCCCGTAGGTCTGTCCGTCCTGGAAGATCTGGTACGTCTTCTCGTCGTCGAGCGGCACGCTGTCGATGTCGAGCTCCACGCCGGTCGTGCGTTTGATCTCCGCAATCGCGTCGAAGATCAACGTCAGCGTGCTCAGACCCAGGAAGTCCATCTTCAGGAGGCCGACGCGCTCGATCTCCTTCATCGACCACTGCGTCACGATTTCGTCGCGGGCTCCCTTGTACAGCGGCGCGTACTCGGTGATCGCCTTCGGCGCGATGACGACGCCCGCCGCGTGGACCGACGCGTGCCGGGTCATGCCCTCGAGGCGGCGCGCGACGCTCAGGAGCTCCTTCACCTTCGGGTCGGTCTGCTCCATCTGGCGGAGCGTCTCGCTCTCCTCGAGCGCCTTGGCCAGCGTCATGTCGAGCGCCGGCGGAATCTGCTTGGCGACCTTGTCGACGTCGGCGAACGACATCTCGAGCACGCGGCCCACGTCGCGGACCACCGCCTTCGCCTTCATCGTCCCGAAGGTGATGATCTGCGCGACCTTCTCGCGTCCGTATTTCTGCGTGACGTAGTCGATCACCTCGCCGCGGCGCCGCTCGCAGAAGTCGATGTCGATGTCCGGCAGCGAGATGCGGTCGGGATTCAGGAAGCGCTCGAAGATGAGGTCGTAGTCGATCGGGTCGACATCCGTGATCCGCATGCAGTACGCGACGAGGCTGCCCGCGGCGGAACCGCGACCGGGACCGACGGGAATGCCTTTTTCACGCGCGTGGCGGATGAAGTCCCAGACGATGAGGAAGTACCCGGGGTACTTCATCATCTTGATCATGTCGAGCTCGTAGGTGAGGCGCCGCTCGTACTCGTCGATCGTGTGGCGCAGCGCGCCGGCCAGAGCCAGCTGCTGCAGTCGAGGCAGCCGCTGCGCGAAGCCGTCGCGCGCCACCTTCTCGAAATACGTGTCGACCGTGTAGCCGATCGGCACGTCGAAGTCGGGCAGGAAGTTCTCGCCCTCGGCGATCTTCACGTTGCAGCGCTCGGCGATCCGCATCGTGTTGGCGAGCGCGTCCGGGTAGTCCTTGAAGGTCTCCGCCATCTCGTCGGCGGTCTTCAGGAAGAACTCCTTCGCGTCGTAGCGCAGGCGCTTGGGATCGCTGAACGCCTTGGCGGTGCCGATGCAGAGCAGGATGTCGTGCGGGTGGGCGTCCGCGGCCTGCAGGTAGTGCACGTCGTTGGTGCAGACCATCGGCAGCCCGAGATCCTTTGCGATCGCCGGCAGGCCGCTGTTCACGAGCCGCTGTTCCTCGATGCCGTGCCATTGCATCTCGAGGAAGAAATTGTCCGGGCCGAGGATGTCGCGATACGCGGCCGCGGCTTCGATCGCTTTCCGATCCTGCTGGTGTGACAACCCCTCGGCGACTTCACCCTTGAGGCAGCTGCTGAGGCCGATGAGCCCCTTCGAGTGCTGCGCAAGCAGCGCCTTGTCGATGCGTGGCTTGTAGTAGAACCCTTCGGTGTAGCCCGAGGACACCAGCTTGATCAGGTTGTGGTACCCCTCCAGGTTCTCGGCCAGCAGGACAAGGTGATTCTGTGTCGCGCCAGGCACGCCGCTGCGATCCTGCCGATCGCCGGGCGCCACGTACACCTCGCATCCGAGAATCGGGTTCAGCCCGCGCGCGCGCGCGTGGTCGTGGAAGATCACCGACGAGAACATGTTCCCGTGCTCGGTGACCGCGATCGCCGGCATCTTCAGCTTGACGGCCTGATCGAGCAGCTCGTCGATCCGGCACGCGCCGTCGAGCAGCGAGAATTCGGTGTGCAGGTGAAGGTGAACGAACTCGCTCATTCCCACTCGATGGTTGACGGCGGTTTCGACGAGATGTCGTAGACCACGCGATTGATCCCCTTGACCTCGTTCACGATGCGCGACGAGATGCTGGCCAGCAGATCGTGCGGCAGGCGGGCCCAGTCGGCGGTCATCCCGTCGCGGCTCTCGACGGCGCGGATCGCGACCGTGTATTCGTAGGTCCGCTCGTCGCCCATGACGCCCACACTCTGCACCGGCAGCAGCACCGCAAAGCTTTGCCACAGTTTCGTGTACCAGCCGGCGCGCTTCACTTCCTCCGACACGATCGCGTCGGCCTTTTGCAGCAGCGCAATCCGCGCGGGGGTCACCTCGCCGAGAATCCTGACAGCAAGTCCCGGTCCGGGGAACGGCTGCCGCACGACGAATTCCTCGTCGAGCCCCAGTTTCCGGCCGACCGCGCGCACTTCGTCCTTGAACAGTTCGCGCAGCGGCTCGATCAGCTTCATCCGCATCCGCTCGGGCAGGCCGCCCACGTTGTGGTGGCTCTTGATCATCGACGACTGACCCACGATGGAAATCGACTCGATGACGTCGGGATAGAGCGTGCCCTGCGCGAGGAAATCCACTTGACCGAGTTTCGCCGCCTCGGCTTCGAAGACATCGATGAAGGTCGCGCCGATGATCTTCCGCTTCTTCTCCGGATCGGTCACGCCGGCCAGCCGGTCGAGAAACAGCTTCGACGCATCGACGAACACCAGCGGGAGCTCCAGGCGCTCGTAGCGCTTCCGGATCTGCGTCGCCTCTTCATGGCGCAACACGCCGTTGTCCACGAAGATGCAGGTCAACTGGCTTCCGACGGCGCGGTGGATGATCACCGCCGCCACCGTGGAGTCGACCCCGCCGCTCAACGCGCAGACGACCCGCCCCTGCCCTGCTGCCGCGCGCACCCGGGCCGTCGCTTCCTCGACAAACGACGCCATCGTCCAGTCGCCGGTGCAGTGGCAGACGCCGTACGCGAAGTTCCGCAGGATCTCGAGCCCGTGGTCGGTGTGCACCACCTCGGGGTGAAACAGAATGGCGTAGAGCGCGCGCGCCGGGTCCGACATGGCCGAGATCGGCGCATTGGCGCTGGTGGCGACGACCGAAAATCCCGACGGCGCGGCCGCGACGAAGTCGCCGTGGCTCGCCCAGACCGTCAGCTCATTGGGCACGTCGGCAAAGAGCACGGCCGGATCGCCGACGCGCCCCGCGCCGGCGCTTGCGAGCATCGGCGCCGTACGATCGATGCTGACCACGGCGTGGCCGAACTCGCGCGAAGCCGCCGGCGCGACGCGACCGCCGAGCTGCTCGGCCATCAACTGCATCCCGTAGCAGATGCCGAGCACGGGGCATCCCAGCGTGTAAACGGCCGGGTCGCATTTCGGCGCGGCCGGATCCGAGACGCTTTTCGGCCCGCCCGACAGGATGATGCCGACAGGCTGCCGTGCCCGGATTTTTTCGATCGGCGTGCCCGGCGGCCATACCTCCGAATACACCGACAACTCGCGCAGCCGCCGCGCGATCAGCTGCGTGAACTGCGAGCCGAAGTCGAGAACGATGATGGTTTGATGGGTCACGGAAGGAACCAGGGGTTAGCCGTCATTATAACGGCGTGCACAGCGGCGAGACCACAAGATGTTGTTGGCCGAATGCCCCCGCGGCTGATTGCTGGTGGTTCGGCAATGGTCGAGCGAGGCGCCTCCACGTGCGGCGGTCAGCGCAGGAAGCGTACGGCGATGGCGCCAATCGCGGCAATCGCGATCGCGATGCCGCCCCAGAGCAAAGCCACCTTGGTCATTTGCCGACGCTTGGCCCGGGCTGCCTCAGCCAGTCGCAGTTCGGCGATGTTTGACCACAGGACCTTCTGCAGGTTCAGGGTCAGGTCCGTCCTCGGGCGATCCGCGGGAATCGCCTGCGCCTTTCCGCGCGCACCCGTGTCAACGGGCGCGATGAACCGGTAGCCGCGCTTGGGAACGGTCTGCACATACACGGGATGATCGGCGTCATCGCCGAGCGCCTCGCGAACCTGTTTCATCGCGAAGTTCACGCCCTGGTCGTAATCGACGAACGTTTCCGCCGCCCAGAGGGCCAATCGGATGTCCTCCCGCGACACGACCTTCCCCGCCTGGGCCACCAGGAGGCAGAGCAATTTGTAAGGTTGTTGCTGAATTCTGACGGTTCGCCCTTCCTTCAGCAATTCCTCGGAATCGGTGTCCAACTCGAAGAGCCCGAATCGAAAAATCATCGTATCTACAGCGTAGCATCGGGCGGCTTTCCGGCCCATCCTCCGCTACAACTCACTCCGTGATTGGGATTTAACGACTCACAACAAGACCCGGGTCCGCAAAGCGTCCGCAAAGCGAAAAATCGAGGAATGTCGCGTATGAAGAGGCCAAACCCAGACGCGAGGTGCGCTCATGGACTTGATGAACAGTGGAAGGACCTCTTCGATCGACCCCACCGACGTGACGAAGGCGCTTTCTCTCGACATCGCGGTTGCCGCACGCACATCACTCCCCGTTCTCATCACCGCGCCGCCGGAATTCGCGCTCCCGGTCGCCACCGAAATTGCGATGGCGCACGGCGAACGCGGCGCCGATGGTGTGGTGGTCGTCGATGCTGCCGACGACGGCCATCTTTGGTCGACGTTGAGGCGGGCCGCCTCAGGCATCAGTGGCCTGCGAGCCGTCGTGATTCACGACGTTCACGGCCTGAATCCAGTGCAGCAGTCGGCGCTGATGGCGCTCGTGAACGGCCTTGGCCGTCCGGGCGCGGGTCGCTGCCGCCTCATCTCGACGACGTCGGTGTCGCTGTTCGATCGGGTCCTCGACGACTCGTTCGACCCGGACTTGTTCTACTCCTTGAACAAGATCCACATCAAGATGGACAGTCTGTCGGGCTGGGCCGACTGAACGTCTTCATCGCGAGACCAGTTGCCGCTGGGCGGCGTGCGCGTTCGACCGTGCGCTCGGGATCGGGGTTGGTCGGTTCCCAGAGGCATGACGTCACGCGCTATCATTCGAGGAATGTCGTGGGTCTCGCGCGCCCTCGGGGCGCTGGACAATCCATCCGCGCGTCGGCGTGAGATTCTCGGGAACGCCTGGCTTGTTGGTTGTGCGCTCGTGCTCTCGATCTCGGCGTCGGTGTGGGCTCAACCACCCGTTCCCAGCCCCACTCCAAAACCCTCGACGAAGAAGGTCGATCGAAG
Organism: uncultured Acidobacteriota bacterium; assembly: GCA_963794305.1. Lineage (GTDB taxonomy): Bacteria > Acidobacteriota > Vicinamibacteria > Vicinamibacterales > CAVVIG01 > CAVQFC01. Next base: position 87,537 of record CAWCDQ010000031.1, on the reverse strand, counting down.
CATTCCTCCTCTGACGCCGGCCGAAAACGTCTGGAGCCTCGGGCTCAACAATTTGCTCACCCAGCCGCCGGCCTACGACGGCACCCTGGCATTCCTGTCCATCGAAGGCAATCGCCTGACGGCCTACGACCTGGTCTCCGGATCGCGCCGCTGGCTGGTCACGGCGCAGCCCGAGATGGCGCCGGTCGCCGGCGGCGGATTCGTCTACCTTCGCGAAGCGGATTCGCTGAAGGCGCTGCGCGGCGCTGACGGTTCGATCGCCTGGGAGCTGCCGCTGTCGGACAAGCTCGCCGTCCATCCGGTCTGGGACAACGGTTGGCTCGTGGTCGCACTTGCCACCGGCGAGATCCGCGCCTTACGGGCCATCGACGGACAGCAGATCTGGAGCCGCAACCTCGAATCGCCCGCGCATGCCGCGCCGGCACTCGCCGGCGACCGCGTGTACGTGCCGACCACCGATCACCGCATCGTCGCGCTCAGCGTCTCCAGCGGCGATGTGGCTTGGCAACGCCGGCTCGGCGGCGCACCGAACGAGATCCTGGCTTTTGAAGATCGCCTCTACGCCGGAGCGCAGGACAATTGGTTCTACTGCGTGATGGCGGACGACGGTCAAGTCGACTGGCGCTGGCGGACAGGCGGCGACATCATCGGGAAGGCGGTCGCCGACGATCGATACGTGTACTTCGTCTCCCTCGACAACGTGCTTCGTGCGATGAACCGCGTGACGGGCGGTCAGCAGTGGATGCGTCCGCTGCCGTTCCGCCCCGCCTGGGGCCCGGTCAAGGCGGGCTCGACAGTCGTCGTCGGCGGAAAAGATCCGCCGCTGCGTGTGTTCAATCTGAAGGATGGCGTGGCGGCCGGCACGCTGACCGGTGTGGCGCCGCAGCCCGAGGCCCCTCCCGCCGCCGATGCTCCTGCGGATTCGACCGGCAAGGCCGCGCCCAAAAAGGGGCCGCTGCCGTTTCTCGCACTGGCCGATGCCGAAGTGGAGGCGCACGCCGTACGCCCTGGAGGATCCCCTGACGCACATGCCGCAGCTCCTGATGCTGTTCAAGGAGATTGCGAGGGGATCGTCGGCGACGCTCGTGAGGCATTCGGTGGAGCCGGCGCTCGTGCCGGCCGTCGCGGCGTTGCCGAATCTGATTCAGATTGCGCCTGTCACGCCGACGACTCCGCCGCCGCGCCCGTGATCGGGCTCGGCGTGGCCGAGCATTTCGCCGCGGCGCGACACATAGCCCTGGTAGAGCGTGAGATAGGCGCCGAGCGCCGTCAGTCCGAGATACTCGAACGCCAGGCCGCGCAGCACGAGCGCCGCTATCTGCAGTGGAAAGACGGCGAGGCCGACGAGCGGCACGAACGCGATCAGGCCGACACCCGACCAGGCGAGCGCCGATGCGAACGTGGCTCCAACCACCAGCGCGAGGACGACGAGGAACACGCCGGCGAGCTCGCGAAATTCAGCGCGAATGAACCGGATCGTCGCCCGGCAGCTGTCGCTGACGCCGATCCCATCGACGGCCATCGCGATCTGCAGCAGCAGGTAGAGCATGTTGACGACCGTCATCCATGCGACGAGCAGCGCGGCCGACATCGCGGCCACGAACGTCCAGCCGATAATCAGCGCGCGCCCTTCGGCCGCCCGATAGCCGTACACGACGAAGGCCAGGTAGCCGCCGGCCGACACGGCGTACACGATCATCAGCGTGAAACCCAGCTTCAAGTACGAGCGGAACAAGCGCGCGCAGCCGCCGGTGAACCGTTCCAGCGTGAAGCGTGCCCCCTGGCGGAGCGTCTCGAACGTCAGCGGCTGCTGCTCGATTGGGCCGGCGGCGGCATTGGCGGCGACGAGCACCTCCACCACCCCGCCTTTGACGGCGAATGTCAGCACGGAGCCGCCGAGAAGGACGACGGCAAACGCGGTCACGAACGCCGTGAGCGCGAACGGTTCCGACAGCAGCGTTCTGGCGATCGTCGTGAAGATCTCTCGCAGGTTGCCGTGCAGCAGTTCGGCGAGATCGCCCCCGAGCAGCACGGCGACCAGCACCGCGGCGCCCAGGAGCGGCACGGCGAGCAGCGCCTGAAACGTCGTCTCCGCCACGAACTGAATCGCGACGGTCTGCCAATTGGCCGCGGCCAGCAGCGCGCCGCGCTTGAGCAGGTGCTTCAAATCCACATCGAGTTCACGTTACTTCGCGTCGTAGCGTTTGGTAAAGCCCGTGCGCGCGTTGGTAATCGCGAACGCGCCGTCCTGGCCTGCCGACAGCTTGAGCCGGTAGGCCGTGTCCTCGCTGAGGTTCGCGATGAACTTCTCGTCGGCCTGCGTGGCACCCTTGTTCGCCGAATGATGGAGCTGCCACAGATCCTCGAGGTCTTTGAGGTCGTGAAGCGTCTCGAAGGCCTTCCGATCGCCGCCCTTGGTTTCGCCGTTGTTCAGGATCACCACGCGAGGGCGTACGGCGGCGGTCACTGCGGGAACGCCCGAGAACGCGTTGCCGTGGTGTGCCATCAGGTACACGTCGACATGCCCGAGCATGTCGCGCGGACACACGAGCTGTCCGAGCTCGTTCCACACGAGGTCGCCCAGATCGAGGAACGTGAACTTGCCGTAGCTGAGACGAAAGCCAAACGACCGCGCGTTCTCGGTGAAGTCGTTGGCGCGTTTCGAGAATGCGGCGCATGCCGGGTTGTCCTGGCCTGCGCCTGAAAGAGGCTCGGTCAGGGTCTTGCCGCGGCCGCTGACGATCTGTACGTCGATACCCTTCAGCGGCAGCTTGTCTCCCACCTTGGGCTCGAGGTGCGCGCCCTTCCGGCGGACCTGCGCATACGCTTCGTAGGGTTCCTGGACCTTCTTGCCTTTCTCGATCGCCTCACCGTAGTCGACGAAGTTGCGAATGGGGATGAGGCGCGAGAGTTCCGGCACCCCTCCGTCGTGATCGTTGTGGAAGTGCGTGACCATCAGGTAGTCGATCTGGGAGATGCCGGCGTCGCGCGCGACCGTCATGATCCGTTTGGCGTCGCGTCCGTTCGCGCCGCCCCACCCCGCATCGACCAGGAACGACTCGCCGCGCCGGCGTGACGATGAGCGTCGCCTGGCCGCCCTCGACGTCGATGAAGTAGATGTCGAGGGTCCTCGCGGGCTGGGCCATGGCGGCCTGCGCCGACAGGAGTGCCGCCAGTACGAACGCGGTTCGCATCATCGGAGTCCTTCCTGCAGGTGTGGAGCGCAAATCATACACCCGTGTATCCTGTGAGTGATCGTGCCCCTCACCATGCGCATCGTGCGCGTTGGCCTTGCAATCGCGTTCGTCGTCGGGCTCATTGGCTACGGCGTCGAACGGGCCCGCTTTGGCCCGTCCGACCAGTCGGCGCTTGCCCGGGTCGAGACCGAACTGCGGCAGCATTTCGATGCCAGCGCCGCGACCCTGCAGGGCATCGCTGCCCGCGTCGCCGCGCAGCCGGACACCGCTCGCGCTGTTCCGCGCGATCCCGCGAGTCTGAAGCGGCTGTTCGACGTCGTCGCCGCCGCGCTGCCGGAGGAGGAAGGCGGACGCACCGGCATCACCATCTACGACGCCCTGGCCAACCCGCTCGCCTGGGCCGGCCGGGTGTCCGAGCTGCGGAAGGAAGTCGTCCTCGGGCCCGCGACGCTCATGGTGGTGCCCGGGTCGCTCGGCCCCGGCTTGATCCGGACCGAGCCGGTTTCCCGCGACGGCCTACGGGTCGCCACCGTCGTCGTCGAGCAGGCGCTCGGCACGGCACGCGGGGCTCCCGGACTGTCCGAAACGTTCGAGATGGCGACGTCGATAGCGCCGGTAGCGGTCCGGGTTCGTGCCGGCGGCGCTGAGTCGCCGACGCAGCCGTTCCGCTTCACCGTGTCCGGACGCGACGGCGCCTTCGTGCTCGAGGCGGACGTGCTCGCCGGCCGAACTCGCGGCGGCGCGCGCGCGCTGGCGCGCAATGACGCGAGCCGCGGTGCTGGGCGTTGTCGCCGTCACGCTGCTGCTGTGCGCCGGGCCGTTGATGGATCGTCGCCGTCAGACGCGGGAGTTGAGCCGCTTTCTCGCGATGACCGCCGGCGCTCGTCGCGATCGTCGTCGGCGCACGTGTTGTGCTGTACCTGGCGCTCACGCCGCTCGCCGAAACTCCGGGCCCGACGCCGATCGATCTCCTGCTCACGACCCTTTCGATGGCGGCCGTCGTCTGGTTCCTGCTCGACCTGATCGAGCGTCGCCGGTTTGGCCGGCCGCGCATGCGGATGCTGGCGCCGACTGCCGGTGTCCGCATAGGCGTGGCTGCCGGGTTCGTGCTGGCAGGCGTCGTGACCGCGTGGCTGATGTGGGGATACGAGCGCCTGCTGCAGAACGTCGTTGCCGACACGAACCTCGACCTTCTGCATTTTTCGCTGCACCCGCTGAGTGCCGGGCGGCTTGCCGTCGAGTTCGCGCTCGTTCTGCTCCACGCGTCGGTGATCTGGGCCGCCGCCGCCATCATTCGACTCCCGGCCTCCCTGCTCCGCGTGCCGCGGGGACTCTGGTGGCGCGTCACCGCGGTGTGCGGCTGGCTCGCGGGTGCGCTCGTCGGATTCGCCCTGGGTCCGCGCCCGGGAAGCGCGGTCCCAGTGGGACCGATGTGGATCGCGCTCCTCGTCTCGGCGGCGTGCGCGCTGGCGCTCGCGCGCGCGAACGGACGCATGCGCCGCATCTCCCAGGCGGCGCGGCTCGCCGTCTTTTTCCTCGCCCTGCTGACGCCCGCGGTGGCGATGTATCCGTCGCTGCTGGCCCACGCCACCGACGCCAAGGAGCGGCTGATCGCGACGACGTTCGGTCCACAGGCGGCGAGCCTGCGAGAAGACCTGCAGCGCCGGCTGCAGCGGGCCGTCGAGCAAATCGATGCGATTCCCTCGCTCGATGGGCTGGTTCGCCTCGACGGCGCGACCCCGGCCGGCGATCCGGCGCGTGCATTCGCCGTCTGGTTCCGCACCGATCTGGCGACCTACCGATTGACGTCGGGGGTCGAGGTCTACAGCGCCGCCGGCCGCCTCGTCAGCGCGTTCCGACTGAGCCTGCCCGAGTACGTCACCACCGAATATCGATCGCAGGGGTGCAGCTGGGACGAACCGTTCGATGAGGTGTCGCCGTTCGGATCCAGCGAGCGTCACGTCCTGCGCATTTCGCGAGGCGTCTGCGTCCGCGGCCAGATGGTCGGGAGCATCGTCGTCAGGGTGATGCTCGACTACCGGACGCTCCCGTTCATCTCGTCGCAGAGTCCGTATCTGGAGTCGTTGCGGCCCAATCGCCAGGTCGCGCCGGAAGGCGTGTCGGGACGGGACGTGGAGTTCATCGTCTACGGCTGGAGCCGTGCGCCGATCTTCGAGTCGGGGACGCGCGTGTGGACGCTGCCCGATCCGGTCTTCCAGCGCCTTGTGGAATCTCGCGATCCCTTCTGGGCCACGCTCGATCGCGACGACCAGACATTCCGCGTGTATTTTCTGAGCGACCGGGGCGGCATCTACGCGCTGGGCTACCCGGTGATCAGCTGGTTCGGCCATCTGATCAACCTGGCCGAACTCGCGATGCTCGCCGTGGCGCTCTATGCCGTTCTGCTCGCCGGACTCACGCTGCTCAGCGCGCTCGGCATCCGAACGGCCACCAGTGGCCGGGCCCTGCTCCGCGAAGTGCGGTCCAGCTTCTACCGCAAGCTGTTCCTCGCGTTCTGGGCGGGCGCGGTCGTTCCGGTGTTCATCCTGGCGATCTTCATCCGGACCTACGTCGCGACGCAGCTGTTCGAAGGCGCGGCAGAAGCGGCCGCCAAGGCGGTCACCACGGCGCAGCGGCTGGTCGAAGACTACGCCGCGCTGCAGCAGCGCGGTGCGACCGCGCTCGACGCGATCGACGACCAGATCATGGTGCTGGTCCGGCGCGCGATTGACGAGGACGTGAACCTCTTCGATCGCACGCGCCTGCAGGCCACGAGCGCACGCGATCTGTTCGCGTCGCAGCTGCTGTCGCCGCGCACGCCGGGCGATGTCTATCGCGCCATCCTGCTCGATCGATTGCCGACCTACGTCGGCCAGGAGCAGGTGGGCGATGTTCCCTACCAGCTGGCGGGCGCTCCCGTTCGGGCGGGCGGCCGCGAAGGCATCGTCACCGTACCGATGACGAACCGCGCGCAGCAGATCGAGCAGCAGATCGACGAGCTCGATCGACGGGTGCTGTCCGGCCTCGTGCTCTTCAGCCTGCTCGGCGCCGCGCTCGGCTACTGGATGGCCGAGCGAATCGCCGACCCGGTGAACCGGCTTTACGCGCGCCACGCGCCGCATTGCGCGGGGCGACCTCGACGCGCGCGTGGCTGCCACCTCCTCGGACGAACTGCGCCGGCTGGTGGAGGACTTCAACCAGATGGCGGCCGACCTGAAGCGGCAGCGGCGGGAGCTCGAGCGCACGCAGCGCCTCGAAGCGTGGGCCGACATGGCGCGGCAGGTCGCGCACGACATCAAGAACCCGCTGACGCCGATTCAGTTGTCGGCCGAGCACGCGCAGCGGGTCAACCTCGATCGCGGGCGGCCGCTGTCGCCGGCGCTGGACGAGTGCGTCAGCTCGATCCTGTCGCAGGTCAAACTGCTGCGGCAGATTTCGGCCGAGTTCTCCAGCTTCGCGTCATCGCCGACGCCACGGCCGGAACTGACCGCGCTCCCGGCGCTCATCGAGGAGGTCGTGGAGCCTTACCGAACCGGGCTGTCGCACCGGATCGCTATCGAAGTCCTGGCGCCGGCCGGACTGCCGCCGTTGATGATCGACCGCACCCTGTTTGCCCGGGCGCTGACCAACATCATCGAAAACGCGCTGCACGCGATGCCCGGCGGCGGCCGGCTGTCGATTGCGACTCGTCAAAGCGCCGCAGGCACTCCGCCGGCGGCACGCGCGATCGTCGTCGAGGTGACCGACACGGGCGTCGGCATGGATCAGGACGCGCTGAACAAGATTTTCGAGCCGTACTTCTCGACAAAGGCGACCGGGACCGGCCTCGGCCTCACCATTGCCAAACGGAACACCGAACTGAACGGCGGAACGATTGGCGTGACGAGCCAGCGTGGCGCCGGCACGACGGTCACGATGACGCTGCCGATCGCGCCTTTAACCGCGGAGAGCGCGAAGCACGCAGAGAAACGTCTTTCTTAGCGTCCGTCGACAGAGAACGCCAGCAGCACGTTGCCACGCATGCCGCCCCACTGCGGGTAACCGGACGTGGTGACGACGACGCCGTTGGCAATCGCGGCGCCGCCGACGTCAATCGATCCCCCGCGGGCCTTCACGCCATTCACGGTGTCGAAGTCGCGCGCGGTGTCGAAGTCCCACAGCACGTGTCCATCCGAGGTCGCAAACGCGCGGAAATGTCCGTCGATCGATCCGCCGAACACGGCGCCCGGAATCGCCGCGGCTGGTGCCGACAGTGCCGGGCTGCACGACGGCTTGTCGCCGCAGCCGTTGGGACGCGACAGCCAGGCCTGCTTCCCGTCGGCAAGCCGTATCGCGAATAGCCCTCCGCCGACCTCGGGATTCAGCCCGCCGCGACCGAGTTGCGACGCTTCCTTGAATGTAATGTCCGAGAGCGGCACGTACATGTTCTGTCCGTCGCTGGCCGATCCCCATTCGATGCCGCCGAGCAGGCCGCCGCGGCCGACCGTCGTGCTCCACAGCTTCTTCCCGTTCTGATCCGGATCGAACCCGTGAACGACGCCCGATTTCTGCCCGGCCACGATCAGTCGTTTGCCTCCGGGCAGCGTGACGAGAATCGGCGACTGCCCGAAGTCGTGATCGGGCCCCGCCTTTTCCGGACAGTTGGTCGTATCTGCAGTGCCGCAGGCCATGTTGAATGCGTCGCCCGCCGTCACCTGCGTCGCCCACTTGATGGCGCCGGTATCGATGTCGAGCGCGACGATCGCATCGGTCGTCGGAGCGGCGGGCATGGAATACGCGTCGCCGGTCGCCACATACAGTGACCTGGTAACGGTATCCACGGTGGGCGACGACCAGACGGCCGCACCCGAGGGACCGAAGAGTTGAGTACCCTTGGCGTTCTTCGAACGAGGCGTCGCGGCCTCCGCGATCATGTACGTCCGCCAAATCAGATCGCCTGTCGCCGGATCGATCGCCGCGACGCTTCCCCGGAACGTGCAGCAGCCGTATGACGGTTGCCCGCCGATTCCCTCCTCGCTCGACGACAACGGCACGTACAACCTGCCGTTATAGAGCACAGGCGACCCGGTTATTCGCGCCGATCGATGCTCTTCCATCTGCTTCTTCCAGAGCAGCTCGCCGGTGACCGCATCGACGCTGTAGAGCATTGCGCGCATGTCGCCAAAATAGGCGGTCGGATGGGAGGCGGCGTCGCGCGCGTCACCCACCGTGATCGCCGCACGGACGCCGCCGTCAGCCTTGAACGTCCAGTGTATGCAGCCGTCCTTCAGGCCCAGTGCGAACACCCGTCCCGAGCCGCTGCCGACGAACACGCGATCGCCGACGATCGTCGGGTTGGCGGCCGCGGCGTTCTCGCCGTCGAACCCGAAGGCCCATTTCAACTTGAGCCCCGCTGCCTGCGCGGACGAGAATCCGGGCTGCCGCTGAAAACGATCGTTGGCGGGAGTCACTCCCCACGCGCGCCAGTCCGTGGAAGACAACCGCAGAGAACTGTCCCCCTCGCAGCGCGGGCCGGCGACCGGCGCCGCTGCTGCACTGCTGGCAGGCGCCGGCCGCGAGACGGAAAGATACGCGGCGATCGCGCGCCGCTGCTCCGGTGTGAGCGATTCGCCCTGCACCCGCATCGTCCCCGATTCGAGTGCGCCGACGATTCGCTCGGGTGTGAGCGCGGCGATGACGTCGCGCGCCGGTGCCCGCGCGACCTGTCCCCCTTCGTGACAGGAGGCGCAACGCTGGGCATAGAGGGCCGCGCCTTCCTGCGCGTACGCGGGCGCCGCCACGAGCATCGAGACCCACGCACAGACGGCAACAAGGGCACGCGACATCACAGCCTCCTCATCCGATGGTCGTGGGGGATTATAGGCCGTTGGCGGCGATGCGTTGGATAGCCTGCCGCAGGTGCGCTAACGCGCGGCGCTGTCTCGTCGATCGCCGGCTGGAAGATCGCCTTCGGTGGCAGGAGTCGCGCCGCGATGCTTGAACCGCGTGATCGCCATCCCGATGAAGGCCGACGAGAGATAGCTGTACGCGATGACCACCAGCGTCCATTGCGGGTGCGTGGCGATCGCGACGATGCCCGCGGCGACGAAGATCAGGACGGTGTAGGGTCGCCGCCTTTTCGAGTCGAGCGTCTTGAAGCTGCGGAACCGGATCGTGCTCACCATCAACGCAGCCGGCACGAGCACCATCGCCAGCGCCGGCAGCGCCGCGCGGTAGTCGGTCAGACCATCCGGATAGGCGAACACGGTCGCGGCCGGAATCGCGGCCGCGGCGGGGCTCGGCATCCCGACGAAGTACCGCTTGTCGCCGCTGCCGCCGCTCTGGATGTTGAAGCGCGCGAGCCGCATCGCCGCCGCCGCCACGAACATGAAGCCGGCGGCCCAGCCGAGACGGCCGAGCGCCTGCAGCCCCCACGAGAAAGACAGGATGGCCGGCGCAATACCGAACGAAATGATGTCGGCCATCGAGTCGAACTCGACCCCGAACTCGCTGGTCGTATTCGTCATGCGCGCGATCCGGCCATCGAGCATGTCGAGGACCACGGCAAAGCCGATGAACGGCGCCGCGGTGGCGTACTCGCCGCGCATGGCGTAGACCACGCACGCATACCCGCAGAACATGTTGCCCATCGTCAGCAGGCTGGGCAGCAGGTACACGCCGCGGCGCAGTCTGTTGCGGCGGGGATCGGTCGATCGCCGCAGAAACCGCAAACGTCCCTGGTTCTGCTCGAGCATGTGTGTCTGCTGGAACGCTGACGCGTCAGCCTCTGGGTTTCAGTCTAACACCGCGATGATGGTCTCGCCGCCGCGGACCATCTCGCCGACCCTGGCGCGAATCGTGGCGCTCGGCGGCAGAAACACGTCCATGCGCGAACCGAATTTCATGATGCCGAAGCGCTGGCCCGCCCGCACCTGCTCGCCGACTTGCGCGCGGCACACGACCCGCCGGGCGAGGATGCCGACCACCTGGCGCGCGACGACCATCTGCCCGTTGCCGCGGTCGATCCACACTTCGCTCCGCTCGTTCACGGCCGCGGCCTCGTGCCGGTACGCGGGGAGGAATTTCCCCGGCGTGTAGTTCACGCGGGTGACCGTCCCCGACGCGGGAATGCGGTTCACGTGCACGTCCATCGGCGACAGGAAGATGCTGATCTGCTTCCACTCACCCGGAGGCGCAACGCCCGGCTCCGAGGCGCCGACGAACTTCACCTGGCCGTCGGCGGGCGACAGGACCAGGTGCGCTTCGTCCGGAGATGTGCGCTCCGGGTCGCGGAAGAAGAATGCGAAGAAGGCGCCCAGCGCGACGAATGGCAGCGCGAACGCCCAGCCGACGTACAGCCCTGCCACGAGCGCGATCAGCCAGGCGCCGCCGACAAACGGAGCCCCGGCGCGATCGAACCGCATCATCGGCAGAATCCGGCGCGTGCGCGCGACGGCTGTGCGCGCGTTGCGTGAAACGGCTCAGCCGTGCGTCTGATCCTGGCGGCGGCGTCGCATGAGCAGTTCCATGCGATCTTTGAGTTGGAGCTTTTTCTTCTTGAGGGTGACTTCTTCAACTTGTTCGGGTTCTGAGAGGTAATGCTTGGCGGTCAGCTCGTGCAGGCGATCTTCGAGTTGATGATGCTGGACCGTGAGGCTGTGGAATTCCTCGTCGGTCTGCAGCGACTCAGTCTTGGCGCCAAGCGGTTCTGCTTGCATAGCCCCCCTCCTTCGTCATGTGAAGGGAACGTAACATAACCCCCCTGTCGTTTCAAGATCCGGTATGGGGCGTGTCAGCGATTCCCGTGAGTCCTTCCCGCCACAACACCAGCGCGTCTTCGACCGGTTTGGAGTAGTAGTTCACGCGCACGCCGGCCACCGAGAAGCCGAACCGGTCGTACAGCATTCGCGCGACCTCGTTCGAGCGCCGGACTTCGAGCGTCGCGCGCTGCGCGCCGAGCTCGACGCCCTTCTGCAAAACAAATGCGAGCAGCGTGGACCCGATGCCCGTGCGCCGGAGGTCGGGCAGCACGGCCAGGTTGTTGATGTGCAATTCGTCGAGGACTCGCCAGAACGAGCAGAAGCCGACGGCCTGCCGGCTCTCATTGCGTGCGAGAAAACAGTAAGAGACGCCCGTGTTGTCCAGTTCGGCGAGGTACATCGCCCGTGTCCACGGGTTGGTGAACGCGGCCTCCTCGAGCGCCAGAACGTCGTCAACATCGGCGGCTGTCAACGGTTCTATGACCAGCGAGCCCATGAAGCCATTCAAGTGTCCTTTGAAGAACCTTTCGACGATAGTAATTTTTCGTCTCTCGCGATCTCCGCGTCGGGCCGGCGGACGTACAACGGACGCACGCCGGATGGTTCGAGCGCCTCCGATGCCCGGTCGACGGCCAGCAGACCGATCGCGCCGGCGAGATCCGGCGCCGGCTGCGACGACGCTCGCCGGCGACTCGCGCCCGATGTCGGCCGCATACAAGACCGCGCCGTCGCCGACAAAGGTCGCCGAAAACGCCGTAGTCAGCGTTCGCCAGCGCGCGAGCACCGCAGCGGGATTGCCCACTGCGGGACCTTCGATCTCCGTCAGTCGCCCGCGGCTGTAGGGCCTCGCCGCCGTCACACGATAGAGCGCGGTGAAGACGTCGCGCCGGTGCGCATCCATCCATGCTGCAATCCACGCGCCTTCGCCGAGGCCGTCGCTTCCCGCGTGCCCGAGCGCCTCGAGGGCCGATATGCCGACGACGCGCCGGCTGTTCACCGACGCGAGCCCCTGGATTGTGGCGATCCCGATGCGCAGGCCCGTGAACGATCCCGGACCCGAGGCCACCGCGTAGAGATCGATCTCCGACAGCGGCCAGCGATGAGCCTCTGTCAGCGCGACGATCTCGGCCGGCAGACGCAGCGCGTGCGTTCGCGAATCGTCGCCGCGCTGTACGCCGACGACGCGATCGTCCTCGACCAGCGCGACGCTGCCCGCGCGCGTCGTCGTGTCGAGCGCCAGGACTCGCATGTCTACGGGGTGTCAGCCGTCAACTGACCGCTGGAAGCTGGCATAGACTGTTAAGCATATGTCAGCGACGGTGACGCCCGCGATGCGTCAGTACCTCGACGCCAAGCAGCAGCATCGCGACGCCATTCTGCTGTTCAGGATGGGCGACTTCTACGAAATCTTCTACGAGGACGCTCTGGTCGCTGCACGCACGCTCGAGATCACGCTGACGTCGAGATCGAAGGACGCCAACGGCGGCGGCATCCCGATGTGCGGCGTCCCTTTTCACGCCGTCGACGGCTACATCGCGCGCCTGGTGAAGCGCGGCTTCCGGGTGGCCATCTGCGACCAGGTCGAGGATCCGCGCAAGGCCAAGGGTGTCGTCAAGCGCGAAGTCGTCCGCGTCGTGTCACCCGGCACGCTGACCGACTCGAACTATCTCGATGCGCGCGAGCCGGCATTCATGATGGCGGTGTACCAGGCGCCGGGTTCGAAAGCAGCAGCGGTCGGTTCACGAGAGCCCGCGCCGCGCCCCGGCGGCCTCATTGGCGTGGCGCTGCTCGACCTGTCCACGGGAGAGTTCGGCGCCGCCGAATACGCCGGACCCGGTGGGATGCAGGCGCTCGCCGACGAGCTCGCCGTGCTGCGCCCGCGCGAGATCGTCGTTCCGTCGGGAGAAGGCGGTGCGGCGACGGCGATTCCGCCGGTTGTCGCCTCGGGCCTTCCCATCACCCCGATCGCGGACTGGTCGTTCGAGCTCGCGGCAGCACAGCGCACGCTCCTCGACCAGCTGCGTGCGGGAGGCCTCGAGGGTTTCGGGCTCGACGGTCATCCAGCGGCCATCGCCGCGGCCGGAGCGCTCGTCCATCACTTGCGCGAGACTCAGAAGGTCGACCTCGCTCACGTGCGGTCGGTGGCCTACCGCCAGCGCGCCGACGCGCTGCTGATCGATCCGACGACGCTGAAGCACCTGGAGATTCTCGAAGGATCCGAGGGCACCCGCGCCGGATCGCTGCTCGACGAGCTCGATCGAACCGTGACGTCGATCGGCAGCCGTCTCCTGCGATCGTGGCTGCTCCGCCCGCTGGTCTCGCTCGAGCCGATTCGCGATCGCCTCGACGCAGTCGAGGAACTGGCGTTTCACAACACCGAACGCGGCAAGTTCCGGGACACGATCAAAGCCGTTCAGGATCTCGAGCGGCTCGTCGCCCGCGCCGCTCTCGGCACCGCGGGCCCGCGCGATCTCGTCGGCCTGAAGCACTCGCTCGCCGTCATCCCGCGGCTCCGGACCGTGCTGGCGGACTTGCAGGCGCCGCTCGTCCGGTCGCTGCTCGCCGAGCTGGACGATCTCGTGGACGTTCGCGACCGGATCGAATCGACGCTCAACGACGAGCCGCCGGCCCTGGCGCGCGATGGCGGCTTCGCCAGGGACGGCGTGGATCGCGAACTCGACGAGCTGCGCGGCATCAGCCGTTCCGGCAAACAGATCATCGCCGAGATGGAGGAGGCCGAGCGCGCTCGGACGGGCATCAACTCCCTCAAGATTCGCTACAACCGCGTCTTCGGCTACTACATCGAGATCTCGAAGTCGAACCTGCATGCGGTCCCGAGCGACTACCATCGCAAGCAGACGATCGCGGGCGGCGAGCGATTCATCACGCCGGCGCTGAAGGAATACGAGGAAAAAGTGCTCGGCGCCGACGAACGGATTCTCGAGCGGGAGCTCGAGATCTTCGATGCGCTTGAGGAACGCCGTCGCGTCCGAATCGCCGCGCATCCAGGCGACGGCGCGTGCGCTGGCCGCGCTCGACGTGCTCGGCGCTCTCGCGGAGACGGCGGCGGTGAACAACTACATCAAGCCGCACGTGCACGACGGCGACGAAATGGTCGTCGTCGAGTCCCGGCACCCCGTGGTCGAACGCCGCCTCGGCAGCGGCGGCGCGTTCGTCCCGAACGACGTCACCCTCAACGCCGCGGCATGTCAGCTCGTGATCCTCACCGGGCCGAACATGGGCGGCAAGTCGACCTACCTCCGGCAGACCGCGCTGCTCTGTGTCATGGCGCAAGCGGGGTCGTTCGTGCCGGCGCGCGAGGCCAAGATTCCGCTCGTCGATCGGATCTTCGCGCGCGTCGGGGCCTCGGACAACATCGCGCGCGGCCACTCGACCTTCATGGTCGAGATGCAGGAGACCGCCAACATCCTGCACACCGCGACCTCGCGCAGCCTCGTCGTGCTCGACGAGATCGGGCGCGGCACGGCGACCTTCGACGGTCTCAGCATCGCGTGGGCGGTTGCGGAGTTTCTCGCGACTCACGCCAAAGTCCGGCCGAAGACCCTGTTTGCCACGCACTACCACGAGCTGACCGACCTTGCCGACGCGACACCGGGCGTGGTCAACTTTCACGTGTCCGCTCGCGAATGGAAGGACGACATCATCTTCCTGCGCAAGATCGTCCCGGGCCGGTCGGATCGGAGCTACGGCATCCAGGTCGCCCGCCTCGCCGGCCTGCCGTCGACCGTCATCGCGCGCGCCCAGGAGATCCTCGCCGCGCTGGAGCGCGACGAGTTGACTCGCGGCGGCCGTCCCTCGGTCAGCGGCACGACGTCCGATCCGCAACGTCAGCTCGGGCTCTTCCAGACGCCGGCGGCCGACGACGCGCTGCGATTGCGGCTGGCGGCGATCGACGTCGATCACATGACGCCGATGGAAGCCCTCACCCTGCTCGCCGAATTGAAGAACACCTTGTGAGCGCCAGGCCCGCCGTCCGCCGGCGTGACGTCATCGCGTCGCTCGGCCAGCCGAAGGTGGCGGTGATGCTCATGCTCGGCTTCTCGTCGGGCCTGCCGTTCTTTCTGAGCGGCAACACCCTCGGCTACTGGCTGCGTGACGCGGGCACGACGCTGGCGACCATCGGGTTCCTGTCCTGGGTCGGCCTCGCCTATTCGCTGAAGTTTCTGTGGGCGCCCGTGATCGATCGGGTCGACGCGCCGCTGTTCGGCCGCTTCGGGCGCCGCCGCGGCTGGATGATGGTGAGCCAGATCGCGGTCGCGGCCGGTCTGACGGCGCTCGCGGTGTTCGGCCTCAGCGCCGGCCTTGCCGCCGTCGGCGCCTTCGCGCTCGTCGTGGCCTTCTCCTCATCGACGCAGGACATCGTCGTCGATGCGTGGCGAATCGAGGCGGCCAGCGACGCGGACGAGCTCGGGCTGCTCTCGTCCGCGTATCAGCTCGGCTATCGCGCCGCGATCATCGTCACCGACGCGCTCATCCTCATCTCGGCCAACCATTTCGGCTGGCGCGTGTCATACGGGGCGATGGCCGCGCTGATGGCGGTCGGGATCGGCGCCAGCCTGGTGGCGAGTCGAACCGCTGCGCACGGCCCGCGCGGCAGGTTCGAAAGCCGAAACGCCGCTGTGGAGCGGCCGCGGGTTCGTCGACGCCGTCATTGGCCCGTTCACGGAGTTCTTCCGAATGTACGGCTGGCTCGCGCTGCTGATGCTCGCGATGATCAGCTTCTACCAGTTGCCGGAGTTCGTGATGGGGCCGATGGCGAACCCCTTCTACCACGACCTCGGCCTCTCGAAAGACGCGGTCGGCGACGGTCCGCGGATCGATCGGGCTGGTCGCGTCGCTCGTCGGCATCGCCGCGGGCGGCTTCAGCACGCTGCGCTTCGGCTATCTCAGAACGTTGATCGCGGGTGTCGTCATCAAGATCCTGGTGATTGCCAACTTCGCCACGCTCGCGTACCTCGGCCCCGACATCCGGGTGTTCGGCGCGGTCATGTTCGCCGACAACGTCGGCGTCGGCTTTGCTGGTGTTGCGCTGGTGACCTACATGTCGAGCCTGACGAGTCTCGGCTACACGGCGACACAATATGCCCTGCTGAGCTCCGCGTACACGTACGTCGGGAAGTTTGCGAAAGGATTTTCCGGCGTCATGGTCGAGCGGCTGAGCATCGGGCGTCCGCTGCTCGACGCCTACGGACTCTTCTTCATCGGCGCCGGCCTCCTTGGCGTCCCGGCGCTCGTCCTCTGCATCTTCCTCGCGCGCGCCACGCGTGAATCGAAGCCTGCCGTCGCCGGATCATGAACGCCGGATCGGTGTGAGGAGCGCGAGGCGGCCTATCGGCGCGCTCGTCGCGGCCGCAGTCGCCGTCGTGTGCGCGGCGAGTTCGGCGTCCGCGCAGGTGTTCGATCCCCAGCTGCGCTTCCGTCAGCTCGCGACCGAACATTTCGTTCTCTATTTTCATCAGGGAGAAGATCGGCTCGCTCGGCGCCTGGCGCGCATCGCCGAAGAGACGTGGCGGGCTGCTCGAAGAGCCGCTCGGTCTGACCCCGCCGCGCCGGACGCGGGTGGTGCTGGCGGACCAGACCGAGTTGTTCAATGGCTACGCCACGCCGGTGCCTTACGACACCGTGGTCCTGTACGCCGTGACGCCGTCGGGATCCGGCTCGGATTTCGATGACTGGCTGCGTTTGATCTTCACGCACGAGTTCACGCACATCGTCCACCTCGATCGCTCGGAAAGCTGGGCGCGGGTCGTTCGAGGGATCTTCGGCCGCACGCCGATTGCGTTCCCGAACGTCTTTCTGCCGCAGTGGCAGATCGAAGGTCTGGCGACGTACGAGGAGAGTTCGATCACCGGCGAAGGGCGGCTTCACGCGGGAGACTTCCTCGCCATCGTTCAGGAAGGCGCGAGACAGCGTCGCCTCGAACCGCTCGATCGCGTCAACGGCGGCCTGACCGACTGGCCGGGCGGCGCGTCTGTTTACGCCTACGGCGTTGGCTTCCACCAATACCTTGCCGATCGCTTCGGCGCACACATCGCTCGCCACGCTCGCGGAGGCCACCGCCCGACGAGTGCCCGTATGTCGCGTCGCCGGCGTTCAAGCGGGTCTTCGGTGAATCGCTCGGCGATCTGTGGCGCGAGTATCAAGCAAGCCTCGTTGCCGACCTTGCGGCCGCCGCCACCGGTGGAACCGGCGATCACGCGGCTGACGCGGCAGGGGTTTTCTGTCAGCGGTCCGCGATTCGACCGCTATTCGTGTGCGGGCTGCCCGCCAGACATCGTGTACTCGGCGGCCAATCCCGAGGGCTTTCCGGCGCTTGTATCGCGTCGGCCTCGCCGGAGGTGCCCCTCGACGCCTGACCACGAGATACCTGGGATCGACGACCGGCATTGGACGCGACGAAATCTATTTCGATCAGCTCGAGCTGAACCGAAACGTCGGACTCTACGGCGATCTGTACGCGTTCTCGCGGGCCGAAGGCCGCGTGCGCCGGTTGACCTCCGGCGCCCGTCTGCTGGACCCGGACCTGTCGATCGACGGCCAGACGCTGGTCTGCGTGCGAAACAGCCCCGGCCAGCGGGACCTCGTGCTCGTGCGATTGCAACCGGACGCCGCCTCACGGGCAACGGTGCCCTCCTCCGGGACCGCCGTCACGACGCTGATCGCTGAACCGGGCACCCAGTTCGATGCGCCGAGATGGTCGCCCGACGGACGGACGATCGCGGTCGAGCGCCATCGCCTGGGCGGGGCACCGGAGATCGTGCTCGTGGACGTCGCAACCAGGGCTGTCCGTGTACTGGCGGCCGCTCCTCGAACGCGGATTCGTGATGCCGGCGTGGCGACCCGATGGCGCTGCGGTCATTGCCGCTGTTGCGCCGGGAGATGAGGTCTTCAACCTCTTCGAGTTCCCCGTGGACGGCACGACCGCCCGTCAGTTGACGCACACCACTGGCGGCGCGCTTTGGCCCGATGTGTCTCCTGACGGCACGTCCATCGTGTTTGTGGGCTACACCACCGATGGTGACGACCTGTTTGCGATGCCGTATCCGGCCGCTGACGGTGACGCAGTCGCGGCCCTTGCGTTCCGGCCGGCCGGTGGTGCAGACGAGGTTCACAGCGCGTCGACGCAAGAAGCCCCGAGCGCGGATGTTCAAAGCACGGCGACCGACTATTCGCCGCTCGACACTCTGAAACCGACTTCGTGGACGCCGATTCTCGAGGCCGACAGCGACCAGGTTCGGTCTGGGCGCCGGCATCACCGGTTACGACGTGCTCGGCTATCACGGGTACGCGGCAAGCGCGACGTGGCTTGTTTCCGGTCCCGCCGGCGCGCCGACGCCGTCGGCCGCGACGCCCGACTGGCAACTCTCCTACGTCTACAACAGGTGGCGTCCGGCGTTCTATCTCGCGGCGTCGAGCGCGACGTCGTTCTTTGCCGGCCCCGCCACGGAGCTTGGTGCGCCGACCGCCGCGACGCGCCGCGAATTGCAGGTCGAAGGCGGATTGATCGTCCAGATCCGCCACACGCGCGTGCAGCACGTGGCACGCCTGGCCGCGGTCCGCGCCGTTGCCGACTACACGGCTGGGGGCAGCACGTTCTCGCGGGATCGCACGCCTCTTCGCCTGTCGTGGGAAACGCTGACCGGGCGTACCTACGGCTACTCCATCAGCCCGGAAGACGGCGTGGCGCTCGGCGCGACAACCGAGATCGTTCGGCGGGAGCTCGGATCCTTTGCCGACGCGACCACCACAACAGCCGATGCGCGCGCGTACCTGCCGGGTCTTGCGCCGCATCACGTCGTTGCGCTCCGCGTCGGTGGCGGCGCATCGATCGGCGACCCTACGGTCGGCCGCACGTTCCTGCTCGGCGGCGATTTTCCCGGCGATGGCGTCGCCGATCTCAGCAGCGACGCGTTCGCTCTGCTGCGCGGCTTCGAGCCGAATACGTTCGCGGGCAGCCGCATCGCCATCGCGAACGTGGAGTACCGATGGCCGATTGCACGCCCGCAGCGCGGACACGGCACATGGCCGCTGTTTCTGCACACGCTGCACGCGGCCGTTTTCGCGGACGCCGGAAATGCATGGACGCGCGCGTTCGATTGGGGCGCGACCAAAACGTCGGCGGGCGCTCAGCTCTCGGCCGATCTCGTCGCCGGTTTCTTCGCGCCGTTCACGGTCAGCGTCGGCGCCGCGTGGGGACACGATGGCAGCGGACTCGTCAGCGATCGCGTCACCGCCTACTTCCGCGTCGGCAAAGGGTTCTAGATATGATTTAATTGTCCGCGCATGCGCAAGAAGTCCCGTTTCCTGCAAACGCCGATCGAGCCGTTCGCCGTCGAAGCGGGGCTCTCGGCGGATCAGATCCTTGCTCGCATGGAACGGATCTCCTTCCAGGGACGCAACCTCGCCACGGCCCACCGCATCTGGCAGAAGATGCTGCAGGACGAGGTCACGATCTTTCTCGGCATGGCGGGCGCGCTGTCGGCGGGCGGGCTGCGGTTGGTGGTGGCCCATCTCATCGCCAATCGCTACGTCGACTGTCTCGTCTCGACCGGCGCGAACCTGTATCACGACCTGCACGAAACGCGCGGCCAGCATCATTATCTCGGCTCACCGTTCGCCGACGATGCGGCGCTGGCGCAGGATCAGATCGATCGGGTCTACGACACGTACGCCAGCGAGGAGGAGTTCTGCTCGAACGACGCGTGGATCGCCGATTTTGCGACCACGCTCGAGACGCGGCCCTACACCACGCGCGAATTTCTCCATCTGCTCGGCGGCCATCTCTGGAAGACGACGGGCCGCGACGGCATCCTGACGGCGGCGTTTCGCGCCAACGTGCCGATTTTCTGTCCGGCGATCGCCGATTCGTCGATCGGCATGGGGCTGTCGCAGGCGCGCCAGAAGAAGGCCGGCGCCGGCTACATCGACATCATCGGCGACATCGTGGAGTCCGCCAACCTCGTCATCCGGCGCCCGCGGACGGCATCGGTGGTCCTCGGCGGCGGCACGCCGAAGAACTTCATCAACCAGGCGTCGGTCCAGGCGGAGTTCTATAGCGATCAGGTCGGCGGGCACCGCTACGCGCTGCAGATCGTGACCGACGTGCCGCACTTCGGCGGCGCTTCGGGTTCGAGCCTGGAAGAAGCCCAGAGCTGGGGCAAGCTGGCAACCGATTCAGCCAGGGTCTCCGTGCAGGCCGACGCGACCATCGCGCTCCCGGTGCTGGCGAGCGCTCTTGCGGTCACCGCGCCTCCCCTGCTGGCCGCACGGAAAGCGCCCACGTTCACACTTGCGGGCCGCGTCATGACCATCGATGGCCAGACTGTGCCCTACGATCGTTTCGAGGAAGTGAATGAGCCAGCCGTCTGACCTGCCAGGAAACCGCGCCTTCACGATCGGGCTGATTCAGGACCACGCCAGCGGCGACGCGCACGACAACCTCGCGCGCAGCGAACGGCTCGTCCGCGAAGCGGCGCGTCGTGGCGCGCAGATTGTGTGCCTCAAGGAGCTGTTCAACGCGCCGTACTTCTGCAAGTCGCAGCAAGCCGAACGGTTCGACCTCGCCGAACCGATCCCGGGCGAGACCACGGAGGCGATGGCGCGCCTGGCGCGCGAGCTCGCCGTGGTGCTGATCGTCCCGATGTTCGAGAGGCAGGCGCCGGGCGTGTACCGGAACTCGGCGGTCGTCATCGACGCGGACGGCACCGTGCTCGGCGTCTATCGCAAGATGCACATCCCCGACGATCCGCTCTTCTACGAGAAGTACTACTTCACGCCGGGCGACACAACGGGCTTCAAGGTGTGGAAGACGCGATACGCGACGATCGGTGTGCTCATCTGCTGGGATCAGCGGTACCCGGAGGCGGCACGGATCACGAGCCTGCTCGGCGCCGAGGTCCTGTTCTATCCGACGGCGATCGGCTGGCACCCGTCGGAGCAGGCTGAGTGGGGCGAAGCGCAGGTTGACGCGTGGCGGACGATTCAACGCTCGCACGCGATCGCCAATGGCGTCTATGTCGCGTCGCCCAACCGCATCGGACACGAAGACGAGCCGGGCACCGACGGCCTGACGTTTTTCGGGCGCTCGTTCATCGCCGATCCCTTCGGGCGATACGTCGCCGATGCCGGCGGCGACGAAGCGATCCTGATCGCGACCTGCGACCCCGCGCTCATCGAGACCACGCGCCGGAACTGGCCGTTCCTCCGCGATCGCCGCATCGACGCCTACGGCCCGATCCTCGAGCGCTATCTCGGCCGATGACCACGCCTTCTTTGTCGCCTCGATGGCGCATGCCCGCGGAATGGGAACCGCACCGCGCGACCTGGATTGCGTGGCCGCATTTCGAGCCTGATTGGCCCGGCAAGCTGGCGCCGATTCCGTGGGTCTACGGCGAGATCGCCCGCGTGCTGGCCAACTTCGAGCCTGTGGAGATTCTCTGCCACTCCGAGCCCGTGTACGAGAACGCCGGCGCGATTCTCGAGAGCCACGCCGTGCGGGCCGATCACATCCGCCTGCACCTGGTGCCCAACGATCGCACCTGGCTGCGCGATAGCGCGCCCACCGGCGTGGTCGATCGGTCAGGGGCGGTGGCTTTGCTCAACTGGTCGTTCAACGCCTGGGCGAAGTACGCCAACTGGCGGGTGGACGCGCAGGTTGGCCGCGAAATCGCGAGCATCGCGCAGCTGCCCAGAGTGGAGCCGTCACGTCCCGACAACGGCGCGCCGATGGTGCTCGAGGGCGGCGGCATCGAGACCAACGGCGCCGGACTGCTGATGGTGACCGAGGAGTGGCTGCTGAGCGGCGTCCAGGTGCGCAACCCCGGACTGACTCGCGAAGGCTACGAAGAGGCGTTCGGCGAATGGCTCGGCGCGCGCAAGACGATCTGGCTCGGCGAGGGGTGTTCCGGCGACGACACGCACGGGCACGTCGACGACATCGCGCGCTTCGTCGCGCCCGACACGGTGGTGCTCGCGGTCGAAGAGGACCCGGCCGACGAGAATCACGCGCGCTCGATGGACAACGTCCGGCGGCTCGAGCTGGCCGCGCGCGATCCCGAGGTTGGCCCGCTGAACATTGTGCGGCTGCCGTACCCGCGCCGCGTGCTCATGAACGGCGAGCGTCTGCCGGCGAGCTACGCCAACTTCTACATCGCCAACGGTGTGGTGCTGGTGCCGACCTTCAACGATCCGAAGGATCGAATCGCGATGAACCTGCTGGCCGAGCTGATGCCGCGCCACCAGATCGTCGGCATTCACGCCGTGGACCTGGTGTGGGGGCTCGGCACCGTGCACTGCCTCACGCAGCAGGAGCCGCTCGGGGCGAGAGACGCCTAGGTCGTCGGCGCTTTCTTCAGCGAGTCGATTTCTTTCCGCGCGTCGCCGGTGAACGGCGACTCGGGATACTCCTCGACAATCCGGTTGAACGTCTGCTGCGCGTCGGCCTTCTTGCCTGCCTCGAGGTACGTGCGGCCAAGCTGCATCAGGATGCCGTCGACAGGAAGCGGACCGTCCTTGCGCTGGGCGAGATCCTTGAAGGTCGTGATCGCGGCGTCGTATTGACCGGCGCGCACCTGCGCTTCGGCCAGTCCGAGACGCGCCATCTGCCCGTAGAAGCCGTCACCCGACTCCTTGATCACCTGTTCGTAGGCAGCAATCGCGCCCGGGTTGCTGCCGAGCGCGACCGAGGTCGCGCCCTGCTGATAGCGCGCATAGATGCCGGCATCGGTTGACGGATAGGCGTCCGCGGCGATCTTGAACTTGGTCAGGGCCGCCTGCGAACGCTCGCGCTCGGTCGGAAAATACAGGCCGCCAGCCGGAGTGCCCGGCGCCGGCGGCGGACCGACACGCGCGTCCTGCACCGCCATGGCCTGGGCGAGGAGACCGTGCGCTTTTGTTTGAACGTGTTCGCGCCAGCCGAAATATCCGAGCGCCAGCGCACCGATCACGACGACAACCGCCACGAGGGTCAGGGTCTCGCTGCGGCGCGTTTCCACTGTCTCGCGCGCCTGCCGTGCCAGCCGTCCGAGCTCGTTTTCCTTGAGATGATGACGTTCTTTGGTCTTCATGAATCCTGCCCGATTGTACCTGATGAGGCGGCCCCGCTGCACGCGAGGCCGCCGGTCGAAGGTCAATGGGCGCTTGTGGGCCGGAGCGCGACGCGTGGCTATCGCGAGAACACCGAGCCGCGGACGTCGGGGAACGGCACGACGACGACATTGCTGCGCTCCCGGACGCTGACCACATCGTCGACGCCGCGCACGTTGCCCGCCACGACGAAGAAGCCGACCCGTTCGCCGGCGGCCGGCTGCCGTTGCATCGGCCCCCATTCGCCGCTGTAGCACCAGTCCCCGTGAATCGTTCCCGCCAGACCGTTGTCGCGCGGGCTGGGATCGCCGACGTTGCCGCCCGTGGCGTCGAGACCGAACCAGAACTGAATCGGCGCGGTCACGTGCCATGTGCCGCCAATCTGCATCGCGATCCCGATGCAGGACCTGGAGCGGACCATCCCAGCCTTTCGGGATCACGTCGGGCCAGCGGCCGGGGCCGTCGCGCTTGCTGAATTCGACATGGACACCGGTCGCGCGGAACTCGAGCCGCGTGATCTCGGTCGTGGCCGGCCAGTCCGTGAACGGCGTCCCGCGATGCTGCACGGCGCGGGTAAAGTCGAATGCATCACCGGCCGCGAGGCCGGCCTTGTCGCTCACTGGCTGGTCGGCCGGCGGTTGATGCGGTGTCCCCCCGCTGATGTATCCGCGCAGCCACGGACAAGCGGCCTGCAGCTGATCGTCGAGGGAGATGTACTTCTGCGGATCGCCACCCTGCCAGAACAGTTCGTACGTGTTCGTCTCACCGCGGACTTCCTGCACGTCGCGGTAGAACGGATGACAGCGCGTGAGCTCGTCGATGCATGGCTGAAGCCCTTCCCAGATGTTCACCTCGTAGATGACGCCCTGGAAGTTCGGACAGCGCTGCTGAACGCTCCGGAGCCAGGCGCCGCCGTTTGTTTCGGTCGGCACGACTTGCGATGCCGCGTCGGGCTTGGGTGACACGCGAGGGTTCGGGCCGGGGCGTTCGTAATAGAGCAACGCCTTTGGGAAGGCAGCGGCAATCGCGTTGATCCGGCTGTCCGCTTCCTCGCTGTTGTCCCAATCCGTCATCGCCACCAGAACCCGTGAGCTGTCGAAGCCGGGAGCCGGCGGCGCATCCGGCGCGACGCCCGCGCACACCGGAATCAATCCATTCGCCAGCAGTGCCGCGTGGGCGCGGTTGAGACGATTTCCGTGGCCGGCGGCGAACGCCTCGTCGACCGGATAGAGTCCGTGATAGCCGCCGCCTACCGGCAACGCGGCCACGTGAAGAAACCAGTGTGTTGCGCCGAATCGCTTTGCCTGCGCGAACAGGCGGGGCCAGAGCGCTTCGGGATAGTTCGGCAGCGTCGTCGTCCACATCCACTGACCGCCGACGATGCCGTGCGGCGTTGCGCCGTTGTCGCCCTTATTGCGCATGCGCAGCACAGGGTCGAAGCCGCTGGCATCGAAGTGCGGCGCCAGTTCCGGAACGTCGCCGATGAAGAGCATCAGGTTGGTCTGCAAGTCGGCGAGCTGCGCCTTGCTGAACGTGGTGCGCACTGAGCCTGGCGCTTGTCCCGTCGTCGGCCCGATGACAGGCGGCAGGGTCACCACCGGGGCTGGAGCGGGATCGATTGGGCGGAATCTGGATCCTTGCGTCGTGCCCGTCGCGTCGACGAAGGGACGCGGGAGATCGGTGCGGAGCTTGAGATAGTGCACGCCATCGGAGCAGAGGAACTGCGCGGCGCCGTTGGCCGTCTGCATCGTGAAGCGTTGCCACGGACCGTTCACGTCGCGGTCCGTGCTGACGGCGCCACCGCCGCCCCTCTCGGCGGTGACGAACCACTTCCCTATCTGCAGGGACACGGTGTTGTCGTCGTTGGTGACCAGCGTGAAGTCCTGCCAGGCGAAGCCGAATTGCGCGACGTCCTTGTCGGTGCGGTCGGCAACGAGCGCGTCAGGCCGCGCCGGTCCGCGCTCCGCATCGCCGTTGATGCCGCCGCCTTCTTCCGCGGTCAGCCAGTTGCCGTTGTCGGATCGAAATCGCATAGGTTCACCAATGCGCAAGCGGTCGAGGTGTGGGACGTGATGATCCCGGTGATTTCAACGCGGCGTCAAGCCGACAAACGGAGATCCGCGCAATCATTCGTATACGGTGGAGCTAGATTTCTTCTTGCTGCCGAGCTCGGGAGTGTCGTGTAGAAATGGCGCGCCCGGCCAGAATTGAACTGGCGGCCCCCCGCTTAGGAGGCGGGTGCTCTATCCGCTGAGCTACGGGCGCTGAAGGTTGGTAACCGCTAGTGTAGCGTGCCCATGGATTCCTGAAGTCCCATTTGAAATCTGGCTGGTGTTGCTCTACGATGCGCGCTAGTAGATGCCGACTTCGACCCTGTCGCGCACTCCTGATGTTCAGCCGCCGCACTGCTGCTGTTGCGAGTTCCCTAAATGCTGCTCCGTGGTCGCCGTCGGCCCTGACCTACGAACGCTGACCGTGCATTGCTCGACCTGCGGTCAGGATTCGGTCATTGTGGTGACGACCTAGCCGACCCGCTTCCTGACCGCCTTCCACTTGATCTTCCGCGTGCTCGCGTCGCCCGCTCGCAATCAGGGGCGCTCATGTTGTCGGATCCGCTGGTCGTAGGCCTCGTTGAGCGCCTTGTTGGCCAACGCGATCTGGCTATACAGGCAAAACGGATTCATGCACAGCTCAAATGGGGCCTGGGCACCTGTCGTGCGGCCACGGCCGATCGTGATGCGCCTGGCAGATCCAGCCATGATTGCCGAAGCAGCTCGCCATCACTCGGGAGGGTATTGCGCGGCGTCCGGCGCCCTCGTTATTCGGAAACCGTGATGACGCTCTCGCGGCCGCACGTCGAGCAGCGCACGGTTATGGTCAGCAAGTCTGGCCCCATGTCGATCGCTTTCAGGCCCTCAGACCGGCAGTGTGGACAACGCACGACAAGATCTGCACCCGGGAGCGGCTTCGACACGACGAGGCGTGCTCCGGGAACCGGCTTCGGCATAGGCAGTTTTCGATCGAGTGAATTTCTGGCGAGTCGCAGGCGGAGTGTATCGCGGCGTCGATGACGAGAGCATGAACGGTCGAGGACTCCGGTTAGCGCTCGCGAGAGTCGCGAAGCTGCTCATGCCAGACGTGTCCGCAGCTATGGCAACGGAACCAGCGGTAGCTCGCCCCTTCGACGCGAGGCTGTTCCTCGACGTCGGTTTTCCAGCAGCGCGGGCATGGTGGCATCGGGCCGTCGTTCGACATGTGCGAATCGTAGGGTCGTTCGACGTTCCTAATTGAGACAATTCAGTGGCTAACCTAGAAAACGACACACTGTTCGGACGGGCACCGTTAGTGGAGGGTACTTCCGATGAGCCGAGAGCCCTCAGGCTGTTACCTCGCCTGTCCCAAACGGCCATCGCGAATGATCGGCATGGCGATGGATGTGCGATTGGGCCTCTCGCCTTCGCCACAGTCCTCTTCAAGCGGTCGATCGACCTCGAGACGTACGGACGGCGTACTTTATTCGGACCACTGTCTAAAACGACACACACAGCTGGCTGTTTCGACCGTAGAGTCCCTGCTGTCTCGAGAGCACTCTACCGCTGGCTCCCGCGAGCTGCCAGCCCTGCTTGCCCTCCTCTCTTTCGGAGCAAGCAATGGCGAAATCCCGTTCGACGCCGATACCGACACGACCATTCATACGCTATCTCGGCCAGGGCAATGGCAACGGCGCACCATCGGCTGAAACCGATGCCGAGCGGCTGGCGCGTATGGAGGAATTGCTGAAGCGCATGCAAACGGTGCTCGAGACGCAGTTCCAACGGATCGCGGACATGCAAGTCCTCATCGACCGCCTGAACGCAGAGCGCCACCGTTAGCATGCGCGGCTACAACCTTCTCTCACATCACGCGCGGCACTGAATACGATACGGACATGAGCGCGATGACTCTTTTCGGCTAAGGAGGAGGCGGGGTGATCTATCCGCAGCAATGGGTCGTGCGGGATATCCCGCCTCCCAAGGAACACTGAGGAACTTCAATGACGGCCTCCGTTTTCGTCGGCGTCAGTGTCGACGGCTTCATGGCGCGACCGAACGGCGATCTCGATTTCCTGCCGGAGGGCGGCGGCGAGCCGCACGGCTACGCCGAGTTCATCGCCAGCGTCGATGCGATCGTCCTGGGTCGAAAGAGTTTCGAGAAGGTGCTGACCTTTCAGCCCTGGCCGTACGGAGACAAGCGGGTTGTGGTTCTGAGCAGCAGTCCGGTCGACCTGTCACTCGCGAAGGGAGGCAGGGTGGAACAGATGGCTGGGACTCCGGCTGAAATCGTTGCGCGACTCGCGGCGAGTGGCGCCCACCACCTTTACATCGACGGTGGCATCACCGTTCAGAGATTTCTGCGCGCAGGATGCATTCACCGTCTCATCATCACGCGCGTACCTGTCCTCATCGGAGAGGGAGTGCCTCTATTCGGCAGCCTGCCGGGTGATGTGCGGCTGGAACACGTCGCGACGCGGCACTATCAGAGCGGGCTGGTTCAAAGCGAGTACCGAGTCATCGGTATCTCTAACATAGCTGGTCATGTCGCGCAGCCCAGGACGAAATCAGTGTGTCATCCGGCGCTCGAACCAGGCGACATCCCAATACTTCCCAAACTTCCGTCCGACGCTCGAAAACACGCCAACCTGCCGGAAACCGAATCGGAGATGGAGCGCCACGGACGCGGGATTCGGCTGGCTGATTCCAGCGACGACGCGATGGATGTCTTCGTCCGCAATCGACTCGAACAGCGCGGTGTACAAGGCGCTGCCGATGCCCTGGCCGACGGCATCCGGCCGGCAGTACACGCTCGATTCGACCGTCGTGTCGTACGCGGCTTTCGGCCGCCACCGGCTCGTCGTCGCGTATCCGAGCAGGCTGCCGTCCTCGTGTGGCGGCCACCATCAATCGATGACGGCCCGACGACGAGTGATCGCCGAACCACGCGAGGCGTTCCTCGGGCTCGAACGTCTGGAGATCGAACGTGATGGCCGTGTGAGTGACGTAGTGGTTGTAGATCGCTGTCAGGGCCGGAAGGTCGGACAGCGCCGCGGATCGCACGATTGCCGGCATCGTGGCGCCAGCATACCGCGGTTCGAAACCATTGCTGATACGGATCGCTAGCGAGCCGAGACGAGCCGCAGCCCGCCTGACGTGGTTTTCTCGGACGGTGTTCTCGCGTCCGTCGCCGACAGCGCCACGTGCAACGCAACGGCGATATGAGGCGCCACCATCTGAATCAGCCGGCCGCAGTCGCCCGCAAATGTGCTGGCCGTAGGCGCGTACAGGCTCAGCACGCCGACCAGCGACTCACCTCTGAGGAGCGGGACACTCATGCAGGTCTGAAGCGAAGCCGCCTCGGCGACGGCGCCTAAATCGAGGGCCGCATCGGAGTTGACGATGGGCTGATGGTTGGCGGCCACCCAGCCGGTCAACCGGTCGCCCATGGCGATGCTGGTGCCGCGGAGGGAACCGGACGCCGGTCCAAAACTGTCGGCGACGACCAACAGATCGCGCCCAGTGTCGGGGATGTACCACGCGCCGGTCGCGCCGGGCACGACGTCGGCCAGCAGGCGCGAGCCGAGCGCCAGCACGTCGGCCACGCTGGCGTCGCCCGACGCCACTCGCGACAGGCTCACGAACGCGAGCAGGCTGCCGGGCGCATTTCCGGACAGGTCCGGCGCCGGCTCGTGAACGGCATAATCATCCTGCCGGGACTGCGTCACCCGCTGCATGACCTCGCGATGTTCCGGCGCGTCCACGACGACGTCGAAGTCGCGGTACACGCGCACGAACGTGTCCACGACGATCGGATCGTACATCTTGCCCTGGCGATCCCGCAGGATGGCGATGGCGTCGGCATCGGTCATTCTTCCGCCGATACGGGCGATCCGACGTGAGCGCGTCGAAACAGTCGACGACCGACAGAATTCGCGCGCCGATGGGAATGTCGGCGCCTTTGAGCCCACGAGGATAGCCGCTGCCGTCCCAGCTTTCGTGGTGCGCACGCACGATCGGCACGACCGGAAACGGAAACTCGACAAGCGACAGGATGTCGGCGCCGATGTCGACGTGTTCCTTCATCTTCTCGAATTCGGATTCCGTCAGCTTTCCAGGCTTGTTGAGGATGCGCTCGGGCACCGCCAGCTTGCCGGTGTCGTGCAGCAGTGCCGCCGCTTCGATGGCCTTCAGCGTCAGCTGGTCGGTCACGCTGAGCGCTCGCGCGAGGCCGACGGCGTACGCCTGCACCCGGCGAACGTGACTGTGCGTCACATCGTCCTTGGCGTCGATCGCCATCGCCAGCGTTTCGACCGTCGACAGATACAGCCGGTCGAGATCCCCGAGGTGCCGGCGCGCATCGTCCAGGCGCCCGAAGGATGCACGAAGCGTGAGGTGAAAGACGGCGAGCAGCGGGAGCACCATGGCCGCCGCGGTCAGGCTGCGCTGCTGGAGCAGGAGCACGAGGCAGAACGCCACCGACGCCGCGCCCAGATAGCCGACCCACAGCCAGCGGAAATTGCGCCGCCAGATGCCGATCGGCGACTGCCAGCTGTCCAGGCCGACGACGATCGCGGTCAGGCCCGAATTGATGGCGAAAAACACGACCGCCATCGTCAGCAGCGGGAGTACCAGCGGAGCGATCGGCGCCTCCGAGAGCGCGAGCGGCTGGACGTGCGCCAGAGAGAAGAACGTCCGCCCGGCCACCCACATCGTGACCGAGAGGCTGGCGACGTTGAAGAAGATCTGCTGCGCGGGCTGACGCCGCCGCAGCGAGAACACCAGTCCGTTGCTGGCGATCGCGAGCGTCGCCGGCGCCGTGCCGAAGAGCAGCGCCGTCGCCATCAGAAACGTGTCGTCGATCCCGATCGTGGCGGACACGGCGGAGTTCAGCCGGAACCATCCCGCGACGAGGATGAGCGCGACGAACGCGAGACACGCCAGCGGCTGCGGTGCGAGCCACACCATCGCCGCCGATTGCCCGAGCGCGAAGGCGCCGGCGATCGTGACGACAAGGAGGTAGGCGCGCAGCGCGCTCGACGGACGGACGGCGGGCTCGTTCATCAGGAGCTACTTCGGATCTTCCGCGGTCGTCGACGTGCCCCACATGATCGTCGTACCTTCAGTGGTGTAGGAGGTGCCCCACATGATGGTCTGGCCGGAAGGGTCGGTGATCGACGTTCCCCACATGATCGTTTGACTGTTGGTCCAGTCGGCGACCTGCCCGTAGAGCAGCGACTTGGCGGCAATCGACGCCAGCGGGTTGCCGAGTCCGAGAAGATTCAGATCGCCGGTGTTCAGCAGCGTCGAGTTCAACCAGACGAGCGGGCCCTGCAGAATCGAGAGCAGCCGGATGCCGACGCCGGCATAGAGCCGCGTCGCCAGCGTGCCGGTATCCCAGAACATCGCGCCGCTCGCGGGGCTGAGCAGGCCGCCGATCAGATTCGTCGGCAGGAGCCCCAGGAGCGTCGTCGTCAGTTTGCGCGACGCCATGAAGTTCACGCTGCCGGCGCCGGCGCCCATCAGGCCGGCGTCAGGCATGTACGTGGCGCCCGCCTGGAGCGCCATCTTCACCTGAGACGGCGTCATGTTCGGTGTGCCCTGCAGCAGGAGGGCGACGCCTCCGCTCACCATCGGCGCCGCCATGCTCGTTCCGCTCAACTGCATGTAGCTGTTGGTGCCGTTGCCGGCGCGGTGCAGGTACGAGTAGGCGCTCGGAATGTAGGAGCCGTTGGCCTCGAGCGACACAATCTTGTTGCCCGGCGCCACCACGTCCGGCTTCACGGTGCCGTCGAATCTCGCAGGGCCGCGCGAACTGTAGGTCGTGACCGTGTCGTCGCTCCGTTTCGCCGTGCCCCACGTGTTCAACGAGCCGACGGTAATAGCCCAGGGAGAATTGCCCGGCGAGTTGATGCCGCCGAGAATCCGCGACCCGTCGGGCGCGATACCGTCGTTGCCGGCGGCCGCAACGACCACGATGCCGGCCTGGACCGCGTCGGCGACGACCTCGCACAGCGGATCGGTGGCGGCCGGCTCCATCACGGGGTGGCCGAGCGACAGGTTGATGACGCGAATGTTGTAGCGCGCTCGATTGGCGATCGCCCACTGGATGCCGGCGATGACGTCGCTCGTCCGGCCGACGCCGTCGGCGCCGAGCACGCGCACGTTGATCAGTTGCACGCCCGGCGCGACGCCGCCGTTGAAGAGGCCGGTCACCGATGCCGCCGCGCTCGCGCTGCCTGCGATGATGCCGGCGACGTGCGTGCCGTGGCCGAACGCATCGCTGCACCGACGGATCGCCGGTAATCAGGCTGACGTTCGCGACGACCTTGTTCGTGAGCGCCGCGTGCGGCGAGATGCCGGAGTCGACGATCGCGACGCCGATGCCCTGACCGCTGACGCCCGGGATCGCCCCGATGCCCAGCAGCCCGCCAGCGACGCCGGCACGGACCTGATCGGCCGCGGTCGCCTGATTCGACACCGACATGCCGACCTTCACCAGCGGATCGCCCGACAGGTGATCGAACGCGGAGTCGGCGGCGATTTCGGCGAGCTCGGCGCTATTGGCCGAGATCACGGCGCCGCCTGCCAGGGTGCGAAGCACCGACACGTGATGCTTTGTCGTCGAGCGCGGCGAGCGCATCCGCGTCGCCGTGCACGATCACGCGTGTGCGCGCGGATGTATGGCGGGCGACGTGTCCGAGGAGGTCGTCGGAGAGGTGCGCACGCTGGTCCTCGGCTCCACGCACTCCAAACGTGGCAACCGCTACCAAAGCCAGAACAGTCGAGATATGTTTGAAAGTCATAATATGACACAGACGATTTTAAGAGTCGTTCATGTGCGGAAATAGCAACGTTGTCGCCAAGCTGTGCGCACACGGTCTAAGCAACTGCTGATAACTACTTAGTCTCAGTGACGGGGCATTATGGCCGGCAGCTGAATTGTTCCGCAACGAGACACCAGTAGCCGAAATCTGCAGACAATATGCGCTGCAAGTGCCAATAAAGTGGCGATTTACTGGCTTGATGTTCCGTTACGGAACGGCAGGTTCAAATCCGGCACGCAAAAGAAGGGCGAGCCGGAGGCGCGTCAGGGTTCGAGGAGTGCCTGGAGGGCCTTGGCGGTCTGGACGTATTCCGCGTAGCGGCGCTGATAGAGATCGAGCTTCTCGCGCTCGATGGCGTCCAGCTTCGCCCGGGCTTTCGCGCTGCCGCCCTGCTCCGCCAGATCCTGCTGCGCCGCCGCCGCTTTCAGTTTGTACTCGGTGTCGTGCGCGAGTTCCCAGGCGAGCCAGTCGGCGGTCCATTGAGCGTGCGCCGCTTCAATCCGCGCAGCCGGAAATGGAAACCGGCCTCCGGTCGCGCGATCGAGCGCGACGAACTCGTCGGGGAACAATTCTCGCGCGGCCTTCGCCATCGGCTGCCAGACGAGGAAGGCGCGCGGGTCCCGCTGAGTAGCGGCGATGGCCGGCGCGAAGAGGGTCAGCAGCGTGGCCACGCGGTCGCGTGTGGCGGAACCGCTGTTCGCCGCACGCATCTGGCCGGCGACGTGCCATCCCGCCCACGCGATGGCGGACGCAACAATCAACGCGGAGAGCAGGATCACGTGGCCGCCAAGCCTCGACTTCGACAGTGAGCCCTTGCTAGTACTGCAGCGAGGCGTGCACCTGCTCGCCTTCCAGCTTCGCGCGCCCGTTCAACGCGACGAGCTCGATCAGGAAGGCGAACGCGTGGACCGTGCCGCCAATCTTCCTGACGAGCGCCGCCGCGGCGCGTGCGGTGCCGCCGGTCGCCAGCAGGTCGTCCACGATCAGCACGCGCTGCCCCTTCTTGACGGCGTCTTCATGAATCTCGAGGCTGTCGGTGCCGTACTCGAGCGCGTAGCTCTCGCGCACGCACGCTGCCGGCAGCTTTCCCGGCTTCCTGACCGGCGCAAAGCCGGTCCCGAGACGATCGGCCACGGGCGCGCCGAAGATGAATCCGCGGCTCTCGATCCCGACGACGAGATCGATCTGCTGGTCCTTGAACGGCAGCGCAACCGAGTCGATCGCGGCGCGCAACCCGGCCGGCTCCTTCAGCAGCGTCGTGATGTCATAGAACAGGATCCCGGCCTTCGGAAAGTCCGGGACGTGGCGAATCTGCGTTTTCAGATCGGTCATTGGTTACTTTACGTCGAAGCCGGTGTCCTTCCCGGCTGGCACGGTGTGCTCGATCTCCAGGTGCTCCACGCGCGCGTGAGGCGGCCCATGGCGCAGCGCCTGCTCGAACCGCTCCATCGCGTCGGCCTCGCCCTCGGCGACGGCTTCCACGCAGCCGTCGGGCGTGTTGCGCACCCATCCGTGGAGACCGTTGCGAAACGCCGTCGTCTGGGCGAAGTAGCGAAAGCCGACACCCTGGACACGGCCGCTGACGACGAATCGACGGGCGACGCGCACCGAAGGCGATGATAGCAGATAGGTTGCGAGGCAGAACGCCGACGGGTCGTGCGCCGTGCCGTGGTTTGTCAGCGGCGATTGACAACGCCGTGTCAGTACCTCGTGCAATCGCGCGACATTTCACGCAAAGCGACGCGGTACCGATCTTGGTCTACAGGCACTCGTGCTGAAGCTGCTTCGCGGAGCGTTCATCGGTCGCATGGCCGGCAGCGATGCGGAACCCGGAGACCGCCGGCATCCCAGCGACTACGCGAGTCGCTCGAAGCTTTGCACCGGTGCGACCGCGAGCATCTTTTGCGCGGCGGACGCACGCTGCAGCACCAGGATCGCGTGCTGCCAGACCAGCTCGGCAAACTTGACGAGGAGTTCCGAGGGGACGGAGCCGAATTCGAGCTGGTCCGAATCGTCGGCGTAGACGACAGCCACGGGCGCGTCGCCTGAAATGAGCGGGAGCGCGACGGCGCAGGCCGGCGCGCCGCCGAACGGCACAGGGCAGCTCTCGTCGCCGCTTGCGGCAACGAACGTCTGCGTGCGTCTCGCGTTGACCGCGCGCGTCATCAGCGAGTCCACGGTGGTCGGAATCACCACCTTGGCGACGTCGCCCTTCGAATTCGAATCCGACGTGGCTGACGCACTCGAGACGTCCGCCCCGCACGCGGAACAACGCGACGCGCGAGAATTCGCGCCCGAGAGCCGACACGACGGTTGTCAGGACGGCGCTTGGCGTGGACGCGCTGGCCAGCGAGCCGAACACGGCGAGCAGCTCGTCGAGCGGCAGGGCGGTTCTGGCGACGGCCTGCTGATGCAGCGTGTTGACGTGCTCCTGGCGAAGCTCCTCGAGGGCGCTGTCGAACTGCCTGGTCAGCCGCTGTGCCTCCGCCTGTGCCGCTTCGAGCGCGGCTCTTGCGTCCTGCAGTTCCTGCTCGGCGGCATCGTTCGCGGCCGCCAGCTTCCTTTTCTTTCGGCGTCGCGGCCGCTGCTGGCTCCGGCGGCAGGCTTTGCTCCTCGATGTTCTTCCTCGAGGCGATGCGTGCTCGGCTGCGCGCGGCATCGAGGGAGGCCCGTGCGGCCGCGAGTTCCTTCTCCGCTGCGGCACTGGCCGCCGTGAGGCCTCGCTGGAGCTCTGCTTCGACGCGCCTGGCTTCCTCGCGCGCTGCGTCGAGCGCACTGCGCGCATCAGCGAGCTCCTGTTCCGCCACGGCATTGATGGTGGCCAGACTCTGCTGGTGCTCCGTTTCGAGCCGCTGCATGTCGACTTCAGCGGCTTCGAGCGCCGCGCGTGCCTCCGTCAGTTCCCGTTCGGCGGCCTTGGCCGCCGCCGCGAACCGGCGCTGCTGCTCCGCCTCGCGACGCTGCGCGTCCGCGAGCTGCGCCTCGGCTTCGGTGCGCACGGCCGCAAGCTGCCGCTCGCGTCTCCTCTCCCGCCGCGGTCAACTGTTCGGTCTCCCGGATGCGCTCGGCCAGTTCGCGTCCCCGCGCCTCGAGCTGCGCGCGGAGCGACGAAAGCGCTGCGTCGTGTTCGCGCTGGCTTCCCGTGAGCACGGCCTCGGTGCGCGCCTCGGCATCGGAGACCAGGCGATCGATCAGGGCGGAGACTTCCTGGGCGGCGTACTCTTGAAACTCCATACGTATCCTGTGTCGAATCAAATCAGTCCGGAAAGCTCTGCCGACAGAATGCCGTCGCACTCCGGGACACACGATGATGTAGCCCTTGCGCGGCAGCGTCGACGTGAACGACACCTGGGTCCGCAGCAGGCGCGAGACGCGAACGACGCTGATTTCCGAGCAGCACTGCGGGCATCGCGTCGGGAACTCGAGCGTGTACACCGCGCCCTTGTCCGCAGTGCTTGTGCCGCGGGGTCGACTGCTCCACTTCCGTCAGGTCGTACACGCCCTCGTCGTTCGACGGTCCCTGCGATACCGAGGCGCGCGGGGCCGCGGCCAGCGTGTGGAGGATCGAGATCTCGAACGGCCGTCTCATGGGGTGCGCTGTCTGGACGCCGGCAGATCGTCGGGAAAGATCATCTCCAGGACATCGTCGCGATCGACAGACTCCAGCTCGATCGCGTCGTCTGCCGGCGTCTCCATTGGCTGCACCGCGCGGATTGCCGCCTTCAGGCCCGCCTTGTTCGGATCGAACAGGCCCCACTCGTCCTCGACCGCGCGAACGCGTGGCGAGGGCGGAACGAGCGTGTAAGCCGGTTTTCCATTCATCGCCGTGGTCTCCGGGAAGGCGCGTGCAAACGGCCAGAGGGCAAGCGCCGTTCCAATCGAGTCCGAACTCGATCTGTCGGCAAGTCACGACTTTAGGCTGGTACGCGGGTTCCCTTCGCCCACGACTTTCGATAGCGTTCTGACGAATCGGTAATCCGGAGCGGGCGCGCCGTGACTATGGCTGCGGCTGCGGTTTCAACGCCTCGGCCTTGATGGGATCGAGTTTCAGCCGCTGCAGCAACTGATTGACCGGCGGCATCTGCCCCTTCACGTGCGTATCGAGTTTGCCCAGCTGTTCATCGAGGGCATTCGTCAGCGTGCGGAACACCGAATACGCCTGTTCGGTCGGCCGTACGTCGGCGCTCTCGATCACGCCCTGCAGCGCGGCGATCTTGTTGTTCAACTTGATCGGGAAGTTGAGCGGATCCTGGCTGCTCTGGAGCTTCACCTGGTAGATCTCGCTCTCGATCGCGCTGAGCGCCGACGCAAATTCGTCGAGCGACTTCGCGACGGCCGCCGACTTCGAGTCGAGCTTGCCCTTGCGTTCCTCGATCTGCGCCTTGATCCCCCGAATCAGCAGCACCGCCTCGTTGGCCTGGCTGGACTTGTCGCGGACCTTGATCGCGAGGTCGAACTCCTCACGCAGATCCTGATCCGTGACGTCCTTCAGGAGTCGCGGCTCCCGCCGGACCGCGAACGATTGCGTCTCGGCCTGTCCGTCCGCCGTGACGCCGCACCTGGTACGTGCCCGGCGCGGCCAGCGGACCGCGCGAGCTGGCGGCCCACATGATGAGCCCCGGGAAGTCGCTCGCACCGGGGTAACGCAGGTCCCACGTCAGCCGGTTCAGGCCGGCCGCGACGGCCGGGTGCGGTTCCGGCGGCCTTCTCGGCCCTTCGTCCGTCGAGCCGTCGGGAACCGGCGGCTTGCGCTCGGCATCGGCCGTCGTGCCGGTGAAGGTGCGAATCACTTTGCCCTGGGGATCGAGGAACTCCATCGTGACCTTCTGCGCGGGCTGCTTCAGGTAGTAGTCGATCGCGATGCCGCGATCGAGTCCGCGCAACGCATCCTCCGGTTTGAAGAGATGGAAATTCGTCGTCTGGATGCCGCCCTGCCGCAGCGGCGAGATATTGTCCATGACGTAGAAGCCCCGTCCGTGCGTCGCGATGACGAGGTCACGCTCCTCGACCGCGATGTCGTGGACCGGCGTGTCCGGCAGGTTCTGCCGCAGCGACTCCCACTTTGCCGCCGTCGTCGAACGAGATGTAGATCCCGTGCTCCGTGCCGAGATACAGCAGCTTCGGCTGCTTGATGTCCTCGCGGATCGCGCGCGCGAAATCGTTCGGCTCCACGCCGTTGGTGATCGCCGTCCACGTTTCGCCGTAGTCGTCCGTGCGAAACACGTACGGCTTGAAGTCGTCTTGCTGATAGCGGTTGGCCGCCACGTACGCGGTGCCCGCGCGGAACGGCGACGCCTCGATGAGGCTGATGCGCGCAAAGTCGCCCAGCGCCTTTCGGCGTGACGTTCTTCCAGCTGGTGCCGGCGTTGCGCGTCACCTGGACGTAACCGTCGTCCGAGCCCGCCCAGATGACGTTCCCGTCCCTGGCGGAAGGCGCGATGGCGAACACCGTCGCGTAGGTTTCAACGCCCGTGTTGTCCTTCGTCAGTGGTCCGCCCGACGGCCCCATCGTCTTCGGATCGTGGCGGGTCAGGTCCGGGCTGATGCGTTCCCAGCTCTGGCCTTCGTTGGTGGATTTCCAGACGTGCTGCGAGCCGACGTAGATGATGCGCGGGTCGGTGGGCGCGATCACGATCGGGAACGTCCACTGAAATCGCTCGGCGATGTCGGCGGAGGCATAGCCCATCGGATTGTCCGGATAGGGATTGACCTGCCGCTCCTGGCCGGTGCGCTTGTCCAGGCGGGTGATCAGGCCGCCGTAGCTGCCCGCGTAGAAGATGTCGGGATTGCGCGGATCGCTCGCGATGTAGCCGCTCTCGCCACCGCCCACGGAATAGAACACCAGATCGGCGCCGCCGCCCGAGCCTCCCGGTCCGCCCTGCGGCGGCTGGCTGGACACGCACGCGGTGCTGTTGTCCTGCTGCGCGCCGCAAATGTGATACGGCACGTGCTTCGTGGTGATCACGTGGTAGAACTGCGCCGTCGGCATCGGCTCCGGCGTCCAGGTCTCGCCGCCGTTCACCGAGATCGTGCCGCCGCCGTCGTTCGCTTCGATCATCCGGTTCGAATCGTTGGACGCGATCCACATGTCGTGGTTGTCGCCGTGCGGCACGTTGCTCGCCTTCCAGGTCTTGCCGGCGTCGGTCGACTTGTAGATGTTCACGTTCAGGACCCACACGGTGTCTTTCACCTTGGGATCGGCGTAGACGCGCGAGTAGTAGAACGCCCGCTGCCGCAGGTCCCGGCGCTCGTTCACCTTCTTCCAGGTCGCACCGGCATCGTCGGACAGGAAGAAGCCGCCGTCCTCGGCTTCAATCTGCGCGTAGACGCGATTGGAATCGGCGCCGGACACGGAGAGGCCGATCTTTCCGAGCATCGTCTTCGGCAGGCCGGGATTGCGTGAGATTTCGGTCCAGTGATCGCCGCCGTCCGTCGACTTGAAGATGCCGCTCCCTGGCCCGCCGCTCGACATCTCGAACGCGTTGCGGTACGCCTCCCACAGTGCCACGTAGATGACCTGCGGATTGTTCGGGTCGATCACCAGTTCATCGGCGCCCGTCTTGTTGTCGCGAAAGAGAATCTTCTCCCAGGTCTTGCCTCCGTCCCTGGATCGGAAGACGCCGCGTTCGGGATTGGGCGCGGCGTGATGGCCGAACGCGGCGACGTACACGAGATCGGGATTGGTCGGGTGGACCCGGATCTTCGCGATCACCTGCGTATCGGCGAGACCGATGTGCGTCCACGTCTTGCCGGCGTCCGACGACTTGTACGCGCCGCCGCCCTGAATGATGTTGCCGCGAATGTCGGCCTCACCGGTGCCGATGTAGACGATGTCGGGATTGGAGGCGGAAACGGCGACGGCGCCGACCGACGAATAGTGGATCAGCCCGTCGGTGACCGGCTTCCACGAGATTCCGGCATCGGTGGTCTTCCACAGCCCGCCGCCGGTGGCGCCCATGTAGTACTCGTAAGGCCGCGCGGCGCTGCCGGCCACGGCGATCGAGCGGCCGCCGCGCGCGGGCCCGAGGCTGCGCCAGCGCAGCGCACCGAACGGACCTGCGCTCGCCGTCTGAGGCGCCGCCTTCGCGCTGCGCGACGACGATCGCGGGCAACAGCAGAAGAATGAGGACGAGGAGGTACTTCGGATGCCGAAGGGCTCGGGACATCCGCACATTCTACTACCGCGCTCCGGACACGACGACGAAGCGGACCAGCGGCGTATAGGTGCGCCAGAGCGCGCGCCCGGATGTGGCGCCCATGCCCTCACGCTCGTAGAGCATCGCGCAGCGGTATCCCCCGCGCGACGAACTCGTCGTACGCGCTTCGGCGCATCAGGCAGTAGAACGTCTGCGGATCCTTGAAGAACGCGTCGGCTTCTTCGGCGTCCTCCAGAAACGTGGTGTGGCGCCCGACGTAGAACCGTACGCCGGCGTCCACCGGTTCAACCGGAAGCTCGCAATCCGATCGTCCGGCTGGGCCCGCGTCGCCACCCATCGCGCCATGTCGGGAACGACCTTGCGTTGCTCGAGCGCCGGCAGCACGAAGAGAATCAGCCCGATGTAGGTCGCGATCAGCGCGATCATCACCATCCACGGCATCCTCGGCGGCCGCGCGCCGCGCACGTTGGCCAGCGCGGCCAGCAGCGCGCCGGCCAGCGTCAGCGCGACGGCACCATCGCCGCGCCCCACTGGCAGTTCGAGCCGCGCGATCAGGAAATAGCCGCAGCCGACGCCGACCGCGACGAGGAACGGGCCGATCAGATAGAGGCCGACGCGCGACGCCGCGGTTGCCGCGGCGCCATCTGATCGGTGCGGACGTCTCGACCAGGCGCGCGCGCACAACAGGCACAGCGCCGGCGCCGCCGGGAACACGTAGTGATCGAGCTTGAACGTCGACAGCGTGAAGAACCCGACGACCGCCAGCGTCCAGCCCAGAGCATCGTCTCGACGCCGTCGAGCCGCTCTCCGCGCCTCAACGCGCGCGACGTCGTCGACGAGGCGCCCGATGAGCAGGCCCGTCCATGGCAGCAGCGCCGCCGCGAGGATCTGGAAGTAGAACCAGAAGCCGGGCTGGTTCGCGAACCGGCTGGCCGCGAACAGCCGGAAATTTTCGTCGAGGATGTAGCCGTTGACGAAACCGTCCTTGAAGCGCGACGTACATGTAGATGAACCACGGCGCCGACACGCGCGGCGATGATGACCAGGCCCGATCGCCCAGTGCAGCGCCAGCAGACGGCGCCGCAGGTCCGCCGAGAACGCCATCAGCAGCAGCATCGTCAAGCCGCACAGCACGAGGGCGATCGGCCCCTTGGTCTGCACGCCGAGCGCGATCGCCAGGTAGCCCAGCCACTGCAGCCGCGGCCGATCGCCGCAGCGCGGCCACCGCGAGACAGGCGGCGCCGCCGAACATGAACATCGTGAACAGCGTGTCGAGGATCGCATAGCGCGCCAGGCCGAAGACGCCGGGGCATGCGGCGAGCATCAGCGCCGGCGACGATGCCGACCTCGCGCGAGACCATCACGGTGCCGAACCAGACGGTGATCGCCGACCAGCCCGAGCGCGGCCAGCGCCGGCACCAGGCGGGCGCCGAACTCCGGGTCGCCGACCAGCCGCATCGCCGTGCCTTGCAGCTGATGGAACAGAACTGGCTTATCGAAAAACGGCTGCTCGTTGTAGAACGGCGCGGACCAGTCGGCGGTCGCGATCATCTCGCGGCTGGTTTCGGCGTAATGCGCCTCGTCAGGATCCCAGAAGGTCGGAGTGCCGAGGCGCCAGAAGAGGACGATGAAGATCAGCGACGGTCGCGAGGACGGCGAGCGCCGCGTCATGCGCGGAAACCTTTGGCATCTGGGCGGTTCAGGACGATACTTTGGGCAGCGGTGCACAGCTTAACAATTCTTGACATTGATGAATAGCGCAGAATCACCCACACAATCCGATCCCGCGGCCCGAGCGGCGCACTGCCCCGTGCTCATCGTCGAAGACGACGAGGACCTGCGGGAGATGATGGCGCAGATGCTCACGCATCGAGGGCTTCGGCGCGGCGACGGTGTCCAACGGACGCGAAGCGCTCGAGTACCTGCACACGACGAGCAAGCCCAACGTCATCCTGCTCGATCTGATGATGCCGGTGATGGACGGCTGGGAATTCCGCCGCCAGCAGAAGGCCGATCCCGCTCATCGCGCCGGTCCCCGTCATCGTGCTGTCGGCGCTCGATCCAGGCGCGCGCCGCCGACCGTGGACGCCGAGGCCTTCCTCAAGAAACCGCTCGATTTCGATCGCCTGCTCGAACTGGTTCGCGACCACTGCCGTTGAGCCGGCCGCGGCACGGCGGTTGATACACTGGCACTCTGGTGCCACGCCTTCGACGACTCCGGTCCGTTTCAGCAACGCTGGCGAAGGCAGTCGTCGGCCTGATCGCGCCTGTCCTCGCGATCGTCCTCCTCGGCCTCGCGGTCGTCGAAACCGGCTGGGCGCAAGGACTGGCATTCGCGATCTGATCGTCCGCCAGGCGAACCAGTACCTCACCGCGACCCTGAGCATCGGCCGCCTCGAAGGGTCGCTGCTCCGCGGGCTTGCAGCTCGGCGACATCGCGCTCGGACGCGACGGCCACACGCTGATCCGCATCGACGAAGTCGCGCGTCAGCTACAGCATCCGCGAGCTGTTCCAGCGAGGCGTCGGTGATCCGCAGCGTCCGCCTCACGCGGCCCATCGTCGTCGGCGCGAAGATGGCCGACGGCCGCTGGGATCTCGGCGCGCTGGTCAAGCGCGACTCGCGCGAGCAGAATCGCACCGGGCCGAACCGGCCGATCCAGATTCAGTCGATCGAGGTCATCGACGGCCGAATTTCGCTGCAGGATCCGCTCGACTTCGGCGCCGGCGCACGTGCCGACCGACTTCCAGCAGCTGAACGCGCTGTTCTCGTTCGCCTACGTCCCGGTCCACTGGACGCTGAACTTCTCGCGCGTCTCCTGGATCGGCCACGCGCCGGATCTCTCGGTCGATCCGCTGACGCGGACGGTTCGGCCGCGGCCCGAACGGCTGGTTCTTCCAGCAGCTTCGCCGTCGCAGACCGCGCGGTCGGCGCTACACGCTCGACGGCACGATCGACACGGGGACGAAGCCGACGACGCTGAACCTGCAGGTGCG
Organism: uncultured Acidobacteriota bacterium; assembly: GCA_963794305.1. Classification (GTDB taxonomy): domain Bacteria; phylum Acidobacteriota; class Vicinamibacteria; order Vicinamibacterales; family CAVVIG01; genus CAVQFC01. Next base: position 45,487 of record CAWCDQ010000031.1, on the reverse strand, counting down.
CGCGCCGCGCTTCGCGTTTCAGGAGTGGTCCGGCGTGATCCGCGGCCTGAAAAACATCGCGATCGACGCCTCGTTCGACACGTCGCTGAAAGGTCCGGTCGATCGGCTGGCGACCGACCTGCGACTCACCGGCACGGGCGGCGGCGTCAAGGGCGCGTCTGACGCTCGACACGTCGGTGCCCGGCTGGCACGGCGCGGGCGCGGTCGACGTCGATCGGCTGAACCTGGCGCGCTGGCTCAATCGCGACGACCGGCCATCGGACATCACCGGCCACGTGACGTTCGATCTCGCGCTCGAGCTCGGGCGGCACTTCCCGCGCGGCATGTACGCGTTTCGACGGCCCGCACGCGATGTACATGGACTACGCGGCGGACAACGTGCGCGCGCGCGGGCAGCTCACCGCCACCGAGGTGCTGATCGCCGAGGCCAGCGCGTCGGCGTACGGCGCGGCCGTGACGACCACCGACGCCACGATCGGCATCGACGCGGCCGTTTCCGTTCCGGTTTCAGGGGCGCACGACCGGCATCGATCTCCGGCGCGTGCCGCCAGACCGTTCCGGTGCCGCACGTCGAGAGCCTGCTGACGTTCGACTACGACGTCACCGGCCGCTTCACCGATCCGTTCATCGCCGGGCGCGCGACGTTCGCGCGCTCGCGAGTTCCTCGGCGCGGCGGTCGGCGACGGCACCGTCGGCTCGATCGACACGCAGCAGAAGCCGCATGCGCTACTCCGGCGACGGCGACGATCGACGGGATCGATCTCGCGCCGCTTCGGCGAGGGGCTCGACGTCGGCTGGCTGCAGCAGCCGCGGTATGCCGGAACGCTCTCCGGGCACTTCCACGTCGACGGCACCGGCACGACCGCGGCCGGCCTTACGCTGACCGGCGGCGGGCATCTTTCGCGCGCCGACCTGTTCAAGGGCACGCTGTCCGACGCCGACGTCTCGATCGCGATCGCCGACGGCACGCTGCGCGCGTCGTACAACGGCCGCTTCGCTGGCATCGATCCCGCCGTCCCGTTTGCCGATCCGCGTCTCGAAGCGTCGCTGAGCGGACGACGGCGAGCGTCACCGCGACCGTCCGCGACCTGCTGACGCGGACGCGTCGACGCTCGCCGACTACGACGTCGGCGGCACGCTGGCGCTGGCCGCCTCGCGCCTGAGGGACTTGCAGCTGGACACGGCCGCGCGTCGATGCCGCGCTGAAGGATTCGGCGCTCACGATCTCGCAGCTCGAGCTGCGCGGGCCCGCGATCGAAGGCCGGGTCACGGCACGGTCGCCCTTCGGCCGACGAAGTGACGTCGGATTTCGGCTACGAGGTGACGCGCGCGGATCTCGCGCAGCTTTCGTCGCTCATCGGGCGCCGAGGCAGCGGGCACGCTCTCGACAAAAGGGCGACTCTCCGGTCCGTGGACGGCGTTGCGGGCGGTCGGCGACGGATCGATCGCGCAGCTCGACGCCTTCCAGGTCGAGGCGTTGACGATGAACGGTCAGTACGACGTGACCGTGCCGTCGGGCGATGGCGTCCACGCCAAAGGCGCGTGTCGCGGGCGATGGCGAGTTCGTGACCGTGCTCGGCCAGTCGCTGCAGCAGGTTTCAGGAGGCGTCAACTACGACTCGCAGCAGCTCGGCTTCGACCTGGCCTTGAAGCAGCAGGAAGGGAGAGAGGGCCGCCTCGCAGGGAGCGTCGACTCTTCGGCTCGACCAGCACGAAGCGTCGCTGCTGGATTTCACGGTCACCCTCGGCCGGCTGCCCTGGCGGCTGGCGGCGACCACGACGCCGCCCGTCGTTTCGTGGAATGACGAGCAGGTTGCCGTCACCCCCGTCACGTTCGCCGCGGGCGACACCGATGCGCGGCTGGGAGTCGAAGGCACCTGGCGGAACGACGGCAACGGCGCGCTCCGGATCACCGCGTCGCGTCTGTTCCTCGACACGCTTGCAGGCGGCGTTCGAGCGGCCGACCCGCTATGGCGGCGTCCTCGACCTCGATGCCACGATTCGCGGCACGCGCGAACGGCCTGAAGCCGTCAGGAACCCTGACCGTTTCAAATGGAAGAGTCGAACGCGTCAGCTACCAGAAGCTGCAGGCGCGGTTCGCCTACGCCGCGCAGATGTTCGACGTCGACGCGCGGCTCGATCAGGCGCCTGGAACCTGGATCACGGCGTCCGGCAAAGTGCCGCTCGGCCTGTTGAACTCCGAGCAGTCCCGAGCAGCCGATCGATCTCACCGTGAAGTCGAGCACGATCAGCCTTGGTCTCATCGAGGGGATCACCGACGTCGTCCGCAACGTCAGCGGCGAGATCACGATTGACGTGAAGGCGATCGGCACCAGTCGGGATCCGCACCTGGACGGCCAGATCACGATTGCGAACGCGGGATTTCTGGTCGTTCCGACCGGATCGAAATACAAGAACACGAGAGGCCAGTTCGCCCTGGCCAGCGAGCGCATCACGGTGGAGTCGCTGCACATCGAGGACAGCGACGGCCACCCGCTCGACGTTCGAGGGAGCCTTGGCACGCACGAACTGCGCGTCGGCGACCTCCAGGTCGACGGCACGGCGCACCATTTCGAGGTGATGCACGGCGAGTTCGGCACGATCGACGTGGACGCGGCCATACAGCTTCAGGGCCGCTTCGAAGCGCCGAGAATCGCCGGCGACATCACCATCAGCAGCGGCACGCTGAGAGTCGACGAGATTCTGTCGCGCACGCTGTTCCAGCCTTACTCCACCGAGCAGACGACGATCTCCGAGATCGACGCCGTCGCCGCCCTCAACCCGTGGGACCGGCTCGGCCTCGACCTGTCGCTGCATGTGCCGGCGACCTTGCGGCTGATCGGCGAGAGCGTCCGGGTGTCGCAGGATACGCCAATCGGGCTCGGCGACATCAATCTCCGCGTTGCCGGCGACCTGTACCTCTACAAGGATCCGGCGGAGCCGCTGTCGATCACCGGATCGTTCGACCAGATTTCCGGCACGTACGCCTTCCAGGGGCGCCGCTTCGACGTCCTCGAGTCGAGCTCGATCAATTTCCGCGGCGATCTCAACCCCGAAATTTATGTGACCGTCACGCGCGTGATCTCGGCCGTCGAGACCCGCGTCAGCATCTTCGGCCCGCTCAAGCAGCCGGAGCTGCGTCTCGCCAGCACGCCGCCTCTGGACGAGTCCGACATTCTGTCGCTGATCGTGTTCAACACGTCGACCAACCAGCTCTCGGCAGCCCAGCAGCAGCAGCTCGTCGCGCGGGCCGGCGTGCTGGCAGCCGGGTTTCTCGCGCAGCCCGTCGTTTCGGCGATCTCGAATGAAACCGGCATCGACATCTTCGATGTCGAGCCGGGTGATGTGGGAAGCGACGTCAAGGTGACCATCGGTCATGAGATCGCGCCGGGCCTGGTGGCGCGGTTCAGCCGGCAGTTCGGACAGGAAGCCTACGACGAGGCGACTGTCGAGTACTACCTCTCGCGCCTCTTCAGGCTCCGGGCGACGTTCTCGGATGTGCAGACGCTCGGTCGCGACGTCGCTGTTTCGCCGCGTGGAGCGAGCCGGCATCGACCTGCTGCTCTATTTCAGCTTTTGAGAACCGCGCTTCCAGCTGCCTTCCTCGCAAGCCGGCCGCTCGATTCAGTTTCCGCCTGAAATCGCTCGACGCGCGTTGGCAAGTCCCCTGCACTTGCACGCGCGGCAGAGGTGCGCAACGTGATTCATCGAAGCCGAATTGTGTTTACCGTAGGGGCGCTTGCCGTGGCATCGGCGGCCGCCGCCACCATGCCATGGCAGACGTGGAAACCGGTGACCGCATGTCTGCTGTGCGGGGTCCAGGATTCCGGAGAAGCCGTGGTCGCCACGCCGACGGATGCGGTCAGTGGCATCAGCGGTGGCGGCGCGGGATTGTACGCACGCAACTCAGCGGGAACATACACACCAGGTGACTTGCCTGGCTGCCTCGAGCAGGCACGAAAGACTCGAGCGCTGGATCAACGGCATCTCGATCCCGCGCGGCTCCCAAAGGTTGGCAGCCCTGGGGGAACGCGTCAGGAGCGTCGCGTTTCTCCTCGTCCGGAACCTCCGGCCATTCGGCCGCGAATGGCGGTCTGTGGCGACTGATGAGCCTGCGTCCTCATCATGGCAGCGGAGCGACAGCCGGCGGCAGCCAGGCTGCCAACCACACGTCGTCGCCGTCCGCCGGCCGTCCCGTCAAGACGCCCGCGCCTGGCGCGCACAATTCGAAGCCACCGTCTTCCTCATCGTCGCCCTCGCCTTCGTCGAGCGGCGGGTCTGCGTCGGGTAGCGGATCCGGTTCATCAGCCATTCCTCCGACGCCAGGCTCAGGGATGGGAGGCGTTCCGCCCACTGACACGTTCCACGAGCACCAGACGCCTCCACCCGATCCGTTCCACGGACCGGGTCGGATTCGATCCAGGCGCGCCGGCCGGCGGCCCTGGCTCATCGGTGGCGGCGGCAACGGCGACCTGGTGGAGGCCGTGTTTCGGCAGCGCCTGAACCGGGATCGATGCTGCTGCTGAGCACCGGGCTGCTCGGCGTCTTCGGCATGCTTCGCAAGCGCCGATTGATCTGATGGTCGTGAGCCTGCTCGTCGCGCTGTCACTGGTCTGGCCTGTACGGCGCGACGCTGCAGGGGCTCGTCATCGAGTGGGTGTCGAGCGCCGACTCGTCGTACGGCATCGTCCTCGTCGCCGTCGCGGTCGCCGTGATATGGCGACGGCGTCAGGCGCTCGAGGCCGCGTTCGAGCCAGGAGGCACTGCCCTCCCTGGAGCCTTCGTGCTGCTTGCTGGGCTGAGCCTTTATCTTGTCGGTCAGCTGGCGGCCGACGTCTTCCTCACGCGCGTCTCGTTCGTCATTGCCGTCGCCGGGGCGTTGTGGTTTCTCGCCGGAGGTCGCGCCGTGCGCACCATGGCGGCTCCCCTCCTGTTCCTGCTGATGGCGATTCCGCTTCCCACGCTCGTGATCAACGCCGTCACGCTGCCGCTGCAACTCCTCGCCTCGCGCATCGGCGAGACGGCGCTGATGACGGCAGGCGTCTCGGTCTTTCGGGACGGCAACCTGCTCGAGTTGCCGTCCACGACGCTCGAGATCGCCGACGCCTGCAGCGGTCTTCGCTCGATTGTGTCGCTGGCGGCGATCGGCGGGCTGCTCGCGTGGACCGAGCCGTCCTGGCCGCGCCGGATCGCGATTGTCGCCGCTGTTGTTCCGATCGCGATTGCGATCAACGGCCTGCGCATAGCGGCGACCGGCCTGGCCTGCGAGCTCTGGAGCGCGCGCGCCGCCTCGGACCCATGGCACACCTTGACCGGCTGGCTGACGTTTGTCCTCTCGGTGTTGCTGCTCGTCCTGCTGCAACGCGCGCTCGCCACCCGCAGGCAACGTTCGATCTGGGCGATGGATCCGGTGCGGGCATGAGCCGCGTACGCGCACTGGTCGTGCTGTTGATGATTGGCGTCACCGGCTCGCTCGCGCATGCGGCGAGAGTTCGCACGCCGGATTTACACGTCGACCTGGCTTCCTTGCCGTTTCACATCTCCGGATGGACCGGCCGCGACGCGCCGCCGCTCGACGAGGAGACGCTGAGAATACTGGGCGCCGACGCCTATCTCGAACGCTCGTATGCTGCCGCGTCGAGATCCCCCGTCGACCTCTACGTCGCGTACTACGGCCGCCAGCAGCCGGGCGCCAGCATTCACTCGCCTTTGCACTGTCTGCCCGGCACCGGCTGGGAACCGCTCGACATTTCGACGGTTCCGGTCGTTCAGCCCGGCGGCGTCGAGGGTCATGCCCGGCGCCTTCTCGTCCGCAAGAACGGCGACCGCGCCATCGTCCTGTATTGGTATGCCGTGCACGGCCGCATGCTGGCGAGCGAGACCATGAGCAAAGCGTGGCTGCTGCACGACAGCCTGCGTTTCCTCCGGAGCGATGCGGCGCTCGTCCGCATTGTCGTTCCGGTTGATGGCGCGGACATCGACGCCGCCCAGAGTGAAGGACTCGCCTTCGCGCACGATGTGCTTCCGTACCTGCCGCGGCTGTGGAGCTGACGTGCCGTCTCGTAAGGCTGTTCCTGGTCGTCCCGGCGCTGATGATCGCCGCTGCGTGCTCCGGCACCAGGCAGTCGGCGAGCGACTTCATCCGCCGCGGCGACGAACAGGTATCGGCCGGCCGGTATAGTGCGGCCATCATCGAATACCGAAATGCCGTCAGGAAGGAGCCGTCGAGGGCCGAAGCCTATCGAAAGCTGGGCGACGCCTATATGGAGGAAGGGAAACTCGAAGAGGCGTACCACGCGTTCACCAACGCGACCGGCCTGAACGCCGGCGATGTCCACTCGCGCGTCGAAGCGGGGCGACTCCTCTACGGCGCGGGTCGATTCAGCGAGGCGCTGGTTCGTGCGGAGCAGGCGCTCGAGCGCGACGACCAGAGTGTCGACGCGCAGATCCTGGCCGGCCGCGCGCTGACAAACCTGCGGCGCTTCGACGATGCCATCGCACAGCTCGACGCTGCGGTCGCGATCGATCATCGGCCGCCGGCGTACGCCGCGCTCGCGGACGCGAAGCTGGCCGCCGGCGATCGAAAGGGCGCCGAGGCGGCCTTGCGCGCCGGCGTCATGGCGGCGCCGGAGTCGCCCGACGCTCACGTCGCGTTGGCAGGCTATCTGTTGGCCGGCGCGCGGACTGCTGACGCCGAGCAGGAGTTTCTGGGAGCGGTGCGCGCGAGCCCCGCCAGTGAGATGGCGAATCGCGCCGCTGCCTCCTTCTATCTGACGATGCGGAAGGACGCCGCCGCGGAACCCTTTCTCAAGACGGCCGCGGCCCAGCCGCATCAGAAGCTGAAGTCCACGCTTGCGCTCGCCGACTACTACGCCGCCGCTCGCCGCTATCAGGACGCGCGCGCCGTGCTCGCGCCGCTCACCAGCGGCCCGGAGGCCGGCGCGGCGAAGCTCCGGCTTGCAGCGATCGAACTGGAATCGGGTTCGCCGGAAACCACTCGTCGCCTGCTGGACGACCTGATGAAGGGCCGGCCGGGGGCCGAAGCGCTGGCGCTCAACGCGCAGTTGCTGGTGCGCGAAGGCAAACCGGACGAGGCGATGACGTCGGCGCGCAGCGCGCTCGATCTGGATCCCCGCATCGCCACGGCTCAATACGTGGTCGGGACCATCGAGCTGGACCGCGGCCATCTCGTCCCGGCCGAGCGTGCGTTTCGCGAAGTGCTGCGGCAGAACCGGTTGACTCAGGAGGCGAGCCTGCAGCTCGCCCGTACCCTGCTCGCCGCCGGCCGTCCGAGCGAAGCCGTGGAGCTGTCCGCCGCCGGCGGATCGTCGCTGGACGCGCGACTGACGCTGGCGCGCGCGCTCGCCGCCGACCGTCAGGACGCACGTGCTCGCGCGGAGCTGGCGCAACTGAGCGCGGACTTTCCTGAGTCGCCGGAGCCGTCGATTGAACTGGGAATGCTGGAGTTGCGGAACGGAGTGCTTCCGCGGGCACGTGCGCTGGCGGAGCGGGCGCTCGCGCAGGCGCCCGAGTCTGTCGACGCTCTCGTGCTGGCCGCGCGGGTCGCGGTTGCGTCGAACGATGCGATGAACGCCGAGCCCTACCTGACGCACGCCATTGCGGTCGCACCGGCCTCGTTCGACAGCCGCGCGATGCTCGCGCACATCTACGCCGCGCGCGGCGACTTCGATCGCGCGCGCATCACGCTCGAGCAGGCCGCGGCCGAACAGCCCGATTCGGCGGCGCCGCGCACGGCGCTGGGCATCGTCCTGGAAGCGGCCGGACATCCGCGACGCCGCGCAGGCCCGCTACGAACAGGCGCTCACGCTGGATCCGGGAGATCCGGTTGCGTCCAACAATCTCGCGCGGCTCTACGTGGTCGACGCGGCGAAGGTCTCGTCCGCTCTGGAGCTCGCGCGCAACGCCGCCGCGCGGCTGCCGGGTGATGCCGACGTGCACGACACGCTGGGATGGGTGGCGTTCAAGGCAGGACACCTGACGATGGCCGCCTCTGAACTCGAGCGCGCGGTCGCGCTGAACGCGAACGAGCCGGCCTATCGCAAGCACCTGCAGGAGGTGCGGCGGGCCATCGAAGACGCCGCCGCCGCGGCGAAGAAGCGCGGCTAGACCGAAAACGCTCTGGCCGGTCTTATAGCAGAAGGGTCTCCACCCGGTGCGCGTGCACCATGCCCTCGCACGGCGACCACGCAAATACCGTAAAGCGCCCGTCCTGCGACGCCACGAGCGCCACCGAGCCCCGCTGATCGTGGACGAACTGAGCGGCCGACAGGTGACGCGTGCCACCGAGCTGCGTCGGGTGCACCGTGAAAGCGACGTCGCCTTCGATCGGCTCGGTCACCGTCACCTGCTCCACCTGCGGCGAACCTTTGCGCCGCGCGATCTTCGCGCCGAATGCCATCAGCTCGTATGTGCTGGTCAGCACTGTCGCGCCATCGACGGCGGTCAGGCCCGCCACCGCGTCGACGGCGCGGCTCACCGCATCCTGCCACAGCCGGTTGTCGTCGCCGGGCATGCTGCGCGTGAGCTCGGCGAGCTCCGCAAACGCCGGCGCGACCGCGTACGGGATCGGCCGGACGATCGACTCCTGCCATTCGGCGTCGGCGTCCGGCACCACCAGCAGCAGTCCCCCGCGGCCGTGCGCGCGCATCGACACCGCGAGCTGCACGAGCACGTTCACCGAGTCGATCCCCTTCATCCACGATGCCGGCGAATCGAACCCGAGCAGCGACGACAGCAGCGGCGGGCAATCCGGCAGGCTCGACGCGCGCTCGTCCACGACCTTGATCTGATCGCCCTCGAGCACCGCGACGTTCACGAACTTGCCCGACTCGTCGCCGCGATGATGTTTCACCACGAGCAGACCCGGCGCGGCCACCTCGACGACCATGGACAACGGCGGAATCGTCCGAACCGTGCCCCAGACGTAGAGGCCCTGTTCGTTGCGCCACACGCCAAGGTGAATGCCGGGACGTTCGACCGCCGGCGCGAGCTTGACGAGTTTGTCCGGTCTGGAGCGCCAGCGGCCGCTCGAACAGCAGCGGATGATCCGCCGCGCTCGGGCGGCAGCAGCGCGAGCGAGATCTTGGGAACGTAGCTTTCCTCGCGCCGCAGGCTGGCCCAGAACGCGGCGTCGATGATCGCTTCGATCGTGTCTGCGTTGGGCGGCGTCATGCCGACGGTTCCACCATGGCGGCCGGCGTCGTCGCGCATGACTTCGCGAAGTGGGCCTCAACCTTCGGCGCGACGATTCGGGCGGCGGGGTACGCCGGTTCCGTCATGAGCGGCGTCGAGGCGCGCCGGACCACCGGCGCTGCTGCGGCCCGCGCGAGGACGGCCCTGCCCCGCCCGGACCTCTTGAATGATGGCCGTGTGCCCTGCTGCGCGGATCGCGGGGCGGCCGCGGCGGCCGATGATCGAGGTTCTGCTGCGGGCGTGCGTTGTAGTCGAAGTCCGGCAGCGTCACGCGCGGGAGCCGCGCCGCGATCGCCTTCTCGATGCCGCGCAGATCGTCTTCCTCTTCAGGCGCCACCAGCGTGAAGGCCGACCCGGTCGCTTCCGCGCGCGCTGTGCGGCCGACCCGGTGGATGTAGTCGTCCGGCACGTGAGGGACGTCGAAGTTCACGACGTGCCCGAGCGCGGTGACGTCGATGCCGCGCGCGGCGATGTCGGTCGCCACCAGCACCCGATACTTCCCGCTCTTGAAACCCGCGAGCGCCTCGGTCCGCTGCGCCTGCGAGCGATTGCCGTGGATCCGCTCGACCTTGATGCCCGAATCGGCAAGAAACTTCGCCAGCCGGTTGGCGCGATGCTTGGTTCGCGTGAAGACGAGCGCATCGTGCATGTCCTGCCCGCGCAGGAGCTCCAGCATCAGCGCGGGCTTGAGGTGCTGCGCCACGGGATACACCGCGTGCGTGATGCCGACCGCCGGCGCCGATCGCCGTTCGATGTTGATCGTCGCGGGATTCTTCAGCATCTCCTTCGACAGCTGCGCGATCGGCGGCGGCATCGTCGCGCTGAAGAAGAGGGTCTGCCGCCTGGCCGGCGGCGGAATGTGTTTCAGCACCCGGCGGATGTCGGGCAGGAATCCCATGTCCAGCATGCGGTCGGCTTCATCGAGGACGAGGTACTGCAGACTGCCGAGCCTGGCGTACGGCGCGCGGAAGTGGTCCAGCAGACGGCCAGGCGTCGCCACGATCACGTCGACGCCGCTGCGAAAGGCATGCTCCTGTGGTCCCATGCCGACGCCGCCGAAGACGGCCGCCGACGTGAGCGGCGTGTGCACGGCGAGATCGTTGAGATCCTCGACGATCTGCGCCGCCAGTTCGCGCGTGGGCGTGAGCACGAGCGCTCTCGTCGTCCCTCGAGGCTTACCGATGAGCCCGTTGAGGATCGGAAGCAGGAAGGCCGCCGTCTTGCCGCTGCCGGTCATCGCGCACGCCAGCAGATCCTGCCCGGCCATCGCCAGTGGGATCGCGTCAGCCTGAATGGGTGTAGGTCGGGAAAAACCGAGATCCTTCAGTCCCTGAAGAAGGCTGGGATGCAGCCCGAGTTCTGTGAATGGCACGGAACATTATGACAGGAGCGCGCGATCGTCGTACAATTGCAGCGTGAACAAATCGAGACCCTCGCAGCAGAAGCGCCAGCGCGAGCGCCAGCGCCAGGAACGCCAGAAGGAAAAGCAGGCCAAGCGGCAGGAAGTGGCTGCGCAAAAGGCCAACAACCCCGGCCGCGCCGGCGGCGTCGATCCCGATCTCGACGGCATCCAACCCGGTCCGCAGCCGCTCCAGGACTGGCAGACCGAGACGGAGACCGAAAGCTAGGTCGTGACCAGCCGGACGATGGCTGCCGCAAGCGCGTTGGCGTCGACCGGCTTCGGAATATGGTTCTGATAGCCGGCCACGAGCGCCCGCACACGATCCTCTGGATTCGCGTAAGCCGTGACCGCGATGGCTGGCATCGATCGGGTCCTCGGTGAGTCGAGGGCGCGGATCGATCGAATCAGCGCGAACCCGTCGGTGTCGGCCATCCCCACGTCGGAGACGAGGACGTCGGGTGCCAGGGCGCCGCTCCTGAGCAGGTCGATCGCCTCGGCGGCGGACGCGATGGCCCGGACAGTCGCCCCGAAATTCTCGAGCATCGCCACCAACAACTCGCGCGCGTCGTTCTCGTCGTCGACGATGAGAATCGAGACGCCGTCGAGAGTGACTGGCTCCATCGACACCGGACGAACCGGCAGACGCCGATCCGAATCGGCGACCGCCGGCAGACTCACCGAGAACGTCGAGCCTTTCATCACTCCCGCGCTCTCGACCGCCACCTTTCCGCCGTGCAGCTCCACGATTTGCCGGACGAGCGACAAGCCGAGGCCGAGGCCGCCGTGCCGGCGGCTCGTGGACGCATCCGCCTGCCGAAACCGATCGAACACGAAGGGGATGAACTCGGGCGACACGCCTTGCCCGTTGTCGCGGACCGAGAGCCGCACGTTCGCGCCGTCCGAGGTCACTTCGACATACACCCGGCCACCGGTGTCGGTGAACTTGAGCGCGTTCGAGAGTAGATTCCAGACGACCTGCTGGAGCCGCTCGCTGTCGCCGTTCACGGAGGGCACGTCGGCGGCAAAGCTGGTCTCGATCGCGATCTTCTTGGCCGCCGCTCCCGGAGCGACCACGTCGACGGCCGCCTGCGCCACGTCGACGAGCGAGACGGTGTCGATCTTCAACCGAAGCTTGCCGCTGATGATGCGCGCCATGTCGAGCAGGTCCTCGACCAGACGCATTTGCGACATGGCGTTGCGTTCGATGACCTCGAGCGCATGGGCCCGCGATCGGACCGACGGCTGCGTCTGCAGAATCCGCGTCCAGCCGATGACGGCGTTCAACGGCGTCCGGATTTCGTGCGACAGCGTCGCGAGGAATTCGTCTTTCAGCCGGGAGGCTTCTTCCGCCATCCGGCGTGCCTCGTCGGAGGCCGCGATCTGCGTCCGCAGCTCGCGTTCGGAGATGACCCGTTCCGTGACGTCCTCGATGAGCGTGATCGTGCCCACGACGGTGTGTCCGTCGGTGAGCGGTTCGATCCGCGCCGACTGCGCCATCTCCGTGAGCCCGGCGCCGTGAAAGCTTCTGGTGATCGGGAGGAGGTATTTGTGAAAGCGCTGCGAGAGGATCCGCACCTCGCCTGCCAGCGCGTCGTTGTAGGACGCAGCGAGCCCGCGGTCGACGAGATCCGGGAACAGATCGAACAGCGGCTGCCCGATCATGTCCGACGCGCGCCTGCCGGTCCTGACCGCGAGCCAATGGTTCCACCGGCGGACGATGAGGCGATCGTCGGTGATGAACACGCCGCGGTCATCGAGCTCTTCGAACCACTTGCTCGCTGCGGCGCCAAGCGCATCGAACTGCTGTTGTTTCGGCATCATGGTCAGTTTTGAGACTGCTCCCAGTCCTCGACGGCATGAATCAGGCGGTCGAGCGACGCCACGCTGAGCACGATGATCATGTACCCGGTCACCTGGGTATCGCGCAGGCGGAAGCCGGCGTGGACGACGAGGGCATACCGGATTTCTTCGTGAGCGATCCTCAGAGACTCGAGAATGGAGCCGACGTGCTCGATGCTCAGGTGCGGCACGGAGAACGAGACCTGGACTTTCAGCAGGTTGCCGAACGTGCCGAGACAGGCATTGAGGAGGATGTTGCCGATCTCGGTGATCACTTCGCGGGCCGACGCGTCGATGGCCAGGGGCAGCGCGGGCTCGTTCGTGAGCAGTTCCTTGAGCATCGCCGCTCCGGCCTCGTCGAGGATCAGCAGGGCGTCGCCGGCCACACGCCCGGTGAAGATCTGGTGCACGCTGGCGACCTGTCCCTTCACGACGCGCCCGAGCGCGTCACCGAGCTCGTCGACCGCCTGCAGCGTGACCTGCGGCACCTCGAGCAGCACGCGGTGGCCCGTCAGCTGTGACAGCGACGCGGCCGCGCGTCCGAACCCGATGTTCAGCAGTTCGACGAGCGCGTCCTGCTGGAGCGCGGTGAGTTCGATCACGCGTGGAGCTCCAGGGTTTTTGCGACGAGGTTCAGCAGAACGATTCGATCGATCGGCTTGGTGAGAAAGCCGGCCGCGCCGGCTTCTGCGGCAAGCTGTCGCGACGATTCCTGCACGTCGGCGGACAGCACCAGCACGCGAGCGTCGCCGTCCATTTGCGTCAGTTTGCTCAAAACATCCAGTCCGTTCATTCCCTTCATCACGAGATCCAGCAGGACCAGGTCCGGTTTGTCGAGGAAGTACCGCTCCAGGGCGACAAGGCCGTCTTCCGCCTCCGCCACCGCGTACCCCGCCGATTCGAGGATCTGGCGCGCGCTCCGGCGCGCCATCGCCGAATCGTCGACCAGGAGGATCTTCTTCACGGTCATACGCGCGCCAGCACGGCGTCCGCCATGCGATCGAGCACGACGTTGCCGTCGCTCAGCCCCGCCTCGACGATCGATCGCGGCATCCCGTACACCACGCAGCTTTCTTCTGATTCGGTCAGCACCGTGCCGCCCTTGGCTTTGATCCACGCGGCGCCCTCGCGTCCGTCATTGCCCATTCCCGTCATCACGATGCCGAGCACGCGCGATTCGTACACGTCGGCCGCAGACTGAAACAGCACGTCGACCGAAGGCTTGTAGAGAGTGTCGAGTGGCCGCACGTCGAGGTTGGTCACGATGTCCCCGCCGCTCGTCCGTCGAAGAGTGAGGTGGCGGCCGGCCGGCGCCAGGTACACGTGGCCCTTCGTCACCAGTTCGCCGCCCTGCGATTCCAACACGGTGAGCGCAGACTGCTCGTTCAATTTGCGCGCGTACAGTTCAGTGTAGCCAACCGGCATGTGGAGAACAATCGCGATCGGCACGGACAGCTCAGCCGGGAGCCGCGGAATCATCATCTTGAGCGCCTGCGGCCCGCCGGTGGAAATGCCGATCACCACGATGTCCACCGAGCGCTCGGCCGCGGGCCGGGTGATGGTCTGAGGCTGGATCTCGTGGCTGATCACGGGCCGCGACGCCGCGACGCCCTTGACCTTCTCGATCAATTCGTCGGCGATCTCGAGCACGCGATCGGTCGCCAGGGCCGTCGGCTTCTGCACGAAGTCCACGGCGCCGGCATCGAGCGCCGCCAGCACGAGCTCGCCCGATTCGCTCGCGACGCTCACGACGACGATCGGGACGGGACGGCGGGCCATCTGCGCCTTGATGAAGCCGACGCCGTCCAGCTCCGGCATGATCAGGTCGCAGGTGACGACGTCGGGCCTGAATTCCTCCGTCATCTCCAGCGCTTCGCGGCCATCGCGCGCGGCGCCGACGATCTCGAAGAACGGGCTGCGCGAGAGCATCTGCCGGATCACTTTCCGCACGTACGCGGAGTCGTCGACGATCAGGATGCGCACGATGTCACTCATCGGCGGCTCGTTTCACGTAGACGAACGCGCCGTCGATCTCCTCGAGCGAGAAGGCCGACGTGACGCTGAGCAGCGACTCCGACGCGCCAACGCACAGGTAGCCGGGCGCCGGCATCGATTCGCCAAACTGGCCGACCACCTTCTTGATGGCCTGCGGCGAGAAGTAGATGAAGGCATTGCGGCAGAAGACAATCGGGAACCGTGCGTACGGCGCCACTTCCTCGGGGACCATCAAATTCACCACACTCCATGACGTGATGCGCCGCGCCAGCGCCGGGTGAGGCGAATACATCCCGGCGTCGGCGATGAAATATTTCTCGAGCATCGCCGGCGGAATCGCCCGCATCGCCCGTTGACGGTAGCGCCCTGCCCGCGCCTTTTCGATCGCGACGCTGCTGGCGTCGCTCCCGTGGATCTCGATCGGCAGGCGGTCGAACCAGCCCGCTTCGTTCAGGGCCATCGCAATCGTGAGCGGCTCCTCGCCGCTCGCGCACGGCGCGCTCCAGATCCGAATCACTCCGGCGCCGCGGCTCGCCAGCTCCGGCACCACGCGGCAGACGATGGCGCGGATCTGATCGATCTCGCGCCAGAAGTAGGTCTCCGGCACCGACAGCGCGTCCATCAGCTGGCGCCACGCCGTCCGGGACGCGGCCTCGTCGTACTTGAGCAGGTAGTACAAATCGAGAAACGATCGAAACCCGCGCTCGATCACCAGCGGCGCGACGCGTTCCGCGAGCAGTTCCGAGCGCTCGGCATCGAAGAACAGGCCCGTGCGCTCGTGAACCAGGTCGCGCAATACGGGCAGACCCGTCTCCGGGATGCCCAGGGCGTCCGATCCGAAGCGGCGTCATCGCGCGTCCGGCGGGTCAGCGGCAACCCCCTGCTCCTTTCCCAGGCGCCTCAGCGCCAGTGCTGCGGCGCGGCGCACGCCGTCCGACGGATCGGACGCCGCGAGCTCGGCAAAGGAGCGTGCGATGCCTCGCGAGCCCAGCCTCGACAGGATGGCGACCGCGAGTTGCCGGACCGATGCATCGCCGTCATCGAGGGCGGCCACGACGTATGCCGAAGCCGTCGGGTGGGCCATCCGTCCGAGCGCCTCGAGTATCGCGCGGCGCACGGCCGCTTCGCGCGACGAGAGCACTTCCCCCAGACGCGGGATTGCCGCGACCGGCAGGCGAGCGAGCGCGGCGATAGCCTCGGCGCGGCGCGATGGATCGCCGGCAACGGCAGCGATCGCGGCCACAGCGGATCCCGCGTGTGGAGACGTCCTCACGGCCATGTGGCTCAAACCGCTGATGGCCGCTCGCACGACCTGCGGATCGTCGTCGGCAGCCGCTTTCCACCGCAGCAGTTCGACGGCCTGCGGGCCGCCGTGGTGAGCGATCGCCTCGGCGGCTGCCGCCCGTCGATCCGGCTGCGGCGCGGCCAGCGAGCGGCGCAACGGATCGAGGGCCGACGGCGCATCGACCGACCCGAGTGCCCGCGCGGCGGCAACGGCGAGCTGATCGTCCGTCGCCTCGCTGAACGTCGCGAGGAGCGGCACGGCGTCGGCGTCGTTCGAGACGCCGATGTCGCCGATGGCGCGGATCGCCGCAATCCGGACGTGCTGCGCCTCGTCGTCCGCGGCGACCCGTTTCAGCAGCGGCAGCGAGGCGCGGTCCATCTGACGGCCAAGGCTCGTGACGCTGAAATACCGCACCCACGGATCGAGATCCCCGACCCCTCGGCGCAACGCGTCGACGGCGTCCGGGTGGTTGGCATGCGCGAGCGCCTGCGCCGCCGCGGCGCGTGCCCTCGGCGTATCCCCTGCCATGGCGGCGACAAGGAGCGGGACGCTGCGCTCATCGTCGAGGTAGGCGACATGCTCGAGCGCGGCCGCGCGAACCGTTTCATCGCGGTCCCGGCAGCGATCGAGCAACGCGTCGGCGCAGCCCGGGTACCCGAAGTAGCCGGCGATTTTCACGGCCGACTCGCGGACGCGCGGGTCGGCGTCCTCGAGCAGCGTGCGCACACGCTCGCCCATCGCCGAATGGCCGATGGAATTCAGCGCGCCGATCGCGCCCTGCCTGACCGACACGTCCGCGTCGCCGAGCAGCCGGAGCAGCGATTCGAAGGCACGGTCGTCCCCGAGGCGCGCGAGCGCGGCGGTGGCGGGCACCAGCAGCTCCCGTTCGTCCTCGTCCAGCAGGTTCACGAATGGCTCGACGGCTCGAGCGTCGCCGATACGGCCGAGCGCCGCCACCGCCGCACGCCGTGTCTCGAGGTCGCCGGTGCGCAACTGCTCGACCAGACGGTCCACCATCGGCGCGCCGAAGCGGACAATCGCTTCCAGCAGTTCGTTCTGCGCTCCGGAGGTGCCGAGCATGTGCGCCAGCGCGCGCTCAACGTCGTCGCCACGCAGCCATCCGAGGCACAGCACGAAGCGACGCAACGATGGTACCGTCGCCCGTCCGGCGGCATGGATCACGCGGGCCGCGCCGGCTGCAGAGATGGACGCGCGAACCAGTTCCTCGATGTGCGTCCCGCCGCCGTTGAACATCTCGGCGTAGCGGCCGTGAAGCGTGGTCAGCGCGTCCACGATGCTCGCGGGCGATACGTGCGGCCGATCGAGCGCGGCAACGAGCGGCGCCACCGCGTCCTCTTCGCCAATCTGTCCCAGCGCCTCCGCCGCCTGATCGCAGACGAGCTCGTCCTGTAGCAGCGGCACGAGCCGCGGCGCCACCGCCGCGTCGCGGACGCGCGCGAGCGCGTCGAGCGCCGGAAACGCGAGAAAGAAATCGTGTGACTCGGCGATCGCGGCGAGCCGCTCGACCGCTGCGGGCGAGCCGAGCTTTCCGAGCGCCTCGATGGCGTGGAAGCGGACGTTGGCGTCCTCGTCGTCCAGCGCGCGTCAGCAGGGCGTCGACCGGCTTCCGGACCGGACTGCGTGCCGAGCGCGAGCGCCGCCTGAATCCTGAGGTCGGCATCAGGATGTTTCAGGAGATCGATGAGTGACGAGGTCAGATCCACGCCCGTCGCCGACAGCAACTGCAGTGCGCTGCTGAGCACGCTGAAGTTACGGTGTCCTTCGCGGAGCGCCGATACCAGCGCCTCGACGAGAGCAGGATCCCGACGGCCGGCGAGCGCCGTCACCGCGGAACGTCGAACCTGCCAATCCTCGTCGGCCATCGCCGCCGGCAGCGGTCCCAACCCTTCGACCGGATTCATGGCCGCCAGACGCTCGACAGCGCGCATCCGGGCGCTGGAGCTGGCGTTGCGCAACTCGACCGCGAGCTGGTGCTCCAGCTCGAGACGTTCGGTGACGTCCTCAATCGTGATCGCAAGCCCGATCCCCTGACCGTCTCCTGTCAGCGCCGCCACGGCGACGCGCTGCTGCATCCGATCGAAACGAGCGGAGGGACGGGCGGTGGGTGCGGGGATGAAGTACTTGTGGAGAGCGGGCGCGAGCACCGTCGGTGCGCCGGTGACAAGGGTGCTCCTGACGACGGCGAGCAGGCCGCGTGATTCGAGGTCGGGCACGACCTCGTTCAGCGGCCGGCCGATCGCGTCCGCGGCGGCAATTCCGGTCATCGAGGCCAGTGCGGCGTCCCAGCTGGTGACCACCAGGTTGTCGTCGGTCGTGAGGATGCCGATCTGGCGAGCGGGCTCGTGAGAACCGCGCGCGGCGGCAGGCGACGGACTACTCATCCCCGGCCATTGGTCGCCTTGCGCTTGCCGTTCGAACCGCTGTTGCCATTGACCCGGCTGCGACGCGGCGCCGTCGCGTCGATCATTCCCGTCAATTCCTGCGCATGACGGAGGAGATCGCTCGTGCCGTCCTTGGTCCCCCGCACGTCGCGCGCGTTGCGATCGGTGATCTGCCGGATGTCACGGAGTTGTTCCAGCAACCGGCCGGCCACGGTGGAGTGCTCGCGGTTGGCCCGCGTGATCAGCGTCATGTGCCTGGCCGTGTCCTGCGTGGCGGTGACCATGTTCTTGAGTCCGCGCGATTGCTCCGAGAGCGACTTCGACGCTTGATCGCTTTCCCGGCGCATGCTGTTCACGGCCGCACTGACCTGCGCTGCGGCGGCTGCCTGTTCGCTCATCGCCTGGTTCACGGTGGCGATCAAGCTGTTCAGGGAGTTGTTGGACGCGAGGATCTGGTCGGCTGCGGTTGCCTGCTCCACCAGCGCACGAGACGTGCTCGTCGCACCGCGGCGCATGGCGTCGGCCGCCTGCGTGATCTGGGCGGCCGATGCCGCCTGCTCCACGGACGCCTTGCGGACTTGAGCCGCGGTTTTCGTCGTGGCCTGCGCCGCCTTGATGATGTCGCGCGCCGCGGTTCCCTGCTCGCCAACCGCCTTGCTGACCTCCTGTGCGACGCGCCGCATCTGTCCGGTCGCCTGGGCGATGCTGGACGCGACGGTGGATTGCTCGGACGTGCCGCTCGCGACCAGGCGGGCCTGCTCGGCGGTCGCGGACACGGCGGTCACCATCGCCTGCGCCGCCGTGCGCTGTTCGTCGGCCGCGCGCGAGATCTCGCCCACCACCCCGGTGAGCTCGCCGACGCCGGTCATGATTTTCTTCAGACCGGCGACTCCCGACTCCGCCAGCGTGTTGCTGTCGTCTGCGACGCGCAAGCCGTCGTTGGACGCCGTCACGGCATCCTGCGCGACTTCCTGCAAGGCCTTGATGATGGCGGCGATGTCGGACGTGGCCTTGGCCGACCGATCGGCCAGGTTGCGAATCTCCTCCGCGACGACGGCGAAGCCGCGGCCGGCGTCTCCGGCGCGCGCCGCTTCGATCGAGGCGTTGAGCGACAACAGATTCGTGCGCTCGGCGATCAGGTTGATGGTATCGACGATGGAGCTGATCTCGCCCGTCCGCTTCCCCATCTCGCGCATGACCGTGGCCGACTGCGCCATCGACTCCCGCAGCCGCCCGATCCCCTGAATCGATCGCTGAACGACCGCGCCTCCCTCCTCGGCGTCGCGGGCGACGCGGCGGGTCATCTCGTCGCCGCGCCGGCCGAGCGAGGCGACCGATTGGCTCGTCCGCTCCATCTGCTGAGCCGCGGTCGAGGCCGAGTTCGCGGCTTCGGCAATGCGCCGGCCGTTTTCGGCGACCGTCTTCACGGACCGCGACATCTGCTCGATCGATGTCGTGTTCTGCTCGACCGCACCCGCCAGGCTCTCGGTCATCGCGCCGACTTCCTCGATGGACGCCGCCATCTCGTTGATCGCGGAAGAGGTCTCCTCCGCCGACACCGCGAGATCGCTGGCGTTGTCGGCGACGGTGGAGATCGAGCGCGACATTTCCTCGATGGCCGCCGCCGTCTCGGTCACCGAGCTCGCGAACTCGTCGGTGTCGCGGCTCATCGACTTTGTCGCCGCCGCCATCTGCGCGATCGACGATCGATACCTGCTGGGCCGCGGTCGCCATGCTTTCCGTCGTGCCACGCACCGACTGGATGGAGGCGCTGGTTTCAGTGGCCGACGCAGCCGTTTCGTTCACCGAGTTCGCCAGGCCGGCCATGTTCGCCGACACCTCTTCGATCGAGCCCGACAGCTCGTTGACGGAAGAGACGATTTCCTCGGTCGACGCTGCCACCGATTCGGCCTGCGATGCCGTCTCCTTGAGCGAGGAGGCCATCTGGGTCACGCCGCCGACGGCTTCGTCGAGCGCCCGAACCTGGACCTCGGCGCCGTCCGACACGGCATCGGCGATGCGCGCGATCCCGTTGGCCGAATCCGTCACACGAAGGACGCGGTCCCGGACGAGCCCGACGTCCACCCCGTTCGTGTAGGCGCCGCGACTTCCGCCGTTGCTTCTAGATGTATGCGTGGCCATGGATTGCTCTCTCTGTCCCCATCACTGACCGAGTCCCACGGTCTGGGCCTCGGCAAAGTTCAGAATTCGATCCAGATTCAACACGAGGATCAACCGATCGCGCACCGACGCGATCCCGTCGACGTATCGTCCGCTCATGCCCGTCAGCGCCTCGTTGGGCGGTTGAATGGCGTCGGGCGGGATGCTCACGAACTCGCGGGCGGCGTCGGCCACCAGGCCAATCAGCCGCGCGCCCGCCTGGACCACGATCAGGCGCGTTCTCAAGTCGAACGGCATCCGCTCGAAACCGAACCGTGCGCGAAGGTTGACGACCGGGACGACCTGTCCGCGCGAGAACACCACTCCGTCGATGAACGACGGGGCGTTCGGCACGCGGGTGATGTCCTCGATCATCTCCATGTGGCGGACTTCGCCGCTCGGCAGCGCGTATGTCGTGGCGGCAACGGTGAAGAGGATGTAGCTCCCGATTCCCGGCGTTGTCCCCGTTGACGTCATGCGCGTGCTCCTCGCGAATCGGCCACCACGCGATCCGGCCGCTCGCGCATCTGTCGCGCCAGGACCGCCGGGTCCAGGATCAGCACGACGTGTCCATCACCAAGGTCGGTCGCACCGGATATTCCGGCCACCCGCACCAGCGCGTCCGCGATCGAGCGCACGACGATCTCCCGCTGCCCGACGATGCGATCGACCGCGATCCCGATTGCCGCCCCGCCAGTCCCCACCACGAACAGATGCAAACGGTTTCGCGTGGTCTCGGGAAGGCCGAACAACCGTGACAGGCGCACGATGGGCAGTGCGGCGCCGCGGTACGGCATCACCTCGTTGCCTTCGACCTGCAGCAGCGTGTCCAGGGCAACCGCGATCACTTCGCGGACCGACCCTTGCGGAACCGCGAACGTCTCCGAGCCGACCTTCGCGATGAGCGCGTCGGTGATCGCGAGCGTCACGGGCAGCTCGATCACGAATCGCGTGCCCGTGCCTTTCTCCGTTTCCAGGCGCAGCGTGCCGGAGAGCTCGTCGACCGCCGCCTGCACCACGCTCATGCCCACGCCGCGGCCGCTGGCGCGGTCGGATTCGTCCCTGGTCGAAAATCCCGGCGCGCAGATCAGCGACAACAACGTGGCGGCATCGGTCGCGCCAGGCGGCACCGCCAACCCCACCGCCCGCGCCCGTTCGACCACCGCCTCCGGATCGATCCCGCCGCCGTCGTCCGCGACATCGATGCAGACGATGTCTCCGGCCGTGGCCGCCGAGAGCACGATCGTGCCTTCGGGCCGCTTCCCTGCCTTGATGCGCTCTTCGACCGTTTCGATGCCGTGGCTGACCGCGTTCCGCACCAGGTGCAGCACCGGGTCCATCATCCGCTCGATGAGGAACTTGTCGATTTCAGTGGTTTGCCCGCGGAGCTCCATGCGGACACGCTTGCCGGTTTCGCGCGCCAGATCGCGCACCACGAACGGCATCCGGCGGAAGATTTCTCCGACCGGCACGAGCCGGACGCGCATGATGCCCTCGCGCAGCGTGCGAAGCTGCCGATCGATCAGAATCGCGTTTTCCTGAATCGCCCGCCACTCCCCGCCCGGAATGTGCGATTCGACCCGCGAGAGCGTATCCGCCAGGCGTGCGCGCCCAATCACGAGATCGCCGACATTGCGCATCAACTCGTCGAGCCGCGCGAGATCGACGCGGACGAATTGAGACGGGGCGGTGGCGCCCGGGGAGGTTGTCTCGGCCTCGCCGGCGTCATACGGTTCCGCCGTTCCAGATGGGACCGCGGACTCCGGAGCGCGCTCGACCAGGATTCCGTCCGCACGCCACGCGGCGATCGTCACCTCGTCGAGGTTCGCGGCCAGCAGGAAGTCGAACGCGATCGATCCGTCGGCCGTGACGCGAGGGACCGCATCGAGAATGTCCCCGGCGCCCGACAGCCGCTCGCGAACGGTGTCGACGCGTATCCCCCGCGCGACGAGATCCGCCGACGGCGCGAAGGTGCAGGTCCAGCGCGGCACCACCACTACTCGCGGTGCCGACACCGCGTCTCCGGAAGCCCCAACCGCCTCGCGGCGGCCCGTTCCCGCGTCGACAAGGCGAGCGATCCGATCGGCGACATCGCTGCACTCGCGGAAATGTCCCGCCGGATCGACGGACAGCCACCACCTGCTCGAGCAGTTGGGTGCCGTCGAACAGCGCGTCCATGCCCTCTGTGCGTCAGCACGTCGCCCTGCCTTAGCGCACGCAGGAACTCTTCGAGCCGATGCGCCAGGTCCTCCGCCTGCCGCAACTCGACCATGCCCGAGATGCCCTTGAGCGAGTGGAAGTGACGGAACAGTTCGTCGAGCACGGGACGATTGATGTCCGCGCGACCGACCGACGTCTCCAACGCAAGCAGCAGGCGGCGCACGCCGGTGAGGTGCTCCTCGCATTCGGCGAAGTAGTCGTCCAGAAAATCGGGAAACGCCGCGTCGTCGTGCGGGGAGCCGGTCTGGGTCACTTCGCACACGCCCCGGAGAAGATCCTCGACGGTGGAGAGGAGCGTCTGAGGCGCGAACGGTTTCGTGAGGTAGATACGTCGCGCCGGCGGACATCGCCGCATCACGGCTCGGCTCGTCGCCCCTCGTCGTGAGCACGATGACCGGGACCGCTCGCGAACCCGCATGGTTTCGAAGGAACTTGAGCACGTCGACGCCGTGCATGTCCGGCATATTGAGGTCGAGAACCATGAGAGCGACGGGCCCGAGCGCCACCTGCTCGATCGCCTCCAGGCCATTGGCCGCCTCGACGAGGTCGAACGACTCCAGTGGCCTCAAGGAAGCCCGCACCATCTTCCGGATGGTTGGAGAGTCGTCGACAATCAGAATGCGAGGCATGAACGTCTGAAAACCATACGCTCCAACTGGCGGCGTGAGGGATTCACGTCGCTTTCCAGCGCCTTAGCGCTGAAGAGCTAATGACAGAGCAAGCGTCGTGCCCTGCCTCGGCCGTAGGGAAACGATGAGGTGGTGAAGAGCGGAATCGGTCAGTTGTGACGCGCGTGCCAGTCCAACACCCGGAGCGCGCGCAGCGTGATCCAGCGATTCGGCGCACCGACAGTGCCAGCCAGTTCCTCGTGAAGGGTGTTGCGGTGCCGTACGTCGAGCAGCCAGCGGCCGGCTCCCTGGCGCCGCTCGAGGACGGCCGCGATGGCCTCCTCGACTCGCGGATCCGGCTGTACGCCTGCCGCGCGCAGATAGTCGAGCGCGCGCAGCACGTCGTAGTGCCAGAGCGTCGGAAAGGCGAACTGCTTCCACGCCGGTTCGATGATGTCGCCGGTCGACAGCCTTCGGAGCAGACGACGCTGGAGGAGATACTCCTGCGCGCGCCCTCGCGCGTCTGTTATGGCCGGCGCGGCGCCGAACGCCTGCTCGAACGCGAGCAGCCCTTCCAGCACGCAGATCGTCGTGTGGAACGACGAGCGCACCGAACCGCGCTCCGCTTCGCAATTCCAGCCGCCGTCCGTGAGCTGTTCGCTCAGCAGTCGATCGACGAGTCGATCCGAGCGCTCGCCAAAGTACGCGCCGAGCGCGACGACGCGGCCGTTGATGCACGGCTCGACCTCACCCTCGAAGAACGGCGAGTTTCCGAACTCTGGTCCCCAGGTGACATGGCTGCGAACGCGATCGATGGCGGTTCGCGCGCGCGGGCTCGCCGGGTCGATCCCCAGGTCGCGCAGGAACAGCAGCGTGTACATGTTCGACCACCACAGCGGCGTCGCGATGCCATCGCCCCAGTGACCGTCCGAGTGCTGCTGGTCGAGGAGGAGCGGGCCCCACCCCGCTGAGGCCACCCGCGATCGCTCGGCCGCGACGATCTCCGCAGGCGTGTCGGTGAGGTCGCGCATCACCTGCCAGCGGATCGCCGGGTCGGTGTCGAGGAGCCAGTCGAGACCGGGTCGTTCGAGGATCGAGGGTGGGTGTCGCCTTCTGGGAGCGTCATCGGTTCGTGGCCCCTGCGTTCGAGCGTTGGCGCAAGGATGCGAGCGCCGATGAAAGGCGCTGACTAGTCGGGTACGTTGATCGTCAGATCGGCTTTGGTCGACAGCGCGCCGTCGTTGGCGGTCGCGCGCACGACGTAGGTGCCGCGCGCGCTGAAACGAGCGGTGACCGGTGCTTTCCCGTCCGCCACGGAAATCGCGCCCGGCCGGTTCAAAAGCAATCCGGGCCGGCCCTCGCAGCTGCATCCACGTCACCGTCAGCCCCCGGGGACGCGCGACCGTCGACGAGTTGGCCTGCGCCTGAATCGTCGTCGCGTCTCCAGCCGTCGCCGCTTTCGGCGCGGCAACGGGCCTTGGCTTGGGCAGCCCATCGTCGGTCACCGTGGCGGTGAGAGGGACCGACGCGTTGACGGCTGGTCTGGTCACCGGCTCGATCGCGATTGCCGGCGGCTTGTTGGGATCGTCGTCGCCAGGGTTCAGGTTGCCGCGGGTCATGATGATCCGCTCGGTGATCTCCTCCACCGGCAGCAGCTCGCCGTAGGCCTTCTGGGTCTTGCCGTTTGCGGTGATCGTCCAGGTCAGGACCTGTTTGCCGAAATCGCGCGGAACGCGAACCCGGTAGACCCATCCCTGCCGGCGCGGCAGGAAGTACGTGGGCTGACCGCGGTCGGCTCCGCCCGGCTCGACCGAGTTGTCGGGGCCGGCGGGAATCGCGAGTTCTTCCTGCCAGTTGCGGTTGAAGTATCCGAACACCAGATCGAACGTGCCATCGGGATTGTGGATCCACCCTTCGAAGTACGGCTGCACATCCTGGCCGCTCGAGAATTTCGTGGACGGCAGCTCGGTCGGAAGTTGTCCGACGAGCAGCAGCGCGGCAAAGATCGCCGCCCCACGTAGGGGCCGACCCGCGTGTCGGCCCGGGCGGACACATGGGTCCGCCCCTACGAGTGGGATCCTGATCGCGTCACTCATGTGTCTTTTCGTTGCGCGCTTTGATCCGCTGCTGGTATTCGGCCTCGTCGATGTAGTACAGGCTGACCCACGCGAAGCTCATCTCGTCGATCGTGCGCTGTCCATAACCGACCCAGTTGCGCGGGTTCGGGTTGTATTTGTTCGCGGCCGTGTTGTCGTGCCACGACGTCACGTGGATGATCGTGCCCGCCGGAAGAATCGGCGCGACATCGTCGGCGTAGGGGTATGTGATGTGCCAGCCGAACTGATAGTTGCTGACGCAGTTGATCGTTTCGGTCCGGGCCGGACCCGGCCGCGCGGAATCGGCGCGGATATCGGGATAGATCGCCTCCATGCACATGGCCTTGCCGCGGTTGTGCATGTGCGGCTGAAACGCGGACAGCACGGCCGCGCGCGGAAGCCGGAAATACCCATCTGTCCGCACGACCTGCCCGGGCGGGATGTCCAGATCCGAGTTGTCGCCCATGTGCTGCGTGAAGGCGACGTGCTTTGGCACCTGCCCTTTGGGGTACAGCTTGAAACCGATCGACAGGTTGACGAGGGATCGCTCGCCGCTGGGATGCAGGTGCAGGTTGAAGTGAATCTTCGATCCGGCCTTGATCAAGCGGCCCGAACCCTCCGGAAAAATATCGCCGTTCTTGCCGAGCGCGTATTCGTTGAAGAAGAAGCCGACGGGATCTTCCGCTTCGTCCTCGATCATGTTCGCCGTCGCGTGGTGCACGACCTTGAAGCTGTACGGCTCCGGCTTGGTTTCCACGGCGGCGATATACATGTCTTCGGTGAATCCGGGATCGACGTCGGCGTCGTAGAATTCGTCCGGACCATTGGCGCGCAGCTCGTAGGGCTTGGGCAAGGTGACGATCATGTCGGGCTTGCCGATGTGCCACTTGTCCACATCGCTGAAGACACGCGCGGTCGGCATGTCTGCCGCATTGCCCGCGGGCGCGCCCTCATCGACCCAGCGGGTGATGATCCCGATCTCGGCGTCGGTCAGCGATGGATCGTCCTTGAACTTGTTGATGCCGACGTGCCGGTCGATGTACCACGGCGGCATCTCGCGCGCGGACACCTTCTGTTTGATCGACCGCGCCCACGGCCTGGCGTCCTGGTAGGTCATCAGCGACATCGGCGCGATCGCGCCGGGGCGATGACAGTTCTGACAGGCTTTCTGGAGGATGGGCGCGACGTCCTTGCTGAACGTCACCGGCGTGGCTTGTTGCGCGAAGGCCGCGGGAGCAAAGGCGCCGACGATGACGAACGCGAGAGCCGCGCGTTTCATGTGTCCTCCATGGTCCGCTAAGCCGACACTACCGACGCGAGGCCTCCGCCGAAGGCGGACCTGATCACGTACCGTAGTGTCGGCTTCAGCCGGCCCTAGCCAGGTAACTTGAACGCGATCAATTCGCCGCTGTAGTTGCCGCCGCTCACGGCCACGATGATGTACTGCTTGCCGTTGAGCATGTAGGTCATCGGCGATCCGCTCTGCGGCGCCGGGATGTAGACGGCCCCCACTTCCTTGCCGTCGTTCTTGTCGTAGGCGCGAAACATGGCGCCGCGCACGCCGGTGGACGTGGTCGTGACCCTGCTCTCACCGGCAATCACCAGCCCCTTGGTCGTGAGCGTGCCGATGATGCCTGCCTGCCCTGTGCGCGGGATCGTCACGCCTTTCAGGGCCGGGTTGTTCTTGACGTTGTCGAGGGTCTCACCGTGCGCGATTTGCCACTTGATCGTGCCGCTCTCGAGATCGATCGCCGTGATTCGGCCGTAAGGCGGCTTGATGAGAGGAAGTCCGCGGACCGTCACGCCGGCGCCGCCGCCTTCGGCCGCCGCCGGAGGTGCCGCCGGAGCCGGCGCGGAGTCCGCCCCGGCACCCGCGCCTGAGCCGCCGCTGTTGCGCACGCCGACCGTCGCGGAGCCCTGCACGAAGTTCATGTCCGACACCTTCACATCGGGCGGCGGCAGGAGACCGAGCGCGCTGACGTTGGTCTGCGAGTAGACGAACAGCGTATGTGTTTCCGGATCGTACGACCCGCCGGGCCAGTTCGTGCCGCCGGTGGCCGACGGCAGCACCAGCGTTCCGAGGGGGCCTTCCAGCTTGCTGACGGTCGGCGGCGTGAAGATCGGACCGATCTTGTACTTCGCTACCTGCGCGACCGCCTCCGCACGCAGTTCAGGCGTGAAGTCGATCAGATCGTCTATCGACACGCCCTGACGATCGTAGGCCGGCGGCTTGCTGACGAACGGCTGCGTCGGCGCGTACCACTCGTTGGGGACATCGCCTTTGGCGACCGGCCGCTCCTCGATCGGCCAGA
Source organism: uncultured Acidobacteriota bacterium (assembly GCA_963794305.1). Classification (GTDB taxonomy): domain Bacteria; phylum Acidobacteriota; class Vicinamibacteria; order Vicinamibacterales; family CAVVIG01; genus CAVQFC01. The sequence continues at coordinate 17,955 of CAWCDQ010000031.1, read as the reverse complement.
TCGGTTTGCCGGTCACTCGATCGAACACATACAGCCACGCCTGCTTGGTCGGCTGCGCCACGACCTTCACGACCCGGCCGTTCATCGTCACGTCGGCGAGAATCGGCGCGCATGGAAGGTCCATGTCCCACAGACCGTGGTGCACGAACTGGAAGTGCCACTTCCGCTGGCCGGTGCGCAGATCGACGGCGACGAGACTCTCGCCGAACAGTCCGTTCCCGGGCCGGTGACCGCCGTAGTAGTCGCCGGTCGGGAGCTCGACGGGGAGATACGCGAGACCGAGCTCTTCATCGACCGAGATCTGCGCCCACACGCCGGTATTGCCGGTGTAGGTCCACGAGTCTTTCTCCCACGTGTCGTTGCCGAACTCCCCGGGCGAAGGAATCGTGTGGAAGATCCAGAGACGCTTTCCCGTGCGGACGTCGAAGCCTCGCACGTAGCCTTTGACGTTCGACCGTCCCCGCGGCACGCCGCCCGATCGATGCGCGGCGCCGACAATCACGACGTCCTTCGCCACGATGGGCGTCGAGTGAAGTCCAACCTCGCCGGTGATCAGATCGATCTCCTGGTCGTCGTCTTTCTTGAGATCCACGATCCCGTTGACGCCAAACCCGGAAACGATGACGCCCGTCTTCGCATCGAGGGCGACGAGGCGGTAGCCCGGAGTGACGTACAGGATGCGTGACTCACGGCCGTCGGTCCAGTACGCGAGGCCGCGCCCCGAGAACTGGCGCGGCGCGTTCGCTCCGCGTGCGCCTTCGACCTCGCTGTGCATCCAGCGAAGTTCGCCGGTCGCCGCATCGAGCGCGACCACGGCCCGCCTGGTGCCCGCAGTCGAATAGACGAGACCGCCGACCATCAGCGGCGTCCCCTCGAGCTGGAATTCCGGGCGTGGACCCAGGGTGTCGGTCTTGAAGCGCCACGCGACTTCCAGCTTGTTGAAGTTCGACGCGTTGATCTGGTCCAGAGGCGCATAGCGCGTGTGGCCCAGATCGCCGCCGTAGGTGCGCCACTCACCGTTGGTGGCGCCGGCCTGCCCGATGACGGTGACCGCAGCGCAAGTGATGAGGCACGCGACGCCGAACAATCGGACAAGGCGCATGATGTTATTTTCCTGTGTAGAGGACCCGCCAGATCTTGCCCTTGACGCTCTCAGCGATATACAGCGAACCGTCGGGCGCCTGTGCGACACCGTCGGCGCGCGCCGCGGCGTCGTTCTGCTGCATGATCGGATTCTTGCCGGCGAAACCGTCCGCGAAGATCTCGGGCTTGCCCGATGGCTTGTCGCCCGCAAACGGCTGGAACGTGACGTTGTAGCCGTCCTGCGGCATCGGCGAGCGATTCCAGGATCCGTGGAACGCGATGAACGCCCCGCCTTGATACCGCTTCGGAAACTGCGCGCCGGTATAGAACATCAGATCCACCGGCGCCGAGTGCGGTGGAAACGTGGCGACAGGCATCGGGTACTCGGAGCAGCGTCCGACGGTCTTGCCGTCGCCGCCGTATTCCGGATTGAGGAGCAGTTTGTTCTGCACGAAGTCGTGAAAGCAGTACGGCCAGCCGACGTTCATGTTCGGCGTCACCCGGTAAAGCGTTTCCGATGGCCGCTGAACGTTGTCCTCCGCTTTGAAGAGATCGGGCCACAGCGTGTCGAGCTGATCCCGTCCGTTCATCGCCATGTAGAGCGCGCCGTCGTGCCAGGCGATCGCCGGCATCTGGCGCATCCCGGTCGCGTAGCGGGTTCCCGCCTCCGGGCGTCTGTCCCAGCTTGTTCTCGTCGAACTTCCAGATGCCGCCCTGTTTCTCGAGCAGCGGGCACGGATCCTGCCCCGGGACCTTGGGGCGTCGATCCTGCGGCTGGCACGCGTTGGACGGCGCGCCGAAGTTCACATAAAGCGATCCCTTGCCGTCGAAGGCGATCCCCTTGTCCTGATGCGGACGGCCGAGCGGCAGATCCGACGCGACGATCTCCGCCGCCGCCGCCGGCTTCAGCTCGCCCTTCGTCATCTTGTAGCGCTCGACCGACGTCGTCGTCGCGACGTAGAGGAAGTCGTTGTGCAGCGCGATGCCGGTGGTGCTCTTGTCGCCGAACCGCTCCGTCACGTCCATCTTGCCGTCGCCGTCGGTGTCGCGCAGCGCGACGACGCCGGGAGTCTGGCCGCGGCCCGTCATCAAGCTCACATACAGGTCGCCGTTGGGGGCGACAGCCATGTGCCGCGCCGCACCGAGATCGTTGGCCACCACCAGCGCGCAAAAACCTTGCGGCAGTTTCAGGCCGCCGTTGTCGGGGTCGCAGGCCGGTGGCGCCGCTGCTCCGCGCGCCGTCGTGAGGAACAAGGCCGCGGTCGCGCTCGCGGCTGCCAGACAGAAGGAGAAAGCCCGGTTTCCGGCTGAAATCATCGGCCGAGTGTAATACAGGTGACCCTGGAACGAGGCTAATCCCGGATGACTATCTCGACGGCTTCGAAGGTCGGCGCCGGTTCGTCCGGCGACAGGAACAGCCACCGGAGCAGATCGCGATAAAACCCGAACAGCGGGAGGGCATCGGCCACCTGATTGCGAAGCATCTCGCGGCGCTCCTTGAATCCGGCATGGCTCTCACGCGTGAGGTACTCGCGCTCCTGGTGATAGTTCCACAGCGGCTGCACCTGGACCTCGATGGTGCTGTCCCACCAGCTGAACACCGACTTGATCGCCTCCCATCCGGTTTCCTTGCGGCCGTTCTCGGCCATGTAGTCCTTGACCTCGATGAACTGCAGGCGAGACGTGCGATCGGCGACGGGGATGCCGTGTTTCTCGAGCACCGGCGGATTCCATTCCAGCTTCAGCAGCGCCTCGTGCAGCGCGCGCACTGCCTGGGCATCGCCGACGACCACCTTCACCCCGAACACGTCTTTCACGAATCCGCCGAGGTGCCGGAGCTGCTTGTCCGCGTTCACCAGGCGATCGAAGTCGAAGATCGAGTCGACCACCTTGTTCCAGATCTGCTCCTCGGCCTTGATCCGGCTGATGACCTTGTGGATGCCCCACTCGTTCATCCCTGCCGGCTGATACTCGACGACGTTGGCGACGAGGCTGGCGCGGCTCCAGACGCCGCCGTCGTGATAGCGCAGCCTCCGGAGTTGCCGCGTGCCGAGATCGAGGTCGGTCTGCGAGTACAAGTCGCCTGGCGAAATGCTCTTCACGAGCGTGAAGCGCTCCTTCGTCGTTTCCACTTCGCCGATCACCACGCTCTGCAGCGTGTAGGTGGAATCGAGAAACGTCTCGCACAGCAGCTCGCACACCTTGTGCAGCTGCTCCTCTCCGTGGCGAATCATGCGCGCGAAGGCCGTGCGGACATCGGCCAGGCGCGGACGGCTGAATTCGAAGCAATGCGTCTCGTCGGGCGAGGCTTCGATGCGCCGACGCATCTCGTCCAGGTAGCTGACGAGTTCGTTGACGTCGGGCTCGTTGATGACCAGCCAGAGCGGCGAGCTCGAATGCGCGGACGACATCAGGTGCTCGGCGCTCAGTCTAGCGCTCGCGCAGGGTTGCGGAAAGGTACGCCGACGTCGCTATCAAGGCGTCCGCCGACATTCTCGTCGGACCGACTCGCGTCGATGTAGTTCGTCCCGCGCGCGACTTTCAGTCGCTGTGGCGGCGTCTTTTCCACGCCAGCTCATGGTATTATGTCGCTCTAATTACCATATCGGCATATGCGTATCTTTCCGGCACATGGGTCGAGCGCCAAAGTGTGCAGTCGCGCGCAAAGAACGCGGGCATCGGGATTGCCCTCGGCATATCCGTGATCAATTTCTTCATGGCGGGCCCCGAGATGGTACGATGGGAGCTCACCGCCGTCGAATCCGACGGTCCGTTTCGACTCACCGTCCACCACGCTAACGGTGTCATCGTGGAATACTTCGGCACTCCCTTTGCGGCGCTCAAACGCGAACAGGAGCTCGAAGATCTCCTGATGGCAGCCAGGGGGGCTTGTTGATGGCCAGTCCGGCGCGCATCCTCATCGTCGACGACGATGAGAACGTGCTGCAGACGTTCGCGAAGGCGCTCTCGCTCGAAGGCTACGACGTTCGGACGGCCTCCTCGCCGCTCGTGGGGCTCCAGGAAGTCGTCGAGACGCCGCCCGACGCGATTCTGCTCGACCTTCGGATGCCGTTCGTCAACGGTGTCGGTTTCCTGTACCGGCTGCGGGCGCAGAGCGCGCACCGGCACACGCCGGTGGCGATCATCACAGGCGATTCGTGCATCGACGATCCGGCCATGACCGAGCTTCATGGGCTGGAGGCCGAGGTCTGCTTCAAGCCGATGTGGATCGACGAAGTCATCACGCTGACGCGCAGTCTCCTCGCAAAGCGGCGGCCGGTCGATTCCTTCCCCGCCTGAACCGCACGCCACCTGGCGTCTCGCGTCCCTCGAACGCTCTGACGCGTTCCATTCTGATGTAGTGCAGGCCTTCAGCGCGCTCAAACGGCGCTGACGCCGGACGTTCACACATGATTCAGCAGCTGTCCGCTCCAGAGTTGAAGGCCATGATCGACAGCGGCGCATCGTTCGAATTCGTCGACGTGCGAAACCCATGGGAGCGCGACATCGCCAGGATCGAAGGATCGCGTCTGCTCGATCAGGCGTACCACGACTACCTCATCGCGCTCGATCGGCAGACGCCGCTCGTCTTCCAGTGCCACCATGGGATCCGCAGCCAGGCGGCCGCCGAGTACTGCCAGGGTCTGGGCTTCGAGAACCTGTTCAACCTTCGCGGCGGCATCGACGCATGGTCCCAACAGGTTGATCCTGCGGTGCCTCGCTACTGAGCGCCTCTCACTTCAATTCCGCATTTCCGAACGCGGCGAGCATCTCCTCCTCGGTCGGCGGCTGCAGGACGTTGCGAGCGGCAAACTCGTCAGCCTTGGGATATCCCGTGAACCGGATACGCTGCGCCGCGTCTGCCAGATCGTAAGGCGTACGCCGGAGTTCGACGCCGGGTCCGAGCATGAGCCAATAGGCGCCTGGATCTCCGAAGGGCATGCCGACGCTGCCGGCGTTGATCACACGGACTCCCCCGATCGTGCGATCGAACTGCATGTGCGTGTGGCCGCAGACGGCGATCGAGATGCCGAAGCCGCCGAAGATTCCCAGCAGCCGTTCCTCTGGTGTCAGGCGGGTGAAAATCTCCGTATCGTTCCTCGGCGTCGCGTGACAGAAGAGGACTGCGCCAAGATCGCCGGCGTCCAGGCGAATGGTTAGAGGCCATCGCGCCAATCGCTCCGCGTCTTCCGGTCGCAGCTGATTGGCGTTCCAGCTGCATGGATTCCCGATACGGCTCAGGCACGGCGCCGGTCGGCGCGATCACTTCGCGATCGCCGTTGCCCTGGATGAAATGCACCTGGACGTCGAGATTCATCAGGCGCGCGAGGCACTCGGACGGCATCGGTCCCGGAAGCACATCTCCGCCAACGACGATTCGATCGACGCCGGTCGTCTCCGACGTCGCGCAACACGGCCTCGAGGGCCGGCAGATTGCCGTGGATGTCGTAGAGAGCGGCGATGCGCACGCCGCCCATGATACGCCGCGTCCGTCAATCGGCTGGTGCAGCCGCGCGGACGCTGGCGAACCGCGGCATGCTAATGCTCAGCCGGGCGAAGTCTCTTACGAAGGACACGTTCTTGCACGTACAATGATCAGAGTGAAGCCTGGGAAACCTCCGCACGTCCGCAAGGAACACGATTCCATCACCATCGTGATGGACGTGGCGCCTTCCACCAGCCAGTCGCCTATCCGCCTCGTGCTGCGGTGCGAACGCGACGGGCAGATCTACGCGTCGATCGATCGCGGTCCCCATTCCAAAACCGAATAAGGCAGGCGGCGCCGGCGCGCTCGTGGTCCGCGCTCCGTCGCCGTCGCACCTCAGCTTTACAATGATGGCTGAGTGATCGCATTGCGCCAAGGAGAGCGAGATGACGGACGCACAGATTCAGGCGAAGGCGACGATTGCCGCCGCCCTCATCCAGAGCCGCAGCATCGACGCGGAGGCATTGGGTTCGCTGAACAAGGACATCAGCAATCACAAGCTGGCCCATTTACGTGAATTGACCGATCGGATCTACGCCGCGATCGCGAGGGATTCCACGGAATAGGCGCCGGTCTTGTACAATCGCAGATCCTCCCCAGCCCTTTCGGGACGAAAGCTTTTCGGCGACACGTCACTACAGGACAAGGAAGTCGTCGCAAGTCGCGCGACTCCTCAGCCGTTCGCGGCTCTTGCGCGGTGCTTGCCATCGAGCGCCCGCGTCACGTGTGTCTTCAAACGACAAGCAGGAGGATCGATGAAAGTCCGGAGAATCGCCACGCAATTCGGGTATTCCATGGTCGGCGTGCTCGCGCTCGCGTGCTCGTTCGCGTCGCCGGCCCTGGCGCAGGACGACCACTCGCACATGCAGGCGCCGCAGAACCGCGAGGAGTCGTACGAACAGAGGGTCAGGCGGAGCGCCCTGGTCAACGAGATCAGGGACTTCACGAAGGATTTCCAGACGCAGCCTCCCGATGGCTATGCGCTGATGTTCGGCTGCGTCAGCGGAGGGGACTTCGGGGCCATGGGCATGCATTTCCTGAACGGGTCCCTGCTCGACAGCGAGATCAAGAAGGAGACGCCCGAGATCCTGTTGTACGAGCCGTTGCCCAACGGGCGGATTCGGTTGACAGGCGTGGACTATGTCGTGACCAAGGAAGCATGGGAGTCGAACCCGAAGCACACGGCTCCGCCCGAACTGGATGGACAGCTCTTTCATCTGTTCGAGAGTCCCAACCGGTTCAACCTGCCGGATTTCTACACCCTGCACGTCTGGGCGTGGAAGACCAATCCCAACGGCACGTTCACGAACTGGAACCCGAACGTGTCCTGCGACGCGTTCGCCGGCGAGAAGTAAGCGACACGACGAAGCAAGACAGACCATCGATGGAGCCGGTGGAGGCCGCGTGTGCGGCTTCCGCCGGCTTCGCGTCTTCCGCGCCGTCTAGCCGAAGCCCCCCTTGAAGGCATTCCTTCCGAAGTCGTCCAGACCTTCAGCCCTGCCCGCTCGGCAGACTACCCATCTGACCCGCTTCCGCCGGAAGATCCTGACTGCCGAAATCGCATAGTCCCCTGCTTACGTTGACAGCTATCGTCGTGAGGTGCTCCCGTCTCGCCGGTGGCTGCTGGCGCTCTCGTGCGGCGCCCTCGTCGTCGCTGCTCTCGAGGCTCGCGTCGCACACACCTGGCAACCTCCGCCAGCGCCTCAACAGAGCGGTTCGGCTCTCCTCAGCAATGTCGAAAAGCCATGGACCGGCGACTTCGACGGCATGGTTCAACGCCGCCGCATCCGGATCCTGACGCCTTACAGCAAGACCCACTACTTCATCGACAAGGGCGTGCCACGGGGCGTCGTGTACGAGGCCGGGCTGAAGCTGGAAGCGGACATCAACGCAAAGCTGAAGACCACGCAGGCCACTCGTGTCTTCGTCGCCTTCCTCCCGACGTCGCGCGACGACCTCTATCAAGCGCTGATTGACGGCAGAGGCGACATCGTGGCGGCGAACGTCACGGTCACGCCGGAGCGAGCCAGGCTCGTCGACTTCACGGTTCCCGCCAAGACCGACGTTCGAGAAATCGTCGTGACCGGGCCGGGCGCGTCGATCCTCAACACGATCGACGATCTCTCCGGCAAGCAGGTGGCGGTCCGCGAGAAGAGCATCCAGTTCGAGAGCCTCACCGCGTTGAACGCGACGTTCAAGCAGCAAGGCAAGGCCGCCGTCTCCATCAAGGTGCTGCCGACGGCGCTCGAGGACGAGGACATCCTCGAGATGGTCAACGCGGGGCTGGTGAAGGCGACCGTCGTCGACGACTTCATCGCCGATTTCTGGAAGCAGATCCTGCCGGCGATCTCGCTGCATCCACAGATTGCCGTTCGCGAGGCCGGCGCCATCGCGTGGGCGGTGCGCAAGAACAGTCCCGAAATTCATCGCCCAGCTGAATCCGCTGGTCGAGAAGAACAAGATAGGAACCTTGTTCGGCAACGCGCTGCTGCAGAAGTACCTCAAGAGCGCGAAGTTCGTCCGGAGTGCGACGTCCGAAGCCGAAATGCGGAAGTTTCAGATCCCTGATCGAGATCTTCCGGAAATATGCGGCGCCCGTACGATCTGGACTATCTGCTGATGATGGCGCAGGGCTTTCAGGAGTCGCAGCTCAACCAGGCTGCGAAGAGCCACGTCGGCGCCATCGGGATCATGCAGGTGATGCCTGCAGACCGCCGGCGACCTGAAGGTCGGCGACATCACCAAGGTGGACCCGAACATCCACGCCGGCGTCAAGTACATCCGGTTCACCATCGACCAGTACTTCGCCGACGAGCCGATCGACGCGTTGAACAAGGAGCTGTTCGCCTTTGCCGCCTACAACTGCGGGCCCGGGCGCCTGCGTCAGCTGCGCCGCGAAGCCGAGCAGCGCGGGTTGAACCCGAACGTCTGGTTCAACAACGTCGAGCGGATTGCCGCCGAGCGGATCGGACGCGAGACCGTGCAGTACGTCAGCAACATCTACAAGTACTACGTCGCCTACACGCTCGCGCTCCAGCAGATCCAGGAGAAGAAGAGCCTCACACCCGGCCGCCTTAGCCGCGACATCAGTCCGTCTTCCACGGGTTGTTCGCGAACACCGCCAGCTCCGGCCAGAGCGCCCGGCGCGGCATGTTGAGCGCGGCCATGATCGTCGCCGCGATGTCGTCGGCGTACAGCTTGTTCGGATTGTTCCGGCCGACGTTCCCGCCGAAATTCGTCTGCACCTCGGACGGGCAGACGCACACCACCCGGATTCCATGCGGACGCAGCTCGGCCTGCCAGCACTGGCTGATGCCGCGCAGCGCCCACTTGCTGCCGGCATACGACGTCGCCGTCGCGGCGCCTTTCATGCCCGACGTCGATGCGATATTGACGATGTCGCCGGACCCCTGAGCCTTCATCGACGGCACGATGCGATTGGTGATATCGACGAGGCCAAACACGTTGGTGTCGAACATCTTCTTCATGCTCGACACATCGAGCGCGCCGATTTCGCCGCGATAGGCGTAGGCGGCGTTGTTGATCAACACATCGACGCCGCCCATTTTCGACAGGCAGGTGTCCAGTGTCCGCGCGTTGTCGGCATCCACCGCGACATCGGCACGAAGACCGAACGCGCCGGTCTCGCTGCGCGACCGCGTCGATCAGTTGTTGATTGCGTCCGGTGAACACCACCTGATGCCCGGCCTGCCGCGCCTGTTCGACGACGGCGGCGCCGATGCCCTGACTGCCTCCGGTGACCAGAAAACGTTTCGATTCCATCGATCGCTGCGCTCCTTCCACTGTTATCAATCGTCCTGATCTTGATCGATGATGCCGGTTTTGGCTAGTCGAGCGCCTTCTGCCATTCGCCGTCGGCCGTCGCCCGGGACGCAGCAGGCCGTGCGAGATGGCATTGCCGATGCGAACAACGCATGGCCGGCCAATGAAGAAGACCAATTCCGGCGAGGTGAGAGCTCGGACGGCTTCGGACGCGTCGAATTCCTGAAGAACGACTAGCTGCAGCGTGATCGAGGGGACGTGGAAGGAACGCGACCCCTCGAGCCCACCAACTGAGTCTCTCGGAAAGGTGGCGACGACCCGCTATTTGGGTGACGTGCCGGTGACGACCATATTCGACGCGAGCTCCGTATGGGGCTCCTCGACGATCTTGGTGGCCGATACCTTCATGCCTGTCTTGAGCTCGGAGACGGATGCGGGTTTGCCTTCGACCACGAACTTGAATGATGCGGGAACGTGGTACTCGCGGGTTTCGCCGTTATCCAGTCTCAGAAGTACGTAGTTGCCCTGGACCCACGCCACGGTGCCGTTGAGGACGCTCGTCGTGCGAACCGTCACCGGCTGTCTCGTCGTCATCACCGTCGCGGTGAGGACGGTGCCACGTTTGATATCGCCGATGTGCTTGATCTGCCCGTCGATCTCGAACTGCCGGTCCGGCGGCACGATGAACACACGGTAGGCGCCGTTCGGCCGCATCTTGACGACGAGTGTGTTGCCATCGACCCAATCGACAACACCCGTCATCCTGGTGCTCTCGACATGGACTGAGCCCTTGGTCTTCTCGGTCGTGGATTTCGTCTGCGCTCCAAGGGATCCGATCATGGCCAGCAGGGCCACGCCTGTGATGATGATTCGATGTCGCGTCATGGCCTCTCTCCTGTTCAGACTTGCCAGTATTCCAGGCGCGCAGTCTCGGCGATGCGTCGCGTCGATGCCGTTGCCCGCGCCCGTCTCCCGGCAAAACAGTGGCCAGATGGCCGCTTCAGTTCGCAGACGCAATTAGCGGCAGGAGGCCACCACACGCGCCTCAGGAATCTCCAGTCCGTCGGAGGGCGCTCCGAACCATCAGATCGCGTTCGGGGGAACGCCGCCAGGCCTATGTCTGTGTCGCGTCCGCGGCCTTGCGCCGCATCGTCATCCTGACGAGCACGACGAACAGGAGCGCCGTGCCAAAGAAATACGGGGAGCCGGCCTCGTAGAGCAACGCCAGTCGTCGACCGGCAAAGAAAAGCGGCAGAATCGTCGCCGGCGCGGCGATCGCCAGCAGCGCGATCAGAATCGAACGCCTGTCGGGTGGTTCCGGCCGGCGCACCAGGAGGGCGACGAGGGCCACGGCCGGCACGTACAACGCCACGAAGTAGCGGCGCTGCGTATGCGGTGAGGCCAGCACGATGCCGGTCAGGACGAGTGAGAACTCCAGCAACCTCACCACCGGATCGTCGTCTTCCCGCCACACGGCCACCAGTCCGGCAAGGCCGAGACCCAGAACGCCGGCGAGCCAGATGCCATCGACTACCCGCCGCGGAAGATCGGCGACGCTCGCTTCGACATGAGCAACACCCTCATGCTCCTGCGTGAGGTACCGCACGAGCACACCCCGAAGCGCATAGTTATCGTCGTCCTCATCGACCTTCTCCGTCGCATACGTCGCATAGGCCCGCAACTCTCGCGCGTTGGCGGCGGGCCCCATCACGGCGGCCGGCGCGACGATGAGGAGCGCCAGGATTGCGGCCGTCACGAGACAGACAGCCCATCGTCGCCGGAAAGCAAAGTACGCGAGCAGGGCGACCGGCGTGAGCTTGGTCGCGATGGCGACCGCGAGCGCAGCAGCAGGCAGCAGGACAGACCCGGCCTCGGCCCTGTCGTAGGCGAACACCATCAGCGCGACGATCAGGAAATGGACGTTGCCGAAGCGCCATTCCTCGACGATGTATCCGCCGACGATCAGGAAGGCGATGAGGAACACCTGCCATCGTCCTTCCGACAGACCAGCGTGGCGCGCAACCGTCGCGCCGATGTACCACACAGCGGCGAGCTTCAGCGCAAAGAACGCGAGAGCGGCGGCCTCCAGCGGCAGCCATCCGAACGGAACGAACAGGAATGCGATCGCCGGGAGATAGCGGAACCCTTGAGAGCGTCCCGGCGTTCCACCATACGCTTCGACCGGATAGAACTCGTAGTGGCCCGCAATCACCTGGCGGGCCGCGCGATGGTAGACGGGGAAATCGACTGAGTGAGTTGCCGCCTCTCGACCGAGCAGCACGAGAAGGATGACCAGGACCGCCAACGCGACGCGCTGAAGCCAGAGAACGGTGAGCGTCATGGTGGAGGACCGTATTTTCCGGAGAGGTCGTTCAAACGAATCCGGAGGAGGTCCCCCATCATGCGAAGGCCGTCGCGCATCACCCGCACCTTCGTGTCGTCAGCGTGACTCCATCGAACCGGCACCTCCCGGATGCGTAGCCTGCGCTGCGCGGCCAGGAAGAGAATCTCCGGATCGAAACCAAAGCCGTCGATGGTTTGTTTCTCGAAGATCGGACGCGTCCGGGCCCGGTGAAACAGCTTGAATCCGCACTGCGTGTCGTAGAGGTTCAACCCCATCCCGATGCGCACCATGCGGTTGAACACGACTCCGCCGATCTCACGAAACCTGGACTGATGCCGCTCAATCCAGCGTCGATCGATGGCGCGCGACCCGATCACGATGTCGGCCGGACCGCGCTCTGCGATGTCGTACAGCCTCTCAAGCTCGTCAATGGGAGTCGAGAGATCCGCGTCCGTGAAGAGAACGTAGGTCCCGGTCGCCTTCAGCACGCCCGTCCGGACGCTGTATCCCTTGCCCCGGTGTTGAGCATGGTGGATGAGCCGTACGCCCTCCGGTTCGAAACCCCTGACGATCTCGGCAGTTCCGTCGGTCGAGCCGTCGTTGACCACCAGGATCTCGAACGAAAGCGGCGTTCGTCGCAGGAATTCACGCACTTTACACAGCGAGTCCGCGATTCGCCGCGATTCATTGAACGCCGGGATGACGATCGAGACGCTCGGCGGAAGCGCGTCGCCGGCGCGCACCCGGGCCGTCCCTACGGGCAACGAGGTAACTCCTTCCCCACGTCCGAGGCCGGTGTGGACAGACAGGGGCAGATGCTTTGATTGCGCGGGATCGTTGATCACCTCAGGGTCGCTCGCCGGGAATACGACGACGTTCATCTGTGGGTTTACGTGAGCGATCTGTCGGCACGCCTCAGACTAGCCCAGCAGTCTCGAATCACCCACCCAGGTCAGGCGTTCCACTAACGCTGCGATTCAAAAGGAAGACGTTAGGGTGCAAAGCGAATGCCCTCGGGCAATGACGTCACCGCCATGACCAAGAAGCTGGCAATCGCCGGGTACGGCGGCTCCGTCCGGGATTCGCGGACGACCGATTCAGCGATGACGACGGAACTCCGGTTGTCCAGAACATCTCCGAAATGCTGGACCATTCCAGCCGGCGCGATCGTCCCCGCACCCAACTGCCCCCTTCTGCGACTGGGCGGCGTCCGCGGCGCGTGCTGGCACACTTCCTGCCGTCAGTTCATTCGTTTCCCGCGGCCGACTTCCGACTGAGTGACCGCGCGCTGTTGCGGCAAGCGTCGCACTCGCCTGCACGGTCACATGAGTGGCAGGTTCGTGATGCAGTCCAGCGAGCAAAGCCGGAAGGTGATGATCGTCGACGATCATGAAGACTTCAGGACGTCGGTTGCGCGTCTGATTCGCAGCTGGGGGTACGAGGTCGCCGTCGCCGGCGACGGTCCGAGCGCGCTCTCGCTTGCGGAGGACTTCCAGCCCGCGTGCGGCATCTTCGACGTCTCGTTGCCGGGGATGAGCGGACTCGATCTGGCGCGTCGTATCCGTCAGCGGTTTCCACCGGCGCAGCTTTACCTGATCGCGCTCACCGGCCACGAGGACGCGGCCGTCCGGGCGGGGTGCCTCGCGGCCGGGTTCGATGAGTATCTGCTCAAGCCGGCAGACGTCGTCCTGCTGGAGAGATTGCTCGGAGGCGACCGCCCGGATTCCGACGCGATGCCGCACTGACAGGACCGATGACGGTCGCCCCACCTTGTGGATAAAAGGCGCGTTCAGGGCATCGGGTGTGATACAAGAACTCACTCTACAAGTCAGCCAGCCGCCGAGCTCGAGTGGTGATGCCGATGACCGAGCGTCGTCGACAACGTCTGTTCGTCAGAACATTGCTGGCGATCGTCATCGACGTCCTGGCACTGCTGTGGGGAAATCTCGCATGGGCCCAGGACGCACACAAGCAAGTGCTCGTGCTCTACTCGACCAGGCGAGATGCAGAGTTCTCTTCCGTCGGAGAGCGCGAGCTGCCGCGAATTCTCGACGTCGGCCTCGATCGCAACCTGGACTACTACTCGGAATTCATCGACGTTGCGAGGTTTCCCGACCCCGCGTACCAAATCGCGTTTGCTGATTTCCTGCGCCTGAAGTATCGCGGCGTCGGGCTCGACCTCGTCATCGCGCTGCAGGACGTCGCCGTCCAGTTCGTGAACAGGAACCGGGAGGGCCTGTTCGGCAGCACGCCCGAGGTATTCCTGTCGAACGATCCCGCCGCTCCACCCGGCCCGAACGCCACCGGATTGATCCACGAGCGGAATTTTGCCGCGACACTCGCGCTGATCGAGCGGCTGCAGCCGGACGTGAGGAACGTCTTCGTGGTGGTCGGCGCCGCGGCGTCTGACAAGGCGTACGAACGCGCGTTGCGCATCCAGGCGCGGTCGTTCGAGCCCCGGCTCTCCATGACCTACTTGTCAGGGCTCTCGACCGACGAGCTCGAGCAGCGGCTGGGCAGCCTGCCCGACCATTCCGTGGTCTACCATCTGCTCGTCAGCGAGGACGGAGCTGGCCGCAAGTACCACCCTCTGGAGTACGTGAACCGCGTCACGGCGGTCGCCAACGCCCCGACCTATTCGTGGGTCGACTCCGCCATGGATCGCGGCATCGTGGGGGGCAGTCTTTACAGCCAGAGGGAGGCGATTGACCGCATCGGGGCGCTCGCCCTCCGTGTGCTGCGAGGCGAACGCGTCGATAGCATTCCCACGTCTACCGTCGATCTCAATTCGGCCGAGGTCGACTGGCGCGAGCTGCACAATTGGGGCATCCATGAAGCGCGCCTTCCCGCCGGAACGGTCATCCGATTTCGCGAACCCTCCATCTGGGATCGCTACAAGACGTACATCCTTGCGGCAGTCGCCCTGCTGATCGTGGAGTCCGGACTGATAGCAGGACTTCTGATTCAACGCGTGCGGCGGCGGCGTACCGAGGTCGAGCTGCGCCGAAGCCAGGACTATCTCCGTACGAGCTACGACCGTATCCGCGACCTCTGGTCGCGGCTGCTCAGGGCGCAGGAAACCGAGCGCTCGCGGATCGCGCGCGAACTGCACGACGACATCGGGCAGCAGCTGGCGATCCTCACAATGGACCTGGATCAGATTGGCGGTGCCGATCGCGACGATGCCAGGCGGCTGGCGACCGAGGCTGTGGTTCGCGCGCGGGATATCGCCAGCGGCCTGCACGATTTGTCGCACCGTCTGCATCCGGCCAGGTTGCGCCTGCTCGGCCTGGTCGATTCGCTTCAGGCCATGCGCGCCGAGCTGTCACAGTCCGGGATGGCCATCGTCTTCACGCATGACAATGTTCCCTCGACGCTTCCATCCGATCTCACGTTGTGTTTGTTTCGAGTGGCGCAGGAAGTCCTGCAGAACGCCATCAAATACAGCAAGGCCACCGAGGTCGCGATACGGCTCGACGGTCGCTCGAATGAGCTCACCCTGACCATCGTCGACGACGGAGTCGGATTCGACGTGGACGCGGTCTGGCACCAGGGCCTCGGCCTGGTCAGCATGCGGGAGCGTATGGAAGCCGTTGCCGGCACGCTCGAGATTCGCTCCACGCCCGGCGCCGGCACGCGAATCACGGCGACGGTACCGCTGGACGTTGCGCAGAGCTCCAAAGGCATTCCGCCGCAGATCCAGGCATACCCGGAATCGAAGGCGGCGCGGAGGGCATGACGTCCGCCAGCAGTTCGGCCGAACCGCCGCGCGTGCTCCTGGTTGACGACAACGAGGCCATTCTCGCTCGTGCGGGCGCGGTGCTCGCAACCGCCTGCGTGGTGGTCGGGACCGCGAAGGATGGAGCTTCGGCGCTCGAAGCCGCCGCTGTCCTGCGGCCGGACGTGATCGTGCTGGACATCTCGATGCCGGGGATGACGGGCTTCGAGGTTGCGACCCGCCTTCGCACGGCGGGCTCGGAGGCTGCCCTCGTCTTCCTCACCGTTCACGCGGACGAAGGTTTCGTCCTCGCCGCGAGAGGAGCAGGCGTGATCGGTTATGTGGTCAAACAACGGCTGCGGTCCGACCTGACGCACGCGGTGCAGGAAGCGCGTGCAGGGCGCGGGTTCGTTTCACCGCTCCACTGAGTCCCGACGGCGCTCCTATTTCCCCTTCGTTGTCGTCTCCAGTTTCTCGATGACCTGATTGATCGAGAACGACGCCGGATGCTGCCGCGGCGGGAACTCCTTGTAGGTTTGGTCCAGCGACCAGACGGCGGCCCGAACCGTTGACATGTCGGTGTGACCACGCAGCGCGACGATGATGCCTTTCGCGATGACTCTCGCGTAAGCGGCTAGAATTGGCGCGTGTCGACGACTGCTGGGCGTCGCGATGGCCATGGCAAGTCACTCGCGCTGCCGAATTCTCGATCGCGTTCGGCGAGACGCGCTCCGCTCCGTAGAACCAGAAGGAAGAAGACATGATGGAGGAGCATGTTAGGTCTCTGCGCTCGGGTCGGTCGGCGGCGAAAGCGATCTTCGGGTGCCTTGCTCTCTCGCTGATTCCTGCGGCGTGCGCGATGGCTGCGCTGAGCAGCCGCGTCTCGAGCGGTCCTGGCTGGTTCGCGCCGAACTATGACGTGGAATACACCTACGTGCTGAACGGGCTGCGATTCCAGCAGCGATTGCCTATTGTCTTTTTCATACACCCCGCGACGACGCTAGCGGTGCTGTACGCGGCTGTCATTCGCATTTCTCACGCTGTCGCACCGGTTGGCAGTTCAGACGTGGTCGAGGACGTCTGGCGCTATCCCGAAGCCTATATTGGTCGCATTCACGCCTGTCTGGTCGTGCTGCTCTTTTCCGCGTCCTTCGCGGCGGGCGTTCTGGTGTGGAGGCGGACCAGGAGTCTATCGGCGGGCGTTGCGCTTCAAACGGGCCTGATATTGCTGGCCGAGCTCGCCGTGTCCGCAGGGATGATTTGGCCTGAAACCGTTGTCATCGTGGTCGGCGTGCTGTTCGCTGGGACGCTGACGCTGTTCATTCTGGATGACTGTTCGAGCCCGCGTCTGTGCGTCGCGCTCGGCGTTCTCGGAGCGCTGGGGATCGCCACGAAGGTAACGTTCGCGATCGTCACGATGGCGCCCGCTGTTCTGTCCCGTTCCCGGAGGCAGTCGATTCTCTACTTCGCGGTCCTGATAGGTTGTACGGGTGTTCTGATCGCACCAATTCTTGCGAGGATTCCACAAGCCATCGACTTTCTGGCGGGTCTTGCGTATCGAACGGGGGACTACGGCGCAGAGAGCGCAGGTTTTGATATGCGGGCCTATCTGTATGGCGCCGGTCTTCTCGTGCGCCAGAACAAGATTCCCGCCGCAGTGATATTGCTGAGCGTCGCCGTATTGGTCACGCTTCGATCGACGACCGTCCTTCACGGCCCGCAGCACTCCCAGCTCCGCGCGCTCTGCGTGCTGACTCTGCTCGAACTTCTACATACGGAGTGGTCGCCCGTCAGCCGTACCCGCGCTACCTGATTCCAGCCGTGCTCCTCATGGGAGTCAATCTCGTCATCATTCAGCGAATCGGATTGACGGTCGGGCGGCGACGGCGAGGAGCCGTCCAAGCGTGCTTCGTACTCGGTCTCGCATTGTTCTCGGCGGTCTGGCTGAGGAACACTGCATCGGCAATCGCCTCCGGAAGATCGGACACTGCCGAACACTTGGCGATTGTCGAAGCCGCAGCGAGCCTGCAGAGCAGCGGTGCGGTGCTGGTGCTGGGCCCGTGGGCATCGTCGCCCGCCAGGGCTCTGGCTACCGGAGAATTCTGGGTCGGGAACGCATGGTCAATGGTCGGGGAGAAGGTATACCCAGGGCAGTTGTTCCTGAGCGGGGATGGCTATTTGAGGACATGGAAGGAGGGCCTGGGCCGCGGGTGGGACTTTCCACACGTCAATGCTTCTCTTTCTCGCTCTGCCGAGGAGCTGGAGTGGCGGCGCTTCCAGGAGCTGCTCAAGGATCGCCGCGTCATAGTGCAGGGCGACTGGGACACCATCATTCCGTCCTTGCAGCGCAATCCGCGAATTGCGCCTCACGTAGTTCTCCGCTCCCGACTTGAATCGTTGATCGAGCTGCAGCTGCGCTAGCAGGATCAAAATCGCCAACAAAAAAGGCCTTCAACCGACCATGACGGTCGATCGAAGGCCATTTCTATCGAGAATTTTTGGTCGGGGCGAGAGGATTCGAACCTCCGACCCCTCGGTCCC
>CAWCDQ010000030.1:0-92593 GCA_963794305.1 uncultured Acidobacteriota bacterium | reverse complement strand
TCTATGTAGCCGTTGGAAAGGTGATCGGCGAGGCGAAGCCGGCGGCGGCACCGGTTGCCGCCGGTCGGCACGCTCGCGGCCGAACACGGTCAGGGGAGCCACTGACATGGCTCGAGTCGCTGCTGTCTCCCGCGCGGTGCTGACGCTGGCGATCGCATCGCTGACCGTCGGATGCGCCGCCTCGGCCCCAACTACGAGCGGCCGAAGATGCCGAGCCCGGCGCAATTCCGGTTCGTCGACGGCGCCGCGCAGGCGCAGTCGCTGGCCGACTCGCCGTGGTGGCAGGTGTTCGACGATCCGGCGCTGCAGACGCTTGTGCGCGAAGCGCTGGCCAACAACCTCGACCTGCAGCTCGCGGTGGCACGCGTCGAGGAGGCGCGCGCGCGCGCGGGCATCTCCAAGTCGTTCCTCTACCCGCAGGTCGACGGCGGCTTCAGCTACGGCGTGCGGCAGGCGTCGAACACGGAAACACAGGCGGGAACGCCCAACGACGACACGACGCACCAGAGCACCGCCTACGGCTTCCAGCTCTCGTGGGAGATCGATCTGTTCGGCCGTCTGCATCGCCAGCACGAAGCGTCGCTGGCGCTGATGATCGCCAGCGATCAGGCGCGCCGCGGCGTGATCGTCACGCTGGTCGGCGACGTCGCGTCCAACTACTTCCTGCTGCGCGAGCTCGATCTGCAGCTCGACATCGCGCGGCAGACGCTGCGCATCAACGACGAGACGGTGACCTACTTCCGAACCGGCTGGACGGCGGCGTGTCGAACCGGCTCGAGCTCGATCGCATCCAGGCGCTGCGCGCGCAGACCGCCGCCGCGATTCCGGACCTCGAGCAGCAGATTGCCATCGCCGAGAACGGGCTGTCGCTGCTGCTCGGCCGCCCGCCGGCGCCGATCACCCGCGATCGCCTGACCGACACCGACGCGCCGCCGGCGATTCCGCCGGGCCTGCCGGCGTCGCTGATCGAGCGGCGGCCCGACGTCGTGCAGGCGGAGCAGATCCTGGTCGCGGCCAACGCCGACATCGGCGCGGCCAAGGCGCTGTTCTTCCCGACCATCAGCCTGACCGGTTTTCTTGGCGGCGTCAGCGGCGATCTCACGAAGTTCCTCGGCGGCGACGGCGGGGTGTGGTCGCTGGGCGCGGGTCTGCTCCAGCCCATCTTCCAGGCCGGGCGTCTCAGCCGGAACCTCGACGCGATGCAGGCGCGCTACGACGAGGCGCTCGCCCAGTACCGCAAGGCGGCGCTCAACGGCTACCGCGAAGTGGCCAACTCGCTGGTGACCATCCAGAAGCTGGCCGAGGTGCGGGTGCAGCGCCAGATCGGCGTCACGGCGCTGCTGGATGCCTCCGACCTGGCCCGCTCGCGCTACGACTCGGGCCTGGCCAGCTACATCGAGATCCTGACCGCCGACCAGGATCTGTTCCAGCAGCAGCTGCTGCTGGCGCAGACGCGCGGCGCGGAATTGCGGGCGCGCGCGGAGCTGTACCGGACGCTCGGCGGCGGCTGGCAGCCGTACAAGGACAGACGATGGCCAGATGGCAACCGAAGAAGAAGATGAAGGACAAGAAATACGAGAAGGAACTGATGCGCCTGCAGGGCAAGCTGTGCGTGCTGCAGGACTGGGTGAAGGAAAAGGGCTTGCGCGTCGATCGTCGTCTTCGAGGGCCGGGACGCGGCCGGCAAGGGCGGCACGATCAAGGCGATCACCGAGCGCGTCAGCCCGCGCGTCTTCCGCCTCGTGGCGCTGCCCGCGCCCTCCGACCGCGAGAAGAGCCAGATGTACGTGCAGCGGTACATGCAGCACTTTCCCGCCGCCGGCGAAATCGTCATCTTCGACCGCAGCTGGTACAACCGCGCCGGCGTCGAGCACGTGATGGGCTTCTGCACCGACGAGCAGTACCAGCGGCTTCCTCAAGCTGTGCCCGCTGTTCGAAAAGCACATCATCGACGGCGGGCATCATCCTGATCAAGTTCTGGCTCGAGGTCGGCAACAAGGAGCAGGAGCGGCGGTTCAAGGCCCGCATCGACGACCCGCTGCGGCAGTGGAAGCTGAGCCCGATGGACCTGCCGTCGCGCGCCAAGTGGTACCGAGTACTCGCGGGCGCGCGACGCGATGTTCAAGGCGACCGACACGCGCTTCGCGCCGTGGTACATCGTCCGCTCCGACGACAAGAAGCGCGCGCGCCTGAACATGCATCGCGCACCTGCTGAAGCTGATTCCGCACAAGAAGGTCGAGCGCCCGAAGGTGAAGCTGCCCAACCGATCGAAGAAAGCACGCCTACGACGACGAGGCGACGCTGGCCCGACGCAGGTTCGTGCCGGAGGTCTACTGACGGATGAGTCGGCGCCATGCGAAGCCTCTCTCGAGCCCGGACTCGCGTCGCCGCGGGTCTGGGCGCGGTCTCGTCCTGTGCCTCGCCGTTGCTGTGCGGCGTCGGCCGCGCGCAGCCCAGCCGGCGCCGCCGCGCAGCCGCCGCCGCGTCGTCGGCAGCCGCGCTCCTGGACGCCAAGCCGACCAGCGACACCTTCACCCTCACCTTCTTCAACCGGCCGATCGTCGTCCTGCAAGGCGCGCGTCCTCGGGCGAGCCCCGATGGAACGCGCGGTCGGCGCCGAACGGGCGCTCGACGATCTGGTCGCCCAGCGGCATCGCCGGGCCCGTCGACATCGCAGCCGTTCGAGGCGGCACGCTGATCACCGTCGGCGCTCGAGGCGTGTCCTGGCGCTGACGCCGGCCGACATCGACAACCTGTCGGGCGAAACGATCGAGGGCGTGTCCGCCGCAAGACGGTCGCGCGGCTGCAGCAGGCGCTCGACGAGGCGGCAGAAGCGCGCACGCCGGGCGCGCTGCTTCGCGTCCGCGGCGTTCGCCCTCGTGGGAGCTGGTCGCTCGGGCTGGCTGGCGCTGTGGGGCATCGGCACGTGCGCAGCGGGTCGCCGCCGGCAGGCTGGTCGCCGTCGCCGAGCAGACCGTGGCCAAGTCGGGATCGCCGACGTCGAACTGCTGCGCGGCATCGCGCCTGCTCGACTTCGAGCGCGGGCTCGTGACGACGCTCGACGGTCGGCGCTCGACCTCGTCGTCATCTACGCGACGCTGACCTTCGTCCTCGGCAGTTCCCGTACACGCGACCGTGGGGCGAATCGATGCGCGGGTTCCTGTTGCGACGCGTGGAGAACCTCGGCCTCGGCATGCGTGCGACGCCCTGCCGGGGCTGTTCACGGTCGCCCTGATCTTCTGCATCACGCGCGTTCGTCGTCCGGCTGATCGGCGTTCTGGTTCAGCGCCGTCGAGCGAGGACGCATCACGGCCCGCTGGATCTATCCGGAGACGGCGCAGCCCACCCGCCGGCTGTTGACGCGCTGCTGTGGCTGTTTGCGGTGGTCGTGGCCTATCCGTATCTGCCGGGAAGCCAGACCGAGGCGTTCAAGGGCGTCAGCGTGTTCCTCGGGCTGATGGTGACGTTCGGCTCGAGCGGCCTCGTCAACCAGATCATGAGCGGGTTCATGATCACCTACTCGCGGGCGCTGCGGCTCGGGCGACTTCGTGCAGATCGGCGACGTCGAGGGCACGGTGACGCATCTGGGCGTCCTGTCCACGAAGCTGAAGACGCTGCGCAACGAAGACGTCACGATTCCCAACGCCGTCGTCGTCTCGCAGACGACCACCGACTACTCGCGGTTCGGCGACACCGAAGGCGTGTTCACGCCGACGTCGGTGACGATCGGCTACGACGCGCCGTGGCGGCAGGTGCACGCGCTGATGCTGCAGGCGGCCGAGCGGACGCCCGGCATCCGCCGCGATCCGAAGCCGCTCGTGCTTCAGGCGGGGCTCGAGGACTTCTACGTGAAGTACACGCTGCTGGTGTGCCTCGAGCGGCAGCAGTCGCGGCCGTTCACGCTGGACGCGCTGCACGCGAACATCCAGGACCTGTTCAACGAGTACGGCGTGCAGATCATGTCGCCGAACTACGTCCTCGATCCGGCGGCGCCGAAGGTGGTGCCGAAGAAGGACTGGTTCGCCGCGCCGGCCGCCGCCGAGCGGACGCCGCCCGCGCCCTAGACGATGCGTTCACTGTACGCGAAGGCTTTAGCCGAGCGCCGATTCGCCGGCCGATTGCTCACGCTCGGCTGAAGCCTTCGCGCTACGACCAAGTGAAATCTACTCTTCAGAGCTGCCCGCGCATTACAGCACGCGCGCCTGACGCAGGACGCCCGAAGGAAGTTGTGAAGGCGCCGGCGACACCTGGATGTACTTGACGCTGGCGATCGGGATCACGAGCAGATCGCCGTCCGCTTCGAGCAGCAGCTTGTCGGCGTCGATCGCTTTCTTGACGGTCGAGGCGATCGTCGACGAATCGGTGCCGGACTGCCTGGGATAACGGAACGTCGCTTTCGTGCCGTCGAGAAAAAACACGGTCATGCTGACGAGTGGGCTCATGGTTGATCCTTTGACCAGCTGAACTCGTGCTGCATCGTATCTCCTCCGGTCGGTGCAGGCGTTCGCGCTGGCGGAGGACTCTGATTCTAAGTCATCGCGCGGCCGCCGGCTGCTCCAGCACGCTCTTGATGGTCCGCAGCGTCTGCTCGGCGCTCGCCTTCGCCTGGTCGCGCGCGACCTTGCGCTTGAGGCCGCCAAACCCGCCCTTCAGAAGATCGCCTCGCGAGCGGTTGCCGTAGAGCAGATACGTCGACGGCGCCGGACCTTCGGTCGTGCCGATGATGTTCGCGACAGCCAGAGACCCGTCGTAGTAGTGGCTTGCGTACAGCTGCTTCTGCACGACGACAATCCGTTCGGGATGCTCGGGGGCGATGTAGATCACGCCGTGCACGATGCTGATCACGGGCTTCAGGCCGGTGTAGTCCTCCTTCACCCAGTAGAGGACGTCGGTCGCACCCGGCAGCGTCTTGCGCGGGTACTGCTAGGTACTCGCTCAGCGCAGGGCTGTTCTGATGAAAGGCGGCAGAGCCCGCCAGCAGGCTCTGCCATTGTCCCTTCAAGCTGACCGGCTCCGAACGATCGTTGTACGTGATCAGCGCCGCGTCGCCGTTCGACAGGTACGCGCTGACGTAGCCAACCACGGCCTGACGCACGCGGGCATTCACTTGATCCGCGGCATCGGGTGCGTTCCAGTCGATCGACGAGCGGAACGTCTCGAGACCCGTTCCACCGATCCTGATGTCGCACTTGCCGCGCTTGCAGTTCTTCAACTGCGCGATCTCGTCAGGGTCGAGCGACAGGTCCTTGACATCCGCCGCAGACGGGGGCGTGCCGAACTTGCCGAACGCCGTGGTCGTCTGACCATCGACGTACGTGATCATCTGCCCGTAGTATTGAGCCACCTGCTCGCGCGTCGCGCGAATCTTGACGGCCGCGAACGTCACCAGCTCCGTTTCGATTGCGCCGGTCTCGACTCGCGCAACGACCGTCCCCTGCTCCAGCGCAGCGATGTCGGCCGGCAGAACTTCGCGACCCGCAGCAGGAACTGCTCGATGTCTTGACGCACTGCTCCGCCCAACGGTACGCGCAGCAAGACGAGGGCGATGCTGGCAGTTACAGCGAGACGGTTCGATGACCTCATGAAGGTTAGTCTCCTCCTTCAAATGCGCGGCGGGCAAGGTCACATCGAGTTCGCTGAAGGGGCGGCGATCTTACGGTTTCGATAGGCAGCGTTCCCGGTCAGCTGACGTTGACATCGGGTGAAGGTGAGGGGACGATGGCCCCATGCTCCGCGCGGTCGTCCTCGCGACGCTGTTCTTCGTGATGCCGCGCGCCGGCGCCGGCCAGGCGCTGAGCGTCCTCCACATCAAGGTCGTTCTGATCGACGCCGAGCGGAAGGCGACGCCGGTGCCGCGCCACGGCTGCTCGTCAGCGACAACCCGGCGAGCGCATCGCCCCGGCTGATCGTCACCGCCCAGGATGGCACCGCTGACGTGAGACTGCGGCCGGGGAATTACACGGTGGAATCGGACCGCCCGGTCGCGTTCCACGGCAACGCCTATCAATGGACGCAGACGGTGGACGTGGTCGCCGGACGCGACACCGTCCTCGAGCTGACCGCCGACAACGCCGAGGTCGAGGCCGTCACCTCCGCGACGCCTCCGCGGCGCCGTTGGAGGCGTCCGCTTCGTTGCTCCTGCCGCAATGGCAGGACAGCGTCGTCGCCCTCTGGACGTCCGGCACCCACGCGTCCGGATTCGTGATCGACGCGAAGGGCTCGATCGCCACGAATCAGCGGGCCATCGGCACCGCGACGTCGGTGGAAGTTCAACTGGCGCCGGCCGTCAAAGTGACGGCGAGCGTCCTCGCGGCAGACCCCGGCGCGGGATGTCGCGGTCCTCTGGATCGATCCGGCGGTCATCGCATCGGTTCGGCCCGTCCGGCTGGAATGCGCATCAGGCTGAGAGCCGCCGCTTGTGGCCGGGCAGGAGATCTTCACAATCGGCAGTCCGCTCCGCCAGCAGAAGGACATGACGTCCGGAACCGTGAGCCGCGTGGACCCGCACGACATCGTGTCCGACCTGGCAGCCCGCGCGCGGCAGCGTGGGCGGCCCGGTCTTCACAGCCGACGGCGGCGTCGTTGGCATCACCTCGGTCGCAGACGACAAGGACCAGAGCGGCCGCGGGGACTTCCGAATCGTCCGCACCGACGAGGCGTGCGAAGTCGTGGCGTCGGCCGAGAAGAAGATGGCGACTGCCGCGGCGCCGAGCGCGAGCGCATCTTCCGGTGGAGCCGGCGCTGCCGTTTCCGCTCGACGCGCTCAAGGACGCCGCGGCAACTCCGCGCGGGCAACCTGAACCCGTACCAGATGTCATCGTCCGACTTCGATATCGCGTTCATCACGCCCGTGCATGATCTACGGCGCGCAGTCTCAGTCGGAGCAGGCGGGCAGGCCGCGACGCACCGGCAGCGCTCGCACGCCAGACGTCGGAGCCGGCGCTCGCGCGGCTCATGGACTTCGGCAACTGGTCCGAGTACGTCGCGGACTATCCGCCGGTGCTGCTGGTCCGCGTCACGCCGAAGCTGGTCGAGAGCTTCTGGACGACGGTGGCGCGCGGCGCCGCGCAGACGCAGGGCGTCTCGATGCCGCCGATCAAGCACTTCAAGTCGGGCTTCTCGCGAATGCGCGCCTTCTGCGGCGACGCGGAGGTCACGCCCATTCACCCGTTCAAGCTCGAACAGCGCCTCCCCGACACGACGCGATCTACGAAGGTCTGTACGTCGTTCGATCCCGGCGCGCTGGGGCCGCAGTGCGGCACGGTCAAGCTCGTGCTGTATTCGGAGAAGGAGCCGGAGAAAGGGGACACGCGCGTCGTCGATCAGCGCGTGCGTCGCAGCAGATCTGGCAGGACTTCGCGCCGTATCGAGCGCTGAACCGCTGACCGTCCCGAAGCATCCGGATCGTCAGAACTTCAGCACGAGCCCGACACTGGCGCGCCCGCAGATTGATCGTCGAGTTGCTCAACGTCAGCCGTCAGACGACGTGGTGTTTGACCGCGTATTGAATGAGCTCCGCCGTCGCTCGAATGCCGAGCTGCTCCATCATCCGGTACTTGTGGAAGGCGACGGTTCGTGGCGTCACGTTCAGGACGCGCGGCGACCTCCTTCATCGAATGTCCCTCGGCGAGCAGCTGCAGCACTTCACGCTGGCGCGGCGGTCAGCTCGTGCGACGGCGCTGCGCTCGTCGCCGTGCAGCAGCGACCCGACCAGCCCCTCGGTGACGAGCGGCGTGACGTACGACCGCCCCGCATCACCTCGTGGATCGCCGTCGCCAGCTCCGACGCCGCGGACCGCTTCAGGAGATAGGCGGATGCGCCCGCGCGGAACGCCTCGGCCGCCAGGTCGGGGTCCTCGTTCATGGTCAGGAACACCAGCTTGACGTCTGCGGAGCAGCTGCTTGATTTGCCGCGCCGGCTCGAGACCGTTCAGCAGCGGCATCCCGATGTCGAGGACGATGACGTCGGGTTTCAGCTCTCTGCGCGCCGCGACGAGCGCGCGCCCGTCGGACACCTGGCCGACGATCTCGCACTCCGGCGCGAGCAGCTTCTCGAACGCGCCGAGAAGGAGCGCGTGATCGTCCGCCAGCAGGACTCGCGGCCGCACGGTCACGACGTTCGCGCTCCGGCATGTGTTCGGGTCCACGATACCCGCGGGCCGATCGCAGGGTCTATGCAGAATCGGCCACGTCAGACGGCCAGCATGGCACCCTGCCCTGCGCCGAGGTAAGGCACGGTCACTTCGAGACGCGTGCCCGCACCGGGCGTGGAACGGATCTTCAGCGTGCCACCGACGGGCTCGAGGCGCTCGCTCATGCTGATCAGGCCGAGCCCGCTGCCCCACATCCTCTCGACGTCGAATCCCACGCCGTCGTCGATGATGGTCATGGCGAGCGATTCGGGCCCGCACTGTAGCCGCACCGACACTTCGTGAGCGCCGCTGTGCTTGACCGCATTGCGCAGGGCTTCCTGCACGATGCGGAACAGGCACAGGGTCAGATCGTGCGGCAGCGTGGGCGGCACGTTCTCGTGCTCGAGCCTGATGGTCATGCCGGAGTGCTGAAGCTCCCGCTTGAGGCCTCCGAGAGCGGCCACGAGGCCCATGAGCCTCAGCCTTTCCGGGTGCAACCGGTGCGAGAGGTCGTGCACGCTTCTCGCGATTCCGTGCACGCGAACCAGCGCGTCTCCCACGAGCCATGGTCTTCGCCATCGGTCTGCCTGAGCGCGGTCCCGCTGAGCAGCTCGAGGTCGATCGCCAGGAGCGCCACTTGCTGGCTGACGTCGTCGTGCAGTTCCCGCGCAATCCTCGATCGCTCTTCCTCCTGCGCGAACAGCAGGCGTCCGCCGAGGTGGCGGATCCGATCGTCGCTTGCGCGCAACTCGGCCTGACTTCCGCGCAGGTTCTTCTCGGCCTGCCGCCGTCTCGTTCTCTGAACCAGCAGCCCGGCGATGAGAATCGTCTGCACCAGCACGAGCGCCGCGGTGCCGAGAAGATAGAACCGGTATCGTTCCCAGGCGCCCGGCTCCTGAAACCTGACGCGCGTTCCCGCCGGGACACGCGCCTGGCCGATGCCCCATCGCTGCAGCTGGCGCCAGTCGACCTGATTGAGCTGCAGATCGTGAACGGCCGCCGGAATGGACCCTGCCGGCTCGCCACGAAGCACCCGGAGTGTGCGCTCGGCCACCGCGTCGATCTGGGCGTCCACTTGCAGCAGGCTGCCGCCCAGGATGCCGTGGCCCATTGCGGAGTCGGCCCAGCTGTAGATCGGAGCGCTCGCGACCGCTGACAGACGGTCCAGATACTCGATCGGATGCACGGTTTCGCCCGCGCCGTCCTTGTTGACGATGACGTAGAAGATCATGGAGTGCTCGGGCAACGTCGACACGCGCTGAACGAGCTCGTTGCTCGGGAGGCCTGCCAGGTATGTGATCGTCAGCCGGGACTCGAACGCCTCGAGCTGCGCGCGCGCCTGCCGCTCGTACACCTGATCTCCTGACGCCGCGCCGCTGACGACGAAGACGTGCCGGATGTCGGGCTGGAGAGCGGAGGCCAGGCTGACCGTCCTCGCCAGGTCCAATTGCGAGCGCACGACGGTGGCATTCGGCACGTGCAGCGGGTTTCGATTCAGCGTCAGGAAGACGACCGGTGTGTCCGGGAACAGCGCGTCGCGGTTCTCTTCGACGAACGCACAGGCGTTGTCGAGGATCGCAATCACCACGTCGAGCCGTTGGGGCCGATATTTCAACGCGAGGAAATCACGGAACGCGGCCTTGTACCCTGGATCCGGAAATCTCGCCAGGTCGATGTACTCCGAATGGAAGTCGACGCCGCCCGGCAGCCCCTCGTCGAGGATCTGCGGCAGCGCGCGGTCGCCAGCGACGGAGAGCTCCGCGTCCTGCCGCAGCGAATAGAGCACGAGCACGTGCTTCTGCGCCTCGGCTGCCCTTGCGCTCTGGGCCGGCGCCGACGCCAGCGCAGCCGACACGATCAGCCCGAACCACGCTCTGGACGAGAGGCTGGGGCACCAAGCCCGCATGCCTACATGATACCGGCGCTCAAGGGGACCCGCGCGCAGACCTTGGTGCCGCCACCCGGCCTCGACTCGATCGAGATCTGGCCTTTCACCGCGTGCAGGCGTTCCCGCATGGCGAGCAGCCCCAACCCGTGGTTGCCCATCGCCGCCTCAGGGTCGAAGCCGAGCCCGCGATCGACGACTTCGAGCTGAACCTGATTCCGGCCGCCGTTCAACGCCACCGTGAAGCGCCGTACGCCCGCATGTTTCACCCCGTTGTTCAACGCTTCCTGCAGGACGCGGAACAGGCAGAGCGCGATGTCCTTCGGCAGATCCCTCGGGATGCCGTCGTGGCTGAAGTCGATGGCCACGCCTTTCTGTTCGGACAGGTCCCTGCAGAAGCTGGCAGCCGCGGATGCGACGCCGAGGAATTCCAGCTTGGACGAGTGCAGCCGGTGCGAGATGGCCTGAAGATCCTGTCCCAGCTCGAGCGCGCGGCCGCACAGTTCCTGGACGGGCACGTTGGCCGTTCCGCCTGGCAATGACTGCTTCAACCGTTCCAGTTCGATCGTCAGGAGCGCCATCCGCTGTCCGAGGTCGTCGTGCAACTCGCGTGCGACTGCGGTGCGCTCCGTTTCGTTCGTCTCCATCAACCTGTGGCTCAGCCCGATGAGAGCCTCTTCGCTCTCGCGGAGCTGATCTTCGATCCGCTTGCGCGTGGTGATATCGGCGGCGATGCCCAACATCCGCACCGGTTCGCCGAGCGAGGAGTAGGAAAAGCTGCCGCAGGCCGAGGCCCAGCGGACCGTTCCATCCGGCCAGACCAGACGGAAGTCCGCTCTGTATACCGAGCGATTGTCCCTCGCTTCCGACACGGCCTTCCACACGAGCTCCCGATCGTCGGGGTGGACGCGATTCCGAAAGTCGGCGACCTGCCCGACGTACGTGTTCCCTGAGATGCCGAACATGGTGCGGAGATCGCCGAACCACGTGTCCCGACCGCTCTTGACGTCCCAATCCCAGCCAACGGCGTGTCCGGCTTCCAGCGCCAGGCGAAGCTGATCGCCGGCGGAGTTGACGTCAATCGGCCGAACAGCGAGGCGCCTCGTCATCGCCGGAAGAGCGGCCAATAGAACGCGTGGCACCCATGACCAGCAGCAGGCGCGTCTGGTGAGCATCGAACGGGCCGCCCGATCGCAGCAGCTCCCACACACCGACCGATTGGGCCAGCACGATGCCAGCGGCGGTCGCCGCCCATGCCCGGCGCTTCGCTTTCACAACAAACGCTGCGTCCACGGATCCTCCGGCGCGTCCGAGATGTGAACAATATAGAAGGATTTCGCGAACGGAATACTGGATTTCCTGCGGCTTTCGTCCCAACTGGCAATAAGACTTCCGTCCCCCTGTTACTTTTTACCTATCCGGGCTCGTACGTCCCCTAGTTCCGCGAGATTGACGACGGACGTAGCCTAGCGGCCGTGAACCTCGTCGAGCGCCATGACGCTCCGACCCATCGACGCGCGACCCGTGTCTCACGGGCTTCGCTGCCGGTCGCGTCGGAGAGCCCGGCGATCCGGATCGCGCTCGAACAGGTCGAACAAGTCGCGCCGACGCCGGCCACCGTGCTGCTGCTCGGAGAGACAGGGGTCGGCAAAGAGGTCTTTGCTCAGGCGATTCACGATCTGAGCCCGCGCCATTCGCGCCAGATGATTCGGGTCAACTGCGCGGCGATTCCAGGCACCCTCGTCGAAAGCGAACTGTTCGGCCGCGAACGTGGAGCGTACACGGATGCGATCACACGCCAGATCGGGCGCTTCGAAGCCGCGTCGCAATCGACGCTCTTCCTCGACGAAATCGGCGAGTTGCCAGTCGAAGTCCAGGTGAAGCTGCTCCGGGTGCTGCAGGACCGCGTGATCGAACGGCTGGGGAGCACCCAGCCCATCAAGGTCGACGTCCGGATCATCGCCGCGACCAACCGCAACCTGGAGCAGGCGGTTGCTGACGGAACGTTCCGGGCGGACCTCTTCTATCGCCTCAACGTGTTTCCCATCGTCGTGCCGGCTCTCCGCGAGCGTGTCCAGGACCTGACGAGCCTCGTGTGGGCCTTCATCGACGAATTGTCGCCGGCGCTGGGCAAGACGGTGACCTCGGTGTCCGAGGATTCCCTGCGGGAGCTGCGGCGGTACGACTGGCCAGGCAACGTGCGCGAACTTCGCAACATCGTCGAACGCGCGCTCATCGTCTCCACCGGACCGCAACTGGTCCTGGCTATACCGAGGCCCTCCATGCCAGCGCCGGAGGCGATGACCATCGAAGCGTTCAGGCGAAGGGAGATCTGCGCCGCCCTCGCCAGCACGAATTGGCGCGTGCGCGGACAGGGCGGCGCCGCCGAACTCCTGGGACTCAAGCCGACCACGCTCGAGAGTCACATGACGAGGCTGGCGATCACCCGGCCCAGACTCCTGTCGCACACGGCCTGAACGGGCAGCGCCGATCGCCACCAGGATGGAAGGACGGGGCTTGATCTCTCAAGCCCCGCATCCGGTGTGAGTGTGAGGACTACTTCAGGGCCTGGCGATTCTTCCGGCGGCGTGCGATGAGACCCGCGATGCCAGTGCCAAACAGCGTGAGCGACGCGGGTTCCGGAACAGGCGCGGCGGTCGCAGCGATATCCATGAGCACGCCCGTCGGCCCATCGTTTGGACCCTCGATGTTGTTGGGCACGCCAATCGTCAGCGTGTTCAGCCCCGCGATGAACCCGGAATTGATGGTCAGGGGCTGAAGGAACGACCACGGAGCGCTGCCGTCGGGAGCCCCTGTGAACACCAGATTGCCGTTGAGATACACTTTCGCCTCATCGTCCGCCGCCATCTGCCCGGTGATCATGGCCGTGAGGTAGTCGAAGCCGGTCAGATCGAAGGTCGTCTGGAAGGTAAACGGGCCAGGGCCGCCGTACCGTACTCGGGTCCGCGCTGATCCACTGAGCGGTCGCGGTGTTGCCGACCCAGCCAATGCAGCCAGGACAGCCAATCGCATAGGCGTCCACGCCGTTTACCGTATAGTGCGGGTCGACCGCACCGTTTGCCAGCGGCGTCCCGGTCGCGTCGACGCCTGTGCTGAACAGGCTGATCGGGTCGGCGCTGGCGCTCGGCGCGCTCGTCGCGAGCATGGCCACCGCGGCCCCGGCCAGTACCATCAGCCGGATCTTCATCAATTTCATACCACCCCCATTACCTGCCGAAAGACCGCACCGTGATTGGCCGGTCGTCATATGTCCCCGTCGCAAAGCGCCGGCCGTGGCTCGCAAGGCGTCGCGCTGCTGATACAGACCAGCATCGATGACGACAGCGCGAGACAGTCGCCCACCTGTTCCCGCCAACATCGGCTGCGAGCCCGCTGTTCCGAACATCGTGGCGCCAGGGGTCGACGGTGGTTTTGCGGCAAGACTGAGGGCTGCTTGTCAGGAAGGCGCACGCGCACTGACCAAAAGTTCGTCAGATGGCTGACCTGCGCGAGACTGGCCGTGTGTACCGACAGATCGTCGCTGCCGCAGCGGCCATTGATTGCCGGGGTGTGTTTGTCTACAGTACGCATCGTGAAGATCTCATCGATCGCTGGAGGGATTGCGGTCCTCGCGCTCAGCGGATCCGGCGTGCCGACTCGAGTGGCGGCCGCCGGCCCCATCGCGTGCGAAGCCCTCGGTCAGGTGCCGACTTGCGGACGGGACGCTGATCTCCGCCGAGTCCGTTCGAGGCCGGCGGGTTCGCGCCTCCGGCTCCCGCCAACGCGTCCGCGGCCGGCGCGTTCAAGACGCTGCCGGCGTTTTGTCGCGTCACCGCGCGGCTGACGCCGACGCCCGACTCCGACATCCGCGTCGAGGTGTGGCTGCCGCAATCGGGATGGAACCGCAAAGTGCAGGCGGTCGGCAATGGCGGATTGGGCGGCGCCATCCCGTATCCGGCGCTCGCGGCGGCCGTCAGTGCGGGCTATGCCGCCGCGGGTACGGACACGGGCCACGTCGGCGGGAACGCCGACTTCGTGCCCGGACATCCCGAGAAGCTCGTGGACTTCGGCTATCGCGCGATCCATGAAATGACCGTCTCGGCCAAGACGCTGGTGGCCGCGCACTACGATGCGCGCCCCGTGAAGTCCTACTTCAACTCCTGCTCCACGGGAGGACGGCAGGCGCTCATCGAGGCGCAACGCTACCCGGAGGATTTCGACGGGATCGTCGCCGGCGACGCGTCGTGGGATCAGATGCGGCTCTACGCCGCGCGCGTCGCGTTGAACCTCTACATGAACCGGGAACCGGCCGCCGTCATTCCCCCGAGCAAGTACCCGATGATCCACGACGCCGTGCTGGCCGCGTGCGACGCGCTGGACGGCGTGAAGGACGGCGTGATCGAAAACCCCGCGCGATGCTCGTTCGATCCTGGCCACGTTGACGTGCTCGGGAGACGGATCGCGCCGATTGTCTGACGAAGCCGCAGGTCGAGTCCGCGAAGGCGATGGCTGTCACCGATCGTCGACCGGCAGAGCGGCGCCGTCCTGCATCCCGGTCGTTACTATCCGGGGTCGGAGCTGGGATGGGGCGGCGTCGGCGGGCCGGCGCCGTCTGGAGAATCGCACGAAGGCATGAAGAAGATCGTGTTCAACGCGAGCTGGGACTATCACACGATGCGGGTGCCCGATGACGTCGAACGGGCGGTCAAGGCCGACAACGGCCTGCTGTACGGGGGCGATCCGGATCTCTCGCGCTTCTTCAGCCGCGGCGGCAAACTGCTCATGTACCACGGGTGGGCGGATCCGCTGGTCACGCCGGACGCCAGCCTGATCATGTACAAGCGCATCAACGACGCGGTGGGATCCGCGGCGACGAACTCGCTCGCGCTGTTCATGGTGCCGGGCATGGGCCACTGCCAGGGCGGACCCGGCACCGACGTGTTCGACAAGGTCGCCGCGATCGACCAGTGGGTCGAGTCCGGGACGCAGGCCGCAGTCGATTCGTGGCCTCCCACATGAACGGGAACGGTCACCGATCGCACGCGGCCGCTGTGCGCGTATCCGGCGACCGCGCACTACATCGGCAGCGGCAGCACCGACGACGCCCGGAACTTCCGCTGCCAGGCGCCCTAGATCTTCTGACGTTTGCTCGGCCGGCCTGAAGGCGCTCTCCCCAAGCTACAGAAGCGAATCAGAGCGCTTTTCGAATCCCGTGTAGTACCGTCCTGGTCCTTGGTTCTTCGTCCTTGGTCCGTCCTGTGGGTCAGGGTCCATGGTCCGCGCTACGGAACCGGGACGAAGGACAAAGGACGAGGGACGGACGAAGGACCAAGCACCTCGGACGAAGGACAGGCTGCTACACGGAAACGAAAGCTGCTCTGGCTGTGCGATCCGGCCGTCGTCAGCCTCTTCTGACGACGGCCGACGGTCTTGTCGTTCCCGTTACGGTTGCGGATCGACGACGTCGAGGTCCGGGTCTATCCGCGTGCTCGTCGCGTCGGCCATATTCCGCAGTTCGATTTCGTAGTGATAGCTGAGGAGCACATCGGCGTCCGGCCTCATGTGCCCGACGAGGACATCCCAATGTCCCCCGGGAATAGAACCGCTGATGATGTGTGTCGTTTCCGTGAGCGGATTGTTCGCCACGCCGCCCACCTCGAAGCTCGCAGGGTCTATCGAGATTGTGTGCGCGTCTGTGTCTTTATTGTGTATCAGCCACACGATGGGAGTCTTTCGGAAGCCAATGAGCTTCGCCGGCTTGGGGGCCGTGCCATTCTTGGGAATCACGATTCTGGTGAGCACCGCCACTTTCGTGGGGAACAGCGATCTCGGCGCCTGCTTCTTCTTTGGCGCGGGCCTCTTCTTCGGCGCGGGCTTCCTGCGGGTACGGGCCTTCTTCTTGGCCATCAGCGGACTCCTTGGGTTGGTCGTGCGTTGCCGGGGGGTGGTGTCGTGAGAATCTCGTCGAACCGTGGCAGCTTCCTGAGCGACGCGAGATCGTCGTCGATGCGTGCCAGCTGGGGGTCAAAGCCGCGCGCCACCGCGATGGCGAGGTCGCGCAAGGCCGCGTCGGGCTGTTTCAGCAGCGCATGCACCTCGGCGCTCCGCTGCCACGCCTCGCGGCTCGACGAATCCACGGCAACCGCCTCGGCGGCATGACGCTCGGCCTCGGCCCGCCGTCCGAGTTTGGCCTCGCACAGCGCGACGAGGCTCATCGAGCGCACGTCGTGCGGGTTGACGGCCAGCTGCTCGTTGCCGAGCGCGATCGCGCGCTCGTAGGAGGCGCGCGCCTCCTGTGCCCGCCCGAGACGCGCGTAGACGTCGCCGATGTTCCGGTGATTGGTCGCGCTTTTCGGATCGCGCTGTAGCGCCTGCTCGTAAGAGTGCACCGCGTCCTCGTACCGGCCAGCGTCGTAGTACACCAGCGCGAGGTTCGCGTACGCCGCCGTCGTGCCGCCGAGCCGCACCGCGTGCTCGAAATTGCCGATCGCCTGCTGGAGATCGCGCAGGATGTACTGCGTGTTGCCGAGCATCGTGAACGCGGACGGGTTGTTCGGCGTCGCGTCCGCGGCCTGCTTGAACGCCTCGGCCGCCGCGCGGTAGCGCCCGGCGCGATAGTCGATCGTACCGAGCATGAAGTAGTTGTTCCAGTTCCGGCTGTATCGAATCGCCTGGCGCAGCAGCGCTTCCGCATCGTCGACGCGGCCCGACGCGGCGAGTATCTGGGCGAGGCCGCGCGCGGCGGCGTCGTAGTCCGGCTGCAGCTGCATCGCCCGCCTGAACGAGGCCTCGGCATCGGCCGATTGTCCGGTGCGCGACTGCATGTCGCCGAGCGCGTAGTGCACCGGCGCGCTGTCGGGATCGATGGCGATCGCGCGTCTGAGCGCATCGGTCGATTGGGCGACGGCCGATGGATCCTTCGTTTGCTGGTCCTTCGCCACCAGGCGTCGCCGAGCGACGCCCACGCGAGAACGAACTGCGGATCCAGCGCCGTCGCGCGCTGCAGCAGCGCAATCGGGCGCTCGACGTCGGACACGGGGCGATCGAGCAGCCCGCGCGCTTCGGCGTACACGCGCAGCGCGTCGCTGCTCGTCGTCGGCATCCGGCGAAGGCGCGCCCACTCGTCGGCGGTGAAACGGCGCCGCGCGGGTCCCCGCTCGAGACTGCGGGCGATCCCTTCGAGCACCGCGCGCTCGACATCGAGCGCGCCGCCGGTGAACGTCTCGCTCCACTGTTCACGCGCGACGCCAGGCCTGTAGAGTTGCGCGGTCACGCGCGCGGGATCCACGCCGGTCACCGACAGCCGGAGCACGTCCGTCGCGCCGAGCGCGCGCGACAGCGCGGCGAACGCGTCCGGATCTTTCATGTACGGCGCCGTCGCCGCTCGCGTCAACACCGTCACGTGCTGCACCGTTCCGAAGTTGCCGGCAATCACCGATGCGAGGCTCGAGCCGAACGCCGCCGCCTGCGGCTCGTTGGTCGGCGTCTCGACCGCGAGCAGCGCGAGCGAGATCGGCGTCGCCGCGGCCGTCCCGCCGCCCAGGCGCTCGCGCGCGACGCTGCCGATGACCGCCAGAATGGCGAGCGCCACGACCGGAATCGCCAGGCGCCAGGACCACCACGCAACGGTATGTCTGCCCGGGCGCGACGCGCCGGACGCCGGTCGCGTCTCGGACGAGGTTCCCGGCATGGCGCGGAGCGCCGACTCCATCTCGACCGCCGACTGGAACCGCTGGTCGGGATCGCGCTCGAGCGCCTTCGCGATCACATCGCTGAGCTCGCGCGGCACGAGGGGATCGATCGCGTGCGCGGACGGCGCCGGCGCCGTGTTCATCGCGAGCGCCAGCGTCACCGACGTGGTCTCCAGATACGGCCGGCGGCCGGTCGCCATCTGAAACAGGACGACGCCGGCGCTGTAGATGTCGCTGCGCGCGTCGGCCGGCTGCCCGCGCAGCTGCTCGGGCGACATGTAGGTCGGCGTGCCCGGATTGCCGGCGCCGGCCGTGGCGTCGGCCTGCAAACCGCCTGTCGTCGCGTCCGTGGTGACCACGGCCGGCCACGCGAGCTTCGCCACGCCGAAGTCGAGCACCTTGATCGACCCGTCGCGCATCACCTGGATGTTCGCGGGCTTCAGATCGCGATGGATGACGCCCTGCTCGTGCGCCGCAACCAGCGCGGACGCGAGCTGTCCGGCGACGGCGCGCACCTCGGCGGCCGGCCGCGCGCCGCCGGCCATCTGCGCCGCGAGGCTGACGCCCGCGACGTACTCCATCACGATGTAGGCGCGGCCGCCCTCGTCGAGGACGTCGTACACGCCCGCGATGTGCGCGTGCGTCAGGCGTGCGATGGCGCGGGCTTCCCGCAGGATGCGCGCGCGGCCTTCCGGCGTCGCGGCCTCGGCCGACGTGAGGCACTTCAGCGCCACGCGGCGATCGAGGCGCGGATCGTGCCCGAGGTAGACCTCGCCCATCCCGCCCGCGCCGAGCCGTTCGATGATCCGGTACGGACCAACCGCCGCGCCTGTCACGAACGCCGCCTCCAGTCGTCTTGTGAGAACGGCGAGGATAGCTGTTTTGCCGCGCCTTTGCCACTCGGCGGGACTGACGCCCGCTCAGCGGCGCAGGGTCTCCGGCAGCGACCGCATGAATTCGTGGACGGACGCGATCTGGCTGTTCTCCGAAATGAACTCGAAGGCCGTGGCGCTGACCGCAGGGCGCGCGAGCCCCGTGAGGCGCCGATGGCCGGCGTGCATCACCGGGCATTCGTCGATCAGACCGAGCAGCGCCGCCCACGCCGGCATGTCCAGGATCGCGATCACATCCAGCGCGTCGCGAGCCCGCCATGGCGCTCCGGCGTGCCACTGCTTCGTCATCTCGATGCGCAGAGCGTCGAGTCCTGCTTGAATCTCGCGATCGTCGTACCGCAACCGTGTCAGGACGCCGATCAGCTGCTCCGCCGCGTACATGCAGACGTCCTCGTAGAGGACCGTCCACCCGACCTGGAACACGCTGACCAGATCGTGACTGACGAGAAAATCGTCGGGCACTGCCGGACGTTGCCGGAGCCACCGAGCCGGCCAGTTCTCCAGGCCGAGGTTGCAGGTCGCGACGGCCGCGTCCGACGCCTCCTGCGGCCGTGAACGGCCGTGCCTGGATCGAACATCCGGCCACAATCGTGTTCGCGAGAAAGGCGAGCTCCTGGCTCCGCATCGAATAGGCGGCGGGGTCGCGGTCGCCCGCGAACTGCATCTGCGCCTGGATGCGCGCGAGACGCGGCGCGATCCCTGCGGTCCGTCGAGCAGCGCGCGAGGCGGCTGCGGGAGGATTCCCGCGTCGAGCAGCACGTCGACGATGGCGGTGACCGCATCGGCGGAGTCCTCCGGAGCGGACGGTGCGTCCGATGCCGCCGGCAAACGGCGCTCCGCTGTCCGCGTCCGCCGCCGTCGTCCATTCGATCGCCCGGAAATACGCGCGGGCCACGGGATTGCCGGGCGGCGTGGCGTCGTGCCCGAGCCGAACCTGTCGCGACATCTGGAGAAATGCGCGGGCCTGCGCGGGTGTCATGTACCCCTGCTGCTCCCGGCGTCGTTCACGGTTGAACGCCAGGTCGAACATGACCTGTTCTTCGTCGGGGAGCAGGTCGTCCAGGCCATCGATCTCGGGTCCGGAGTTCGAAAGGCGCCGGCACCCGCGCATCACACGATGGAAATAATCCTGATGCTCCGCGTCGAGGGAAGTCAGCACCGCCGACGATGGCGTCCCACGAGTCGCTGCGCCGCGCCACGACCAGGTACCCGCCGATCTCGCAACTGAGCCCATCGTCCTGCGATGCCGGCATCGGGCATCTCGTCGTCCGTCCATCGTCGCGGCGGCGATAGCGCCGCGGGATCGAAGACGCGCACGTGCTGCGCGAACGCCCGCGACCGCCAGGTCGACGTCGATGCCGGCGAGTTTCTGCGCCGCGACGGCGGCGCCCGATTCCATCATCACTTCGAGCCAGAGACCGAAGCGATCGGCGTCGAACTGCTCGTCCAGGCCTGGCTGGGCAGGGCGCCACAAGTCGAGGTCGAAGACCGCCGCCAGCTGGCCGGGTGTCGCCAGCGCCACGAGCTCGCCGCAATCCTCGAGTCCGCAGTTCTGGATGACGCGGTGCAGCACCTCCGGTGGCAGTCGAGGGACGACGTGCGCGAGGTGAGGCGTGTCCAGAATCCGATCGAGCAGCGCGCGGGTCCCGGCCTGTCGCGCGGCGCAGGGCTGTCGCTGCGCCGAGCCGGGGGCCGGGGACGCGGACGATGAACCCGTTTTGGCATTGAGGTCCGGTCACCTTAGCAACAAAACATCGACACAAACAGTCTTGTTGGGCACAGCAATCTTTGGTACATTTAATGTGGGAAATGAGGCACCGATGATTCGCTGCCGATTTGACCGCCTCAGCCGGAACCCCTTCGTCGTTCCCACTTCGTAGTTCTGACCTCCAACAGCGAATCGGTATAGAGTCCACTATTACTTTTCGTGTCGTTGGTCAGCGGCCAGCGAGGAGGGCAGCACATGTGCGATCAGGATCATTTTGAAGACGATCGGCAGAAATTCGAGGCGCGCGGAATGGTGACGCGCCGGCAGTTCGGCGTGCTCGCTGGGAGCGGGCATCGCCATGATGCTGCCGCAGGTCGTGAACGCCGTCGCGGTGACCGACGTCGGACGTGACGATCACGACGCCCGACGGCAGCTGCGACTGCTATTTCGTGCACCCGGCGAGCGGCACGGCGCCCGGCGTGCTCGCTCTGGCCGGACATCTTCGGTCTTCGCCCCGCGATGCGCAAGATGGGCAAACGCCTCGCCGAATCGGGCTACTCGGTGCTCGTCGTCAACCCGTTCTATCGCGCGCAGAAGGCGCCGACCGCCGCGAAGGGCGCGGCCACGCCGATTGCAGACCTGATGCCGCTCGCGCGCGCGCTGAACGAGACGACGCACATGACCGATGCGAAGGCGTTCATCGGCTGGCTCGATCAGCAGGCGTCGGTCGCGAAGAACAGGAAGATCGGCACGCAGGGCTACTGCATGGGCGGACCGATCGCGTTCCGCACCGCGGCGGCGGTCCCCGATCGCGTCGGCGCGGTCGCGTCGTTCCACGGCGGCGGGCTGGTCACCGATCAGCCGAACAGCCCGCACCTGCAGGCGTCGAAGACGAAGGCGCAGTTCCTGATCGCGATCGCGGCGAACGACGACCAGCGCGCGCCGACCGAGAAGGACGTGCTGAAGGAGACGTTCGCGAAGGCGAATCTGCCGGCGGAGATCGAAGTGTACACGGGCGCCGCGCACGGCTGGTGTCCGCCGGATTCGGGCGTCTACAACGAGCCGCAGGCCGAGAAGGCGTGGAGCCGTCTGCTCGCGCTGTACGGGAAGGCTCTCGCCTGATTCCGTTGACGGCTGTTCAGCCGGGGAGGGCATCAGGCCCTCCCCACTTCTCACCACTCATTCGCCGGGCTTGAGTCCAGGCCGCTCGACGAGCTCGATCCGCGTGCCGTCCGGGCCGGCGACGTAGAAGAAGTTGATCGACGGTCCGTTCGGCAGGTTGAGCGGGCTCGGCTGGCTCGTGAGCTGCACCTTCTTACCCTCGAGCATCGCCTTGGTTTCGTTGATCGTTCCCATCGAGCGCCAGCCGATGTGATCGATCGCGCGTCCCTGGCTCGCGACCGAGGTCCCTTTCGCGGCGACGATGTAGACCGTCGTGAAGCCGGGAACGCCGGAGTACTTCACCGAGTCGATCTGGCCCTTGATTTTCGTGCGCTCGCCGCCGAACTTGTCCAGCAGCCACGCGTACATGCCTTCGGTGTCCGGCGAACGGAGCTGCACGTGGTGGAGGCCGAGGAGCTCGGGATCCTGCACGAGCTGAATCCGCGTGCCCCACGGGCTCTCGATCATCGCGGTCTTGTAGAGCCCAGGCGTGTCCTTCACCGGCTCGACGACCTTGGTGCCGATCGCCGCCAGCGCGGTCATCGTCGCGTCGAGATCGGCCACGGAAAAGCCGAGATGCTCGATCACGCTGCCGTCGCTGCCGCCGCTCGAGCGCGGCTAGAGAAACATGAGCCGCACCGCGCCGTACATGATCCGGTTCGGCGCTTCCGTGATGCGCCGTCCGCCCGGGAATGTTCTTCTCCCACCATTGGCTCGCTTCGGCCGCGGGCTCGTTCAGGTGGATGTGATCGAAGGGCAGGATCGTCTTCGACTGAGCGCGGACGCCGGCCGCGCCACTCGCGATCAGGAGCGCCGCGAAGCCGGCGGCACGGATATACGGTCGCATGGGAAACCTCATCGGTGAACGGTTGAACCGACGCGCGACTGTCCTATGATAGCTCCGTGAAGCGCGGCTTCGACGTTCTCCGTGACAAGACGCTCAACCGATCCATCGCCTTCCAGCGGAGGGACCGGGATCGTCTCGGCCTCACGGGGCTGCTGCCGCACGACGTGGCGACGCCGCGGCAGATGGTGCAGCGGGTGATGACGAACCTCGATCGGCTGCCCAGGGACATCGATCGCTACATGCAGCTCTCGGCCCTGCAGGAGAGGAACGAGCGGCTGTTCTATCAGACCGTGATCGCCCACATCGAGCGGATCCTGCCGCTGATCTACACGCCGACGGTCGGCGAGGCCTGCCGGGAGTTCTCGCACATCGCGAGGGAGCCCAAAGGCTTCTTCATCACCCCGGCGGATCGCGGACACATCCGCCGGATCCTGGGCAACTGGCCGCAGCGCGACATCCGCGTCATCGTCGTCACCGACGGCCAGCGAATCCTCGGCCTCGGCGACCTCGGCGCCAACGGCATGGGGATCCCGATCGGCAAGCTGGCGATCTACACCGCCTGCGCGGGCATCGATCCGAACGCGTGCCTGCCGGTGACGCTCGACGTCGGGACCAACAACGAGGAGCTGCGGAACGACGTGCTGTACCTCGGCTATCCGCGGCGGAGGCTCGAAGGCAAGGCGTATTTCGATCTCGTCGAGGAGTTCGTGACCGCGGTGCAGTCGCGCTATCCCGACGCGCTGATCCAGTTCGAGGATTTCCTGACGCCGAACGCGTACGCGCTGCTGAACAAGTACCGGGAGCGCGTGCTCTGCTTCAACGACGACATCCAGGGCACGGCGGCCGTGGCCCTCGCCGGCGTGTACTCCTCGACGCGCATCACCGGCGTGCCGTTCAAGGATCTGCGGATCATGTTCCTCGGCGCCGGCTCGGCGGCCACGGGCATCGCCGATCTGATGACCGCGGCGTTCGTCGATGCGGGCCTCGATCCCGACGAAGCCCGGCGCCGGCTCTGGTTCGTGGACGTGAACGGCCTGGTCGTGAAGGCGCGCACGGACCTGATGCCGCACAACCTGTCCGTACGCGCACGACCACCGCGCCGCTCGGCTTCCTCGAGGCGATCGATGCGATCCGGCCGCACGTGCTGATCGGCGCCACCGGCGCTCCGGGGACGTTCACCCAGGCGGTGATCGAGCGGATGAGCGACGTCAACTCGCGGCCGGTGATCTTCGCGCTGTCGAACCCGACGTCGCGGGCCGAGTGCACCCCGGAGCAGGCGTACGCCTGGAGCGGCGGGCGGGCGATCTTCGCGAGCGGCAGCCCGTTCGCGCCCGTCACCTACGGCGGCAGGGTGCTCCGTCCGGCGCAGGGGAACAACGCGTACGTGTTCCCCGGCATCGGCCTGGGCGCCGTGGCGTGCCGCGCCCGCACGCTGCCCGACGAACTGTTCCTCGTGGCCGCGCGCACGCTCGCGAACCTGGTCCGGCCGAAGGACCTCGACGAGGGCGCGCTCTACCCGCCGCTGCGGGAGATCCGGAAGATCTCGCTGGCGATCGCGGTGAGCGTCGCCACGAAGGCGTACGCGATGAACCTGGCGCGACAGTCACGTCCCCGGAACATTCGCCGGAGCGTCGAGGCGCTGATGTACCGCCCGTTGCAATCCGCCGACACATAAAGTGGAAGCCCTGGCAGACTCGTCCGCTGCGGCTCGCCTGAAAGGCTCGCCCTCCTTGGAGGGTACTGCGTGTGGAGCGCGAGGCTTAGCTGGAGCGCCAGGCTTTCGCGTAGCGTGGAGCGCGAGGCTTGCGCATCAGGGTGGAGCGCGAGGCTTTCAGCCGAGCGAGTTCAGGACGGCGTCTCGATCTGCTTGTGGCAATACTCGCAGTCGGCGTTGATTTTCGAACCGTCCTTGGCTTCATGCGTTCCGTCGTGGCAGCGGAAGCACCCGTTCGAGGTCACGTGGCCCTTGTTGTTCGGATAGGTGCCCCACGTCACCTTCATCGCCGGAAACACGTTGCGCCTGTACAGCGCCTGAACAGCGCCGACGGTCTGCGCGAGAGCCTGCTGGTCGTTCGGGCCGCCACGCGAGGCATAGACTTCGCGAAGTTCCGCTTCGATGGCGCGCCCGCCCTCGTCCTCGCTCGCGTCCTCCGCCGTCATCAACGGACGCTTCACGCCTACATGCGGAAGCTTCCGGCTCACGAGACCCGCGGCGATGGCACCGTCCACTCCCTTCTCCGGCGTCGGCGCTATCGGATGTCCGACCGTGTTGTGACAGTCGATGCAGTCCATGGTCCGCGTCGGGCCAGCGCGAACCTGGTCGGTCGCCTCAGGGCTGGCGTACTCCTTCACCTTCCCGCTCGCGTCGGTGACCCTCACGTACGGAATGGTCTGGCGGCTCTCGTCGGTCGCGACGTACTCGACGCGAACCTTCGGATCGGCGTGCCAGTGGATCGCACGACCCGACGTCGACGTCGCGCCTGTGTGCATCTGGAGGATCGTGAGCGTCTCGGTATTGGCCTCATCGTCGGCGTACTCGCGAATCAGGTGGATCTGATCGCCGGCGATGCGTTCGGGCTGGTGGCAGGAGAGGCACAGCACCGCCTGCGCGCCCGGTGGCATCGGCG
Organism: uncultured Acidobacteriota bacterium; assembly: GCA_963794305.1. GTDB lineage: Bacteria > Acidobacteriota > Vicinamibacteria > Vicinamibacterales > CAVVIG01 > CAVQFC01. The sequence continues at coordinate 67,649 of CAWCDQ010000030.1, read as the reverse complement.
CGCCTGGCGGTATGGGCTCGGGGATTGAGTTGGTGATGACGTGAACGAGTTGACGAACGCCGTTGAGCTTCGCGTAGCGCGAAGCCCTTCGCGCCTTCGCTGATGTGACAACTCACGCAGGCAATGCGCGCGTGCGACGCGTTCTGCCACGCGGTGAACTGCGGATGCATGGGCTTGTGGCACGCCTGTCCGCAGAACGCGGGCGATTCCATATAGTGCAGGCTGCCATAGCCCGCCAGCAGCAGGATGACCACGTTGACCGCCGTCAATGCCGTGATGGCCAGCGCCGTTCGGCGGACCTGCGCTTTCCTGAAATCGATGATCGGCCAGTCCGTGCTCCGTCTCGCCGTCACGCAGCTGCTTGCGTCGGTCCAGGCGGATTCCGACAGGGATGAGCAGCAGTCCCAGTACGAACAGCGCGGGGATGGCCACGAAGACCACCAGGCCCGCGTACGGGTTCTCGAGCATTCCCGTCAGCTCCGCGATCAGAAGTGCGATGAACACCACGGCAGACGCCGTGGTGATGACCGCACCGGCAATCGAGAGCGGGTGGCGGAACAGGTCTGAGGCTTTGGGCACGAGGCCTCTCTACTTCAGCGACTGCATGTAGGCGACGAGGCCATCGATATCGGCCGCGGCCAGCTTGCTGTACTTGTTCGGCATCGGCGGCTTCTTCGTGGACTTGGCTTTTGCCGCCGCCTCGGTCGGGTTGGTGATCCAGCTACGGATATCCTCCGCCGACAGTTTCCCGCCGACGCCGTCCAGTGGATTCGTTTTGCTGCCTTTGCCGGCGATGGCGTGGCACATCTGGCACTTTTGAGCCGTGTAGACCGCCTGGCCCTTCGCGGCGTCCTGCGCCGCTGCCGGCCGTGCCATCACGAGCCCCGCGGCCATCACGAGAGTCGTGGTCATCAGCAAGCGCTTCGTCTCGAATGTCATCGGCATATGGAAACCTCCTCAGGAATGATATGGAGCCAACTGCTGCATCACCACAGGTATCTCACACCGAATTTGAACGAATTCGCGGTGTACGGCCGGTAGACGTACCCCATGACCAGTGAGCTGGGCTGGACGATGCCGTTGACGACGCTGGGATCGAACGCGTAGTCATAGATGCTCAGCGGCTCGTAGAGATACGAGAACGTCGCCATCAGGTTGTGCTTGATGCGGTAGCGCCCCTCGATGTGCAACTGCTGCAGCTTGTTGAACACCTCCGGCAGCTGATTGGGCGCGGTAATCGGGCTGCCTACCGGAATCGCGTAGACGTTATCGCCGACCGCGTGGCTGAAATCGTACCAGATCCGCACTTCTGTGTTCTGGCCGATGCGGGGCGGCGTCGCGTAGATGGAAAAGTAGTTGACCGTCTCGGTCGAGTCGGAGGTCCAGTTGCGCAGCGGATCGTTGAACTGCGCGGTTGACGAATCCCCCTCGTGCGATTGCTGCAGTCCGGTATACCGCTCGAAGTTGTAGGTGGCCCCCGCGCCCAGGCCGTTCGGCAAGTGGTAGTCGGCGGCGAGCGAGAAGGTGTCTCCGTTCGACTTCTGCAGTCCGAACACCGTGTTGCTGTAGTCGTCGTGCAGGAGCCCGCCGGAGACGCTGAACGTCCAGACGTCCGACGGGACGATGTCGACCTGCCCGCTGAACCTGTTCCTCGTCCGGTCGGCCAGGTCGTAATACCGCATCTCGGGGTGCTCTCCGATGGCGGTGAGCTGCGTCACGTCGAGCCCCGATCCGGTGCGCGAGCCGACCTCGTATTGCACACGGAAGGTGGCCCACGAGGATCCCACTGCGTCGGCCGACACGCGGAACACGTCCTCGCCGCTCGACTTGAAGGTCCGGGCGTCGTAGCCGTTGCCGTTGTGCGTGTAGCCCACCGTCAGCGCGAGCGGCTTCAGCCTGTCCCACGTCGCGTCGGCGTCGAAGTTCGTCCGATTGTGGGCGTAGAGATCGGGGCCGCCGGTTGGAGTCGTCGACACGCTCGAATCGTAGGCGACGTACTGCGTGATGCTCGTCACCGGCATGTGGTTGTCGTAGGTGTAATTTCGGAAGCGCGCGGCGAACCGCCAGTCGGCGGTGGGATGCGACGTGAGGTTCAGGTTCGTCGAGAACACGTGCGCCTCGGCGTCGGCGTTGGCGCGCGGCAGCGCAATCGTCGGCAGCGCCGAATTGATGGTGAACGGCTGCAGCGGCTCGTTGTTGCTCCACAGCCCGTAGGAGAAGTAGCCGGTGACCTGCGTCCTGTGCGCCAGCTTCGTGTACCCGCCGAAGCTGATCGTCTGAGCGGAGTTGGACGGCCACAGCGACATGCGGCCGTGTGCTGGCGAGCCCGATGCGTCGTCGATGCGCAGCGGGCTGTCCCAGGTGAGCGTGGGCGCGAGATCGTTGAACCACGATCCACTGTAGGCGACGCGCAGCATGCTCTTCTTGTTCGTCCACTCGGTGCCGATGGTGAAGTCGTTGGCCCGCGACTCGTAGGGCAGCGGCACCTCGACGTCGTTGCTGAAGCCGAAGCTGGCGCCCCACGGCAGCTCGCCACCGTGCTTCTGCGTGGTGAAGCTGGCTGTGACGTCGAGCGTCGGCCTCGGCGTGGCCACGACGTCGACGCGGCCGATGTCGCGCCGCTCGCGCAGGTCGAACTGCGGCGAGATCGGGGGGTAGACGCTGAGGCCCGCTCCGTTCTGGGCGGCGCGCTGCGCCGCATCGTCGAGCAGGAGCGTGCCGCCGCTGCCCGTATAGGGCGTCATCGTGTCCACGCTGTAGAACTGCGGGATCTGCTGGTAGCCGCCGGTGACTTTCACCTTCCCGGCGAGGTTGTAGTCGGCGAAGTACTCCTGATCGCGGTAGCCGACGTTGTTCGCACGAGCCTTGAACGTGTAGCTGCCGTCGGGCTGCGCGAACGCGTAGCGGAAGTCGGAGAAGAGCAGCCCGTCGCGGACGTCCTGGTAGCGCTGGAAGCGCGCCGGGTCGCCGTCGATGCTGGTCACGCGGCCGCCGATGAAAAACTCCCGGTCGGTCACATCGAACAGGCTGCGCTTCGCATCGTCGGCCGCGGCTGGGGACGCGGCGGCGCGGTTGTGCCGGCGTCTGCGCCGCCGGCGGCGTTCCCGCCTGGGCCAGCGCCCGCTGCGGCGCGGCAAAGGCGCCCACGAGAAGGATCAGCGCAATGAACGAGAGGGTTCGCATGTTCTGATTCCCCCGTTACCGCATGAAGAACTGGCCCGACGGGTGGTTCGAGCCGTGAATCGTGGAGTGGCAGTTCACGCACGATCGACCGAACATCCGGTTGCTCTTGTTCGTGGTGATCTGGTCCTTGTCGTAGAGCGTCGCCGGATGTTTGCTGGCGATGTGACAGCGCTGGCAGAGCATCGGCATGCGGACGACCAGCATGCGATCGTTCGACGAGCCGTGCGGGTCGTGGCAGGTGGCGCAATTCTCGCGCACCGGCGCGTGCTCGAACATCATCGGCCCGCGCATCTCCGTATGACAGCTCGTGCACAGCTCGGCGACCGAGCTGCCCGTCTTCAGATTCTTGACGTTGCTGATCGAGCCGTGCGGGTTATGGCAGGAGCTGCACGACATCTTGCCCTCGCGCACCGGCATGTGCGCCACGGCGCGCTCGGTCTTGCTCACCTGAAGCCGGTGGCACGTGGCGCAGAGCTCGGTCTGCGTCTTCTTGACCAGCTGCCGTTCGGTCGATTTCGGGCTGTGCACGCTGTGGCAGGTGGTGCAGGAGAGGTTGCGGCGCTCGTGCCCGCTGCCCTCCCATCCCGCATGGTTGCCGCGGTTGTGGCAGGCCAGGCACGTCTGACTCACCTCCGCGGGCTTCGCCTGCCCGAATTTCAGGATGTGCCCCTTCGCGTCGTCGTCGACGTGTGCCTGCCCCGGACCGTGGCAGCTCTCGCACCCGTGGACCGCCGCCGGCGTGCGGGGGTCCTTCGCCTGCGAGTGGGGCGTGCCTTTGAGCGTGTCGGCCTTGTCGGAGTGGCACGTTTCGCACGTGTCGCTTCCGGCATACGCTGACGGCGGCTGTCCCGCCGGCGGGGTTGCCGCCTGACTTCCGGGCGGGCTCGTCGTGCGGGAGACGACGATCTGGGACTCGGCACGCGGTCCCGACGCTGACGCGCCGGGCGCAAAGGCCGCGACGGCGAGAGCCGCGACCCACAACGGCGGGATCCACCAGGGTAGTTTCATAGTGACCTTCCCTCGAACGTCATCGCAGCGCCATCCTGAAGTTGGCCCGTTCGTACGCCGCCGGATCCGGGATGCGGCAGAAGCTCATGTTGCCGCGCATTTCATCGAGCGAGTTCCACTCGCGCTCCTGCATCCACGTCCTCGATCTCGGTGCGGACGGTCTGCAGATGCGCAGGTCCGTGCCGGAGCAGCGCCGACACCATCTGCGCGCCGTGCGCACCGGCCATCGTCGCCTTGATGACGTCGAGCCCGGTGTGGATGCCGCCGGTGATCGCGATCGACGCCTTGATGCGGCCGGCCAGCGCCGCGGTCCCGCGAAGGCGGAGCGGCAGCTCCGAGGAGTCCGACAACGGCAGCGACCGAACGACCTCCAGTTCGTCCACGTCGATGTCCACCCGGTGGAAGCGCGTGAAGAGGACCAGCGCGTCAGCGCCTGCCGAGTCGATCGCCTTGGCGAAGTTCGCGAAGGCGGTGAAGAGCGGCGCCAGCTTGACGGCCACCGGAATGCGCAGGCTCTGTTTGACGTCGCGCACGATGTCGATCGCGTCCCGTTCCACGTCGGCGGCGCTCTTCGTCATGTCGCTGGCGGCGTGATACGTGTGCAGCTCGATGGCATCGGCGCCGGCTTCTTCGAGCAGCTTCGCGAACCCGAGCCAGCCGCCGCGCGTCTCGCCGTTGAGGGAGGCGACGACCGGGATGCGAACGGCTTGCTTGACCTGCCGGAGATGCTCGAGATACTCGTCCGGACCGAGCGCCATCGAAGATTCGGGCGCAAAGGATCCGGCTTCCGGAAACGACTCGCTGATGGCGTCGAAGTTGGCGTAGTCGTCCATCTGCTCGTTGGTGATTTCCTCTTCGTACAGCGAGCGCAGCACGAGCATCGCCGCGCCGGCGTCTTCGAGGGCCCTGACCGTATCGAGGTCGTCTCCAAGCGGGCCGGCGCCGACAATCAGCGGGTGCGGAAGGCGCAGGCCCAGGTACGTCGTGCGGAGGTCCATTACGTCTCCTTGGTGTCGGGTTTGCCGTTTCCATTCGCCGGCGTCTCGACCGGCAAGGTGGTTTCGAACGCGGGCACCTTGACGCCGGCGAGCTGCGAGTACACCGAGTACCGCCGTTCAGCAGCGGCCTGCGACTCGGCGACGAACGCCTTGTAGCGCGCGGGATCGGCGCGCTCCACCATGCGGAAACGCGATTCGTTGCGGAGGTAGTCCGCCACCTTTGTCTTCGGCGCGTTGTAGTCGAGGTGCAGCGGCGCCTCGCCCTTTGGAATCCGCCGCGGATCGAAGCGGTAGAGCGGCCAGACGCCGGAATCCACGGCGAGCTTCTGCTGAACGGCGCCCTGCGCCATGTCGTAGCCGTGGGCAATGCAGTGGCTGTACGCGATGATCAGCGACGGTCCGTCGTAGGACTCGGCTTCGACGAAGGCCTGCGCGGTCTGCGCCATCTTGGCGCCGAACGCCACGCGTGCGACGTAGACGTGGCCGTACATGTTCGCCAGCAGCCCGAGATCCTTCTTGCCGACCGCCTTGCCGGTGGCGGCGAACTTGGCGGCGGCGCCGAGCGGCGTCGCCTTCGACGCCTGGCCGCCCGTATTCGAGTAGACCTCGGTATCCATCACGAGGATGTTGACGTTGCGCCGGTTGGCCAGCACGTGGTCGAGTCCTCCGTAGCCGATGTCGTAGGCCCAGCCGTCGCCGCCGATCAGCCACACGCTCTTCTTCACCAGGTAGTCGGCCAGCGTGTCCAGCCGGCGGGCTTCCACCGTGTTGATGGCGCCGAGCCGGCCTCGCAAGGCGACGACGCGCTCGCGCTGCGCGGCAATGCCGGCCTCGCTCGACTGGTCGGCGTCGAGCAGTTGGGTCGCGAGGCCGTCGCCAATCTGTGCCGCGAGCTGCTGCACCAGGTTGCGGGCGTTGGCCACGTGCGAGTCGAGCGCGAGGCGGAACCCGAATCCGAATTCCGCGTTGTCTTCGAAGAGCGAGTTCGACCAGGCCGGGCCGCGGCCGTCCCGGTTCGTCGTGTACGGCGTGGTCGGCAGGTTGCCGCCATAGATGGACGAGCAGCCGGTCGCGTTGGCCATGAGCAGCCGATCGCCGAAGAGCTGCGTGAGGAGCTTGAGATACGGTGTCTCGCCGCAGCCCGCGCAGGCGCCCGAGTACTCGAACAGCGGCTCGAGGAACTGCGAGCTCTTGTGGTCGATCCGCGTCATGGCCGTCCGGTCGATCTCAGGAAGTCCGAGGAAGAAGTCGTAGTTGGCGCGTTCCGGGTCCCGCAGCGGCGCCTGCGGGTGCATGTCGATCGCCTTGTGTTTCGGATTGGTGCGATCCTTGGCGGGGCACACGTTCACGCACAGATTGCAGCCCGTGCAGTCCTCCGGCGCCACCTGGATGGTGAACGCCTTGCCTTTGTGCTCGGTCCCCTTGAAGAGCGTGGACTTGAACGTTTCGGGCGCGCCCGCCAGCGCGCTCTCGTCGTACACCTTCGCGCGGATGGCCGCGTGCGGGCAGACGAGCGCGCACTGGTTGCACTGGATGCAGATCTTGGCGTCCCACACCGGGATCTCGAGCGCGATGTTCCGCTTCTCCCACTTCGCGCTTCCCATCGGCCACGTCCCGTCGACCGGGAAGGCGCTGACCGGCAGGAGATCGCCTTTGCCGGCGAGCATGACGGCGGTCACCTTCTGCATGAAGTCCGGCGCCTTCTCGGACACGAGCGGCGGCCGCGTCCGCTTCGCGCTGACCGCGGCCGGCACCTTGACCTCGTGCAGGTGCGCCAGCGCCTGATCGACGACCTCGCAGTTCCGGCGCACAACTTCGGGGCCGCGCTTGCCGTACGTCTTTTCAATCGACTTCTTGATGTGCTTGATCGCTTCGTCGGGCGGCAGGATGCCGGCGATGGAGAAAAAGCACGTCTGCATGATGGTGTTGATGCGCGTGCCCATGCCGGAGCTTTTCGCCAGCGCGTAGGCGTCGATCGCGAAGAACCGGAGCTTCCGCTCGATGATCTGGTCCTGCATCTCTCGCGGCAGCTGATCCCAGACCTGATCGGCGGGGAACGGCGCGTTCAGCAGGAAGGCGGCGCCGGGCGCGGCCTGTTCGAGGACGTCGATCTTGTCCACGAACTCGAACTGATGACAGGCGACGAAACCGGCGCGGTTCACGAGATAGGCCGACCGGATCGGTTTCTTGCTCATGCGCAGGTGGGACACCGTGATCGCCCCGGACTTCTTGGAGTCGTAGACGAAATATCCCTGCGCGTACAGGCCGGTTTCCTGACCGACGATCTTGATGGAGTTCTTGTTGGCGCCCACCGTGCCGTCGGCGCCGAGGCCGTAAAACACCGATGCCGACACATCGTCGGATTCCGCGCGGAACGAGGGATCCCACGGCAGCGACGTGTGGGTCACGTCGTCCACGATGCCGACGGTGAAGTGGTGCTTCGGCGTCTTCGAGGCGATGTTGTCGAAGACGCCTTTGATCATCGCCGGCGTGAACTCCTTCGACGACAGGCCGTAGCGGCCGGCGACGATGCGCGGCGGCACCGCGAACGGCGACACGCCTTCGGCCTGGGCCTCGGCGAGCGCGGTCACCACGTCGAGGTACAGCGGATCGCCGGGCGCGCCGGGCTCCTTGGTGCGATCGAGCACGGCGAGGGTGTGGGCCGTCTTTGGCAGCGCGGCCAGGAACGCCTTGCGCGCGAAGGGCCGGTAGAGGCGGACTTTCAGCACGCCGACCTTCTCGCCGCGTGCCGTCAGATAGTCCACGGTTTCGTGGGCGGTCTCCGCGCCAGAGCCCATGAGCACGATCACGCGTTCAGCGGCCGGGTCGCCGACGTATTCGAAGAGGCCGTAGCGCCGGCCGGTCAGGCCGGCGAACGATTGCATCGTGCGCTCGACGATGTCCGGGCAGACGTCGTAGAAGCCGTTCTGCGCTTCGCGCGCCTGAAAGAAGACGTCGGGGTTCTGGGCGGTTCCGCGAAGCACCGGGCGATCCGGCGTGAGCCCGCGGTGACGATGCGCGAAGACGGACGCTTCGGGGATCAGCGCGCGCAGGTCGTCGTCGCTCAGCTCGTCGATTTTCGCGACCTCGTGAGAGGTGCGGAATCCGTCGAAGAAGTGCAGGAACGGAATCCGCGTCTCGAGCGTCGCCGCGTGCGCCACGGCGGCCATGTCGTGCGCCTCCTGCACGGAGTTCGAGCAGAGCAGCGCGAAGCCGGTCTGCCGGCAGGCCATGACGTCGGAGTGGTCGCCGAAGATCGACAGGGCATGCGTCGCCAGCGTGCGCGCCGCCACGTGCATCGTGAACGGCGTCAGCTCGCCGGCGATCTTGTACATGTTCGGAATCATCAGCAGCAGGCCCTGCGATGCGGTAAACGTGGTCGAGAGCGCGCCCGCCTGCAGCGCGCCGTGAACCGCGCCCGCGGCGCCCGCCTCCGACTGCATCTCCGCGATCTCGGGAATGGCGTTCCACAGGTTCGCGCGCTTGCGGCTGGACCACTCGTCGCACACCTCCGCCATCGGGCTGCTCGGCGTGATCGGATAGATCGCGATGGCCTCGCTGGCTCGATACGCGACGGAGGCCGCCGCCTCGTTTCCATCCACTGTCATCTTTCGTCTGGTCGCCATGTCGGGTGCCTCAGCTCTCCTGGAGTCCGCCGGACGCTGCGACGTGCGCGCCCGCCATGCCGTTCGCCGCGGCGAGCCCGAGGAGCGACGCGGTGTGATGCGCGATCATCAGTTCCTCGTTCGTCGGAATCACCCACGCGGAGACGCGACTGGTCGCGCGTGAAATCCGTGGGGAATGCCTCGCATTCGCGGCCGCGTCCATCTCGATCCCCAGTGAAGACAACGACGCGCCAATCCGTTCGCGGATCACCGCGGAGCGCTCGCCGATGCCTGCCGTGAACACCAGGGCGTCGATTCCACCGAGCGTCGCCGCGAGCCCGCCGATTTCCCGAACGGCGCGATAGACGAAGTAGTCGACCGCGAGTTGTGCTTCAGGCGATTTGCGGTCGAGCAGATCGCGCATGTCGTTGCTGATGCCCGAAATGCCGAGCAGGCCCGATTTCTTGTAGAGGATGCTCTCGACCTCTGCCACCGACAGACCGAGGCTCTGAAAGAGGTAGAGCACCACGCCGGGATCGAGGGCGCCTGGTCGTGTGCCCATGCAGAGGCCGTCGAGCGCCGTGAAGCCAAAGCTCGTGTCGATGCTGCGGCGGTTCTTCATCGCGCAGAGACTCGCACCGCTGCCGAGATGGGCGACGATCACCCGGCCGGACGCAATCTCCGGCGCGACCGTTGGCAGGACCGACGCGATGTATTCGTACGACAGCCCGTGGAAGCCATACCGCTGAATGCCGCCGTGTCGAAGTTCGAGCGGCAAGGGAACCACCTGCGCCACGGGAGAGTGACCGCGGTGGAAGCTGGTATCGAAGCAGGCGACTTGCGGCACGCCGGGGAGCCGTGCGTCGACGGCTTCGATGGCGGCGAGGTTGAAGGGTTGATGCAGGGGCGCCAGCGGCACCAGCGTCCGCAGATGGTCCAGGACCTGAGGCATGACGATCACCGGCGCCGCGTACCACGTGCCGCCGTGGACGATGCGATGCCCGACCCCGAGAACGCGCGCGCCATGAAAGCGGGCACGAAGCCACACGGCGAGGGCGTCCAGCGCCGCACGTGCGTCGGGTACTTCGGCCTGCAGCCGTTGATCGTCGAGGACCTGCCCCGAGCCGTCCTTCGCGGAGAACCGCGGCGACGTGCCGATGCCCTCGATCTGGCCCTTCGCCTCCAGCTGCCACGCATCCGGGGATTCGCCGCCTCGAGCCTCCGCGTAGACGCAGAACTTGAGGCTCGACGATCCGGCGTTGAGGACGAGGAGGACCGCGGGCTCGGCCACTACGTCACCGCCTGCAGGTTCCGCCGCCGCGCGTGAGCGGCGAGCATCGCAACTCCGCAGCTGGCAATCCGGGATCGGACGCTGTCGGCGCGGCTGGTCAGGATGATCGGTACGCGCGCGCCGAGCACGATGCCCGCGCTGTCGGCGTTGGCCAGGAAACTCAGCTGCTTGGCGAGAATGTTGCCGGACTCGAGATCGGGCACCAGCAGGATGTCCGGATCGCCGGACACCGGCGAGTTGATCCCCTTGATCCGCGCCGCGTCCTTGCTGATCGCGTTGTCGAACGCCAGCGGGCCGTCGAGAATGCCCCCGGTGATTTGCCCGCGATCGGCCATCTTGCACAGCGCGGCCGCGTCGAGCGTGGCCTGCATCTTCGAATTGACGGTTTCGACCGCGGCCAGAATCGCCACCTTGGGCCTTGCCAGACCAAGCGAGGCGGCCAGGTCGATGGCGTTCTGGCAGATGTGGACCTTGTCCTCGAGCGTTGGCGCGATGTTGATGGCGGCGTCGGTGACGATGAGCACCTTGTGGTAGGTCGGCACGTCCATGATGAACGCGTGACTGATGCGGCGCCCGGTGCGGAGTCCGGTCTCCTTCGCGACCACCGCGCCAAGCAGTTCGTCGGTGTGAAGGCTGCCCTTCATCAGGATTTCAGCCTCGCCGCGCCGGACCATCTCCACCGCCTTCGCCGCGGCCCCGTGACTGTGAGGCGCGTCGACGATGCGTGTCGACCCGAGGTCGATGTGGTGCTCGGCGGCGATGGCTTCGATGCGAGAGACGGGTCCGACGAGGATGGGCACGATCAGGCCCAGCCGGCCGGCTTCGATCGCGCCTTCCAGCGCCGTTTGCTCGCAGGGGTGGGCCACCGCGGTGGGCACCGCCTCGAGGCTCTTGCACCGCTCGAGCATCTGTTCGTACTTTCCCGTGCCTGTTTCAGTAGTCATGACGCTCTCGCAACTTGCCGGGCCGGCTGCGTGGTGCCGGGTCCGGTTTCGCGCAGGATCACGGTGAGGACGATTGCGAGTCCGACGCCGTACAGGAGTGGCTGGAACGCTGTCTGGTAATGTTCGAGCGCCATCGGCGTCGCTCCGCCGCTGACCGCCGCGAGCAGCCCGCCGAAGACCGGACCGAGGAGCGCGCTGAACGTGAAGTTGAGGAAGTTGACGACGCCGGTGGAGGTCCCGCTCAACTCGGCCGGGTTGGCTTCCTTGATCACGGTGTACGGCAGCATCGCCGCGCCGCTCGCGAGGCCGGCGAGGAGACCGAGGACGTAGGGCGGGAACACGCCCGAAGGCCCGTACAGAATCCACGCCAGGCACGCCAGCAGGACGACGGCGCCGCCGACAATCACGGGCTTACGACGGCCCAGGCGATCGGACACGAACCCCAGGAGCGGACAGCCGATGATCCAGCCAAACGGCACCGTTGCGGATCGCATCACCGCGGCGCCGTACTCCAGGCCGCGGGCTTCCTGGAGATAACGGACGCCCCAGATCATGTCGAAGATCGTCGTCGGGATGAACAACAGGCCCGCGATCACTCCGCACAGGATCGATTGCGGATTGCGGAACACGACGACGAGCGCGCGCACCGAATCACTCAGCCCGTGCTTGCTGCGAACAGCCGGCGCCTGCGCCGGCAGCATCAGGAACAGGACGAGGCTGATGGCGAGTCCCAGGATTCCCATGCCCGCCCAGAACACACTCCACGCCATTCCCGCGGCAATCAGGGGTCCGACGACGAACTGTCCGGCGGACCCGCCCGCCATGCCGAACATCTGCGTGGCGCCGATCAGCGTGGCCGCTCGCGACGCCGGAAAATTGTTCGTGGCGATGTAGGCCGCGCCGACCAGGGCGAACACGCCGCCCGCGCCTTGCATCAGCCGCCCGATGTTGGCAGCGGCCTCGTTTCCCGACGCGAACAACAGTGCGCCGACGCCCACGGCCGCGGCGCCGATCGGCACGACCCGGGCCGGCCCGAGGCGATCCAGCGCCGCGCCGGCGACCAGGCTGAACGGCGAATAGCCCCAGTAGAACAAGCCGGCCATCGACGCCACGCCGGTCGCCGTGAGCCCGAAGGCATCCGACAGCTGAGGCATCATCACCGCAGGCGCCGAGCGCAGCACGTACTGATAGAAGTAGTAAACGGCGGTGATCAGCCATGCGATCGCCGCCGTTTTCGCGCCACGGCTCATACGGTCCCCTGCGCTCACGATCGTCACGCGTTAGCAGAGCACCAGCGACACGGCGAGACCGCCTTCCGATGTTTCCTTGTACTTGCCGTTCATCTCTTTGGCGGTGAGCGCCATCGCGTTGACCGTGGTGTCGAAATCGACGCGGCGGTTGGCGGGGATTTCGTTGCTGGCGATCATGAAACCGGTCCACGACTTGACCGCGCCGAACGCGCATCGTTCGATGCACGGAATCTGCACGAATCCGGCAACCGGATCGCAGGTCATCCCGAGGTGATGCTGGAGCGACGACTCGGCGGCGTTCGCGACCACCTGGACGTCCTGGTCGTGCGCCTGAGCGAGGAAGGCCGCGCCCATCGCCGACGCGACGCCAATTTCGGCCTGGCATCCGCCCTCGGCGCCGGACAGCGTGGCGTTGTGCTTGCACAGATATCCGACAGCCGCCGCGGCGAGAAATCCGTCGGTGATCTTCTGCTTCGGCAGACCGCGACCGCCTTCGCCGACGGCATACACGAGCGCCGGCATCACCCCCGCGGATCCGCCCGTCGGCGCGGTGACCACGAGGTGGCCGCGTGCGTTCTCCTCGGAGCCGGCGAGCGCATACGCGGACACGACGCCAAGCCCGCGCTGTTTTTCGTACTTGTCCTGCATCGCCCGCGCGTAGACGTCGCCCGCCTTGGTCTTGAGCTTGATCGGACCAGGCAGCGTCGTCGACGGCGCCTTCAGTCCGGCCTTGACGATGTTGACCATCGCCGTGGAGATCTTGTCGACGAAGGCGTTGATCTCCGCCTCGGTCTTGCCGGAGACGGCGACTTCGTTGGCCATGACGACCTGCGCAATCGACAGCTTGTTCTGTATCGCGTGCGCCTGCAGTTCCTTCATCGTGGCGTAGGGGTATTTCGGCTGGCCTTTCTTCGGCGGCTCGTATCCCTTCCACTCGATGAATCCACCGCCGACCGAGTAGTACTCCAGTTCGTAGAGCACGGCGTCGCCGCCCATCAACTTGCACGTCATCGTGTTGGGGTGTTTGAAGTCACCCTTCGTCGCGTCGTACACGACGTCTTTCAGCGAGACGTCGAACGTCTTGTCCCCGAGCTTGACGGGGAAGATCTGGTCCGGCTTCGCGACGAGACCGTCGAGAAACTCGGGTTCAACGGTTGCCGGTTCCTTTCCGATCACGCCGGCCAGAGCCGCGCGCTCGGTGCCGTGTCCCTTACCGGTCGCGCTGAGGCTGCCAAAGAGGTGGACCTTGATTGCGGTCGCCTTGGCAAGCTGATCGGCGGGCAGCTTGCTGCAGCGCTGATAGAAGTCGTACGTGATGCGCATCGGTCCGATGGTGTGGGAGCTCGAGGGCCCCGGACCGACTTTGTAGAATTCGTCGAGGGTCGTGAGGATCGGGCGCCTTCGCTTTACGCGCAACGTGGAGCTCCTCGGACAGCGGCGGCGCGGGAGTCGGCGGCGGGGGAGCGGCAGGCGCTGCGGCTTGCGCCCCCGGTCCTTCCGAACAACCGGTGATCACCGCCATCGCGCCAATGAGGGCGCTTCGCATCATGAAGGCCCGGCGGTCGACGCCATCCGGCAGATCGCTGGTATTCATCTCGAGACCGTGAGCCGTGATGAACGACGGATCGAGCTGTTTATCAGATGGCATGGGTTGTCCTCGATTCCTGAAACGCGCCGCGGGCCGCGGTGTCAGGTCCCCACGTGAGGAGCAGTCTCCGTGCCGGAGTGCGCGGGACGGTTCATCGCTGGAAGTCGAACAAATCAAAGACTTCGCGGTCTGGCTGGACAGCGACGCGCGCGGTTCGCGAGGAGGGCTCTCCATCGCGTCGGAGGTTCTCCTGAATGCCGGAGCCGGTTTTTACGGCTGTTTCTGGAGCTCGATGGCGCGCTCGCGGGTGTACGTCAGCTCGACGACATCGCCCTTCTTCAAGCCCTCGAGGAGATGCGGATCCACCGCGTTGCGCATGACGCGGCGATTGTCTCCCAGGACATAGACGACGACCTGCGCCGGGATGTCGACGGATTCGATCGTCACGACGGCCTTGAGCTGCTGCTGGACATCGCTTCGGCCTCCGCTCTCCTTGCGGGCCGCGGCCGTCGTGTCGTTCAATGCCGTGGGCTTCGCTCCATGCTTCAACGCGACGATCACCGATTCGACCACCCGGAGCGTCACCGTGTCGCCGGCTCGCAACTGGTCGAAGACGCTGAGCTCAGGTCCGACGTAAACGGTGTGTGACACTCCTTGATCGGTCCGCACCGTTATCGAACGGCCGAACGTGTCGACGCGCTCCACGCGCGCCGTGCCGACCATGACGACGCGCTCACTCTTTCCCGGCTCCTGGACCGCGGTGAGTGCCGTCAGCACCAGGACGATGAAGGGAAGCATCAATAGCTCCAGCCAAAAGACAGCACCACGCCCACATCGTTGCTGTGAGAGTCGGGATTGGGCGGCCGGCTGTCGAATGTGTCGAACAGGTTGACCGCGACGAACACATCCTTCCAGATCTCGCGCTTGACGGCCGCGTCGAGCTGAATGCGCTGCCGGCCCCAGTTGCTGAGACTTGGAAAGTACTGGAACGCGACATCGACGTTGGTTTTCGGGCGGTCGTACGAGAAGTACGAGCTCCTGAACGTGAACATCGATTCGAGATTGTCGGTCGATTCGGCGTCCACCGCCTCCTCGTGGTTGACGGAGAGCCCGACTCCCGCCGTGACATACGCGCGATTCGTGTTGACGAGCCGCGGTCCAACCGACGCGGCGATCTGCGAGCGCAGGCGAAGGCCGAGGCTTTCGTTACTCTCCAGTGCAGCCGCTCCCGGCGACGAACCATCGATGTCCCCGGTATCGCACATAAGACGCCTGGACGGTGGCGCGGTCGTCTCTCTCGCCGTCCTCGCTCTTGGTGAGGGTGCCCGACGCGGTCAACCGGGCTTCGAACGCAGGCTTTCGATATACGGTGGTCGAGTTGAGGTTGAGCTGTGCAATGGCGCTCGACTTGGTATAGCTGAATCCGATGTCGAGCGATCCGTCCAGCTTCTTCCAGAAACCCCGGCCAATGGCGGTGATCACCGTCACATCCATCAACGGCAGCGAAGCCTCACCATCGATTCCCGCGACGACCAGAGTCCCGCGGATGTCCGTCGTCAGCGTGCCGAGATAGCGATTCCCATCCGTCGTGACGACCTCGAACATGTCCTTCGAAGTGACCCGCGCAACGATGTCCCACTCGAAGTAGATGGTGCCCTCGTCGTCGGTCTTGAATTCGAGTCTCCCTCGTTCGAGACGGACGACTTCGCCGGTGATGCGATCGCCATTGGTCAGCGTCACCACATCCGTGCGCCCTTGAGCGCCCGCCGTGGCGCCCAGGGCGATACAAACCAGGAGGATGGCGAACGCTTTGACGCGGAACACCTGGCGGTCCGGCTGATCGAAATCGGACGGCGGTTCTGACTACAGCGTTTTTCACTCTGGTGTAGTGCGGACCTTTAGGTCCGCCGTGGTCGGGCAGGCCTGAAGGCCTGCACTACATCGGAGTGAAAACGCCGTCCGATCGATGGGTTCAGAAACGAAGCGTGACGCCGCCGCTCAGCGAGAGCTGATTGGAATACTGCGCGTTGCCGACGAGGTAGCATCCCCAGTACGGATCGCACCACCAGCCCGCCGCGTCGCTCTTGATGTACGTCGGCGTAAAGCTGCCGACGACTCGAATGCCGATATGTGGCGCCGGGAAGAACTTCACGCCGCCGCCCCACGTGGTCGAGAACTGAGTCTCGCCTGGAATCGTTCGTGTCGTCGACCGTCCACCGATTGTTCCGGTGGTCGTGTCGACGCTGGAGAAGTTCGTCGCGCCGAGTCCGCCGTAGATGAACGGCACGATGTGACTGTCGTTTGGAGCGAAGTTGTAGCCGAAGTAGCCGTGGTAGCTGCTGACGCCCATGTCTCCCAGCTCTCGTTCTCTCGTGCCTCCGGCGACGAGCTTGGACGTCTGGTGCGCGTACATGAAGCCGACCTCGGCGTTTTCAGTGACGTGAACTCCGACGCTCAACCCCAACGAACCTCCGTCCTTGGGGTCGAGGCGGTTGTAGATGTTTCCGTCTCCGGCGACGACGTTGTTCCCGCTGACACCGTCGGAGAAGGTGAACCCGTAGATCACGCTGACCTCGACCTTGGGTGTCTGGGCCAGGACCGGAGCTGCGCTTGCGCCGAATAATGCCGCTGCCAACACTGCGTGCTTCAACATCATGATCTCCTCGTAAGAAACGTTCAGCGAGACCGGGCGAACAGTGGGTTGCCGCCCAGCGCGTTGGAAATCGCAGCGATGGCCCGCTGAGCGCGCACGCTGTTGCCGGCATCGTCGAGTGGCGGCGATACGACCGCAATGCCGAACTTCCCTGGCGACACCGCGATGAGGCCGCCTCCGACGCCGCTCTTGGCCGGGAGTCCGGTGTGGTACAGCCACTTTCCGGAGTCGTCGTACAGCCCGGCCGTCGCCATGACCGCCAGCACTCCGGGCACCTTGTTTTCATCGAGCAGGCGCTTGCCGGAGACTGGATTCTTCCCGCCCGCAGCCAGCGTCGCCGCCATCATCGCCAGGTCCTTCGCGTTGACGCCGACTGAACACTGTCGCGTATAGAGATCGACTGCCTGCGGCCAGTTGGACTTGATGTACCCGTAGGCCAGCATGAGCGCGCCGATGGCCTGGTTGCGCTGGTTCGAGTCGGACTCGGACTTGTAGACGTCCTGCAGCACCGTCAACGGACGTCCGGCGTAGTCGTTGTACGTGCCGATGATTTTTTTCCAGACGACGTCGGCGTTTGCCCCGGTCACCATGCTGGTCGCCGAGATGGCTCCCGGGTTGACCAGCGGGTTCATCTCGGGCGCGCCCGTGCCGACGACGGTCTTGACGCCTTCAATCGCGATAATCGAATTGAAACGGGCGCCGGTGGCGTCCACGCCGATCCGTTTCTCGACCGACTCGAGACCCTGCTCCTGAATGACCTGCGCCATCGTGAAGACCTTCGAGATCGATTGAATCGACACCTCGGTCTTGATGTCGCCGGCGGTATAGACCTTTCCGTCGACGGTGATCAGCGCAATGCCGAACAGGTTCGGGTCGACCTTGGCCAGTGCGGGAATGTAGTCGGCGTTCTTGCCTTCCTTCAGTCCCTTGAACTGGTTGAACGCGTTGTTGACCGTTGTCTGCGGATCGGCCGTTGACTGCGCCGCCAACGTCAAACCCGCGGCGCAGACGGCGAGCGCGCCTGCCGCGACGAGTCCCGCCTGTCGCGGGCGCGAACGTGCCTTCGTGAACATGGCCCTAGCCTCCTACCTTGACCGAGAAGTTGTATTTGAACGTGAACTGCAGGCGGATATCGTTGCTGTTGAAGCCGTCCAGATAGTTGTCGCGGCGCGCGAACTGGAGCTCGCCGCCGATCATCACGTTCTTCGCCGGCGTGCTGAGCAGGTTGATCGACGCGTATTGCCCTTTCCGGTAGGCGTTCGCCGCCTGCGCATTGCTGTTGCTGATGTCGACGAGCGAGTAGCCCGCCGCCGTGGACCAGGTGCTGTTCCAGGTGTGGTCCAGATACAGGACGATGCCGAGATCCTTCAGCGCCTCGCCGACGACCGGCGTGACCGCATTTCCGGGATTGTTCTTGATGCCGACGTCGACCGGCGCGTCGTTGAAGTAGTTTTCGACGCCGGCGCCATACGACGAACTGCAGGCGCAACACGTCGTTCGTCCGTCGCCTTCACGTTCGAGCTGACGCGACAATCCCCACCCCCACACATGACCGCTCAGGTCGAGTTTGTCGGTCGTGAGGTTGTCGTCGTAGCCGATGTAGCGCAGCGCCCCTCCGAGCTGGACGTAGCCCCATTTCTGCGCCAGGCGATAGTGACCGGTGAAGTCGGGCGACGGGAACCGGGCCTTGATGTTCTGCAGCTCCACGCGATCCGCATAGACGCCGCCGTCGCCGCTCGCGCCAGGCGCTTCGATGGCGATGCGGGCATTCGAATCGCCGTCACGATACGGCTCCCAGAACACCTGCACGTTGCGGAAGAAGAGCATCCCGTTCGGGCCCCAGTAGTCGACGACGTTCGGAAAGACATCGCCGTCCATGAACTGACTGTTGGTCTGGCCGGCGCCGACCTGCTTTCCACTGTCCCCACGCGTGGCGCAGGCGGATGGTCGTCTGGCCGGCGTCGGCGCCGACGCCGAACATGTCGAACTCGAACTGCCCTTTCACCGTGCCGTTCGACGTCGGCATCTCGCCCTTGACGCCGAGGCGGCTCTGGCGCGCGCTCAGATAGAAGCGGCCATCCTGCCCGAACTGGTTGGCCACGTTCGGCAGGCGCGACGGACGGTTCACGTCGTACCAGTCCGGGTTGTTCTGCTTGAAGTCGACGATGGCGTCCGCCTGGCCGAAGCCGTAGATCTCCAGCGACGGCCTGTCCGGCGAGACCGGTTGTGCCGCGGCATCCGTGGTCGGCGGCTGGCCGCCTTCCGCGCGGGTGACGCCCGAACACGCGAAGACCAGCACGATGGCGAGCGGGCACCGCAGGTGCCTCACGGCTGTCGCGATCCATTGGGATCTCATCAACTCCTCCTCGTAGTCATGCACGAACCCTCGCAGCGATTCATGGCAGGTTGGCTTGCTCCCACGCCCGGACCCGGCGACGGCCTTCGTTGAAAATCCGTTCGTAGTTCGTTTTCCGCACCTTGAGACTCGCGTCCGGCGTCAATGCGCGCCAGACCGGCGCCCACATGTCGAACACGGCGAAGTACGGCTCCGGTCCGGCCGGCGCCACGGTGTCGGTGCCGAACAGGAACCGATCGGGATGCCGGTTGAGCATGTCGGCGACACGCGCGACCGATTGCGGCGTCGCCACCGCGTACTTGGCGACCTCGTCCCAGGAGATGTCGAAGTTCACGTGCGCGAAGTCCGCGTCGGTGACCAGCGACTCGACGATGTCGAGCTGGGTCGCCGGGCGTTCGGCGGACTCGGCTGACGCCTGAACCGGATGGACGATGCGGCCGAGCCCGATGTGGGCCCAGATGATCGACGTTCGACGATGGCGTTTCAGCAGCGCCTTCATCTGCGTCAGGTAGACCGGCTCGGCGTCGACCTTCGCGAACGGCATGTCGATGTCGCTGTGCAGGATGACGACGAGCCCGGAGTCCGCCGCAAAATCGAGGACGCGATCCAGCGCGGGGTTCGTGAGGCTCGCGGTCTCCCCGGAGACCTTGGCGGACACGAACTCCTTGTGGATGGTGAACTCGCCGATGCCGGTGAACACACCGGGGAACGTGCGGAGCACGCGTCGAATGTGATCGACCGCGTACATGTCGGCGGGGTTGAAGCCGGTGATCATCGGGTCGAAGCGTGCCCGCTCGTCGGCGTTGAGCGCGCGGTACGCCGTGGCGATGTACGCGTCGGTGAACGAGTAGTAGTAGAGCGGCGCGTCGCTCTGGAGGTAGTACGTCGGTGCAAAGTCGGCGGAGTTCGCGTACGACCATTGCTGCTGCAGCGGGATGCCGAACAGGGTCGACCGTCCGACGCGCTTCCCCATGATCTGGAGGAAGCGGCGGGGATCGATGCCCTCCTGGATGTAGTTGGTCAGGTGAAAATGCGAGTCGTTGAACTCGTTCGCAGCTCCCTGGTCTTGCGCGACGGTCACGCGGATGAGGGCGAGTGCGAGCAGCACGACGGTGCCGATTGCAGCGGTCGCGGATCTGCGCACAGGGTTCTGCATCCGCAGGCGGAGGAGCACGGGCGATGCCATGGATTGCCGCGGCCGCCAGGTCGCCTGAAGTCGTTGTAACTAAATGGTCAGCGAGAGCCCTCGTGGAATCGATGCGCAGTATGGTTGCTCCGTCATTCCGGAGGAGGTCCGACGAGCCGGACGGTCGTGGGCCGGACGGAAGCGCCGCCGAAAAAACGGAGCAATTTTTCTGCGATCGCGACGTCGACTCGAGAGGTCCCGCCCGACGTCGAGAGGCTGGCGGCGGACACAGCCTCCGGAATAACGGATCTCATACGCCATGCCGGAGTCGGCCACGCTCTTGCTCGGCCGCGGATTCCTGCCGAGGGTCAGGAATCCCTAAAGACTGACGGACTTTCCGCGGAAAACGCGGATGGTACGTCTGCTGCAGTTTGACCACAACCGGTAGTTTCCGATCACATCGATTCACGCCGCGCCTCAGACGGACGATTCTGTGGAAACAGCTTGCGAGAGAACGAGATCTGAGGGCCGAGGGCCCGGAGGGCCAACGCGATGACCAGCGAGATGGCCCGCTTGACAGTGGTGTTCAAGGTGGCGGCTCGCCGGTCGAAAGAGGTGGTGGCGGCCTTGCGCTTTCTCATGGCGACCACGCGCCTCGAGCCCGGCTGCCGCAATTGCGGCGTCTGGATCGATTCAGACTCGGCGGTGCGCTATCTGGAGGAGTGGGCGACGGAGATCGACTTGCGCGAGCACGTGCGCGGCGAACGCTTCGCGTCGCTCCTGTCGGTCATCGAGTCCGTCGAGGAGCCGCCGCTTGTTCAATTCGATTTCGTCGCGACCACACGCGGCCTGGACTACGTCGCGGAAGTCCGCGGACGCCTGGCCCCGGACGCGTCGAGTTCCTGAAAACCGTTCATGGCCGGCCGTGAACGGTTGGAGACATAGATGATCGGCAATCGTCGTGTGAGTCGACGCGTCGTGGCGGCCGCGATGGCAGGCGCGATGGTGCTGTCACCGGTCGCGTCCCTGGTGGCTCGTCAGGGCGGCACGCCCGCCTCGAGCCAGGGCGCGCCTCCTGCGAAGGCCGCCGCTCCTGCGAAAGCCGCCGCTCCTGCGAAAGCCGCCCCTCTTCGGCCGCAGCCGCGCCTCGCCTGGACGATGGCGGCTGGCCTCGCGACCTGCAGGCATCCGGGGGCGCGACCATCCGTATTTTTCAACCGCAGGTGGCGAGTTGGGACGGACAACGCCGCATGGTGGCCTATGCGGCCGTCGCGTATACCGCCCAAGGCGCGGCGAAACCGGCGCTCGGAATCCGTGAAGGTCGAAGCGGACACGACCGTCGCGGTCGCCGAGCGACTCGTCAACTTCACCCAGCTCAAGCTCACAGAGTCGAACTTTCCGGACCTGCCAAAGGAACAGGTCCGTGAGATTGTCGGACACGATCGAGCAGACCGTTCCGAAAGGCGAGATGGTGATCGGCCTCGATCGAGTGCTCGCTCGACTCGACAAGAGCCAGATCATGCCGAAGAACATCGAGGGCGTGAAAGCCGATCCTCCAGTCATCTTCTACAGCCGATCGAAGGCGGTTCTGCTGAACATCGACAGCGACCCCGTCTGGAGCCCCATCAAGGACAACGATCTCCGGTTCGTCGTGAACACCAACTGGGACCTGTTCGAGTACCCCCCAACCAAGACGCTGTACCTCCGATACGAACAGAGCTGGCTCTCCGCGCCGTCGGTCAACGGCCCGTGGAAACCCGCAGGCAAGCTTCCTGACGCGTTCGCAAAGCTTCCGGCCGACAAGAACTGGGACGAGGTGAAGGCGGCGGTTCCAGGTCGCACGCTGACGGCGGCAGAGATGCCAACCGTTTTCGTCAGCACCAAGCCGGCGGAGATGATTCTTCTGCACGGCGATCGCCAACTACCAGCTCGTCACGGGCACGAAGCTGCTCTGGATCAGCAACACCGACAGCGATCTGTTCAGGCTCGAGAAGAACGGTCCGCTGTTCTACCTCATCTCCGGCCGCTGGTTTTCGGCTCCGGGCTTTTCGGGGCCGTGGACATTCGCCACGCAGAACCTCCCGGAGGACTTCAAGAAGATTCCCCCGTCGCATCCCCGCTCGCGCGTGCTCGCGTCGGTGCCGGGCACCAACGAGGCTGCCGAAGCGGTCCTGCTGGCACAGGTTCCGCAGACCGCACGCATCGACAAGAAACAGGTGAAGGCGCCGGAGGTCGATTACCAGGGCGATCCTCAATTCCAACCGATCGAGAAGACGACGGTGTCCCGCGCGGTCAACACCGACAAGGACATCATCAAGGTCGGCGACGTGTACTACATGTGCTTCCAGGGCGTCTGGTTCATGAGCAAGAGTGCCAGCGGGCCCTGGGAAGTCACGGGATCGGTGCCCGGGCAGATCTATGAAATCCCGGCCAGCTCGCCGGCCTACAACGTCACCAACGTCACCGTCGTCGAGGACAACAGCGACGCGGTGGTGTTCGCCACCGCAGCGGCGTACACCGGCATGATGGTCGCCTGGGGCTGCGTCGTGTGGGGCACGGGCTACTACTATCCGCCCTATTACGGCTATGGCGGCTTCTACCCGTACTACTACCCGCACTACCCGACGTACGGCTACGGCGCGTCGTACAACCCGTGGACCGGCGCGTACACGCGCGGCGCCGTCGCATACGGACCGTACGGCGGCGCCGGCGTGGCGTCCCGCTACAACCCGCGAACCGGCACCTACTCACGCGGCGCCGCCGCGTACGGTCCCTACGGCGCGCGAGGCGCCGCCGAAGCCTATAACCCGCGCACGGGCACTTACGGCCAGACACGGCAGGGCTCGGGCGTGTACGGCAGCTGGGGGCAGACCGGTGTCACGCGCGGCGATCAATGGGCGACGACCTCGCGCGTGACCAACAATCGCACCGGCGCCACCACACGCGTGACGCAGGGGAGCGGCGGCGGCGCCGCCGTCACGCGCAACGGTGTGGCGAACAACTCGGGCGTGGCCCGTACCGGCAGCGGCGATGTCTATGCGGGCCGCGACGGCAACGTCTACCGAAAGCAGGAAGGCGGCGGCTGGCAGCAATACGGCGGGGGCGGTGACTGGAACTCGGCCCAGCAGCCGACTCCCCAGCAGCGCGACCAATTGAATCGGGACTCCGCGGCTCGCGCCGAAGGCGCGCAGCGCACCAACTCCGGCAACGCCGCCCGTTCGACCGGATCGAGCAGCTACCGCCCCAGTACCGCAACGCGTTCCGCGCCGCGCGGTGGCGGTGGGCGGCGGCGATAGTCGCGGCATCAGGAGGCAGGGCACATGAGACGTTGGGAAGCCACGGCTGTCGGCGTTGCGATCGCGATCGCATGTCTCGGGCTGGCGGTGCCCGCTGCGGCGCAGGCCACGAACGCCATCGGCCGGCGACGATACCCGCGAGACGAATATCCACGCCTACGTCGAATTGCTGCGGTCCGACCTCCGCAGCCAGAAGGTTGCGATCATCACCGACATCATGCAGTTCAGCGAAGCCGAGGACGCGAAATTCTGGCCGGTGTATCGCGAGTACGAGACCGAGCTGTCCGCGGTGAACGACGATCGCATCGCCCTCATCAAGGAATACGCGGAGGCCTACGGCAACATCACCGACGCGATCGCCGACCGGCTCGCCAAGCGGAGCGCTCGATCTGGAAGCGCGGCGGAACGCGGTGAAGGCGAAATACTACGAGAGGTTCAAGACCGCCTTGTCGGCGAAAACGGCGGCGCGCTTCCTTCAGGTCGAGAACCAGATCCTCCTGATTCTCGATTTGCAAATCGCGGCCTCTCTGCCCATCGCGCAGTGAGCGCCTGGCACAAGGTAACCATCATGCGGAAATTCGCTGTCGCGTTCGTCGTCGGTTGCGCGCTCGTGGCGCTGGGCAGCGCGACCCTGTCGGCCGACAAGATCAAGCTGCGGTCCGGCAAGGTCCTCGACGTCTCGTTCATGAGCGCCGACGCCAAGATGGTGCGCGTGCTCCTCGCCAACGGACAAATCGCGGAATTCAAGATCGAAGAGATCGGCTCGATGGAGTTCTCGCCGCGGAAGGCGCCGCCGCCGCCTCCGCCGGATCCGGCGCGAGCGCCGGCGCCCGTCACGCTCCCGGCGGCCACGATCCTCAGCGTACGCCTCGTCGAGGCGATCGACGTCGACGTGGCCCAGGCAGGGATGACCTTCAAGTCGGTGCTGGACGATCCCGTGATGATGGGCGGGAAGGTCGTGGTTCCGCGCAACGCCTCGATCGTGCTTCAGGCGGCGAAGGTCGAGCAGGCCGGCAAGATGAAGGGCGCCGATGCCATCACGTTGAAGGCGAACACCCTCGCGTTCGGCGGTCGAAAGTACGACATCGTCACGACGGCGGTGGAGCAGAAGGGATCCGGCGAAGGGAAGCAGACCGCGAAAAAGACGGCCGGCGGCGCCGGACTTGGCGCCGCGATTGGCGGCATCGCCGGAGGGTGGACGGGCGCGGCGATCGGCGCGGCGGCGGGCGCGGCGACCGGCGCGATCGTGTCGAGCCAGGGGACCGAGCATCTGAAGCTACCGGCCGAGACGCGGCTGCAGTTCTCGTTGAACGCAGCGGTCACGGTGCAGCCGTGAGCGCGTTGGCAAACGTGCGCGTCACCATGACCGTGTTCTTTCTCGATGGAACGCGTGCCCAGTTCAGCTATCCCAAGCAGGCGGGGTCGGACGCGGCAACGGTTCTGGCCACCGTGAAGAAAGCCATCGACGCCGACAAGCTGGTGCTCGAAGTGGATGGGGATCTGCTCGTCATTCCAACCCGCAGCGTCAAATACATTCAGGTCTCGCCGGCGCCGTCCCACCTGCCGTCGGGAATCCTGCGCCGCGCCACCGTCATCGGATAGTTCGGAGCAGTTCTGACGTCCCTTCGAGATAGGAGCCGGCCTGAGGTCCGACTATCGACGGATGTAGCCGGACCTCTAGGTCTCTGCCGTCGTTGCGCAGGTCCTTCGACAGCGAAGGCCTGCACTACATCGGAGTCGAAACGCTCTAGCCGGCGCGGCCGCCGGGTTCCGCATCCGGACGGGCGGGAGCCGCAAACCAGTCCGGCCTGGCCACGATCTTCGGCGCTGCGGGGTCGAACATGTAGTGCGGCGACATGATCTGCACGCCGTGCTCGTTGAACAGATCCTGGATGTGCGCGTGCAGCGTGTTCAGCACGAGGGGACGGGTCTCCTGACGTTCCAGACACACCCAGAGGTTGTATTTCACGTAGAAATCGCCGAGTGCCTCCTGGAGCACGACGGGCTTTGGATCGGTCGAAGACCTGGCGTCCGTTCGGCGGCCATGAGCAGCAGTGATTGCACCTGCCGCCACGGCGTATCGAAGCCGATGGTCACGGATGTCTCCGTGAACACGCCGTGGACGTCGCCCAGTCGTGAATAGTCCGTCGTTGTCTGCGACGCGACGACAGCGTTCGGCACGGTCACCTCTTCCCGCCGCACCGTCATGATTCTGGTGGACAGCACACCCAGGTGGATGACGGTTCCCTCCACGTCGCCGATCCTGACGAAGTCGCCGACTCTCAGCGCCCGGGAGTAGGTGAGCATGAATCCGCTGGTAATCTGATTGACGAGTCCGCTCGATCCGAACGTGACCATCAGGCCGAGAAAGACGCTGACGCCTTTGAACGCGTCGCTGTCGCTCCCGGGCACGTAGGGATAGGCGACGACCGACGCGAACACCCACAAGAGCGCGGTGACGAGCCGCCGCGTCGGCTGAATCGTGTCGGGGTGGAGCCAGACAGGCTGCGCCTGTCCACTCTCGATAGCCCGGAACCACAGCCGCACCAGCCGGACCACGAAGCGGGTGAACGCGAAGATCAGGAAGATCGTGAAGAGCCTGGGCACCGCGTGTGCCATCCCGAGGCCGAAGTCCTCGATCGTCGTCAACAGGAACACGCTCATGGATTCGCCCCATGGGCGCGTATACGGAAACTGTCGAAGGACGAACGTCGTTGCGGCGTAGATCAGGAAGATGTCGAATCCGGTGATCAGCGCCGTGACGATATGACGCTGAAAGTCGAACACGCGCGATGCGCTGCAGCGCGCCGAGCGAGGCGATTCCGGCCTTGCTGACGCGTCGCTCGGACGCCTCGATGAACTTGCGCGCGATGAACCGGTGAGCGCGGAGGAGGCCGACCAGAACAACGACGGTGAGGAGAATCACGAAGCCCGCGGTGGCCGCCGCACGAATCAGCTCGCGAGGCGTGTGCGCTTCTTCCGCCTCCCGGAGCGCCTGCTGAAGCCTCGCGACGGTTCGCGCGGCCACGCCGTCGAGCGTTTCGCCGGAGAGCTCGTCCACATCCAGCGCCGTCAGCGGCAGGACGCCGCGGGGCCCGACCTGAATCAGCCTCACACCGCCGAGCGCCTGCGATCCGACGGTCCCGGCGTTGCCCCCCTCGATGAGATCCTCCAGCATCCGGCGTGCCCCTGCGGCGCGCTCGGCCGGCTCCCGGCCCAGCACGCGTGCACGCAGCGTGACGATCGGGCGGTTGAAGAACACGAGCGTGGCGTATTGGCCGGACCTCTCTACGTCGAGGGCTGATGCGGCCGGTCCCGGCTGGGGAGACCCGGGCGCGGCGACGGGGGACTGACCGGCGGCGGCATCGCCGCCGATCGTCAGAAGACCGAGGACCAGGAGGATGTGAACGAGTGCAGGCCGGAGCATGGGGATCTCGAACGCCATCACTCGGCAGCGGTTCAATAGATCTCGGGGATGAACCTGCGGCGTGCCAGCGACGCTTCGTCGTCGTAGGCGTGCTTTCGCGACCGGTCGGGCAGTTTCACCGGCTTCCGCTTGATCTTCTTGTGCGGAATCGACTTGAGCAGGTGAGCGATCGTGTTGAGGCGCGCCCGCTTCTTGTCGTCGGAGCGGACGATGTTCCAGGGAGCGAAGCGTGTGTCGGTCGCCTTCAGCATCGCGTCGCGCGCGCGCGAGTACTCATACCACCTCTCGCGCGACGGCAGATCCATCGGGCTCAGCTTCCACTGCCGGAGCGGATCGGCGATGCGCGCCTTGAAACGCCGCTCCTGTTCCTTGTTGCCGACTTCGAGCCAGAACTTGATGAGATGAATGCCGCCGGCCGTCACGAGATGCTTTTCGAAAGCCGGTGTCAGCTTCAGAAAATTTTCGTATTGCTTGTCGCGTGCAGAACCCCATGACGTGTTCGACGCCGGCCCGGTTGTACCAGCTGCGATCGAAGATCACGATTTCGCCGGCGGCCGGGAAGTGCTGCATGTAGCGCTGCACGTACATCTGGCTCTTCTCGCGGTCCGACGGCGCGGGCAGCGCGACGAGACGGAACACGCGCGGGCTCACCCGCTCGGTAATCGCCTTGATCGTGCCGCCCTTGCCGGCCGCGTCGCGGCCTTCGAAGATCACGATGACCCGAAGCCCCTTCTCCTTGACCCACTCCTGGAGCACGCACAGCTTCGCCTGCAGCCGGCCGAGTTCCTTTTCGAATTTCTTCTGCTTCATCTTTGCCATCGGCTGCGTCCTCTCATCACGGTTGCCATCCGCCGCCGAGGGCGCGATAGAGTTCGGCGCGCGCCCGCAACTCCGCGCCGTGCGCCTGCGCGAGCAGCAGCTCCTGCTGAAACAGCTCCTGATCCGCCGTGAGGATCTCGATGTAGTTGGCGAGGCCCGAGTCGTAGCGGGACCTGGCGAGATCCGATGCGTCGCGCAGCGCGACGACACCCACCTGCCGCTGGGTCCGCACGTCAGCCAGCTTCTGGATCGTCACGAGGGAGTTGGCGACTTCACGGTAGCCATTCAGGGCCGATCGCTGATACGCAGCGACCGCGCCGTCGAACTGCGCCCGCACGGCCTCGAGATTTCGACGGAGCCGTCCGCCCTGGAACACCGGCTGGAGGAGGCCGGCGCCCGCTGACCAGACGGCTCCGTCGCCGCCGAGGAACGACGTCAGGTCGCCGCTGACGCCGCCGAGAAATCCGGTCAGGCTGATCGTGGGGAAGAACAGCGCCTTCGCGGCGCCGATATTGGCGTTGGCGGCGACCAGCAGTTGTTCCGACTCCTGCACGTCCGGCCGTCTCTCGATGAGAGAGGCTGGCAAGCCGGGCGGAATCGCCGGCGGCATCGTTTCGTCGATGCCGAGAGGCTCGCGCGCGATCGGGCCCGGCGGGCGTCCGAGCAGCAGCGAAATCGCGTTCTCGACGACGGCCATCTGGCTCTCGATGTCCGGAATGGCCGCGGCTGTCAGAGCCCGGTTCGCCTGGATGCGATCGAGCTCGAGCCGGTTCGATACGCCGCCATCCAGGCGATCCTGGAAGTACTTCACGGTGTCGTCGTTCAGGCCGAGCGTGCGTCGCGCGATGGCGAGCTCGAGGTCGAGCTGCCTGAGCAGGAAATAGGATGTGGCGACATCCCCCACCAGCGTGACGAGAACGCCGCGGCGCCCCTGTTCGCTGGCGAGCGCGACGGCGTCGCCGCTTCCGTCTGCCGGCGGATGCGGCCGAAGAGATCCAGCTCCCACGACAGCTGAAACCCGCCGGCCCCGTTCTGGTGCGTCGTGTCGTCGCTTTCTGCGGTCGTCGACGCCTGGCGCACGCCGTAGCCGGCCAGGCCGTCGACCTGCGGGTAGAGATACGACTTGGAAATGCCGGCCCTCGCGCGCATTTCTTCGACGCGCGCCGCCGCCATTCGCAGGTCCAGGTTGTTCGCGATCGCGTTTCGAATCAGCGCCTGCAGCGCGGGATCGTCGAAGACCTGGAACCACGGCGCGTCGGCGAGCGTCTGCGCCTGCGCCGGATCGGCGGCGAACCGGTACTGCGGCGGACTCGGAAGCTGGGGCCGCGCGTAGTTGGGTCCGACGCGCGCATCCGGCCATCAGCGACGCGAGCGTCAAGGCCAGCGCCGCGCGACAGAAGCCAGTCAGTCGAGCCATATCAGTGGCTCCCCTGTCCGTGTTCGGTCGCGAGCGTGCCTGGCACCGGCACCGGCGCCGCCGCCGGCTTCGCCTCGCCAATCACCTTTCCAACGGCCACGTAGAGCATCGGAATCAACAAGACGCCGAGGATCGTCGCGATGAGCATCCCGGAGAACACCACCATGCCCATCACCTTGCGCGCTTCGGCACCGGCGCCCGACGCCGTCAGCAGCGGGACGACGCCGAGGATGAAGGCGAAGGCGGTCATCAGAATCGGGCGGAGTCGCAGCTTCGCGGCGGCCATCGCGGCGTCGTACAGGCTCTTCCCCTGCTCGTGCTCCACCTTGGCGAACTCGACGATGAGAATCGCGTTCTTCGCGGCCAGGCCGATGAGCATGATCGAGACCGATCTGCGCGAACACGTTGTTCACGTAGCTCTCGCCCATGAACACGCGCGCGAGATACAGCCCGAGATAGGCGCCGAAGGCTGCGAACGGTGTGCCGAGGAGGACGCTGAACGGCATCCCCCAGCTCTCGTACTGCGCGGCCAGCACCAGGAAGACGAGGAAGACGGCGAGCGCGAACACCACGGCGACGCCCGGTGCCCGCCGCTCCTGATACGACAGGTCGGCCCAGTCGAAGCTCATGTCCGCCGGCAGCACTTCTTTCGCGGTGGCTTCGAGCGCGTCGAGCGCCTGCGCCGACGAAAAGCCGGGCGCCGGCACGCCGGTGAGCTCCGCCGAGCGGAACAGGTTGAACCGGTTGGTGAACTCCGGTCCCGAGGCGGGTCCGGCGGTGATCAGCGTGTCGAGCGGGACCATGCCGCCCGTCTGGTTCTTGACGAAGAAGAGCCCGAGTTGCTTGGGGTCTCTCCTGAACTCCGGCTCGGCCTGCAGGTACACCTTGTACACGCGGCCGAACTTGTTGAAGTCGTTGATGTAGGAGCTGCCGAGCAGCGCACCGAGCGTGGTGTTGACGTCGTTCAGTTGCACGCCGGACTTCAGCACCTTGCTGCGATCGATGTCGGCGTACACCTGCGGCACGGCCGCGCGGTAGAGCGAGCCGATCCGTCCGATCTCCGGCCGCTTGCGCGCCGCCACCATGAAGCGCTGCGCCTGATCGGCCAGATACTGCGGCGGGCCGCCGCTGCGATCCTGCAGCTGCATCGTGAAACCGGCGCCGGTGCCGAGCCCCGGAATCGCAGGCGGGCCGAAGGCGAGCACCCGTCCTTCCGGGATCTGTTCCGCGAACGCCTTGTTCAGCGAGGTGACGACTCCTCGGGCGTGCGCCTCTTCGGTCTTGCGCTCCTCCCACGGCTTGAGCTGCACGAAGAAGAAGGCCATGTTCGAGGAGTACGCGGACGTCAGCAGCGAGTAGCCGCTGACCGTGTTGAAGCCCTCGATCGCCTCATTCTTCTCCATGATCGCCTCGGCCTTCCGCATCGCGGCGTCGGTGCGCTCGAGCGAGGCCGCGTCGGGCAGCTGGGCGTTGACCATGATGTAGCCCTGGTCTTCTTCCGGCACGAAGCCGCCGGGAATCTGCCGGACCAGGACGACGATCACGTAGATCAGCACGCCGATGAACGCGAGGCTCCGGAACATCTTCCGGGCCAGGATGCCCGCGAAGCTCACGTAGGCGTCGGTGCTGACGCCGAACACCTTGTTGAATCCGTTGTAGAACGGCGTGAGCAGCGTCTTCTTGCCGGTCGGCGCCTTGAGCAGCATGCCCGCCAGCGCCGGGCTGAGCGTCAGCGCGTTGACGACCGAGAGCAGCACCGACAGCGCGATCGTGATCGCGAACTGCTGATACAGCCGCCCGGTGATGCCGCCCATGAACCCGACCGGGACGAACACCGCGATGAGGATGAGGCCGATCGCGACAACCGGACCCGACACTTCCTCCATCGCCTTGATCGTCGCCGCCTTCGGCTCCATCCCGTGCTCGATGTGGTGCATCACCGCCTCGACCACGACGATCGCATCGTCCACGACGATGCCGATGGCGAGGACCAGGCCGAGCAGCGAGAGCACGTTGATCGAGAAGCCGAGCATCGGGAAGAAGATGAACGCGCCGACGAGCGAGACCGGCACCGTCATCAGCGGGATGAGCGTCGCGCGCCAGTTCTGCAGGAAGATGAACACGACGATGATGACCAGCGCGACCGCCTCGAAGAGCGTGTGGACGATCTCGTTGATCCCCTCGGTGACCGGCAGCGTCGTGTCGAGCGAGATCAGGTAGTCCATGTCGCGCGGGAAGCGCTTCTTCAGATCTTCCATCGTCGCCTTGATGTTGTTGGCGACCTCGACCGCGTTGGTGCCCGGGATCTGGAAGACGGCGATGACGGCGGCCGGCTTGCCGTCGTGGCGGCCGACCGCGTTGTAGAGCATCGTCCCGAGCTCGATGCGGGCGACGTCCTTGATGCGGACTTCCGAGCCGTCCGGATTGGTGCGCAGGATGATGTCGGCGAATTCATCCTCGTTCAGCAGGCGGCCCTGCGTGCGAACGGTGTAGGTGAACTCGGTGCCGCTCGCCGCCGGCGGACCGCCGATCTGGCCGGCCGGGGTCAGCTGGTTCTGCGAGTTGATCGCGCTGACGATTTCGGGAATGGTGATGCCGAGGCGCCCGATGCGATCGGGACGCAGCCAGATGCGCATCGCGTAGTCGCTGCCGCCGAACAGGTTGATCTGCCCGACGCCTGGAATGCGCGCGATCGTGTCGTTGATGTTGATCGTCGTGTAGTTCGAGAGGAAGTTGCTGTCGTACGTGCCGTTCGGCGACTTCACCGAGATGACCAGGAGCGGAAACGGGAGCGCCTTTTTCACCGTGACGCCGTAGTTCTTGACCGACTGCGGCATCTGCGGCATGCCTTCGGACACACGGTTCTGCGTGAACACGTTGTCCATGTCCTGGTTCGACCCGACTTCGAAGGAGACCTTGAGCGTCAACGTCCCGTCGTTGGCGTTGGTCGACTTCATGTAGATGCCTTTTTCGACGCCGTTGATCTTCTGTTCGAGCGGCGTGGCGACGGAGGCTTCGACGTCGGTGGCGCTCGCGCCGATGAACGTCGTCGTCACCTGGACCATCGGCGGGACGATCTCGGGATACTGCGCGATCGGCAGACCCTGCATCGCGACGACGCCGAGCAGCACCATGATGATCGACAGCACGATCGCGACGATCGGCCGGTTCACGAAGAAACGAGCCATGGGCTATTTCGCCTCCCCGGCGGGCGCGTTGCTGGCCGCTGCCCCTGGCGCCGGCGCCGGCTTGGTGCGGACCGTCATGCCGTCGCGCACCGACTGGAGTCCTTCGGCGACGACCTGCTCGCCCGGCTTGAGCCCGTCTTCGATGACCCAGAGCGTGTCGACACGCGGGCCGACTTTGACGTTTCTGAACGCGACCTTTCCGTCGGCGCCGACCACGGCGACGCTGTACAGGTTCTGCAGCTCCTGTACGGCGCGCTGCGGAACCAGGAGCGCACCGGCTTTGGTGTCGAGGAGCACGCGCGCACGGCCGTACTGGCCGGGCCTCAAGACGGAGTCGGGGTTTGGAAAGTAAATCTGCACGCCGAGGGTACCGGTGGTGGCGTTGACTGCGCGCTCGACCGGCCCGACGGTGCCTGTCTGCGGGTGCACGGTACCGTCGGCCAGCGTCAACTGGATGCCGGACACCTTCTTGTCCTGCTTGTCCTGCGTGGCCCGAGTCGGGTCACGCTTGATGATGCGGAGGTAGTCGGCCTCCGTGAGGGCGACGCGGAAGATCACCGGATCGATGAGCGAGACCGTCGTCAGCAGCGTGCTCTCACCGCGTCCGACGAGGCTGCCCGGCTTCACCTGCGTCGTGCCGACCAGCCCGTTGATCGGCGAAAAGATCTTGGTGTAGCTGAGATCGAGTGTCGTCTTTTCCGCCGCCGCCTTGCTCGCCTCGACCTGCGCCCGCGTGCTGTCCTGCTCGGCCCGCGCGTCGTCGAGCTCCCGCTGGCTGACGGCCTGCCGGGCTACGAGCGGCGTGTAGCGCGCGACATCGTTGTCGGCCTTCGCGAGCCGGGCCCGCGAGGTCGCCAGTTCGGCGTTCGCTTGCGCGAGCGTGGCCTGGAGCGGCTTCGGGTCGATCTGATAGAGGAGGTCGCCCTTGCGGACGAACGACCCCTCGCGGAAGTTCACCGAATCGAGGAACCCTTCGACCCGTGCCCGGATGTCCACGTCCTGGAATCCCTGGGTCTGTCCGACCAGGTCCAGGTAGACCGGCACATCCCGCTGGACGACAGGAGCGACGTAGACTTCCGGCGGCGCCGGCGCCGCCACCGGCGGCTTTTCGCATGCGGAGCACAGCGTGGCAGCGACCGCCGCGACGGCGACTGTTAGTGGCCGTAGGTGAATGTCCATGCTCCGTCCTTCTCTTGGCGCGCGACAAATGCAAGCGGTCGAACCGCCGACGCCGCCTCGGGCGACGTGGGACGGATCGACAGGGTTCACTGAAGGCTGCTGGTGGCCGTCATCAGCACGGCGTGTGCCATGTGGACGTGCCTCGGAGTGCTGGAAATCTCACGTGGGACACGTTGCGCTTCATCGCGCACGCCACGGAACCGGAGGGTACTCCGAATTGTCGGAGCACCGAGATCGTCGTGGGCTGATTTACTCGCGTACGCGCGGGCGGTTCATAAGGCTCCGTGGCATGCGATGTGCTCGAAGCCAGACGTCATGCCCAACCTCACTGCTCGCCTGCCCTGGGCAGCCCTGCTCGCGCTCGCGCTGACGGCATGGCCGGCATTGGCGCAGACAGAGACATTCACGGCCGTCGCGGAGATCAAGACGCCAGGCGGCGAAAGCGCGTCGGTGCCGGTGACGATCGCCGTGGGTAGATATGCGACCAGCAACGAACGCCGGGATCTGATTGCCGCCATGAAAGAAGGCGGCGCGACAGCCGCTCACGCGCTGCTCCTCAAGCGCGACGCCGTGGGAATGCTGCAGATCAACGGACAGCAGACTCCAATCCGGTACGCATACGCCGTGGACACGGGCGGGAGCCGCCTGATCACGCTGGCCACCGCGGAGCCGATCCCGATCGCGAACATGAAACAGCAGCCGGGTTACGACGTGGGCTTCCTGCTGCTCGACCTCGGCTCCTCCGGCACGCGGGACCGGGCAGCTTGTGCCGGCCGCCAAGGTTCACGTCGACGCGGAGGACGCCATCGTCACGGAGCACGCCTCGCCGGACATCGTGCAGCTGAAGGTCACGAAGAAGTAGCGTCAGGAGCCAGCAGTGAATCCGGCGAATCGACGAAGGTCCATCGCGACGATCGTGATGTGCGCGCTGACGGCATCGGTGCCGCTGGCGGCAGCCGAGCCGCACGGCCTGTCCCAGGGCGCCGTGGAGATCGCGCGGCCATTGGGATTCCCCATCACGAACTCGATGCTCGTGACGTGGATCGTCGCGATCGGGCTCATCGTCGTCTCGCAGCTGGCGACGCGACGCATGCAGCCGATTCCCACGGGACTCCAGAATTTCGTGGAGTGGCTCATCGAAAGCCTGTACGGCTTCCTCGAAGGCATCATCGGCGCCACACCTGGTCAAGCGGACGTTCTGGTTTTTCGGAACCATCTTCATCTTCATCCTCGCCGCCAACTGGGTGGGCCTCGTGCCCGGCGTGGGCTCCGTCGGCTGGGGGCACCAGACACCGGAAGGATTTCAGCTCGACGAACCGTTCTTCCGCGGCGCGAACGCCGACGTCAACCTGACGATGGCGATGGCGCTGGTGTTCTTTGCCTGCTGGATCGTCTGGGGGCTTCGTGAGTCCGGCCCGGTCGGATTCTTCAAGGAGTTGTTCGCGCCCAAGGGCTCCTCAACCGGCGCGCTGAAGGTGCTCCTGACGGTGGTGTTCTTTGCCGCCGGCTGCCTCGAAGTGGTCTCCATTCTCTTCCGGCCCATCTCGCTCAGCTTCCGGCTTTACGGGAACGTCTTCGCCGGCGAAACCATGCTCGAGACGATGGCGAACGTGCCGAGCATCGGCTGGCTGGTGCAGGTGCCGTTCTACTTCCTCGAACTGATGGTGGGCTTCGTTCAGGCGCTGGTGTTCATGCTGTTGACCGCGGTGTTCACGCTACTGATTTGTCAGCACCACGACGAAGGATCGGCCGTTGGGCACGAGTAGCTAACAAGGAAGGATAGGCGCAGATGACGGGCAACCTCCACATCGGTCTCGCGGCGTTTGGCGCAGCCATCGCCGTCGGCCTCATCGGCATGAAGGCGTCCGACGCGGTCGGACGCAATCCCGGCGCGGCGACGGCGATTCTGGTCCAGTCGATTCTGTCCATCGCCTTCGCCGAAGCCATCGTCTTCTACGCCTTGTTCCTCGCCAAGTAGGCGCCGGCGATGGGCATCGAGAGGCGGAGATCGGCGCGCGCATGAGCTCAGAGTCGCAGAGATCGCCAGAACCTTCGGCGTGGACTGGCCTCACCTGACGGCCCAGATGATCAGTTTCGCGATCGTGTGCGCGATGCTGTACTGGCTCGCCTATCAACCCGTGCTGCGCATGCTCGAAGAGCGGCGCAAGCAGATTGCCATGGGCGTGGCGAACACCGAGAAGATCAACGCGGCGCTCGCCGGCATCGAAGCGCAGCGGCAGGGTGTCATCGCCGACGCTCACGCGCAGGGCCAGAAGTTCCTCGCCGACGCGCGCGAGGCCGCCAAACGCCTGCAGGAGCAGGAGGCGCAGCGGGCGCTTGCGACCGCCGAGCAGATCGTGGCCAAGGCGCGCGAAAGTGCCGCCGCCGAGCATGCGCGCATGCTGACCGAACTTCGCCGCGAAGTGGGCCGGCTGGTCGTGCAGACCACGGCCGCCGTCGATCGGCAAGGTCCTGACGCCAGACGATCAGCGCCGGCTGTCCGAAGAGACCGCGAAGCGCCTGAGCGCCTAGGTCCGAAGAGGATTCCCGATGCAGACCAGGAAGCACGCGGAGCGCGACGCCAGGGAGCTGTTCCGCCTGTGTCTGGTCGGCGGCACGCTCGACGAAGCCCGGGTCCGGCAGGTGGTGCAGCTGAGTGATCGCGGCCGGGCCGGTCCGGCGGGTTGAACGTCCTCTCGCGGTTTCAACGCCTGGTGCGGCTCGACGTGACCCGGCACCACGCCGAGGTGGACAGCGCCGCGCCGCTACCGGCCGACGTGCGGGCCGGCATCGAAGCGGCGCTGTCCCGGTTGTACGGGCCGGACGTCGCCACGTCGTTTGCCGACGACCCGGCGTTGATTGCCGGCGTGCGCATCAAGGTCGGCAGCGACGTCTACGACGGCAGCGTCAAGGGCAGCCTGGCTGCGCTCGAGTCGCGGTTCTGAGTGAGTCGACCGGCGGTGAGGTAAACCGATGGCCAACCTGATACAGGAAATCGAAGCACAAATCGCCGGCGCCAGGGCCACGGTCATCAAGCAGAACGTCGGGATCATTCGCGAAGCTCGGCGACGGCGTCGCCCGCGTCGAAGGCCTGGGCGACGTGATGCTGAACGAGATGCTCGATCTCGGTCACGGCGTGACCGGCATCGCGTTGAGCCTCGAGGAGACCGACGTCGGCGTGATCATCATCGGCGACGACACGAAGCTCGAGGAGGGCGGGGAAGTCCGCGGGACCGGCAAGCTGCTTCAGGTGCCAGTCGGCAAGGGGCTGCTGGGTCGAGTCGTCAACATGCTCGGCGAGCCGCTCGACGACAAGGGCCCGATCGTCAGCGACGTCTCCTATCCCGTCGAGAAGGTCGCGCCGGGCATCATGCGGCGGCGGCCGATCAGCCAGCCCGTGCAGACCGGCATCATGGCCATCGACGCCATGATCCCGATCGGCCGCGGACAGCGCGAGCTGATCATCGGCGATCGCTCGACGGGCAAGACGACCATCTGCGTCGACACGATCATCAGCCAGGCCCGCCTGAACAGCGCGGCGGAAGCGGCGGGCGACAAGGACTACCGTCCGCTCTACTGCATCTACGTCGCCATCGGCCAGAAGCAATCGACGATCGCACAGCTCATCTCAGTGCTGGAAGAAAGCGGCGCGATGCCCTACACGATCGTCGTCGCGGCTCCGGCGGCCGAATCGGCGACGAGCCAGTATCTGGCACCGTTTGCCGGCGCCGCGATCGGCGAATGGTTCATGGACAACGGCATGGACGCGCTGATCGTCTACGACGACCTGTCCAAGCATGCCGTGGCCTACCGCCAGGTCGCGCTCGTCCTGAAGCGGCCGTCGGGCCGCGAGGCGTATCCCGGCGACGTCTTCTACCTCCACAGCCGGCTGCTCGAACGCGCCGCCCGCGTCGGGCGAGAAGTACGGCAACGGATCGCTGACCGCGCTGCCGATCATCGAAACGCAGGCGGGCGACGTGTCGGCGTACATCCCCACCAACGTCATCTCGATCACGGACGGACAGATCTTTCTCGAGACCGACCTGTTCTATCAGGGCACGCGGCCGGCGATCTCGGTCGGCATCTCCGTGTCCCGGGTCGGTTCGGCCGCGCAGCTCAAGGCGATGAAGCAGGTCGCCGGACGCCTCAAGGGCGACCTCGCCCAGTTCCGCGAGCTGGCCGCCTTCGCGCAGTTCGGTTCGGAGCTGGACGCGACGACGCAGGCCAAAATCGATCGCGGCAAGCGCATCATCGAGCTCTTCAACCAGCCGCAGCACAACCCGATTCCGGTCGAAGTGCAGGTGGCGCTCCTCTGGGTCGTCCAGAACGGGTACGTGGACGCGGTGCCCGTGGAGCGCATCAAGGAGTTTCAGGCGAAGCTGACCGAGTACCTCACGTCGTCGAAACCGGCCCTGCTCGCGACCATCGCCGCGGAGAAGGCGCTCAGCGACGCGCTCACCGCCGAGTTGAAGTCCGCCGCCGAACAGTTCGGGCAGCTCTGGAAGTGATCGATGGCGAGCACCCGGGAAATCCGCCGGCGCATCCGCTCGATCAGCAGCACGGCGCAGATCACCAGGGCCATGCAGATGGTCGCCGCGTCGAAGATGCGCAAGGCGCAGCAGGCCGCGATCGACTTCCGGCCGTTCATGCAGCGCCTCTACCGGATGCAGCGCACGGCGACGACCCACGCCGCCGGCTTCACGCATCCGCTGCTCGAAACGCGCGAGGTCAAGACACGGGCGATCATCCTGGTGGCTTCCGACAAAGGCTTGTGCGGCGCCCTCAACAGCAACCTGTTCCGGCTCGTGGCACGGGAGAACCCGAATTCGACCGTGTTCATCACGGCCGGCCGCAAGGCGTCGCAGTTCGTCGCCCGCACGCGCCGAAGCTCGTCGCGGAGTTTCCCGTACGGCGACACGCCACGATTCGCGGAATCACGCGCCATCGCGTCGCTGGCCCGCGATCTCTTCCTGAAGGGCGATGTCGACGAGGTGAAGATCGTCGCGACGCGGTTCGTCAACACGCTGGTCCAGCAACCGGTGGAGTTCGAGTTCCTGCCTATCGCGACATCAAGGGGCTGCAAGTCCCGGGAGCGCCGTCCCCGGACTTGAAGAACGACGGGCTGGAGTTCACGTTCGAGCCGGATACCGAGCGACATCATCGCGTTCGTGCTCGGACACTACCTCAACATCATGGTCCACGCCGTGCTGCTGAACGCGAAGGCCAGCGAGCAGAGCGCGCGCATGGTGTCGATGAAGGGGGCCACCGACAACGCGGCCGACATGATCAAGGACCTCACCCTCGAATACAACAAGCTGCGTCAGGGGCGCATCACGCAGGAGCTGCTGGAAATTGCCGGCGGTCAGGCCGGGTGAACCCCGGGGTTACCTATGAATACTGGCACGGTCGTTCAAGTCATCGGTCCGGTGGTGGACGTCGCGTTTCCGCAGGCGCTTCCCGCCATCTACAACGCGCTGTCGGTCGAGTTCGCCGTCCTGGATCAGCCCTTCAAGCTGACGCTGGAGGTCCAGCAGCACCTCGGCGACAAGCGCGTGCGGACGATCTCGATGTCCGGCACCGAAGGCCTCAAGCGCGGGTGCGTGGTCACCGACAGCGGCGCGCCCATCTCGATGCCGGTCGGCGACGGCGTCATGGGCCGCGTGTTCGATGTCACCGGCAACCCGGTCGACGAGCGCGGGCCCGTCAAGTCCGACAAGTTCTACCCGATCCACCGCCCGCCACCCCCGCTGGCCGACCAGGTCACGTCGCCGGAGGTGCTCACCACCGGCATCAAGGTCATCGACCTGATTTGTCCGTTTCTGAAGGGCGGCAAGATCGGCGCGTTCGGCGGCGCGGGCGTGGGCAAGACCGTGGTGATCATGGAGCTGATCAACAACATCGCCAAGCTGCACGGCGGCGTCTCGGTGTTCGCCGGCGTCGGCGAGCGCACGCGCGAAGGCAACGACCTGTATCACGAGATGTCGCAGGCCGGCGTCATCAACGAGAAGGATCTGGGCGCGTCGAAGATCGCCCTCGTCTACGGTCAGATGAACGAACCGCCCGGCGCCCGTCTGCGCGTCGCGCTGTCCGGCCTCGCCATCACGGAGTACTTCCGCGACGAGAAGAACCAGGACGTGCTGCTCTTCATCGACAACATCTTCCGGTTCTCGCAGGCCGGTTCCGAGGTGTCGGCGCTGCTCGGCCGCACGGCGAGCGCCGTCGGGTATCAACCGACGCTCGCCGCCGAGATGGGCGCCCTGCAGGAGCGCATCACCTCCACCAAGAAGGGCTCGATCACGTCGTTCCAGGCGGTGTACGTCCCCGCCGACGACCTGACCGACCCGGCGCCTGCCACGACGTTCGCGCATCTGGACGCCACCATCGTCCTCGAGCGATCGATCGCCGAGTTGGGCATCTATCCCGCGGTGGATCCTCTGGCGTCGACCTCGCGCACGCTTGCTCCGGAGATCGTCGGCCAGGAGCACTACGACGTCGCGCGCGGCGTCCAGAAAGTGCTGCAGCGCTTCAAGGACCTGCAGGACATCATCGCGATTCTGGGCATGGACGAGTTGTCGCCCGAAGACAAAGTCACCGTGTTCCGGGCGCGCAAGATTCAGCGATTCCTCAGCCAGCCTTTCAGCTCGGCGCAGGCGTTCACCGGCCGCGAGGGCCGGCAGGTCGCCGTCGCCGACACCGTGCGCGGCTTCAAGGAGATTCTCGACGGCAAGCACGACGACGTGCCAGAGGACAACTTTTACATGAAGGGCGGCATCGAGGAAGTCAGGCAGTCCATGGAAGGCGCAAAGAGCGGGGACGCCGCTCAGAAGAAGTGACCCATGGCCGACACTCTGAAACTCGAGATCGTCACCCCCGCCGGCGTGACCTATTCGGAAGACGTCTCCATGGTCACGATGCCGGCGGTCGACGGCCAGATTGGCGTGTACCCGAAACACATTCCGCTGATGACCAGGATCGAGCCCGGCGAGATCATCGTCCTCAGGAACGGCACGCAAGACTTTCTCGCCGTCGGCGCGGGGCTGGTCGAGATCACCGGCGATTACGTCGGCATCCTCACGGACATGGCGGTGGCCGCCAAGGACATCGACGCGGCCAAGGCGGAAGAGGCTCGTCAGCGGGCGGCTGCCCGCCTCCGCGACAAGCTCTCTGACGAGGAGGTCGCGGCCGTCAACGCGTCGCTCGCCCGGTCGCTGGCCCAGCTGCGCGTCAAGCGGCGAAACCGCTTCTGACGGCTCTCCGACCCATCGGAGGATCTCCGATCGGTCTCGGTCAGGCGTGGGGGCCATTCCACCGAAACCCTTGAGTTCGTGGCGTTTCCGCCGGGCCCGCCGTTTGCACTCGGCAATACAGTCTTTTTGTCTCGAAAGGGGTAAGTGATGAGGAAGGTGTTGTGTGTCCTTTCGTCCATGATGGTTCTTGCCAGCGCAGGGAGCGCCTTTGCCCAGGATGTCCGCTACAACTTCGATCGTCAGGCGGACTTCACGAAGTTCAAGACCTACAAATGGGTGGTTATCAAGGACGCTCCGAAGTTGAGCGATCTCGTCGACAAGCAAATCAAGCAGACGGTTGAGGCGGAGCTCGTCAAGAAGGGAC
The DNA here is from genome assembly GCA_963794305.1 of uncultured Acidobacteriota bacterium. GTDB lineage: Bacteria > Acidobacteriota > Vicinamibacteria > Vicinamibacterales > CAVVIG01 > CAVQFC01. The sequence goes on along the minus strand of CAWCDQ010000030.1, from coordinate 26,710 downwards.
TGACGAAGACCGAAGCCGACACGGCCGATTTGTACCTCGGATACCAGGCGGGCGTCGGCACGGAGAAGCAGTACACGTCGTTCGACACTGGATATCCCTACGGCCCCGGGTGGGGCGGCGGCTGGTACGGTGGAGGCGGCGGCATGACGAGCGGGACGACAACGACCATCTATATCGGCCAACTGGCGTTCGATTTCTACTCCACCTCACCCAAGGAACTGGTGTGGCGCGGCGTCGCCAGCAAAACGATCGATACAGAGGCCAAGCCCGAGAAACAGCAGAAGAACCTGACGAAGGCTGTCGAGAAGGTCTTCAAGAACTATCCGCCTAAAGAGAAGAAGTAAGAAGTTAGAAGTGAGAAGTGAGAAGACGAGGCCGGGCGTTACAGCCTGGCCTCGTCGCTCGTTTGAGCCCGGTCCGCCAGCTTCTTCTTCAGGCCGAACGTAACCGCCAGCCAGCAGCACGCGAAGACCGCGGTCAACGCGGCAAACCCCGTTGACGAGAGCGCCACGACTTCGCCCGTATAGACGATGCCCGCCTGGAGGACATCGCCCGCCCTGACGCAAAACGAATCGACCGCCTGCTTGGCTTTGTACTTGGCTTCGCGGCTCGTGGGCAGCCACAGCGCCTGCTTCGTCGTGTTCCCGAGCGAGTAGTCCAGGCCGTTGTCCGCGATCTTCAGCCACCGGATCGCCTCGAACGACGGCACGAAGATCATCATCAGGTAGCCGGAGAGCGCGACGACGGGATGGATGACCAGCGCTTTTCCGACACCGAGGAACTTGAACACTCTGGATACCACGAACATCTGCATCAGAAAGCCAATCATGTTGACGTAGCTGAAGAAGCTGCTGTACGTGGCGCCGATGAAGGCCTGACGAGCCGCCGGGTCGCTCGAGACTCGATCGGCGGCCGCGACGACATAGCGGGCGAAGAGATATTCGCCCGACGTATTGACGACGTTCAGCAGGAGCGTGAGCACCGCGATGAGCAGGAGGTAGCGGTCCGACAGGATCATCGCGAAGCCGCTCGGGCCGTCCCGAAGCTTCTCTGTCGATCGCGCGGCCTGCACGGGTTTCGATCGCGCGCTGACCCGGTCCACGAATCGCGCGAGCGCGATGCTGACCACGAGGAAACCGGCGCCGCCGACCAGCAGGCGTCCGGGCCCGAAGGACTCGACGAGTGTCCCGGCGCGCATGGAGCCCACCCAGGCCCCCAGGCTGCTGCCCACGCCAATCAACGGGAACAGGCGCCTGCCTTGTTCCTCCGTGTAGAGGTCGTTGGCGAATGCCCAGAACTGCGCGATCACCATCACGTTGAAGATCCCGACCCAGATGTAGAAGACGACGCCGATGCGGAAACCCACCGACAACGCGAGGACGAAGAGCACGAGGTTGGCGGCGAAAAACAGCGTCACCCACTGGATCAGCTGCACGCGGTTGACCCGGGACGCGAACGCACCGTACGCAGGAACGATGATGAGAAGCAGGAGAGCCTGGCCGGCCGAGGAATAGCTCTTCACCTCGGCGCCGCCCTCGCTGAGGATCAACTGCTCACGTGCCGTCTTGAGCAGGTAGTAGCCCGCCAGAATCAGGAACATCGTGAGCGTCATGAGCAGGGCGCTCTGGACCTCGTCGGACCGGACGTCGGCAATCGGCGAGAGCAGCCGCTCCACGAGTCCCCTGGCGGGCGGGGTTTCAGAGGGTCGTGGCGTCTCCATCATCGTTTCCCTGGGCCGGGCGCGGAGGCCTGCGGCTGGTCGGGCATTCGTTCGAGGCCGACGAGTTTCCAGCCGGTGTCCGTGCGGCGGAAGAAGGCAGCGCACCGGATGCGCCCACGACGGATTCGCCTGGCTGTCCGCCGAAATGTCGACCTCGATGAAGACACCCGGCCTGCGTCGGCAGACTTGCGTAGAGGAGCGCCGCGTGTGGAGGTGATCTGCGTCTCGCCGATTCGCGTCACATCCTCCGTGGCGTTGTCGAAACGCGACCACGCGATCCGATACGCCGCCGGCGCAGCGGCAAACCCCGCGGCCACCGCGGCGTTGTCAAACGACAACGTCCCGTCGGTGTCGAGCCTTGGATTGACAATCGGGTTGACGGCGGTCAGGTAGACGCGGCCGATCGTGTCCCTGCGTTTCATCAGCACGCTCGCGACGTGGTTCTCGGCGGCCGGATCGGCAAACTGCCCGGTGTGCACGGCGGCTCGAATGAGGTCGTTGTTGAACGCCATCACGCGTTGTGCCGCCCAGAAGGCATCGTCGGCGCGAAGTTCGATGTACGCCGTCGTCGGCGTTTGAGGCTTCCACGTCCTCGGGTCGAAGGCGTCGCCTTCGAAGCGGCCAGCCGACGGGTACTCGGCATACGGGACCGTCTGCCAGGGGCTCAGCGAGAAACCGAACGATCGGAACCGCCGGAGTGTTGGCGGAGCGTCGTAGAAGTACTCCCATCCCATGTCCCAGACGCCGGAGTCGTTGGCCATGCCGAGACTGGAACCCACGTCCTGCAGGTAGTGCCGGATCACCGATCGTCCGTTCTGCGTGACGAGGGCGTCGAGCGTATTGGCCGCCTTGAGATCGACCAGATTCATCCAGGCGCCGAACACCCGCAGTGCCCGCAGCTCGCGGCGGTGCTGATGCGGCACCAGATCGTTGGGATCGTCGGAACGTATGCCGGCGTAACGGAAATTGCCGAGGATCTTGCCGTCGAGGAGCATCCCCGCCGACGCGCGATACGTGCCGTCGCTCGACCGGGCGGCGCGTTCGAGCACCCGATTCATGTCGTCCCGTGTAAAAGGGGTTCGCTCGCCCGACGGGCGGCGAACCGTGGCTTTGGGATCGATGTCGACGCGGCGTGGATCGAAGGTGGTAATGAAGGTCTCGACCTGGTTGTAGCCGAGTCCCCAGAAGATCTTGGTCGCGATCTCGACGTCCGCGGTGCTGGCGCCAGGGTATTCCGGCGGATCGAACTGAAGGAACCATGTGCGATTGTTGGCGTCGCGGGCAGTGAAGCCCGGGCTCGTGCCCGTCGATTTCTCGCGCAGCAGCACCCAGTGCTCGGGCGCCGGAGCGGCGCCGGCGTTCGGTCCGCGCGCCAGATCCTCGGCGGAGACGCTGACGCGTTCCGACACGATTCGTGAACCAGCTCGAGTCCGGCACCTCGTCGATCGTGTTCAGATTCAGCGCCCGCGTGTTCGTGGGCTGGCGCCTGCCGGTCACGAAGAGGTTGTAGGAGTATTCGAAGAACAGCTCGATCTCGGACGCGGCGGCGCGTGAAGCGTCCTGGCTCTCGGGCTCCCGCGCAATGGGATCGTCGGGGTAGAACTTCGGTCCGCGTGTGAACGCCTGCGACGACGTCAATCCGACGAGCAGGACCACGATGAGGATCGGTCGTCGCATGCGCATCAGCCGTTCCTCAGAAAGCCTGCGACGCGCCAAGAACGAGCGCCCATCCCTCGGAGCCTTTGGCCAGCTCCATGCGCAGGGGCGTCGTGGCCGGTCCGTGAAAGCGAAAACCAATCCCGACGTTGTACAACAGATCGTTGAGTTTCAGCTGGTCCAGGCGGGAGGCGACGCGGCCGGTGTCGTAGAACACCGCCATGTCGAGAAACCGGTTCACGAGGACGCGCCACTCAGCCTGCAGCATGAGGCTGTTCAGATCGCGAAGCCGCCAACTCGAGTACGCCCGCAGGTCGTCGCCGCCGCCGATGGACGGCATCATGAAGAACGGGATCTGCTGGCCGGATTTGCTGTACGCCGTCCGAAGCATGCCGTGGAACGAGAGGACCCATGCGTCGCGCCGAATGGGAATGTGCTCGATGGCTTCGTAGTCGACTTCCTGGAGTCCGTACAGCGCCGTCGGGATCCGTGAAGTCCTGAAACGACGCGGTCAGCAGCCCGCCGCGCCGGGCGTACCCTGGCGATGGCCGCGAATCGACGCCAACTGTCGCTATGGAGTGGACGTAGACCGGTTGCGCCCCAAGGCCCGGCAGCGTCTGCGGCGTGTAGACGGTTTCGACGGACGGTTCCTCACCGGACCCGGGCGCCTGCTTCCACTGGGTGATTTCGAGTGTGCCGCGCACGAACAGCGGGTTGCGCTTCGGACGCACGTCAAGCGTTGTGGACGCGTACGGCTGCTGGAAGCTGAAGTTCGTTCTCGCGTCCGCTGTCGATGTCATCCCGAATCCGTAGAAGCCGACTTGAGTGGCCTCCCGCCAGCCGCCGATCGCGCTCAGCGTCGCGCGGCGCCCGAAGAGACCCGGCGCAATGAATTCCGCTTCCAGTCGCTTGTATCCCGAGGGCGTGATACTGCCGCGCACGTCGAGCGTGTTGTTCGGGCTGACGAACTGCGTGAAGCCGGCACCAAGGGTGAAGCCGCCGCCCGAGTACGCGTTCTGAAAGAAGGCGTGCCAGTGCATCTGCCCTCCGAGAAAGATGTCGGAGATGCGAGTGACGTACGCCTCGATCTTGTCGGCCTTCGCGGGGACGAGCGACGCGGCTTTCTCGGCCTGCTGCTGTTCGATCGACGCCACGCGTGAATCGACGGGCGGGGCCGCTGCCTGCGCTTGTTCCTGCGACATGTCGTGAGCGCTCACAGGATGAACGGCAGCCCCGGCGACCATCGACACCACTAACACCCATGTCCGTGCTCGTTGCATGCTCACGCTCTGAAGCACGCTCACCGACAGCAGAGGTGCCCGGACCGGCATGTTCACGTTTTGTGCCGTCCGTCACGATCCGCGTTGCGAAACCTCAGGTTGCGAGGCTGTCAGAAAGGTGAGAATTCATTGAGAATTCATCGAGGGGCTCGAGCGGCCGCAAGGCGGCGCCCGACACGAGCCCGGAAACCGCTCGCGCGGCGGCTCCGATATTTCGGAAGGGGACTCGTCGTCGGAGGCTCGGCCTCCGACGATTGGAGCGGCGTTCACGGGTGATACATGAACGCTTCAACGCTTCGTCGCAGGCTGCGAGGGCGCCTTCTTCGCGCCAGGTTCATCGAATACGCCTTGTCTGCGACGGCGACGGCGATCGCGAGCGAAATGTTTCTGATTTCCTGCAGCGGCGGATAGAGCGAGCCCTGGTCGAGATCTTTCTGTCGAACCAGCGCGGCCAGGGCGCGGGCCGCCGCCAGGAACAATTCGTCGGGCAGCATCCGTGCGCGACATGCGACGGCTCCGAGGCCGATGCCGGGAAAGACGTACGCGTTGTTGCCTTGCGCGGGCCGAAACGTGGCGCCGTCGTAGGTGACCGGGTCGAACGGGCTGCCGCTCGTGAAGATCGCCCTCCCCTGGCTCCAGCGATACGCCTGTTCCGGTGTGCACTCTGCCTTTGACGTCGGGTTCGAGAGCGCGAAGATCGTGGGCCGGGAATTCACGCCGCTCATCCGTTCGATGACCTGTTGGGTGAACGTATTCGGTGCCCCTGTGGCGCCGATGAGGACGTGAGGCCGAATCGCGTCAATCGCGTCGAGGAATTCGAGCGGCCGATGTTCGTGCGCGTACGGAAGGTTGTGGTCCATGAGGTCCTCGCGGTCCTTCACCACCAGGCCATTGATGTCCACGAACCACAGGTGTCGACGCGCGTCCTCCGGCGAGAGGCCCTCGTCCACAAGAGCCGCGGTCATCAGATCGGCAATCCCCGTGGCGGCGGAGCCCGCCCCCAGGAACATGATCTTCAGATCCTTGAAGGCGAGACCCGTAATCCTGGTGGACGAGTACACGCCCGCGAGCGCGACCGCCGCGGTGCCCTGAATGTCGTCGTTGAAGCACAGCACGCGCGACTGGTACTTCTTGAGCAGCGCGTACGCGTTGGGCGTCAGGAAATCCTCGAACTGGATCAGCGCGTCGGGATATCGCGACTGGACGGCGCAGACGAATTCCTCGACCAGATCGAAGTACGCCTTACCCGTCACCCGCTTGTGCCGGTAGCCGAGATACAGCAGGTCCTTCAGCAGTTCCTGGTTGTTCGTCCCGACATCGATCGTGACCGGCAGGCACGCCTTTGGATCGATGCCGGCGCACGCCGTGTAGAGCGCCAGTTTCCCGATGGGGATGCCCATCCCGTTGGCGCCGAGATCTCCCAGACCGAGGATCCGCTCCCCGTCGGTCACGACGATGACCCGGATGTCCTTGTCGGGCCAGTTGCGCAGAATGCGGGCGATCTTGCCCCTGTCGTCGGGTGTAATGAAAAAGCCCTTTGGCTCTCTGGCGATGTGCGAGAACTCCCTGCAGGCTTCGCCGACCGTCGGCGTGTAGATGAGCGGGAGGATCCGGTCGACGTGCGCGATCACCGTCTGATAGAACAGCCGCTCGTTGCGATCCTGAAGCGAGGACAGCAGCATGTACCTGTCGATGTCGCGAGGGAGCCGCTCGAGATTCAGCATCACGCGATCGACCAGCTGCTTCGGCGTGGACACGACGTGAGGCAACAGCCCTGTCAGGCCGAGACGGTCCCTCTCCTTCCGTCCGAAGGCGATGGAGCGGTTGAGAGCCTTGTCGCGCAGAACCTCGAATCCTCGTTTCATGCCTGATGCTCCTACGAGCGCATCGCGTGCACGATGGCCACCACGACAGGCCCCCAGACCGTGAGCAGAATGTTGCTGATTGCGTAAGGGACGGTGTAGGCGATGGAGCCCACGTTGCTGCCGCTCGCCTCGCGGAGGGCGTTCAATCCCGGCGTGCATGTTTGCGCGCCGGCGAGCCCGCCCAGGGTCATCAGAGGGCTCATCTTCAGCACGAATCGCGCGACGATGGTCCCCACGGCGAGCGGGATCGTGGTGATGATGATGCCGGCCACGAAGATTCTCACAAAGTACGCGCCGCCGCTCGTGTGGAAGGCCTCGACGGCGTGTGGGCCCGCGTGCATGCCGACGACGGCGATGAAGACGATGAGGCCGATATCCATCAGCAGGCGCTGCGCGGGTTCCGGGATCGAGCCGAACACGGGGTAGCGGCTGCGCGCCCATCCACCGGCCAGCCCGACGATCAAAATCGATCCGGCCGTGCCGAGGCCGAGAGTGACCCCTCCTACATTGAGCTTCAGGAGCCCGAGCAGCATGCCCGCGCAGATCCCGCCGGCGACGAAGGTGAGATCGGTCGCAGCGAGATCGCGCTCGACGAACCCGATCTGCTTCGCGGCGCGGTCGACATCGTCGGGGGCCCCGACGATCTTCAGCGCGTCACCGCGCTCGAGCGTCGTCCCTGGCTCGCGCGGCATCAGTTCGGCGCCTCTGCGCAGCGACTCCAGGTACACGCCCCGCGCATTCGGGTCGCGTCCCATCTCGTCGATGGTCTTGCCCACGAGCCGACCGTTCGTGAGGACGACGTTGCCCGTGGTCACCGGCACCGCGAGCAGTCCAGGATCGTCCACCTCCGGCCCGATGGTGCGATCGGCCTGGAGGAAACCCTCCCTTCGAGCCGACACCACTATCTGATCGCCGCGTTCGAGCAACAGCGCGGGGCTCAGTTTCAGCAGCTCCTCGCCGCGACGCACTCGCTGCACAGACAGCCGCGCATCCGCCCATCGGTTCTCCAGGGCCTCGATGCTGGAGCCCGCGACGTCGGCGTTCTCGACGAGATGAGCTCGCACGCTGTAGTGGGTGCCCAGGAACACCTGCCCACCTTTGGTCCCGGCGAGCTTTGATTCCAGCTCCTTGGCCTCGCTCCTGAGATCGGCCCGCAGCATCTTGGGGCCCAGCCACGTGATGAAGAGAATCAAGCCGAAGTCGCCGAATCCGTAGGTGATCGCGTCGCCGAGCGGCGCGTTCGCTATCAGCGTGGCCTTGGCTTCTTCTGGAATCGCCAGTTCGGCGATGGCGCTGACGCCGGTGCCCAGCGCGGCCGACTGCGTCATCCCGCCGGACAGCGTGCCGACGGCGATCCCCTCGTCGAAACCGAACGCCGCGGCGCAGCCGATCACCGTCGCCAGACCCGTCAGCGACACGACGATCGAGAGCACGATCTGCGGCAAGGCCTCCTTCTTCAAGCTGCCGAAGAACTGCGGGCCGACCGAGTAGCCAATCGAAAACAGAAACAGGTAGAAGAATGTCCAGCGCAGGAGCTCGGGTATTTCCGGCTTGGCCAGGATGCCCACGACCATCCCGGCCAGCAGCGTTCCCACGACGGATCCGAAGCCGACGCCCTTGACATGAAAGCGGCCGATGATGGTCCCGAGCAGGATGCTCAGGAACAAACACAGCCCTGGCGAATCGTGGAGAAACGCTTCGAGTTGATCCATCTAGGTACTCGTCGAAGATTCTCTGCACGTCCGCCAGACTCTGCGTCTTCAGCAGCGCCAGACGCAGCAGCACACGGGCCTTCTGCGGGTTCTTGTCCAGGGATGCAATGAAGCCCAGCTTGTCGTCCTCCAGTTCGACGTTGCGGCCGACGCGTCCCGTGGTGACTCGTGATGCCCGCACGCAGACGACGCCCTTCTTGGCCTGCGCGGCAAGGGCCTTGACGGCTTTGTCGGTGAGGTTGCCATTGCCCACGCCGGCGATCACGATGCCTTTGGCGCCGGCCGCGGCCGCCGCGTCGATGAGCGCGCCGTCCATGTTTTCGTGAGCCATGATGATGTCCACGCGGGGCAACGTCGTCACGCCGTCCACCGAGAACTCGGAAGTCGCGGTGTTCTTGCCGACGGGTCCGCGATAGAACTCGATCTGTCCGTAGGCCACCGTGCCGATGAGTCCCGAGAGCGGCGACCAGAACGTCTGCACCGCGGTCGTGCTGGTCTTGGTCAGCGATGCCGCGTCATGAATCCAGTCGTTCACCACAACGAGCACGCCGCGGCCCACGGCTTCCTTGCTCGCGGCGACAGCGACGGCGTTGAAGAAGTTGAGCGGACCGTCGGCCGAGAGTGCCGTTGCCGGCCGCATGGCGGCGGTCAGGACGACGGGCTTTCTCGACTTGACCACGAGATCGAGAAAGTAGGCCGTTTCCTCGATGGTGTCCGTGCCGTGGGTGATCACGATGCCCGCCACATCGGGCATGGCGACGAGCGCGTTGACGCGATTGGCCAGCTTGAGCCACACCTCGTCGTTCATGTCCTGCGACCCGATGTTGGAAATCTGCTCGCCGCGCATGTTGGCGAACTTCTTGGCCTCGGGAACGGCAGCGATCAGTTGATCGACGCCAACCTGGCCTGACGTGTAGCCGGCCTGGACGTTGGTGGCCGCCGCACCCGCGATCGTGCCGCCCGTGGCGAGCACAACGACCGTCGGCAGACCGGACGAGGACTGGGCCGACACTCGCCCGGTGTGGCCGAGGATGGCGATTCCGAGACCGACAGCGACCGGCAACAAACGATGATTTCGTGACATGTGTTCTTCTCCTCGTGAGCGGATGTTGTCGCTCCTTCAGCGAATCGTCAGCATCAGCCACGGTGTCGCCACGAGGGCGTACACGAGGAAGCTGACACCGGTCGTGATCGCCCCAAGCTTGTAGAGATCTCCCTGAGAGAGGTAGCCGCATCCGGCAAACAGCAGGTTGGCGCTCGAGCCCTGAGGCGTGATCGGCGCAAAGTAGTTCGTGGCGAACAGCAACTGGAACGCGAGAACGGCGGGGTTCACGCCGAGCTTCACGCCGACGTCGAGAAACACTCCAAACAGTGCGAACAGGTGCGCGGTCTGACTCACGAACAGGTAGTGCAGGACGATGTAGCCGACGACGAGGACGAGCCCGGCGGTCGGCGAGGCCAGACCCGACAACGCGCCGGCCAGGCGGCGGCCGAGAAATCCCATGAACCCCAGCGTGTTCAACTGATCGCTCAGCGTGAACAGCACGGCAAACCAGATGAACGTTGCCAGCACGTCTCCCTGCCGACTGATATCGCCGGGCGTAATGACTCCCGTGGCCAGGAGGGCACCCAGGCCGAGAAACGCGACGGCCGTCGAATCCAATCCGAAGGTTGCCGCCGACGCCCAGAGCGCAACCATTCCGACGAAGACAATCAGCACGATCCGCTCGTCCCGCTTCAGCGGACCGAGCGCGGCAAGCGCTTTCCGTGCGGCGACGGGAGCCTCGGGTGTCGCTCGGACTTCCGGCTTGATGACGTGGTAGAGCACGAACGGCAGGAGCGCGATGGCGCAGAGCGTGGGCACCGATGAGGCCAGCAGCCATCGGGAGAATCCGATCTCGACACCGAACCCCTTCGCGATCTCGCTGCCGAGCGGGTTGGCCACCATCGCCGTCAGCCACAACGCGGACGAGACGCTGAGGCTCGCGATGCCGGAGTACATCAGAAAGGCGCCGAGGCGTTTGCGATCGGGGCGATCGACCCTCGCGCCGGCCGCCTCGGCCACCGAGAGCGCCAGCGGATAGAGGACGCCCGACCGCGCCGTGTTGCTGGGAAAGGCCGGTGCGATCACGGCATCGAACAGGAAGATCGAGTAGGACAGTCCCAGCGTCGAGCGGCCGAACCGGCTGACCATCCAGTGGCCTCCGCGCGCGCCGAGCCCGCACTTGACCACCGCGCCGGCGACGAGAAATGCGACGACGATGAGCAGGATGGTGCCGTTGGCGAAGCCGGCATACGCGTCGGCCGGCTTGAGCAAGCCGGTGAGAACGGCCGCCGCGAGAGCCAGCACCGACGCCGTGAGAATCGGCAGCGCACCGGTCACCACCGAGAAAATCGCCGAGGCGAAGATCGCAAAGAGACGCCACGCCTGGAGAGCCAGGTCTCCGGGCGGCGGACTCCACCACAGCATCGCAAAGAGGACCGCGGTCGCGATCCTCGCGGCGATAGCCGTGCGGCCGCCGGAATCGGTCACCGCCGCGCCTGTCCGGTCATCGCGACCGGATCGAGTACCTCGTTGATCTGCTGCTCGGTCAGGATGTGCTTCTCTCGCACGAGTTCCATGATGCCGCGGCCGGTCTTCATGGCTTCGGCGGCAAGCTCGGTCGACCGGTCGTAGCCGATGACCGGGTTGAGCGCCGTGACCACGCCGATGCTGTATTCCACGTAGTGCCGTGTGACGTCGGCGTTCGCCGTGATTCCGTCGATACACTGCGTCCGGAGCGTCTTTGCCGCGTTCACGAACATGGTCTGGGCCTCGAAGATGCAGGCGGCGATCACCGGTTCGAACACGTTGAGCTGAAGCTGTCCGTTCTCGGCCGCCATCGTCACCGTGAGGTCGCTGCCGATGACGCGGAAGCACACCATGTTCACGACTTCCGGGATCACCGGATTCACCTTGCCGGGCATGATCGACGAGCCAGGCTGTTTGGCCGGCAGGTTGATCTCGCGAAGGCCGCAGCGCGGCCCTGACGAGAGCAGCCGGAGGTCGTTGCACACCTTGGACAGTTTGATCGCCAGGCTCTTCATGCACGAGGAGTAGAGGACGAAGGCCTGCGTATCCTGAGTCGCCTCGATCAGGTTCTCGGCCAGCTGGATCGGGAGGCCGGTAATCGCACGCGAGATGTCTGGTACAGATCGCGGCGTATTCAGGAGGCGCATTCAAGCCGGTGCCGATGGCGGTGGCGCCCATGTTCGTTTCGCAGAGCACGCGTTCCATCGCCTGCAGCGCCTGGACCTCGCCGCCCAGCGTCGCGGCAAACGCTTCGAATTCCTGACCGAGCGTCATCGGCACCGCGTCCTGCAACTGGGTGCGGCCCATCTTCACGATGCCGGCGAACTCCTTTCCTTTGGCTCGAAACGCCGCGATCAGTTCGTTCACGGCGGCCACGAGCTGCTTGTTGCCAAGCGCCATGCCCACGTGAAGGGCGGACGGATAGGCGTCGTTGGTGGATTGCGAACAGTTGACGTGGTCGTGCGGATCGCAATTCTTGTATTCGCCCTTGTGATGGTTCATCAGCTCCAGCGCGCGGTTGGCGATCACCTCGTTCGCGTTCATGTTGGTCGACGTGCCGGCGCCGCCCTGAAAGACATCGAGCTGGAATTCGCCGTGGAGCTTGCCGTCGATCAGCTCCTGACAGGCGCTTTCGATGCCGGCCGCGATCTCGCGGCTGAACTGACCGCACTCGAAGTTGGCGCGCGCGGCCGCCATCTTCACCATCCCGAGACCTTTGATGAGATTGGGGTAGTGTGCGAGGTGAACGCCGGAGATGTGGAAGTTCTCCAGGGCCCTGGCGGTCTGCACACCGTAGTAGGCGTCGGCCGGTACGGCCTTGTCGCCAAGGAGGTCGTGTTCCAGACGTGTGGCGGTGGTGTTGGCATTTCAAACTCCCGGAAAACCGGCAAACGGATGTGTTTCATCTGGCAAAGGGGCAACGGACGTGCCAGCCGCGATCCACGACGATGCGCGGAAAACCGGTGAACCGTCGAATAGCCCGGCAGGAGTATTGGAGAACCTCCGATGCACCGGAGGCACTCGAGGCGGCGCCGCTCTAGCTTTTCAGTCCGATGTGGTGCGGAACTTCAGGTCCGCCGTGTCGGGCAGGCCTTGAAGGCCTGCACTACACCGCAAGGAAAACGCGTTAGTCTGAGAAGCGTGTCCCGGAATAGCGGAGTGCGGCCCGCGCGTGTCAATGCGCCCGTTGGTTGGTGAGCATCGCGGCGAGCATTCACGTCCGTGGAGCAATAGACCTCACCCTGCAGCACGTGTTCGACCGCCGTGACGAGTTCGCTGGTGGCCAGGAGCTTCACCACGAATCCAGAGGCGCCCGATCGGATCAAGGCGGCCGCCAGCTCCGGATCGGCGTGCAGCGTCAACACGACAATCTTGGCGCCCGTGCCCTTGAGCCGCGCCAGGGCCTCGATGCCGTTCATGCCCGGCATGGAAATGTCGGTCACGACAACGTCTGGATGCAGCCGTGTCGCGGCTTCGACGAGCTGCTGGCCGTCGGCGACGGCGGCGACGACGTCGAACCGATCCGCGAGCAGGTTGACGAGACCGTGCAGCACGAAGGCGTGGTCGTCCGCGATGATTACTCTCGCTTGATTCATCTTGTCAGGGCAACCAGGTCATCTACAGTGATTTACGGATTGTCAGGGACCCTGCAACGTGTTTCAATCCCGCACGGGACAATCGATTGAGCCGGTGCGGGAATGACTTTCCGGGATGACGCCGCGATCGAGGCGCTGCTGATCGAAGCACACGAGGCCGAGCGCGTTCGGCCTGGCCCGCCGGCTTCACGACGACTTCGGTCAACGAGCAGCGGCGTTGACAATTGACCTCGACCTCCTCCTCAAGATCGCTTCCCGAGTCCGACGTCCAACACAAGCTTCAGGCGCTGTCCGATCGATCGCTCGCGCTGGCGAAGAGACATCCAGGTCGTCTCACATGGACTCTATCCGCCGAGGCTCAGATACCTCGGCATCGTCGCCGCTTCGGCGTCTTTCTGCAGGGACATGTCGAAACAGTCGAACGTGGACGTCGAGTTCAGCGGGGAGGCCATCCCAGAGGGACTGCCGGCCTGGGTCTCGCTGCTGCTGTATCGCATCCTGCAGGAGGCGACGACGAACGCGGTGCAGCATGCCGGATCGGCCACGGTGCGGGTGACGCTGCGCGGAACACCGGGCGCACATCGACCTCGAGGTCTCCGATTCTGGAATCGGTTTCGATACCGAAGCGGTCCTCAGCGGTCGCGCGCCCAGGCCTGATTGGCATGCTGGAGCGCGCCCGCCTGCTGGGAGGCGAGATCGTCATCCGGTCGCGTCCGGCCGGCGGGACGTCGATCTGCGCGCACGTGCCGATTGCCGCGTCGGTCAACGATCCTTCTTTCGCGTAATTCCCAGACGCGCCATCCGGCTCTCGAGCGTGGTCGGCTTCAGCCCCAGACGGTTGGCCGCGCCGAACGGTCCGCGAACCCGCCAGTTCGTTTTCTCGAGCACCGCGCGGATGTGTTCCCCTTCGAGGGCGCACAGCGTCATGTCTGCCTGCCGCATGGGATGCTGTTCTGCCCGCGGCGGCCACACCGTCAGCTGCGGTCCGGTGGCGATGATGACGGCGCGTTCGACCAGGTTCCGCAGCTCGCGAACGTTCCCGGGCCACTCGTAGCGCTGGAGCTGCCGCATGCACTCCTGCGGAATCGAGTGGATCGGCTTGCCGAACGACCGCGAGAACTCGTCGACGAAATTCCACACCAGCGCCGGGATGTCTTCCACGTGCTCGCGCAGCGGCGGCACGGACACCGGAAACACGTTCAGGCGATAGAAGAGATCCTCGCGAAACGTCTTGTTGCGCACCGCGTCTTCGAGACTGCGGTTGGTCGCCGCGATGATGCGGACGTCGACCTTGATCGGCTGGGTGCTGCCGAGGCGTTCGATGACCCGTTCCTGCAGCACGCGCAGCAGCTTGATCTGCACCTCGATCGACAGGTCGCCAATCTCGTCGATGAGCAGCGTCGACTGATGTGCGGCCTCGAAGCGGCCGATCTGGCGGGAGAGCGCGCCGGTGTAGGCGCCCCGCTCGCGGCCGAACAGCTCGCTTTCGATCAGGGCCGTCGGAATGGCGGCGCAGTTCACGCGGATCATGGGCTTCTGCCGGCGCGGGCTCAGGTCGTGAATCGCCTGCGCCAGCACTTCCTTGCCCGACCCTGTCTCGCCGAGCAACAACACCGTCGCGGGAGTCGGCGCGACCTGCTCGAGCTGCGCGAACACCTGACGCATCGCGGGGCTCTCCGACACGATGGGATTCGGCGTTCTGAGGACCTTGACCTCGCGACGGGTATCAACCGTATCCGACGCGAAGCGGTCACGAAGGCGTTCCACTTCATCGAGCGCCTTTTGCAGCGCGACGTTTCTCACTTTGGTCGCGAGCGCCTGTCCAAGGAGGGCGGCCACCAATCGGATCCGCTCGAGGTTCAAATCGGCCCACGACTGTTCGGAGGTTGACGATCCGCACGCCAACGCCGTCAGCTCGCCGTCGCCGGACGATGGCAGCGGAATGACGATGCCGGACGCGGAGCCTGTTGCGCCTGAACACCTCGCGCTCATCTTCGGGAAGATCGGCGCTGTCGCCGAAGTAGACGGGCTCGCCGGTTTCGTGGTTGGCGAGCTTCATGGTGAGCGCCGCCGCCGCTTGAGGATCCGGCGCGTCGGTGCAGGAAGGCCGGATCCAGAAATGGGCAGGGCTCGCCGTCGCGTGGCCCGCTGGCCGGCGCCAGATGACGGCCCAGTCCAACTGCAGCAGCTCCCCTGTTTGACGGAGACCGTCGACGATCGCGGCGTCGATGGATGCCGGATCGATCGTGCCAAACCTCGCCGCCATGTCCGCGACCAGGCGCGGGAATTCGAGCTGCGCTTTGGTGTTGGCGGACGTCGCCGTGTGACCCGGATCCGCCAGAGTGTTACGGTCGAACGCCGGGAGACGCGCCGCCCGGGAATCGCCGTTGGGAATGAAGCCGCGAACGAACCCGTCGCGGCCACCGGCCGCCGCCGAACTTGAATTGTTCCGCATGATGGGACGATATAAACCGTACGGGGCGGGGTCACAACAATACAGTAGATTCTGTATTCGCAGCAGCGGCTGGATTGGCAGGTCGGGAGATGCGGTCAGGCCTGAATGATGCTGTTGCGGATGGCGTATCGGACGAGCTCACTCATGGAGTGAACGTTCAGCTTCGCCAGGATGTGTGCGCGGTGCGTTTCGGCGGTCTTGGTGCTGATTCCGAGCGCGTTCGCCACCTCCTTGTTGGCCTGGCCTTCGGCCAGCAACTGCAGCACTTCACGCTCGCGCGCTGTCAGGACCATGGGGTTTCGCGGGAGCGTTCGCCTGTCGACTTCATGCAAGTCCCGTCGTCCGGCAGCACGTCGGGTCCCGTTCCGAGATGAATTCACCGCGCGAGAAAATGGCTCGCGCTGCGTCTGCCAGCGTTCGTCCGGCCTCGGCTTTCAGCACCAGGCCGTTGGCCCCGGCCTCCAGTGCATCCTGGAAGATCTGGTCGGACTCGTGCATCGTGACGATGAGGATGGCCATCGACGAGGCCTGCCGGATCCGTCGCGTGACCTCGACTCCGTTCAACTCCGGGAGAGCCACGTCGAGGACGACGAGGTCAGGCTTCGACTCGAGCGCCATCGCGAGAGCCTGCCGGCCCGTTGTCGCCTCACCGACGACAACCCAGCTTGGCTCGGCGCTGAAAATGGCGCGAATACCCTGCCGCACGAGTTCGTGATCGTCGGCGATCAGGATGCGCCTTGTGGACGGAGTCGCTCTCTCTGAGATTCATCGATTTCGTGGTGTGGAGTTACTCGCGGAAATACGGCGAGCCTAATGGATCGGATGGGTTCCAGATAGCTGCGAAAACTATCAGCCTGTTACTGTTAGTTCGTTGTCGGCATCGTGAGCACTATTTCGCTGAAGATCGGCCGGCAGACTCGTTCATATCACTGTCTGATCGAACAGGTGTGAGACGAGAACGAGTCGCGTGAGCCCATTTCATCAATGCGATGAAAACTACGCGCTGTCGGAGGGCGATCGCGCGCCCTAGACTCGATCTCCATGGTCCTGCTTCGCCGCCTTTGCCGTCGTCCTGGCCCGTACGTGCTGATCGCGGTGACCCTGGCGCTGGTCACCGGTGTCGGCACCGCCGTCTTCGCCGTCGTGAACGCGACGATGCTCCGGCCGCTGCCGTTTCCCGACAGCGATCGCCTCGTGCGCATCTTCACGCTGCCGCCAGGCCTGAGCGAGGCGCGGCAGCGAAATCCGCTCCACTCGCTCGACTTCGTCCGGTTCCGTGAGCGATCGCACACGCTGGACGGCCTCGAGGTCCTCTGGCCGCGCGACCGCAGCCTCACCGGAGCGGGCGAGCCGGTCATCGTCAAGGCCGGGAGCGTCTCGGCCGGCTTCTTCGCCATCCTTGGCGGCCGCCCGGAACTCGGCCGCGTGTTCACACCGGACGAGGATGTGGACGGCAACGGACTTGTCGTCCTGAGCCACGGAGCGTGGAAGCGGCTCTTCGGCGGCGACCCGGCGGCCATCGGACGCACGATGTCGATCGACGGCGCGCCGCATGTCGTCCTCGGCGTGATGGGCCCGGACTTCCAACCGGCGTACGTGGACACCGAGCTCTGGACGCCGCTGGGGACCAATGCGAGCCATCTGCCGCAGCCGAACGCGACGTTCAGCGTCAGCGTCGGACGTCTGGCTCCGGGGCGGACGCTGGGTGAGGCGCGCGGGGAGATCGCGTCGCTGATGGCGGCCAACGCCAGCGAGGCGGCCTCCGAGCACGGGTGGACGGCCGAAGTCGTGTCGCTTCGCGAGGCGCAGTTCGGCGACCGGCGTTCCGTGCTGCTGGTCCTCTTTGCGATGTCGCTGCTGCTGCTCGCCGTCGCCTGCACGAACATCGCGAACGTCACGCTTGCCGACATGCTGACCCGCCGTGCCGAGTTCGCGCTGCGTGCCAGCCTCGGCGCGTCACCGGCGGATCTCCTGCGGCTGGTGCTGTTCGAATCGTTGATCGTGTTCGGCACGGGCACGCTCGCCGGATTGTTTCTCGCGCGCGCGGGGCTTCCGATGATGCTCGCGCTGGATCCGTCGACCGCACGAGCGGTCGGGCCGATCGCGATCGACTGGCGCGTGCAGGCGTTCGCTCTGGCAGTGGCCGCGACCCTGGCGTTGGCGGCGGGTGTGTGGCCGGCGGCCACGGCGATGGAGCATCTCTCGCAGGGTGCCGCCGACGATCCTCGCCGCGCCACCGCGACGCCGCGCGCCCGGCGCCTGCGTGCGGCGCTCGTCGTGGCGCAGACGGCGATCACGCTGGTGCTGCTCGTGATTGGCGGCGCGCTGGCCGAGGCATTTCTTCGCGCGTCCCGAGTCACGCCCGGGTACGACCCCGAACACGTCCTGACCGCTCAGCTGGGCGCGGCCGGTCGATCGGCGACGAGCGCTCAGCGGATTCAGTTCGTCGAAGATGTCGTGGATCGCGTGCGCGCTCGACGCGGGATCGTCGCCGCCGCGAGCGTGAACAATCGATTCGAGCCCGGCTTCACATACGTCACGCTGTTCGACGCGGAGAACCGGCCGACAGCCGATCGGCAGATGCGGACCAGCAATTTTCGCCGTGTCACGCCCGGCTACTTCGCCGCGCTTCGCGTCTCGATCCGGCGCGGCCGCGACTTCGCCGCCTCCGACGGGATGACGACGCCGGCGGTGGCGATTGTGAGCGAGTCGCTGGGGGAGCTGGTGTGGCCAGGAGAGGATCCGATCGGCCGCCGGCTGCGCCGCGGTCCCGATACGCCGTGGATCACCGTCGTCGGCATGGTGGCCGACGTCCGCGACGTGAGCCTCACGCAACGCGCCGATCCCACGCTGTACCTGCCGCTGGCTCAGAATCTGCCGGCTACGGCGCCGGCGGCATTCGTGGTGCGGTATACCGGCGAGCCGGCCGCGGCCATCCAGGCATTGCGCGAGGCGGTCGCGTCCGCCGATCGCACGCAGGTCGTGGATCGGTTCACGCCGCTCGTCGACTTCGTGGGCAGGTCGCTCGCGCCGGATCGCTTTCGAACGGCGCTGCTCAATGCGTTTGCCGCGACGGGACTCCTGCTCGCTATTGTCGGACTCTACGGGCTGACCTCGCGCGCGGTGACCGAGCGCACGAAGGAAGTCGGCGTACGCCTCGCGCTTGGCGCGCGGCCGTCGGGTGTCTGGGCGCGCGTCACCGGCGAGACGTTGAGGAGCGTGAGCATCGGCATCGCCGCCGGGCTGGCCGGCGCGCAACTCGCCGTTTCCGCGCTGGTGGCCATCCTGACCGACGTGCAGCCGCCATCGGGCCTGATCTGGGGTGGTGCGATCGCCGTCCTGTGCGCCGTGTCCGCGATGGCGGCAGCCGTTCCGGCCCGGCGTGTCGTGCGCATCGATCCGGCGACGGCGCTGCGAACGTTAAGCGTGTTCAAGGTCCGCGCTACATCGAACGAAGAGTGCATTGCAGAATTGGTCGCCGTAGGGCCGACCATTGTGTCGGCTCGGCGGCACGCGGTCCGCCCTACAACGCCAATTCTGCACGCGTCAGGCGATTGTTCGCCGGCCCGTGAGTATGTGCACGAGGAACAGCACGATCGCGATCACGAACAGGACGTACGCGATCTGGGTCGCCATGGCGGCAACCCCCGACACACCCAGCAGGCCCGCGATCAGGGCGACAACGAGAAATACCAGCGCGTAGTGAAGCATGACCCCTCCTCACTCGGACGTTCTGCCGAGCGGCTCTGCTCGAGGGAGGAGCAGAAACTGTACCGTATCGATTTGCTGAGTATTTCGAGCGGTCACACGCGGGATGGGTCATGAGGTTCCAACCCCTGAGTCGCGACATGCCCTCCAGTGCAGCTCATGGATGCGACCGTCGTCTTCGGACGTAAGCCTCAACGTCCGAATCAGCGGCTGGTCGTGTTTATGCGCTTGCGATCGAGCGAAAAGGATGCGACGCAACCGGCGGCCTGCCTGTTCACGAACTCCATGCGATGGCTGGAAGCGCCGTGCTGACCCTGCAGCAGATGTCCCGGCTGCCGAAACCAGTCCTCGACCACTTCACGCACGATTGGCGCCTTGTCGGTCGGGGCAACGCCGTCCGCAGGAGCGGCCATCGCCACGTTCCCGCTGAGCGTCGGTGACGCGATCGTCACGACGAGCAGCCGGTCGTTGTCCTGGATCGCTCGTCCACCGTCGCGGAGGAGACTGACGTGGGTTCCGTCCGCGAGACAACCGATTCGCACATCTGCGCCCGAAATGCCCAGCCCGCTCCGGCGGCCCTGTCCGATCTCGTTGGCGACCCAGCCTCGCAGGTCGGTGCCGCTCATCGTCACCCGCGCGATGCGATTGTCGAAGGGGAACACCTCGTAGAGCCGTCCGAACGTCAGCGGCCCAGCCGGCAGGTCTGCCCAGAGACCGCGCGTCGCGGTGTTGATAACGGCGACGTCCGCGCCCGGAACCGCGTCGCGGAGCGCGTCGGCGAAGAAGTTTCCCAGCGGCGAGCCGAGGTCGCTTCCTCGGGGAATCGGGACGTCGAGAGACCTCCCGAGCGTTGTTGCCTGGAGGTGACGGACGCGCTCGAGCGCCGGCGCCATCGCGCCCTCGACCGCTGGATCGGATTCGACGCGCTTTCCTTCGTACTGCGCCGGCGACGTCGATTCAGTGGCGGGCACGCAGGTCCCCGTGGCGCGATCTTCACGGCCGCACAGCTGCTGCGGCGCGAAGAGCCGCATCCGCGCGACCGTTCTCGTCCGTCGATCGAACACGACGTCGACGCGGCCGAACGCCTGGCCTTGCGAGAACGGCTGGATGATGGCGATGCCGTTGACCCGCTGCGCGAGCGCGCCGTGGGTATGACCGGCCGCGATGACGTCCACCAAGCCCATGCGGCAGGCTCCTCGCGACCTGAAAAATCTCCGAGTCGTCGTCGCACGACGCCAGGTTTCGGGATCGTCGAACCGCTCGCAGCGCCCGCCCGCATGCGCGGCGACGATTACGACTTCGGCGCCGGCCGAACGAAGCTTCGAGGCCTCGGCCGCGATCGCCGGGCCCGGCGGCGAAACGCGCAATCCCTGCACGTTGGCGGCGATGGTCGACCGCAACGCATCGATCGTCATGACGCCGACGATGCCGATAGTGACGCCGGCCGACTTCACGATCACCGACGGCCGGACGTTGGGCCAGTTTACGAGACGGCCCGTCGCTTCGTCGATCAGGTTCGCCGCGAGGAAGGGATATCTGGCCTGGGCCGCGCGCGCCTTGAGAGCGCCGCGGAGGTCGCCCGCCGATTGTCGCGCCGCCGGCGAGTCGACGGATCCGAAGTCGAAATCATGGTTGCCGACGGCTTCCGCGGCGTATCCCATCGCGTTGTACGCGTCGACGACGAGGGCGCCTTCGCTGAGATTCGATTCGATGTGGCCCTGAAACGTGTCGCCGGAGTCGATCAGCAGAACCGATCCGCCGTCCGACGCGCGCGCCGCCCGCAGATTGTTCACGTATCCGGCGAGCAGCGGCAGACCGCCGGGACTGTTTGTCGGAAGGGCGGCCCCGTGAAGATCGCTGGTGCCGACAATCGACAGGGTCAGGAGCGCCGGCTCGTCAGGCGCGGCGCCAAGCCTTGTGACATGCGTCGCGCCGGCCAACCACAGCAGCGCCGTCGCGATCAGTCCGCGCGTGACCCGCCGGAACGGTGTCGGTCCTCGTGCGCGCATCGTGGCGGCGAGCTCCTGTCGTCGTTCGCGTGATGGCACGGTGGACGGGCATTGTGGTCCGCCGGCGCCGAAGGTGTCCACTCAGGAGCCGTTTGGTCGGAGGACGTGATCGCTCGGGGACGATGGTCTCGCCGCGAGCCAGCATGTCGACGAGCGCGGCGATCTTTTTCGCCCGGCCCTCCGGGGTCTTCATCTTGTTGGTGCGGAATGCCAGCGAAAGAGGTTCTGGCGTCCGAGCGTCCGGAATGTCCGCCGTGCGCGAGGATTCGCGGAGATGGCGGCGCGAAGGTCCGCCGGCACAGTCGATTCGGTCGCTCTGCGAATCGGGGCATACGCGGCCGCCCATCGGCCGTCGGCTTTGGCCGCGTCCACCTGGCGTTGTCCGTGCGCGGTCATGCGCCCGTCGGCCGTCAACCGCGCCACCGAATCCCGGTTGATCTGGCTCCAGATGCTCCTGGCGCCGCGCGGACTGTAGCGTTGCAGGAACGAGCGCTCGTCGAATGACTTTCGCGTGCTGTCGATCCAGCCCCAGCAGAGCGCGACGTCCAACGCTTCGGCGGCGGTGACGGAAGGCAGCCCGCTGTCTTTCTTGTGGACCTTCAGCCAAATCTCCGGCTGCCGGTCATGGTTGGCGCTCAGCCACGCCGAAAACGCGGCTGCCGTGCGAAAGCTCTTGATCCGCTTCGGGTCTGGTTTAATCGGCGCCATGGTGTCAGAGCGACTTGAGGTACTCGATGATCATCCGGCGCTCGTCTGGCGACAGCAGCGGTCCGATACGACGTGGCCGAGCGGCCCGTCGGTGAATTCATGGCCGGCATTGCTGTTTCCGGGTTTGGCTGTGTCGAAGAGCGATGCTCCGCTCATCTCGGCGGTGTCGTAGCCGACGTTGATCAGATCGAACTGTTTGCTGCCTGACCAGAACGTCCGCGGCCGTTCCGACTGCGGCGAGAGCAGCAGATAGAGACTGGGCACCGAGCCGTTGTGAAGGAACGGCGCCGCCGCCCAGATGCCGTTCAGCGGCCGCGCCTTGTAGATCAGATCGTCCCGAACCGCCACGTCCCGGACATCTCGGCCGCCAGCCCACAGCGCGTATTGCTCCGCCGGGATGTTGTTCTTCGCGAAAAACCTGGATCCGATGCCGCGTCACGAGATCGAGTCCGGCGCGCGCCGACACAACGCCTTTCTTGAGATCGCCGCTGTCGGCCGTGCGGTTCTTGAAATCGGTCGCTTCGTGCGGATCTGTTCCGATGTCGTCGAGCTTCACGTCGGTGACCCTGATGTACCAATTGCCCTGATCGTTTTTCAACCGGTGCTTCGGCTCGGCGTTCTTGTAGGCGTCGAGATCGCGCAGCAGCTCCTGCGGCGCCGGCAGGTGGCACGACTGGCAATGCCGGGTGTAGAGCCTGACCACTTCCGGCGGTCGTTTGTACTCCGGCACCTGAACGGTGATCTCCGCGACCTTGTCGTGAAATAGAAAGAGGAGGACAGGAACAAGGACGACGAGCGCGACGGCCGCGACAAGAAGCCAACGAGCTTATGGGTCACGCGAATCTCCGGTAGCCAATCCGACGGTTCGGAGGGTTCGTATGTCTAAGGCGCCTGGCAGTGGAAGTTCCGCGCGTCATCGGTGCTGCCGTGCCGACGTAATGGGCGACCGACGGATACGCACACAGCGGCCGCGTCCGATCGACGACCGCTCCCGTCATGTGGGACGCGACGATCGACTGCGGCCTGGTGCCCGACTCGACCCACCGATCGATCGCTGCGGCCTTGTCGAAGACATCCGTGCCGGGCCCGCCCTGGCAGTGGCCCATGCCCGGCACCATGAACAGCGCGAGCGAGCTTGCGGCCGCGGTCCCACGGTTTCGTTGATCCGCTTGTACATGATCAGGCTGGCGTCCGGCGTCACCAGCGGATCGGCCCATCCGTGATACATCAGCAACTTGCCGCCGCGGCTGAAGTAGGGCGTGAGGTTCGGCGTCGCCGCCGTAGAGCAATCCGTTGTCGGCGTGCACCGCGCGTTCGACGTCTTCGGGAACACTAATCGTGTGGTAGTCCCAATCCGGCGTTGAACACGATCTTCTTCATCCCTTCGAGCGACTCTCCGGATGGCGCAGGCCCGCCGACGCCGCCCCATCCCAGCTCGGAGCCGGGATAGTAGCGGCCCGGATGCAGGACGCGCCGCTCTGCCGATCGGTGATCGGCGACGCCATCGCTTTTGCCGTCTCGACCTGCGGCTTCGTCAGGCAGTCAGCGCGATCTTCGCCGGAGCACGCGAGCGTGGCGAAATCGAAGGAGCATCGCGCGGGATCCTCGATCACGCCGTCCTTGACGCCGTCCTGGCGTCGCACGCCGCGAGCACGGCGTTGTGGATCATCGGGTACTTGCCCGGCGGAATGACGGCGGCAGGTTCCCGGTTGATGAAGACGTTCAGCGCGACCCGGGCCGCATAGAGGCGCATCTGATCCCAGGACGCATCGCCGGCGACGATGCCGTCGAAGTCTTCCGGGAACGCTGCGCTTCGATCAGCGCCTGCCGCCCTCCGGTCGAGCACGAGCTGAAATACGACCTTACCGGGCGCGCATCGTAGTGGGCGGCGACAACCGTCTTGGCCGATACGGTCATCTCGTGGATCGCGCGATAGGCGAAGTCCACGAGCTTCTCGGGATGCCCGGGGACGAAGTCGGCGTTGCCGCCGACGTGGCCCGATTCTGTACCCGCGGCGGCATAGCCGGCTTTGACGGCGGCCGCCAGCGCCGGGTAGGGCATCGTTCCGCCGAGGCCGCCGTTGCCGGCGGCCTGCACCTTGCGATTCCAGCCCGAGGCGGCAGCCACACCTCGATGCGGATATCGGAGTCGGCCGTCGGCGTCAGCCGCGCAGTAACCCGGCAGAAGGCAGGCAGCGTGCTGAACACCGTGCCGGCCGTCGCGTTGAGCGGAGCCGGCGGTGCGAACGCGCCTGCTCGAACGGACTCGGCCGAGATTATCGTTCCGCTGGTCAGCGGAATGTGCACGAGCGACTCGCATGCGACCGGTCCGGCCGCGGCCACTCGAGGAAACCATACGGCTCCGCCTGCCGCGACCACCGCAAACACACCAAGCAACGATCCGATTTTCATGGTATTCACCGTTGGGTCCAACGCGAGCCTTCAGGCGGTCAGATTGTATGACATACGACGCGATCGTGATCGGCGTCGGCGGGATGGGCAGCGCGATTGTCTATCATCTCGCGCGGCGTGGCGCGAAGATTCTCGGCATCGAGCGGTTCGACATTCCTCACGATCGCGGCTCGTCCATGGATGGAGCCGGATCATCCGGCTTGCGTACTGGGAGCACCCCGACTACGTGCCGCTCGTGCGGCGCGCGTACGATCTCTGGCGTGACCTCGAGCGCACGTCCGGTGAATCGCTGCTCACGGTCACGGGGAGCATCGACGCCGGCCCTCCCGACAGCCGGATGATCCGCGGAGCGCTGGCAGCCTGCCAGCGTCACGGTCTCGACACGAACTGCTCGACGCCGCCGCGCTGACGGGACGGTTTCCGGGCTACAGGCTGCCGGTCGGCCTTGTCGCGCTGTTTCAGCCGCATGGCGGCTCCTCCACCCCGAACGCTGCATCGTCGCTCACGTGAACGCGGCGAGAGCGCTCGGTGCAGCGGTCCAGACACGGGAACGTGTGATCGGATGGACCGTCGAGAACGACCGCGTGCGCGTGACCACCGACCGTGGACGCTATGAGGCTGCGAAACTGGTGATCAGCGCCGGACCCTGGCTGCCGGCCGTCCTGCCCGCGCTCGCGCCCCGGCTGACGGTCGAACGGCAAATCGTGATCTGGACGCAGCCGCTTCGCCCCGAGCTGTTCACGCGAGATTTTCCGGTCTTCTCCATCGACACCCCCCACGGCGCGTTCTGGGTTTGCGGCCGACGCCCAACTTGGATTAAAAATCGGGAAGTACATCACCGCCGCCAGATCACGGACCCCGACGCGCTGGACCGCACGTGCCCGGCCGAGGATGAAGCGACGCTCGCGAGGCGCTCTCGCACTATTTACCGGACGCGAACAGTCCGACGCTGTCCGCATCAGCCTGCCTGTTTACGAATACGCCGGACGAGCACTTCGTGATCGACCGTCTGCCCGATCGTCAGCAGGTCGTGGTTGCCGGTGGATTCTCCGGGCATGGCTTCAAGTTCTGCAGCGCCGTCGGCGAGGTGGTGGCCGATCTGACGATGAACAGGAGGCTCGAGGAATGGATCTGTTCGCGATCGATCGCTGGTCAGACCGAGGGTCCGGCTAAAGCCGGACACTACCGACGACACCGGATCAGATCGGACGCGCGACCGTTTTCGTCATCGCGTCTCTCCTCCGGGATGTTGGCCCTAAGAGGAGACCGGGGTCTGTTACCGATATCCCAGGGATTTCACAGGTGGCAGGCTTGAAGGCCTGCACTACATCGGAATTAAAAAACGCTCTAACATGATCCGATGAGGAGGCTGCCGTGACCGACAACGACCAACCGATGGTGCTGCGCGCGCTGGACGATGGCGTGCTGACGCTGACGCTGAACCGCGGCGAGCGTTTGAATCCGTTGTCGCTTGCGATGATTGCGGCGCTCGATGGGAGCTGACCGCGCGGCGCATGACGCCTCGGTCCGCGCCGTGGTGCTGGCGGCGTCCGGCCGCGGATTCTCGGCGGGGCACGACCTGAAGGAGATGCGTGCGCATGCGAGCGACAAGACGTGGCAGCAGGCGCTGTTCAGCGTGTGCGGCCGCATGATGACCCACATCACGGGGCTGCCACAGCCCGTCATCGCGCGCGTGCGCGGATCGCGACTGCCGCCGGATGCCAGCTCGTATCCATGTGCGATCTCGCGGTCGCGGCAGACGCCGCGACCTTCGCGCTGCCTGGCGTGAACATCGGCGTGTTCTGCTCGACGCCGGCGGTGGGAGTCGCGCGCAACGTCGGCCGCAAGCGTGCGATGGAAATGCTGCTCACCGGCGAGCACGTCGATGCTCAGACGGCGCTCGCCTGGGGTCTGGTCAACCGCGTCGTCCCGGCGGGTTCACTCGACGCCGCGGTGCGACACTTCACGGACATCATCAGGGCGCGCAGCGCCGCGACGATCCGGCTCGGCAAGCAGGCGTTTTACGCGCAGATCGAACAGCCAGTCGCCTCGGCATCCAGCCTCACCGGCGAAGTGATGGCGTGCAACATGCTGCTGGACGATGCCGCCGAAGGCGTCGACGCCTTCCTCGGGACACGGCCGCCGGTCTGGCAGGGACACTGACGCAGGGCGCGGTCGATTATTTCAAGCCGTGTAAGTCCTTGGTGATCGAATCGAGCCAGGCCGCTTCACGTTCGAGCGCCTTGGCGACGCGGGCGATCTCTGCGGGCAGCCTTTAGTATTGTTCCTGTTCGATGGCCTCTCGAACACCCGGCAACGTCTTAACGCCGTACCCTGTGTAAAAACCGGGCACATACAGCAGGTGCTTGAACCAGTCGCGGTCAGGAGACCCGCCGCATCGAGGAGCTGCTGTTCCGACTGCGCGATCTTGACGTCGATGGCTGCCACGGCCGCGGGCGGCAGATTCTTTTTAAGCGCGGCCGCTCGCGCTTCGTCGAACATCGCGGCTCGCCGGGCC
>CAWCDQ010000029.1:0-136447 GCA_963794305.1 uncultured Acidobacteriota bacterium | reverse complement strand
ATTTGTTGGCGGCCGGGATCGTATAGTCCCCAGTCCCTTCTCGCCTCCGGTGACCTTCGGGCTGCGCGGATCGAAACGCAGGATGGCGGTCATGATCGTGTCGAGCCGTTGCGTCTGGCTGGCGGTGTTCGCGTTCGGTCCTCCGCCGTTGCTGAAGCCATGATCGCTCCCGCTGGTGTAGAGCAGCCCGTAGTCGGCATCGCCTGGCTTCGCGCTCGTGTTGAATTCAACCGCGCCCATCGGGTGCGTCAGGTTCTGCACCACGTGAGCTTCGCGAAGCAGCTCCCGCCGTGTTCCCGCGAACACGTCGGCGGCGGGATTGGTGGCGTGCCATTCCGTGATGATGTTGTGATAGGTCACATCCTTCGACGTGAAGCCGGGCGGGATGAAGTCCGGTGTCCTCGGATTGCCCGGCCCGCGCTCGGCATGCACGGTGTAGAACAGGCCATTCCTGGCGAATTCAGGATGGAACACGAAACCGACGAATCCGCTCTCGAGCCGGTTGTAGACGGCAAGCGGAAATACCTCGGCGACGTTGGCATACACGTGGGGCTGGTTCTTGTCGTCGATCCGGTAAGGAAGCCGCGCGAGTCGTTGGCGAATCGCCGGCCGTCAGGCAGATCGCGCACGAAGTTGATGCGCGCCCATCCCGCGGGCGACACGTCCTGAGCGGCGGGACGAATGCCACGCGTGTCCGGAAGGCGCAACAGGTCCTTCACTTCGACGAGGATGCCGCGCTTCACAATCGGCGCTGGAATCGGGTTGCTGGTGATCTGCGCGTCGAGCGCAGCTGCGGTCCCGATGGCCAGCAGCAGAACGATGACAAGCCGCGCGCGTGTGAGCATGGAGCCTCCAGAAGCTCGAAACGGTCCTGCCAGATTCTCGCAGTTATCCCGGTCTTCCTGGCGTGCAAAGTGCGCAGGCTTCCGGCTCGGCAATGGTCTCAGACGGCCTGTCTCATCCACGCCAGCATGACCGCCGGTGTCACGACGATCGGGCGGAAATCACCGACAGCCGCATCACCGTGTCGTGTTCCCGCACCTCGATCGGCTCGAATCCACGTGCGTCGTACATCGATCGCGGACCCCTGAAGCGGCCCGCGTCGCCCTTTTCCGGTGCATTGTGAGGATATCCCTCGACCCACGACGCACCGCGCGCGGAGGCGTCCGCGATCACACGATCGAGCAAGGCGGAAGCGATCCCGTGCCGCCGGAACGGTGGGGCGATGACGAAGCACGAGACGCCGATCACGGATGAGGCCTCTGGTCCTTCGGGATCAACAAGACGGAAAAGACCGTACTGGAGCGCACTGAGGCGTTGACCCAGCCTGCGGGCCGGCCGTCGACGTACGCGAGATATCCGAAAGTCCCGCCGCCCTGAAGTCGCTTGACCATGGCCGCCCGTGTCTCGCGCCAGGGACGCTCCGGCAGTTCGGGCGTCGCCGGCACGTGCGGTTCGAGGCAATAACACGAGGCACAATCGGGGTTGCCGGCAAAGGCATCGTGATCGAAGAACCGGAGCCAGTCGCCGACGCGCTCCTCGATCACCGGATGCACGGTCACGTCGCCGATGTCGGCCAATCGCACCGTGCTCCCGGTCAGTCGTTCGCCGGCCTCGGCGTAGTTGCGCGCGTAGTTTCTGATCGCCTCCTCGGGATAGCGCCAGGTGTGGCTCTCCTGCCCGTGGACGACGAACGCTTCCACGACGCGGTCGGCGTTTTCCGCCTCGACCGACGCGCCACACCCGAAGCATTTGACCTTCACTGACCCTCCTGCGTGAGCCTGCCTGCGGTCATCTTGTCAGCGCTCATGCTCGAGATGAAGGCGTGTCGCCGTTCGAAGACCGCGCTAGTGAGTGTGATGCATTTCGTGCAGCAGCCGCTGCAGCCGCACGTCTTTTCGAAGTGCGCTGAATTCCGGCTCGATGCGGGCGCGCTCGAGCGTGAACGCCCGCCGCACCGTGGCCGCGCGCTCGAGGAATACGATCGCGGTGTCGGCGTCGCCCATGAGCGCGTGCGCGGCGGCGGCGTAGTAGCGCGTGAAGGGCTCGTCAGCGCCGAGGCGCACGCGTCGATCGAACGCTTCGATCGCCAGGCCGAGCAGCGCCTGGCCCTTGCGGGTCTCACCGAGCGATAGATACGCGGCGCCGAGACGGACGTTGAGCTCGACGATCACGCGGTTCCGTAGAGCGTGGTCAACGTCACTCAGGAAGGCGAGTTCCTGCATGTAGGCGGCGATGGCCTCGGCGTTCCGTCCCTGCAGCGCGCGCAGATGGCCGAGCCGGATCGACGCGCCGACGATCAGCACGCCCTCCTGTCCCGACAGAGTGGCCTGCTGCAGCTCGATCGCGCGGTGTGCCGCGGCCTCGCCGCGTGCAAAATCCCTGAGCAGCGCCGCGCAATGCGAAAGCTGCAGGGCGTACGATCCGGCTTTGGGATTTGCTGCGAGCGCACGCTCGTACCAGGAAGCGGCTTCGTCGAACTGCCCGCGTCCGATGAACAGCGCCCGCCCCATCGTCCCCAGGGCTCCCGCGTCGGCCGGGTCGATGACGAGGGCGCGACGGAGCGCGTCGAATCCGTCGGTGTCCTGCCCGTTGGCGATCAGCACCGAGCCAAGCTCACGCCACGCGCGCACAGAGTCTGGCTGCAGTTCGAGCGCACGACGGAGGCTCTTCACCGCTTGGGTACGCAGCTCGCCCCTTGCCAGATAGTCGGCCTTGGTCGCGTACTCCACGCCGAGCTCCAGATGCGCGCGCGCATAGCCCGCATCGAGGTCGACCGCATGCTCGAACAACATCGCCGCTCGATCGAGCGACTGGTACGTCTCCGTCCGCAGGTTGAGCACGCCTTTGGAGAACGCCTCATACGCACCCACCACCCCGGTTTCCAGCGGCGCCGCCACCGTCGGGCGTATCACCGCCCGCAGGACATCGGCAAGATCGCGAACCAGCCGATCCTGCAGGACGAAGATCTCCTGCATGCGGCCATCCACCTTGATCGTGCGCTCGGCATGCGCCGTTACGGTGTCCAGCAGATGCGCCGTGACGCGAACTGCGTCGGCCGCGCGCTGGAAACTGCCCGTGAGCACCCACCGCGCACCGAGTTCACGGCCAGCGCGGATCCAAAGAGCCTCGCTTTGATCGCCGCCCTGGCGCTCGAGCGTACGGGCCAGCTCGGACACGCGTCCGCGCGGCACCACCGTCACACCCTCGAATCCTTCCAGGTCAGCGGTCAAGGTTTCCGAAATCCCGGTGCCGAGCCAGTCATCTTCGGCGTTCGCCGTGATGTTTCGAAAGTCGATGACGGCGAGGGTCGCCGACGCTGTCCCCGTCCGCGACGCTTGAAAGATTTCGCCGCGTTTGGCGGCGCCGAGCGCCTGTCCTACCGCACGCAGATCGTCGAACCGGCTCGAGGGGTTCTTCTCGAGCATGCGCCTGACGATCCGCTCGACAGCCGGCAGGCGTGGATCGTCGAGATGCGTCTGCAGCGGAGGCGGTTCTTGCTGCAAGAGCGCCGCGATCACCCGCGCAGCGCTCGGCGCGTCAAACAGACGACGTCCAGCGAGGAGCTCGTAGAGCGCCGCACCAAGCGAGAACATGTCGCTGCGCCCATCGAGTGGGCGGCCGGTGACCTGCTCCGGCGACATGTAGGAGAGCGTTCCGGCTGCGGTGCCCTGGAGCGCGTCAACGGTCTGTGTCGGGGCTGTATCGTCAATCTGCGCAGACCAGCCTGCAACACCGAAATCGAGCACCTTCACCAACCCATTTTCAGTGACCATGACATTCGAGGGTTTGATGTCCCGGTGTACGAGCCCATACTCGTGCGCTGCGGCCAGCGCATCGGCCACCTGGCGGCCGACATCGAGGATGGAGTCCAGCGCCAGGGGACCCTCAGAGGCGAGTTCGGCCAGCGTTCGTCCGGCCACGTATTCCATCGCGATGAAGCTGAGCGTGGCGCCGTCGTGTTCGATCTCGTCGACCTCGTAGACGACCGCGATATTCGGATGCGTGAACGCTGAGCCTGCCCGCGCTTCCGCGAGCAGCCGGCGCGACGTTTCGTGGGGATCGCGGGCAGCGCGAACGACTTTCAACGCGACGGTGCGACGGAGCCGCTCGTCCTCGGCACGATACACGTCACCCATCGCGCCGGAACCGAGGTGAGCCACCAGGCGATATCGCGACAGTGTCTCGCCGACCATCCCGACATTATGGGGCGGGCGCGCATCACCTGCCAGATGAACGAGGTCGCGGCCAGGATGATCCCGAGCATCCGGTGTCCCATTGCAGGTTGGGATCGAGCTCGAGCGCCCGCGGACACGCGGTTTTGGCCTTCCTCCAGTTCCAGTCGAGGAAGTGGTTCAGCACGCCGCGAACAACTTTTACGACACGCCGACTTCACCGACGTCCGGAACATCGTGGCCGGCGGCGCGCTTCTGCTGATACCGGCGCACGAGCTCTGCGGCGAGCGCCGGAGTAATCTCGCCCTTGTCGAAGAACGAGGCATAGGCGTCGTCGGACAGCGCGTTGCGCAGGCGCTGGCTGACGCGATACGCCAGAAATCTGGCGGCGGTGAACTCCGTGGCCGGAAGGTCAGACGACGATGACCCGCGATCGTCCTCGATCCAGTTGCCTTGATTGGCGCCCATCTCCGCTGCGAGCAGCGCCTGCAGCTTGGTGTCCATCGCATCGGGCGCCGCCACCGGGAATGTCACCGTTCCGACCGGAACCTTGTGCTGTTCCGCCCATTCCTTCGTGAGGTTCTCGAGCGGCGTCTCGTGCTCGTTGAGAAACGGGATCCAGTACAGCCGGAACTCGAGGGCGCTCGCGGCCTGACGGGCGCGCCAGTCGACGGAAAGATAGTGCCTGCCGGCCGATGCGGGACGTTGCGCGTTTACGTCGTGCGTGGGCACGAACGTGAACTTGCCGAGCACATCGCGTGCGCGGACGACGCCGGTCCAGTACGGCTGATAGGCACTGCTCGAGTGCGTCGTCCGCGACGTCTGGAGAACCACATGGGCGCCGATCGCGGGCGCGCGCGTGCCGGCATGCTTCACCAGGCCGGCGAACAGCTTCGCCTGTGTCGAGACGAGGTTCAACAGGTCGGACGAGTGCTCGGCTCCGGCGGCGTCGGCCGTCGCCTTCAGCAGCGCGATGAACTCCTCGGGCGTGTCGGTGGGTGCGCCGCCGTGGTTGAGGGCGACGAAGTCGACGCGACGGCCGTCGCCCGTACGGAAAGCCGCCAGCAGGCCCAGGAAGTCCGGTTCGGTCTCTGCGTGCGGACAACCCAGGCCGGTTGACATCCGTCCGATGCCGACGTGTGGGCCCGAGCCGCGCTGGAAGAGGCCGAGGCCATCAAGCTCCTTCGGCAACTGCGCGTCCACGGTGAGGAACACTTTGCCGCCGGCGAGTTGCTGCTGGTGGGCGGCGCGGTCCGGCGACTGCAAGCGCGGATGATTCGCGACGAGCGTGCGCTGGACGTCCGCCACCTGCTCCGCGAGTTGCTCGAGCGCCAGACGTTGCTCTGGAGTCGGAGCATAGAACTGCGACATCGCTGGCCTCCGTTCGTGGGGAGGCGCGAGTCTCCTCCGGCATGCGGACAAACGCAAGTCGAATCATGCACTGGGCAGCGGCAGAGGTAGCCGGAGTAGCGGGAACTAGTCGCGCTTCTCTTCGCGTCGCCTCGAACGACTTCGCGCTGTCCGGGACCGCACGCGCCGGATGTCTCCGCGAGCACACGCTCGCGTTCCCGAACAAACCGGGCCATCGGACTCCACATCAACCATCGCGGCAGCTGCTTCGCAAGGGCCGGTGAGCCGTCCACGATCACGGCCCCGCATCGGCTCGCCGTGTCGTAGTCCACGTAGCCCAGCCAGATTCGGAAGAAGAACGCGAGATCGGCCCGGACGACAAGGTCCGCGTCAAACCTCGGCGGCGTCACGCATACTGAGACCTCCCGAGGCTCCAGCACGAGCCACACTCGTCGTCCGCGAGGCCCAGGCTAATCGTCATCAGCGATTTGCCCACGGGATTTCCGCGCCGTCTCGATGCGGACGAGCCCCTCGATCTCTTCATCACGTCACGTTCGTTGCCGGCGTCAGCTCACAGTCCAAGGTACCGGACGCGGCCGGTGAGCTGATGAAGTTCCTCTCTGGGCCTACGGCGAAAGCTGTCATGAACGCCCAGGGTATGGAGCCGCGCTAGCTGCCAGAAGCCCCGGAAGGATGTCCTCGAGCTCGGTCTTGCCGCGCACGATCCTGTCGCCAGCCTGTGAAATGCGGCCCGACGCCAGGCACGCCACGAGCTCTGCAAACGATTCGGCGAATTGCCTGGACATCCCGGCCGCGGTCAGTGTCTCCACATGCGCCGCCGCTGGAATGTCGACAATTCTGAGCGTCTGGCCCATGGCGCGGCCGACCGTCGCGGCGAGCTGGCGCACCGAGTAGGTGGGGCCAGTCACGTCAACGATCTCGCTCTTCCCAGATGGCTCAACGAGACGGCACGCCGCAAGACGGCCGATGTCGCGAGTCGCCACCGTCTTAATGGCGACATCGGCCGAAGGGTAGAAATTCGGATAAATACCGTTCTGTAGCGCCGCCGGCAACGCCCATGTCACGTTCTCCTGAAAGGCGACAGCGCGGAGCACTGTGACCCGCCGACCGCTGCCGATGAGGAGGCTCTCGAGGCGGTGCAGTTCCTTCGCGAGACCGTTGCCTTCCGGCAGGACGGCGGCCGCCCCGGAAAGCAGCACGACTTTCTCCACATCACTCGCGCTGACCGCAGCGGCGATTGCATCAGCCATTCGACGACGGTGCGCGTCGAAATCGGGCGCGGTCGCGTCTTCGGGCAGCAGCGCGAACAGGCCGGTCGCATCGGCGAGAGCACGCTCGAGCGCGTGTTCATCTTCGAGCGAGGCGACGACGACCTTTGCTCCGCGCCGGCGCCAGGGCTCACCCTTGCGCCCGTCGCGTACAACCGCGCAAATCGTTTTGCCTCGCGAGAGCAAGCTCTCGGCGACAACCTTGCCAGTCCTTCCAGTTGCTCCAAGCACAACGAACATGGTGTCTCCTCCTTTTGTGCACCGACCTACCGCGTCGAGAAAATCCCCGCTGCCGAATCGATCGCCACACGGCCACGAACTCGTCGACGGTCAACGGCAACTTCGGTGAGCATGAATGCCGTTGCCGCGAGCATGGCCACGCCGAGCGATTCCAGGAGCGGTGGTTTGATCACCATCAGAAAGACCATCGTGAAATCGTTGCCGTGCATGACGGCCCCGCCCACCAGCCAGGCTGACGATCGGCAGATGGCGTCCGATTCCGGCGTCATCACAACATCTGACGGCTTCAGCGCTGCCGCGAGCTTCCGCACGTGCGCCCGCAGCACCTTCGTCGAGAGCACGGCCTGGACGAACCACAGACCGATCGCCACGTGAAACCAGGATTGCGCCCACCAGCCATACGATCCGAGGCGCACGCCGGTCGAGAGGGCCGCGATCGCGAATGGCGGCCCGGCCCTGGAAGCGCGCCCGGACAGGCTGACCAAGGTCCGCAGGTCGGAGGCCGAGGACGTCGCGCGGATGGCTTGCGTGAGATGGAACTGGACAATCGAAATGCCGATCAGCAGCAGTGCTGCTGTCACGTGCAGCAGCACCGTCCAGGAGTACGTCGATTCTGTGAACACGTCACCCTCCTTGAGTTGCGATCGTATGAAGGGTGCTTGTGGTTCGTCTTGACCCGCCGCGACAACGAATCGACTTTCGGCGTCACCTTGACCGGCCGCAGCATTCGGGGTCTGCTTGTCAGGTGACCAGGAGCGATCTGCTTGCGGCCACGGCGGTCCGCGTTCAACTTGCCGCGTTCGAGCGCCTCGGTTTGACCAGGGCGAAGATCGCAGCGGAGGCTGGCCTCCTTGACGCCGACATCATGGATTCCGACGGGCTGCTGCCGGCGAGCCGGGTGTTTGCCATGTGGCAGAACGCGGAGCGCGAGTGGTCCCGGCCCGCGCTCGGCCTGACGGCGGCCGGCCAGGTTCCGTTCGGCGCCTGCGAAGTCATGGACTATCTGATGGCCAGCAGCGCCACGGTCGCCGATGCCGTGTCACAGCTTGGCGACTATCTCGCGCTCCTCACGAGAGCGACCCGGTTCGAAGTCCACGACCGCCGTGAGAGGCCGTACTGTCAGATGATCTGGAGGATCCAACCGCGCGACGTCATGTTCCATCAGCGGGATTTCAGCCTGGCATTGGCTGCTGACCGGGTCTTTCATCTCAGCGGCCACCGCCCGGTGTGCGTAGAGCTGCTCGGTCCGCCGCTCGCGTCCGGTCGCCAGTATGCCGATCGCTTCGGCGCGGAGGTCGCTCTTCGTGCGAAGCGCAACGCGTTGACCTACTCGCGGGCAGCATGGACATCCGCGCTCCCGGCGCGCGACCAGATGCTGAACCGGATGCTTCGCCGGCATGCCCAGCTGCTGCTGGATCGTCAGCCCGTCAGCGAACGCGCGACGATCGCCGAACAAGTACGCGCGGTGCTGCTGCGATCCTCGCGCGTCGGCATCGCGTCGATTGAGGAAGTCGCCAGGGCGCTCGCGACCAGTCCACGAACCCTGCAGCGGCGGCTGCGCGTGGAGGGTGTGCGGTTCGACACGCTCAGCGAAAATGTCCGCGCGAGTCTTGCGCAAGCGTATCTTGGCGACCCGGCGCTGAGCATCAGCGAGGTGGCTTACCTGATCGGGTTCTCCGAATCGAGCGCGTTCTCGCGCGCGTTTCGGCGATGGACCGGGAGGACGCCACGAGTCTTTCGACGCGAGGAACTCTGAACGGCAAAATTCTGGCGAATCAGCGGCGATCGAGCGGCTTTGGCGGCCCTGCCTTCCATGTCCGTTGACCCATCAGCGCCGGTAAGGCGGCCTTGAGCGCGTCCTGGTTGCACCAGTATTCGCTGGCCGGAATGGTGCCCCACGCAGCAAACGTCGAGACGTTGAATCCGTCCTCGATGTCGTTGTACCAGAGCACGCGATCATCCTCCGCGGCAACGGCCCAGAACCCACCGCCCTCATCGCCGTACGGTGACTGTTGCCATTTCGTCGGCTCGAAAGCCACGGTGCGGAAATAGGCTCGCTGCTCGTCTGAGCACTCGGCCAGTCCGCGCTCGATCGTGCCCTGCAGTTCTTCCCGGCTGAGAGGTGTCCAATGCACATACAGTCCTCACTTCCTCCGCGCCGCCCCCGGGCTTCTACACCACCAAGGCAGCGGGACAGGGGAAGTCATCCGTTCGCGACTTCTTCACGCTTCGCGCATATCTGCGGCGAATCGGCTCGCCGGGCTTGCCGTGCGGCGCGAAGGTGCACAGAATACGCGGCGATCATGTCCTCGACAACTGTAGTTGTCGATTCACGTGCACGTTGATTGGAGTGCCAGGAAATCTTCAGGAAAATTGCGCGGCAAGCCGATTGCGTCAGTGCATTGTTCGAGGCGGGACTGGCGGCGGCGCTTCGAAAACCGTTTCCGCTCCAATGACTGAGAAACCTCTGCTTCGACGAGACTACGAGGCCGCCGTATCGCGCCTCGCCGAGAAGGCGCGGCTGATGCGCGGTCAGGGCAGGTCGTCCGAAGAGATCGCACGGGTCATCCACGCAGAGCGGCGAGCTCTCGGCGAAAGATTCAAGGCGTTGACACCGCCAGAGAAGCTGAAAGAGATATACGCTCGCAATCTAAAAGCGGTACGGTGACAAGCTAGGGCCATCGATTGAGTGGCTCCGCGCCCAAGGAAAATCCTGGCAGGAGATTGTTGAGTCAGCCAGTCGGCCGGGTGGCAAGGACTTGGGGTTCTGATATGAAAACGGCAGAGACATCGAAGACGATCGTGCTCGGCAGTGAATATGACCAGAAGCTGCGGGAGGCACTTCTGGCCACTCTCGACGAACTAGCCGGGCGCGCGGTCAATCGGTCGTGGGGTGTCGGCGGCTCGCAGGAGATCGAACAGCTTGATGTCGCCATCGGCAACGAAACCATCGTAGTAGAGGCGGAAGACGTACATTGGTCTGACGATCCATGGAGGTTCGGCGCTCGTGGATCGTATCGCGGGCCTCGTGAGAGAGCGCATGTCATCGGCGACGGCGTGACTTGGCGTCGCCGTACGCATAGCGCTGATGTGGCCGTAGAAGACTAACGCCGCTTGTTGCGGTACTCGTCGCTCTTGCGCAGCTCTCGCTCGACGTCGGGCTGCATCCATCCCTCGCGCAGCACCTTCTCGACAAAGCCCGCGCTCCCGGAGTCGGGTTCCCGCTTGAGGACGCTCTGATACGCGCGCCGGACAATCTCCTGCGCCTTGGCCGGCGTCATCGACGGCCCGCCGCCGTGTTCGTTGCCCCGCACCGACCGTACCCGGAACGACGAGATGCGATCGTCCCAGCCGGACCGCTTCATGTCCCGGACTTCGCGATCGAATCGCGACGAGCGGCCGGAGAATCGAACGTCCTGAAAGACCGTCACTTCCGCATCGCCGAAAAGTCTCATGGACGAAATTTCGTCGTTCATGTCCTTTCCCAGCGAGCCGATGCTGTCGCCGGCCCTCGCGCAGAAGTCACTCGCCCCGAAAATCCGGGTCCTTGAAAAAGCAGACGCCGTCGCGTGGGAACGCCGATCGTCCCCACTGCTGAGCCGAGAGGCTCGATGAGGCGGCCAGCACCGCAAGGCTTGCGAACAGCAGAATCTTCCTGGCGTTCATCCCGATGACTCCTCCTTGTTCCGGACCGCAATTCTAACCCGCTCCCCGACACACGGCTGACCGAACCCGCGTTTTCCATGAACCGGTCGG
Organism: uncultured Acidobacteriota bacterium; assembly: GCA_963794305.1. Classification (GTDB taxonomy): domain Bacteria; phylum Acidobacteriota; class Vicinamibacteria; order Vicinamibacterales; family CAVVIG01; genus CAVQFC01. The sequence continues at coordinate 125,637 of CAWCDQ010000029.1, read as the reverse complement.
CCTCCGCTTTTCACATTAGGCGACAGCTGGCAAAACCGAGACGCGTTCCAGGAGGAGCGATGAAGTTCACAGCAGCGTTTGTCGTTGCGATGTGCGTCACCACACCCACGGCGGGGAGCCCTCTTCGCGAAAGCACCCTGCGTGAGGCCGCCCGGCTTGCCGGCCTTCCGCAAAAGCCGTCGGCCGACTCCGACTGGTTGCGCGTACGAAAGCTCAAGCCGGGAACCGCAATCGTCCTCGTCGACAGACGTTCACCCGCTCAACCAAGCAGCGTCCAGGACCGTTGTCAACTGATTCAGACAGATGACTCGAGCATCACGGTCCTGAATTTGACTCGCTTCGTCCTGCCTCCCCAGGTGAGAGGGGCGTTGCGCGACCTGGCCGAAAACCGTCCCGAATGGTTTCTGGCCGCGGAGCGCGGCCGGGCATTTCTGCTGCAGGACGGCGTTCGGATTGGACCGGCGGGAATCCTCTTTTCAGGCCGGAAGGTCGCCGACCTCCAGCAGGTGCTCGATCGGATTGCCCGCGAAGACGTCCTCTCGATTGCGATGCGGCGGAAGAGGACACGCGGCTCGGAGGCCCAGATGGTGCAGGGAGCCGTAGGCGGTTTCCTGATCACGATGGTGGGAGCGTCAGGCGGCGGCACCGGACCCAACTTCTGCACGGAGCATCCGAACGGATGCTGGCCGGTCATCGGGATCGGATCGATCGCCGGAGCAGGGCTCGCCTATATCGCCGGCAACGGCAGGACGTTCATCGACGACGTTGTCGTCTACCGGGGACCGTAGTTCCGCGACGCTGCGGAGACGCGTGGATTTCGTGGTCTACAATGAGACCGTCGGCGCGGAGTTCCACCGCACCGCCAGATGCAATGCCGGAGCTACAGACCGTTCCAGAGCTGCTTGGGAAAGCAGAGAGCGCCGCTGCCGCGGGCGATCTCGCGTCTGCCGATGAGTTGCTGCGCGCCATCGCGCGCATTCAGGAAGACGAGCTGGGTCCGCTGCATCCGGACCTGGCCAACACACTGAACAATCTCGCGATCGTCGCCGAAAACACCGGACGAACGGGCGATGCCGAAACGTTCTATCGCCGCGCCGTGGCGATAGCCTCGGCATCGCTCTCGCCGGACGATCCGATGCTGGCAGCCAGCCGGCAGAACCTCGAGGATTTCTGCCGCGCGCAGGGCTTGCCGATCGACGGACCGGCCGTCGTCGAACCGCCGACTCGCGCCGCGGAAAAACCGCAGGCTATCGCCAGCGAGAGCGCAGGCGCGGATGCGAAGGCATCGGCCGTCCAGAAGGCTGCCGATAGCCATGTCGAGGCTCCGCAACCGTCGCCCATTTCTGAACCGTCGCCCATTCCTCAACCGCTGGCCGTTCCTCAACCGCCACCCGTTCCTGAACCGTCGCCCATTCGTGACCAGTCTTCCGTTCCCCGGCCGACGCCTTCGTTCGCGAAGATCGCGCTCGCCATCGTCTTTCTCGTGATCGCGGCGCTCTTCGTCATGCGGCCGTGGGCGTCGCGCGACACGTCGTCGCCAGCATCGGCACCGGCGGCGCCGCAGGCGAGCGAGCCCGCGCGACCGCAGGTCCAGGAGCCTGCGCAACAACCATCGGCTCCGCAGGCCGTCACGCCGGCACAACCGCCGGCGCCCGCACAGCGCGACGACAACGTCCCCGCCGCCGGCAAACCGCGTGCTCCCGACGCCGCGGCAGTGCCCGTCGCACTGGTTACGGCGCAACTGTGCCGGACGCTGTCGACGAGCGGCAGCTGGCAATGCGAGGCGGCGGGCGACTCGGTCGCACCAGGGCGGCTCTTTCTTTACACGCGCGTGAAATCTCCGCGCAACACGGTGGTCGTGCATCGCTGGTATCGGGGAACAGCGCTTCGGCAATCCGTGGAGCTCGAGATTCGCGCCAACGCGAACGAGGGGTACCGCACATTCAGCCGGCAGACAGTGGATGCCGGCGAAGAGTGGCGGCTGGAAGTGAGGAGCGCGTCCGGCGACCTGCTGCACGAGCAGCGCGTGTCGGTGCGATAGCCGTGACTCCGAGGCTGTCGATCGCTTCAAGGATCGCAGCCTCGCTGATGGCGTGCGCCATCGCCGGCGGATGCAGCCGCGCATCCGACGGAGAGCAACGCATGCCGCAGGCCCCGGTCAGTTGGGCCGGCCAATGGGAGTACACCGCACCGCCCGCCAATTCGGCCGGCGGTTCCCCGATATCGATGCAGTACCGTCTCGCCATCGACGACGGGAAGCCGGGCGGCTCCGCTCGGTTGAAGATCCAGGGATTTCAAACCGATCGGACGATCGTGTGCGACGTCGAACCCGCAGACGATCGGATCGTCGTCAAATTTCGCTCCTACGCGGATGGCAAAGTCGTCAACGAGTTTGGCGTCGCCGAATATCGTCCGGGTGAGCCGCTGTTGACGCTGGCGCGCGGCCGCGACTCGCAGAATGGCGCCATCACCACGGAATGGCAAGGTCTCTCGGCTCCGCGCGAAGACGTGCCGCGCATCGGGGTGTTCTTTCAGAAAGCAGCGCCCCGCTGATCGCATGACTCGCCGGATCGTTTGAAGGAGGTTGTCGTGCTGAAGCTGGACGATTCTGTCGGCAAAGGCGGGAAGAATCGAATCGACGATGTACGCCTGGTGCAACAGCTGGTGAATCGATTCCGTCCTTCTCAATTGAGCCTGCTCAAGGTCGACGGACTCGCCGGCGTGTTGACGACCGCCGCGATCGAACAGTTCCAGAAGGACTCGCTCAACATGGCGATGCCGGACGGACTCGTGTCGCCGATCGGCCCTACGTTCAATGCGTTGACCGGGAATCAACCGGCCGTCGAGCGCGTCGCGTGGGGCGCGAAGGTCAGCGGCGCCTTCAAGGTGAAGGTGTTGACCATTGCCAGGACGCTCCTGATGAATCCGGATTTTTTGATGTCCGCGATGGCTTTCGAAACCGGCGAGACGTTCAGTCCCTCCGTGAAGAATGCCGCCGGCAGCGGAGCGGTGGGTTTGATTCAGTTCATGCCATCCACGGCAAAATCGCTCGGCACGACGACCGACGCGTTGTCCCAGCTCACGGCCGAAGCGCAGCTCGACTTCGTGCAGAAGTACTTCCAGCCGAAGCAGGGGCGGTTGTTGAGTATCGAAGACACCTACATGGCGATCCTGTACCCGGCCGCTATCGGCCAGCCGCCGGACCATGCGCTGTTCTCCAAGGGAACGACTGTGTACAACCAGAACGCAGGTCTCGATCAGAACAAGGACGGAACCATCACGGTGCAGGAAGCGACGGCCGCTGTCCGGAGGAAATTCGACAAGGGCGTGAAGCAGGGGTTCCTGGGATAGTCCAAGCCTCGGTCTAAGGCTTTTCGCGTGCGCCGTGCTCTTCGAGATAGGTCATGAGCGCGACATTCCGCGTCTGGATTGCTGCCAGAAGCGGGGGAATCGCGGCGGTGTTGCCGTTGACGTCGACGCCGGCTTCGACGAGGAGGTGAACGATCTCGGTCTCTCCGCTCTCGATGGCAGTCACGAGCGACTGATTGCCAAGCCGCGGGTCGAATCCCGCTTCCAGAAGAGCCCGCACTGCATCCGGCACTGGATGCATCATCACCAGCCACAGCGTCTCGCGGTCAGCTGCGCCGCCCGAGCGTGCGCCGCTGCTCATGAACTTGCGCCACCACGATTCCGGCGCAACCTTCGGGTCCCCTCCTTCAGTGCCCCATGCCTTCTCCGGATCCGCACCCGCCTTCAACATGGCCTTGATGATGTCGACCATGACGGGTTGACGAGGCCTGAGCTGGTAGAGCGCGAGAAACCACGGCGACTGCCACCTGCCGTTGACGTCGACCATCTTGTTGGGATCGGCGCCCGATGCCAGGCCTCTCGTCACGGCGGACACGTCGACGGCAAGAGCGGCCGTCGCCAGGGCGCGCTCCTTGTCGCCGCCGAAATGCGGTGTTTCGACACGGCACGACGAGACGAGGAGGGTGACGATGAGGAGCGCGCAAAGGCGGATCATGGTTTGGCCGCCGCATTACGAAGGAGATCCGCGACCGCGTCGAGCGCGCGGCCGGCCGCCGGATCGGTTTCCTCGGCGCGGGCCGCCTGCACGACCTCGATCGGCAGTTGACCGTCGTTGCCACGCGCTCCAGGATCGGCGCCGCGTTCGAGGAGGAGACGGACCGCGCCAGCCTGTCCGAACACCGCGGCTCGAAACAGCGCGGTCTTGCCGTCAATCGGCGCTGCTGCGCCTCACCGTAGCGCCGTCGGCAAGGGACCGTTCGATGCCCGGCAGGTCTCCATGGCGCGCCGCTCGAAACAGCCGTTCGTCGGCGTCGGTAAACCGGAGACCAGGCAGCCAGACGGTGTAGCCCACGAACGCCAGCCCTCCCAGCACGACGAGCGTCACGTACAGGATGGTGCCGGCCCGGTTCAAGCCGAGCAGCGCGAAGAGAATCGACTGTCCTCTCGATTCGGCCATGTTGTGGATGACGCAGCCTGCGTCGGGCGTGATTTGTCGTTCGTAATCCCGGCTCGAGATGACGTGAGCCCTACGTTCGCCGCGACCACGTGGGACCGAAACGGTCGGGAACGTCGAGCGCCGTGAACACGCCCAACGGCTCAGTCGATTCAACGAGCTCGGTGCGCCGCGCTTCGAACTCGGCCAACGCTCCAGGGCGATACGACTTGTGATGCTCGGCCACGAGCATTTCGCTCCAGTACTCGATGACCAGATACCGTGATGCCTGACTCTGATCACGAAGGAAGGAGCTGCCCAGGTAGGAGCGCGTGAGGCGGTTCATCGTCGTCCATTCGCCGTCGGCACCGTACAGCTGCTCGAACTCGGCCTCACGTCCATTCTTCACGTTGAACTGCCAGACGATGGCGATCATTCTCGTTCCTTTGGCGTTTTCCAGTACGGCGTAGTGCAGGCCTTCAGGCCTGCACGCACGGCGGACCTGACAGGTCCGCACTACATCGAATTGAAAACGTCTAGCGTTGCGCGGTGGTCGTTGAAACCGTGCGCTTCTCGGCGGCGACCGCGGCCGCCACTTCGGCAAGCAGTTTCTGGGCGTCGTACACGATGCCGTCCTTGATGGTGTATTTGACGCCGCCGACCTTCTCCTGCCGATTGGTCTGCGGGTTCAACCGCATGTGGCCGGTGCCGTAGAGCACCTTCAAGTTGCTGAGCGGGTTTTCCGGAACGATCACCAGGTCGGCCAGCATCCCGGGGCGCACGACGCCGATCTGCGGCGTCTCGCCCTTCGGCTCGTAGAGCGTCTTCGCGCCATACATCGTCGCCGAGCGGATGATCTCGAGCGGCAGGAAGCCGGCTTCGCGCATCAGCTCGAGCTCCTCGATGTAGGCGAAGCCGTAGGTCTTCCAGATGAAGCCCGAGTCGGTGCCGACGGTGGTGCGGCCGCCCATGTTCTTGTAGTCGTTGATCAGCCGCATGTAGCGCTGATAGAAGTTCTTCCACGCGACCTCGTTCTCGGTCGTCCAGTCGTAGAAATACGAGCCGTGGTTGTCGCGCGTGCTCTGGAAGTAGTTCCACAGCTGCGGCATCGTGTACGTCTGGTGCCAGTCGGCGTTGCGCGCGCGCATCAGGTCGCGCGACGCGGCGTAGATGTTGAACGTCGGATCGAAGGTGACGTGGTTCGCCTTCTGGTGCTCGAGGTACTCGACCCACTCCTTCGATCCGGGCTCGTAGGTCTGGTTCCAGATGCGGGCGATGTCGCCGAAGCGGTCCTGTTCGTTGTTGTAGTCGTAGCCGACCGGGAATTCCTGGATCGTCTTGTCCTTGAGCAGCGACTCGAAGTGGCCGTAGTAGTGCGTCACGGTGTCGAGGTGCGCGTCGCCGGCCTGCCGCGCGTTGAACATCGCGACGTTGTTCTGCGACAGGTGGGCGACGGTGCCCATCTTGTTCTTGTGCGCCTCGTCGATCGCCGCGGTGTCGATCTCCGGCGTCTCGTCGCCGCGGTTGAAGAACTTGATGCCGTCGATGTTGTTGGCGGCGGCCCAGCGCACCCACTCGCGCGCCTTCTCGGGCGTCCGGACCGGACCCTCGGACCAGCCGGAGCCGAGCGTCTGGTAGTTGAAGATGCGCGGCGCGACGATCTCGTTCTTCGCCGAGCGGTTCTTCTCCGAGCTGCTGAGCGCGGCCGAGGACAGCGACACGCCGCGGACGGTGGTGACGCCGTGCGCCAGCCACAGCTTGTAGGAGTAACTCAGGTCCGGCGCCTTGTCCTTGCCGGCGCCGTGCACGTGCACGTCGACGAAGCCGGGCATCACATACATGCCCTTGCCGTCGATTTCGTAGTCGGCGTCGCGCGGCTCGCGATTGGCCTGCTGCGGCAGCCCGGGCCAGCCGGCCTGTCGCACCGCGGTGATCCGATCGCCTTCGATGACGATGTCCATCGGGCTCAGCGGGGGACCGCCCGTGCCATCGATCAGCGTGACGCTGCGGATGACCATCTTCTTGAACGGCCCGGCGCCGTCGCCCTGCTTTCGCGCAGGGGCGGCGCTGTCGCCGGCGTTGCCGCCGCGCCCCTGCCGTGGCGCCTGCGTCGCCGGGGCCTGCGCGATCGGAGTCTCGCTGAACGCGATGAAAAGGCCGACGGCGGCTATCGCGGCGGCAGCGGAAATCGTGGCTGTGCGTCTCATGGAAAAAATCCTCACGTGTATAAACGATCGCTAACTCTACTGCCGAAGGCACCCCCGATTCCACAGGACGGCGAGCCGCCTCGTCCGCTCCGCGCCGGCATTAGAATGAGCGGCGCCTCTGGCCTCGCCGTCCCCGGTGGCCTGCTCGACATTCACGGGAGACCGACGTGCGCATCACGGACATGAACTGGATGCAGGTCGAGCAGTACCTGCGCCACGACGATCGCGCGGTGCTGCCGCTCGGCAGCACCGAGCAGCACTCGCATCTGCGATTGACCGTCGACTGCATCCTGCCCGAACGTGTGGCTGCCGACGCCGCCGAGCCGCTGGGCGTGCCGGTGTTCCCGGTCGTGCCGTACGGCGTCACGCCGTACTTCCGCGAGTTTCCCGGATCGATCTCGCTCAAGGTCGAAACGCACCTGCGCCTCGTCGGCGACATTCTCGACGGCATGGCGCACAGCGGCTTTCGCCGCATCCTGATCGTGAACGGACACGGCGGCAACAACGCCGTGCAGCAGTTCGCGCTCGAGTGGGCGGCCGGCCATCCCGGCTGCCGTGCGCTGTTCCACAACTGGTGGAACGCGCCGGCGACCTGGGCCAAAGTGCAGGAAATCGATCCCGTCGCGTCGCACGGTTCCTGGATGGAGAACTTTCCGTGGACGCGGCTTGCCCGGCGTCACGGTGCCGGAGAACCAGCGGCCGATGGTGGATATGGCCCGCGTCCGCGCGCTGGATCCGGTCGCGCTTCGCGCGTATCTCGGCGACGGCAACTTCGGCGGCCTGTACCAGCGCTCGGACGAGGAGATGCTGGCCCTGTGGCAGACAGCTGTGGACGAAACGCGCGCCCTGCTCACCGGCTCGTGGGGAGACGCGTAATGCGGTGTCTGATCTGGGGCGCGGGCGCGATCGGCGGCACGCTTGGCGCGTATCTCGCGAGAAGCGGGCACGACGTCACGATGGTGGATACCGTTGTCGAGCACGTCGAGGCCATCGACCGCGGCGGCCTTCGCATCACCGGGCCGATTGACGAGTTCACGGCGCGCATGCCGGCATTCACTCCCGCGACGCTCACCGGCGACGTGGGAAACGATTGTGCTCGCCACCAAGGCTCATCACACCGGCGCCGCCGTTCGGACGCTCGCCCCGCACCTTGCTGCCGGCGGCTGCGTCGTGTCGGCGCAGAACGGTCTCAACGAGCTTGTCATCGCTGAAGCCGTCGGCGCCGAACGGACGATGGGCGCGTTCGTCAATTTCGGCGCCGACTATCTGGAACCCGGCGTGATCCACTACGGTGGCCGCGGCGCGGTGGTCGTCGGCGAGATCGACGGACGCAGCACGCCGCGGGTGACGGCCGTGCGAGACGCCTGGAGCGATTTCGATCCCGCGGCCATCGTCACGCCGAATATCTGGGGCTACCTGTGGGGTAAGGAAGCCTACGGCGCGATGCTCTTTGCCACGGCCCTCACCAACGAATCGATCGCCGACGCGCTGGCGATGCGCGAGCACCGGCCGCTGTACATCGGGCTGGCGCGCGAGATCCTCGCCGTCGCGCGGGCTCGCGGCATCCGTACCGAGTCGTTCGACGGCTTCGACCCGTCGGCCTATCTTTCTACTGCGCCGTCCGGCGCGGCGGAGCGCTCGCTCGACGCGCTCGTCGCGCACAATCGCCGCTCGGCCAAGTCGCACAGCGGCATCTGGCGCGATCTCGCCGTGCGCAAGCGTCCCACGGAAGTGGACGCTCAGCTCGGCATCGTCGTGACGCTCGGCGCGGAGGCGGGCGTCTCGACGCCGCTCACCACTCGCCTGGTCGAGCTGATCCACGAGATCGAGCGCGGCGCGCGTGCGCAGTCGCTCGACGCGCTGGCGGCGCTGGCGGCGACCGGCTTCCCTCACGGACCGCGCATGAACCTGACCTTCGGCGGCAAGACCGTCATCGTCACCGGCGCGGCGCATGGGTTTGGGCGCGCCATCAGCCGCGCGTTCGCCGAGCGTGGCGCGAACGTGTGGGCCTGCGACGTGCTCGAGGAGGAGCTGCGCGAGACAGAGCAGCTGTGCCGGTCGTCCGGCGGCGTGTGCCACGCCCTGGCCACCGACGTGCGCGATCGCGGCGCGGTGGACGCGTGCGTCGCGGCCGCGTCCGCGGCGTCGGGCCGCGTGGACATCCTCGTGAACAACGCCGGCGGCGTGCTCGGACAGGTGGGAAGGCCGCTCGAGACGATCACGCCGGAGCAGTGGCAGATCATCTTCGACGTCAACGTCACGGGCGCTTTCTACTGCGCACAAGCCGTGGCGCCGGGCATGAAAGCCGCGCGCGCCGGACGCATCGTCAACATCTCGAGCGGCGCCGGGCTCGGCATCAGCCTCACCGGGATCCAGGCGTATGCGTCGGCCAAGGCCGCGCAGATCGGCCTCACGCGGCAGCTCGCGCACGAGCTCGGTCCATGGGGCATCACGGTGAACAACATCGCACCGGGATTCGTCCGCTCCAATCCAACGACCGAGCGCCAATGGGAGTCGTACGGCGACGAAGGGCAGCGTGCGCTCGTGGATCGCATCGCGCTGAAGCGCCTGGGCACGCCCGACGACATCGCGTACGGCGTGCTGTTCTTCGCGTCCGACCAGGCCGGCTGGATCACCGGACAGGTGCTGTCCATCGACGGCGGCAAGTGACGATGGACGAGCGGCTGCTGGCGTACTTCGACGCGAATGCCGATCGGATACTCGACGTCGCTCGTGCAGTTCGCCGCGATTCCGAGCGTGAGCACCGATCCGGCACATGCTCCCGACATTGCGCGCGCGGCGCGCTGGGTTGCCGATGCCGTGGGCGCCGCCGGTCCGTTTGCGGTCCGTACGATCTCTACCGCCGGCAACCCCGTGGTGTACGCCGAGTGGCTCGGCGCGCCAGGCAAGCGGACGCTCCTGGTCTACGGCCACTACGACGTGCAGCCGCCCGATCCGCTCGACCGGTGGCACAGCGGCCCGTGGACTCCTACGCTGCGCGACGGGCGCCTGTACGCGCGCGGCGTGTCCGACGACAAGGGGCCGATGTTGATCCCGATCGAAGTGGCGCGCGCCTTCTTTGCGGTGGCCGGCCGCCTGCCGATCAACATCAAGTTCATGTTCGAGGGCGAAGAAGAGATCGGCAGCCGCCACCTCGACGCCTTCGTGCACGAGCACAAGGCGCTGCTGGCCGCGGACGCGGTGCTGTCGGCCGACGGCGCGATGTGGCGCGTCGACGAGCCGTCGCTCACGGTCGCCAGCCGGGGATTGTGCGGCCTGGAGCTCACGCTCACCTCCGCGTCGAAGGACTTGCATTCCGGCCGTCACGGCGGCGGCGTGGCCAACCCGCTCCATGCGATGGCGCAGCTCATCGCGTCGCTGCACGAGCCTGACGGGCGGGTTGCCGTCGACGGTTTCTACGACGAGGTTCGCGATCTGCTCGCCGGCCGAACGCGCAGCCATCGCCGCGTTGCCGTACGACGAGCGCGCGTACCTTGCACAAGTCGGCGCTTCGTCTGGATTCGGCGAGCCCGGATACTCCACGCTCGAGCGCCAGTGGGCGCGGCCCACGCTCGAGGTCAACGGCATGTGGGGCGGCTATCAGGGTCCCGGGCAGAAGACCGTCATCCCCAGTGACGCTCACGCCAAAATCACCTGCCGGCTCGTGCCGGATCAGCAGCCCGGCGACGTGCAGGCGCGGGTGGCGCGCCACCTCGAAGCCCATGTGCCGCCCGGCACACGCCTGTCGCTCTCGCTCGCGGATCACGGTTCGCGTGCGGCGCATGTCGCCGCGGATCATTTCGCCCTTCGGGCCGCGGATCGCGCGCTCGAGGCCACCTATGGCGTCCGGCCGCTCGTGGTTCGCATGGGCGGCACGGTGCCGATCGTCGAGCTGTTCCAGCGTCACATGGGACTGGACACCGTGTTCTTCTCGTTCTCGACGGCCGACGAAGACTTCCACGCGCCGAACGAGTTCTTCCGCGTGCACCGCTTGCGCGAAGGGCTCGAGGCATGGGCTCGTTGCTGGCACATTCTCAGCGAGGTCGAGGCATGACGACGGAACGTGTGTCGACGGACGCCCGCGTGGAAGGTCCGCGCTCCGGCGACGCCGGCATCGAACTGGCTGAAGCGCGCGTCGAAGCGCACAGCGCGACGCTCAAGAAGGAACTGGGTGTTCGCGATCTGGCCCTCACGCAAATCCTCTTCATCGTCGGCCTCACCTGGATCGGCGTGGCCGGGAAGCTCGGGCCGTCGCACGTGGTGTTCTGGCTGCTCGCGCTTGCGCTGTTCTACGTGCCGTCGGCCGCGGTCGTCATCTATCTCAACCGCCTGATGCCGCTCGAGGGCGGGCTCTATCAATGGGCGAAGCTCGGATTCAACCAGACCGTCGGCTTCATGCTCGCGTGGAATCTGTGGCTCTATGTGATCGTGTTCACGTCGGAGATCGGCCTGCAGTGCGCCACCTATCTCTCGTATGCGATCGGGCCGAGCGCCGCCTGGATGACGTCGAGCGGCGCGTTCGTCGCGCTGGCGTCGGCGGTCGTGCTCTCGATGATGGTCGTCACGTCGATCGTCGGCCTGTCGGTGGGCAAGTGGGTGCACAACACCGGCGGCATCTTCATGATCACCATCTTCGGTACGGTCGTGCTGCTGCCGATCCTCGGACTGCTGACGGGCACCCTTCCGTCCTACCATCCATTCCGGACGCAAATGCCCGAGGTCTCGCTCTTCAGCCTCAACATCCTCGGCAAGATGGGATTCGGCGCGCTCGGCGGCTTCGAGTACATGGCCATTCTGGCTGGAGAGACGCGGTCGCCGGCGCGTTCCGTGAGCCGATCGGTGTTCATTGCGGCGCCGGTCATCGCCCTGATGTTCGTGCTGGGCACGAGCACCGTCGTCGCCTACATTCCGTTGGACGAGATCGATCTCATTGGACCGGTCGCGCAGGTGCTGAGGGTTGGCTTCGGTCCCTTCGGCATCGCCACGCCGCTCGTGACCGTGGCCATTCTGATGACGCTGTCGATGCGCGTCGGACAGGCGAGCGTCGCCTTCACGGCGGTGACGCGCCTGCCGATGGTGGCGGGGTGGGACCACATGCTGCCGCCGTGGTTCAGCAAGCTGCACCCGACCTACAAGACGCCGGTGAACTCGATTGTGCTCGTCGGCGCTTCGTCGTTCGCCATCGCGTCGTTGAGCCTCATCGGCGTCGGACATGCGGAGGCGTTCCAGCTCCTGTTCAACACGAGCGGAATCTTCTATGCGCTGACCTACGTGGTGATGTTTGCCATCCCGCTTGTTCGGCCTGAAGGGCGTCACGCCGCGTCCGCCGTTGTGGCTGCGTCTCGCGTCGTGGTCGGGACTGCTGATGACGCTGCTCTACATCGTGTTGTCGGTGTTCCCGATCATCAAGGTCGAGAGCGTGTTCGCCTTCGCGTTCAAGATCGTGCTGCTCATCGCGGCGATGAACCTCGTGGGCATCGGCATCCTGTTGTCCGCACGCCGGCGCTCCTCCGCCGTCGCTCGCGTCTGAGAGAAGACTCTGGCAAACAGACCGGGGACACTCTAATATCTCCTCGGCCCACGGCTCAGTGAGGGCTCGGCACTGAGGAGGTCTGCTTGGTCCGGATGCTTGGACTCGTTCCGCTGGCCGTCGTCGTGCTCGCGGGCGGGTACCACGGAGAGGAGCGCGCGCATCCAGGCCCGGGCGCGACGCCCGTCGCTTCGGCGCAGCGGTCCCGCTTCCTGGCGGCGAGGTGTCCGGTCGAATCGACGACGTCGAGACCGTGACCGATCTTCTCGCGTACAACCAGGCGGCAACCGTCGGGTTCTCCATCCCTGTCGAAGGCGCCGTCCAGCGATCCAAAGGGATCATCACGCGCTGGGAACTGCCGATCCCGGTTCATGTCGAGCCGTCCATCAGCGTCCATTGCGTCGAGGACGCGCTGGCTTACTGGCAGTCGGTGACGGGTCTTTCGTTCGTCCTGGTGGGCGCCGACGCCGAACCGCGGCTGACCGTGCGTGCGGCAGGGTCGAGCGAACTGCACGTTGCCGCGGGTCTCGGGCTCGTCTATCGCACCTACCCAACGAATCGGGCGCAGCTGGCGGTCGTGAAAATCCTCGCGCGCAACGCCAACTGCTCATCGCCGTCGGTACTGTTCAGGCACGAGGTCGGACACGCGATCGGCATCTTCGGGCATCCGCCGGGCGGCCTCATGAGCGCGCCCATGGTGGGAACGACCGCCAGTCAGCGCGAGATCAACATGCTCGTGCAGCTGTACCACCTTCCTCACGGCGCCCGCATCGAGCACGACGGTACGTGGAAGGTCGTGCAGTGACGCAGACGTGCGGACGCGCACGCGCCGTCATTGCGGGATCTCGCCGCCTTCAGGACCAAAGAAAAGCACCCAGCTGCAAGGTCGTCGCTGAAGTCTTCGAAGTGATGCTCGGTTCCCGCGGCGACAAAGAGGCAGTCGCCCGTCTCGAATGGATCGCGCTTCCCACCGTGGAACAGCGTGCCTCGACCCTGCACGATGACGTAGATCTCATCCTTCGCGTGAGGCGTCTGCCGGTTCGGGCGAAGCGGCCGGGCGGAGAGCTTGACTTCGAGGCTCCCGCGACGCAGAAATGTGGCTGCGCGTTCTCCAGCAGGACCCGGGATGATCGCCTGCGCGTCGGCGAGATGAATGACGTAACTCCGATCGTCCGTGCTCATACCTTCGATCCTCTCACGCCTTATAACGTCTTTCAGTCCGCGTAGTGCAGGCCTTCAGGCCTGCTCGCACGGCGGACCTGAAGGTCCGCACTACATCGAATTGAAACGGGCTAGAACCTCTTCGGTTTCGCTCGAGCTCATCGTGCGTCGCGCAGCGATCGACAACCGTGCGCGCGAAAGGCTTTGGCGTTTCGCAACCTACGGGTCATGAACCATTGACCGGCACGCACGCGTCGCCGCGCGTCAACGGACGTGGCGACGGTGATTGCCCAAGGAGCGCGCAGTGGCACACGTGGAAAACGCACCGGCACACCTGCTCAAGCGGCCGACCGGGGCACGGCACCGCAGGCCGCCAGCCGACACGGGAATTTCTCGACAGACGATCGGGGCATGAGGATCCAGGAATGTTCGGGAGGATGTTCCCGGACCTCGAACCGCTCGCGGTCGACGACGCGGCGCTGCAGGAACTCGCGGATGCGATGACGGATGCCGACCCCGCCAGCACAACCGGGAACAATGCCAACATCCCCGCGGGCTTCACGTATCTGGGCCAGTTCGTCGATCACGACGTCACGCTGGATCTGACCGCGATTGGAGAGAAGGAGTCCGACCCGACCGCCGTCGAGAACTTCCGAACGCCGGCATTGGACCTCGATTCCGTGTACGGCCTGGGGCCCGACGGCAGCCGTCACCTGTACGCGCGCAACGCGGGCGATCCCGATGGCAAGAATCCGGGACCGAAGCTGCTCGTCGGAAAGAACATCAACGTCGCCGCCGGCGGCGTGACCGGCGACCATCGCAACGACCTGCCGCGCAGCCCCGAGGGCTTCGCGCTCGTTGGCGATCATCGCAACGACGAAAATCTCGTCGTCGCGCAGACGCACGTCGCGTTCCTGAAGTTTCACAACAAAGTCTGCGACAGCCTTTCCGCCAGCGGCCTGGCGAAGGAGGCGATCTTCTCGGAAGCGCGCCGGCTCGTGACGTGGCACTACCAGTGGATGGTGCTGCACGATTGGGTCGAACGCATCACCCACAAAGGCATCGTCGCAGAGATTCTGGATCGCGGCCGCGAGTTCTATCGTTTCAAGCGCACGCCGTTCATGCCGGTCGAGTTCTCCGCCGCCGCGTATCGCCTCGGGCACAGCATGGTGCGCGAGGCCTACAGCCACAACCGCATCTTCACGCCGGGCGGCCTGGCGCCCGCGACGCTGGCCCTGCTCTTCAGGTTTACGGGGTTGTCCGGCGGGATCGTGGGCGACCTGGCGCCCAACCCGCCGGCGGCGCCGACACCGATCTCGGTGCTGCCGAGCAACTGGATCATCGACTGGCGCCGCTTTCATGAAGTGGCGCTGCCGAATCCTGCGGACGTGGCGTTCAATCTGTCTCGCCGGATCGATCCGTTCGTCGTGCCGACGCTGCACAACGCTGCCGGGCGGCGGCGGGAGCCTTCCGTTCCGCAACCTGAAGCGCGGCGTGATGCTCGGGCTGCCGTCGGGACAGTCGGTCGCCAGGGAGATGAGGATTCACAATCCGCTGACGCCCGACGAAATCGCCACCGGACCCGATGGAGCCGTCGCCAGGAAGCACCGGCTGCACCTGCACACGCCGCTCTGGTACTACATCCTGAAAGAAGCCGAGCAGCGCGGCAACGGCGAGCGCCTTGGTCCCGTGGGCGCGACCATCGTCGCTGAAGTGTTCGTCGGTCTCGTGCAGGGCGATCGGCGGTCGTTTCTGTCGCTCCAGGGCAAGCAGTGGAGACCGGAACTGCCGTCGAAGACGCCAGGAGACTTCACCATGGCCGACCTGTTGCGCTTCGTTGGAGACATCAGCCCCATCGACAACATCACGACTGTGTAGAGCGGCCTGAAGGTGGTCAACATGACCCCGATGCGTTTCGTCGCGCGCGGCGGAGCGCGTCGGGTGTGTTCAGCGGCGGTTCACGCCTCGCCTGCCGACTGAACGGACGCGGGCACCCTTCGACGGAATGGATGCAGAAAGCGTCCGACCCATCCATCGGGCACGGGCTCCTCGATGCCGTAGCGCAGCGGGCGGCGTCCGCGCGGAAGATGGACGGTTCCGAACAACACATCCCAGGATGCGACCAGGCTGGCATAGTTCCGGTCGAACGCTTCGCGCTCGGCGCTGTGGTGCCAGTGATGGAACTCGGGCGAAACGACGAGCCAGCGCAGCGGACCGTACGGCACCTTGACGTTGGCGTGCACGAGCGACGCCTGCCACCCTGAAACGGCGACGAAGATGGCGACGGCCGCCGGTGACACGTTGAGCGCGACCAGCGGACCGAGCGACGCGACGCGAAGCAGGAACAGATCGAGCGGGTGGAAACGGAATCCGACCAGCCAGTCCAGTTCTTCCGCCGAGTGATGGACGGCGTGAAAACGCCACAGCCACGGCAGCGTGTGCTGCAGGCGGTGGATGCCGTAGACGCCCAGGTCTCCGATGGCGAGTGCGATGACGCTTTGCGTGAGGAGCGATCGGCCCTCGATCCACTGGCGCAGCTGCGGAACTCCCGTCGCCGCGGCCGCATCGATTCCGCCGAGCGCGACGAGCAGCGCGACGTAGAGCAGCACGCCGTTCATGAATCCCGTGAGGACGTCCATCGCCCACCCTTCGCGAAAGGCGGACTGGGTCGGCCGCAAGCTGGCGAGCCGTTCGAACGGGATGAAGACAGCGGCCGCGACGAGGAACGCCTTCACGGAACCGATGAACAGCGACACGGGCACGGCGATGGCTGCGCAAAGGCGCCGCCACATCCCGCTTCAACGGCGCAGTCGAAGTTCTCGGGTGAAGTCGTCGCCGGGAGACGCCGGCGACTTACAGTTCCCGTCGCCCGCCGACAGAAATGAAATGCGACTTCAGTATGCGGTCCGCAGCTCCATCTCCTCGGGCCATTGGCCGCGGAAGAGATTCTCGGAGTACTTCTCGAAGTTGTAGGGCGGCAACCCGGTGCAGATCACTTCTTCGATGTACTCGTTGCCGTATTCGTTGTGGAAACCCATGAACTGGCCCGTCATGTATCGCCAGGCGTGCACCATTTCGTGAGCGAGGCAGATGGTCGGGTAGCGGAGCTTCTTCTGTCCGTCCGACCAGCACTGCGACGGCCGCTCGACGTTGATCTCGATGTCCGCGTTGGAGCCGCGGCCCGGCGTCAGCCACGCACGCAGGATCCGGCGGATGCCGGTATGCAGCGCGTTGTCGGTTGCCTGAACGTCGCCGGCCAGCAGGCGCTCGATCTTGGTCACCCAGGCGGCGGCAGGCCCGGTCGGCATTGGCCGGCCGACGTTCCGGGACGCAACATAGGTTGCCGGCGCGATGCCGCCAGCCAGCGCCGCGCCGAGGGATTGTGCGGTCATTCGCGAACGTCCGAGGGCCATGGTCAGCTCGTTCTTGATCGCGATGCCGTCGTTTCGCTTCTTCGCTTGAGCGATCAGCAGAAAGGCGTTGTCGTCGGCCGGACCGCAGCTGCTGCCGGCGCCGCCGTCGAGCGGTTTGATTTCCAACCGCCGGCCGGTGAGCGCGATGTCCCCCATCAGTCCCGTGCCCGCCGGAAGCGCCGCGATCCGATCGAGGCAGCGGACCGTCTTCCGATAGAGAAGAGGCGCTGTGTCGTCCACCATGATCGTCGGGTGGATGGGATATGGAACAAACGCCATGGCGGCGGCGAGTCTAGCATGGAGCTCGGCGGTGCGCGGCCGTGCGATGACGCAGGATTCCGCCTCAGTCCTCCACCTGGTACTCCGCCTGGTCCTCCATGAACATCCTCTGAATTTCGGCGGGATCGCTCGTGCGGGTCAGCGCCAGCATCAACAGCACGCGCGCCTTG
This sequence comes from uncultured Acidobacteriota bacterium, assembly GCA_963794305.1. Classification (GTDB taxonomy): domain Bacteria; phylum Acidobacteriota; class Vicinamibacteria; order Vicinamibacterales; family CAVVIG01; genus CAVQFC01. The sequence continues at coordinate 108,415 of CAWCDQ010000029.1, read as the reverse complement.
ACCGGCGCGAGATCCTCGCCGGCGATCCGGCGGCGGATTTCTTCAGGCGGCGGTCCGGCATTGCCGCGACCGCGTCCACCGCGGCCCGACGCGATCCTTCCGGCGCCCGCGCGCGTCGTCGTGACGACGAACACGCCCTTCTTCGTGGCGTAGTCGATGCCTTCCTGTTGCGTCCCGCTCGTGGCTCCCGCGCCGGCGCCCGCGACGACGATCCCCTTCGCGCCGGCGTCGGCCGCGGCCTTGATCAGATCGCCGTCGGCTCCCTGGTAGACGAGCAGCACATCGACGCGCGGCAGTGTGCCCACTGACATGATGTCGAATTCACTGTTCGCGGTGTGACGCTTCAGCGACGTGCGGTAGAAGGCGACGCGATCGGCGTCCACCACGCCGAGAATGCCGTAGCCGCGGGTCTGGAACGTGTTCAGGCGAAGCGCGTCGGTCTTGGTGACCTCTCGCGCCGCGTTGATCTCGTCGTTGAGCACGACGAGCGCGCCTTTGCCGCGTGAGTCGGGAGATGCGGCAACCCTGAAGCCCTCGAGGAGGTTGGCCGCGCCTTCGTACCCGAGCGTGCTCGGGTTGCGCATCGATCCGACCACGACCACGGGCTTGTCGCTGCGCACCGTGAGGTCGAGGAAGTAGGCGAGCTCCTCGAGTGTGTCAGTCCCGCTGGTGACGACGAGCCCGGCAATCGCGGGGTCCGTCCGGAAGATTTCGTTCAGCCGTCTGGCGAGCGTGACCCACTGATCCAGCGTCAGCTCGCTGCTGGCCAGGTTCGAGAATTGCTCGAACTCCGGCTTCGCGTAGCGCTCGATTCCGGGCATCGACAGCACCAGCTCCTCGGCGGTCAGGCGTCCGCCGTTCCGGTTGGAGATGGTGCCGCCCGTCGCGACCAGACGCACGCGCGGGACATCCTGCGCCTGCGCCGGCAACGGCGCCAGCAACGCGATCAAGAGGAGCGCCTTGTAAATTCTCACGTGTAAATTGTCACTTCGTGGACGCCGCCACGCCCCCGTGGAAGGGATCCAGGTTCCAGTCGAGGAAGGTCCAGACGCGGTTCCACGAATCGCGCTGCTCGCGTGTGTTCTCCGGCTGCCACGTCTTCGGGTCCACCCGGCGGTCGAACGTGTGGCCGCCCGGCGGGTTGTCGTACACCATCGTCTCGGCGAGCCCGGGCTTGCGGGCACGCAGCGCGTCCACCAGCTGCATGTCTTCTTCGATGTTCACGTCCTCGTCGTTCTTCGTGACGCCGACGTAAAGCGGAATCTGCAGCTTGTCGACGCTGTAGAGCGGGGATCGATCCTTGTAGATGTCGTGGCGCTCGAAGGGAAGGCCGCCGTACCTGTTGGCCGGGTCGATGGCCTGGTGCTGACGTTCCACGCCTTTGTACGCAAGGCGCTGGAACAGGTTCGTGACCGGCACCATCGCGACCGCGGCTTTGAACATGGTCGGATTCCGGAAGATCGACAGCAGCGTGATCATGCCGCCGTGGCTCCAGCCGATGACCCCCATGCGTGCCGGATCCACCTGCGGATACTTCGCTTTCAGCACATCGGCGGCCGTCACCACGTCCTCGACTTCAGCGCCGCCGTAGTCGATGGCATCGTAAAACGGCTGGCCGTAGCCGATACTGCCGCGATATTCCGGAGCGATCACGACGTAGCCCTTCGCCGTGGCTTCGCGGATGTACGGGATGTAGTGCTCGTACAGATGCCCGCGAATGTTCTCGTGCACCCACACGAGAGCCGGATGCCCTTTCGCGCCGCGCAGTTTCAGGGGTTGAAAGACGAACGCCGGGATGTCCATGTCACCTGCCTTGCTGCGGTAGGTGATCTTCTCCATCTGCATGAAGCCGTCGCTGGCGGCGCGCCACGTCTTGTCGGTCTCGGCCTGCTGCTCGAGCTGACGCTTGAAATCGGGTTGGCGCTGCTGGAACTGGCCTTGCGCACCCGCAGGCTGAGCGGTCTGGCCATGCAGCGGCCAGGACACGAGCATGAGGGCAAGGACGCAGACGGCTGAGGCCTTCATGCCTCAGATCCTACACCGTGGTCGACGACTTCGCGGCGCGCGCGTGCGCGCGGGCCAGCCATTCGCAGAGCTGATGCGCCGCGTCGGCCGGCGTCGAGCCGTAAAAAGGCATAAGGGCCGTCGGAACGCCAGGGATACGGACGATGCAGGCGCGCCAGCGATCCGCGGAAACGTTGGCGACCTCGATCAGATAGTCGCGGCCGGCGATGGACTCTTCGAAGTGATGTACTGAGGCGGTCACGGAGTCATGGATTCTACGCTGATGTAAACAGCGATCAAGCGAAGCGGGTGACGAAAGCGCACACACACACGCCGCCCGCGCGGTTCCCTCGTCCGGCGTGGTCGAAAAAAAATTTTACGTGGCGATTCATCCACAGGAAATTCACCAGTCATCCACAGGATTTCCACAACTTGACCTGTTTGAGCCCGCACACTACCCTTGAAACCTCAATGTTCACACGCACGTTGGCGGCTGTCGTCCTGGCGGCTGCCATGGTGGTTCCGGCTCGGAGCGGCTGCAGACGAGGCGACACTGCTGCGCGTGTTCCTCACCGACGGCACTTCACTCGTCAGCTACGGAGAGCCGGCTCGCGTGAGCGAACGCGTTGTCTTCCTGATGCCGACCACGGCCGGCGCCGAATCCGCCTCTGCACCTGGTCAACCTGCCGATTGGACGTGTCGACTGGGATCGGACCAGCCGGTACGCCGCCACCGCGCGCTCGTCGCACTACGTCGCGACGCAAGCCGAGAGCGACTATGCCGCGCTGTCCAACGACGTGGTGTCCACGTTGAACGAGATTGCAACGACCGCAGCGCCGTCGGACCGTCTGGCGATCGTCCGGCGGGCGCGCAAGACTCTTGCGGATTGGCCGCTGACCCATTTCAACTATCGTGCGGCGGAAGTGCGCCAGATGCTGGGGCTGTTGGACGAAGCGATTGCCGATCTCGAGGCATCGCGAACGCCTGGTAACTACACGCTGAACCTGTCAGCCTTCACCGATCCGCCCGCGATTGTCGAGCCGCTGCTGCCGCCCCCGGCGACGCCGCAGGAAGCGATCCAGCAGGTGCTGACGGCGGCCCGAGCGGTCGACGTGAGCGTCGAACGGATGTCTCTGCTGGCGACGGCCGTCAGCCTGATCGACCACGAGAGGACGTCGCTGCCACCCGTCTGGGCCGTCGCGACGCGCTCGGAGGTGCGGTCGGAGATTGCGAAGGAGTTGAAGGCGGACCAATCGTACCGATCGCTGACGAACCGCATGATGGCGCTCGCGAACCAGCGGGCGGCGCAGGCGGACGTCCGGGGGATCGAGCGCGTGGTCACCGCGATTCACCGCTGGGACGAGGCGCTTGGTGAGCAGCGGCCCGATGTCGTCAACTCGCTGATCGCGGCCGTGGAGGCCAAGCTGGACGCGGCACGCCGGCTCCAGCTGGCTCGCGATCACTACGCGCTCCGGGCGCCCCTCCTCACCCAGTATCGCGTGGCCATGCGAGCGCCGATGGATCTGTTCGCTCAGCTGAAGCCGTCGCTCGAGGCGGTGAAAGCGCTCTCGGGGTCGGCGCCGGCGACGCTCAACTGGATCCAGCGCACGGTGGCGCAGATTCTGCTGGTGGCCAGTTCCGTCGCACCGCCAGAGGAGCTTGCCGCCGCGCACGCGCTATTGATCAGCGCGGCCCATCTCGCTGGAAACGCCGCCGAGATCCGACGGCAGGCGACAATGGCCAGCGACATGACGCGCGCCTGGGACGCGTCCTCGGCTGCCGCCGGCGCGCTCATGCTGGAGGCGCGCGCACAATCGGACATTCAAAATCTGTTGAAACTGCCACAGCTCAGGTGATCACTCCCCGCCGGACGCGGCTCGTTCGCGTCGCCGACCTGCAGAACTTCCGGCACGCCATCGCGGCGCTGGCGCAGCCTGTACCGGGAACTGCTGACCGGAGAACCGAAAACAGTCGTGGTCGTACCGACGCGCGGCGCCGCACGTCTGTTGATACGGATCGTCGACGCCGACATCGTGACGCGGGACGAGTTATACGACCGTCTGGGCGAACGGCTGGACGCTGCTCCCCGGCGCCTGACGCCGCTGGAGCGCGATGTCATGGCCCAGGCAGCTGCCCGCGAGGCGGCGAACCGCGTTCGCGATCTCTCGTTTCAGCTCCGCCCCGGACTGGTTGCCGAAATGCTGCGCTTCTACGATCAGCTGCGGCGTCAATCGCAGCAGGTGAAGCGCTTCGAAGAGTTGGTCGACGAAGCGCTCGGGTCCGACGATGTCGACCGGGCCGCTCAGAGGATGCGGATCCAGACGCGTTTTCTGGCCGGCGCTTTTCGGGACTACGAGCGCCGCGTCCGCGAGTCGGGCGCGTGCGACGAGCACACGCTGCGCGAGCGGCTCATCGCTGAGCCGGCGGCCGATCCGATCCGCCGCATTCTCGTCACCGTCCCGGACTGGATTGCGGACGGCAGCGGACTCTACCAGGCGGATTTCGATCTGCTGACGCGCATTCCCGGTCTCGAGTCGCTCGACATCGTGTCCACCGAACGCGTGCTGGCGTCCGGCTTCCATGAACGCCTGCACACCTGGTGGCCTGGCCTGGATGAGGTGTCGGGAGAAGAACTCACGGCAGGCCTGAAGGCCTGCACTACTTCCGGGTCGGATGTCGCGCGGGCCTCCGGGTCGGATGTCGCGCGGGCCTCCGGGTCGGATGTCGCGCGGGCCTCCGGGTCGGATGTCGCGCGGGCTTCCGGGTCGGATGTCGCGCGGGCTTCCGTGTCGAATGTAGTGCAGGCCTTTAGGCCTGCGACACCCGTTCTCGTCACGCAGCCTGGCGCTTCGCCCGATGAGCCGTGGTGGACGCTGCGAGACAGGGAAGAGGAGCTCGTCGCCATCGCCCGGCAGTTGAAAGCGGATCGCAGGCGCGGAGAGTCCGTTGCGCTCGACCGTACCGCGATCGTCTACAAGCATCCGCTGCCTTATCTTTACGCGGCGTCCGAGATTTTTCGGGACGCCGGCATTCCGTACCGCATGTCCGACACGCTGCCGCTGGCGGCGGAGCCGACATCGGCCGCGCTCGATCTGATCCTCGACGCGGTGTCGTCCCGCTTTTCACGCGCCACGCTGATTGCGCTGCTGCGGTCGCCGCACTTTCGTGTTTCGACCTGACGTGGACAAGCCGGACGAGTTGACGCGGGAATCTGTCAGCGCGCTCGATCGCGCGCTGAGCGCCGCCCGGTATCTGGGCGAGCTCGAGCGGCTGGAAGCCCTGGCGGGCGAGTGGGGCGCCGGCGCCTCGCGTCCCGCGATGGATGCGGCGCTCGCGATCGCCCGCGCCCTCGCGCCGCTGACCGAGACGCATCCCGCCTCCGAGCAGATCGCCTGCCTTATCGCCTTCTGGTCCGCGTACGCCCGCCCGATTGGCGACGACGATCCGTTCGCATCGCGCGAGCGGCGCGCACGTTCGGCGATCGTCGACATGCTGCCGTCGCTCGCGGCGGTTCACGCCGCACACGGCAATCCCGACTGGACCGTCGACGAACTGGGCATTGCCGTGCGGCGGTGGATCGAGGATCAGACGTTCGTCCCCGACGCCGACGACCGCAGCGCCGTGCACCTGCTCGACGATCAAGCCGTCCGCTACGGCGATTTCGACGATGTGGCGATTGTCGGCGTGGTCGACCAGGACTGGCCCGAGCGGCCGAGGCGCAACATTTTCTATCCGCCGGCGCTGCTCAAGGCGCTCGGCTGGCCAACCGAGAAGGATCGGCGCGCCGCCGCAGACGCGCGGTTCCTCGACCTGCTGACGTCGGCGAGCCGCCGGACGACCGTGTCCACCTTCACGCTCGACGACGATGCCATCGTGTCGCGTTCGCTGCAGCTCGACGAGATTCCTCGCGCCCGGTTGTCGACGGTGACGCGCGAGCCGTTCGAAGACGCCAGGGTCTTCGCGGACGAAGCGCTGTCGCTCGAGCCGACGGTTTTCGAGCCGTTTCAAGGACACGCGCGGAGCTGGGCAGAGCTGCGGATTGGGCGATCGCCCGCGGATGCGCCCGACTTCCACGGTTCCGTACACGCTTTTCCGGCGCGCGCGTGGTCGGTCAGCGCGATCGAAACGTATCTCGATTGTCCGTTCAAGTTTTTCGCGCAGCACGTCCTCAAGCTCCAGGAGGAGCCCGACGACGAAGAGATCATGGATCCCCGCCGTCAGGGGCAGTTCGTCCACGAGGTCTTCGAGCAATTCTTCGCCGCGTGGCAGCGGGCAGGCCGCCGCGCCGTGACGCCTCGGGAATCTCGAGGAGGCGCGCGGCATGTTTGCCACGGTGGTCGACCGCGCGCTCGAAGCGCTTCCGGATGCCGAGGCGGGTCTCGAGCGCACGCGCCTGCTCGGATCGCCCGCCGCCGCCGGCCTTGGCGACGCGGTGCTTCGGATGGAAGCCGAACGCCCGATTGCCGTGGTCGAGCGCCTGCTGGAGCAGAAGCTGACCGGCGACTTCACCTTTGCGACAGCCGACGGTTCCAGGACGATCGCCCTGCGCGGAAAGGCCGATCGCCTCGATCTGCTCGAGGACGGGACGTTCCGCCTCATCGACTACAAACTCGGCTGGCCGCCGCAGCGAGGCCGGGCACTGCAACTGCCGATCTACAGCATCTGCGCCGAGCAGAAGCTCTCGGGGCACAACGGCCGGTCGTGGCGGTTGAGCGAAGCGGCGTATCTCGCGTTCAAGGGTCCCAAGCGCGTCGTGCCGCTGTTTGTGTCTGCCGCCGATCGCGGCAAGGTGCTGGCCGAGGCGCAGCAGCGCCTTGTCGAGACGGTCGACGCCATCGAGCGCGGCGAATTTCCGCCGACGCCGGACGATGTCTGGCGATGCGAGACGTGCAGCTTCGCCTCGGTGTGCCGGAAGGACTACGTGGGCGATGTCTGAACCGCGTCTGCCCTTTGACGACGACCAGGCAGTCCGGCTAAAGCCGGACACTACCGAAACTACCGAAACCACTGTCGCGGTGTCGCAGCGTGATCCCGGTAGTGTCCGGCTTCAGCCGGACCTCCCTGACGAGCCAGCGAGGCGATACGCGGTCGATCCCACGAAGAACGTCGTCCTCGAGGCATCGGCCGGCACCGGCAAGACGCGCGTGCTCGTGGAGCGCTACGTCAACCTGCTGCGCGCCGGCATCGAACCGGAGCACATCCTCGCCATCACCTTCACGCGCAAAGCCGCCGCCGAGATGCGCCAGCGCATCGTCGAGCGGCTGAAGGAAGCCAGCCGTCTTTCCGAGTTCGACGCGGCGCGGTGGCGCGATTTGAAGGAGCGCCTGGGAGACATCGCGGTATCGACCATCGACGCCTTCTGTCTCCAGTTGCTCCGCGAATTCCCGCTCGAAGCGGACGTCGATCCCGGATTCGACCTGGCGGACAACACCGAGGTCCCCAGACTCGTCGACGAGTCGCTCGATCAGGCGCTGCGCATCTGCCGCGGCCTTGCGAAAGAGGACGACGACGTCGCGCTCGTCTTCGCGCAGCTTGGAGAGCGGCGACTGCGCGCCGGCATTTCGGCGCTCCTGGATCGCCGGCTCGTCGCACCGCACGCCCTGCGCCGGTTCCTCCAGAAAGGACCGCGCGACCTGACCGCTGCCACCGCGTGCCAAGCGTCGGCGGCGAGGCTTCGCGACATCTTCGCCAGCGCACGCGGCGGCGTGGACGCGTTCCTCGACGACGGCGCCCGCCATCATCCGCAATTCGCGATGCTGGCGGCGGACGTACGGGTGTTGTGCGCGAAATCCACAATCGACTCAACGATCGAATCCACAATCGAATCCGCAATCCGCAATCCGCAATCCGCAATGTCGACGCGCGCAGATCAGGCCGCCTTTCGCGCGCTGATCGATCGGCTGCGCGCGTACTTCCTGACGCAGGAAGGCAAACCGCGCGGCGAGAAGTTCATGGGCACGGGGTTCGTCGCCGACGACTGCGATTCGTCCGACGCGTGGAAGCGCCACCGTGCGGAGGCCTCGCGGATGGCGCCGGCGATTTACGAGGCGATTCGCGCGTTCCGGCGCGATCTGAACGCCGTGATGTCCCGCGGCGTGTGGCGGATTTTCGCGATCGCGATGCAGCAGTATCAGCACACGCTCGAGTCACATGCGCTTCTCGATTTCTCCGGCGTCCTCGAGCGGTCCGTCCAGCTGCTCAAGGAACTGGATGAGTTCGCGGAGAGCCGGCTGCGGCTCGAGGCGCGCCATCGTCACGTGCTCGTGGACGAGTTCCAGGACACGAGTCGCGCGCAGTGGGAGCTCGTCCGGCAGCTCGTCAAGAGCTGGGGCGAGGGCTTCGGCGCGGCCGACCGACGCGATCCCGCCGTCGATCTTCATCGTCGGCGACCGGAAGCAATCGATCTACGGGTTTCGTGACGCCGACGTCGCCCTGGTCGACGAGGCAGCCGGGTTTATCGACGCGCTTCGCCCCGACGGCTCGCCGCGGAAGGCGATTACCGTCAGCTTCCGGTCGGCGCCGGAGATCCTGTCGTTCGTCAACGACGTGTTCGCGGCCATCGTCGACGCGGAGGCCGCCAGCGTCGCGGCGCGCAGGGACGCGTTCCGCTACGGCGAGCAGCGATCGGTTCCCGATCGGGCCGACACACGGGTCGGCCCCCACGATCGGAGGAGAACGCGTGCCACGCGACCTTGTAGGGGCGGACCCGCGTGTCCGCCCTGACGATCCCGTCCGCTTCATCGTCGGCGATACGGCGCAGAACGCCGCCGAGGCCGTCGCCGACGAGATCGTGCGGCTGTTGTCGGGCGACGACCGTCCGCGACCGGGCGACAGGTCTTGCGCGCGAGGCCGGCGCCGCCGACATCGCCATCCTCTTCCGATCCCGCGACAGCCATCGCGATTTCGAAGCGGCACTCGATCGCCGCGGGGTTTCCACCTACGTTTACAAAGGCCTCGGCTTCTTCGACTCGGACGAGGTTCAGGATGCCGTCGCGCTGCTGCGCTACCTCGCCGATCCGCTATCGGATCTGCGCGCCGCCACGCTGCTGCGATCGCGCATCGTGCGGCTGTCGGATGCCGGTGTCGCCAGGCTCGGCGCCGCGCCCGCGGAGGCGATTCTCGGCGCTGAACCGCCGCAGGCGGCCGCGCAGCTCGACGGCGAGGACCGCCGGGTGCTCGAGATGCTTCGGGGCGCCGTTCCCCGTTGGCTCGCGTGGGTGGATCGGCTGGCGCCGTCGGAACTGCTCGACGCCGTCCTGCACGAGACCGCCTACGCCTTCGAGCTTCGCGGCGCCCGTCGGCGGCAGGCGCGGGAGAACCTGAAGAAACTCCGCGGCATGATCCGGCGCGCGCAGAATCGCGGGTACGCCACGCTGGCCCGCATTGCCGACCATCTGGAGCGCCTGGCCGTCGGCGACGAGTCGAACGCGGCGATCGATGCGATCGACGCCGTCAGCCTGATGACCGTGCACGCCGCCAAGGGGCTCGAGTTCCCGATCGTCTTCGTCGTCAACATGGGGCGCGGCACCGGCGGATTCCGGGCGCCGATCCGCGTGACCGACGATGCCGGCGGCGAGGCGTCGGTGGCGATTGCGGATTATCAATCCGAAGCCGACGAGGACGTCGCCGCGCGCGACCGCGAGGAATCGAAGCGCCTGCTGTACGTGGCGCTGACGCGCGCGCGGGATCGCCTGTACCTGTCGGCCACGGTGAAGGACGGTCAGTGCCGGATGGGCAGGGGCAGCCTGGGCGAGGTGCTGCCGTCAGCCGTGCGCGCGCGCTTCGTCGCCGCGGCGGCCGGCAGCGTGAACGATCGATCCGTTCCCGCCGTCGAACGCGCCAGGCCCGCGCCGGCGAGCGTGGACGACTTTGCGCCGCTGTCATGACCGTGTACACCATCGGTCATTCGACGCGGTCGCTGGACGACTTCGTCGCGCTCTTGCAGGCGCACGGCGTTGTTCAGCTCGCCGACGTGCGCACGATCCCGAAATCGCGTCGTCATCCGCATTTCGCCGGCGAGGCGCTGTCGAAATCGCTACCCGTCGCGGGTATCAGATACCGGCACTTTCCGGGGCTCGGCGGGATGCGCAAGCCGCTGTCCGATTCGGACAACCGCGGATGGCGTCACCCCAGTTTTCGCGGCTACGCCGACTACATGCAGACGGCGGCGTTCGCCGGCGAGCTGGACGAATTGGTCGCGTGGTCCGATGACGGCGCCACGGCGATGATGTGCGCGGAGGCGGTGTGGTGGCAGTGTCATCGTCAGCTGATCGCGGACGCGCTCGTGGCGCGCGGCGTCGAGACGAGGCACATCATGTCGGCCAGGCCGGCTGACGCTCACACGATCACGTCGTTTGCGCGCATCGACGGAGCGCGCGTGACCTATCCGGGACTAATATGAGGTTTGATCGGCCCACCGGCGGGCGTTCGCTTCGGCCTTCTCTTTGGTTTCCCCAACCAGGATGACGGAACGGGCGGGTTTGCCGGTTCCGTCGCGGCTGACCCAGGCGATCCAGTGAGGACCGCGGGCTTCGGTATGGATCTGGTACGGACCTGACGCGCTCGGCATTTGAAGTCAGAATCTATCAGATTTAGGCCAATTTCGCGACGATTTGAGGTTTTTGGGCCGATTTACATTGCGCGAGCCCCAACCATTTCATAGAATCGAAAGGCTAAGGAGTCATAAGTGACGTTGACCTGTCCGAATTGCGGCAACGACCGGAACTTTCTGGTCAAAACGCTGCAGATGCACGTTGTGAATGTCGAAGGCGGCCGCGTGGAAGTCTCGGAAGAAAGCCGTCCGGCAGTGCTCGAAGTGCTCTGCGACGAGTGCGAGTCCGCGCTCAAGTTCGAAGAGTTCGAGGATACGCTCCGCAAAGAAGTTCTGCTGACGATCGGCGCGCGCTGAACGCGGCGCGCCCCGCTTTTCATCTGCTGCTTTCCTCTTCGGCTTCTTCAAAGTAGTCGCAGTCAGGGCAAACCCATTCCATTGTGGTCCGAGTGGTGGCACTCGGATTGCCCGGCACGTGTGTGACGGTGGTGCTCTGCTTCTCCGTCATCGTGCCGCCGCACAGCGGACACTCTTTGGTCGCGGGCATGACTTTTGTTCTCTGTAAAAACAGACGCTAGCACCGGCGTGTCGCCTTGACAAGCCTGTGATCGGCTCCTATCGTTAGCGAGAATTGATGTCGCAGATGACGCACGAGTGTTTTGCCGACGAAATCGCCATCGACTTCCCGTCGGTCGGGAATGTCGTCGACCGCATGCGCACCGCCTTTCTCGGCGAGCATACGGACGCCGACGTTCTGCGCGCGGAAGTGTCGCTGTCGCAGCGAGAGGCGTTTGCCGGCCACGTCGTGGCGCTGAAGGTCCCGGTGCGGATTACCTGTCCAAACTGCGGCGGCCGCGGCGAAACGTGGACCGAGCCGTGCGGTCTCTGCCTCGGCACGGGGGAGTCGCTGTTCCAGCAGGCGCTGCGGGTCACGGTTCCACCACGCGTCGCCGACGGCGCATGCGTCCGCTTCCGCCTGAAGTCGCCGGATGCGGTATCGATTCGCGTCGAGCTTCGAGTCGCGATCCGTTCTTCGGCGACCTAATCCGTCATCACAGCGGCATTCATGAAGCCCCACGTGGACTTCCTTGGCGTGCTCTTCGTCGTGTGGGGCCTGCTGACGGTCGTCGTGGGTCTCTCGACGCTCGCGCTCGGCGTTGGAGCGGTGTCCTTGATCGCCTCGGCGAGCCGCAGCGGCGGGCAGGTGGCGGCGGGGATCACGGCCGCCGCGTTCATGACGCTCGCCTTCATCGCCATCGTGTGGGGCGCCGCGCACATCCTCGTGGGCCTGCCGCTCAAGCGCCGGACGCCCGCGTCGCGTCTGTGGGCGCTGATGCTGGGCTCGGTCGATCTCCTGCTGCTGCCGTACGGGACCGCGCTGGGGATCTACGCGCTCTATGTCCTTCTGCGCGAGGACGGGAAGACGGCTGTTCATCGTCAATGGCTGATGGCTCATGGCTGATGGCTGATGGAGGTCAAGGGTTCACGCTTGAGCACATGTGCCCTATGCCCTTAGCAATCAGCCCTTAGCCATTAGCCATTCCACGCGTGAAGTAGTACGATACTCTTGAAACCATGCTTAGTTGAGCAGGCCTCTGTTCTCGCGGCGTTGAAGGTCGTTCGCGATCCCGATCTCCAGAGAGATATCGTGAGCCTCGGCTTCATCAAGGACCTGTCCATCGATGGAGGCCGCGTCGCGTTCACGATCGAGCTGACCACGCCCGCGTGTCCCGTGAAGGATCAGCTGCGCGACCAGGCGCGCGCGGCGGTGATGCAGGTGGCCGGCGTCAGCAGCGTCGACGTGCGGATGAGCGCGCGTGTGCGCGAGGCCGTCGGTTCCGACGGCGCGCGGCAGTCCGTTCCGGGCGTGAAGAACGTCATCGCGGTCGGCGCCGGCAAGGGCGGCGTCGGCAAGACCACCGTCGCCGTGAACCTCGCCATCGCGCTGTCCAAGTGCGGCGGCCGTGTCGGCATCATCGACGCCGACATCTACGGTCCGAACGTGCCGATCATGCTCGGCATGAAGACGCAGCTCACGACCGACGGCAAGAAGATCGTGCCCGCGGAGAAATTCGGGCTCCAGGTCATCTCCATGGGCTTCCTCACCGGCGACGATGCGCCGATCATCTGGCGCGGTCCGATGCTGCATGGCGCGCTGCAGCAGTTCTTCCGTGAAGTGGCGTGGGCCAACCTCGACTACCTCGTGATCGATCTCCCGCCCGGCACCGGCGACGTGGCGCTCAGCCTGAGCCAGACCGTGCCGGTCGCCGGCGCGATCGTCGTGACCACGCCGCAGCAGGTATCGCTGGCCGATACGAAGCGCGCGATCGCGATGTACAAGAAGCTGAACATCCCGCCGCTCGGCATCGTCGAGAACATGAGCTACTTCGTCTGCGGCCATTGTCAGCACGAGGCGGACATCTTCGGACACGGCGGGGGCGAGCAGATGGCCGCCGATTTCGGCATACCCTTTCTCGGGCGGATTCCGATCTACCAGCCCATCCGCGAAGGCAGCGATGCCGGCGTGCCGTTGATGATCAGCGAGCCCGATTCGCCATCGGGAAAGGCGTTCATGGCGGCGGCGGAGCGTGCGGCGGCCCAGGTCTCGATTGCGAGCTACAACCGGCCGACCATTCAGCTGACGGTGGTCAAATGATGAGCGGACACGCGTTCACTCGTAGTGCAGGCCTTCAGGCCTGCAACGGCTGCCGGACGGACAGGGCAGGCCTAAAGGCCTGCACTACTTCGCGCTGCTGGCGCTGACGCTCGCGGCCGCCGCGTGCGCGCCGGCTCCGGCCACCGACAACACGCCGAAGGCCGGAGCGGAAATGAGCCGCGCCGTCATCGATCCGTACCTCAAGATTCAGGCGGCGCTCGCCGACGACTCGATGGATGAGGTCAAGGCCAACGCCGGCAGCATCGCGACGGCGGCGACCGTCGCTCGGCGCGCCGGCGGTGAAAATCGACACGGCCGCCGTGCAGCTCGCGTCGGCGACCGAGATCGAGCGACGCGCGCGACAAGTTCGGCGCGTTGAGCGAGGCGATCGACAAATACATGACCGGGCTGCACCTGGTCGCGCCCGAAGGCGTGAAGGTCGCGATGTGCCCGATGGTGCAAAAGCCGTGGCTGCAGGCCGACGCCACGATCCACAACCCGTACTTCGGCAAGAGCATGCAAACCTGCGGCAGCTTCCGGTGAACATTCCTTCCACGCGGCACACGCTGGACAACGGCCTCGACGTGCTGCTGCACGAAGACCACGCGTGCCCGATCGTCGCCGTGAACATCTGGTACCACGTCGGGTCGAAGAACGAGCAGCCCGGCCGGACCGGGTTCGCGCATCTTTTCGAGCACCTGATGTTCGAGGGATCGCAGCACCACGACCACGGCTTCTTCCAGCCGCTCCAGGGCGCCGGCGCGACGCTCAACGGATCGACCAACGCCGATCGCACGAACTACTGGGAGGTCGTGCCGGCCGGCGCTCTCGAGCTCGCGCTCTGGATGGAGTCGGATCGCATGGGCTACCTGCTGCCTGCGCTGACCGACGCCAAGTTCACGAACCAGCGCGACGTCGTGTTGAACGAGCGGCGGCAGAACTACGAGAACCGTCCGTATGGTCTGGCGCCGATGGCGCTTCTCGCCGCGCTCTTTCCGGCCCATCATCCGTACCACTGGACGACCATTGGCGACGTCGCCGACCTGCAGGCCGCCAAGCTCGACGAAGTGCGCGCGTTCTTTCGCCGCTACTATCACCCGGCCAACGCGTCCATCGCGCTCGCCGGCGACATCGATCCGGAGCAGGCGCTCGCCCTCGTCGAACGGTATTTCGGCGAGATCGATCCCGGCGAGCCTGTGGAACCGATTCATGTCGACGCCGGGCTGACCGGCGATGCCCGGATTCATTTCGAGGATCGCGTCGAGCTCCCGCGCCTGTACCTCGCGTGGCACACGCCGGCGATGTTCGCGGAGGGCGACGCGGATCTCGATCTGGCGACCGACCTGCTCGCCAACGGCAAGACGTCGCGCCTCTATCGCCGGCTCGTGTTCGACGAGCGGCTGGCGACCGACGTCTCGGCCTCGCAGAACTCGCGCGAGATGATGGGCTACGCGCAGGTGACGGCGACCGCCGCGCCGGGCCACACGCTGGCCGAGATCGAGCGCGTCGATCCTCGAGGAGATCGCGCGGCTCTCCGCCGACGGCCCTACCGACGAGGAGATCGAGCGCGGTCGCGTGCAGGCGGAGGCGCAGTTCATGTTCCGGCTGCAGACGGTCGGCGGCTTCGGCGGCAAGTCGGATCAGCTCAACGCCTACAACGTGTTCCTCAAGGATCCGTCGTATTTCCCCAGGGACCTGGCGCGCTACCAGGTCTGCACGAAGGCGTCGCTGCAGGCCGCCGTCACCCGTTATCTCGACCCGGCGCGGCGCGTCACGCTCAGCATCGTGCCGCAGGGCCGGCCGTCGCTCGCCGCGCACGATTCCACGACGGCGGCGGTCTCGTGACGTCACGGCGGACGCCGGCGAAAATCGACCGCAGCCAGCTGCCGATCCCCGGCGCGACGCGGCGCGTTTCCATTTCCGGCCATCGAGAAATCGACGCTGCCCAACGGGCTGCGCGTCTGGACCGTGCACCACACGCAGGTGCCGCTGATCGCCTTCACGCTGTTGATTCGCCGCGGCGCCTCGTCCGATCCTGCCGGGCAAGGAAGGGCTCGCCGCGGTCACCGCCGACATGCTCGACGAGGGGAGCGGCGATCGCTCGGCGATCGAGATCCACGAATCGCTCGCGCGCCTCGGCGCGCAGTTCGACACGGACATCGGTTCGGACGCCACCGTCGCCAGCGTCACCGTCCTCAGCCGGTTCACGCAGCAAGGCTCTCGACCTTCTCTCCGACGTGGTCGTGCGCCCGGCCATTCGCGAGTCCGACTTTTCACGCGTCCGTCAGCTGCGCCTCCATCGTCTGACGCAGATGCGCGACATGCCCGGCGCCGTCGCCGACCGCGCGTTCCTGAGGCTGGTGTACGGCGCGCACCCGTACGGGCACTCGCCGATCGGCAGCGAAACGTCGCTCGCGGCGATGGATGTCGACGATGCGCGCGCGTTTCATGCGCGGGCGATCCGGCCCGACGTGTCGACGTTGATCGCCGTCGGCGACTGCGATCACGCGTCGATGGTGCAGATGGCGTCGGAGGCGTTCGCCGACTGGACCGGAACGGCGGCCCCCGAGCCGACGGGAGAAGGTGCGCTGCCGCATGCGGCGCAGATCAACATCGTGCCGCGGCTGCGGGCGCCTCAGTCCGAGCTGCGCATCGGGCAGGTCTCGGTCGCCCGCGACACGCCCGACTACCATCCGCTCGTCGTCGCCAACACGATTCTCGGCGGTCAGTTCGTCAGCCGGATCAACCTGAACCTGCGCGAGGACAAGGGGCTCACCTACGGCGCGCGCACGGCGTTCGAGTTCCGCCGGCGTTCGGGCCCGTTCGCGCTGCAGGTGAGCGTGCAGACCAGCGGCACGGCCGACGCGATCAGGGAGTCGCTCGGCGAGATCGCCGGCATCCGCGGATCGCGTCCGGTGACGGCGGCCGAGCTCGAGCTCGGCATCGCCGCGCTCACGCGCGGCTACGCGCGGAGCTTCGAGACGGGCGAGCAGATCGGACGCGCCGCGCTCCAGCTGGCGCTCTACGATCTGCCCGACGACTACTTCGAGCAGTTCGTCCCGCGCATCGAGCAGGTGACCGCGGCGGACGTGTCGCGCGTCATGTCGCAGCACCTCGACCCCGCGCGCCTGGTGACGCTGGCGGTCGGCGATCTCGACGCGATCGGCCCGAGCCTCGAGGCCCTCGGCCTGGGCGATCCGGTCGTCCTCTCACCTGACGCCTTCTGATAGCATTTGGCGAATTGGCGTGTTGGTGATTTGGTGATTGGTCATTGAAATTCACCAACTCACCAATTCACCAACTCGAACTCGCCAACTCCCATGAAAGCCGTTCGCTTCCATCAGCATGGCGGTCCCGAGGTCCTGTGTTACGAGGACGCGCCGGATCCGGTTCTCGCGCCTGGCGAGGTACTGGTGCGCGTGCGGGCATGCGCGCTGAATCATCTCGATCTGTGGGCGCGGATGGGACTTCGGAACGTGTCGATTCCGATGCCGCACATCGCCGGCAGCGACGTGGCGGGCGACGTCGTCGCGTCCGCCGCCGCCGATGTGGAGATCGGACGCCGCGTCATGTTGCAGCCGGGAGTCAGCTGCGGACGCTGTGTCGAGTGCCTCTCGGGGCGCGACAACGAGTGCGCGCGATTCGAGGTGCTCGGCTACGTGAACCACGCAGGCGGGTATGCCGAGTTCGTGAAGGTCCCGGTCCAGAACCTGATCTCTATCCCCGATGCGATCGACTACGTTCAGGCGGCCGCGTTTCCGCTGACGTTCCAGACCGCCTGGCATATGCTGGTCACACGCGCACAGCTGAAACGGGGTGAAGACGTGCTCGTGCTTGCGGCCGGCAGCGGCGTCGGGCAGGCGGCCATCCAGATCGCGCGCTTCATGGGCGCGCGCGTGTTCGCGACCGCCGGGTCCGCCGACAAGCTCGCGCGTGCCCGGGCGATGGGGGCGTCCGAGGTCATCGACCACCACCGGGAGGACATCGCCGAGGAGATCAAGCGGCTGACGAACCGCCGGGGGGTCGATGTCGTCATAGAACATGTCGGAGAGGCGACCTGGGCCGGGAGCATCCGCTCGCTGGCCCGCGGCGGGCGGCTCGTCACCTGCGGCGCGACGACCGGCGCCAACGGCGCCATCAACCTGAGCGCCCTGTTCTCGAAGCGGCTCTCGATTCTCGGCTCCTATATGGGAACCAAGGGCGAGTTGATTCAGCGCCTCGCGCCTCTTTTTCGCCGGCCAGCTGACGCCGGTCATCGACCGCACCTACGCGCTCGGCGACGCCGCCGAAGCGCACCGCCGGATGGAAGCGTCGGGACAGTTCGGCAAGATCGTGCTCGAAGTGCCATGAGCCTGCAACGCGTCGGCGTCAGCCTGTTCACCTTGATCGCCATCGTCAGCATCCTGCTGGCCGGGGCGACGATCTGGCTGTTCGTCACCAACCCCGTCACGGTCGCCACGGCGGTCAACGAAGGCGAGATCTCGCCGCTCGTCCGCAGTCTCGCGGAAGTCCTCCTGTCGGCGTTCGGCGGACTGCTCAAATATCTCTGAACGGCGTTCCGGCCGCCACGATCAGAAGAAACCGCGGAGACCGCGAAGAACGCAAAGAAAACGATGGGTTCTTTTTCTCCGCGAACTCGGCGTTCTCTGCGGTTCCTTCCTGTCGTGACCGAACATGTGGTTCGCCCCTACGACAGGGCTTTCTTCAGAAACCTCGTGAGGATCTACCCGTCGACGAACTTGAACGGCGCCTTGCCCGTGCTGTAGTGGCCGCAGCGCAGCACCGCGACTTCGTGCGGGATGTCGAGTTCCTTGAACGCGCGCACGAGATCCTCCGACAGATCCACGGGAAACGTCAGATCGTACCGCGCGTAGACCAGCAGCGTCTTTCGGTTGCGCAGACGTTCGAGGTAGCCGCGCGGGCTGATCGGCTGCCAGATCGATCGCAGCAGATCGAGCTCGACGTGTCCGTTCAATCCTTCGCGCACGTGCTCGGTCGACAGGCCTCGCCAGACGACGTCGGCGAAATACGGCGAGATGTGGTTGAGCGCTTCCGCGTCGATCAGCGGTTCGTGCGCCGCCGTCAGCAGCGCGAGGCACGAGCCGAGACTGGTGCCGAGAATGCCGATGCGCTCGTAGCCCTGCTGCTTCAGCCAGGCGATCGCCCGCCGCGCATCGAGCACCGCCTGCCGGCACACCTGCAGCGTCCGCATCAGGTTGGCGCTGACGATGTAGTCGGCGCGGTGCAGTTCCGGCGGCATTCGCAGATCGTGATACGGCAGGCTCAGACGCAGCGCGCTCATGCCGTTCCACGCAAGCAGCTTGCACAACCCGACGTGTCCGCCCGCGTCGGAATTCCACTGCGGCATGACGAGCACCGCCGCGCGACGCAGCGACGGCACGGCCTGACGAGCGCCGTCGCGCTACGCGCGCCGGAAAGTACCGGCAGCGCACGGTGTTGTTCGACTCGTGCGGCGTGACGAGCGCGCTCGGAAACGTCAACAGGTCGCCGTCGGCCGCGGGTTGCAGGTGTAGTCCGTCGGTCGGCGGCGGCGTGAAGAACGCGTCGGTGTCGGCCATCACGCGCGACACCTACTCGTCGATTCTCTCGAGCGGCGGCGCGCTCGGGCCGATGCCCGTTTTCGGGAATCCAGTCGAGCCCCCATTCGAACGGGCGGACGACGCGATCCTTGGTGACCGAGGCGAGCCTGCGCTCCCACGCGTGGAAGAAAGCTTGAAGCATCCGTTCCCCATGCTATACTGCCTTCCTCATGTGCTTCACCTCCGACATGCGAAAGCGTCTCGGTCGAAAGCGGGCCGGCCGTGTCGGAGTGTGTGTGCTCGAGCGCTGAATACCAGTTTTCAATCGAGCGACCTGCTGCCGACCGGTTCAAACACCGCGTCGGCTTTTTTGTTTTCAGGACACAGTTCTTGCACATCGAACGCAAAGGAAGGACGATGACGATCGAAGTTGGAATCCTCGGCGCGACCGGGATGGTCGGCCAGCAATTCATCGCGCTGCTCGCGACAGCATCCGTGGTTCAAGGTCACGTGGCTTGGCGCGAGCGAGCGGTCGGCGGGCAAGGCGTTTCGCGACGCGGCGGCGTGGCGCCTGCCGAGTCCGCTGCCCGACGACGTCGCGCGATTGAAGGTGGAAGCCGCGGCGCCGGGCAACGCGCCGAAGCTGGTGTTCTCCGGCCTCGATTCGTCGGTCGCCGGCGAGATCGAGGGCGCCTTTGCGCAGGCCGGCCACGTCATCGTCAGCAACTCGCGCAACTACCGGATGGAAGCCGACGTGCCGCTGCTGATTCCGGAGGTCAACGCCGATCACCTCGCCCTGTTGAAGAAGCAGGATGCCCGAGGCTGGAAGGGACGCATCGTCACCAACCCGAACTGCGTCGTGGTCGTCTACGCGATGGCGCTGGCGCCGCTGCGGCAGTTTGGCCTGAAGACCTCGATGCTCACGTCGCTGCAGGCGATCTCGGGCGCGGGTTATCCGGGCGTGCCGTCGTGGGACATTCTCGGCAACGTGATTCCGTTCATCGGCGGCGGCGAGGAAGAGAAGATCGAGACCGAGACGAACAAGATCCTCGGCGCGATCAACGGCGGCATTGTCGAGAACCATCCGGTGACCGTGAGCGCCGCGGTCACGCGCGTTCCGGTGCAGAACGGCCATACCGCGTCGATTGCGGTGGCGCTCGAGCAGCAGCCGGATGCCGGCGCCGATCATTGCCGCGTGGAACGGGTTCCGCGGCAAGCCGCAGGAGCACGACCTGCCGTCGGCGCCGAAGCAGCCGATCGTCTACCTCACCGAAAACAACCGTCCGCAGCCGGCGCTCGACGCGAACCGTGACGGCGGCATGACGGTGTCCATCGGCCGGCTGCGGCGCTGCCCGGTTCTCGACTACAAGTTCGTCGCGCTCGGTCACAACACGATTCGCGGCGCCGCCGGCGTGGCCATCCTGAACGCTGAGCTGATGCATCGGGAGGGATTGTTGTGATGGTAAGGAGCCTAGGTAGTCGCAGATACCCAGTCGTGTAGGGGCCGACCCATGTGTCGGCCCTGAGCCATGGGCGGACACGCGGGTCCGCCCCTACGTGATTGGTTGTCTACGCCAACGTGCGGTGTCGCTGTGAGCGTCGTCATGAAATTCGGCGGGACGTCGGTCGCCGATCCCGACGCCATCAACCGCCTCATCGGCATCGTCCGGCAGCAGCAGGCGAAAACGAAGAGCGCGCCGCTCGTCGTCGTGTCGGCACTGGCCGGCGTCACCGACAAGCTGGTGGCGCTGGTGCAATTGACGGAAGACGGCGCGTCGGCAAAGGCCGCCGCCGAAGTCAACGCGCTTCTCGAGCGGCATCTGTCGGTCGCCGCCGCGGTGACGAGCGCGAGCCGCGAGCGTGTGCTCGCCGATGTCCGCCGCGAGATGGAAGAGCTGAACGGCCTCGTGCACGCGCTCTCCGTTCTTCGCGAGGTGTCGCCCCGCTCGCGCGACGCCGTGCACGCGGTCGGCGAAGTCGTCAGCAGCCGGATCGTCGCGGCCGCCTTCGCGGATCACGGGATAGCCAGCGCCTGGGTTGACGCGCGGACCGTCCTCATCACCGATGCGGAGCACAACGCGTGCGGCGCCCGACATGATGGAAACCTGCGATCGGGTGACGCGAGCACGTCGCGCCTCTGATCGCCTCCGGGCGAGGTCGTCGTCCTCGGCGGGTTCATCGGCGCGACCGCGGTCGGGGATCACGTCGACGCTCGGTCGCGGCGGATCCGACTATTCGGCGGCGATCTTCGGGTCGTGCCTCGGCGCGGACGAAATCCAGATCTGGACCGACGTGGACGGCATGTTGACCGCCGATCCGCGCATCGTCCCGCAGCCGCGCCTGGTGCCGCAGTTGTCGTTTGCGGAAGCGTCGGAGCTCGCGTACTTCGGCGCGAAGGTGCTGCACCCGAGCACCATTCTGCCGGCCGTCGCGAAGAACATCCCGGTGCGCATCCTCAACTCGCGGCGTCCGGAGAACACGGGCACGCTCATCACGGCCGAAGCGCGTCCGATGAACGGCGAATTGACCGCGCTGGCGTGCAAGCGCGACGTGACGGTGATCGACATCACGTCGACGCGCATGCTGATGGCGCACGGCTTCCTGCGCCGCCTCTTCGAGGTGTTCGAGCGGTTCAAGACGGCGGTGGACGTGGTGACCACCTCTGAGGTCAGCGTGTCGGTGACTGTCGACGACACGCGCCGGGTGGAGGCGATCCTCGACAACCTCCACAATTTCGCAGAGGCGAGCTGCGAGCGCGAGATGGCGATTATCTGCGCGGTCGGCGAGAATCTACGGGCGGATCCGACGCTGTTCGGCCGCGCGGTGACCTCGCTGGAGCGGATCCCGCTGCGCCTGGTCTCGCAGGCGGGCTCGCGGAGAAACGTCACGTTCGTGCTGCGCGACGCCGACGTTCCTCATGCGATGATGCGGTTGCACGAGACGTTCTTTTGATGACAGGAGCACAGAGTCAGGAGGAGCACGTGATCTCCCTCCGCTCTGTGCCGGGAGCCAGGTCATGAAGGTACTCCTGGTCGGGCATGGCAAGATGGGACAGCTCGTCGGCAGCCTGGCGCCGCAGTACGGCGCCGAGGTCGCGGGCGTGATCAACTCACGTTCGCCGCTCGACGGCGGCGGGCGAGACGACAAGAAGTGGGACGGCGTGGACGTCGCCATCGATTTCTCGACGCCCGACTCGGTCGTGGCCAACGCCTGCGCGCTCGCGGGCCGCGGCATTTCGCTCGTCGTCGGGACGACCGGCTGGTCGCGGCAGGAAGAGACGGTGCGCAAGGCCGTCGAGGCCGCAGGCGTGGGAATCGTCGTCGCGCCGAACTTCTCGACCGGCGTCGTGCTGTTCGAAGCGCTGGTCGCGCGCGCCGCCGCGCTGTTTGCGCCGCAGGCCGACTTCGCGGCCTTCGTTCACGAGGCGCATCACTCGGCGAAGAAGGATGCGCCGTCGGGCACGGCGCTCCTGTTGAAGCGCTCGATGGAAGAGGCCGGGTTCGCGCGGCCGATCGACGTCAGTTCGACGCGGGCCGGCTTCATTCCCGGCACGCACACGATCGGGTTCGACGGTCCGGCGGAAACGATTACGCTGACGCACACCGCGCGCGACCGGACGTCCTTCGCGCGCGGCGCCCTGACGGCCGCGCGATGGGTGCACGGCAAGCAGCGGCTGGTTCACGATGAAGGATGTGCTCGGGATCGGAACGGCTGAAGGCCGGAAGCACGGGAAGAGTGATGGCCTCAGGCCGTCGCGAAGTGAGTCTGGTGGTCTGGAATGCAGGCCTCTGGCCTGCCGGGGAGTTGATATGAGAACGCCATTTACCGGAGTAGGCACCGCGCTGGTCACGCCGTTTACGAAAAACGGCGACCTCGACGAAGCGGCCGTGCGGCGGCTCGCGCGGCGTCAAATCGACGCCGGCGTGCATTTTCTCTGTCCGTGCGGCACGACCGGCGAGAACCCGACGCTCACCGACGCCGAGCGGCTGCGCATCATCGAGATCGTCGTGGAGGAGTCGAAGGGCACGGTGCCGGTCCTGGCCGGTGCAGGCGGATACGACACGAAGGAAGTGATTCACATCGCCGCCGAGATGGCGCGCCGCGGCGCATCGGGTTTCCTCTCGGTGACGCCGTACTACAACAAGCCGACACAGGAAGGGCTCTTCCAGCATTACCGGGCATTTGCCGAGAGCACGCCGCTGCCGATCGTCGTCTACAACGTGCCCGGGCGCACCGGCGTGAACGTCGAAGCGGCCACCCTCGTCCGCCTCGCGAAGATCCCGAACATCGTCGGCGTCAAGGAAGCCTCGGGGAACGTCGGCCAGATGTGCGACATCGTCAACGCCGTGCCCGTCGGAGTTCCTCGTCCTCTCGGGAGACGATGCGCTGACGCTGCCGCTGATGGCGATTGGCGGGCGCGGAATCATCTCCGTGGCGGGGAACGAGATACCGGCGGAGATGGTGCAGATGGTGGAAGCCGCTGAACGCAACGACTTCGCCGCCGCCCGCGCGGTCCACGCGCGAATCCTGCCGCTGATGGCGATCAACTTCGTCGAATCGAATCCGCAGCCGGTGAAGTACGCGATGGCGGCGATGGGTCTGCTCGAGGAAACCTTCCGCCTGCCGATGGTCTCGCCGACCGCCGCGTCGAAGGAGAAGATCAACGGCGTCCTGAAGACGCTGGGCCTGCTCAAGGGAGCGCTCGTCTAGAGGTTAGAAGTTCAGAATCTAGAAGCCTCAGAACCTAGAACCTAGAACCTAGAACCTAGAACCTTAGAACCGAGAACAGAGAGAATGCTTGAAAACGACATCAGGAAGCTGGTGGCCGCCGGCGCTTCAGCCGATCGCGATGCCGCGCGCGCGGCGTTTGCGCAGCTGCGCGACGCGCTGTCCTCCGGGCAGGTCCGCGCGGCGGAGCCCGACGCTTCGAGCCCGCTCGGCTGGCGCGTCAATCTGTGGGTCAAGCAAGGCATCCTTCTCGGTTTCCGTTTCGGCGACATGGTCGATGCGTCGATGGACCATGGACGGCTGCCGTTCTACGACAAGGACACGCTGCCGCTGAAGAAACCGGGGCTCGCCGCCGGCGTCCGCATCGTGCCCGGGGGGTCGGCGATTCGCGACGGCGCGTACCTCGCGCCTGGCGTCATCTGCATGCCGCCGATGTACGTGAACATCGGCGCGTACGTGGGCGAAGGATCGATGATCGACTCGCACGCGCTGGTCGGATCCTGCGCGCAGGTCGGCGCGCGCGTACACGTCAGCGCCGCCGCCCAAATCGGCGGCGTCATCGAGCCGGTTGGCGCGCTCCCCGTCATCGTCGAGGACGAGGTGCTGATTGGCGGAAACACCGGCATCTACGAGGGCGCGATCATCAGGGCTCGTGCGGTCATCGCGGCCGGGACGGTGCTGACCGGCTCGACGCCCGTCTACGATCTGGTCAAGGGCGAAATCATCAAACCGACGGCCGATCGTCCGCTCGTCGTGCCCGAAGGAGCGGTCGTCGTTCCCGGCGCGCGCGCGGTCACGTCCGGCAAGGGCGTCGAGTGGGGCCTTTCGCTCTCGACGCCGGTCATCGTGAAGTATCGCGACTCGCGCACCGACACACGCACGGAGCTCGAAGCGTGGATCCGGTAGACATCGTCGGGCTGACGCGCAGCCTCGTCGACATCGACTCGACCACCGGACGCGAAGGCGCGGCAGGACGCTGGCTCGCCGACTACCTTCGCGGGCGCGGCTGGTCGGTGGAAGAGCAGCGCGTCGACGACACGCGGTTCAACGTCATTGCCAATGCGGACGTCGTGCAGGCCTCCAGGCCTGCCGTGGTCTTCTCCACGCATTTCGACTGTGTGCCGACGTTCTTTCCGAGCCGCGTCGAGGGCGACCGGCTGTTCGGCCGCGGCTCCTGCGACGCGAAAGGGATTCTTGCGGCCCAGGTGTCGGCGGCGGAGCAGCTGCGGCGCGACGGCGAGTCGCGTGTCGGTCTCGTGTTCGTCGTCGGCGAAGAGCGCGGCAGCGACGGCGCGCGGGAAGCCAACACCGCGGCTCGCGGTCCGCGCAGCCGCTTTCTGATCAACGGCGAGCCGACCGACAATCGGCTGGGCCTTGCGACGCGCGGCATTCTTCGCCTCAAGCTGCGCGCAACCGGCAGGGCGGCGCACTCGTCGTTTCCAGAGCTCGGCGAGTCGGCGATCGACAAGCTGATCGACGCGCTGATCGACCTGCGCGCGATTCGGATGCCGTCCGACCCTGTTCTCGGAGAGACGCACTACACCGTCGGCCTGATCAACGGCGGCGTCGCGCCAAACGTCGTGTCGCCGTCGGCCGAGGCCGAGGTCATGTTCCGAACGACGAGCGACGCCGCGGCTGTGCGGAAGGCGGTCGCCCCGCTCGAAGGCCGCGTCGCGATCGAACACGTGCTCGAGGTTCCGCCGGTCGGGTTGAAGACGGTGCCGGGGTTCGAGACGGCGGTCTTCCCGTACACGACCGACATCCCGTTCCTGCCCGCCTGGGGCGAGCCGCTGCTGTTCGGGCCCGGATCCATTCACGTCGCGCATACCGCCGACGAATGGGTGTCCATCGCCGAGCTCACTGCGGCCTCAACGCACTACGTGACGCTCGCCAAGGCGCTGCTCGCCCTGCCTTAGCGCGTTTTTCGTGCGCCGGCGAAACCGGCGAGATGTTACGGATGAAAGAGCCACACGATGAAGGTCTAGCGAACCACATCGTCTCCGAGTCATGCGTCGCGCGCCCGCAAGGACGGCGATGAAGCGTTGACAGGGGGACGCATGGGCCGGGTATTGAGCCGCGAAAGCCTCTTCACCTCCAGGGTGCTGACGCCGTGGAAAAGAGCGGAAGGCCACATCGTGTCCATCGCCATCGCCAGACGGACGCGAACCCTGCGCGGTCTGAGACCCCGAGCACGTGCGGACGCATCTCGCGCGGGAACCGGGAGGTCCCGTGTTTGCCGTGGCGCACACCACGGCCGCATCGCGAAGTCTGACGACATACGGTGATGATGGACGAACACGGGAAGTCGGACCGCTCCGTAGTACCGCCGAAGCCGCCGAACAACGCCCCGGAACGGGCCGCGGAGGGGGTGGAGGGAAGGGAGCGGACCAAGGGGAACACGCCAGAGCGCAACGCGCCCCGGACACAGGGCCGGACCGGCGCGCCCAGCGCGCTCGAGCGTGTACGTCAGGCAGCCAAGCAGGACAGGAAACAGCGCTTCACCGCGCTACTCCACCACGTGTACGACATCGAGCGACTGCGCGCGGCTTACTTCACGGTGAAGCGAGACGCAGCAGCCGGCGTCGATGGCGAGACGTGGCAGCACTACGGGGGAGCCCTGGAAGCAAATCTCCAAGACCTCTCGGCACGGCTGAAGCGGGGAGCGTATCGAGCGAAGCCGGTGCGTCGCGCGTACATCCCGAAGGCGGACGGGCGGCCGCGGCCGCTCGGCGTTCCCACACTGGAAGACAAGAATCGTCCAGCGTGCCGTCGTCGCGGTCCTGAACGCGATCTACGACACCGACTTTCTCGGGTTCTCGTATGGGTTTCGGCCGAAGCGCAGTCCACACCTCGCGCTGGATGCGCTGACGGTCGGCATCATGACGAAGAAAGTGAACTGGGTGCTCGACGCGGACATTCAAAGCTTCTTCGACACGTTGAAGCACGAATGGCTCGTCCGCTTCATCGAGCACCGCGTGGCGGACCGGCGCGTGGTGCGGCTCATCCAGAAATGGGTGAACGCCGGCGTGCTGGAGGAGGGACACCGCGTCGTGAGTGAGGTGGGGACCGTCCAAGGCGGGAGCATCAGCCCGCTGCTGGCGAATGTCTACCTGCACTACGTCTTCGACCTCTGGGCTCAGCGATGGCGAACACGGCAGGCGCACGGCGACGTGGTCGTCGTCCGGTTTGCTGATGACTTCGTCGTGGGCTTCGAGCGGCGAGACGAGGCCGAGCAGTTTCTCGCCGACCTGCGCGAGCGCTTCGCGCGGTTCGGCCTGACGCTGCATCCCGACAAGACGCGTCTGCTCGAATTCGGGCGCCACGCGGCGGCGAATCGGCGAGCGCGTGGCGAGGGCAAACCCGAGAGCTTCAACTTCCTGGGCTTCACGCATAGCTGCGCGACGACTCGGAAGGGCGGCTTCACGGTGTTGCGGCGGACGATGCGGACGCGGATGCAGGCGAAGCTGAAGGCGGTGAAAATCGAACTTCGGCGGCGCATGCATCAGCCCCTCCCGGAACTCGGCGCGTATGTGCGGGCGGTCGTCAGTGGTCACGTGCGGTATTACGGCGTGCCCATGAACTATCCGCCGCTCTACGCGTTTGCCCGGGCCGTCAGCCGACTGTGGTGGCGTGTGCTCGCCCGCCGCAGTCAGCGGCACATCCCGTGGCATCGGATGAAGCGCTACATTCACCGATGGGTCCCGCCGGTGCGCATCTGTCACCCGTATCCGCTCGTGCGGCTCGGCGTCCTCACCCAAGGTGGGAGCCGGATGCGGTAAATCTGCACGTCCGGTTCTGTGCGGGGGGCGATGGGCAACCGTCGTCCCTACCGCGACAATTCGATGTAGTGCGGACCTTCAGGTCCGCCGTGTTTGCAGGCCTGAAGGCCTGCACTACGCCTGTCTCAGGGTCCAGCGGCTCGGCGCAGCGCGGCACGGGCCAGCAAGCGCGTCGAATCGAGGGTGGGCAGCGGCGAGTTCGCGTCGTTCATGATCAACGGGATTTCCGTGCAGCCGAGGACGACGGCGTCGCAACCGTCACGCTGCATGCGTCCGATGACCTGCTGAAAGAATCCGATCGCCTCGGGTGTGAATTTCCCGCAGACGAGCTCCTCCATGATGATCCGGTTGATCTCGTCGCGCTCGTCGGGATTCGGGCGCACGTACTCGAGGGCGCGCGCGTTGAGTTGCTCGGGGTATACGTCGCTGTCGACGAGCCAGCGTGTTCCAGTCAGGCCGATACGCCTGAACCCGCGTTCCACCGCGTGTCCGGCGACCACATCGGCGATGTGCAGCCACGGTACCGGCGATCGCGGCGCGACGAAGCGGAACGCCTGGTGGATGGTGTTGTCCGGGCAGATCAGAAAATCGCAGCCGATGGTTGCCAGCTTGGTCGCTGACGCCAGCATCAACTCGCCGACCGCCTTCCAGTCGTTCCGGTAGATGCACGCCATGTAGTCGGCGAGCGAGTGCGTGTGCATCGACACTTCCGGATGCGCATGCGGGCCGAAGATCTGTGCCCCTTCCACGCAGATGGTCCGATAGCACAGCGCCGCTCCTTCGGCAGAGCAACCGACGATGCCGATATGGTCACTCATAATGGGCTAAGGCTCTGACCATTGAATCACACCGGGAGCGCGCGTGTCCCTCCGCCATGAACGCTTGCGCTACACTCGCAGCGTGGCTTGCAGTCCCCAGCAGCTGGTGCGTTTTCGATTCCGATGTAGTGCAGGCCATCAGGCCTGCCATCATGGCGGACCTAAAGGTCCGCACTACGCCGAAATCGAAAACGCTCTAGCCCCCAGCCCCCAGTCCCTAGCCCCTCCGTTCCGTGACTGACCCGCGCGCGGAGTACCGATCGTCGTCTCTCTCTCTGGCGCGGGCGGATCGCCGCGCTCGATCGCATCAACTTCACCATCTCCAACATCAGGCTCGCGATCGCGCTCGCCGGCGCCGTGCTTCTCTGGATGGCATTCGTGCGCTGGTCGATCTCGCCCTGGTGGCCGTGCCTCGCGTGGCTGTCGTTTGCCGTCCTCGCCGTGATCCACGCCAAGCGGCTGCAGCGATTCGAGCGCGCGAAGGCGGCCGAGCGCGTGTACCTGAGAGGCCTGGATCGTCTTGGCGATCGCTGGGCGGGCACCGGCCGCGACGGCGCGCCGTTTCTCACGGAACATCCGTACGCCGGCGATCTGGATCTCTTCGGTCCCGCTTCACTGTTCGAGCTGCTCAACACGACGCGCACCGAGATCGGCGAGCTCACGCTGGCCGACTGGCTGCGCGGCCCGGCGCCGCTTGCGGAAGTGCGCGCCCGCCAGGGAGCGATCGACGAGCTGCGGCCCATGCTCGATTTCAAGGAGGACGTCGCGGTGCTCGCCTCCGAGTCGCCCGTCGGCCGCACCGGGCCGCTTGCGGCGTGGGCGGCTTCTCCGGCAGTCGGTTTCTCGACGGCGCTGCGGGGCGCGCTGGCGACGTGTGCAGTCATCACCGTCGCGCTGACGATCGCGGTCGGCCGCGACGTCGCCGCGCCGGAGTGGCTTTTTGCGTGGCTGTTCATCGAGGGGGGCATCGCCGCGGTGTGGCGGCGCTCGTTTCACGAGGTGCTGCACGGCATCGACACTCCCGAGCGGGACCTTGGACTCCTGGCGGGTGTCCTGGCGCGGATCGAGTCCGAACGTTTCACGTCACCGCGGCTGACAACCTTGCACGAAGCGCTGATGACTGCCGGCGTGCCGCCGTCGCGGCGCATCGCGCGGCTTCGGCGGCTCGTGTCGTGGCTCGATTCGACGCACAACATGATGTTCGCGCCGATCGCGTTCGTCCTGCTGCTTCGTCCGCAGCTCGCGATTGCGATCGACCGCTGGCACGCGTTGTATGGCTCGGCCGTCGCCGAGTGGCTGCGCGCGGTCGGTGAAACGGAAGCGCTCGCGGCGCTGGCGACCTTCGCGTACGAGCGGCCGGAGGATCGCTTTCCCGAGCTGGTGGAGGCTGGCCCGCTCTACGAGGCGGAGGGCCTCGGGCATCCGCTGATCGCCGCGCCGGCCGCCGTTCGCAACGACGTGCGGCTGGGTGCCGGCGGCTCCCGCGTCATCATCGTGAGCGGCTCGAACATGTCGGGCAAGAGCACGTTGCTGCGATCGGTCGGTGTGTCGGTCGTCCTCGCCCTGGCCGGCGCGCCGGTCACCGCCACGAGACTACGACTGTCGGCCCTGGTGCTCGGCGCCACCCTGCACATCGAGGACTCGCTCCAGGCCGGTCACTCGCGCTTCTTCGCGGAGATCCTCCGCATTCGATTGATTGCCGATGCGGCGCGCGGCACCGTTCCTCTCCTGTTCCTGCTCGACGAGATCCTTCATGGCACCAACTCGCACGATCGGCGCATCGGCGCCGAAGGCATCGTGCGCGCGCTGGTGGCGCTCGGCGCCATCGGCCTCGTCACGACGCACGACCTCGCGCTCACGGAGCTCTCGTCGACGCTCGGCTCAGCCGTCAACATGCATTTCGAGGATCGCCTCGAGAACGGCAAGATGATTTTCGACTATCGGATGCGCCCGGGAGTGGTCGAGCACAGCAATGCGCTCGCACTGATGCGAGCGATCGGCCTGGACGTGTAATTGCAGGCCGTGAGGTCATGAGCATCGAGCATCCACCGAAACCGAAGCCCGAACCTTTTCCGCGGCCGATCGATCCGATCGACAGTCCGCCGCCGGACATCAAGCCGGTTCCGCCCCCGGATATTCCGGTGCCGACGCAGCCTCCTGTCAGATGAGCGGCGGTCGATTGGCGACCAGGCTTTCACACGCGAGCGCCACGCGAACGAGCGCGTCGGTCTGCATGCGGCAGCCGACGAGCTGAACGGAGCACGGCAGCCCATCGGCGGTGAGCCCTGAAGGCATTGCGATCGCGGGATGCCCGGTCACGTTGAACGGCTGCGTCAATCTCAACATGAGGTTGCGAATAGGCTCTGCCACTCCGCCAACCTGGATCGTGTTCGCGCCAAGGGGCGGCGCCGGAATCGGCAGCGTCGGCAGGATCAGCGCATCGTGCTGAGCCAGGGCCGCGTCCACTTCTCTCATGAGGCGCTCTCGTCCGGCGAGCGCTCGCACGTAGTCCTCAGCCAGCACGTAACGCGCCATTTCCAGACGTATCCGCACCGGCGGTGTGTATCGCTCCGGCATCGTCTCCAGCGCCGTGGCGTGATAGGCGGCCGCGTCGGCGAGCACGATGTGGAGGTAGATCGGCGCGATATCCTTGGCGTGGCGAATCTCGATCTCGTCGACGTGGGCTCCGGCGCCCCGCAAACGATCCAGCGCCTCCTCGAAACGCGCTCGCACATCGTCGTCGAGCATGTCGCAGAAATAGGATCGCGGGACGGCGAGTCGCAGGCCTTGAATCGGAACCGGCACCGGCGGTTTGGCCGCGACGTCGCCCAGCAGCGCGTGGTACACGAGGCTTGCGTCAGTCACCGACTGCGCCAGCGGCCCCACGTGATCCAGCGTTCGCGACAAGGGAACGACGCCGTCGATGGACACCTCACCGAGCGACGGCTTCAACCCGACGATGCCGCAGGCGGCGGAAGGAATGCGGATGGATCCGCCGGTGTCGGTGCCGACCGTGGCCAGCGCCATGCCGGCGGCCACGCTGATCGCCGATCCGCCGCTCGAGCCGCCCGGCGATCGCGTCGGATCGTGCGGATTACGAGCCAGGCCGAACGCGGAGTCCTCGTTCGTGGTGCCGAACGCAAACTCGTGCAGGTTGGTCTTGCCGACCAGCACGGCACCGGCCTGCCGGAGGTGCGCGATCGTTGGGGCATCGCGTTCCGCCACGTGGCCTTCGCGCACGCGCGACGCGGCGGTCGTCGCCATTCCGCGAATGTCGAGCAGATCCTTGATCGAGAGCGGGACCCCGTGCAGCGGACCGCGATCGTGGCCGGCCGCCAGTTCGCGGTCGGCCTCGCGCGCCTGCCGCATGGCCTCGTCCGCCGTCACCGCGATGAACGCGTTCAGACGTCGATTGTCGGCCTCGATGCGCTGCAGGCACTCCTCGGTCACGCGTACCGAGGTCAGCTCGCGGGCACGCAGGCGGCGGCCGAATTCTTCGATGGTGATCATCGGCTGCCGCTCGCGTCGTCGTTGAAATCGGCCGAGCGCAGCGCCTGGGCGGAGCGTGCGAGCGCCTCGAGTAGTGGTTTCAATTCTGGCAAGCCGCGCTTTTCCGCGTCGGCGATGGCCGCTTGCAGCCAGGATGCGATGGTCATGTGCTCCTTGGTCCGGCTTCGAGTCCGGACCGCTTCCGTAGTGCTGCCACGAGCTTCGTCGGAGTCCGGCTTCAGCCGGACCGCTTGACCGAGATCGACACGCCGTCGCGAAGCGGGACGATGCTCGTCAGCAGATTCGGGTGTGCGGCGACGCGCTGGTTGTACTCGATGATGGCCTGCGTGTCCTCGGGATTCTGCCGCGGCGACGTCTGGTAGCCCGGCACGACCTCGCCGTCCCACAGCACGTTGTCCGTGATCAGCAACCCGCCCGGGCGCAGCAGCGCGACCAGGCGATCGAGAAGCGGCGAGTAGAGTTTTTTTGCGCCGTCCTGAAAGATCAAATCGAACGGGCCGGAGACCTTCGCGAGCTTCAACTGCGCGTCGCCGACCACGACGCTGACTCGGTCGCTCAGCCCGGCGCGCGCGAAATTCTCGCGCGCCTCGCGCGCGCGTTCCTCGTCGAGTTCCATGGTCACCAGCATGCCGTCGGCCGGCAGTGCCCCGCCGAGCCAGATGCCGGATACCCGATCGCGGTGCCGATTTCGAGGATCCGGGACGCGTTGATGGAGGTCGCCAGCACGCGCAGCAGCGCGCCGACCTCGGCGTCGACGAGAGGCAGGCCGCGCGTGACGTTGCCGCGGGCGATCTCGTCGAGCACAGGGCTGCCGGCACGGTTGAGTTCCGCGAGATATTGCTCGATCGCATCCGGCACGATCTTGCCCATAGACGCTATTCTAGGACGAAGAACCCAGAACGCAGCGAACACAAGGACCAAGTTTGCGTCACACGAAGATCATCGCCACCATCGGCCCCGCGAGCGACTCCGAGGCCACGCTGGACGCGCTCATCGCGGCCGGCACCGACATTTTCCGTCTGAATTTTTCGCACGGCACGCACGAGTCTCACGCCGCGACGTTCGCTCGCGTGCGCGCGGCGTCCAGGCGCGCAGGCTGCGAGGTCGCGATCCTTCAGGATCTCGGCGGTCCGAAAATCCGCACGGGGCGGCTGGCCGGCGGTCGCCCGATTGCGCTCGCGCCCGGCGGCAGCGTCACGATTGTGACGGGCGACGGCGAGGGCGGGCCGGGTCGTCTGTACACCACGTTCGAAGGGCTGGCGAAGAGCGTCCGCACCGGTGACCGGCTGCTGCTCTCCGACGGCCACGTGGAACTCCGCGTCGACTCGACGACCGGCAGCGAGATTCAGGCGACGGTCGTAGAAGGCGGCGAGATCGGGGAGCACAAAGGGATCAACGCCCCCGGCGTGCCGCTGCCGACGTCGGCCATTACCGCCAAGGACGTCGACGACCTGAAATTCGGTCTTTCGCTCGGCGTCGACATGGTGGCGCTCAGCTTCGTGCAGACGGCGGCCGACGTGCTGGAGGCGCGCCGCATTCTGACGAGGCACACGCAGGCGGCGTTCCGCTCATCGCCAAGCTGGAGCGGCCGCTGGCGCTCGATCATCTCGAGGAGATTCTGAATGCGTGCAACGCGGTGATGGTGGCGCGCGGCGATCTCGGCCTGGAGATGCCGCTCGAGCGCGTGCCGAGGGCGCAGAAGGAGATCACGCGCCGCGCACGTCTCGCCGGCAAGCCGGTCATCGTCGCGACGCAGGTGCTCGAGTCGATGACCGTCGAAGCGCGGCCGACCCGCGCCGAGGTGAACGACGCGGCGAACGCCGTCGAGGATGGCGTGGATGCCATCATGCTCGCCGGCGAAACCGCGGCCGGCGCTCATCCGGTCGCGCCGTCAAGACGCTCAACGCCATCATCGGCGATGCGGAGAGCGCGCCGCCGCACGACGTGCCGTCGGTTGCTCCACGTCTGCCGGCACGACGACCATGCGCGCGCCCTTTGCGAGGCCGCCGTCACGCTCGCCGATCACAGCGCTTCACAGGCCATCGTCGCGGTGACCCGCGGCGGCACCACAGCGCGCTCGCTCTCGGCGCTGCGCCCGCGCGCGCCAATCATCGCCGCCACGGAGCGCGAAGGCACCAGCCGCAGGCTCATGCTGTATTGGGGCGTTGTTCCGCTTGTGCATGCCGATCGGCGAGAATCTCGACGAGGCGAGCGCCCGATCGGCACGCAGCTCGTCGAACGAGGCCTCGTGTCGGCCGGCGCTGCGCGTGTGTTCGTCAGCATCAACGCCGACCTGAGCCGGCGCGACGCGAACTATCTGAAGATTCACCGACTGTGACGACCGACGTTCGCTACACCACCGTAGGCGCGGTGATTCTCGCCTTCGTCATCGCCGCGGTCGCCGGCGCGCATCGCGGACGCCCTCATCCACCGCGCGCTCGGCGCGCTCGACGTCGTCGCCCCGAGCAGCGCTCGGCAATGAAGGCCCGCGCGCGGCAGTTGACGCGGGCGCTGACGCTGCTGGCCTACGGCGTCGCGGCGCTCGTGAGCATTTCGCTCGCGCTGGAGCGCTTCGGCGTCAACCAGCCGCGGTGGAACCCGCGGCTCCTCGGCCACTGGGCGCTCACCCACGGCGTCAACATCGTCATCATCTTCGCCGGCGGCTTCATCGTCATTCGCGCGGCAAGCCTGGTGATCGACCAGTTCCAGTACCACCTGTCGAAGCGCCACGGGCCGCGGACCTCGAATGGCAGAGGCGGGCGGCGACGCTGAGCGGCATCCTGACGAGCATGGTGACCGTGACGGTCGGCTTCGTCGCGATCCTCATGCTGCTGCGGAGCTGACGATCGACGTCGTGCCGATCCTGACCGGCGCCGGCATCGCCGGGCTCGCCGTCGGCTTCGGCGCACAGAACCTGGTGCGCGACGTGATCTCGGGCTTCTTCATCATTCTCGAAGATCAGGTGCGCATCGGCGACGCTCGCCCGCATCAACGGGGTAGCCGGCATCGTCGAACAGATCAACCTGCGGACCATCGTCGTGCGCGACGGCGAAGGCGCGGTGCAGGTGTTCCCGAACGGCACGATCACGGCGCTCGCAAACCTCAGCAAGCAGTTCGCCTACGCTGTCGTGGACGTGCGCGTCGCCTACAGCGAGAACATCGACCGCGTGATGGGCACGATACGCGAGGTCGGCGCCTCGATGGAGCGCGACGCGCTTTGGGGCGCGCTCGTCCTGGCGCCGATCGACATCCTCGGCATCGAATCGTTGGCCGACGGCGTCGCGACCATCCGCGTGAAGTTCAAGACGCAGCCGCTCAACCAGGGAAGATCGCCAGCGAACTGAGACGCCGCCTGATGACCACGTTCGTCGGCCGCGGCATCAAGCCATTCGCTCAGTCGGAACTGGCGTTGTAGGGGCGGACTGCCGCGCTCCCCCCTACAGTGACCGGTTCGTTTTCGGTCACATTGTCCGCAATCGGAATCGATTCCCCTCTCGACATCGCGATCGGTTTCGCGCCCGCCTTCGTCTAAGACCCTATGGTAAAGTCCCGAATCATGCGTATTTCAACGCTCGCACTGTGTCTGCCCTCGTGACGGCGGCCGTGCCGACGGTGTCCGCGCAGACCTTCTCGGTGCCGGTCGTCTACAAGAAGCTGCCGAACGGCCTCCGCGTCGTGGTCAGCGAAAACCACGCGGCGCCGGTGGTGGTGGTCGAGTTGATGTACCGCATCGGCTTCCGCATCGAGCCCAAAGGGCGCACCGGCTTCGCGCACCTGTTCGAGCACCTGATGTTCCAGGGCTCCGAGCATGTCGCGAAGTTCGAGCACGTCCGGATCGTGAACGAGAACGGCGGCACGCTGAACGGTTCGACGCGCTTCGATCACACGAACTACTTCGAGGTCATGCCGTCCAATGCGCTCGAGCTCGCGATGTGGCTCGAAGCGGACCGCATGCGCTCGCTGAAGATCACGCCGGAGACGCTGAAGAACCAGCAGGACGTGGTGAGCGAGGAGGTTCGCGTCAACGTGCTCAACCAGCCGTACGGCGCCTTCGAATGGCTCGGCCTGCCGCAGAAGGCGAACACGAACTGGTACAACGCGCACAATTTCTACGGCGACCTGTCCGAGCTCGAGGCCGCGACTCTCGACGACGTGAAGAAGTTCTTCGACACGTACTACGCGCCGAACAACGCGGTGCTCGTCGTGTCGGGCGACACGACGCCCGACGAAGTGATGAAGCTGGCGGAGAACACTTCGGCGGCATCCCGCAGCGTCCGCTGCCGCCGCGGCCCGACATCAAGGAGCCGCCGCAGACGGCGGAGAAGAGCTTCACCGAGAGCGACAAGCTCGCGCGAACGCCGGCCGTGGCGTTCGGCTATCACCTGCCGGATCGGATGACCAAGGACTTCTTCGCGCTGTCGCTGCTCGACCCGCTCCTGGTCAGCGACGAGAGCGCGAAGATGTATCAGGCGCTGATCAAGGAGAACCAGATCGCGTCGGACGTGTCGGGCGGCTTCAACTACGGGCTCGGCAACAACTGGGACTACAACGGCCCGATGCTCTACACGTTCCGCGTCGACTACCGTCCGATCTCAAGGCCGCCGACGTGCTGAAGGTCGTGGACAAGGTGATCAGCGCGGTCAGGAGCACGGCATCACCGACGATGAGCTCAAGCAGGCGAAGGTCAACTTCCGATCGTCGTTCCTCGAAAACCTCGAAAGCGAGGCGGATTTCGGCCGCGCCGACCTGCTCGCCGCGCTCGCGCTGTACGACGACGATCCGAGCCGGATCAACACCATCCTGTCCGACCTCGACAGGGTCACGGCCGCGGAGGTGCAGGCGGCCGCGAGGAATAGCTGGTGCCGGCCAACCGCACGTCGATCGATCGTCGCCCGGCGGGAGGTGGAAAATGACGTGCATTCGTTGGTCGGTCGTTGTCTTCAGTCGCTCGTGGTCGCCGTCGCTCTGCTGGCGATGCCGGTGCGTCGCGCAAGAGCGGCCCGCCGTCGGACCGGAGCGGCCGTTTCAGCTCGCGCCGCGGCTCGAGCGCACGCTGCCGAACGGGCTGCGCGTCATCGTCACGCGTCAGACCGCGATTCCGAAGGTGTCGATCATGCTCACGGTGCTGTCCGGCTACTCGAGCGATCCGGCGGAGCTTACGGGTCTCGCGTCGCTGACGGCGGACCTGATTCAGGAAGGCACCAAGACGAAGACCAGCCGTCAAATCCGTCGCGACGTCTTCGGCATGGGGGGATCGCTGTCGGCGGCGGCGTCGCAGGACTTCACGTCGGTGTCGGTCGCGCGGCCTCTCGGAATTCGCGCCGCGGCTCCTCGACCTCGTCGCCGACGTGGCGATGAACCCGACGATTCCCGAGGACGAGCTCGCGATCCTGAAGCAGCAGCACCTGCAGACGGTGGCGCAGCAGCAGGCGTCGCCGCAGTTCGTCGCCAACCGGCGTTCCGGCAGCGCTGTTCGGCGACCATCCCTACGCGCGCACCAGCGACACCGAGGCGTCGCTCCAGGCCATGGACCGCGCGCGCTCGTCGCGTTCCACCGCGACCATTACCGTCCGAACAACGCGTTCCTGCTGATCGTCGGCGCGATCGATCCCGATGCGATGTTCGCGGCGGCGGAGAAGGCGTTCGGCGGCTGGGCGCGCGGCGACGTGCCGAGCCCGCGTTCGCGGCGCCGCCGGCGCTGAGCGGCCGGCACCTGTATTTCGTGCAGCGGCCCAACAGCATCCAGTCGTCGATCTCGGTCGGCAACTTCGCGGTCAAGCGCAGCGATCCGCGCTGGTACGAGCTGCCGCTGGCGAACACGATCTACGGCGGCGCCTTCAACTCGCGGATCGTGCGCAATATCCGCGAGGAGAAGGGCTACACCTACTCGCCGAGTCGGTGCTCACCGGCTTTGGCGACGCCGGCTTCTATCGCTTCGCGGCGGACGTCCGGAACGAAGTCACCGGCGCGACGCTGACGAGGTGTTCAAGGAGATCGACAAGATGCGCGCCGAAGGGCAGCGACGGCGCCGAGCTGCAGGGCGCCAAGCCTTACTTGCGCGGCATCTTCCCGATCCAGACCGCGACGCAGACCGGTCTCTCCGCGACGCTCAACAACGTCTACGTCTTCGGCCTGCCGAAGGACTATCCCGAGACGTTCCGCGCGAAGTCGCGGCGGTCACGCCCGACCAGGTGAAGAGCGCGTCGGCGACGCTGTTCGGATCCGAGAACTCGGTCGATCGCCGATCGTCGGCGACTACGCCAAGGTGAAGGATCAGCTCGCCGCGTACAAGAGACATCACGTTCCTCGACACCGACGGCAAGACGATCCCGCCGCCGCAGTGACCTATAGAATAGTGATGCGATCGTGACGGATGGCTACAAAGTCGATGGGACGTGGTTGAAGAACGCCTTGTTCCATTCGCGGTTCAGCCATTCAGCGTCGATGTACATGAGCAGCATCAGTACGCGTTTCTGTCGCGCTGGCGGGTCGAGGGGACGTGCGGCGAAGTCGCCGATATCCTCGGCGACCCGCTGGCGCTTCCGCGGTGGTGGCCGTCGGTCTACCTTCCGTCGAGGAGCTGCGGCCGCCCGACGCGAACGGTCTCGGCCGTCGCGTGCGCCTGCACACCAAGGGCTGGCTGCCGTACACGCTGACCTGGGAGTTCGAGATCGTCGAGTCGCGCTATCCGCACGGCTA
Source organism: uncultured Acidobacteriota bacterium (assembly GCA_963794305.1). GTDB lineage: Bacteria > Acidobacteriota > Vicinamibacteria > Vicinamibacterales > CAVVIG01 > CAVQFC01. The sequence continues at coordinate 70,130 of CAWCDQ010000029.1, read as the reverse complement.
CACGCTCGTCGCGACCGGCGACTTCGACGGCCGCGGCGTGTGGACCTTCGAGCAGGACGGCGCCTTCGTCGACGCCACGTACGACTGGCGGCTGAGCGCGGAGAAGCCGCTGCTACGGAATCTGTCGTTCCTGCTGAAGCCGGTGTTCGAAGCGAACCATCGCTGGGCGATGGCGCAGGGCGAGCAGAGCCTGAAGCTCGAGCTCGCCAGGCGGCGGGCGACGTCGGACGCCGCACGGGCGCGATCCCACCGCCGCCGGTCCGGTCACCTACGCCGGTGTCGCGATCGTTGGCGGCGCGGTCGCGGTCGGCGCCGGGCTGGTGTATCTGATGTTGCGCTCGCGCAGAAAAAACCATTGAGGCGCCCTTCCTGAGGAGCTCGTTATGGCGTTGTCGCCGGCTTCATTGTTCTCGGCAGACGTACAGGCCATCCTCGACGCCGCACGCGACCGCGGTACTGCTCCCGCCCTGACCGCGTCGCCTGCCGACTGGCGCGACCAGTGGATTTACTTCCTGATGATTGATCGGTTCAACAACCCGGCGGGCCGCCGCGCCATCTCCGTTCGACGATCGGCGTTCGCTCGATTTCAAGGCGGCACGTTTCGCGGCGTCCCGGCAGCAGCTCCCCTATCTTAGGGACCTTGGAGTCGGCGCCATCTGGGTGACGCCCGTGCTGAGGAACTCGCCGGCGAGGACGGCACCTATCACGGCTACGGCATTCAGGATTTCCTGCGCGTCGAGCCGCGGTTCGCCGATCACGCCGCCAAGTCGCCGACGACGAGTTGCGCGAGCTGGTCGACGAGGCGCACGCCGCGGGCCTCTACGTCGTTTCGACATCGTGCTGAACCATGTCGGCGACGTGTTCGGCTCTCCGTCGGGGGCCGAGCGGACGCCAGCAGGCCGCTGGACGTCCACGATGGCGGCTACCCCGCCGCTGGGCATGAGAGTCAGCGGCCGCCCCGACTGCTTTCCGCTACTTCGGCCACGGCTCCGCCCCTGCTTATCCCCGGCTCGATGCGCGCGACCCGGCCGGCCGGTAGGAGCTGCGGGCCAATGGGTTGTTCCGGCGACAGGGAAAGCAGGGCGGCGAGGACGGGGGGGCGATTTCGAGTCGCTCAGGGAGTTGTGGACCGACGACGGCGGTGCGCGCGACGCGCTGATCCGCGCGTATCAGTATCGATCGCGAGGTTCGACGCCGACGGCTTCCGCATCGACACGCTCAAGTTCATCGAGGCGTTCGCGCGCGTGTTCGGCAACGCGATGCGCGAGTCCGCGCTGACGATCGGCCAAGAAGAACTTCTTCACGTTCGGCGAGGTCTTCGACGACGAGGAGAAGATCGCGCAGTTCATCGGCCGGCAGACGCGCGATCGCGCGAGCTGTCGGCGTCGACGCGGCGCTCGACTTCCCGCTGTTCTTCCGGCTGCCCGCCGTCGCCAAGGGATTCGCCAGCCCGCGGCGCTGGCGCGGCTTACGAGCGCCGCAAGGAGGTCGAGCACGACGTGCTGACGTCGCACGGCGAAGCGCGCGGTTCTTCGTCACGTTCCTCGACAACCACGACATGAGGAGCGCATTCACTTCGAGCGACGGCGGACCCCCAGGTTCGACCGCAGGTCACGCTCGGCCTCGCCTGCCTGTTCTCGCTGCAGGGCATTCCGTGCCTCTACTACGGGACCGAGCAGGGACTTCACGGCCGCGGCGGCGACGAAGCCGTGCGCGAGGCGCTCTGGGGCGGTCCGGGATTCAACCGTCGGGTCGGCGTTCTTCCAGGCGATGAAGAAGATCGCAGAGGTACGTCACGTTCACCCGCGCTGCGATACGGCAGGCAGTATTTTCAGGCCGGTGTCCGGCGACGGCGTCGATTTCGGCGTCTCGCCCTTCACCGGCGGGATCGTGTTCCTCTCGCGGGTGTTGAACGACGCCGAAGTGCTGGTCGTGGCGAATACCCACGCGACACAGACGATTGCCGTCGATGTGATCGTCGAAATTCAACCTGAGTCGAGCCGGCAATCGACTCGATGCCTCGCGAACAACAGCGACCCGACATCGCCGACAGCGGTCGTCGAGCGTCCCGAAGGAACCGTCATCGTCCGCGAGGTCGATGGCAGGTGTTGGCACCGGGCCGCTGCACACGCTTCGCGTGACGCTCACGCCGATGGAGGTTCAGGTCCTCGGTGTGTGACGAGGCTCGAGAGAGTCTAAGTGACAGAGTTAAAGCGCTTGTGGTTTCCTCGTGCAGCCTGTCCTTCGTCCGAGGTGCTTGGTCCTTCGTCCGTCCCTCGTCCTTTGTCCTTCGTCCTGGAATCCGCTGCGCGGACCAAGGACCTTGGACTACTGGCTGGACCAAGGACAAAGAACCAGGGACCAAGGCCGGCGATACCCGAATTCGACAAGCGCCCTAGTCGACGCGCGAGCCGGCTGCCAGCTCGCGTGTTAGCTCGGCGGCCGGAATGTCCTTGCACCCGCTGGCATTCTGTCCCGACCACAGCGGCGAAAAATCACCCGGCCGCGGCTCTCGGCCTTCGCGCGCAACGGAGCGATGGCGGAGGACGCCAGCGGGAAGGCGGGGGCGATGTGCGCTGATCGGACCCAGCTCGCGCATGATGCGATTGACGATGCCCCGCGCAGGCCGTCCGCTGAACACATTGGTCAGCGCGGTGTGACGCGCCGCCTCGCTCTTCAGCGCCGCGCGATGCACGGCGCTGGTCGTCGCCTCCGGACAGAGCAGGTAGGCCGTTCCGACCTGCACGCCGGCGGCGCCGAGCGCCATCGCCGCCGCCACGCCTTTCGCATCGGCGATGCCGCCGGCGGCGATGACCGGCACCTTCACCGCCTGCACGATCTGCGGCAGCAGCGCGAACGTGCCGACCTGAGTCGTCGAGATCGTCCGACAGGAACATGCCGCGATGCCCGCCGGCCTCGAGTCCTTGCGCGATGATCGCATCGACGCCATGCGCCTCCAGCCAGCGCGCCTCGTCGACCGTCGTCGCCGACGAGAGAATCTTCGCGCCCCAGGCCCGCACCCGCGCCAGCAGTTCCGCCGACGGCAGCCCGAAATGGAAGCTCACCGACCGCCGGCTCGAACTCGCTCAGCACGTCGGCGGCTTCGGCGCTGAACGGCGCGCGTCCGGCGCCGGCGGGGATGGCAGCGAGGTCGATGCCGACTCCCGATAGTACGGCGCAGCGCTGCGCGCCACGCCGCGTCTCGCGCTCGGCATCGGGCACGGGCGGCGTGATGGCAGAAGAAATTGACGTTGTAGGGCCTGGTCGTCCGCGCCCTGATCGCGTCCAGCTCCTTGCGCATGGCATCCGGGCGGAGCATCGCGCATGGGAGCGATCCGAGGCCGCCGGCGTTGGAGACGGCGATCGCCAGCGCGCTGCCCTGCACCCCGGCCATGGGCGCCTGAATGATCGGAAGCTCGATGCCAAGCAGCGTTCTCAGCGTCATCGGTACGGCATGCTAACATCCACGCGCCGTGACGGCGGGAGGTCAAATGGCCAGCTTTGGAATGCCCGAGTTCATACTCATCTCGGCAATGTGCCTCAGCCTGGTAACCGTCGCCTGGCCGACCTGCCTCGTTTGCCGGCGTGCTGGGTTTTCCCCCTGGTTGGGCGTGCTGTCGATCGTGCCGATCGCCAACATCGTGTTGCTGTGGTATCTCGCGCTCGCAGAATGGCCGGCGGTCCTCCTCGCGATGCCAATGCCTGAGTGACGTCGATCATGCAGTCGCTGCGCCAGTGGCCCTTGAGGACGGTGGTTCGCGTTTCATTCCTCGCCGTGGTCGCATGCGGAGTTGCGTGTCGACGACCCTCAGCGATCCCTTCCGAGATCCCTCCGGCTATCGACGACGGTTGGAGGGTCGCTTCGCTGGAGCAGGCGGGAATCGATCGGCGCCGGCTCGAAACGATGACCGGATGGATTCGCGCGACGCCCGCGCTCAATGTTCACGCGGTCCTGATCGAGCGCGACGGGCATCTGGTCTACGAGGATTACTTCAGCGGCCACGATGAGCGCCGTGGCCGGCCGCTTGGCATGGTCACCTTCACGCGCGACATGACGCACGACATTCGGTCCGTCACCAAGAGTGTGATCTCCGCGCTCGTCGGCATCGCCGCCGGCTCGGGCGCCATTCGATCGCTCGATACACCGCTGCTCGACTATTTTCCGGAGTACGCGATCTGCAGGTACCGAGAGGCGGCAGCTCACCATCCGGCACGCGTTGACGATGAGCGCGGGGCTCGACTGGAACGAGAACGTGTCGGTACACCGATCCAAAGAACGACGAGACCGCCATGGATCGTAGTGAGGATCCACTGCGGTATGTGCTGGGCCGTCCCCTGATTGCGCCGCCAGGCGTGTCGTGGCGCTACAACGGCGGAACGACACAAGTGGTCGCCGCGATCGTCCAGCGCGCGACGAAGCAACCGCTCGTCGAGTACGCACGCGATGTGCTCTTTTCGCCGCTGGGCATCACTGATTTCGAGTGGATGGGGCGCCTCGCCGGCCTACGTCGGCCGCTTCCGGCTTGCGCCTCCGGCCGCGCGATTTTGCCAAGTTCGGCTCCCTGTACGTGCACGACGGGCAGTGGAACGGACATCAGGTTGTGCCGCGCGACTGGATCGACGAGTCCACCAGGCGACGGCTGGCGTTCCCGGAACAGAAGGGAGAGGCTACGGGTATCTGTGGTGGTATACGTGCTATCCCACGCGGTCCGGAGCCGTCGAAGTGCCGACCGCGGTGGGGAACGGCATGCAGCGCGTGTTCGTCCTGCGCGCCCAGCGGACCGTGGTGACGATTCTGTCTGGCAGGTACAACGATTTCAGAGACAATCCGCCGGAGCGTCTGTTGCTCGATTACATTATTCCGGCGTTGCCGCCGGCGCCGAAGTCCCAATGCCCGTCATGACTTTGTTCGAGGGCACATTATGAGATTCCTGACCGCAAGCGCGAGTGCCTTGTTCGTCGTGGCGCTGGCCCCCGACTCCAGGATGCAGGCCGCCGGCTCGTGCCAGGCGCTGTCGGCGCTGGCGCTGCCGAACGCCACGATCACGCTGGCCCAGGCGGTCGAGGCCGGGGCCGTTCACGCCGCCGGCGCACGGCGAAGCCGGAGCCGTCCCGCGCGCTGCCGGCGTTCTGCCGCGTCGCCGCGACGCTGAAGCCGACGAGCGACTCCGACATCAAGATTGAAGTCTGGATGCCGGCGTCCGGCTGGAACGGCAAGTTCCAGGCGGTCGGCAACGGCGCGTTCAACGGCGCGATCGCGTATCCCGCGATGATGACGCGCGCTGGCCCGCGGCTACGCGACCAGCTCCACCGACACCGGCCACACCGGCAACAACGCGAGCTTCGCGCTCGGACATCCGGAGAAGGTGATCGACTTCGGCTGGCGCGCCGTGCACGAGATGACCGTGGCGGCCAAGAAGATCGTCGCCGCCTACTACGGCAGCGCGCCGAAGTTCTCGTACTGGAACGGCTGCTCCGCCGGCGGCCGTCAGGCGATGAAGGAAGCGCAGCGCTTCCCGGCGGACTTCGACGGCATCATCGCCGGCGCGCCGGGGCTCGACTGGACCGGGCGCGCGGCGCAGGCGGTGCGCGTCGACGAAGGCGCTGGAGAAGAACGAGGCGGCGCGCCTGTCGCAGGCGCAGCGCGCAGCTGCTGCACCGCGCGGTCGTCGAGGCGTGCGATGCGCTCGACGGCGTGAAGGACGGGCTGATCGAGGATCCGACGCGCTGCACGTTCGATCCCGGCGTGCTGCAAGTGCAGGAGGCGCGGGCGAGGCCGCGTGCCTGACGCCGGCGCAGGTCGAGACCGCGCGGCTGATCTACTCGCCGCGTGTCGAATCCGAAGACGAAGCGGGAGATCGCGGGCCTCGCGCCCGGCAGCGAGCTGGGCTGGACGCGACCGGGCTGGACGGCGTCGGCGCGCGCCACCGGCCTCGATCAGTTCCGCTTCCTCGTGTTCAACGATCCCGGCGTGGGACCGTGCAGCGAGTTCAACTCCGACGCCGACATCGCGCGCGCAGACGAAGCGGACGGCGGCACGATCAACGCGCTCGATCCGAACCTGAAGCCGTTCATCGATCGCGGCGGCAAGCTGATTCAGTATCACGGCTGGAGCGATCCGCAGATCTCGCCGGTCAACAGCACGCAGTACTACAGCGCGCGTCGTGGAGGCGATCGGCGGCGCGGCGCAAGTCGCGGAATGCGTATCGCCTGTTCATGGCGCCGGGGATGGGGCACTGCGGCGGCGGCGAAGGGCCGAACACGTTCGACATGGTCGGCGCGCTCGAGCAGTGGGTCGAGCACGGCAGGCGCCCGATCGGATCGTCGCGTCGCACGCGACCGACGGCGCGGTCGATCGCACGCGTCCGCTGTGCCCGTATCCGCAGGTCGCGGTCTACAAAGGGACCGGCAGCATCGACGAGGCCGACAGCTTCGAGTGCCAGCCGCAGCTTGAAGTAGTGCAGGCCTTCAGGCCTCGCCTCGCGAATCGGCGTCAATGCTCGAGCAGCGACTTCATCGACGCGAGCGCGCGCGTCCAGCCGATGCCGATCACTTCGTAGTAACGCCGCCAGCGCGCGCCCTCTTCGAATCCGGTCTGCGTCACGCGGACGCGCGTGGCGCCGGTGGTCTCGGCCTGCAGCTGTCACCTCGAGCGCCATCGGACCGATCGGCTCGCCGTCGGGCGGCAGCCAGAACGCGTCGGCGACGAAGAACCCTCGGCCCGTCGTCGAACTGCACGATCGTCCCCCGGAAGACGCCGCCCAGCCGTCCGAGCATGTCGTCGCGGAAGTCGGTCGCTCTCCACTCGATCGCGTACGGTCCGAGCACTCGCGGCGTCGTCACCGCCTGCGTGACCTGCCACCAGGCGCGCAGCGCCTCCGGGTCGAAGAACGCCTTGAGCACGCGTCCGGCCGGCGCCGCGATGATCGCCGTGACGTCAAGGCTCGGAGTTGGCGGGCCACCTTCGCGTATCTTGAGGCTGTGCCGGCCGTGCTTCGCATGCGCTGGGAGCGGGCGTGAGACACCATCTCCTTCACCTCGCGCATCAGCGTCGGCACGTGGTACGGAATGCCGTCCTTGATCGTCCACTCGATGCCGCCGCCGCGCGCGCCTGGACCTTGTCGTTCGGCCCAGCGGCGAGTAGTTCGACGCCTGGCGGCCGTTGAGCAGCATCACGTCGGCGCCGTACGGGTTCAGCAGCTTCAGGTTCTCGAGCGGGTTGCCGTTGACCACCAGCAGATCCGCGACGAAGCCCTCGCGAACCTTGCCGATTCGGTCTTCCATCCCGAGCAGCTTCGCGCCGTTCCAGGTCGCATGCTCGATCACCTCGAGCGGCTGGAAGCCGGCTTCCTCATGCAGCTCGAGCTCGCGCGAGATGCCGAAGCCGTACATCGAATAGATGTAGCCGGCATCGTCTCCGGTGGTGACCAGTCCGCCCTTGTTCGCGAATTCGCGGACCGCGTCCATCCAGATGCGGTACTGCTGCTTCCACTTCGCTTCCTGCGTGGAGGTCCAGCCGATGAAGTACGAGCCGTGGTTGTCGAGCGATCCCTTGAAGTACTCCTCCATCGACGGATGCAGGTAGTCCTTGAACCATGGCTGCGCCTGCGCGCGGAGCAGGTCGCGGCTCGCTTCGTAGATCGAGAACGTCGGATCCCATGCGACGTGCTTCTCGACCATCAGGTCGATGATCTTGTGGAGCTTCTCCGGGTCGGCCTGCGCGTACAGCTCGCCCGCGCGGCCGAAGCGGTGAATCTCGTTCGAGTAGCTCATGTCGGGCGGGAAGTTCTGGATGCCGTTCAGCGCCGCGTCCGCCACGCCGTAGAAGTGCTCGATCGAGTTGACGCCGAGCTCGACGTAGTCCTTCGCCGTCGTTTCCTCGACCGCGATGTGCGTGGCCGTGCGCATGCCCAGCTTGTGCGCCTCGTCCATGATCGCCTCGAGCTGATCGCGATCCATGCCGATGATCTTCAGGCCGTCGGCGCCCTTCTGCTTGATGTCGCGGATCCACGCGCGGATCTCGGCCGGCGATCCCGTGCGCCCCTTGCTGACGAACGGGTAGACGAGGATCCGCGGCGCGATGATGGTGTGCGCGTTGCTCTCCGCCTGCCACCGCTTCGACTTGTCGAAGTCGCCGCCCACTTCGCGCGCCGTCGTCACGCCGGCGGCCAGGTACAGGTTGCGCTCGTACTGGATCGGCTGCGGAATGCCAGGCTGCCGTTCCTCGTGCCAGTGCATGTGGGCGTTGACGATGCCCGGCATGACGTACTTGCCGGTGGCGTCGATCACCGCATCCGACGATCGCGGCGTGGTCGGAATCGCGAGTCGACATGCTCGACACGGCGTCGGCCGGGCCGATGTAGGAGATCAACCCGTCCTCGACGACGATGTCGACCGGACCGTAGGGCGGTTTCGCGTTGCCGTAGATGACCATCGCGTTCTTGATCACGAGACGGTGCGCGGCCTTGGCGTGGATGGGCGGCGTGGCGAACGGCTGCTGGGCGGCCAGGCCGAAAGTCATCAAGGCGGCGAGCGCGACGCCTCTGATCGGTACGTTCATGCGGGCGACTCTGGACTCCTCGTCGGCAGTTCAGCGCGAAATCATAGCATTCTGATGATAAATTGCCTGTATGTCGCAGCAGCCGCTCGCGTATCTCGATCCCGCATTCCTCGACAGCGAAGAAGGACGGCCCGTCCGGATTCTGTCCGATACCTCGACCCGCTGAAGCGGTTCAAGGACCAGAAGATTCAGGACACCGTCGTGTTCTTCGGATCGGCGCGCGTCGACAGCCGCGAGGGGGCGGAGCGGGCGTTGAACACGCTGCGAGCGCGCGGTGTTCACAATGCCGACGAGCAGTACGACATCGAGATGAAAAAAAGCCGGAAGGCCGTCGAGTGGGCGCGCTACTACGAGGACGCGCGCGAGCTGGCTCGGCTGCTCTCGGATGGACGATGAGCCTGCAGTCGGAGAATCATCGCTTCGTCGTCACGTCGGGCGGCGGTCCGGGCATCATGGAAGCGGCCAATCGCGGCGCGCGCGAAGGCGGCGGCAAGACGATCGGCCTGAACATCAGGCTGCCGTTCGAGCAGGGCGCCAACCCGTACATCACCGACGGGCTGCACTTCGAGTTTCATTACTTCTTCATGCGGAAGTTCTGGTTCGCGTACATGGCGAAGGCGCTCGTGGTGTTTCCCGGCGGCTTCGGCACGCTCGACGAGATGTTCGAGATCCTGACGCTCGTGCAGACCGACAAGCTGTCGAAGAAGATCGGTGTCGTGCTGTACGGCCGCGAGTATTGGGAAGAGGTGCTCGACCTGAAGCCGATGTCCGAGTGGGGCGCGATCGCCGAGAAGGATCTGGAGCTGCTGCACTACGCGGACACGCCGGCCGACGCGTTTGAGTACCTGCGCGATCACCTCATCGCGAACCATATGGAGCCGACCACCGCGCAGGAAGCCGCGACGCCGGGGATCGCCAAGACGCGAGGATAGGCAGGACCATGACGCCGAGGAGCGCAAAGCGCTGATCGCCAAGTACAACGAGGGCTACCGGATTGTGGCCGAGGCACTCGCTGGTGCGACCGATGAGGAGCTCGACGCACGTCCGGCACCGGGCAAGTGGTCGGCACGCGAACTCGTGCATCACCTGGCCGACGCCGAGATGACCGCCGCGACGCGGCTGAGGCTCATCGTGGCGATCGAGAACCCGCAGATCTATCGGGTACGACCAGGATCAGTTCGCGCGGAAGCTCTACTACGACCGGCCGATTGCCGCGTCGCTCGATGCATTCAAGGCTGCGCGGCAATCCACGGCAGAAATCCTGGAGCGCATGACCGACGAGCAATGGGCGCACGCGGCCGGCACGCATACCGAGCACGGTCCGTTCACGGCGGAACTGTGGCTCCAGCTCACCTCAGTGCACGCGCACGCACACGCCGCGCAGATCCTCGTCGCGCGTGGCGCGGCGAAGAAGGCGTAGCCCCCACAAATCAGAAGGGACCGCGGAGACCGCAAAAAACGCGAAGAGAGCAGGCTAACAGCTAGCGCTCGGCGATTGGCCGTCCGGTTGTCGCTGGAACCGCCTGCGCGAGCGCCATGGCCGCCCAGCCCGTGGCCCAGGCGCTGATCCATTGATCGCCGGCGTAGGGAAATCCGCTGTTGAAGTACGCCTGGAATTTCGGCGCACGGCTGGCGACACGCCACGACCCGTTGGCATTCTGGGTGGTCAGGAGATAGGTGACGCCCCTGGCTGTACGCCGCGTTGGTTGGCGCCAGTGCACCCGTTTTCGACAGCACGTACAGCGATTGGCCGGTAGCGTAGGCGTCGCTCGCTGACGCTTCGTGCTGCCGCCATCCGCCGTCGGCGCGCTGGGCGGCGAGAATCGGCTCCGCAAGCCGCTTCAAGGTCGGGGCATCGGTTCCTGCCCAGTGAAGACCCAGCAGCCGCATGTTCCGATCCTCGGAGGTGACCGGTGTGGCGGCGAGCAGCCACTGGCGCGCGCGCTCGACGCGCGCCTTCATTTCGGCGCCGCGTCCCGGCGGGCCGTACACCTTCAGCGATCGCACGCACAACGCGGTCCGCGTGATCGCGCCTTCCTCGGCCGGCGGACGTTCGTTGATGCCGCCGGTCAGGTGCCACGATCCGTCGGCGGCCTGCGTAGCCGCGATCTCCGACACGAGCGCGTCGATCGCGGGATTGGCGGGTACGTCCACTGCCGCCAGCGCCGTCAGCGACGCCGCGAAGATTTCGGGGACGCCGATATCCATCCGCTCGTAGAGCAGTTCCGGCGGCGGACCAGCGCTCAGCATCTTCAGCCGCTCCATCGCGTGCTCTGCGCTCGTCGAGACGCCACGAGCGCGAGCCTCGCCGACTGCCATGTCGGTGATGTTCTGGTGATGGCACGACACGCAGCCGCTGCTCTCGAAGAACTTGCGGCTGGAGGTTTCGAGCAGGGCGACGCTTCTCTCCGCCGCGGTTTTCGCGCTGACTGCAGGCGCCGTGGCAGTCGCGGCGGCGGGCGCGTTCTCCGGGCGGGCGACCTTCAGAATCTCGAGCGCTGGAGCGGCGGCGACCTTGCGGGCCCAGTCGGTGGCCGCCTCGCCGGCGCTGCTCTGTACGCCCGGATCGGCGCCGCGCTCGATCAGCATGCGGATCACGGCGGGCTGCTGACGACTCTTGGCGATCGCGAACATCAGCGGCGTCATACCTCGGCCGTCCTTCGCGTTGACGGGGGCACCGGCGTCGAGCAGCATCTTCACCACTTCCGGCGTTTCTCGCGCCGCCGCAATCATCAGCGGCGTGACCTCCGTGAGCGCCACTGGTCCGCTCTTCGGAGACTCCGGCGGAAAGAGGACTGGCGCTGCCGCCACGACGTTCGTCCTGGCGCCCTTCTCGAGCAGCAGCTTCACCGCCGCGGCGTTGCCATGGTACGTCGCGCCCAGCAGCGGAGTGACGCCGGTGACCCCTGCCGCGTTCACGTCGATGCCGGCATCGACCATGAGACGAATCGTGTCGAGGTCGTTGCCCATCGTGGCTGCGGTCAGCGAGGTGTTTTGAAATGCGTCCCGCGCCTCGAGGCGCGCTCCCTTTGAGACCAGGTAGCGCACGATGCTCGCCGACGGTTCGCTCATTGCCGCCACGAACATCGCAGTGCGGCCTGTCTTCGACGCGAGGTTCACGTCGGCGCCACGGCTGGTCAGCAGCTGCACCTTCGCAAGGTCGGTCGCCGCCCAGATGAGGGCGGTCGCGCCGAAGCCGTTCCGTGCGTTGACGTCGGCACCTTTGTCGAGGAGCAGCGTCATTGCTTCGAGCGATCCCACCGCGGCCGATGTCATCAGCAGCGGGACGCCCGCTGCATCCTTCTGATTGGCATCCCCGGCGGTGTGGACAAGCGATCGCAGCCGGCCGATGTCGTTGGCGCGAATCGCCTGATAGACAGCGTCCACCGCGATCGTTGGCGGCTGCATCGCTGAACTCGCGATTGTCGCCGAGAGAGCGAGCACACACACTCCCAGGAATCTGATCATGGATGACCCTCCCCGGGGTCACGGAGGTTATAGCAGAGGTTCAGTAGAGAAGATACTGCTGTCGGAGGGCGCCGAATTCGGCGACGGCCGGCTGCCACGACGCCGCGATGTCGCGCACCGGCACGCCGCCTTCAATCTGCTCGCGCAGCGCGGACGACCCGGCGAGGATGTCGATCGGCAGCAGCGTGTGCTCGTACTCGGTACGGCGGATCGCGCCAGGCGAAGCGCCCGGGATCGGCCGCGCGAAACGCGGCGATCAGGGCCACTCCGGTCTCGACCGGGCGGAATCGCGCGCGGTCGATCACGTGGATCTGACAGCCCCCGCAGCTGGTATGCGCGTGCTTGTGAAACGTCGGCTCGATGACCGCCGGACGGAAATGCACGCCAGGCAGCGCGAGCGCGTTCAAGCCGTCCGCGAACCGCTCGGCGTCCACCCACGGCGCTCCCAGCAACTCGAACGGCTTCGTCGTCCCGCGGCCCTCGGACACGTTGGTGCCTTCGAACAGCACCGTGCCGGGATAGACGATCGCCGAATCGAGCGTCGGAATGTTGGGCGACGGCAGCACGAACGGGATCCCGGTCGCATCGAAGTACATCCCGCGGCTCCAGCCTTCCATCGGAACGACTTCGAGCTTCGCGCCGATCCCGAACGCCTCGTTGACGAGCCGGGCGATCTCGCCGATGGTCATGCCATGCCGCATCGGCAGCGGATAGAGTCCGACGAACGACTCGAACCCGTGAACGAGCATCGGCCCTTCGACGGCGTCGCCGCCGATGGGGTTCGGGCGGTCGCAGACGACGATGTCGACGCCGTGCTTCTTCGCGGCCTTGAGGCAGTTCGCCATCGTGTAGATGTACGTGTAGATCCGCGTGCCGACGTCCTGCAGGTCCACGACGAGGAGGTCGACGTCGCGGAGCATGTCCGCGGTCGGCTCGCGGGTTTCGCTGTAGAGCGAGTACACCGGCACGCGGCGCAGCGCGTCGCGCGCGTGCCCGGTCTCGATCATGTTTTCCTGCACGTCGGACCGGAAGCCGTGCTGCGGGCCGAAAATGGCGGTCAGCCGCGTCGAGCCCCTCGGCCGACGCCGCGGCCAGGCGGTCGGCGACGTGGCGCAGTTCGCTGTCGACCGACGCCGGGTTGCACACGATGCCCGACGCGGCGGCCGTCCAGACGACCGGAAGCCAGGAGGCGGTCGGTTCCAAGAGAGACCGGCATGGCCCCGATTATAGGGGTTGCTCCACTTGCTTCTGATCGGGCCGCGTTGGTAGACTACCGCCCCTTGGTGGTCTGCCCCCCGCCTGCTTCGCCCGCGCCGAGAGCCGATCGAGCCTCAAGTCCGACTCGCTCCCTCCCTGTGATAGTGCAGCCGACGCGTCGCAGCTACCTTGTTCGGTGACCGGCATCGGGTGTGGATAGTAGCCGCCCCGGTGCGAACGAGGAGTGAATGATGGGTCGAAGGCTGTACGTCGGAAATCTCCCCTACACGACCGGTGAGGCGGAGTTGCAGGAGCTGTTCAGCAAGGCGGGGACGGTCGAGTCTGTACGCGTCATGCGCGACGCAGCGACCGGCCGGGCACGCGGGTTCGCGTTCGTCGAGATGTCGACCGACGAAGAAGCGCAGAAGGCCGCGAGCGAGCTGAACCAGTTCCAGATGGGCGGCCGTGCGCTCACCGTGAACGAAGCCCGTCCCAAGCCCGAGGGCGGATTCGGCGGCGGCGGTGGCTTCGGCGGCAATCGCGGCGGCGGTGGTGGCGGCGGCGGACGCCGCGAGCCGCGCTGGTAGCCCCCGTTCGGTTACCATAGAGGCACGATGAAGAACTGGTCGAAGGGCGATCGCGTGAGTCAACCCACCTACGGGGCGGGTACGCTCGTCGAAGTCAACGAACACCACACGGTGATTGACTTCGACGAGGGCGGTCGCAAGACGTTCGCAACGAGGCTCGTCGCGCTGCAGGCGTCGAACGAGCCCGCTCCCCACAAGACTCCTACGCGCAAGCGCGCCGTCAAAAAGAAGAAGCCGACGCTAAGACGTCAGAACGGCGAACCAGAACGACGACTTCTCCTTCTACTTTCCGTTCTCACCCAACGCCAGTCGAAAAGTAGTGCACGGCCGGCGTAATCACCAGCGACAGCACCATCGACGCCAGGATCCCGCCTATCACCGCAATCGCCAGCGGCTGCAGCATCTGTGAGCCGGCGCCCCAGCCGAGCGCCAGCGGAATCATGCCCGCGACGGTCGCCAGCGCGGTCATCAGGATCGGACGCAGACGGCGCTCGCCCGCCTGGATCATGCTCTCTTCGGGCGACATGCCCTTCCGCCCGGAACCGCTGATCGGCATCGAGCAGCAGGATGCCGTTCTTCGCGACGATGCCGATCACCATGATCAGTCCCATGAACGACGACAGGTTGAACGTCGTGCGCGTCACCAGCAGCGCCAGGAACACGCCGACGGTCGACAGCAGGGCCGACGCGATCGACGGCCGTCGGCGCCGCGAAGTCGCCGAACTCGAACAGCAGCACGATGAAGACGAGGACCACGGCGAGCACCAGCACCAGCAGCAGATCCTTGAACGATCGCTGCTGCTCCTCGTAGGCGCCGCCGTAGGCCACCCGGATGGCCGCCGGCATGTGCAGGTCGGCGATCGGCCCGCTGCGCGGCCGCCACGCCGGCGCCGAGATCCACGCCCTCCAGCCGCGCCGTCACCGTCACGTTTCGCTGCAGGTTCTCGCGGCGCACCTCGGTCTGCCCTGGCAGATCCTGGACCGTGGCGAGCGTGCCGAGCGTGCCGGTCCGGCCGGTCGAGCTGACGAGAAGCGTGCTCTTGATGGCGTCGACCGACGTGCGCGTCGACTCGGGAAAGCGCACCCGGATGGTGTAGGCGCGATCGTTGAGCACGACCGGCGTCGGCGCCGGTTCGCCCTGCATGATCGCGGCGATGTTGGTCTCGAGCTCCTGCGGAGTGAACCCGGCGCGCGCCGCCATCGCCTGATTGACGTTGAAGAGCGTCGCCGGACCGCTGATCGTGTTCTCGATGCCGTCGAGGACATCGACCACGCCCGGGAGCTTCTTGATCGCTTCGCCGACCTGCGGCGCCCACTGTCGCAGGAGCGCCGGATCCTGTGAGAAGAGCTTGATCGCGATCGGCTCCGGCGCGCTCGTCAGGTCGCCGATCATGTCCTGCGTCAGCTGGATGAACTCGACGTCCAGCATCGGATAGCGCTTCGTCACCTTGCCGCGCACCTCCGAGATCACTTCGTCGGACCCGCGGTCGCGCTTGCGCTTCAGCTTCACCGAGATGTCGCCCGTGTTCGCCTCGGTGACCGTCGCGAGCCCGAGCTGGAGGCCGGTTCGCCGCGATGTGCCCTCGACTTCCGGTGTTCTCGCAGAATCTGTCTCGACGCCGGTCAGCACCGCGTTGGTCTCCGGCAAGCGACGATCCCGCCGGCATGATGTAGTCGAGGATGAAGCCACCCTCGTCCATCTCGGGAAGCAGATCGGAGCCCAGCAGCCGGTATCCGCCGTAAGCCGCGGCCGAGCACGAGGAGGCTGGCGGCGACGAGCGATCGCGGGCCGGGCGACCGCCAGGCGCAGGGTGCGCTCATAGCGTCTGCATGAGCCACGGCGGCACGCCGGAGCCGCTGGCGTCGACGCGGCGTGACCGGTTCGTCGTTCGGGCGTTCGTCGTTCGGCGTTCGGCCGTTCGTCGTTCGTCGCGCGCCGCCGGCCGAGAAAGTAGTGGCTGAGCGTGGGCGTCCACGTCAGCGCCAGGCCGAGCGATGTCAGCAGCGCGGTGCCGACCGTGATCGCCAGCGCGCGAAAAAATGCGCCGGTCACGCCGGTGATCGCCACCAGCGGCAGGAACACGACGATCGGCGTGATCGTCGACCCGATCAGCGGCACGCGGATCTCGGCGATGCGCGCTTCGGATCGCCTCCGCCCGATCCTGCCCGGCGTCGCGGTGCATCACGATGTTCTCGACGACGACGATCGCATCGTCGATGACCAGGCCGACCGCGGCGGCCAGGCCGCCGAGCGTCATCAGGTTGAAGCTCTCGCCGAGCAGGCGCAGCGCGATGAACGTGATCGCGAGCGTCGCCGGGATCACCAGGCCGGCGACGAGCGAAGTGCCCCAGTCGCGGAGGAACAGCACCATGATCAGCGAGGCCAGCACCAGGCCGATGATGACGGCGTCGCGCACGCTGGTGATCGAATCGTTGACCAGGTCCGATTGATCGTAGAACGGCTGCAGCTCGACGCCCTTCGGCAGCTCCTTGCGGATGGCGTCGATCTCCGCGTGGATCTGCGTCCGCCACCGTCACGGTGTTGCTGTCCGGCTGACGGAACACGTTCAGCAGCACGGCCGTCTTGGCGTTGGCGGTCACGCCGATGTAGACCGGCTTGATCGACGTGACACCGCCGCGATGTCGCCGACCCGGACCGGCACGCCGAGCGGCGTCGTCTTGACGACGATGTCGGCGATGTCGTCGAGCGATCGCGCCTGGCCGCTCACCAGGCTCAGCACCAGCTGGTGGTTGTTCTCGAACAGGCCGGGCGAGTCGATCATGTTGCTGCGGCCGATCGCGTCGAGGAGGCCGGCACGGTGATTTGCGTCTGCACCAGCTTGGCGGGATCGGGCTTCACTTCGAACTCGGGCTCCTGCCCGCCCTGAACGACGATCGTCGAAACGCCAGTCTTCCGGTTGAGCCGCGGCTTCAGATCGTAGGTGGCGAGCTCCCACAGCCGCGTCATCGGCACCGTTTCCGATGTCAGGCTGTAGCCCATGATCGGGAACGCGGCGAAGGTCAGCCGGTTGGCGGTGACCTTCGCGGTCGCCGGCAGCTCCGGCTGCACGCGCGCGAGCGCGGCGTTGACGCGCGCCAGCGTCTGGAACATGTCGACCTTCCAGGAGAAGAACAGGTCGATTTCCACCGTGCCGCGGCTGGTGATCGACTGCACGCGCTCGAGCCCCTGGACGCGAGTTCACCGCCTCTTCGATCGGACGGGTGACGGTCACCTGCATCTGATCGATCGGCGCGACGCCGTTGTCGACGCCGACGAGGATGCGCGGGAAGTCGACCTCGGGAAAGACCGCGACCGGAATCGTCGTCGCCAGGTAGACGCCGACGCCGACCAGCGTGAGGATGACGAAGATGATCGGCTTGCCGTGTCTCGCCGTCCAGTGTTCGCCGCTCGCGGAGTGTGTTCGAGCGGCGTTCAATTCTTGTCCTCGTCGGCTTCGTCCTTCTCGCCGGCGGCCTTCTCACCAGGCTTCATCACGCGGACTTTCGTCTTGTCCTCGAGCCCGAGTCCGCCCTGCGTGACGACGCGCTGGCCGACCTCGAGGCCGGCGACGATCTGCACCATCTCCGGCTCGCGCACGCCGATCTGCACGACCTTCTCGTGCGCGACGTTCTGCTCGTCGACGATCAGGACAATCGTTTCGCCCTCGGCGTTGGGCAGGATCGCCGGCGCGGGAACCAGCGTTGCGCCGTCGAGCGTCGCCGCGACAATCGAGACGTGAACGGACTGTCCGGCGTGCAGGCGCTCGCCGGGATTGTCGGCCTGTACCCAGACCTGCACCGTGGTGCTGTTGACGTCCGACGCCGGGCTGACGATGGTGACCCTGGCGGTGACGAGCTCGCCGCCGTCGGCCGGCGTGATCGTCGCCTCGTTGCCGACCTTCACGTTGCGCGCCTGGTCCTGCGCCATGTTCACGCGCGCGACGATTTTCGACATGTCCATCACGGTCAGCATCGGCGCCCCGGCGGCGGCCATCTCTCCCGGGTAGAGCGGTCGATCGGTGATGACACCCTCGATCGGGCTGCGGATCTCCGCGTAGCTCGCCTGGGCCTGCAGGCTCTCGTAATGTCCCTTGGCCGCCTGGACCTGCGCTGAGGCGGTATTGATCTGCTCTTTGCTGGTGATGTTCTGCAGCGCCTCGAGGTGCTGCAGCTCCGAGTCGTAGGCCGCCTTGGCCTGCGCGTAGCCGACCTCTGCTTCGTCGACCAGCTTCCGCGAGAGCGCGCCGTCCTTGAACAGCTGCGTGCGGTTGTCCAGCAGCCGCTTGGCGGCGTCCAGAGCCTGACGCGCGGCGGTGACGTCGGTCTCCGCCTTGGTCATCTGCTCCGGCACGCCGGCGGCGGTTGTGGATCGCAGGTTCGACTGCGCCTGCTCGTACTGGCCGCGGCTCTCCTGCGCCGCGGCGGCGAGGTCGCGCGCCTCGAGCTCGGCGAGGAGCTGTCCCTGCTTGACGTGATCGCCCGCGGTTGACCAGGAAGCGCTTCACCGGCGCGCTGATCTTCGGGACGATGTTCGCCTGATCGCGCGGGAAGAGGACGGCGTCGGCGTTGACGATCAGGCGGATGCTGCCCTTGATCGCCGGCGAGACGCGGACCGGCGCCACGACCTCTTCCTTCTTCTCGGCCTTCTTGCAGCCGGCGAGGGAGAGGCTCGACAAGAAGAAGCCGGTCAGCAAATTAACAATTGGAAATTTACAATTCACAAAGTCCCCGTCAGTGTTTGCAGCGCGCCGAGCGCGACGCGATACCGCACCAGCCCATCGTTGTAGGCGTTGCGCGCGTCGACGAGCGTGGCGTGCGCGTCGACGACCTCGAGCACCGAGACCTCGCCGGCCTCGTAGCGGAGCACGGTCAGCCGCAAGCTCTCGGTGGCGAGATCGAGCGATTCACGCAGCGACGCGACCTGGCCGCGCGCGATCTCGGCTTCACGGTGGAACGTGGCGATGCTGGCCTGCAGCTGCCGCTGCGCCAGCGTGAGATCGTTCTTCGCCACCTGCTCGCGCAAGTGCGCCTGCGTCAGCTTGCTCTGCGCCGCGCCCCAGCCCCAGAGCGGCACATTGAGCTGCACCTGCGCGACCGAGCCCAGCAGCAGGTTGCCCTCAGGATTGTGCGTCGCGAACTGGTTGGCGTTGATGCCGTAGAAGTAGTCGAACGACACGGACGGCAGGACGCCGCCGCGCGCGATCTCGATGCCGGACTCTTCCTGCTGCACCGCCGCCGTGGCGGCGCGCACGTCCGGGCTGTTGGCCTGGGCCGAGGCCGTGACGTCGGCGAGCGCCGGGAGCGGCGCGATCGTCTGCAAGTCGTCGACGACGGTGAAGGCGTCGCGGAAGTCGGGGAACACCATCACCGACAGGCCGAGCCGGCTCTTCAGGGCGGCGAGCTCCGCATCCTGCGCGTCGCGTGTGCGCTGGGTGACCTGGATCTGCGCCTTCACGACGTCGGAGTGCGCCACTTCGCCGCCGGCCTCGAGGCGCCTGGTGGTGTCGAGGAACTTCTGCGTCTCGATGAGTGCCTGTTGCGCGCTGGCGACCTTGCGCTGCGCGGCCACCAGGCCGTAGTAGTTCTGCACGATCGTGGCGACGAGTCCCCGCGTCGCCACGTCGGCTTTCGCGCGTGCGAGGGCGGCCGCCGCGGCCGCGCCGCGGTACTCCGCCCACTTCGAGTACGAGAAGACGTCGCCGTGCACGTTGAGCCACATCGCGTAGATGTTCGGCCCGTCGTTCGGTACCCAGATGCCCGACGGTGTGCCGTTGGGCTGCGTGTAGATGTACTGGGTGAACCCGTTGACCGACGGCAGCAGCGCCGCCTTGGCCTGCGTCCGATCCTCGGCGGCGAGGTCGGAGGCGAGCTGCGCCGCGCGGAACGGCTGGCTGTTGGCGCGCGCCAGGTCGAGCACGGCCTGCAGCGTCAGCGGCGCGTCCGCGGCCGGCTGGGCCGCGGCCGGCGCGGCGAGAAGCAGCGCGCACGAGCAGCAGGCGTGTGATCGAAGCGGTCATGAAACGCGTGCCTCCACCGGCTTCACTTCATCTGATACGTCAGGACCCGGAACGTGCCGACGACGGCCTTCGGACGATCCTTCGAGCCGGGCGCCTGCGGCTCATAGTCGGTCGCCGCAAGATAAATCGTATGCGTCACCGGATCGAGTGCCATCGTGCGCGCGCCCCGGACGGTCTTGATCGTCTGGACCACCTTCAGCACCGACGGCGAGTCTTCGTGCGCGACCGTGACGGTGCCGGACTCGCCGTTCGAGGTAAAGGCGAGCTTCGTGCCGGGATCGAACCAGGTCGCATCGACGCCCTTCGCCGACCGGCACGCTGTAGACGACCTTGCCGTTGGTGCTGTCCATCATCACCATCAGCTTGTTGTCGCAGCCGAGGAAGAGCCGGTGGGTGACGACGTCGAACGCCATGCCGGTCGCCGCCTCGCACGGCGCGCCCGGCCAGGTCGCCGACACCTTGTGGGTCGCGGTGTCGATCACCTTCACCGAATTGAGGTCTTCCATGTTGACGTAGATCTTGCCGGCCTTGGAGTCGACCTGCGCGGCCTCGGGCTTGCCTTCGAGCGGGATGGTCGCCACGACCTTGCTGGTCGCGGTGTCGATCACGCTGGCCGACTTGCCGCGTCCGTTCATCGTGTAGACCTCTTTTTTCGCCGGGTCGTAGACGATCGTGTCGGGGTTCTCACCGGTGGCGATCTTCTCCAGCAGCTTCAACGTCTTCAGATCGACGACGCTCACGTTGTTACCGCGGCCGTTGCTCGAGAATCCCTTGCCGAGCTCGGGCACGGCGATGAAGCCGTGGACGCCGGGCGTGTCGGGGATGTCGCCGACCACCTTGTTGGTCTGTGTGTCGATCACGACGATATGCGTCGCGTGGCTCACATACAGACGATGCGCGGCCGGATCGACCGAGAGGTAGTCCCAGCCGCCCTCACCGCCGATCGTGATGACGGGGCCCGCATGATACGGACCCTCCTGGGCCTGCAGGCCCGCCACTACCGCCAGAGACAGAATCATCGCTATCGCTGTTGCGTGTCGCATACGTGCTCCTTTTTTACCCCGAAATGACGATCAGAATTTCATGCGCATCGAGAACTGCAGCTGGCGTGCCGCCCGGGCCGAGACCGGCTGGCCGTAGAGGGGCGAGCTCAACGTGCCGACGTACGAGGCGTAGTTGACGTGGTTCAGCACGTTGAACGCGTCGAATCCGAGCGTGATGGCGCTCGGATCCTTGCCTCGACCGAGTTTGATCTCGCGGGAGCCGCGCAGGTCGAGCGACGCGAAGCCGCCGGTCTCGAGGCTGTTGCGCGGCACGCCCGCCGGCCGGGCGCGTCCGCGTCCGTTGTTGAACAGATCCAGGCCGAGCGTTTCGTTGTAGGGACCGCCGGTGTTCATGGACAGCGCCACGCCGAGATCGATCACCTTGAGCGGGGTCCGGCCGATGAGATTGAACCGGTGACGCCGGTCGAAGTCGGCGCGCGCCCACTCACCTGACAAGTCATAGTCGTTGGCGGGGAACGAACCGATGCCGTTGGTGTCGTTGTAGCCACGGCTCAACGTGTACTGCATCTGTCCGTTGAACCACCGCGACGCTTTGCCGCGAACCGTGACCTGCAGCGAGTCGGTCTCCTGAGAGCCGGTCGACTCCACCTGCCGCACGACGCCATAGGCCGCATCGGGCCGCGTCAGGTAGAGCGGCGGCGGCGGCGCGTTGACGTCGCGCGACCGGAACATGTGATACCCGCGCGTCCCGGTGTAGGTGAGCGACAGGGTCAGCGACTTCATCAGCTGGTGATCCAGCCCGCCGCCGTACTGCAGCGTCTGCGGAATCTGAACGTCGGGCGCCAGCCGCACGATGCTCGGCGGCGTGGACGCCGCGACGCCCGACGAGGAGAACGGATCGGGATAGCCGGGATCCGTGATCACGTACTTGATGAGGCCGCCCGGCTGCGAGTGCAGCACGTCGGCGATAACCACGGGACCGCTGCGGTCGTTGAAGACGCCGATGCCGGCGCGGAACACGTTGGTCTTCTTGTTACCCGGCGCGTACGCCACCGAGAACCGCGGGGCGACGTTGTTGTTGTCGTGAAAGTAGTTCTGCCAGTCGTAGCGGAGGCCGAACGACAGCGACAGGCCCGGCATCGCCTGCCAGTCGTCCTTGATGTAGGTGCCCAGCAGTTTCTCGAGGAACGCGAGATCGCCGTTGCCCTGCTGCTGGGTGAACGCGTACGGCCGGCCGGCGGCGTACGCATCGAGGCCGGAGAACGAGAACGTGCCGCCGAAGTTGGTGCGATCGTAGAAGCCGCGCCGGCTCCAGTCGGGCAGTTGAAAGCCGGCCTGGACGAGGTGATGCCCTTTCGTCCACGCCAGGCTCTCGTTCAGGTTCATGTGCGTTTCGGTGCGCAGGAGATCGGCCTGCGCGCCGCCGCCGGTGAATGCGCCGTTGACCACGATCGCCTGCGCCGGCAACGCGCTGACGGTCGGCTCGCGCTCGTGGCCGACGAGCACCTGGAACTGGTTGAGCAGCGTGGGGCTGACGATCGTCTGCTGCGTGTAAGTGACCTGCTGCTCGTGGTGCGTGAAGGTGGACGCCGCGCTCGCGAGCGTCGTGCCGCCGACTCCCTGATTCTGATTGGTCTCGTACTGATAGTTCGGGCGGATGGAGAACGTGTTCGCGTCGCTGACCTGCCGGGTGATGCTGCCGCTGACCCGCGCCTCGCCGGTCTTGTGCGGCAGCGTGTCCTGGATGATCCCCGACGGCCCGGCCGCGTAGATGTACGACTGCTGGTTCAGAATCTGGTCGTTGGCCGACAGCACGAACGACGTCTTGCCGCCCGAACCGAGCGGGCCGCCGAAGAAGGCTTCGTAGATCAGCCGCTCTTCCGGCGGCTTGGTCGTCGCAAACGGATTGCGCGCGTTGAACTGCGCGTTACGGAAGATCAGCGAGCCGTCGCCGTGATACTGCTGCGTGCCCGGCTTTGTCAGGATCTCGACGCGCCCGCGGCCCGGCCGCGAGTACTCCGCCGAGTACGGGTCCTGGTTGATCCGGATCTGCTGCATCGCCGACGCGCTGACGTTGAGCGCGCTCACCTCCATGCCGTTGACGACGATGGTGACGCCGCCGTTGCCGATCGATCCGGCATCGAGGAACTGCGACATCGTGGCGACGAAGTCGTTGTCGAAGACCGGCAGGCTGTCGAGCATGTCCTGGTCGATGGTGATCGCGTCGGTGTTGTTGCCGGCGGCAGTGCCGACCTCGGTGGCAGCGTTGCTGACCGTGATCTCCTGGGTCAGCGCCGCCAGGTCGAGTACGAGCCGCTGCGTCGACGGCGCGCGCGTGCCCACGCGCAGTCTCGTGGTGGTCGGTTTGAACCCCTCGTAGCCGGCACGCAGATCGTACTGGCCGGGAGCGACTCGCTCGAAGCGGAACGCGCCGCCGTTGTCGGCGGTCACCGTCTGGACGACCGCGCCCCCGGCGTTCACGAGCTCCACGGTCGCCCCGGGAAGCACGGCTCCCGTCTGATCCTGAACGATGCCGCTGACCGTCACCGGCGACGGTGTCTGCGCAGCGGCCGAGGCCGCTGCGGCGCAGCAGAGGATCAGAGTCAGTGCCACCTTCATCGAATCGCCAAGTGTAGTGTTCGGAGGATGAACCGCAGATGAACTGCCTCCTGACGTAGAATTTTTTGCGATGCGCGTGCTCCTCGTCGAAGACGAACCGGCCGCGGCTCATGTGCTGGCCAAGGGGCTGCGCGAGCAGGCGTACGCGGTGGACGTGGCCGCCGACGGCGACAGCGCGGTGTTTCAGGTCGGCACCACCGACTACGACGCCGTGATCCTGGACGTCATGCTGCCGAAGCGCGACGGCTTCGCGGTCTGCCGGACGATTCGCGACTCGGGCTCCGCCGTGCCGATTCTCATGCTGACCGCGCGCGACGCCGTGGAAGCGCGCATCGAGGGTCTGGACTGCGGCGCCGACGACTATCTCGTGAAACCGTTCGATTTCGGCGAGCTGCTCGCGCGGCTGCGCGCACTGGTCCGCCGCGGGCGCCAGCCGTTGCTGCCCGAACGCCTGACCGTCGGACCGCTCGGGATCGACACGCGAAGCCGGCAGGTGCGCATCCACGGTGTCGCGGTACCGCTGACGGCGAAAGAGTACGCGCTGCTCGAATACTTCGTCCGCCGCGCGGGAGACGTGGTCAGCCGTGCCGACATCTGCGAGCACGTGTGGGACGAGCATCACGACCCGCTCTCCAACGTCGTCGACGTCTACGTCCAGCGGCTGCGCCGGAAGCTCGATCGGTCCGGATCGGAATCGCTGATCCGCACGCGGCGCGGCGAAGGCTATCAGCTGGTCGTCGGCACGGATGCGTCATGAAGACGCTGTCCCTGCGCGCGCGGCTCACGCTGTGGTACACGGTCGCGCTGCTGGTCGTGCTCTGCCTGTTCGGCGCCAACGTCCTGTGGCAGCAAAGGCGGATTGGCTTTCGCCGCGTCGATCGGGAGCTCGAAGCGCTCACCGCGACGCTGGTCAATGTCGTGCAGGACGAGCTCAACGAGCAGGACGATCTCGTGACTGCCGCGACCGAAGCGACGGCCACGGTCACTGCGCCGGGCCGAGCCCTCGCGATTGCCGACGCCGGCGGAAAGGTGCTCGGCGCCAGGTGGAATCACCTCGAACTGCCGAACCCGATCGCGAGCGGCAGCGACGAACCGAGCGTTCGGACGATGCAGAGCAACGGCGTCGCGTGGCGTGTGCACACGCGGCCGCACGCGTTCGGCAATCTCACGCTGGTGCTGGTGGTGGCGAGCCCCGTGTCGGACGTGCTTCGCGAGCAGCGCGAAGTGCAGGAAGCCATGGTGATCGGGATCCCGATCGTGCTCCTGCTCGCGGCCGGCGGCGGCCTCTGGCTCGCGTCGCTGGGCCTGCGGCCCATCACCGACATGGCGGCGCGGGCCGCCCGGATCGCGCCGGCCGGCCTGGAGGATCTCGGGCAGACAGATCGCACCGACGAGCTCGGCCAGCTGGCGACGGCCTTCAACGGACTCGTCGCGCGGCTTCGCGCGACGCTGCAGACGCAGCGTCAGTTCATGGCCGACGCCTCGCACGAGCTGCGCACGCCCGTGTCGGTGGTGCGGGCCACCGCGGATGTCGCGCTGAGCCGCGATCATCGTGACGAGGTCGAATACCGCGAGGCGCTCGCCATCGTCGGCGGCCAGGCGGGGCGGTTGGGGCGGCTCGTCGAAGACATGCTGGTGCTCGCGCGCGCCGACGCCGGCGGCTATCCGCTGCGGCCGGTGAATCTGTATCTCGACGAGGTCGTCGCCGAATGCCGGCGCGCCGTCGACGTGCTCGCAACCGAGCGCGGCGTCGCGATTCGCGCCGCCGCGACGCCGGACATTCCGTTTCGCGGCGACGAGGATCTGCTGCGGCGGCTCGTGCTCAACGTCCTGCAGAACGCGGTTCAGCACACACCGACCGGCGGCTCGGTCGCCGTGGATATCCGTCAGGAGCCTGAGGCTGTGCGGATCCGCGTGACCGACCAGGGGCCCGGTATTCCGGCCGGCGATCGGGAGCGAATCTTCGATCGCTTCGTGCAGCTCGATGCGTCGCGCCGGGGCCAGGGCGCCGGGCTCGGCCTGCCCATCGCTCGATGGATCGCGGAAGCGCATGAGGGCACGCTCGTGCTCGAGCAGAGCGGCCCCGGCGGCTCGACGTTCTGCGTTTCGTTACCGAACGCGGCGATCTAGTCGCGTTTCAATTCGACGTAGTTTTCAATTCGACGCAGTGCAGGCCTTCAAGTATGCACCCGGCACGGTGGCACCCAGACAGGTCCGCACTACACCAGCAAATAGGCTAGCCCGTTCAGGGAAGGCTGTTGACGAGAATCTCGGTGACGGAGTGGACGATGCGAAGGAGCGGCGAGTAGGCGATCGCCAGAGCGGCCACCGGAATCGCGATCGGCAACCACCGCATCGAGCGCGACGTGGCGGTGGACGGGGCGTCGTCGAGCAGCCGTTGCACGCGCGACGTGATGTCGCCGCCGTCGACGAGCGCGCTGATCGGCTCGGCGACCGAGCTGACCGGCGGCGTGAGGCGCGCGACCTTGACCAGCGCGGAAGCGAGCGCGCACCGGACGCGGCCGCTGTCGCCCGCGCCGCGATCGGCGACCTGCTCGGACGCCGCCGCCCAGCGCCGCTCCAGCGCGCGCGCAGTGCTCGTGGCGAACAACAGATCCGGCGCCGCGCGCATCGCGAGCCGCTTGAGGTTGTCCAGGGCGCGCCAGTGGCCGAGCTCGTGCGCCACACACGCGCTGAGCTCCTCTTCGTTCAGCGCCTCCAGCACCGGCCGCGTGATCAGGAGGCGGGGACGCAGCACGCCGACGAGAGCCATCAGCGGCGCGTTCGTGTCGATCGCGAACGCCGGCATCGACGTGTCGGCAAGCGGGAGCGGCCGCGCCGCGCGCATCCATTTGTCGGTCCTGCGCTTCGCGCCGCGCAATGCCGTCGCGCCGCGAGCGATGGCGCCGGCCACGATGGCGAGCGCAACGACGGCCAGCGTCGTGAGACTGACGTCGAATCCTTCGACGAATTCACGCGGCTCGTACCGCCAGTAGGACGGCAGGAACACGAACGCCACGAATGCGAGGGAGAGAGCGGCCGGCGCCAGCCTCAGCGCCAGCCACACGCCAGGCGAAGCCGCGACGGACCGCTTCGTCAGCGCAGGCCGCCAGCAGCGCCACGAGCAGCGTGGCGACGACGTTGAACAGGAGCAGCCAGGCGAGGGCCAGGGTCGTTCCGTGAAGCAGGAAGGAGATGTTGGTCAACGGCCCTTCTCGCGATCCGTGGAACGGCGTTTCTCGTGGATCAGGCGTTCGAGGTCGTCGAGCAGGGCGCGATCGCGGTCCGAGACCGCGTCGACGAGCGATGACAGAAGAGGGAGCGGCTCGCCGGTGTGCCGCTGCAACAGGCTCTGCACCAGCTCGGTGGCGACGGCGCCTTCCATTTCGTTGCGCGTCGCGGCGGCAGTGTAGACGAACGCGCGTCCAACCTTGCGGCGCGCCAGCAGCCGCTTCTTGAACAGCCGGTCCATCGTCGTCATGACCGTGGTGTAGGCGACCGACGATTCGAGCAGCTCGCACGCCTCGCGCACGTTGATCTCACCGGCCTTCCACACGACGTCCATCACCTCGCGCTCGAGGGCGCCGAGATGACTTTCGAGAATTTCACCCGAGGATTTGAATCCCCGGAACAGAAATGGCCGGTGCATCACGCTGAGAGTAGGATCGGACACCGCCGATGTCAAATGGCGGCCAGGGCCCGGCCCGCGACGAACCCGCTCGACCAGGCCCATTGGAAATTGAAGCCGCCAATGCGTCCATCGACGTCCAGGATTTCGCCCACGCAGAAGAGGCCGTCGCACCGCCGGGACGCCATCGTCCCCGCGTCGATTTCCGTGAGCGCGACGCCGCCCGCGGTCGCCTCGGCGAACGTGTACCCGCGCGAGTCCGAGACCGGCAGCGGGAACTCGACGAGGGCTCGCACCAGCCGGCGACGGTCGTTCCGCGGGAAATGCGCGAGCGTGGCGGTCCCGTCGAGGCCGAGCTGACGAAGGATCGCCGCGGCGACCGACGCCGGAAGGATCGCCGACAGCGTGGTCTGCACTGAGGATTTCGGGTTCTCGAGCGCCCGCCGCTGCCAGTCCGCGTCCACGTCGTCGAACCGGGCGCCTGGGCGGAAGTTCGCGGTGACCGCGACGGACGCTCCCTCGAGCCGCGCGCGCAGCCAATGACGCGATGCGTTCAGCGCCACGGGACCGCTGATGCCGAAGTGGGTCCAGAGCAGAGAGCCGGTGAGGCGGACGGCGACCGCGCCATCTCTCCAGACGGCGAGCTCGACGTCCTGCGACACGCCCGAGACCGAACGATGGACGCTGTCGGTCGCATCCAGGAGCAACGGGGCGAGCGCCGGTGTGGTCGGCACAATCGAATGACCCAGGCGCCTGGCGATTGCGAAGCCCGCGCCGTCGCTGCCGCTCTTTGGCAGCGACTGCCCGCCGGTGGCGAGGACGACGGCGGAGGCATGAAGGCTGGCGCGATCGGTCACGACGCGAAAGCCGCCGCTGGACGGTTCGACATCGAGCACGCGATGGCCCGCGGCGAGCTGCGCGCCGACCGCCTTGCATTCACGCAGCAGGGAATCGAGCACGTCCCGCGCGCGGTTGGTATCGGGAAACAGCTTGCCGCCGGCCTCTTCGTGGAGCGACACACCGATTTCGCGGAAGAACGCGATCGTCTCGCTGACAGGGAACGCGCGCAGCACGCGCCGGATGGTCGAGGGCTTGCCGCCCCAGAAATCGCGCTCGGTGACGATGGTGTTGGTCACGTTGCAGCGGGATCCGCCGCTGACGAGGATCTTCGCGCCGGGAGCGCGCGCGCCGTCGAGGAGAACAACCGAACGGGAGCGATTGAAACGGCGGGCGAAAATCGCGGTGGCCAGGCCGGCCGCGCCGGCGCCGACGATGGCGACGCTGCACGAAGGCGGGAGCTCGGATGTCAGAGCAGAAGCTTACCTTGCCGGCACGGGCGCGAGCGTTTCGTCCGCCGGTACTTCGGAATGCGAGCCGCACGCGGTGCAGCGGAGGAACTTCGTCTTCTGGTCCTTCGACATGCCGATGATTTCCGTGCGGTGGCTGCCGCATTTCGGACAGAGCGGAGACGGGCGTTGCGCGGCAAACCGGCCGGGCGGAATGTAGTGCACCATGGAGCCGGGAAGGTCACGTTGCGTGCCAGGGGCTGAACGGGAGGAACCTCCGTTCAATCAACCGCTTGCGGGCGGCGGGACCGGGTCGTCCGTGCCCGGACGTACCTAATCAGGACACCGTCAGGCAAAAGTGAAATCTTCGTTGCCGTGCAGCGCTTCCAGTTGCTTGCTGATGTTGACCGGCGCCTCGGCGCGTGAGTCGGCCGATCGCGCCGCGCCGGCGCGTTCGACACGCGGACGCGTGTGAAAGGATTCAATCGCGCCCAGCAGCACCGAGAGTGTCGCCGCGTTGGCGTCCTTGCGTGGGCGGCTCTCCTCGGCCACCGTCATTTCCTGTTCGTCACTCATTGTCTTGACACATCTGCGACACGCGCAGCCAGAGCACCTCGCTTGCCTCGAGTCTTCTTGCGGGACCTTTTGATGACGCTCGAAGCGGACCTGAGGTTCCCGGCCCGGGCGAGCGCGCCGTGCAGTTAAGGCTCGCCTTATTAGTGTAGTGCCGATGGGCCGGAAACGTTTCATCGGGTCGACGATGCCGTCGCGGACGAGGATCACTCGAACAGTCGCGCTAGCCTTGAGACCTCGT
This sequence comes from uncultured Acidobacteriota bacterium, assembly GCA_963794305.1. Classification (GTDB taxonomy): domain Bacteria; phylum Acidobacteriota; class Vicinamibacteria; order Vicinamibacterales; family CAVVIG01; genus CAVQFC01. The sequence goes on along the minus strand of CAWCDQ010000029.1, from coordinate 40,950 downwards.
CGCCGGAGAGTGTGACGTTCGTCGACGCAAGAGCAGCGTTCAGGTGGGCGACGGTCCGGGGGCCGATGATGGCCGCGTCGACGCGCGGGTGATGAAGCACCCAGGCGATGGCGAGCGCCGTCATCTCGACGCCGTGAGTCCGCGCTTCCTCATCAAGTGTGGCCAATCCTCGAAACACACCCTCGCGTTCGAGATGGAGATAAGGCTCGGGACGAAGCGTCATCCGCGACGCTTCAGGGTAGGCGCCGGCCGCGCGGTACTTGCCGGTCAACCAGCCACCGGCGAGCGGGCTGAACGCGGTGAACCCGACGCGCTGATCCGCGCAGAGCGGAAACATCTCGCGCTCCGCGCCGCGGTCGAGCAGGCTGAACGAATTCTGCACCCAGTCGAAGCGGCACAGGCCGCGCCTTGTCGCTGATCCACAGCCCGCGCGCGAGCCGCCACGCCTCGATGTTGCTGGCGCCCACGTAGAGCACCTTCCCCATCCGGACGAGATCGTCGAGCGCGCGAAGGGTTTCGTCGAGCGGCGTCTCTGGATCGGGCTCGTGGATCAGATACATGTCGAGGCGATCGGTCTGCAGCCGCGACAGGCTCTCGTCGACCTGCTGGAGAATGTGCCGGCGCGACAGCCCGCGGTCGTTCGGTCCGGGCCCGACCGGATTGAACACCTTCGAGCTGAGGAGCAATTGCTGCCGAATCGCAGATCCCTTTTCTTTCAGCCAGCGCCCGATGTAGCTCTCGCTGCGGCCGCCGCCGTACACGTTCGCCGTATCGAAGAAATTGATGCCGGCATCGACCGCGCGATCCATGAGTTCGAACGCCTGCGCCTCGGTCTCGCCCATTCCGAAGAAAGCCGGCGCCGACCCGATGCCGCCGAAGTTGCCGCAGCCAAGTCCAAGACGCGACACGCGAAGGCCGGTCGATCCCAACCGTCGATAGTCCATAGGACGTAGAGCCTAACCGATGTAGCATGGCCCGCTCACGGAGACCGGACCATGCGCTGGCTGCTGATCATCACCGTTCTCGCTCGCGACGGCGCCCGTCCTCGAGAACCCGCGCGTGCGGGCGTACCGGAGCACCGACGGCTCTCTCGACGGCGTGGCTCATGGCCCTGGCGTCGTCATCTCCATCGCCAATGCACCAGGAACGAAGGCCGGCACCGCCGTCTGGGTGGAGGACGCCGCGGTTCGAGCGAGCGCGGCCGCCTTCGCGCGGATCATCGTCATCGTCCAGCCGCTTCGCCAGGCCGGTGCAAAGACTCCGCCGCCGGCCGGCTCGAAGCCCGGCGAGGCACCATTCACCGGCATGAGCTTCAAGCCGATCTTCGAAAACGATCGCGTGTCGGTGATCCGCGCGCGCATGGAGGTCGGCGCGCGCGAAGGTTTCCACACGCACGGCTCCGACACGATCGTGGTGCACCTGTCGGGCGGCGAGATCGAAGACACCGCCGGCGGCAAGACGGTCGTGAACCGCTGGAAACCCGGCGACGTCGAGTTCGAGTCTCTGGGGCTCGAGCCACTCGGCGCGCAACGTCGGCGGCGCCGTGGACGTGGTGCTCGTCGCGCTCAAGCCGCAGTGACGCCAGCCTGATGCTGAATCAGACCGCGCCGCGTCCTTCGTCCCGCGGCCTCATCCGCATCCTCGGCGTCGGCTTCGGCCTGGCCGTCATCGTCGGCAGCACGCTCGGCATCGGCATCCTGAGAACGCCCGGCCTGATCGCCGGACAGCTTCCGAACTCCACCGCGATTCTGGCGGTGTGGATTGTGGGCGGCCTCTACACCCTGGTCGGCGCCATCTGTCTCGCGGAATTGGGAACGATGCTGCCCGAGGCCGGCGGCTACTACGTCTATGCGCGCCGCGCGTTTGGCAACGGCGTCGGCTTCGCCGTCGGATGGACCGACTGGCTCACGCTACTGCGCCGTTCTCGGATACGTGTCGATCGCGATCGGCGAGTTCGTGCCGCTGCTCCTGCCGTCGCTCGCCGGGCATGAACGCGCCATCGCGATTCTCTCGCTTGCCGCGCTCGCCGCGCTGCAGCTGGCGGGATTGCGCGTCAGCAGCCGCTTTCAGGAAATCACGACGGTCGTCAAATGCGCCGCCTTCCTGACAGTTGTCGTCGCAGCCATGTTGTTCGCTCCAGGCATTCCCGCGGGATCCGCATCCGCGCCGCAGTCGGCGTCGCTCTCGGGGCTGATCGTGGCGCTCCAATCCGTGGTGATCACGTACGGCGGATGGCAGAGCGCCTTGTATTTTTCCGAGGAGGACCGGGATCCGGATCGCAATCTGCCGCGGGCGATGATCGGCGGCGTCGCGGCCGTGATTGTCGTGTACCTGCTGGTGAACGTGGCGTTGCTGATGGTGCTGCCGCTCGGCGATCTGGCGCGCTCGACGCTGCCGCCGCTGATGCGGCGCAGATTCTGCTCGGCGAGCGCGGCCGCGTCGTCATCACGATCCTGTCGATTGTCTCGCTGCCGCCGATGCTCAACGCCATCCTGATGATTGGCACGCGGATCCTGTTCGCCATGGGACGGAACGGGCTGCTGTGGCGGCGGGCCGCCTCGGTGACCGCCGGCGGAACGCCGGCGACCGCCATGCTGGCGACGACGGCTGTGGCGATCGGGCTCATCGCCACCGGCACGTTTCAGCGTCTGGTCGCTGTTGTCGCCTTCTTCCTTGCCGCCAACTACGTCGTCTGCTGCCTTGCGCTGATCGTCCTGCGCCGGCGAGAGCCGGACCGGCCGCGACCTTTTCGCGCCTGGGGCTATCCGTGGTCGGCCGGCCTGGTCCTGGCGGGCGCCGCGGCTTTCCTGATCGGCGCCGCGCTGGGCGACACGGTCAATGCAGCTGGCGCGGTGGCGCTTCTTGTGCTTGGATTCGCGCTCCGCGCGCCGAGTTTTCTTTACCGGTCGGGTGCCTTGCGGTAGCATCCGCGACGTGCCGTCACGCGAGCCCGATCACCTGCTGCGAATCAGCTGTTTCGAGGTCCTGATCGGCAACAAGGAAATTGGTTTCGCCGAGGTCGGTCGGCTCACCTCGGAAACCGAACCTGGAGTTTCCGCCGACCGGCCCGTTCATCGCTTTCCGACGGTCGTGCTCAAGCGCGCACTCACCACTTCGACAGAGCTCTACGACTGGCGTCGGCTCATCGTCGGCGGCAAGGACGATCGCCGCGACGTCACCATCCGGCAATTGTCGGCCCCGGGTGGGAAGATCGTGAACGCGTGGAGGCTCACGCGCGCGTGGCCGTGCCGGTGGTCGGGACCCGGCTTGAATGCCATGAGCAACGACATCGCCTACGAAGAGATTGAGTTGTCGTTCGACGACCTGGTCTGGGTAGAACACAATCCCGGCATGACGAGAGGCTGACATGGCCGTGCTTCGCGAGCGCCCATATGCACAGTTCAACTTCCTGGTCGATCTCGGAACCGGAAACACCGATGGACCCGATGCCGGATTTCAGGAATGCAGTGGCATCTCGATGAGCGTCGACGTCATCGAGTACCGAAACGGCAACGACAAGGAGAACGGCCCGCGCAAACTCGCGGGTCTGGCGCGCGTGGCCGACGTCACGCTCAAGCGGGGCATCATCGGCTCGCTATCCCTGTATCAGTGGCTCAACGACATCCGGAACGGTGACGCGACCAGCCTCCGCAACGTTGTCATCCAACTGCAGAACGAGGACCACACGGCGGTCGTGATGACGTGGAAGCTCCTGCGGGCGCGGATCATCAAGCACACGAGCGGTCCGCTGAACGGGAAGGGGACGGACGTCGCGATGGAGGAGCTGACGCTCGCCTACGAGCGTCTCGAGATGGAGTAGCGCTTTTTGGCCCCAGCGTCTCGTGGAGTGCAGAAATGGCTCACGACACTCCAGTCTTCATCTCTTACGCGCGCCGACGAGCGCTATGCCACCGAGCTGATGCGCGCGCCTCGCCCAGGAGCCGGACATCGCCCCCTGGCAGGATCGCATCAGCATGTCGCCGGGCGACTTCGAGGATCAGCTCAAGGCGGGCATCGACTCCGTCGGACTACCTGGTCCTGGTCATGACCCCCGCCGCGCTACGCTCGCCGTGGGTCGAGAAAGAATGGCGCTACGCCCGAGAGAGTGGCCGATGCATCGTCCCCATCAAACCGACGTTCGATTCACCCGACACCGACGCCGAGCTCATCCGCAATTCGCGCCCAACTGCCGGTCTGGATGCAGAAAATCCAGTCCTACGACTTCGATCGCTACTGGAAGCGCTTCGTCGCCGTGCTGCAGAGCCCGTGTCAGGCCACGCGTTCGCCGTTCCTCGCCGCCAACCTCTCCGGCGTACTTCGTCAGCCGCCCCGCGGAGTTCAATCGCATCGTGGAGACGGTCCTCGACGCCACGCGCAAGAACCCGAGCGGCAAGACCGTGGTGCTGCACGGCAGCGGCGGATTCGGCAAGACCACGCTCGCGCTGAGCGTGTGCCACGATCCGGACGTCTTTGCCGCCTGCGACGACGGCGTCTCTGTGGGTGACGCTCGGCGAACAGCCGCAGATCGCCGCCGAGCTCGAGCGGATATACGCAGCGTTGACGGGTGAGCGGCCCGGGTTCAAGAGCCAGGACGACGCGATGTTCGAGGTCGCGAAGAAGCTGGAGTCGACAACGCTGCCTGCTGGTGATCGACGACGTCTGGAGTTTTCAGGCACTGAAGCCGTTTCTCTCACGGCGCCGCGTCGGCGTCGCGAACTTGTCGACGACGAGAATCTTCAGCGTGGCCGTGAGCGCCGCCGGCGACGAGCGCTGTCGCGTCAACGTCGGCGAGCTGACAGCCGACGAAGGGCTTCGCATGCTCTCGAGCGGACTGTCGATTCCGGCGGCCAGCACGGCGCGTCTGGCGCTGCTGGCGGAGCGCCTGAAGCGTGTGCCGCTGTTGCTCGAGCTCGCCAACCGCACGCTGGCGCAGCAGGTGGCGCTCGGGCAAAGCGTCGACGACGCGCTTCGATTGGGCACTGCGGAAGTACCAAGACCTTGGCGTGGTCGCCTTCGATGAGAAGAACGCGACGGGCCGGCACGGCGCCGTCGGCAACACGGTCGAAGTCAGCCTCGGATTTCTCGCCGACGAACGGCAGCGATGTCTCGAGCTCGGCGTGCTGCACGAGGACACCGACATTCCGTTCAGCGTGCTCGGTACGCTGTGGAGCCTCAAGGACACACAGGTCCAGGACCTGGCGCAGCGGCTTCACGACTTCGGACTGATCAAATTGAACCTGCCGGGACGGTCGATCCGATTGCACGACTACATCCGCGAGTATCTCGAGCGCACGCTGCCGGATGCGGGCGCGGGTGCACGGGCGTCTTGTGGACGCGTGGAAGCGCGAGAAGCCAGGTACCGTCCGGCTACGCCGTCCAGCCACGTGGTCTATCACATCGTCGCTGCGATGGCCGATAGCGCGGCAGTCTCGACGCCGCAGCGGCGCAGCTGATCGAGCTGTTGAACGACGAACGATTCCGGCGCTATCAGCGACAGCACAACGACGCGATTGCTCTCGACCGACAGCTCACGCAGAGCGATCGGCTCCGCGACCGAAGGCACCTCGCACGACGCTCCGGCGCTGGTCGCATCGCTGGTGCTGCTGCGCCGGTCGTATGCCGCTGCGGCGCGGGACGCGGCACTGCGTTTTCCAAACGGCCGCCGACGGACGCCTCGACGCGGCGACGCAGTTGCTGACGCTGTTCAACGCGGATCCGGCACTGGGATGCGCTGGCGCGTTTGCTCATTGCGTGGGTCGCACCGCCGGACAAGGCGGACGACGCGCGCGCTCTCGTCGAAGAAACGGCGACAGTCGTGCTACGAGCCGCAGTCTGCAGACGTTGCTGAGCGTGGGTCCGCCAGCCCCGCGATCACGTTCCACCCGGCCTCAAAGCGATCAAGGAATGTCCCGACCTTCGCTACGTTTCGATACTCCTGCGCCGGGCGGGCGGCGCCGAAACCCTCGAGGGTCTCGAGCCGCTGCGCCATGACGATCTGATTTCGGGCACCGACGCGAGCGGCTTCATCGCGGAGCGCGATGGGCCGGACCTGGTCGCATTCGCGAACAGCGATCAAGGAAAAAACACGCAGTACTTGGAGCGATACATCGACATCCACGCGGCCAACCGGTACGCCCACTACCGCAATACGTCGCTGTGGATGCTGCTCAACCCGATTCTGCAGGTGCCGGATGCGCGATGGGTGGAGCGGATGGTTCAGCGCATTGCCACAGCGGCGCTCACGCCCGCCCGCATGGACTTCGAGGAGCTGCTGCCGTTCGCGGTGCGCGGCTGGCGGGCGCGGCGCGGCGATCTCACCGCGGCGGCCGAGCTCGAAACCGCGCGCCAGCAACTCGTCCAAATCAGCGCGGAGCTGCGGCCCGAGGCGGGACGAACCGACTCATGGTCGCACTATCAGCGCCGCGCAGCGGCACTCGCCGAGGTCTTCGCGGTGGCGCACGATCGGCGAAACGAAGCCGGCGATTTGCTGCGTCTCGCGCGCCAGCTGCCGAAAGGATTCGCGGGATACCGCGCGCCTTCCGCGCTAACGCTCGCGGAGAGCATTCTGCATCGCCTCCGGCGATGCGTCCCTGCCGCGACGCGGCGCTGACGTCGGCACGAGCCGCGTCTCATCGCATTCAGGACTACCGCTTCTGCCTGCAGATGACGGCGATGGTCAACGCCATGCGGTGGCGCTGGTCGGATATGGCCGGCAGCGATCTGGAGGCAACGATCGAGCGGTTTCTCGACAATCCGCTGGCAGCCGAGTTCTGCGCGATTCACCTGGTCCTGGAGCAGTTCGAGTACCGCGCCGAGGATCAGCAGCTACTTCCAGGCATTGCCGATCCCGGAGACCGTCCGCCAGGCGCGTACGCTCGGTGAGATCGCGGCGATTTTTGAGTATGACGCTCAGGAACTGATCGCGGTGAACGAGTGGATCCTGGGCGGCGACGCCGGACACCGTTCCGCACGAAGAGCTGCAGAAAGACGATCAGGTCAACATTCCAGATCCGGACTTCGTCCCGATCCTCGCGGCGCGGTTTGCCGCGGAAGCGGTCGTCGCGGCCGGCCTGACTCCGCAGGCGCGGACGCGCACGCTCCAACGTCTGGTGCGGATCGCGCTGCCAAATCCCACGGCAGCCGACACAGTGCTCGGCCGTCTGATCCTCTCGACGCTGGATCGTCCCGATCAACTGCCGGCAATCCTGAGAGATCTTCCGCTGCCTGATGAAGAGGCCGCCGGCGAGCTAAAGGACTCGTATCGACTCGGCGTTTGTAACAGTCGGGGTCGTCGATGAGCGTCGCCGGGGGAAACCGGCCGCGAACATCGCTCTGCACGCCGTTCGTCTACACGCTTTCATGAGGACGCACCCGTGACCGATTCGAGCCGGACGTTCTGGGGCCTGGTGTGGGTGGAACGGCTGTGGCAGGACGTCCGCTACGGCTGCCGCATGCTGGCCGGCAAGCCCCGGCTTCACGACATCGCCGTGCTGTCGCTGGCCATCGGCATCGGCGCCAACTGCGCCATCTTCAGCTTCGCCGACGCGCTGCTGCTGCGGCCGCTTCCGGTCGCGCGCCCGGGCGAGGTGCTCACCGTCGGCTCGACGCTCGTCGCTCGAAGCGTTCAACGCCAGCTCGCTGGTCGTCGTCGTACCGCGACTACGTCGACATCCGCGATCGCAGCAAGAGCTTCGACGGCCTCGCCGCCTTCATCTATCTCACCGCCGGCTTCGCGACCGATCCGACGGCGCACGCCGAAGCTGAAGATGGGCATGCTGGTCAGCGGCAACCTGCTCCCGCTGATGGGCGTCGAGCCGACCATCGGCCGCGACGTTCCGACCCGACGAGGATCAGGTGCCGGGCCGCGACGCCGTCGTCATCCTCGGCCGGACGCTGTGGGAGCAGGAGTTCGGCTCCGACCCGGGCGTGCTCGGCCGCACGCGTGCGGATCAACGGCATCCGATTCACCGTCATCGGCGTCACGCCGGCAGCGTTCACGGGCATGGACCAGTTCGTCCGCTCCGATTTCTTCGTGCCGCTGATGATGTCGCCGCGCCTCATCGCCGATCCGAAGGCCGGCTCGCTCGAGGCGCGCGACGTGCGCAACCTGACGCTCAAGGGACGGCTGAAGCCGGGCGTCTCGCAGGCGCAGGCCCAGGCGGAGCTGACCGACGATCGCCGCCGATCTCGAGCGCGCCTATCCCGACGACGAACAAGAACCGGCGGTCTCGTCGTGCGCACCGAGCTGCAGGCGCGCATCGCGCAGGATCGCGCCGGACGCGACGCTGGTCGCGATGCTCTCGACGCTCGCGCTCGCCGTGCTGTTCGTCGCGTGCGCGAACGTCGCCGGCCTGCTGACCAGCCGCGCGCCGGCGCGCGCGCGCGAGATGGCGCTGCGCCTCGCCATCGGCGCCGGCCGCGGCCGGCTCATCCGCCAGCTGGTGACCGAGAGCCTGCTGCTGGCCATCGCCGGCGGCGTCGCTCGGGCTCGGCGTCGGCTACGCCGGCATGATGCTGTTCAGGCAGATCGAGATTCCGACGCGATCTGCCGATCATGCTGGCGTTCCAGATGGATCGGCGCGCGCTCGTCTTCAGCCTCGCCGTCGCGGTCGCGAGCGCGCGTGTCTTCGGCCTCGTGCCGGCGATGCAGGCGTCGCGCACGGATCTGACCGCCGTGATGAAAGCGAGCGACGCGGTCGCGCCCGGCCGCCGCCGCCGCTGGGGACGCGCGCTGCTCGTCGGCGGACAGGTCGCCGTCGTCGGTCGTCCTGCTCGTCGTCGCGATGTTCATGTACCGCGGTTTCGGCACAGCAGCTCGCGAACGGTCCCGGCTACCGGACCGACCACCTGCTGATGATGGGCTTCGACCCCAGCTCGTGCGCTACTCCGACGCGCAGTCGCAGCAGTTCTTCGCAGCAGGTCGCCGAGCGCGCGCGCGCCGTGCCGGGCGTCGACGACCGTCACGATGACGACGTCGGTGCCGATGTCGAACGATTCGATCGGCGCGGTGACGATCGCGCCGGAAGGGTTTCAGTTTCCTGCCGGAAGGAGAACGCGGCGTCGCTCGCGTCAAGCGTCGACGAACACTACTTCGACGCGATGGGCATCGCGCTCGCTCGAGGGCCGCGAATTTCACGCGACCGACGACGACGAGAACGCGCCGCGCGTGGCCATCGTGAACCAGCAGTTCGCGCAGCACTACTGGCCGAACCAGGATCCGGTCGGCAAGCGGTTCCGCCTTGAGACGCGCGACGAACGCCTGGGTGCAGATCGTCGGCGCTGGCGAAGACCAGCAAGTACATCTTCATCGCCGAGCCGCCGACCGACTTCGTCTACCTCCCGTACCGGCAGAACCGCCGCAGCAGATGATGCTGATGGCCGCAGTCGTCGGGCGATGCCGGCGGCGCTGGCCGCGCCGCTGCGCGAGGTCGTTCGCGGTCTCGACGTCGAACATGCCGATCTTCAACGTGCGGACGATGGAGCGAGCTCTATCGGATGCGGGCGACCAGCATCTTCAACGTCCTCGTCACGCATCGTCGGCGGCATGGGCCTGATGGGGCTCGGGCTCGCCGATCGTCGGGCTGTACGGCCTCGTCGCCTACGCGGCCAGCCGGCGCACGCGCGAGATCGGCATCCGCATGGCGATTGGCGCCGACCGCGCCGACGGTGCTGCGGATGGTGCTCCGCCAGGGGCTCGTGCTGGCGCTCGTCGGCCTGGTCGTCGGCCTCGCCGCCAGCGTCGGCGCGGGACGGGTGATGCGCGCCGTGTTTCCGTCGGGCAACGACCAGCGCGACGTTGCCGCGCTCGTCATCGTCATTCCGGTCGTCCTTGGGGTCACGTTTCTCGCGGCGTATCTTCCCGCCCGGCGCGCGTCACGCGTGAATCCGGTTCAGGCGCTCCGGTGCGATTGACGTCGCCGCGGCTCGACTGTGGCGCGTGGACCGAAATCGTTTTCTCCGTCCTCTCCTATAGGAACCGTTACGGCGTGGTCTTGGCGCTGTCGCAGGACGATCCGACGAGCGTCGAAATGACGATCAGAGGATTCTTGCCCTTGCGTCCCATGCTGTGACCGTTGCCGTTGGGAACGAAGACAAGCGAGCCGGCGTGGAGCGGGCTCTCCTCTTCGCCGATTCGCATGGCGCCGTCGCCGGCGACGACGTAGATGATTTCATCGACCCCGTCGTGCACGTGCTGTGCGATGTTGTCGCGCATCTGCAGCAGCCGGACGGTTTCCCGCGGCTTGCACGCGAGGATCGATTCCTTCACCGGATCCCGTCCGATGAAGTTCTTGTCGACAAAATCGGGAATCGACATCGTCAGCGGCGGCCCGCTCGAAGGAACCGGGGCGACCGCCACCGGTTCGGCCGGCTTGGGCGGCGGGGGCGGCGGCGGCGGAGCCGCGTTCAGCACGACGTCGACGGGGTTCCACGCGCCGCTGCCGACGGTGAACTCCCGCTCCAACGTCACGAACCCTTCGTGCTCGCAGCGTATCCGGAACGTGCCCGGCTTCGGAATCGGCACGATGGCGGTGCCTGCAGCCCCGGTTGTGAACTCACCGCCGCGGTGCCGGACAGGAGGAGGCGAACGCCGGCGAGGCTGGCGCCATCCTGGTCCTTCACGGAGATCCGCACGGATGTCGATTTCGGCGCGGCGACGGGTGGCCGCTGCGACGGCACTTTTGCAGTCGTTTGTGCCGCCGGGTTGGCGACCGTGACGCCGAGCGCCAATACGGCCAATAAGCCCTTCATGGTTCTGACACTCCTCTGAGTGCCTTAGGCAAAGTTCATGCTCTGAAACTCAATGCGGATTCCGGGCCAATTACCCTCGTCCTGGCTTCTGGCTCGTCAGCAGGCCGACAGGGCGCGTAAAGTTGACGAACAGCTCGACGATTGCGGCGCCTTCAGATGTCGCGCCGCGATGGGGCCGCGTCCCAGGTTCGCCTCGTTGTTGAAGCGATAGCCCTCAGCGCCCGGCCGACGATCGGGGCGCGGACCATTTCGTCCGCAACGCGGTCGCGATCGACGGCCACGCCATCGAGGTACACCGCGGAAATCTTCCGCGTGTTGGCGATGTCCTCGAGCGGATTCGCGTCGAGCACGACGAACGCCGCCGATTTTCCGGCCGCGATCGTGCCGAGCGCGTCGAGTCCGAGGATGGCTGCCGACGTGCGGGTCCCGGCGGCGATCGCCTGGGACGCGGTCAGGCCGGCCTTCACCAGCAGCTCCAGCTCGACGAGCGAGGCGAGACCGAAATAGCCGCCGCCGGTCACCCCGCCGGTGTCGGTGCCGAGCCCCAGCCGGACGCCGGCACGATTCAGCGCCGCGACGTTTCGCAGCAATCGCTGCGCGCTGTCGGCGGATCCCGGCGTCGCGAAGCCGTCGGTCAACTGCGCCATCTCCTCCCCGGACAGCGTGCCGCGGAGGAACGGCTCCTGGAGCCACGACGGCTTCCTGCCGTAAATCGCGTTCCGCTCGCCCCAGAGCGTCTCGACGAAGAACACGTTCGGCCGCTCGCGCAGCATCGCGATCAGCTCCCCGTCGACGTCCTTGTCGCGAACGACGTGGCCGAAGCCGTCGACGCCGGCACGCAGCAGATCCTTCGCGTCCTCGAGCGCGGCGATGTGCGCCATGACGCGAATGCCGTGCGTGTGTGCTTCGTCGATGATCGCGCGATACAGGTTCGGCTTCAGCTTCTCGACGGTGCCGTTCCGATCGTCGACCCAGATCTTGATGAAGTCCGGATGCCTGGCGGCGAGCTCCCGCACGTCGGCGCGCGCCTCGGCCTCGGTCGTGACCCCGTACGCCGCGTCGCGCATCGGCACGCCCGGTCCGGCATTGGGCATCGCAAAGCCGCGGCCCGCGGTGAGCAGGCGCGCCCCCGAGTGCGTCTGCTCCCGCACTTGAAACGGCAGGACGCCCCGGCCGGTGCCGGCTTCGAGAACGGCGGCCACGCCGTAATACGAAAAGCGGTCGAGCTCGTCGATGAGATTGCCGGACGTGTAGTTCTCCGCCGTGAAGGTCGCGCCGTTGCGGTAGCCGAGATGCACGTGCGCGTCCACGAGCGCCGGCATCACCGTCTTGCCGGAGAAGATCCACCCGGCGAGCACCCGCGGGCGCCGCCAGGGCACCCTTCGTACCGACCTGCGTGAAGCGTCCGTCCTGGACGACGAACGCGGCGTTCTCGATGCGGCGCGCGGCCATCGCCGGCGATCAACCGCGCGCCCTCGAAGAGTGTGGCCGGCGTGCTTTGCGCCGGCGACGCGGCATCCAGCGGCTCGAGCTTGACGATCGACGCGCCGTGATTGTTGCCCACCCAGAACGTCACCGGCGTCGTGTGGTTGTCCACGAACACGCGCCGCACGTTCGTCGAACGTGGCAGGAGATACTCGACGATCGCGCCGCTCACCGGATCGAGGCGCAGGATCCGGTCGTTGTACTCGCCGCCCGACCAGACGTTGCCGTTCTTGTCCGCCGTGACGTCGTACGGCCACGCGCCCGGCGTCGGGACCGTCCATTCCTGAAAGCGCTCGGTCCGGGTGTCGAACATCCCGATCCGATCGCCGTTGTTCTCGCCGAACCACAGACGATCCTGCGAGTCCATCATCCCGCGCCGCGGTCCGGAGCGCGGTGTCGGCGTCTTGAAGATCCTGATCTCGCCGCTCTTCGCGTCGATCCGGCCGACGTCTTCGGCGCCGAGCACGAGGAAGTACCCGTTGTTGCGCGAATCCGGAATCACGTCGTAGACGTTCGGCCGCGGAATCTTGTACGGCTCGAACACGTCGAAGGCGCCGGAGGCGACGTCGAGCCGCAGCACCGTGTACGTGCCGGCGTCCTGCAGCCAGACCTTCCCGTCCACGTGGGCCCGATCCGGGCTGACCTGGTTGATCTGGACGTGCGGTCCGTTTCGATCCGGCGGCAGGCTCCAGGTCTGAAACGTCTTGCTGCGGCGATCGAACTTCGCGATGCCGCCCTGAAACTGCATGCCGAGCCACACGTTCTCGTCCTTGTCGAAGCGCACGCCGAGAATGCCGGTTGGCGCGTCGGGCTTCAACGTCGGGATCGGATACTCGACGACGCGTGCCGTCTTCGGATCGAGGACGCCGAGGATCTGTTCGCCGAAGCTCGCGTACCACGCCAGCCCTTCGGAATCGACGATCACGTCGTGCGGCTGGCGCGTGCGCTGCGGCAGGTCGTACTCCGTGTAGATGACCTGCGTCGCCCGGCCTTTCGGCCGCGGCAGCGTTTTCAACGGGTACGTCCATTCGGGTCCCGCGCTCAGATTGATCGTCGTCAGGTACTCCGCCTGACGACGCCATCCGGCGCGGCGCTGCTCGGGCGATTCCTGGCCGCCGCCGATCCGCGGCGCGGGCAGCTTCTGGATCTTGAAGGGAAAGGAGAGTTGCGGATACGTGGACATGCGTTCGATGACGGTCATCATCCGGTCCACGTCGTAGCGGGTTCGCACGATCCGTTCGAGCGTGTGGCAATGCGTGCAGCCGCGGATCGATCCTTTCTGCGCCTCGGTTCCCGGAAAGCTCGCGAACCAGTCGGCGTTCGTCAGCTGCGCCGCCAGGTCGCGGGTTTTCTGCAGCTTCAGATCGAGGGCCGCCGTCTTCTGGCGGGTCACGGTCGCCGTCGCGGCGCGCTCGAGATCGTAGCCGGCCGCACGGATGCTGACGGCGTACTCTCCGGGTTCCAGCCGGGATTCAGGAAAGCGGTACCGTCCTTCGCGATCGGAGACGACCGTGATCGTGACCGTGGACGCCGATTTCCGCGCGCTGACCAGCACCCCTTCCATCGGCCCTTCTTCCGCCGATGTCACCTGGCCGCTGAGCGCGACGGGATCGCGGGTTTGAGCCGCGAGCGGAGGAACAGGGGCGGGCCACAAGACGGCCGCGCAGAAGATCGGCACGAGCCATACCACGGCAGATCGCATGGAAGCCTCCAGCGTCGCTGTCGACGTGTGTATGGTGAACTTGGTGGCCGCGCTCCGCAATCCCAAAACAAGGAAAGTAAACCGGCGTGGCGCGGAGACGATCGCCGGCGCGGCCGCGCCTTTCGGCGCGTCATAATGCGTCGATGCCGTCCGCCCGCGCGAACCTCTGGAGCAGGCCATCGGTCGTCGCGATCGGCTACCTCGCGCTCGCGCTCGCGATGACGTGGCCGCTCGCCTCGGTCGTCACCGAGCAGATTGCTGGCGACCTTGGCGACTCGCTGTTCAACTCGTGGATTCTGCTCTGGACGAGCGGGCAGGTGCTGGGCGCGCTCGGAGGCAACATTTCGGCGCTTGGCGATTACTGGAACGGCAACATCTTCTATCCGGCGCCGCTGACGCTCGCGTACTCGGAGCATCTGACGCCTCAGATGCTGCAGGCGCTGCCGGTCGTCGCCGCAACCGGCAACGTCGTCCTCGCATACAACGTCGTCTTCCTGGCGACGATTGTTCTGTCGGGCCTCGGGGTGTATCTGCTCGTCCGCGAGCTCACGGGTCGACCGTTGGCTGCGTTTCTCGCCGGCCTCGCATTTGCGTTCGCGCCGTACCGGCTCGATCAGTACGAGCACATCGAGGTGCTGTCGAGTCAGTGGATGCCGTTCGCGATCTTCGGGTTCCGCCGCTTCTTCACGACCGGACGTCTGCGCGCGCTGTTGGGCGGCACCGCGGCGCTGGTTGCGCAGGCGCTGTCGTGCGGGTACTACCTCGCGTACTTCACGCCGTTCGCCGTGGCGTATTGCCTGTTCGAAATCGGTGCCCGGCAAAGAATGCGGGACGTTCGCACCTGGCGCGCCCTCATCGCCGCCGGCGCGATTGCGCTGGTGGTCGTTGGTGCGTTTCTGTGGCCCTATGCGACGGTTCGGCGCGGCGGCGACGTCGGCGTCCGCGCTCGCGGCGAGATCGAGCACTTCTCGGCGGATACGCACGCATTCGCGACGATCTCCCAGCGCTCGTGGCTGTGGGGATCGCGAATCCAGGCGTTGCCGCGCGATCAGGGGCGCGGGTTTCCCGGATTCACCGCGCTGGCCCTCAGCTGCCTCGCGATCGGTGTGGCCGTCGCACGTGCGGCGGCGCGCGGCCGTGCGCAGGCGCAGACGCAGACGCTGTCGGGCTGGCGCCGCGCCGCCGCGATTGGACTCGGTGGCAGCCTCCTCCTGCTTTTTGTGGCGATCGTGCAGGCGCTCGTCACCGGCCGCATGGTCCACACCCTCGGCGCGATACGCATTCACGCGCTCCCGACCCGGGTGCTTCTCGATATCGCGGTCGTCGTCCCCGCGCTCGCTGCCGTGTCGCCCCGGTTTCGCGCGTTCGTCCGCGGCGTGAAGGGCTCGACCGTCGCGTTCTTCGCATGGGCGCTTCTCGCGGCGGCGTGGCTGTCGCTGGGCCCGACGATGTATGCGAACGACCGCAGCATCGGCAAAGGCCTGTACTACCTGTTCTATCGGTGGCTGCCGGGCTACGACGGCCTCCGCGTCCCGGCGCTGCACCTGATGATCGTGGCGCTGTTCGTTGCGGTGCTCGCCGGTCTGGGCGCCGCGTCGCTGCTCGCGTCAGGGCGCCGCGCGAATGTCCTCGGCGCCGCCCTGGCGATGGCGATCCTCGCCGAAGGGTGGAGCAACGCGACGGTCGCGCCGACCCTCGTGCCGCCGCCGGCTCCGGTCTACGACGTCATTCGCACGCTCCCGCCAGGTTCGGTCGTCGCGGAGTTTCCGTTCGGCAACCCGCACACGGAAATCCTGTATACGTATCAGGCCGGGTTCCACGGACGCCCGATCCTCAACGGCTACTCCGGCTACTTCCCGCAACACTACATCCAGCTCGTCGCGCGGCTCTCGTCGCCTCCGACGCGCCCCGATGCGTTCGACGCGCTGCAACGATCCGGCGCAACGCACGCCGTCGTCCACGAAGCGGCCTCGGACGCTGAGGCGATCTCGGACTGGCTGCGCCTGCACGGCGCGCGTGAAATCGCCGTTCGCGGCACGGATCGACTGTTCGGATTGCGCTAGGAGACGCTATGCAGATGGAACGCGAGCGAATCGGATGTGTGGAAACTGGCGCTATTGCAGCCGGGCGTACTCCGCCTTTGCTTGCACCAGAATCGGAATGTCGGAGTCGGCGTCTTTCCAGAGGGTGAGAAAATCCTGGTAGGCAGTCTTCGACCTGGCCAGATCTCCCGACAGCGCGAACGTTCTGCCCAATTGCAGGTGGGCCAGAGCACCAATCGGATCCGCGCCCACGATCCCGCGATGATCGAGGATCTTCTGAAACTCGGCGGCCGCTTCGCGCGTATTGGTGCGCGGCCACCAAGCCTCGCCGCGAACGTAGGCCGAGTGCAGTCCGCCTAGATAGAGTTGGACACTGAGCCCATTCACCGCCAGCTCGTAGTGAAGAGCGGTTTGCAATCGTTCTACGCTTTCCGTGGGTTGGCCCCGGTGCAGCGCGGAGACGGCGCGAAGCACGGGCAGGTACGTGAATCGGACGAACGTATCCTCCGGGAAACGCTTGTCGAGATCGTCGGCAAGCGCCTCGGACCGCGAGGAATCGCCCACGAGGCCCAGGGCAAGAGCCGACGCGTATTCGACGTCGCGGCCGTGATTCACGGCGAGGGCCGCGGCGGCGTTCGCCTTCGCCTCGTGGGCGTTCCCGTAAAGGCCTTCCCATACGGCCGCGGCGGACTGATAGATCGCCGCCGATTCACGGCTTCCCTCCTGCAGAGCCAGATCCTCCGCCCGGCCGGATAGTCGCCGAGCCAGTTGCGCATGGCCGGAACGAGCTTGAACAAGAGCCTGTGAGTTCGTCACCCAGTGTTCCAAGCGCTTGCCTTTGGCCAGAGCCACGGCTCGATCCATCTGCTCGTTGTCGCCCTTCAAGAAGGCGATGTTGTATCGGTAGACCAGGAACTGCGGCAGTTCCAGCCACTCTTTCTTGTGCGCGGCGGCCTGCTGGAGGGCGTTCTCGGCCTCGCCGAACCGGTCGAGAAAGAAACTCGAGAGAGCCAGATTGCCATATCCGATGCGAACATCCGGATAGGCGGCGATCGTCTTTCGCGCGCTATCGACGGCTATCTCCCACCGTCCAGTGCCCTTCGTAGAAAGGCCCCCCAATAGCTCCAGCGGGTCCGGAGGTGCCGAACGACGAGGGTAGGTCTGCTCCCAGAGTTCGAGCGTCTGGAACGCGTGTTCCAGATTCCCCGTGACCTCGCGATCGTAGTTGAAGATGATAAAGAACCGTTCCCGCTCGCTGGCGCGGTCCCGCAAGTGCCACGCCCTGGTCGCGCTCTCGGCTGCGAGCACTGACTCTCCGACCCCGCTGTAGGAAAGCGCCAAATTCGCATGTGCCATGGCGAAATTGGGATCAATTTCGACCACCCGACGCATCAGAGCTTGGTCCTGTCTGCCATTGGCCAGGCTCACCTTCGCGGCCGTGCTGTACGCTTTCAGGGCTTCGAGCGAGGATGTGGTCACGTCTACAAGCGGCGTCGAATGCTTTTCCACGGTCGCGAGTGATTCACCGAGACGGGTTCTGACCACACGAGCGATCTCACTCAGAGAGTTGAGGACGTCTTCTCTGCTCTTGGCCTGGATCTGCTGCTCGTCGATAATGCTGCCGGTGTTGCAGTTTCTCGCGCGCAGGCCCAGTACGAATTGGCTGCCGAGGCTGGCGATCGAGCCTTCCAGGACTGCGGCGCTGGCGGTCCGCACACAAACTTGCCGCGCAGCCTCACCGGTCAGCCGCACATCTTTCGCTTGTCCCATCAGCCCCAGCGTTTGCTGTATCTGCTGATCCGAAATCAGGCTGAGGAACGGGGATTGTTGCAGCTGCACCGACAGCCCCTGGCGCAGCGTATCGTCAAACACGGGATCGCCAGTCCTGTTCTCGAAGTCCGCGAGGACGATCGTGTCCTTTTCCGTGAGAGTCGGCGCCGCCCGATGAAGATAGCCGTATCCTGCGACCGACAGCGTCAGCAGAGCTGCCGACGCAGCAGCAAGAACCATCTTCGAGCGTTTCGGTGGCGTGGCAGTGAGGCCGGTCGCCTGCGCAGAGCCCGAGTCTCTTGTGAGGCGCTGAAGGTCTGCGCGAACGTCCGACGCCTTTTGATAGCGGAGCTCGCGATCGGCCTCGAGGCATTTCGAGATGATGCGTTCCAGTTCTGGAGCCTTCTCGACCCGCAGCCGGACGGCCGCCATCGGCCGCGTGCCCGTCGCCATCTCGTAGAGCACCAGACCCAACGCCCAGAGGTCGGCGCGGTGATCGACCATCTCGCCGCGCGCTTGTTCGGGCGCCATGTAGGCCGCCGTCCCGAGGACCATGCCGCCTTGCGTCGCGGCGGAGCTCAGCGTCGGTGCATCCGTGGCCTGCGCGATCGGGCTGCCCACCTTCGCGAGCCCGAAGTCCAGGATCTTGGCGTGGCCGCGGGGGCTGATGAAAATGTTGGCGGGCTTGATATCGCGGTGAATGATGCCGGCGCTGTGCGCCGCATCCAACGCATCGGCGATTTCGATCCCGAGCCTCAGCACCGCGTCCATCTCCAACCCGTGATGCCCGGCAATGGTTTCCTTCAGCGTGCAGCCTTCCAGATACTCCATGGTGATGAAAGAGCGGCCGTCCTGCTCGCCGACGTCATGAATGGTACAGATGTTGGGATGATTCAACGCGGACGCGGTACGAGCCTCGCGCTGGAACCGCCTCAACGCCTCGCGATCGCGAGCCAGTTCGTCGGCCAGGAACTTCAGCGCGACGAATCGATGGAGCCGGGTGTCCTCCGCCTTGTAACACGACGCCCATGCCGCCGCCGCCGAGTCTCGCGACGATGCGGTAGTGGGAGAGAGTCTGGCCGACCAAGGGATCAGCGCGGTCTGGCGAGTGGTCGGTCTGGTCCTGGGCGAGCGATAGCGCGGCCACTTCGAGCGCAGGGCGCTCCAGGAAGCGTCTCGCGTCGGGCTCCGCACTCAGCAGTGCGCGGACTTGCCGTTCCAGCGGCTCATCGTCCGCGCACGCGTGCCGGAGAAACGCGTCGCGCTCCTCGGGCGGACGCTCCAGCACGGACTGGAGCACGCTATCGAGCTGTTTCCAGCGATCCAAGTCCATCGTCGGTTTCAGCGGTGAGCTCGCGATACAGCCAGATCGGGTAGACGATCGGCGTCAGCCCGTCGAGGGCGAGTTGGTCTCCGTCGGTCCAGGCACGGAAGAGCCCGCTGATCTCGTCGACCGGTGCGGATGAACAGGTTCCGTCGGCCCCTCGATGACTGCCGGATTGTACCTGCCGCGCCCGGATCGATCGGAGCACAATCCGTCGTGACGATGAGGACAACGCCGATACTCCGATCGCCTCCGGCTTCCTTGGCCTTTGCGGTTTTCGGCGCCTCGGAAACCGCGGCGTTGCTGAATTCGAGAGGAAAACGCGCGTGCAGCTGCGGCCGAGCGCAGTCAGCGCGGAAGAGAGGATTCGAGCCCGAAAGCCGAGCGCGTCAGCGTGAAGGCTGAGCGCCTGAAGCTGGCTTTCGCACCAGAATGAGCGTGAGCGAATGATGGTGCGGAAGAGAGGATTCGAACCTCCACGGGGTTGCCCCCGCCAGCCCCTCAAGCTGGTGCGTCTGCCGTTCCGCCACTTCCGCGTTCGAGGGTCGCTGCAATCATGGCAGATTGCAGCGTGCAAATCGCCGATTACTTCTTCGGCGGCGTCGTCGTATCCGGCTGCGGTGTCGTGGCGCCAGTTGGCGCCGTCGTTCCTGTCGGCGCCGTGGTTCCTGCCGGCGTCGGTGTGACCCCCGGAGCCTTCGGCGCAGAGACGGGCGCCACCGGAGCGGTTCCGCTGACCACCGACGATGAACCGCCGCGCCCCATGATCGACAAGGCCATCGCGCCGAGCATGAAGAGCACCGACAGAATCGCCGTCGCCTTGGACAGAACCGTTGCGCCGGCCCGCGCGCCGAATGCGGACTGGCTGCTGCCGCCGCCGAATGCGGCCGCCATGTCGCCCTTGCCCTGCTGAAGCAGAATCACCAGCAGCAGGATGAGACAGGTGACCACGTAGAAGGTCGACAGGACGTAATAAGCAATCATAAGAACAACTTTCGCGGCGCCCCGAGGACCGCGCTGACTTCTCCAGCACGAAACCCCGATTATACAGCAGGCCGCCCGCTCCGCGTCACGATGTCGGCAAAGCTCCGCGCGTCGAGGCTCGCCCCCCCGACGAGCGCCCCATCGACGTCCGGCTCCGCAATGAGCTCGCGGATGTTGTCCGGCTTGACGCTTCCGCCGTACAGGATGCGGCAGGCATCGGCGGCATCCGCGCCAAACCACTGCCGCAGCCGCTTGCGGATGTGCGCGTGCGCCTCGCCTGCCTGGGCGGCCGTCGCCGTCCGGCCGGTGCCGATGGCCCAGACCGGTTCGTACGCGACGACCAGCGCGGCCACCTGCGCCGCGGAAATCTGATCGAGCCCGTCCTTGATTTGCCGGTCGAGCACCTCGAGCATCTCGCCGCGCTCGCGCTCCTCGAGCGTTTCCCCGATGCAGACGATCGGGATGAGCCCCGCGCCGATGGCCGCGAGCGTCTTGCGATTGACGATGACGTCGCTCTCGCCAAACAGGCGGCGCCGCTCGGAGTGTCCGATGATGACGTACGCCGCGCCGGCTTCCTTGACCATCGCGGGCGAGACCTCGCCGGTGAACGCGCCTTCACGCTCCCAGTACAGATCCTGCGCCGCGATCGCGATCCCGGTGCCGCGCGCGGCCCCGGCGGCCGCGTGCACCGCGGTGAACGCCGGCGCAACGACGATGTCCACGCCGCCCACGCCCTTCACCATGTCGCGGAGTTCCGTGACGAATCCGACCGCGTCGCCCACGGTCTTGTACATCTTCCAGTTGCCGGCGATCAGGGGTGTTCGCATTCGTTGATCCTGTGGGCTGGAAGGGCAGGATGGGCTGGAAAGGCTGGATGGGCAGGATGGAACCCTTGTTCGGTGCCGCCTTCCCGCCCGTCCTGCCTATCCTGCCTTAGTGTCCTTATCCGCCAGCGCGGCGACGCCAGGAAGCGTCTGACCGCCGAGGAATTCGAGCGACGCGCCTCCGCCCGTGGAGATGTGGGTGATGCGGTCGGCGATGCCGGCCTTCTTCACCGCGGCAATCGAATCGCCGCCGCCGATGATGGTGGTTCCCTTCACGGCGGCGACGGCCTGGGCGACCGCGTTCGTGCCGGCCGCGAACGCGTCGATCTCGAAGACGCCCATCGGGCCGTTCCAGACGACGGTCTTCGCGTCGGCAATTGCCGCGGTGTAGGCGGCGATCGACGCCGGTCCGATGTCGACGCCCATCCGGTCTCCAATGGCCGCGTCGCCAACCGCGAGCACTTCGTGCGCCGCGCCCGCCTCGAGCTTCGCCGTGACGACATGGTCGGTCGGCAGCAGCAATGTGACGCCGCGCGTCTTCGCGTCCGCTTCGATCGCCTTTGCCTCATCGAGCTTGTCGTCTTCGACCAGCGATCGGCCGACCGCGACGCCGCGCGACTTGAAGAACGTGTAGGCCATCGCGCCGCCGATGATCAGGCGGTCCACCTTGCCGAGCATGTTCTGGATGACGTCGATCTTGTCCGAGACTTTCGCGCCGCCGAGTATCGCGACGAACGGCCGCTCCGGCTTCTCGAGCGCGTGCCCGAGGTATTGCAGCTCTTTTTCCATCAGCAGCCCCGCCGCCGGCTGCTCGAAGCAGTGCGTGATGCCTTCGACCGACGCGTGCGCGCGATGCGCGGCGCCAAAGGCGTCGTTCACGTAGCGCGTGGCGAGCGACGCCAGCGCCCTTGCGAATGCGGCGTCGTTCTTTTCTTCCTCCGCATGAAAGCGCAGGTTCTCGAGCAGGACGACGTCGCCCTTGACCGCGCTCGCCTGTTCGCCGATGCAGTCGGTCGCGAAGGCGACCGGCCTCCCGAGCAACTGGGCCAGGCGATCCGCGATCGGCCGCAGGCTCATGTCCGGGTTGACCTTGCCCTTGGGTCGTCCCAGGTGGCTCGCGAGCACGACCGTCGCGCCCTGTCCGAGCGCGTACTCGAATGGTGGGCAGCGACGACTTGATGCGCGTGTCGTCGCCGATGACGCCGTTCTTCAGCGGGACGTTGAAGTCCACGCGGATGAAGACGCGCTGGCCCTTGAGATCCAGATCTTTGACCGAGAGTTTCGCCATCGGATCACCGCAGACCTAAAGGTCTGCACTACGAGTGTCACACGGCGGACCTGAAGGTCCGCACTACAACCGTCATCATCGCAGTCGTAGTGCAGGCCTTCAGGCCTGCCTTACAGGCCTTTGGCGACCAGCTTGCGCAGCAGATCGACGCAGCGGTTCGAGTAGCCCCACTCGTTGTCGTACCAGGAGAGGACCTTCAGGAAATCGCCTTCCATCACCTTCGTGTACGGCATGTCGACGATGGAGGAGTTCGGGTTGCCTTTGAAGTCGATCGAGACCAGCTCCTCGTACGAGCAGGCGAGGATTCCCTTCAGCGGACCGTCGGCGGCCTTCTGCAACGCCGCGTTCACTTCTTCCGCGGTGACGGGGCGGTTCATCACGGCAGCCAGGTCGACGCACGACACGTTCGGCGTCGGCACGCGCATCGAAATGCCGTCGAGCTTTCCCTTCAGCTCCGGGAGCACTTCGCCCACCGCCACCGCCGCGCCGGTCGTGGTCGGGATCATCGACAGCGCCGCCGCGCGCGCGCGCCGCAGATCCTTGTGCGGCAGATCGAGCAGCTGCTGGTCGTTCGTGTACGAGTGGATCGTCGTCATCCACCCTTTCTTGATGCCGAACGTCTGGTGGAGCACCTTGGCCAGCGGCGCCAGGCAGTTGGTCGTGCACGAGGCGTTCGAAATGATGTGATGCTTGCGCGGGGTCGTACAGCTCGTCGTTCACGCCGAGGACGACGCTGAAGTCGGGGCCCTTCGCGGGCGCCGTGATGACCACCTTCTTCGCCCCGGCCGCGAGGTGCTTGGCCGCGGCGTCGCGGCTGGTGAACAGGCCGGTGGACTCGAACACGATGTCCACGCCGAGATCCTTCCACGGCAGCTGTGCAGGATCGCGCAGCTGCAGCACCTTGAACTCGTCGCCGTCGACGGCGATGGTGTCGGTCTTGGCCTCCACCTTCGCGTGAAGGTTCCCGAGGACCGAGTCGTACTTCAGCAGATGGGCAAGTGTGTGGGCGCTCGTGAGGTCGTTAACCGCGACGAAGTTGATGTTCTTGTCGCCGAGCGCCGCGCGCATGATGTTGCGACCGATACGGCCGAAGCCGTTGATACCTACCCTGACAGACATGCAAAGTCCTCCGGGACAAACGTTTCATTCTACAATAAGTCTCCGCGATGTACCTGACCTACAGTCTCCTCACGCTGGTCCTTTTTGTCGTCGTTTCCCCGTACTTCGTGTATCAAGCCCTTCGATACAAGAAGTACATCGGCACCCTTCGCCAGCGTCTTGGATTCCTGCCGATTACCTTCAACATCGATGCCGAAGAGTCGATCTGGATTCACGCCGTATCCGTCGGCGAGGCGCTGACCGCGCGCGCGCTGGCCGCGGATCTCAAGGCGCGCTATCCCCGTCTTCGCCTGTTCCTGTCGACGACGACGATTGCCGGACAGCAGGTGGCGCGCCGAAGCCTCTCCGAGGTCGACGCGGTGTTCTACTTTCCGTTCGACTGGACCTTCATCGTCCGCCGCACGCTGCGGCTGGTGCGGCCGCGCCTCTTCATCATGATGGAGACCGAGATCTGGCCGAACCTGCTGCGCGAGTGCCGGCGCCGCGGCGTGAAGACGGTGATGATCAACGGCCGCCTCTCGCCGCGGTCGCATCGGCGATACCGCATGATTCGTCCGTTCTTCCGGCGCGTGCTCGCCGACGTCGATCGCTTCTGCGTGCAGAGCGAGGAATCCGCCCGCCGCTTCGTGGACCTTGGCGCCGACCCGGCGCACATCACGGTGACCGGCAGCTTGAAGTTCGATTCGCTGGAGCCACCCGCCCTCGCCGCGCACGGCAAGCCGCGCGAGCGAGTTCTCCGATTCTTCCGGTTGTCGCCGCACCGCACGGTCCTGGTCGCCGGCAGCACGATGCGCGGAGAAGAGTCGGCGGTCCTCGGCGCCTTTGCGAAGATCAAGGCGGCCATGCCCAGCTCGCTGCTGGTGCTGGCGCCGCGCCACCCGGAGCGCTTCGCGGAGGTCGAGCGGATCGCGCGCGACACGGGGCTGGTCACCATGAAGCGCTCCGAGCTGCCGATCGACGCGGAGCCGCGCGCCGACGTCGTGGTGCTCGACACCATCGGCGAGCTCGCGCAGCTCTATCAGGTGAGCACCGCGGTCTTCGTCGGCGGCAGCCTCGAGGATCACGGCGGCCACAACATCCTGGAGCCGGCGATTTTCGGCAAGCCGATCGTCTTCGGCCCCCACATGCGGAATTTCAGGGAGATCGCCGACGCGTTCCTCGCCAACGACGCCGCGATACAGGTGCAGACGGAGCGCGAGCTCAACACCGCGCTGCTCGCGCTCGTCACCGATCCGGTGCGCCGCGCCCGCCTCGGCGCTGCCGCGCGGGCCCTCGTCGAAGCCAACCGCGGCGCCAAGACGAAGACGCTCGAGGTGATCCGCGAACTGCTGCCCCACGGCGACGACGGGCATGGCCGGGGCCGCGCGGTGGTCCGTCCCTTCCGCCTCGTGCATTGATCCAGACACTGAGCCAGGCGTACGGCGCGGCGGCGGCGTGGCGGCGCGCGTGGTACGCGCGTGAACCGTCGCGGCGGCGGCAGCTCGATCGCCCGGTGATCAGCGTCGGAAACCTTCGTGTGGGCGGCAGCGGCAAGACGCCGATCGTGGAGTACATCGCGCGCCTGCTGCTGCAGCAAGGCGAGCACCCGGCGGTGCTCACGCGAGGCTACGGGCGACGAACGGCGCGCGACGGCGTGACGGTCGTCTCCGACCGCACGACGGTGATCGCGGGCCTGGACGAAGCCGGCGACGAACCGCTGATGCTTGCGCGTGCACTGCCTGGTGTCTCCGTGCTGGTCGGGGCCGATCGCTTTCTCTCGGGCCGGCTCGCCGAACGCCATCTCGGCGCAACGATCCACCTGCTGGACGACGGCTTTCAGCATCTCGAGCTCGCGCGCGATGTCGATCTCCTCCTCGTCGCCGAAGAGGATCTGCAGGATCGGCCGATGCCCGCCGGCCGGCTCCGGGAAGGGCTCGAAGCCGCAACGGCGGCCGACGCGGCGCTGATTACCGCCGGCTACGACACGGCGGCCGATCGCATCGGCCGCGCATTCGGCCTGGCGCCGGTGTTCCGCGTCACGCGGACGATCGGGGCGCCTCGCCGCGTGGCCGGCGACCGCGATTCGGTCGTCGTGCCGGCGAACTCACGGGTGTTCGTGGTGACCGGCATCGCGCGGCCGGACCGGTTCATCAGCGACATCCTCTCGGTCGGCTGGGATGTCTGCGGCTCCATCGAGTTCAGGGATCATCATCGATTTGCGCCGCGCGACATCCGGCGGATCGCCGCCGAAGCGAAAGCCACCGGCTCGATGATCATTCTGACGACGGAGAAGGACGCCGTGCGGCTGGCCGCGTGCGATCTCGGCGATCTGCCCATCGCGTCGATCCCGCTCGTCGTTGGCGTCGAACCGGCAGAGGTGTTCCAGCAATGGCTGCTGGATCGGATCCGCAATCCGCAATCCGCAATCCGCAATCCGCAATCGCGATGAGGCATCGACTCGAGTACCTGATCGTGCGCGCGTTGATCGGGATCGTCCGCGTGACTCCCGGCGCGATCGTGCGCGGCGTCGGGACGCTGCTGGGGATGGCGTTCTACGCGCTCGACGCGCCTCACCGGCGCATCGCTCAACGCAACCTTGCGACGGCGTTCCCCTCCCGGCCGGAGGCCGAGCGGCGCGCGATTGCACGCGCGGCCTTTGCGCATTTCGGCCGCCTCCTGTTCGAGCTGCTCCAGTTCTCGACGCTGTCGCCGCAACAGATGCTCGAGCGCGTGGAGTTCGAGGGCGAGGATCGGGCGCGGCTTGCCTACGCTCAGGGCAAAGGCGTCCTGTTCGTCACCGGACACTTCGGCTACTGGGAGCTCCACGCGATGGCGCACCCGCTCAGGCTCGAGCCCATTGGCGTGCTCGCGCGCGCGCTCGACAACCCGCATCTCAACCAGCTGCTCGAAGATCTGCGCCAGGGGACGGGCAACACGGTGCTGTACCGGCGCGGCACGATCCGGCGCGTGATGCGGACGCTTCAGGCCCGCCACGGCGTGGCCGTGCTCATCGATCAGCACATCATGAGCCGCGACGCGATCTACGTGGACTTCTTCGAGCGTCCGGCGGCGACGACGTCGGCGGTCGCGGCGCTGGCGATGCGCACCGGCGCACCGGTCGTGCCGGTGTTCGCGCTGCCGCTCGGCCGCGGACGCTACCGCTTCATCTACGAGCACCAGATCGAGCCGCCACGCAGCGACGCGCCGGACGCGGTCCGCGAGTTCACGCAACGCTGCACCGACGTGCTGGAGATGTACGTGCGGCGGCACCCGGAGTTGTGGCTGTGGATGCACCGCCGCTGGCGCGACGATGGACCGACCGCCGACGGCACTCCGGGAATGTTTCCGTCGGCCGACCACGACGAGGATGCTACCGACGGGGAGAGTTGAGTCTCTGTGCGAGCATGTTCATCGTCTGAAGCTGAGCGCTTCCACATGTGTGTGTAGCAGCGCGATCTTCATGCGGGGCCGGAGGGCGCGAGCGCACGGCTGCGCGGGTCGATCGTGGTACGCTCGTTCGTCACGGGGCTCTTCGACCGTACCACACGATGAAGCGTCTGGTCATCCTCTCGCCAAACTGGCTGGGCGACGCCGTCATGGCGCTGCCGGCCATCGCCGACGTGCGCCGAAGCGCTCCCGGCGTGTCGATCACGATCGCCGCGCGCCCGGCGATTGCGCCGCTGTTCGCGCTCGTTCCCGAGGTGGACGCGACGATCGTTCTCGCCAGGCCGGCTCTGATCCGGGACGTCGTCGGCTGGCGTGGACTCGGCGATACGCTCGCCGGCGGCGGTTTCGACACCGCGTTGCTGTTGCCGAATTCGATGCAGGCCGCCGTGCTCGCGTCTCGCGCCGCCATTCCCGAACGCTGGGGATATCGGACCGACTGGCGTGGCAAGCTGCTGACACGCGCCGTCGACCGGTTGCCCGGGCTGCACCAGGTCGCGTCGTATCAGCACCTCGTCAAGGCGCTTGGTTTTGCCAACGGTTCGAACGAACCGCGCGTGTCCGTTCCGCTGGACGCGCACCGCGCGGCGGCGAGCCTGCTGATGGAGATTGGGTGGGACGGTCAGGACGCCGCTGGTCGCGCTCGCGCCCGGCGCGGCGTACGGCGGCGCGAAGCGCTGGCCGCCCGAGTATTTCGGCGAGCTTGCCGAGGCCCTCGCGAACTACGGTGTCCGATGCGTGGTGGTGGGGAGCGCGGCGGACGCGCCGGCGGCGGCCGCGGTTGCGCGCGCTTCCAATCCGACGCGCCTGTTCAGTCTCGTCGGCCGCACCGATCTGCCGATGCTTGCCGGCGTGCTGACGCAATGCCGGACGCTCGTCACCAACGACTCCGGCGCGATGCACCTGGCTGCGGCTGCCGGCGTCGCCGTCACCGCCGTGTTCGGCCCGACCGACGACAAGGCGACGCACCCGACTGGCGACGCTCATGCCATCCTGACGCATCCCGTGTGGTGCCGGCCCTGCATGCTGCGCGAGTGCCCGCTCGATCATCAGTGCATGCGCGGCGTCGGCGTCCCGGCGGTGCTCGCGTCGGCGCGAAGGACGCTGTGAAACCGGCCGTCTTCCTGGACCGCGACGGCACGCTGATCGAAGACGTCGGCTACCTCGATTCGCTGAGTCGCGTCGCGTTCTACCCATGGACCGTGGACGCGATTCGGATGCTGAACAGGGCGGGTCTCCCGGTCGTCGTCGTCACCAACCAGTCGGGTGTCGCGCGCGGCATGTTCGACGTCGCGCTGGTGGGCGAGACCCATCGCGCCATCGACGCGCGCCTCGCGGCGGGTGGCGCGCGCGTGGACGCGTATTACTATTGTCCTCATCACCCGGACGGCCCTGTGGCCGCCTACGCGCGAAGCTGCGATTGCCGGAAGCCCGGCCGCGGCATGATCGACCAGGCCACGGCGGATCTCGGCCTCGATCCGGCTCAATCCTTCGTCGTCGGCGACAAATGGAGCGATGTGGAGCTCGGCCGCGTCGGTAGGCGCCCGAACGATTCTGGTTCGAACCGGTAACGGGCGCTCGAGCAAGAGCAGCGACCGCTCGAGGCGCTCAGTGCCGACGCGGTGGTAGATAATCTAGCGGCGGCGGTGAGCTGGATCCTTCTCCATCTGAATCCTCAATCCGCAATCCACAATCCACAATGCTGATCGCCCGCTCCGTCCACCCGTTGCCCGGCGAAGCCGAGCGCAGGGAAAGGCTCCTGGCGCTCGTCGACGGGTTCTCCAGCCGCCGCGTGCTCGTGCTCGGCGATCTGATCGCCGATGAGTTCATCTACGGCGAGGTGTCGCGGGTGTCGCGCGAAGCGCCCGTGCTGATCCTCAAGTACGACGCCACGCAGATTCTGGCGGGCGGCGCCGGCAACGCGGCGAACAACGTGGCGGCGCTCGGCGGACGCGCCACGCTGTCGGGTCTCGTCGGCAGCGATGCCGAAGGCCGGCGGATGCTCGCCAGCTTCCATCGCGGCGTCGACAAGACGTACGTGATTCGCGCGCGGCAGTACCGCACGCCGGTGAAGACGCGCATCCTCGCCGGCGGCGTCCACGCCGCGCGACAGCAGGTCGTGCGTATCGACCGCGACACCGGCTGGCCGCTCGACGAAACGGTGAGCCGCGCGCTCGCGAAGAAAATCGAGCCCGCGCTCGACAACTGCGACGCGGTCCTGCTCTCGGACTACGGCTCGGGCCTGATCACACCGGCACTGGCCGACCTCGTCCGCCGCGCCCTGGCTCGGCGTAAGCGAAGGCGCGCGATTCCCGTGCTGCTGGATTCGCGCTATCGGCTGTTCGACTATCGCGGTCTCACGACGTGTACGCCCAATGAATCGGAGGTCGAGGCGGCGCTGGGCGTTCAGATCGACGACGACCTGGACGCGCTCGAGCGGGCGGGACGGCTGCTCCTGCGACGCACCGGGCATGCAGGCGGTGCTCATCACCCGCGGCAGCCGCGGGATGGCGCTCTTTCAACCGAAACAGCCGACCGTTCATGTCCCGATCTTCGGAGCGGACGAAGTCACCGACGTCACCGGCGCGGGCGACACGGTGAATGCCACGTTCGGCCTCGCGCTCGCCGCGGGCGCGTCGTTCTACGAGGCGGCGCGGCTCGCCAACTACGCCGGCGGGCTCGTGGTGATGAAACGGGGCACCGCCACGGTGTCGGCGAAGGAGCTGTCCGACGCGGTCGCGAGCGATCACGACACGACGGTGGAGAACTGGTCGCAGGAAGGCCCGCCGCAGGGACGGCGATCGTTGATCTAGAACAGTCAGCAGCTTCAGTCTCAGTCTCAGTCTCGTCCGGAGACTGAGCTGACGCCTGAGACTGCAGACTGCAGACTGGAGACTGCTTCGTGGTCGTGTCGGAGTCGGAACTCGTCGAGGCCGTCGCGCGCGATCGCGCGGCCAACCGTACAGTGGCGTTCGCGAACGGCTGCTTCGATCTGCTTCACGTCGGCCACGTGCGATATCTGCAGGCCTCCGCCGCGGAAGCCGATCGCCTGATCGTCGCCGTCAACGACGATCGATCCGTTGCAGGGCTGAAAGGCGAGGGGCGGCCGATCCTGCCGGCCTCGGAGCGCGCGGAACTCGTCGCCGCGCTGCGCGGCGTGGACTACGTCGTCGTCTTCGGCGAGGCGACGGTCGAGCGTCTGCTGCGCCTCGTGAAACCCGACGTGCACTGCAAGGGCACCGACTACACCGTCGACACGGTGCCGGAGCGCGGCGTCGTGGCCGGCTACGGCGGCCGCACGGCGATTGTCGGCGATGCCAAGCAGCACGACACGCGCGAGCTGCTCGCGCGCATCGCCGCCACCAGGGACGGCGAGCCGCCTGTCACGGACCGCGACAAGGATCAGGCGCCCCGGTGAATCGCATTCTCATCGTGCGCCTCGGCGCCCTGGGCGACGTCGTGCACGCGATTCCCGTGGCGGCGGCCCTGCGTCGCGCGTTTCCCGCAGCGCGGATCGACTGGCTGGTCAGCGCGAAGCATCGTGAGATTCTCGATCTCGTTCCCGTCATCGATCGACGGCTCGTCGTCAGCGACCGCCCGGCACCAGGCTCGGGACCGTCAGATCCGAAGGGCACGTCGCTGCTCGCGGCGATCCGCGAACTGCGGAGCTCGCGCTACGACGTGGCGATCGATCTCCAGGGACTCATCAAGTCGGCGGTGCTGGCGCGCGCCTCCGGCGCACCGCGCGTCGTCGGTTTTGCGGCGCGCTACGCGCGCGAGCGCATCGCGCGCCTCTTCTACACCGATGCGTACGACCCGGGGCGCGGCGGCTTGTACGATCCGCGAGAGACCCGGCATGTCGTGGACATCAACCTGGGTCTCCTTGGCATGCTCGGCATCGACGCGCCCGCGCGCGAGTTTCCGATCGAGGCGATCGACTCCGGCACCGCGCGCATCGCCCGCGAACAGACCGGCGGCCGTTACGCGCTGCTGAATCCGGGCGCGGCGTGGCCGAACAAACGCTGGCCCCCCGAGCGGCTGGCGGCGATCGCCAGGGAACTGTTCGCGAGACACGGGCTGAAGTCGGTCGTGTTGTGGGGACCTGGAGAGGAAGCGCTGGCGTCGGCGGTGGCTGCAGGGGCAAACGGCGCAGCGGTCGTGTCGCCGCGGACCAACATCGCGGATGTCGTCGCGCTCGCGCGCGGGGCGGCGATGATGGTGTCGGGCGACACGGGTCCGACACATATCGCCGCGGCCGTCGGCACACCCATTGTCGGCATCTACGGTCCGACGCGCCCCGCGCGCAACGGACCGATGTCGCCGCTCGACGTGACCGTGTCGAGAGACAGCGTGTGCCAGTGTCATCACCTGCGCCGCTGCACGCGGGAGCGCATGTGCCTGCTCGACATCGAAGTGGCCGAGGTACTCGATGCCGTCGAACGCAGGCTCGCGGCTGAGGCGACGCATGGCTGACGGTCGTCCGGCGGCCGGCGCGCGCTACATGGTCGTGGCGACCCTCGCGCGGTTTCGCGTCGCGCTCGGCTTTGTGTTCGGCGTGCTGGTCCTGATCCTCGCGCGGCCGAACAAGGAGTCGCTGACGATCGGCATGTCGATCGCGGCCTGTGGAGAAGCGATTCGCGTCTGGGCGGCCGGTCACCTGCGCAAGTCGCGCGAGGTCACGGTGTCGGGTCCGTATCGCTGGGTGGCGCACCCGTTGTACGTGGGATCGGCGGTCATGGGCGCGGGGCTGGCGGTTGCGTCGGCGAGCGTCCTGGTGGCGGCGCTGATTACCATCTACCTCGTCGCGACGCTCACGGCGGCCATCAAGAACGAAGAAGCGTTTCTGCGGCGGACGTTCGGAGACCAGTACGACCTGTACCGGAGCGGCGTGGAAGCGAAGCGTCGCGAGCGCAGCGCCGCATCGCAGCGCAGGTTCAGTCTGGAACAGGCGGTGGCCAACCGCGAGTATCGGGCGATTGCCGGCCTTGGCGTGGCCATATTGCTGCTGATCTGGAAGGCAACGTATAATGGTTTGTTCTGGCGGGCAGCCGGAGCTCGGTAAAGGGCGGTTAGCTCAGTTGGTAGAGCACCGGCTTTACACGCCGGCTGTCACAGGTTCGAGTCCTGTACCGCCCACTCAACAATCTTGAGATTTCAGATTGTTGATTTCAGATTGCAGATTGGTTCGGGCGGATTGAAACACTGATTGGACTGACAACCCAATCTGAAATCTGCACTCTGAAATCTGCAATCGTCTGTGTTCCCATTTGGGGTCGTAGTTCAGTTGGTTAGAACGCCGGCCTGTCACGCCGGAGGCCGCGGGTTCGAGTCCCGTCGACCCCGCCAACTTCCTTCGCTTCGCTCAGTCAGTGGGCGGGCTCGAGTCCCGTCGACGCCCTCAGGCATCGCGTCGCTCACGCGCCGCTTAGCTCGCGTCCCGTCCTGTCTCGTCGACCCCGCCAACTAAAGCACTCAACATGTCGCCAAGACTCCGGGGAATTCCAGAGTCGTCGAGCAACCGGATCGCACTCCAGCGCCGCGGGGGCTGAGGTGCATGTACCGATGCGTCGTCGTGAGATCCAGGTGTCCCGCAAGCCCCTGAATCGCTCGGGCCGGCGCGCATGCAACATCAATGGCCGCAACAAGAACGGCCTTTCAGTAGCCACAGCGCAAATACATCAGGGTTGCCTGTCTTGCAGATGGCCGGCAATGTTCGCGATCGCCGCAGCGAGCTCGACAGGCTCAACCGGCTTGGTGATGTGCGCCTGGAATCCTGCAGCAAGGATGTCAACTCGATCTTCGGCGCGCGCGTAGCCCGTCAGCGCAATCGCGGGAAGGAACCCTCCGCGTCCAGCCTCGGACTGGCGAATATGTCGGACCAGCGCGAACCCGTCCTCATCCGGCAGGCCGATATCGGTGACCAGTACATCGGGCCGCTCCATTTCGAGCATCTGGAGCGCTTCGCGCACCGACGCCACCGCCTTCACGCTGGCGCCAGCCTGACTCAGCACCAGAGACGTCAACGCGCGTCCGTCGGCACTGTCGTCGACGATCAGGATGTGCAGGCCGTCGAGCCGCGGCAACCGCGGCGTTGGCGAGGCCCTCGACGCCGCTGTACGTCGATCTCCGAGAACGACCGCTCGACCCTGCTGAATCTCGGGGGCTGCAATCGGCAGACAGACGGTGAACGCGGCACCGCGCCCCTCGCCCTCGCTGGCCGCCCTGATGCTCCCGCCGTGCAGGTCAACGAGTTGCCGAACGATCGCCAGCCCGAGACCAAGTCCGGTGTGCCTCTGCATCGTCGCGCCGGCGGCCTGGCGGAAGCGCTCGAACACATGTGGCAGAAGCTCCGGAGATATGCCCTGGCCGGAATCAACGATCCTGACCTCGACATGGTCGTTCGACGACTCGATGAAGACGTCGACACGCCCGCCCGCTGGGGTGAACTTGATCGCATTCACGAGCAGATTCCACAGCACCTGCTGGAGGCGGCCACTGTCTCCGCTGACGGGTTCGATGGCCGCGAGACCGGGCGAGAACGCAAGTTGGACGTTCGCGGTCAGCGCCAAAGGGCGGACGGCGTCGAGTGCCCCCTGCGCCACGACGACGAGATCGACGGGCTGGAGCGCCAAGCGAAAAGTTCCCGCAACGATCCTCGACAGATCCAGCAGATCATCGATCATGTGGGCGAGAGCGACGGCATTTCGCTCGATCGTCGCGATCGCGTGTGTCGCGCGGTCGGGCGCCAATTGCTTCGACCCCAGCATGCGTGACCACCCGAGCACTGCATTCAGAGGCGTGCGAAGTTCGTGCGAGACCGTCGCGAGGAACTCGTCCTTGAGGCGGTTGGCCTGCTCGGCGTCCTCGGTCATCGTCTGCGCACGGACCGACCCGACGACCAGATATTCGTTCGCTTCGCGCAGCTCGGTCATGAGTTGTTCCAACTGCGCCCGCGCCCGCGCCGCGTCGTCCCGCGCGCGTACAGCCTCCGCGCGAAGCGTCGAGATCTCCTCGCGTAGAGCGGCGGGTTCGTCCCTCGCGCCGCCCGGCGATAGTCGGTTCGCCGCTCTGTTTTCTTCGGTCATATTCAGCGTCGCGGACGCGGCTTGATGTCCTTCGTCTGTGACGACGCGCTGGCGATCAGCTTCGGGCTGCCGGTCAGCAAGCCCTCGTAAGAGCCGAGCGTCTCGCCCATGACGATGCCCTGCTCGGTGATCTGGAACGCCCGCAGGTCCTTGCTGTGAGCGCTGCCACGCACTTTCACAACGGCCATGACGCGCTGCAGTTGACCCTTCACCTCGATATACCTCTGCATGATGATCGCGTCGGTCAGAAATGCGGTCCCGTGCGGGCTGAAGCGCAGATCCGCGTAGCTGTCCTCCAGCTCCGCCGTCATCATCATGGTGATGCCCATCCCCGTGAGCACGGCGACCATGCGATAGAGCGACTCTCGAAAGTCCTCGCGAAAGGTCGGCGCCAGCGCCAACTCGAAGCCGGAGAGGGAGTCGATCACCAACCGGCGCGCCTTGAGCCGATGAATGGCTTCGACAATTTCGTTGAGCATCTCGTCGATGGAGAGATCCAGAGGGCGCGTGTGGATGACGCCCACTTTGCCCTCGCGTACGAGCCGGTCGAACTGCTGTCCCGTTCGACCGCCCTGCGAGTACTCGATCGGGCGCTTCTCGAACACGGCGATGATCCCGGATTCGTCACGGCGCGCGCCCTCGAGGATGAACTCGGTGGCGAGTACGCTCTTGCCGGACCCGGATGGGCCGGCCAGCAGGACGGAGTAGCCGGCCGGAATGCCCCCGCCGAGCATCTGGTCCAATCCCTTGACGCCGACCGAAAGCCGCCTCCGCGGCTCAGGCTTCGTGCCTGGCACAGCCGCCGCCTTCTCGCCGACCCCTCCGATGACGCGGGGGAACACCTGGATGCCGTCGTCGGTGATACGGAACGTATGCAATCCCGGAATCGGTGCCTGTCCGCGCATCTTCATGACCTGCATCTTGCGAACCATCGAATTCCGATCGAGGCTTTGCACGAGCCACAGCAGGCCATCGGCAACAGTGAAGACCGCGTTCTGCTCCCCCTCCTCGGGCTGATACTCGCCGACGAGAAATGTCGTCGCTTCCCAGCTCGTGAGGCGCACAGCCAGTTGCTGGACGAAGTGCTGCAAATCGAGGGCGGCGTTGTCGGCGCGTTCGCCGGCCCGGACCAGCGTTCGAAAGGAATCGACCACCACGACGCCTGGGCTCGTCGCCTCGACTTCCTGAACGATGCGTGCGAGAAGACTCTCCAGCGAGTCGTTGACCACATCGACGCCCAGATTGACGAAGCGGACCGACTCGTTCACGCGGGCCATCTCGAAGAACGCGAACTGCTGCTGATAGCGCAGCATTTTGAGAGGAGGCTCGCCGACGACCGTCACATACAACGCGGAACGTTCGGGTCCCGAGAGCGCGAACATGATCTGCTGCGCGAGCGTCGTTTTTCCAGCGCCCGGGGCGCCGGCAATCACATTGAACGAGAACTCAGGCAGGCCGCCACCGAGGATCTCGTCGAGCCCCGGAACGCCGGTGGGAAGCCGTCGAATCGCCACCCGGTCGGTCATGCTTCATGTCTCCTCGGTGCCCGCGTCGGAAAAGGCACCGGGCCACGCTTTTCGCAACAGGCTGGCGGTCAAGTGTTCGCCGATGAATGTGATCAGCAACCCCGCGAATGTGGCGAACACCGCTCCGGCGGCCTCGACGGCGACGGCAGGATCCTGCCGCTCCAGAGAGAAAATCACCTGAGCAAATGGCCGTTCGCCCTGCTGCGGTTCGCCCGTGCGGACGAGCGACGGGTATTCCTGTTGCACGAGATGGAACGCGCGACCGGTCAGCGCGTCGACGCCGACCCGGCCGATCAGTGGAGCCGAGACCCGATCGAGGTCGTCGTAGGCGCGGTGCGCGGCGGCCGCCAGAGCCTTCGCATCCGCGGCGGCTCCGGCGCGCTGCGCCAGCACTTTCAGCGCCAGCTGCCGCAGCGCTGCGTTTCCAAGCGCCGTCATGCTGCGTCGCGACCGCGCGCGATAGACGAATCTCGAGGCGACATAAAGGTTCGCGATGTGACGAGGACGGTTCCAGCTGTTGGTCTCCGCGCCTCCAAACGGCGTTTACGCCCGCTCGCCGCGAACGATGCGACCGAGATACTCGGTGAGTCCCGTCACATCGATGCGAACCAGACCTTCACGCTCATACTGCACGAGCCTGCGATTACGGAGCCGCCCCATCGTGACCGTGACGTGTGGGCGGCTCATGCCGGCGAGCTGAGCCAACTCGTTTTGACTGACCGATACCGCGACTGTGTCCCTCATGCCGAGGCTGCCCTTGCGTCCGGGGGAAGAGGCGAGACGAAGCAGCAGGCGCCCGAGCCGCTGCTCCGCGCCGCGATGCGCCATCACCTCGATGCGATGCTCGGCGTCGGTCAGCCGCATGCACAAGGTGAACATCATCGCCTCGATGACAGGCCGGTTCTGGCGGAGATAGCTCAGGAACTGGACCAGCTTGATTTCGAAGGTTTCGCTCGCGATCACAGCAGAAGCCGTCGTTCCCCGAAGCCCTCCCCGAACGCTACAGAGACAGAGTTCGCCGAACGGCTGGTTCGGCTCGATCGTGCGCAGGGCAACCGGCCGCTCGTGAGGCTTCGCGGTAGAAACCAAGACCCGGCCTTTTCGAAGGAAATAGATGCGGTCGGCCGCGCCGTCCGGTCGCCACAAGAATGCGCCCTTCGCGAAACGCCGCACGCGCCCCAGCGACCCATCGCGCGGCAGATGGTCCAGGGTGATGCCGGTTAATGCCTCGCAGTCGCGATGATGCGGAAACTTTGGCGTGTCCATGGTGCGATGCTCAGGCCATCAAACCGTGCGGACACAGCGGTACGACGCCACTGTAGCTGTGAGAGTGACAGTCAAAGAATCAGAATAGCGTACTCGAGCCGTGGGGGGATTGCAAGTTCGCCTGCGAACATCCAGTCGAGCGACTATAGGCAGCTCAACAACAAGAGCCGGCAGCCGTTAGTCGGTGCGCTTCGCAGCTCGATTCGGCTGTTGGCGTCCGCTCGCTAACGCGCCTGTGCGCCAGCTCGTGCGAGGGACGCGAGCGAGGTAGTCGGTGAGCGACGCCACGTCGACGCGGACTACACCTTCACGCTCCGTATCGACCAGGCCGCGAGCCCGCAGCCGTCCCATCGTGACCGTAACGTGCGGACGGCTCATGCCGCCGAGCTGGGCTAGTTCGTTGTGACTGACCGACACGGTCACTCTATCCCTGCGACCGACGCGGCCCTGACGTTCGCGCGATGTCGCCAGACGGAGCAGGAGGCTGCCAAGCCGCTGCTCCGCGCCGCGATGCGCCATCACCTCGATTCGATGGTAGGCGTCTTTCAGCCGTACGCACACCGTGACCATCAAGGCGTCGAGCGCTGCGCGGTTCTGGTGGAGGTAAGGCAGGAAGGTGCTCAGCTTGATCTCGAGTGCTTCACTGTCGACGAGCGCATAGGCCGTAGTTCCCCGAAGATCGGACGCGGCGCCCACGCACAGCTCGCCAAAGGGCTGCTCCGGCGCGATCGTGCGCAGCACAATCGGCCGTTCGTGCGGCATAGCGGTGGTGAGCACGACTCGGCCCTTTCGAAGGAAATAGATTCGATCGGCCACATCGTCGGGTTGCCACACGTAGGCACTCTTCGCGAAGCGCCGGACGCGTCCGAGTGACCCATCGCTGGGCAGGTGGTTCAGCGTGATCCCACTCGCCGCCTCGCCGTCGCGATGACCGGGAAATTTTGGCGTGTCCATGTTCGCGACGCTGCAGCATCATCACGGCGCAGAAGCGGCAGCGCGACGAAGCGCCATCCTCGGCGTGGAGATTCAGCGAATCCCATAGCGTACGCAGCGGACGAACCATTACAAGTACGCACGCGAACATTGAGGTTTCGCGGCTGGAGGTCACGAGTTTCTCGCCGTAATCCGAGCATCCGGGGCACCAATGGGCGCAACGAAGACATCTATACCGGAACCGTGTCGATGGTCATTGTTCCGATGGCAAACCAATTTGGTACCGTATGATCGATCACCTTCCTTGCGCCTGCGGCGGACAGCAGCTTCACTAGAGTGTTCACGGGGTGCGTGCCCGACCCTTTCAGGCCGGCATCGAATGTGATCTGCGCTGATCCACCCTATGCCCCTGCGGCTGCTCGGGCAACATATTGCAGCGTACGCAGCACCTCATTTCTGGCCGTCACAGACTGCGTTTCGTTTGAAGTCGCTGAGGGATCGAATGTCGTTGGCAATGTCCAGCATCTGGTCCTCGCCAAATTTGCATCGAATCTGAAGATGTCACCCTGCGACGATTCGGTCAACCAATGATCGACCGTCTTGAAGTGTTGTTCAGCGCCGCTCGCGGACAGGACCCGCCAGAGCGCTTCACGATCCAGTGCGACGCCACGGATAGACCCCGCCTGGTCTGACGGTCTGAGCCGGTTCATGAGGTCGACCGATACACCTTCGAGAGTCAGAATCGCTGCGGTCAGCAGTACACAGCCGAGCCGATCGACGAGAGCGCCGACGGCATGCTCCTTTCTGAGGGTATATGGCCTTAAGTCCGGACCTGATTGGCTTCGTTAAGGAAAGCTTGCATCGCGGACTGCCGCGAGCTGACGTGGAACAGGTCCTCCTGCGCGCCGGCTGGCCCGCCGAGCAGGTGAGACGAGCGCTCAACGGTTTCTCCGATGTCGAATTCCCGATTCCGGTCCCCAAGCCAGTACCGTCGGTGTCGGCGCGCGACGCGTTCATGTACGTGGTCATGTTTGCGACACTGATCTTGAGTGGTTACAACCTTGGTGACTTGCTGTTCGAACTAATTGACCGCGCCTTCCCAGATCCTGGCGCGCGCGCCTTTTCGCAATCGACGCTTCAAGCAATTCGCTGGTCGCTGTCATCCCTAATCGTTGCGTTTCCGGTGTTCTTGTACGTCGCCTGGCTCGTCGGTCGGGCGATTCGACGCGAGCCCACAAAGCGAGCACCCAAAGTACGACGACAGCTCACGTACGTGACGCTTTTCGTTGCCTCGTGCGTGTTGATCGGCGATTTCATCAGCGTCGTCTACACGTTTCTCGGTGGTGAATTGACTGTACATTTCGTTCTCAAGGTGCTCACAGTCGGCCTTATTGCCGGCACCGCGTTCGGCTATTACTTGTGGGATCTTCGAGGTGACGAGAAGGAGCCGGAAACCTAGTGGCGTTCTCTGGCCGGCACGTCATTCTCGGCTTGGCCATCGCGACCGTATGCGTCGCCATCGTTGCGGGGCTCATGATTGTAGGATCGCCAGCCAACGAACGCATGCGCCGCCTCGATGACCGTCGTGTTCGAGATCTGGTCGACATCACCCGTGCAGTGAACGCGTATTGGACGAAGCGCGCGAGGTTGCCGTCCTCCCTCGACGAGCTGCTCGAAAGCCCAGGAACGGCCGTCGACAGCCGCGATCCGCTGACGGGACAACCCTATAGCTTTGGGGTGCTGGGTATGAAAACGTACGAGTTGTGCGCCGACTTCCAACGAGAATCGATCGAAGCAAACTCCGACGCGTTTGGCCGCTTCTGGTCTCACGGTACTGGCCGCCGATGCTTTCAACTTGAGGCCGAGGAGACTCACAAGTAGATAGTACGCAATGGGCGACTTTCTCAGGCATCGCGTCGCTCCCGCGCAGCCTCGAGTTCCGTCGCCCCTGCGGTATCGACGGCGATTAGTGCGTCGCTCCCGCTTTTTTCTTGAGCACGACGTGGCCCGCACCGGTGTCGAGACGCAACCGCACGACGCGGCCGGCGTCGCGCTCGAAGGTCACGAGCGTCTCGCCTGCGGAGAATGTCTCGCCGCTCTGGAACGCCAGCACGCGCGGCTTCGGGCCCAGTGCCTTTCATCGTCAGTTTTCCACCCTCGGCGGTGATCGTGACGACGCTCGGCCTTCCCCGGCCGACTCCTTCGAAGGTGCCGGCGAACGCCGCCAGATCGCCGCTGTAGGTGTGCGCCGGCTCCGGCACTTTGCCGAGCACGACATCCGCGATGTCGCGCGCGAGATCGCCGGGGCCGACGGAACCCGCCGTGTTGAGAAGGATCACGATCGAGAGTCCGCTGTCCGGGTAGGTACTCGACCTCGGACAGGAACCCATTGATGCCGCCGCCATGCGAGATGGCGCGGTGGCCGCGAAGGTCGCTCAGCATCACCCCGAAGCCGTACCGCGTCTTCGTCCCGTCCGCGAGCGTCGCCGGTGTCGTCATGGCGCGGTACGACTCCGCGCTCAGGACCTTGCCACCGTGGAGCGCCACGTTCCACGCGGTAAGGTCGGCGGCCGTCGAACAGAGCGAGCCAGCCGAGAACGGCCACGCGTGGCTGATCGCGCCTTTCAGGACGAGCGTGTTGGCGAAGGTGTCGTAGCCGTGCGCGTGATGATGATGGATGGCGCTCTCGCTGCAATAGTAGGAGCCGGGCATCCCGACTTTGTCGAACAGGTTCGCCTTGACGAAGTCCGCGTACTTCTGGCCGCTGACCTTCTCGATGATCAGACCGAGCAGAAAGTACGCCGAGTTGTTGTAGACGAGGTTCTCGCCTGGCGCGAAGTCCAGCGGCTTGTCGGCGAAGAGTTTCACGAGCGTCTCCGGCGACTTCCGAAGCGGCATCAGATCCCCGAACTCGGGCAGCTCCGTGTAGCCCTTGATCCCCGAGGTGTGGGTGAGGAGATGGCGAATGGTGATGCGTTGGTTGTGAACCGGAAAATCCGGCAGGTACTTCGTCAGCTCGTCGTCGATCGCAAGTTTCCCGCGTTCGGCGAGCAGCAGGATCGCCGACGCTGTGAACTGCTTCGTCACCGATCCGATCTCGAAGCTCGCGTCGGCCGGCATCGG
This sequence comes from uncultured Acidobacteriota bacterium, assembly GCA_963794305.1. Classification (GTDB taxonomy): domain Bacteria; phylum Acidobacteriota; class Vicinamibacteria; order Vicinamibacterales; family CAVVIG01; genus CAVQFC01. Next base: position 307 of record CAWCDQ010000029.1, on the reverse strand, counting down.
GACGTCGAGCTCGAGATCCGCCTGGCCGAAGCTCTGCGCCAGGATCGTCTGGCCGTGACGGGCGACGACAACCGACGCGCCGGCCACCTTCTTTGCCGCGATCGGCGCGTCGACGACAGCGCGAATCGCGGCGAGGTCCGGGGCGCCCGCGGGCTGCGCAGAAGAGACAGGTCGACGCGGCGGCAATCACGATGACGAGCACACGGAAATGCGGCGTCACGCGCATATGTCCTCTCCTGTTTCGAGACCGGCGCAGTCTACTCCAGCCCTGAGTCGCGATGGCCGCCGGATCGCATCAATGCTTCGC
>CAWCDQ010000028.1:0-101994 GCA_963794305.1 uncultured Acidobacteriota bacterium | reverse complement strand
TGTTGATTAGGGGCGCCAGCGACGCGCGATACATATCCACGGGCCATCTGGTGTACTCCGTCGGCGGTGTGCTGTTCGCCGTGCGCTTCGATTTATCCCATCTTGCGCTGAGCGGTGCGCAGGCGCCGATCATCGAGGGCGTCGGCCGTGGCGCGCCGGCGACTGGTGCGACGCAGGCCGCCGTGTCCGAGACGGGCACCCTCGCCTACGTTCCCGGACCCGCCGCGATGGCGTCAGGCGGCCGCACGCTCGGCGTGTTCTCCAACGACGCCGCCCCGACGGCATTGCCGGTGCAGACTGACTCCTTATGAATTCCCGCGAAATTCCACCAGATTTTGGGCGGATTGCGGTGGGAGTGAATGACTGGGAACAGAAGCGGCCATCTATATCTATCCGATGAGCGGCAAGGCCGACCGCCAGCGGTTGACGGTGGGCGGTCGTAACCGTTTTCCTGTGTGGTCACATGACGGCCGTCGGGTTTTCTTTCAATCCGGATCGCGGCGGCGATCGCGCCATACTGGTGAGCAAGACCGCGGCGGAACGGACAGGCCCAGCGGTTAACCACCGCGGAACCCGGGTCCCGAGCACGTTCCCAGGCGGCTGCCTCGCCCGAACGGTCGCGCCTTGCTGCTCGACGTCCTCAAAGATCGGAAATTCAGGCTGACCACGCTTTCGCTTCCGGACGGAACGCTGACGGCAGTCGGCGCCCTCCTCTCGTTCACCCCGACGACGGGCGTGCTTTTCACCCGATGGAAAATGGGTGGCCTATCACCGGCAGGAAGGCGCATCGGACCGACTATTACGCGCGCGGCGTGTCGGACGGCATCTGGATTGAGCCGTTTCCGCCCAACGGCGACAGTCATCAGGTCGCGCCCGAAGGAACCAGCCACCACTCCTTTGTGGTCTTTCGATGGCCGGGAGATAGATCTATGTGAGCGGCCCGGGACTTGGATCAGCGCGCAGCGGGAGATCACGCTGAAAGGCGCGTTCAGTGTCGGCAAACCACGAATGCTGGACGGCCTGGACTGGTCTCATGCCGACAGCACCACCAACAGCCGACGCGCGAACATTTGACCGCCTGCCCGATGGTCGGTTTATCAGCAGTGCCGATCCATTGCTCCGGCCGAGCGGAGGATATGGCATCGCCGGTGCGCCCACCGAGATCGACGTGGTGCTGAACTGGTTCGAGGAACTGAAGGCGCGCGTGCCGACGAAGTAGAGCGACGATCGTGGACTCCTAGTAGTCCTGAAAACATCTGATTGTTCGACCCTCGACTGACCACGGTTCCGAGCAGTCAATCTGCGGCGAAAGTGCGAGCTCATCGAAGGTAACAGTTGGACCAGACCAAGCTGCTGCGTGGGTCCGATGGCGGCATCGACCAAAGGTTTCTAAACAGTGCAGCGCGAATTCGTTCTCTATCGTCCTGTCGCGCGCCCTCAGACCTCGTTGCCCGCCGCGGCGTAGCAATCCGTCAGTCCTTGCGGGTCATCATCCGTAACTTCCCCACATCGAGGCAGCTGACTGCCGATCCGAGATAGAATGCGCTTCCCGCCGAGGGGTCTCGCATTGTTCACGTCGGTCTTGCAGACGGGAGAGCGTATGAGCATCTTTACGAAACTGGATAAAGTCGGCAAGGACATCGAGCGCGACGTCGAAGCGTTCGGCGATGAGATCGAGAAGGCCCTGAAGCAGGCGACCGAGACCGTGATCAGCGGACTCGAGAAGGTAAAGACCCTCATAGAGAAGGAGTTCGGCGTCTTTGAGCAGGAGCTCATGCAGCAAGCCGCTAAGGCGGTGCTCACTGAGTTCGGCGACGCCATCAGCGCGCTGCGCACGCTGGCGACGCAGGGGATCGCGTCGGCCAACGCGCAGTCAATCATCAACGACGTCGTCGCGGCGTTCAAGAACGGCGACGGGTCCGCCGCGAAGGCCGTCCTCGGGAACCTGACGACGACCACCATGCAGCAGGGTTTACGCCGACTTCAGCCAGTTCACGACGCTGACGCTCTATTCGGACGATGGGATCGATCTCGGCTTTGGCGTCGCGGCCGCGGCTGGCGCCGCATGCAGATGCCGGGCACCGATCCGAGTCAATCGCGGATGCTGATGGACTTTGAGGCGACGGCAGGCGCGGAAGAAGGCGCCGACCTCGGGCTCGCGCTCGGAATCTGGCGGGACACGCCGCAAGGCATTCAGGGCGGGTTCATGGCTGTCACGTTCGGTGCCGATGTGGTAGGCGGCGCGAACCTGATCATCTTATTTCTCGATGACCGAGAGCCCGGAGCTGTCCGGGATCGTCCTGGATCTGACGGCCGGTGAAGAGGCCGAGGCGAGCGTCTTTCGGATTCACGCTCGCATTCCAGGTGCCCCCGGGCGGCGCTGCCGTCACCGGGGCGTAGCGTCCTCACGCCCTCGGGTGCGTCCCTCTGCTTTCATCTGGCGCGCCAGGCCCACGAGGAGAAACAGATGGTAGCGTCGCAGCTGGGCGGGCGTGATCCGGTTGAGGCGCCCGCCGTCTGCTGGCGGAAGGCCGCCACAATCTGCGTGTAGCTCCTCTGAGCGGCGTAGTCGCGAAGGACCAACTCGTCACGCAGCCATTGCAATAAGGTGGTCGCAGACACCTCCTGTGACCACGCACCCTATCCTGTTACGAGTTATCCAGGTGCGCGTCGGCCGCCGCGTCGGCAGCTTCGTTAGGTCGCGCAGTATGGAGCAGCGACGAGCAGAAGCGCACGCGCCGATTGCACGACGGCGAAGAGAACGCGCTCGTGGCCGCCTGCACGCAGATCAACGATCTCGATCACCAGTGGGCGGGCGGCGCGCTGCACCGGCGGATCCTCGGCGCGCTCTACCTCGGCGCGCGCGGCAGCGAGTTGAGCCGCGTGGTGGTCACCGACATCAACTGGGTGAAGTGGGAGATCACGCTCCGCACGGGCAAGAGCCGGAAGGAGCGCATCCTGAGTATCGACCCGCAGGCGCGCTGGCCGACGCCATCCGGCCGCGACGCTTTCTCAAAGGCGAGAAGAGCTTCGTGTTCGGTGACGAGGACGGCGCGATCGTCAATCACCGCACGGCGTGGGAGACGGTCGTCCTACTGGCGCATGGGAAGATCCGCGCCGATGGTCGCGACCGCACGCCGGAGCAGTCGGCGCTGGACTTCCTCGCCGCCGACCTGCACTTCCACGATCTGCGGCGCGAGTGCGCGTCGCGGTGGTACTTCGACGAAGGCCAGGACATCGTGCGCGTGTCGCGCTGGCTCGGTCACGCCTCGGTCGAGATGACGCAACGCTATCTCGCGCTACCCGCCGACGCGGCGCAGGGCGTCGACATGGCACGACAACTCGGCCACGCCAAGCAGAAAAAGCAGGCGTGAATCGAATGTTTGGGCGTTGAACGGCGTTGACACGGCGATCCCGGTAAGTAAGGTCAAGATCGTGCTGAAGCGGAAGTCGTTGGTTTAGTGGAATTTAGGATGGTGGCGAGGGACAGAATCGAACTGTCGACACTACGATTTTCAGTCGTATGCTCTACCAACTGAGCTACCTCGCCCCGAGGTAGGAAAGCACATGATTGTACCGGCTACTCCGACCGGAGCGCAAGCATCGGGTCGACGCGCGCCGCGCGAAACGCCGGTATCGCGGCGGCGCCGCATGCAACCAGCGCCAGGATCGCGCCGACAGCGCCGAACGTGACGGGTCGGCCGGCCGGACACGAAACAGCGGCGACTCGATCGAACCGCTCAACGCCGAGGCCCCGAAAGCACCCAACGAAGAAGGCGCGTACGAGCGACTCGGGCTCATCGGCTGCGCCGCCTCGTGCTGTAGAATGTCCGCCCCGACGAGGTCGAGGCCGATCCCCGTGGCCGATGTGCCCAGCCATGACGTCACGCGTCTCCTCGCCAGATGGAAAGACGGCGACGAGGCCGCGCTGCAGGAGCTCGTTCCGATCGTCCACGCGGAGCTGCGACGGTTGGCGCGGCGACAGATGGCGGGGGAGGGCCCAGGCCACACGCTTCAGCCGACAGCGCTCGTCAACGAAGCCTACCTGCGGCTGGTCAATCTCAAGCGGATGCAATGGCAGGACCGCGTCCATTTTTTTGCGATGTCCTCCCGACTGATGCGGCGCATCCTGGTGGATTTCGCGCGATCGCGCGGCTACCAGAAACGCGGGGGCGGCGTGAAGCAGGTCTCGTTGACCCATGCGTTGGAAGTCGCCGAGGGCCAGCCGACGGACGTGGTGGCGCTCAACGACGCGCTCGAGGCGTTGGCTCTCGTCGACGAGCGCACGAGCCGGGTCGTCGAGCTCCGCTTCTTCGGTGGGCTGAGCGTCGAGGAGACGGCCGAGGTCTTGAACGTCTCGCGCGAGACCGTCAAACGCGACTGGAAGTTCGCGAAGATGTGGCTTCTGCGGCACATGCGCAAGTGAGGCCGGCTTGCACGCACGAAGGGCCCGCCACGGCGGCGGGCCCTTCTCGATCTATTTGTTGTGCCGGCGTCTGAATACATGCCTCGCGGCAAATCTGCCGACCTGCCGCCCGAGCCTGGCGCCGCGCTCGTCGGACGATCGAAAATGAATCCCGGAATAGACGCGGGCGTCGATGACTTCGCGAACGCCTTCGCTGAAGGTTGTCCAATGGCGCTCGAAACCGGGATTGGTCGGGCTCGTGGCTGTAAACGCCACGCCAGGATCGTCGTCGAAGAGCAGCCTGAGAACCGTGGCCATGGCACCGCTCACTGTCGTGTGCCCGGACACGTACTCGGGAAAGTTCGGTGTCGCGATGAGCGGTGTCCAGCCTGGATCGGCTTCGGTCGCGGGATTACCATCCTCGTCGGCGCGTTGGATCGCCGTCACCGGACGCCAGAAATTGAAGGCATACTTCGCGTCCCAACACGCGATCCGCGCGTCAGCGCCAGCGACGTTCATGAGCGCGAAATCACGAGCCGCCTCCGACTCGTCGAGGCCGAGACCGAGCACGACCTGGCGGAGCACGGGGTTCCAAATCAACGCGGCCGACGCCAGCCAGAATCTCGCGATGTTGGTCTGCTCGGCGGTCCGCGTCGCGCTGTTCAGCGCGCCGATTTCCTTGACCTCGTTCAGGTCCCGGCCGTAGCGACGGCTCGTCAGATCGGGCCCCTCGTCGGGCCGGAATTGCGCGGCCGATTCGAGCACCCACGGCTGCACGTTTCCCCAGCCCGGCAGAAGCGCCGCGGCAAAGGCCGGTGGCGTCGGCACCCACACACCGGGCGCGCCGGCGTTCGGAGCGGTGTACGGATACTGCGCCAGCGCCGCGCCGTCGGCTGAGCGCATGCGACGATCTCGTCGGCGACCGCCTCACCAAAGCCGAACCCCGGGTCGCCCGGATTCACACCAAACTTCGCCAACGACTGGGCCAGATTGGTGTCCAGGAACTGTGCTTGCGACGGCAACAGCTGCGTCAGCGCCCGATACGCAGCGCCGACTGCCGCCGCCGTCGTCGATGCGCCAGCCGGGGGCGTCAGCGCTGACCCGTAACGGGCGTACTTCCTGGTGATCGAGTTCACGGCGTCACTGACGGCGACGCTGGTCACGGCGAACGACCTCTCCTGCAGCAAGCTGTTCTGGCCGGCTGCCCCGGCGGCCGTGATGGCGATCGCATTCCAGTCGACAACAATGTTTTGCGCCTCGGCGCGCAGCGGCGTCAAGACGGTGATCGCGGCGCCGGTGAGCGCGGCGGCCAGGCCGGCCCTGACTCTTCCAATTGACAGGTCTCGCATAGAAGCCTCCTCAGAGACCGCAGACTCATCGCCTGCGGTGCGGTTTGACGTGTCGTGCGTGGCATTCACCAACCCGGGCTCGTCAAGAGAGGCGTGAACGCGATCGAAAAAGGCACAACTCACCAAAAGCGTCGGAGCCGCTGGCGTAGAATGGCGGTCTCTAAGAGAAAGCGCGAGGCCCCGAACCCAGATGTCGGCCGACCGGCAGCGTCTGATCACCGATCTCTGTCATGCAGCGCTCGAGCGCAACGCATCGGATCGCGCGGCGTTCCTTCGTGAGGCGTGCGCGGGTGACGAGGCACTCCGGCAGGAAGTCGAATCGCTGCTCCGCTACGAGCACGCCGCCGACCGTTTCATGGAGCGGCCCGCCGTCGAGGAGGTCGCACTCCTGGTGAGCAACCATCCCGAGTCGAACGTGGACCTGGCAGGACGCCGTCTGGGCGTCTACCAGATCGACGCGCGCATCGGCGCGGGCGGCATGGGCGAGGTCTATCGCGCGCGCGACACTAAACTCGCGCGCGACGTGGCGATCAAAGTCCTCCCGCGCGCGCTCACGCGCAGCGCCGATAGCCGCGCGCGATTCGAGCGCGAGGCGCGTCTGCTTGCGTCGCTCAACCATCCCCACATCGCGCAGGTGTACGGCTTCGAAGAGTCCGAGGACATCGCGGCGCTCGTGATGGAGCTGGTGCCGGGCGACACACTCGACACGATCATTCATCGAGGCATCAGGCCCGCGCACGCCCTGGCCATGGCGCGCCAGATCTGCGATGCGCTCGAGGCGGCGCACGAGAAAGGGATCGTTCATCGCGATCTGAAGCCGGCCAATATCAAGGTGACTCCCGATGACGTCGTGAAAGTGCTGGACTTCGGATTGGCGAAGGCGAGCGCCGGCGAGTTCGTCGATGCGGCGCATCTGCCATCCGGGAGGTCCGACGGCACGAACCAGGGCGTCATTCTGGGCACCGCGACGTACATGAGTCCGGAGCAGGCGCGGGGTCAGCCGGTCGACAAGCGCACGGACATCTGGGCGTTCGGCTGCGTTCTCTACGAGATGCTGACCGGCCGTCGAGCGTTCGCGGGCGACTCGTTGACCGACACGCTCGCGCACGTGATCGAGCGCGAGCCCGACTGGTCCTCAGTGCCGGAGACCACTCCCGAAGTCGTTCGCCGTCTGCTCGAACGCTGTCTTCGAAAAGATGTCCGGCGGCGCCTGCGTGACATCGCCGATGCGCGAATCGAGATCGACGATGCGATCGCCGCTTGGACATCTCCGGCAGACCACACGCCGAAGGTACCCGACCGGCGGCCGTCGGGCCGTGCACGCCGCTGGGCTCCGATCGGCGGGATCGCGGCGATTGTTCTCGCGTCCGCGATGGGCCTCACCTGGCGCCTGTGGGTCAACGACTATTTCTGGCAGAACCCGCTCGCTGACGCGCGGCCCGTGCGTCTCACCGACTTCGAAGGTGAAGAGGTCGATGCCGCGATCTCGCCGGACGGCAAGTTCATTGTCTTTCTCTCGAACCGCGATGGACCGCTCGATGTCTTCGTCAGTCAGATCGGCAGCGGTGCGTTCACCAACCTGACGAGGGGAGACTTTCGGCCGCCGACGTGGGCGATGACCCGTGAAACCGGGTTCTCGGGAGACGGAGAGCAGGTCTGGTTCATGCGGGCCCACCACCGGGCTCCCCGACACACTTTTCTCACGTGATGGGACCCACGATGGGAGGCACTCCGAAGCTCTTTCATCGATCACGGGCGGAATCCGGCCTGGTCGCCGGATGGGAAGACGCTCGCGTACCACACGCCGGATCCCGGCGATCCGATCTTCATCGCGGACAGGAACGCGAGCAATCCCCGGAAAATCTTCGCCGGAGAAGCGGGCGCGCATAGTCACTTTCTGATCTGGTCGCGCGATGGCCGCTTTGTCTACTTCGCGAAGGGCACGCCGACGACCGACATGGATATCTGGCGAATCCCGGCCCTGGGTGGTCAGCCGGAGCAGATCACGTTTCATCATGCGTGGGTGGGCTACCCGGCGTGGCTCGATGCCCGGACCTTGATTTACTCGGCCACGGCCGACGACGGATCGGGGCGGTGGCTCTACGCGACTGACGTCGAACACCGCATCGCTCACCGCGTGAGCTCGGGCATTGCGGAGCAGTATCTGTCTGTCGCGGTCGACCAGGTTCAGCCCCACCATCTGGTCGCGACAGTCGCGAATCCCACAGCCGGCCTGTGGACCGTGCCGATTGCGAATGCCATCCAGCCCGAAAGCGCCATCACGCCGATTCAGGCCGCCAACACGCGGGCGTTGAGTCCGGCGCATGCCGGCGACTTTCTCGCGTTCCTCTCATCCAAGGGCGGTGCTGACGGGCTCTGGAAGCTCGATAGCAGCGGCACGGCCGTGGAACTCTGGAAGGGCGGGGACGGCGGGGTTGTCGCGGCTCCGGCGATCTCTCCCGATGGCACGCGAATCTGCTTCTCGTACCGCAAACAGGGACGTGCCGAGCTGTACGTGATCAACGCCAACGGCACGGGTCTCACGACATTGGCGACGTCCATCGAGGTGCAAAGCGCCGCGTCCTGGTCACCGGATGGCCGATGGGTGACGGTTGCCGCGAATCAGGGCGAAGGGACGCGTGTGTTCAAAATTCCGCTCGACGGCGGTCCGCCTATCCGGTTGCGGGATACGCTGTCGTTCAACCCCGTCTGGTCTCCCGATGACCGGTTCATCGTCTATTCCGAGCAGCGCGTCAGCGGGAGCTTCGACGTCAAGACGATGACTCCGGATGGCGCGCCCGTTGTTGTGCCCGCGGTGGCGTCGTTGGGCTCGCGTTTTCCCCTGGCGTTCGGGACGCCGTATCGCTTCATGCCGGGCGGAAAGGCGCTGATCACGCTTCAGGGCACGGCGCCCAATCAGAATTTTTTCAGCCTGGATCTCGAGACCGGCGAGCAACGTCAGCTCACCAGCTTCGACCTGAAGAGCGGCGCGGCGATTCAGAACTTCGACATCTCGCCGGACGGCAAGCGGATCGTGTTCGATCGACTGCGGAATCACGCCGACATCGTGTTGATGAATCTGGCGCGCTAGCCGGCGGCTTAACGCCGGCTGCGGCAGGTCAATCCTTCCAGAGCCCGCCGTTCTTCAGCCGCACGAGCTCGTCGGGATCCGTCGTCTTGTATCCGCGCGCGCGCGCGTGATTGACGAAGCCGGGCGTGATGCCGTGGTCGCGCAGGCGCACGAGCTGCGGCAGGGTGAGATCCTTCAACCCGATCTCCTTCATGTCGGCCACGAATTCCGCGCTCACGCCGTGATCCTTGGTTCGCACGATGTCCTCGACCGGCACGTTCTTGAATCCCTGCGCCTCGAGCGACTTGACGTACTCGACGGTGATCCCGTGGTCGCGCAGACGGACGAACTGCTCCAGCGTGGTGACGCCGAGGCCCATGCGGCGGATCTCCTGGACGTATTCCGGTTTGACTCCGTGGTCGCGCGCCCGCACCATCTCCTCGACGGTGGCGCTGGTGAAGCCGGCCTTCTTCATCTCCTGGATGTACTGCTGGGTGACGCCGTGGTCGCGCAGCCGGACGAACTCCTCGAGCGTCGCGCCGGTGTAGCCCTCGCTCTTCATCGCCTTGATGAACTCGGCGGTGACGCCGTGATCGCGCGTGCGCACCAGCTCCTCGATGGTGGCGACCTTGAATCCCTGGCCCTTGAGATCCTTGATGTAGTCGATCGTGACGCCGTGCGTTTTGGCTCGCTGAATCTGATCGAGCGTCAGCTTGTCGTAGCCCTCGCTCTTCAGGTCGCGGATGTACTTGGGACCGACGTCGTGGACGGCCAGCTGGAAGCGGCGCCACAGCGGCATGTCGTCGGCGTATCCCAGGCTGCGCATCTCCGCGACGTATGCCTCGCGCGGCGCGAAGGTGAACAACCCGGCGCCTCGGCCGTCGCGGAACGACCCCTCGAACGCCAGGGCTCCGGCCTCCCGGCGCAGGTCGAACTTCACGGACGCCATCGTGAACTGGTCGCTGTTGGCGAGCCCCTGAAGCTCCTCGACCGGAATGCTCTGTCCCATGTTCCAGTCGCCCTTCCAGTCGCCGGAACGGTTCCAGTCCGGCGGGGGAGCGGTGCGGACCTGGAGGTACACCTTGCCGGTGTGAATCTCGGCGGTCCAGGTGCCGTGGATGTCGGTCGGCGCCTGCGCGCCGCCGATGGCGACGTGCAGCAGGAGCAGGAAGAGGGTAATCAGGTAACGCATGCCCGTTTCGATGGCGGAACGGGGCGGATGGTTGTCAGGCTAATGGCTAGGGCATGGCTCATGGCTGAGGCCATGCCATTCGCCATGAGCCCTAGCGTCGCATAGCCTGCCAGCCGTCAGACCGTGACGGCCTCGATAGCCTCGCGGGTGAGACCGAGCTCTTTTCGGACTTTCTCGTCGATGGCCTTGAAGATCTCGGGGTTGTCCTTCAGGAACTGCTTGACGTTCTCGCGGCCCTGGCCGAGACGTTCGCCGTTGTACGCGAACCACGCGCCGCTCTTCTCGACAATCCGCTTGTCGACGGCCAGGTCGAGCAGATCGCCCGTTCTCGAAATGCCCTCGCCGTACATGACGTCGAACTCGGCCTCGCGGAACGGCGGAGCGACCTTGTTCTTGACCACCTTCACGCGAGTTCGCCCACCGACGACCGCGTCGCCATCCTTGATGCTGGCGATGCGCCGGATGTCCATGCGCACCGACGCGTAGAACTTCAAGGCGCGGCCTCCGGTCGTCGTTTCCGGATTGCCGAACATGACCCCGATTTTCTCGCGCAGCTGGTTGATGAAGATGAGGCAGGTCTTCGACTTCGAGACAGCGCCGGTGAGCTTCCGCAGCGCCTGCGACATGAGACGGGCCTGCAGACCCATCTGCGCGTCGCCCATTTCCCCTTCGATTTCGGCTTTCGGGACGAGCGCCGCCACCGAGTCGACCACGACGACGTCGACGCCGTTGGAGCGGATGAGGACCTCGACGATTTCCAGCGCCTGCTCGCCGTTGTCGGGCTGTGAGACCAGCAGGTTGTCGATGTCGACCCCAAGCTTCTTGGCATAGGCGGCATCGAGCGCGTGCTCCGCGTCGACGAAGGCGGCCATGCCGCCGAGCTTCTGCGCTTCCGCAATCACCTGGAGGGCGAGCGTCGTCTTGCCCGACGACTCCGGCCCGAAGATCTCGATGACCCGGCCGCGCGGCACGCCGCCCACGCCGAGCGCGTAGTCGATGCTGATGGCGCCGGTCGGAATGGCCTCGATCGGCTGGATGGCGCCCTTTTGTCCCAGGCGCATGATCGAGCCTTTCCCGAACTGCTTTTCGATCTGGCTGAACGCCAGATCCACGGCCTTGAGTTTCTCTTTTTCCTGACGTTCGTCTCGTTCGACTGCCATGTGATGCGGTCCTCCGGAAGCGGGGCTATTCTAAAGGCGTGCCGGGCGAAAGTCAAGCGCAATAACGTGAACGATACGCGATAACGGCCTGAATATCAGCCATTTACAGTACATGAGACTTTCGCCTCGTCGTCGGCGGAATTGCAGAATCTGCCATGATGGGCCCTCGCATGCCTAGCCCAATTGGCCATGCGCTCGGCGGGATCGCCGTCGCCTGGGCCGCAGATCTCGTTCCCGGCGACCGCGCCTGGCGCACGGCTCCGGCCACGGCGTCGCTGGTATCTCAGGGCCGGCAACGGCCTCACCCTTGCTGTGCGCCGGACTGGGCGCGGCGCCCGATCTCGATCTCGCGTTCGCTGCGCACCGTACGGTCACCCACAGCATCGGCGCGGTCGCTCGTCGTCGGCCTGCTGCGCCGCGGCGGCTGACCGCCGGATCCGGGCGGCCGGTCGCGCGCATCGCGCTCATGTGCGCCGGCGCGTACGGCTCGCATCTGCTCCTGGACTGGCTCGGCGTGGACCGCTATCCGCCGCGCGGCATCCAGCTGTTGTGGCCAATCAACAGCGAGTGGTACATCTCGGATGCGGACATCTTCCGGCAGACGGCGCGCCTTCGCATCTTCACGCGCGGGCCGATGCTGACCAACGTTCGCGCCATCGCTGCAGGAGATCGCGATTCTCGTGCCGCTCGCTCGCCGCGCTCTGGCTAGTACGTGTAAAAGCCCTGGCCCGATTTGCGCCCGAGATGGCCCGCCGCCACCATCCGCCGGAGTAGCGGACACGGCCGGTATTTCGGATCGCCGATGCCGTCGTGCAGCACGTTGAGGATCGCCAGACAGACGTCGAGGCCGATGAAGTCGGCGAGGGTCAGCGGACCCATCGGGTGATTCATGCCGAGCTTCATCACGGCGTCGATCGCTTCGGGCGTGCCGACGCCTTCCATCACCGCGAAGATCGGCTTCGTTGATCATCGGCATCAGGATGCGGTTCGCGATGAATCCGGGGTAGTCGGCCGCTTCGATCGGCGTCTTGCCCAGCGCGGTGCACAACTCCGAGGCGATCCGCATCGACGCGTCGGACGTGGCCTGGCCGCGGATCATTTCCACGAGCGTCATCAGCGGCACCGGGTTCATGAAGTGCATGCCCAGCACCTTGTCGGGACGCTTCGTCGCGGCGCCCAGCAGCGTGATCGAGATCGACGAGGTGTTGGACGCGAGGATGACGTCCGGCTTCGTGATCGCATCGAGGCTCGTGAAGAGGCCGCGCTTGGTGTCGGCGTTCTCGACGATCGCTTCGACGACGTAGTCGGCGTCGGAGAGCTGGTCGATCGATGTGGCCGTCCGGAGTCGTTCGAGGGAGGCGTCGCGATCGGCGGCCGTCAGCTTGCCCTTCTCGACGAACTTGCCGAGGCTCTTCTCGATCGTCGTGCGCGCGCGATCGAGCAGCGGCTGCGCGACGTCGACGAGCGTGACCGAGAATCCGGACTGCGCGAACACCTGCGCGATGCCGTTGCCCATCGTGCCCGCGCCGATCACGCCGACTGTCTTGATCATCGTCAGAGCCTTACCACGAAAGGCACGAAACCACCGAAACGCACGAAAATCACGAAAGAGATTGTTCTGTTTCGTGTGTTTCGTGCCTACGATGCGCTTTCGTGGTTTCGTGGTTGTTGTCAGACGCGTTCCACGGCGAGCGCGACGCCGTTGCCGCCGCCGAGGCACAGCGTCGCGATGCCGCGCTTCAGGTTTCTGTGCTTCAAGGCGTAGAACAGCGTCGTCAGCACGCGGCCGCCGCTCGAACCGATCGCGTGGCCGAGCGCGACGGCGCCGCCGTTGACGTTCACCTTCTCTGAATCGATCCCGAGCTCGTTGAGCACGGCGACGGCCTGAACGGCGAACGCCTCGTTCAGTTCGAAGAGATCGACGTCGTGCAGTTTCCAGCCGGCCTTCTCCGCGACGCGGCGCACGGCCTCCACCGGCGTCATCAGCACGAGCTTCGGCGCCAGGCCGCTGGTCGCCTGCGCGACGATCCGGGCCAGCGGCGCGAGGTGCAGCGATTTGGCGCGCTCGTCGGCCATCACGACCAGCGCCGACGCGCCGTCGTTGACGGCGGGCGCGTTGCCGGCCGTCACGGTGCCGTCTTTCTTGAACGCCGGCTTCAGCGCCGCCAGCGTTTCCGCGGTCGTATCGGCGCGGATCGATTCGTCGCGATCGACGATCAACGCCGCGCCCTTCTTCTGAGGAATGGTGATGGGCAGGATCTCGTCCTTGAACGCGCCCTCGCTCGTGGCGCGCGCGGCTTTCTGATGACTGCGTGCGGCGTACTCGTCCTGCGCCGATCGGCCGACGCCGTACCGTTCGGCGACGACTTCGCCGGAGTTGCCCATGTGGCACTGCTCGAACGCGCACCACAAGCCGTCGTTGATCATCGAGTCGACCACTTCGCCGTTGCCCATGCGCAGTCCGTCGCGCACGCGGGGCAGCAGATACGGGCAGTTGCTCATCGACTCCATGCCGCCGGCGACGGCGATGTCGATGTCGCCGGCCTTGATGCCTTGATCGGCGAGCATCACGGCCTTCAGTCCCGATCCGCAGACCTTGTTGATCGTCAGCGCGGCCACGTGATCCGGCAGTCCGCCGTTGAGCGCCGCCTGGCGCGCCGGATTCTGGCCGAGACCGGCCGACACGACGTTGCCCATGATGCACTCGTCGACGATCTGCGGATCGATGCCGGCGCGACGCACGGCTTCGGCGACCACGAGGGCGCCGAGTTGCGTCGCGGTGAGGCCTTTCAGGGCGCCGAGGAACTTGCCCGTCGGAGTACGGACGGCGGAGACGATGACGGATTCACGCATGGGACTTGGGAATAGGACTCAGGAATTGGGGATGAGGGTTCGACAGACCTCGATGCGCTCGACCGCGTCGACGCCGAGAAGCGACTGCAGCCGCGGCAGAATCACAGGGGACGCACGCCTCACTTCCCTGGCCCACTGCGCGTTGACGGCCTCGACCAGCAGCACGCCGCGCTCGAGTTTCACATTCGTGACTCGCTCAATCGCCGGGCCGACGGCCGCCTTCCAGGCGAACGTCACCTTGCCGTCAGAGGTCGGCGACCCGCGCAGCAACTCGACGAGCGCACCTGGGAGGCCGGAGGAGAGGGGGAGCATGGGCATCACTGGTCAGTCGGCAGTCGCAGTCAGCAGTCGCAGTCGCAGTCGCAGGAGCAGCTGCAGTCAGCGTGCAGGCAGCGCGACTGAGCGACTGCCGAAAAGTCTGCCGACTGAGACTGAGCCTGCCGACTGTTTCGATCCTATCATTGCACCGTGCGCCTCATCCTGGCTTCTGCTTCACCGCGTCGCGCCGAGCTGCTGCGGTCAGCCGGCTACACGTTCGAGGTCGTCGTCTCCGACGCCGACGAGTCGATTCACCCTGACGAGTCGCCATCGACGTACGTGAGGAGGCTCGCGGCGGAGAAGTCGGCCGCGGCCCAGCGTCGCATGGCAGACCTGAAGAGTGTGACGCCAGCCGATGCCGTGATCCTTGGCGCGGATACAACCGTGGTGGTGGACGGCGAGATCCTCGGCAAACCGCGCGACGACGACGATGAAGCACGCATGCTGAGCCGGCTTTCGGGAAACATCCATCAGGTGTTGACGGGTGTGAGCCTGCGGCAGGGATCGTACGAGGTCGGACGTGTCGAAACCACGCTGGTCACGTTTCGCGCGCTTGCCGCCGACGAGATTGCGTGGCACGTCGCGAGCGGGGAAGGGCGCGACAAGGCCGGCGGGTACGCGATTCAGGGCCTCGCGTCGCGTTTCATCACCCGGATCGAAGGGTCGTACTCGAACGTGGTCGGCCTTCCCGTGGCGTGCGTGGCGGAGCTGCTGCCCGGGATGCGCCATGGGGATCGCTAAGCGTTTGAAAATATTGAGGATCGACGGCCGTGCCGTTCCTTGCATCCGTGTGCGAGTCAGGCTATCCTGACCACGTACTCTAAGCCCGGAAGTCCTTATGACACATCGATATATCAAGTTCGGCCTGACGGCAGCGGTTCTCGTGCTCGCCTTTGCCGGTCTGTTGTGGTCCACGCTCCAGGACGGAACCGAGTATTTCAAGCACGTCGACGAGGTCATGACGAATCCGCAAGCCTGGGAGGGGAAACCACTCCAGCTGCACGGATATGTGGTGCCGGGATCCATTTTGAAGCGTCAGGACACGCTCGAGTACAAGTTCAAGGTGCAGAACAATCCGATTCGCGATGTGAACCAGGGTCACGTCGTCGAAGCGTCGTACACGGGGATCGTGCCCGACACGTTCAAGGGCGAAGCCGAAGTGGTGCTGCGCGGACGCCTGACGAGTTCCGGCTTCCACACCGAACCGAACGGCGTCGTCGCGAAGTGCCCGTCGAAGGACGAAGCCCAGGCCGGCGCCGGCTCGCCCGGCCTCTAGGAACACCATGGCCTCACTCGGCACGTTTCTCCTGCTGGCCGCCTTCGTCACCTGCAGCTACGCCGCCGTCATCTCGGTCGCCGGCGCGCGCCGGCGGTCGCGCCGGCTGATTGAGAGCGGCATCGGCGCGTTCTACTTGATCTGCGCGATCATGACCGCCGCGTCGTTCGTGCTGTGGAATGCGTTCCTGACCGGCGACTTCACGCTGAAGTACGTCGCGCATTATTCGGACAGCGTCCAGCCGCTGCTCTACAAGATCACCTCGTACTGGGGCGGGCTCGACGGCTCGATCATGTTCTGGGTGTTCCTGCTGTCCATCTTCGGGTCGCTGGCGGTGTACGTGAACCGCGAGCGGCACCGCGAGCTGATTCCGTACGTGGTCGCCACGATCTCCGTCGTGAACATGTTCTTCCTGTTCCTGATGGTGATCCACAAGAACCCGTTCACGACGTTCCTGACGGCGGCGCCCACGGAAGGCGAGGGGTTGAATCCGCTCCTCCAGAACGCCTACATGGCGATTCACCCGCCGTCGCTGTACACCGGCTTCGTCGGGATGACGATTCCGTTCGCGTTCGGCATCGCGGCGCTCGTCACGGGGCACCTCGACGACTCGTGGCTGCGCGCGGTCCGGCGCTGGACGATGTTCAGCTGGCTGTTCCTCTCCTTCGGTCTGATCCTCGGGATGATCTGGGCCTACGAAGAGCTCGGATGGGGCGGCTACTGGGCGTGGGATCCGGTCGAGAACGCGGCGCTCCTGCCGTGGTTCACCGCCACCGCCTTCCTGCACTCGGTGATGGTCCAGGAGCGGCGCAGCATGCTGCGCGTCTGGAACGTCACGCTGGTGATCGTCACGTTCTTCCTGACCATCTTCGGCACGTTCATGACGCGGTCGGGCGTCGTGCAGTCGGTGCACGCATTCGGCGACGATCCGATCCTCGCGCGGCTCTTCATCGGCTTCATGGTGGTGATCGTCACCTTCAGCTTCAGCCTGGTCATCTGGCGGCTGCCGCTGCTCAAGTCGCGCAACGAACTGGATTCGTGGCTTTCACGCGAGGCCGCGTTTCTGGTCAACAACTGGGTGATGCTCTTCGCCGCGTTCTTCGTGCTGTTCGGGACGATGTTCCCGACGCTGAGCGAGGCGGTGACGGGGAACCGGATCACGGTGGCCGGCGCGTTCTTCAACAAATGGATGACGCCGATCGGCCTCGTGCTGCTGATGCTGACCGGCGTCGGCCCGCTGCTCGCGTGGCGCCGCTCGTCGCTGGCCAACATCGGCCCGCAGTTCATCTGGCCGGGCGTTTCCGGTCTCGCCGCCGCCGGCGTCGCGGTCGGCTACTTCCGGATTCCGATCTGGCCGTCCGGCCTCTGCTTCGCGCTCTGCGGTTTCGTGGTCGGCACGATCGGGCAGGAGTTCTGGAAGGGCGCGGCGATCCGCAGCCGCAACACCGGCACCGATCTGTTCACCGCGCTCGTCGGCCTGGTCGGCAGGAACAAGCGCCGCTACGGCGGCTACATCGTCCACGTCGGCATCGTCCTGATCTGCTTCGGCTTCGCCGGCAACGCGCGCAAGCTGGACGAGCAGGTGCTCCTCAAGCCCGGCCAGGAAACGCGGATCGGCAGGTACACGATCAAGAGCAATGGCGTGAAGGTGGCCGACGACGGCCAGAAGCAGATGACGACGGGTTACCTGGCGGTGTTCGTCGACGGCAAGGAGATTGACGGGCTGTATCCGGCGAAGTGGGCGTACCGGCGGCACGAGCAGGAGCCGACGACCGAGGTCGCGATCCGCCGGACGCCGGCCGAGGATCTCTACGCCGTGCTCGGCGGCTTTGACCTCGCCGACCAGTCGATGACGCTGCAGCTCGTGGTCAACCCGCTGGTCAACTGGATCTGGTTCGGCTTCGGCATCATGGCGCTCGGCACCGGCATCGCGCTGCTGCCGGAGCGTTCGTTCGCGTTCGCGCTGGCGAAGATGCCGGCCGAAGCGGCGGCGACGACCGTCGCCCTGCTATCTTCATGCTGATGGTCAGCGGCGGCACGTCGCTGTCGGCGCAGGCAGCATGGCCGGCGACATCGAACACGCGGACGTCGTTCTACGCGCGCACGCCGTTCGAGAAGCAGATGCAGCACGAAATCGTCTGCACCTGCGGCGCCTGCGGCCATCAGACGATGGCCGAATGCCGCAAGGATCCGTGCGGGACGTCACATGAGATGCGCGGCCAGCTCGCCGCGCTGATCGATTCGGGCGTGACCGATCACGACAAGATCATCGAGGCCTTCATCGCCAAGTACGGCAGCGAGGAAATGCTCGGTGCGCCGCTGGATCGCGGCTTCAGCCGCATCGCGTGGCTGTTGCCCTACGCGGTCGGCGCGACCAGCGCGTTCGCCGTGGGCCTGGCGGCGATCAAGTGGAGCCGGAAGCCGGAGGCGCCCGCCGCGGCCGCCGCACCGACCGACGCCGCGCTCGAAGAGCGCATCGACGATGAGCTCCGAGACCTCGACTAGCAAGGTCCGGCTGAAGCCGGACACTACCGGGGACGGGGAGTGTCCGGCTTCAGCCGGACCCGTCCGACCCGGGTCTTCAACCCTGGCAATTCTTCGTGCTGGCTGCGCTCGGATGCGCCACCGCCGTCACGTTCATGGCGCGAGGGCAGGGTCCGACCGTCATCGTCCTGCTGGGCCTCCTGATGGGAGCAGCGGCGCTCGTCGGGTACGCTGCGCTGCGCACGCTGCGTCCCCTGGTGACCGCCGAGGAAGACCGGACCGTGATGGTCGGCCAGCGAACACGAGTCGCCCTCGAGCGCGAAAAGCTGTTGACGCTCCGCTCCATCAAGGAGCTCGAGTTCGACCGCGCGATGGGACGGCTGTCCGACGAAGACTGGAAGGAGATGTCCGGCCGGTTGCGGTCGCGCGTCGCGCGCCTGATGAAGCAGCTCGACGCCGGCACGGGTTATCGCGAGCAGATCGAGAAGGATCTCGACGCGCGCCTGAAGACCTTGCGGTCCGACGACAAGGCGCCGCGTGACGGTGCGGATGACCGTCAGCGCAAAGGCCGCGGCCGAGCGTGTCTGCGGTTCCTGCGCGACGCGCCAACGACTCGGATGCGAAGTTCTGTAAGGGCTGTGGGGCGCGGTTGCTCGAAGTGCGCAGGATCGAGTGACGAAGGACACGAAGGGCGAGCACGGGATCGGATAAGCGCTGTCCCTTTGTGTCCTTTGGTGTCCTTTGTGTTGGTGCGAGCGCCAGCTGTGCGCACAGCCAGGCGGGTTTGCGATGCCGGATCCGAAGCAGATGTCCGGCATTCCCCGCCCGGTGGACGACCTGCCGAACGGCGCGATCTCCGTCCGTCTGATTCGCGGCTCGCTCTCGAACAATCTCACCGGTCATCCGGTCGATCTCCACGTCGGATCGAAGGTCATCACCGTGAAGACGGACGAGAATGGCCGCGCGGAGTTCAAGGATTTCATCACCGGCACCGGCGGCGCGACGGTGAAGGCGACGGCCGAAGTCGACGGCGAGCACCTCGAGTCGCAGGAGTTCCCGGCCCCGACCCGTGGCGGGATCCGGTTGATGCTCGTCGCAACCGATCCGAACAAGAAGGACTCGGCCGCCACGCCGGAAAATGCCGTCAGTGGCGCGGTCGTCGTCGGCTCGCAGTCGCGCTTCGTCCTCCAGCCGCGCGAGGAGGGGGTCGACGTGTTCTATCTGCTCGACATCTCCAACAACCAGAGTGTGCCGGTGAACCCGCCGGCGCCGTTTGCCTTCGACATGCCCGATGGCGCGACCGGCACGACGATCATGGACGGCTCGTCGCCGCAGGCCAGCGTCAAAGGCACTCGCGTCACCGTGGCCGGGCCGTTCGCGCCAGGACACACGTTCGTGCAGGTCGCCGCGTCGCTGCCGGCCGACGACGGCTCGATCGCAGATCGCGCAAAGGCTTCCCGCCAATCTCGAAGAGCTGGCGGTCATCGTCAAGAAAGTCGGCGACATCACGTTGAAGTCGCCGCAGTTGAAGAGAGCAGCGGGAGATGCCCGCGCAGGGCGAGATGTTCATCGCCGGGACCGGTGGAGCCGTGGCCGCCGGACGTCCGATCGAGCTGATCGTCGACGGCGTGCCGCATCACAGCCAGGCGCCTCGGCGTATCGCGCTGCTGCTGGCCACCATTGTCGCGGTCGCCGGCGCCTGGTACGCCACCCGTTCTCCTGCCGAATCGACGACGCAGGCGGCAGAGCGTAAACGGCTGGTCGCGCGGCGCGAGAAGCTGCTCGGCGAACTCGCGCGGCTCGAGAAGGACAGGCGCAGCGGCCGCACCGACGATCGGCGTTTCGCGACGCGTCGAGAAGAGCTCGTGTCGTCGCTCGAGCAGGTCTACAGCGCGCTCGACACCGAAGAGGCCGGACTCGATACGACGGACCGCTCCGGTCCGCCGGCGCGTCTCGACGGTCTCAAGGCGACCTGAGCTTGCCGACACACGTGAGCGTCGACTTCGACACCGTGCAGGTCGTCGACGTCTCGCGCCACTTCGGCCGTCGACGCGCGATCGCGAACGTTTCGCTGGCCGCCAGGGCCGGCGACATCGTCGGTCTTCTCGGTCCGAACGGCGCCGGCAAATCCACATTGATCACGATGCTGGCGACCCTGGCGACGCCGTCCAAGGGAGAAATCCGCTATGGCGGCGAGCCGGCGAGCCGTCTCGGCCCCGAGCTGCGGACGCGCATTGGCCTCCTCGCGCACGAGCTGCATCTGTACCCGGAGCTCTCTGCCCGTCAGAACCTCCGGTTCTTCGCGGAGCTCCACGGCCTTGCCGCGCATCCCCTGATCGACGAGGCGCTCGAGAGCGCCGGGCTGGCGGATCGGGCGGACGAGGCGGTCAGCAGCTTTTCACGGGGCATGCGCCAGCGCCTCGCGCTGGAGCGTTCGCTGCTGCATCGGCCGCGCCTGGTGCTCTTCGACGAGCCGTTCACAGGTCTCGACGATCGCGCCGTCGGCATCATCGCGGACCGCCTGCGGCGCCTGGCGGCGGCCGGAGCGATCGTGATGCTCGCGACGCACGATCTGGACATGGCGGAGGGGCTGGTCAGCCGGGTCGCCCTGATTCGCGGCGGACGCCTGCTCGCCGACGAACCGGCGACCGCGGGCCTTCGCGCGCAGTACCCGCGCGATCATCGGGGCCTACTGATGTTCTTCCGCACTGCGTGGCTCGTGCTGCGAAAGGATGTCGCGATCGAGGCCAAGAGCTGGGAAGTGGTGACGACGACCCTGTTCTTCGCCGTCTCGTGCGTGCTGATCTTCGCCTTCGCGCTGGTCAAGGACGGCCGGGCCGTGGACGACGCGGCGGCCGGCATCCTGTGGATCGCGATCAGCTTTTCGGGCACGCTGGCGCTCGGGCGCACGTTCGAGCGCGAGCGTTACGCGGAGACGCTGCGCGCGCTGCTGCTGGCGCCGGCGCCGCGCGCGGCGCTCTACACCGGAAAGCTCATGGGGATGCTGGCGCTGCTCGGCGTCGCGGAACTGCTCCTCGTTCCCCTCGTTGCGCTGTTGTTCCAGGCGTCGGCGTTGTTCAGCCGACCGCTGCTGCTCGTCGGGCTCCTTGCAGGCGGCACGATCGGGTTCTGCGCAGTCGGGACGCTGTTTGCCGCGATGCTGGTACGTGCCCGCTCGCGCGACGTGTTGCTGCCCATCCTGTTGTATCCCATCATCATTCCGGTGATCATTGCGGGTGTGCGCGGCACGTCGGCGCTCCTGAGCTCTCCTCCGGACGAGCCGACGGCGATCATGTGGATTGGCATTCTGGCGGCGTTCGACACCGTGTTCGTGACGCTCTCGTTGTGGACGTTCGAACCGCTGATGACAGAATGAGCAGCACACTCAGGACACTTACGCGTTGCAGAATTAGTCTTTGTAGGGGCCGGCCCATGTGCCGGCCCTGGGCGGACACGCGGTCCGCCCTACGACACCGATTTTGCAACGCACTCTAAGGTTGCGTAGGACGCAGAGGGACAGGCTGTCATGAGAAAAGCGTTCGGTCCGATCCTGGCGCTCGCCGGCGTGATGTTCGTCGGGGCGCCGTTCATGATCGCTCGCGCGCCGTACGAATCGTCGATGGGACTCGTGCAGAAGATCTTCTACTTCCACGTCCCGTCGTGGTTCGCGATGTTCACGGCGATCGGCATCTGCGGCGTCGCGAGCCTGATCCATCTCTTCAAGTCCAGCCCGCGGGCCGATCGCATCGCCGAGGCCGCTGGTGAAATCGCCGTGCTGTTCGGGCTGATGGGACTCGTCACGGGTCCGTTGTGGGGACGCAAGGCCTGGGGCGTCTGGTGGATCTGGGACGCGAAGCTGACCATCGCGCTCCTGCTCGAGCTGACGTTCATCTCCGGCATTCTCGTGCGCAAGTACGGCGGGCCCGGTTCGGACAAGCTGGCGGCCGCGGTCGGCATCTTCGGCCTCGCGGTCGTGCCGTTCGTCTATGAGGCCGTCAACATCTGGCGGACGATTCATCCGCTCACCTCGGTGGTCCCGACCCTGCCGGCGACGATGGGCGGACCGTTCTGGTTCTGCGTGGCGGCTTACATGCTGCTGCTCGTCGTATTGCTGATGGCACGCGTGAACCTCGGCAAGCGCCAGGCGGCGCTCGACGAGCTGTATCTCGCGTATGAGGACTGATATGACGCTTCGCCGCCTGCTGATCGCGTTGACATCGTTCGTGCTCGTCTCGGCGCCGGCCTTCGCGATGCAGCCGCCAAAGGGACAGAGCGAATTCGTTCCCGTGGATTCGCTTCCGGCGGCCGATCAACTGCCGGCGGCGCCGCTGCTCGTGACCGCCTACGCGTTTGTCTGGATTGCGGTGGTGGTCTACCTGTGGTCGATCTGGCGGCGCCTGAACAAGGTGGAGGACGACATGCGCGCGCTGGCGCAGAAGGTGCCGCGCCGGTGACAGCCGGTCATTTCATCTTCATTCCGTCGGTCATGCTGATCGGCGTGATCATCGGCTGGGTGCTCGGATCGCGCGCCGCACGCGACGCGTTTGCCAACGAGCTGAAGCGGCGAGACGAACGCGCGGCGCGAAAATCAGCGGCCGACCGCTAGGCGCTGCGCGAGGACATCGGGAAGTCCCGCCTTCACGACCTTCGTCTGCGCGTCTTCAATCGCATACCGCGTCCGATACAGCTCGACGATGCGCAGCGACGTGTCGACGATGGCGTACGCCGCGCGCGGGTCGCCGTCGCGCGGCTGGCCGACCGACCCCGGGTTGATCAGATACTTGCGTCCGGGCTTCATCGGCACCTGGGTTTGCGGCGACGATGCCGATCCCATGCTGTCGAATGAATCGGCCGACAGCTCGAACGTCACCGGGTAGTGCGTGTGGCCGAACAGGCAGAGCGGACGGTTCGAGACCTTCAGCGCGCGGACGGCGTCGAGCTCGTCGAAGATGTACGCGTCTTCATCGAACGGCGAGCCGTGGCAGATCTCCACCACATCGTCGACGTCGATCGGTCCCTCCGGCAGAGCGGCCAGCCATTCGCGATGGGCCGGCTTGAGGACCTCCAGCGTCCACATGGCGGCGCTTCTCGCGACGGCGTTGAATCCTTCGGCCTGCTCGAGTCCGCAGGCCACCTTGTCGTGGTTGCCCCGGACGATGGCCATCGGGTTCAGGCCCTGAACCCGCTCGACGACCGCGTTCGGATCGCCGCCGTAGCCGACCAGGTCGCCCAGGACCAGCGTCTGTTCGAAAAGGCGCGGACCGGCGTCAGCCAGGCACGCATCGAGCGCTTCGAGATTCGCGTGGATGTCGGTGAGCACGAGGTAGCGCATCAGTGTTCCAGCCAATCGACGAGCTGCTCGACCAGCGCGTCGACGCTGGCGCGGCCGGCATCCAGCCGGATGTGCGCCTGTTCGTAGGCGGCACGCCGCTGATAATACAGGCGTTCGAACCCGGCGCGATCGGCGGCCAGCGGACGCCGTCCATCGGCCGGGACCCGGTCGATCAGGCGGTCCAGCGGCACGTCGAGCCACACGGAGACGCCGTCCGCGTTGATCGCGGCCCGGTTCTGGCCGTCGATGAACGTTCCGCCGCCGGTCGCCACGACCAGGTGCCGGCGGGGAATCTGTTCCATGAGTGCCTGGCGCTCGGCGGCGCGGAAGTATCCTTCTCCCTGGCGTGAAAAGATGTCGGCAACCGTCTGCCGCTCGCGCTGCTCGATCACCTCGTCCACGTCGACCACTTCCCATCCCAGTCGGCGCGCCAGCGCGCGTGCCACGGTCGTTTTTCCCGCGGCCATGAACCCGACAAGGTAGATCTTGTCCTTCACCCGACCAACCGGCCCAGCGTCTCGAAGAAACCCGGGTACGAGATAGCCACGACGTCCGAGCCGTCGATCGTCGAGGGCCGCTCGGCGGCGAGAGCGGCGACGGCGAAGGCCATCGCCATCCGGTGGTCGCCGCGAGCGTCGGCCCGCCCGCCGGACGGGCGCGAGGAGCCGGCCATCGGTCCGGCGATCACGAATCCGTCAGTGCGCTCGTCGGCCTCGATCCCGAGCGCGCGGAACCCGGCGACGAGCGCAGCAATCCGATCGCTCTCCTTGATGCGGAGTTCGCCCGCGCCGCGCACGGTCACCTGACCGCCGTGGGCCGCGAGCGCCGCGATGGCCGGCAGCTCGTCGATCAGACCCGGCACCTCTTCGGGTGCGATGTCGAGTGAGCCGGTGCGATCGCCTTCGACCGAGATGAACCCTCGCGGTTCGCCGCGCCGAGCTGGTCGTGACCTCCACCTGGACGCGGGCGCCGAAGCGGCTCAGGACCCCGAGAAGCGCGGTGCGCGTCGGGTTCAACCCGACGTCCTCGATCTCGATTCGCGACCCTGGCAGGGCGGCGGCAGCGACCAGCCAGAAGGCCGCCGACGAGAAGTCGCCCGGCACCTGGAGACGCTGCCCCTGAAGCCGCTGTCCACCGGTCACCGATACGCGGTTGCCGTCGACGTCGACGCGTCCGCCGAAGGCGGCGAGCGCTCGTTCGGTGTGGTCGCGGGTCGCCGCCGGCTCGAGCACGCTCGTCGTCCCGTCCGCGTGCAGACCGGCCAGCAACACGGCGCTCTTGATCTGGGCGGAGGGGGTTTCAGGCTCGTGCGCAATGGCGTGCAGCCGCGTTCCCTGGACGGTCAGCGGCGCGTGGCCGTCGGTGGCCTGAATGCGGGCGCCCATGCGCTCGAGGGGCGTCATGACGCGACGCATCGGGCGCCGCGACAACGAGGCGTCTCCGACAAGCGTGGCCGAGAACGGGTGTCCGGCCAGCACCCCCGCCAGCAGGCGCATCGTCGTACCGGAATTGCCGGCGTCGAGCGGCGCGGACGGCGAACAGAGTTGTCCGAAACCTCGTCCCAGTAGAGTAACCGTGCCGTTTTCCCCGGTGTCCACTTCGACGCCGAGCGCGCCAAGGCAGGCCAACGTCGACTGGCAGTCGGCTCCAGGAGCGAAATGGGTGAACGTCGAACGTCCATCGGCGAGAGCGCCCAGCAAGGCATAACGGTGCGCAATCGATTTGTCGCCCGGGACGGCCAGGCGGCCGCGCAAACGGCGGGCGGGCGCAACTGTAGCGGCCAGCATGGACATGTCTGTAGAATCTTACGCGACGTTGGTCAAATGGTCCCGTGTCTTGACTTCACCGATGAGATGGTATTGATTGAATGCCGCGTGGCGCACAGATGACGGCCAACGGTCAGCACATCGTCCGGCTCGAGTTCACAAGCGCGTTCGAGATGCTGGACTTTGTCCAGGTAGTGAGCGATCACCTGGCGCGCGGTGTCGGACTCGACGAGGATTCGCTCCATTGGGTGAGCGTCGCCATCCGCGAGTCGGTGATCAACGCCATCAAACACGGTAACCGCAGCGACACGAACAAGCACGTGTTCGTCGAGTTCGAGACGGCGACGAAGGCCGAGGTGCCCGAACTCGCCATCCGCGTGCGGGACCAGGGCGAGGGGTTCGACCCGGACGACGTCGCCGATTGCCTGGACCCCGAGAACATCCTCAAGTCGAGCGGCCGCGGCATCTTCCTCATCCGCAATTTCATGGACGACGTGCAGCTGAAGCGCGCGCCCGAGGGCGGGATGGAGGTTCGCATGGTCAAGCGGGCGCAGCCCTGCCGACGGCGCGGATCACGCCTGAGTGACGCGCAACCCGCTCTTTCTCACCACCGCCATCGAAGCGGTCGTCAGCGCCGGCGACCTGCAGATGGCGCGATTCGGCGGCGAATTTCACATCGACAAGAAAGGGACCATCGATCTCGTGACCGAGGTCGACGTCGCCGTGGAACGCATGTTCCGCGCGATGATCGGCGAGCGCTTTCCAGACCACCAGGTGCTCGCCGAGGAGATGGGCGGCGCCGTCGTGGCGCCCGAAGGTCCGTGCTGGGTGTTCGATCCCATCGACGGGACGACGAACTTCGCGCATGGTCTCCCGATCTTCTGCTCCTCGCTCGCGCTCGAGATCGACGGCGTCGCGGAGATCGCGGCCGTGTACGATCCCACGCGCAAGGAGCTGTTCACCGCCGAACGCGGCGGAGGCGCGTTTCTCAATGGCAAGCCCTTGCGCGTGTCGTCGGCCGATCGACTGGTGGACGCGATGCTCGTCACCGGTTTTCCGTACGACGTGCATTCGCGCGTCGACGAGATCGTCGGCCTGTTCGGCGCGTTCGTCGGGCAGGTCCGCGCGGTGCGCCGGCTCGGCTCGGCGGCGATCGATCTCTGCTATGTGGCGGCAGGCCGGCTCGACGGGTTCTGGGAGAGCGATCTGAAAGCGTGGGACATCGCCGGCGGGGCGCTGATTGTGGCCGAGGCCGGCGGCCGGGTCACGAACATGGCGGGCGAGCCGTTCACGTCACGCGGGGGACACGTACTGGCCACGAACGGACACCTGCACGCACCGATGCTCGACGTGATTGTGAAGTTTCGTCAGGAACGTGCTCTCAAGCGGACGGTCTGATATCCGCGAGAGACAATCACCTCCCAGCTTCGGCGATTTCCGGGGCTTTTGTCCGAATCTTCTGGCACCCCTTCTGCTACGTATCAGCGGCAAAGGAGCGCGCGTATGCTTCGTGTGATATCGGCAGGGCTCGTCACCCTGATGGTCGTGGGTCTTGTCGGAGCCCCCTCAGCTTCAGCCCAACAGCAGGTCTCGTTCTCGATCGGCGGCTTCAGCCCTCGATCGGCGGATGGTCGTCCGCCCGACGACGTGCTGGTGAACAACCTCGACTTTCTCGCATTCCAGGTCTCCGATTTCAGCGGTCTGATCTTCAGCGGCGAATACCTCACCGCGCTCGGCGATCACTTTGACGCCGGTCTCGGCGTCGGCTACTACGCGCATACGGTGCCGACCGTGTACAACGACTTCGTCAACGCCAACGGCACGGAAATCCAGCAGGATCTGAGGCTGCGCATCGTGCCGTTCACGGCCACCGTCCGTTGGTTGCCGCTCGGCCATCCGCGGCATCGAGCCGTACGTCGGCGGCGGCGCCGGCATTTTCAACTACCACTACAGCGAGGAAGGGCAGTTTCTCGCGACCGACGGGTCGATCTTCAACGGCAACTTCGCCGGCAGCGGCACGTCGGTCGGTCCGATCATCCTCGGCGGCGTTCGCGTTCCTGTCGGGTCCTGGGGCGTGGGCGGCGAACTGAGGTATCAGTGGGCGGAAGGCACGCTTCCCGCGGATCAGGACTTTTCCGGCAACAAGATCGATCTGGGCGGGTTCACCTATACGTTCACCATCAATGTCAGGTTCTGAGTCCATGGCTGATGGCTTATGGCTGATGGCTATAGGGTCGATGGCCTGGCCATCGAGCCATGAACCATGAGCCATCAGCCCTTAGCCATGGCTAGCGTCGGCGATAGAGCACGAGTCCCGCCCCTTCACAAACCCGCACGTATCCCTTCAGGAAATCCGGCTTCTCGCGACTGCGCCGAGCCAGCATGTCGCCACCTTCGGCTTTCTCCTCGATCATCATCCATGCGGCGTAAGGCCGCGGCTGCTCGAGCGCGGCGAGCCAGATGTCGCCGTTGCCCTCGTGGAGGAAGTCGCGGATGGCCAGGCCGGATCGCGATGCTTCCTGCATGTAGTGACCGAGCGATCCCATGCTCGCCATGATCTTGTCGCCGCCGAGCGGCTGAGGAATGCACGCCGTCACCCCGTCGCGGAGGGGCAGATTGGGGCGATCCCACTGTGCCTCCACGACCATCGGCGCGGACGCGTCGAGTGGCCGCAGCTCGTAGCCAACAAGAGCGAGGAGCGCGACAGCGCCTGCAGCCCGCAGCCGGCGATCCGGAATCGATCCGGCGGCGATACCAGCGCCGATCGCCTCGAGCGCCATCAACGGCACCATGTAGCGAATGCGGAACGGGTGGCCCTTCAAGAATGCGGTCCACGGAATCGTGGCCATGCCGAGTAGTGCCAGCACCGTCAGGGCGTCCGCCCGTTCGCGCCTGACGAGACCGAGGACGACGGCCAGGAGAACGCCGGCGCCGCCAATCCAGGCGAGCGCGGGACCGCTCAGCAACTGCGCGCCCCAGCCGATTTCCTTCGCCGCCATCATGGGATCGCCGAGCGCCTTGTTCTCGGGGATGAAGAAGTCGCTGCCGACGAACCAGGCGCCGACGACGATGCGGCTGAAGACGGCGAATCCGACAATCGCGATCGCGGGATAGAGCGCCACCTCGCCGACGTCGCGGAGCGCAGCCGACAGCGGTTGGCCGCGGCGCCATCGTGTCCACGCGGCCGCGATCAAGGCGCTCGCGGTCACCGGCCAGGCTTCGTAGCGGGTGAGACAGGCGAGCGCAAAGGCCCAGCCGACATGGCAGGCCGACGCCGCACTCACCGCTCGGCCAGCAGGCCGTCGCGGCTACGGCGAGGCTCCAGACGCCGTCAGCGCGAAGTGCGGTCAGGCCTGCCGTGTCCCGGTCCATGTCTGCCCGGCACCATGCCATCAACATCGCCACCGCGACTGTCGTCGTGGCGAGTAGCAGCGGCTCCGTCATCGGCGTGGACTGCAGGTAGAGGACATTCGGGTTGAATGCGAACACCGCGGCGCCGGCGATTGCCGCGATCGCCGATCCCGTCAGGAACTGGATGATCCACGCGATCGCGGCGGCCGCGATGGCGTACTCGGCGATCGACATGGCAACCGCGGACGCGCCCGAGCGATAGAAGAAATCGATCTGCACCGGGAGCGCGTTCAGGAGATGGGGCAGCGGCAGCCAGACGGCGCCGATCTGCTGCCATCCTGGCGTGATGCTGTCGAAGATTCGGCGCGCGACGATGAGGTGGCCGCGCGCGTCGTAGTGACTGAGCGTAAGGCCGAGCGCGTGATAGTGCCGCGCGACGAGCGCGCCGCCGAGAGTGGCGGCAATGGCCACGGCCAACGGCAGCCTCGGCCGGAACGGTATAATCACTCGTTTATTCTATGAGCGAATTTGTCGACCGGATCCGAGCGCTCGGACTGGCGCTCGGCGGTCCCGGTCTGTTCCTCGTTTCGTTTCTCGATTCGTCGTTCCTGCCGCTTCCGGGCATCACCGACGTGCTGTTCGTCGTCACGGTCACGCGCCATCCGGCCGCGATGCTCTGGTACGTCGCGATGACCGTGGCCGGTTCGGTGGCCGGCTGCATCGCCTTGCACTATCTCGGACGCAAAGGCGGCGACGCGCTGGTCAGGAAACGGTTCACTGGCGAGAAGATCGAACGGGCGATGGCCGCGCTTCAGCGCAACGGCGTGATGGCTGTCCTCGTGCCGTGCCTGCTGCCGCCGCCTGCACCGTTCAAGATCTTCATCCTCCTCGCCGGCGTCGCGGGCATCAGCGTCGCGCGTCTGGCGACGGCGATCGCGATCGGCCGTGGGTATACGGTATCTCGCCCTCGGCTTCCTCGCGGTGCGAATATGGCGAGCGCGCGATGAGCTATCATGCGCGACAACGGGACGGCCGCATCGCTCGTCGTCGTCGGCGTGCTCGCGGTCGGGTTCGGCGCCTATCTCCTCTGTGAGGAAGACCCGCGCCTGAGCCCGCCGGGAGGACGATATAATGCATCCGGTCACGAGCCAGTCATCCAGATGATCGATCTCTCCGTCGTCATCCCGATTCGGAACGAAGCGCCGTCGCTGGTCGAGCTCCACCGCGAGTTCACCGACACGCTGAAGGCCTGGGGACGCACCTACGAGATTCTCGTCATCGACGACGGGAGCACGGACGAGAGTTTCGCGATCCTGGCCAGATTGCAGGCGGGCGATCCGCATCTGCGGGTGATCCGGTTCCGTCGGAACTTCGGTCAGACCGCCGCCTTCGCCGCGGGCTTCGCGCACGCGCGCGGCCGATTGATTGCCACCTCGGACGGCGATTTGCAAAACGATCCGCACGACATTCCCGCCATGGTCAAGCAGCTCGAAGGCGGATTCGACATCGTCTGCGGCTGGCGTAAGGACCGCAAGGACGCGCTGGTCTCGCGGCGCCTGCCGTCGACGATGGCCAACACGCTCATCTCGGCGGTGACGGGCGTCCACCTGCACGACTACGGATGCTCGCTGAAAGTATTCCGCGCCGAAATCGTGAAGGACATGAAGCTGTACGGCGAGATGCACCGCTTCCTGCCGGCGATTGCCAGCGAGCAGACCTCCAGCATCGGCGAGATGGTCGTCAATCATCGCGCGCGCAAGTACGGCCACTCGAAGTACGGGATCGGGCGGACCGTGCGGGTGATCCTCGACCTGCTGACGGTCAAGTTCCTTCTGAGCTACTCGACGCGGCCGCTGCAGATCTTCGGATTGATCGGCATCGCGATGGGACTGTCAGGCGCGCTGATCAGCGGCGGCCTCGCGGTGCAGCGATTGCGCGAGGTGGCGTCGCTCGATCAGCACATGCCGCTGTTGCTGCTCGGGATTCTGCTGATCTTCACCGGCTTCCAGCTGGTGACGCTCGGGCTGCTGGCCGAGCTCCAGGTCCGGACGTACCACGAGTCCCAGAACAAGGCGATCTACGTGATCCGCGACATTCTCGAGACCCCCTCTGCTGAGCTGCTCGTCTCCAGCCGATAGGCTGGATCTCCGCATGTACACGGCAGATAGTGCTTGACGAGCTGGTTACAAACCCGTATTCTCTAGTTCCCTCAGAACCGCAGACAGGTCTCCCAGCCTTTGTCGCGGAGCGACCGATTTCTGTAGTTTTCAACGAATTTTTCAAGCGCGGTAGGAGCACATGAAGCTGAAGTCAATTGGGATCTGGAGCGCGTTCGCGCTCCTCGCCGTCACGACCGCCTGTACGAAAGCCAGCCCGACACGCCCGACCGACAACACGACGACCGGCGGGACGGCCGCCGTGACTGATGCGACGACAGGGGTGACCCTGACCGCGCCGACGCCGGTTTCACCGACCGCCAACCAGCAGTTCAAGTTTGCCGAGCAACCGCTCACGCTGACGGTCGCCAACGCCGTGTCGACCGGCACCACGCCGCTCACCTACACGTTTGAAGTGGCCAGCGACTCCGCGTTTGCGACGAAGGTCTACTCCAAGGACGGCGTCGCCGCAGGCAGCACGCAGACGTCGCTGAAGATCGACACGCTTGCCGGGCCCGCCGCCAAGAACTACTTCTGGCGCGCGCGGGTCTCAGCGGCAGCCAGACCGGTCCGTACTCGACGGTCCGGGGATTCGCCGTCGGCGCCCAGGTGACGTTGAGCACGCCGGTGCCGGTGTCCCCGGTGAACGGCGCCACCGTCGGCGGTTCTGCCGACCCTCACCGCCAACAACGTCCAGAAGTCAGGCCCCGCCGGCCAGGTGGTGTACCGGTTCGAGGTGTCGAACACGTCTTCGTTCGGCAGCATCCTCGCCGCGCAGACGCAAGCGGAACAGGGCGGCGGCACGACGTCGACGACCTTCAACGTCAACCTGGGCAACGGCAACTACTTCTGGCGCGTGCAGGCCAGCGACCCATCGAACGCGGTCACGACGTCGTGTCTCCGGCGTCATCCCGTTTACGGTTCAGCTGTTCAACCTCAGCAACGCCAATGTCTGGGACAATCCGCCCGACTTCAAGAGCTGGGCCGAGACGTCCGCCATCACGAGCGTCGACTTCACCGACAGCGCGATCCTCGTGGACTTCGACAGGCGCGACGGACCTGACCGCTGGCCCGACGTCGGGTTCGGCAGCGGGGCGCTCGAGTACACGCTCGGCATGTGCGTGAACATTTCCGGCGAGTGGAACTGCTCGGCGACGGTGCAGTTCTGGTACGGCCGCGATCTCGAGGCGTCGGGCCGGCCCGACGAGATCGGCATCAACTGGTGGTACGACCAGCGCTGGGGACACCTGCTCGGCTACCAGCCGGCCTGCGGCGAGACCGTCGGCATCTATGCGGCGGCGGGCAACCTTCGCGACAGCGGCAACGTCATCGCGAAGGAGCGAACCAACATCGTGCTGATGCCGTTCTGCGGACAGTACCGGATCGGCCAGGGCGTGCTCGGCGTTCGATCGGTGAAAACGATCAAGCGATAAAGTAGCTGATTTTGTCTATTCTCGATTAAATACTCGGCGCAGCGATTTATCTGACTGATATATTCGTCACTGCAGTGAGCACTCCTCTCCATGGCCCGCTCAATTTTTTATATAGAAAATACTCTGTCGATCATTTTTTGGTGATATATTCATTGAGTCCGCCGCCACGTGCAGCAATCTAACGTCGTTACTCCCTTTGGCGCTCGTCTTCTCTAGTCGCGCGTGCAGCAAGAGCAGTCCCACTCGCCGACGCGCAGCCGCCGCGTTCCGACGCCTCGCTGACCGCGATCCGTCACGACGCCGCGCCCGCTGACGCCGGCCACCGGCGCGACGATCGCCGAACCTCGCGCAGCCGGTCACGCTGACGGTCGCAGAACGCGGTCGTCACCAAGGCCGGGCGGCACGACCTATACCTTCGAGGTCGCGACCGACGCGGCGTTCACCGCCAAGGTGCAGACCAAGGACGGCGTCGCCGAAGGCAGCGGCGGGCAGACCAGCGTGCAAGCTCGATCGCGCTCGCCGCCGGCCAAGGACTACTACTGGCACGCGCGCGCGACCGCCGGCGGCACGACCGGCGTGTTCGGCGCGGCCTACAAGTTCACCATCGGTCCGGCGATCGCCATCAACGCGCCGGCGCCGATCAGCCCGCTCAACGGCGCGGCCGACCGGCGCGCGGCCGACGCTGCGCGCGACCAACGCGACGCGCACCGGTCCCGCCGGCGCGATCAGCTACCGCTTCGAGATCTCCGCGACCGTCGACGTTCAGCGTCGATCCTCTCGACCGGCACGCGTCGCCGAAGGGCGTCAACGAAACCGGCTTCATCGCCGGCCGCCGATCTGCCCGATCAACGCGACGCTCTTCTGGCGCGTGACGGCGATCGATTCGGCCAACGCGATCTCGAGCCCGCGCGTCGGCCGCCCAGAGCTTCGTCACCTCGCTGACCATCGATCTCACGAAGGTCGTCTACCTGCTAGGGTCCCGATCTGTCGACCTGGAAGCAGACCGGCAAGATCCTCTCGGTCGAGCAGGACGGCAGCGCCGCGGCCGGCGGGCCGATGTGCATCTCGTTCACCGATCCCGGGCTGGCCGGATGCGAAGTGGATCTACGGCGGTCCCGCGACGACCCGAACTTCGGCATCTACGGCAACCAGTGGTACTTCGCGAACATCAACGGCATCTGGTACGGCGGACCGGGCGAGTGGCTGTATCGCGGCGCCGCCACCTGCAAGGCCGGACAGGGCACCAACACCATCGGCCCGACAGCGGCTTCGGCGATCCGTTCTCGAGCTGGGTGCCCAAGGTCGGCGAGCTCGTCGGCTACGCCGTCTCCGCATCGGCGCGAGCGCTGCCGCAGATGGCCACCGTGCAGGAGCGCACCGACGTCGTCCTCGTGCCGTGGCAAGACTCGCTCGATCCAGGCCTTCACCGGCCAGGCGATTCAGTTCAAGCGGTAGACGGCTCGCATACCTGGAGATGGTGACGATGCGATCATTTGTGGCTCTTGTCGATGCGTGGATCGCTGGCCTTCGCGGCTACGGCGAGCGCGCAGACGTCCGCGGCGCCGCGACGCCGATCGCGGCTACGTCGAGGCGGTGATTCAGTCGGCGTTCGGCAACGTCACCAGTCAGTCTTACAGCGCGGAGTTCGGCGTCACGCGTCCGGCCGAGCATCTTCAGGTCTTCGTCGAGGGCGGCACGATTCGGGAACGTCGCGACGCCCGAGATCGGTGCGGCCGCGCAAACGATCGCCGGGTTCCTCTCGCAGACGCAGTCCAACGTCGACCTATCAACGTCAAGCAGCCGGTGACCTTCGGCGTCGCCGGCCTGAAGTTCGTCGTGCCGACCGCCGGCGAGTGCAGCCGTACGTGCTGGCCGGCGGCGGCATCGCGAACGTGACGCAGGACGTCGACCTTCACCGTCGGCGGCACCGACGTCACCAGCAGCCTTCCGACGCAATACGGCGTGCACGCTCGGCACCGACCTGTCCGGCTCAGTTTCACCAAGCCGATGTTCGTCGCTCGGTGCCGGCGCGATGTGGACGCGCATGGCAGCGCGCTGGTGCTCGACGCTGCAGTTTCGCTACGGGCGGATCCTCGCGGAGGATGCGGGGCATCAACGTGAGTCGGGCCGGGATCGGCGTCGGTGTGCGCTTCTAGCGTGCATCTCAGGAGCCGGCACCGTGTCACCAGGCACGACGCGGTCGGCCGTCGAAATTCGGACGCCCCAGTCAGGTCCTTGCGCTCACGCTGCCCTACGATGTGGTCCGTGGGCTTCGCCAGATCGACCCCGACGTCGGCTGGGCGATCGTCTCGCTGCTCGAGAAGTCGCCGGTCGCAGCGCTCGGCCGAGCCCGAGGCCGCGCCGGATGTCGAGCTCGTCACGATTGCCGATCGTCGATCGCTCATCGTCGTCAATCGCGCCGTCGTTCAGGCGTCTGCACGGCGTCAACATCGTGCCGCTCCATGGCGATCGCGCGTTTCTCGCGCTCGACGACGGCCACGGGATGACCGACCTCGAGCTCGCCGTCATCGACAGTCTCGAGGACGACACGCTCGAGCCTCGTGAGAGAACGGCGCTGCAGGCTCTGCGTGTGCGGTTGAAGGCCTGCGCAGCATCGAGCTCTGTGTTTCCACATTCGGTCGATCATCGTCGTCGACGTGTTCCCGCACCGTCACGAACAGCCGCGGCAAACGGTCGCTGAGAATCAGCGGAGGTCCACCGTGACTCGCTGCGCGCTCGACGCTCTCGTAAAGCCGCAGCGTGCCGTCGAACGGCCCCTCGGTACTCGACCGTGAAGTCGCCGCTGTAGCCGCGCTGGAGCAATCGGCGCAGGAGCGGCGTGAGATCCACGTCACCTCTCCCAAACTCACAGAACTCTCCGCCGTCGAGTCCCTTGAGGTGCATGTGGGCGACCCACGGTCCCACGGTGTCGAGCGCCTGCGCCGGATCGACGCCGGCGCGCGCGAAGTTGATCGGATCGAAATTCATCCGGATGTTCGGCCGGTCGACGGTGCCCAGCACGTCGCGGCAGATATCCGGCACCAGCGACGCTCCGTCGTGGTTCTCGAACACGAACGTCGTGTCCGGATGGCGGTCGGACAGCCGTTTCAAATTTGCGGCGATGGTCGACGCGGCCGCCGAATCGAACGACGCAGCCGGCAGGCGGCCGAAGAACAGCCGAATCATGTGGGCGCCAAGCCGGCCGGCGATCTCGACCTGCCGATCGACCGACCGCACGGTGTCGTCGATTCCCGGCGGGCCGTGAAAGAAGTCGCACCAGCCGCCGGACACGACCCATACGCGCTGATTGTTCTGCGCAGTGGCGTGCGCGATCCTTTCGACCGATTCGCCGAGCTCGACGAAATGATGAAGATTGAGGTCGAGGTCGAGCATGCCGAGACGGGAAAACGCATCCAGCGTCGCCGGAAGCGATTCGCGCTTGTGCGACGTCGTCGAGGCGAGGATGCGGTGCATCACACCGGCGGGAACGACAGCGCCTTCTGATACGCGGCGTTGACGGTCTCCGGCATCCCCCAGTATTTGAACTCCGCATGGCGCCCGACATACCGAAGGTTGGGAATCTTGGCGCCGCGATCCACGTAGGACTGGTAGATCGCGAACGCCTGTTCCGATTGCTGCGGGTAGGCCTTTTCGGCGAACAGGTTGTTCTCGAGCGCGTGATCGATGGCGTTGCGGGGAAACGACTCGGACGATCCGGGGAGCACCGGCACCTCGATGAGAATCAGCGTGTCGGGGCTGTCGTGACGCGTGATCACCTTCATCTCGGTCACCCGGGTCTGGAATTCGCAGGACGAGTAGTGCAGCGATTCGGCGCCTTCGGGAAACGCGGACTTCAAGCCGGGTATCAGCAGCGGAATCATCATGCGGCCGGTGTAGGGGAGCGTGTTCTCTCCCCACAGTTCGTCGATGTCGATCGAGCAGAACACCGTGTGGTAGTCGTCGAAGTAGTAGCGTTCGCCGCTCTCCGTGAGCACGTAAGGCCGCCGGTGCTCGTCGCGGATTCCGGCAATGCGATCGCGAACGACCGTCGACCGCTCGACCATCGCGCTCCACACCGCGTTCCAGCCGTGCACGGGGTACACCTGGAACGCGATGCCTTTTCCCAGCGTGTGGTCTTCGAACTTCAGCGGATCGTAGCCGCTGAGCCCTCGAGGGGCTGAGGGCTGATCGCCTTTTGTGTAGGCGTGACGGAACCGATCGGCCCACAC
Organism: uncultured Acidobacteriota bacterium; assembly: GCA_963794305.1. GTDB lineage: Bacteria > Acidobacteriota > Vicinamibacteria > Vicinamibacterales > CAVVIG01 > CAVQFC01. The sequence continues at coordinate 65,620 of CAWCDQ010000028.1, read as the reverse complement.
CATCGACGTCTCGAGGCGATCGCCGGGAATGTTCCACATCTTCCAGGTGTAGTTCGCCATGAATTTCTGGTACAGCGTGGGACCGAGCGCGGCGCCGAAATAGTCGGCGAACTTGCATTGACCCAGCTCCGGCAACTCGCGTTCGATGAGCTTCAGCTGATCGTCTCGATGACGCCGCACCTCGGCGTGGATGGTCTCGCGGTCCGGCATCTGGTCGATGTCCTCGTAGTGCACGGGATATCGATACTTCCTCCCGTCGGCCTCGACATAGGTGAACAGCCGCCGATCGATGTGGAACAGCTCGCCGCGCGTGAGCGTGACGATCGTCTGGTTGATCGGATCGGTTTCACCGCCGGGCCAGAACCAGATGTGCGGGCCGAATTCATACGGGTGACCGCTGTAGTAGCAGGTGCGCGCGAGGCCTCCTACGCGGCTGTTCTTCTCGATGACGGTGACGGTGTATCCCTTTTCCGTCAGGTAGTACGCCATCGACGAGCCGGCGACTCCGCCGCCCAGGACCAGAATGTTCGTGTTCACGCGACCTCAGGACAGGCTGTGCTGCTTCATCCAGCTGACGTTGTGGAAGGACGGATCGTCGCGCAGCGTCCCTGCGGCGAACTGCGCGGCGAGCTCGTCGATAGCGGTGTCGACGCCCTTGGCCGGGGCGAACCCCGCCGCCAGGAGCCGATCCGAACACTGGCGGTACGAGCGCGGATCGTTCGAGGGCAGGATCTGAATGGCCGCGGGAATCCGCGCGGCGATTCGCTGAGCGATCTCCATGACGGACAGGTTCTCGAACCCGGCATTGTAGACGCCGGCGAGCCGTCGATCGAGCGCGAAGAGATAGACCTGCACGAGATCGTCGATGTGGATGTTGGGACGGACCTGGCTGCCGCCGAACACGGTCATCGCTCCGTTCGTCAGCGCCTGCATCGTCAGCAGGTTCACGGTCAGGTCCAGCCGCATGCGCGGGGAAGGCCCGCAGACGGTCGCCGGCCTGACGATGGTCGTCACCATCGATCCCGAGTAGCTGAGGATCACGCGCTCGGCCACCATTTTGGTTTTGTTGTATTCGGAAATCGGGCAGAGCGGCATGTCCTCGGTGATGCGCGGCTCCGAGGCAACGCCGTACACGCTGCCCGACGAGGCGAACACGAGCTGCTTGACTCCCTGTCGTGCGGCGCGGTCGGCCAGACGCATGGTCGCCAGAACGTTCACATCCCACGAGGCGTACGGGTTCAGCTCGACGGCGGGATCGTTGGCGATGTTGGCGAGATGGAAGATCGTGTCGAAGCTCGAGAGATCGATGGCGTCGATCTGCCGCATGTCGTGCTCGAGCACCGTCAGACGCGGATCGGGAGACAGGAAGTTGCCGAACCACATCGCGTCGAGCACGGTCACGCGAACGCTGGTTCTCTTCAGCAGGGCCTCGGTGAGTCTGGTTCCGACGTACCCGCATCCACCGGTCACCAGCACGTTCACGTCAGATGGCCCCGTTGCCGTGAAGGTTGAGGTACTGGTCCAGCCAATAGTGCAGCACCAGCTGGTGGGCGCACTCCACCCAGCCGTAGCGTTCCAGCGGCACGTAGAAATTCAAGTCGCCTTTCGTTCGTGCCCGGTTGTCGGCGCACATGCCGGTCAGCGTGACGATCGTCATCGACATCGCTCGCGCGACATCGAGCGCACGCAGAATGTTGGGCGAGTTGCCGGAACTGCTGATGGCCGTCAGCAGATCGCCCGCGGCGCGCGATGCGCTGGAGCGGCAGCGCAAAGACTTCTTCGAACGCCACGTCGTTCGCGGTGGCGGTGAGCAGCGCCGCATCGTTGAACGCCATGGCGCTCAGACCGGCGTTCTTGCACGCGTCGGCCGCGAAATGGCTGGCCATCATCGCGCTTGCGCCGTTGCCGATGAAGTAGATGTGCCCGGCCCGCCTGTCCGCCTCGCGCGTGAGCGACACCCAGCGGGCAAAGCCCTCCCCGACCGGGACGGTCTCGCCGTCCGACGTCGTGACGGCGAGCCGGTTGAGTCCCGCTGACGCCTCGGTCAGATAACCGGGCCACGCTTCGACGTCAGATGACAATCTTGCCAATGGTGAGAAATTCCTGATCCGACGTCGCCCGCTCGTTTCCGCGACGTTGTGCGACCGCCGCCGCACCGATGCTCCCGGCCAGCGCGATGATTCCCGCCGGGCAGCCCAGACCAGCCGCGAGGCTGCTCAACGCGAAGAACGCGTCGCCGCAGCCGATCGTGTCGACGACGCTGGTGCTGACGGTCGGTATCTCGAAGATGCCGCTGCTCGTCACGACCATCGCGCCGTGCTCTCCGTCGGTCACCGAGAGCGCGGGCACGTTCAACAGCCGGGTCATGCGGTCGAGCAGATCGCGCAGCGGAAGGCCGCGCTCCCGGAGGCATAGCTCGGCCTCCGTGCGATTCACGCTGCAGTAGTCCAGTCCTTCAAACTTCGTCGGGAGGTTGTAGCCGTAGTTCGTCGAGTTCACCTGAGCCATCGCTGCGACGAACGATCGCCGGCGCTCGAGCGTCCGCGCGTTGATCACCCTCGGGTCGACGATCCCGTGGCCGAAGTCCGCGATGAGCACCACGTCGTACCGATCGAAATCCGGAATGTCGCCGGAGCGGACGTCCCGGAGGTCCGGGCTCTTGGACTCGAACAGCCTGTAGCCGGTGTCGCGATCGACGAACCGCGTTTTCACCAGCGACGCGTCCGCGATGTTCCTGATCGTCACGTTGGACGGGACCGGATCCGTCAGACCGTTGGTGTAGCAGTCAATCTCACGGACGAACGTGGACAGGTGGAGGGCAACCGCGCCGGCCCCGCCAATCTGCCGTGCCCGAGCCACCTCGAGGCCCGCCACGCAGCGTGACTTCTGCGACAGGTTCGTCAGCGTCACGTCGACCCATTCGTCGATGATGGTTTCGCCGATGATGCAGACGCGCAGCCGGGCCGCGCCCGTCAGGAAGCCCTTCAACTGATCGAGCGTGTAACCGAACTTCGACAGATCGCGGAACAGCACCCGGTCGTTGGACAGCAGCGGGTCCGCTTGCGCGGCTTCCGGCGCGGCGAGCAGGAAGTGCGCCAGCTTGGTCGACGAGAACGTCTGGCCGTTCGTGAAGTGAATCCGCCCGCCGTGTTGTTCGACGAGAGCTTTTTCTCGAAAGATGTTGGCGGTCTTGTCGAGCACCAGGTTGGCGTACTCGGACCCTTTCACGTACACGTCGGGCCGAAGCCACTCGATCGGCGTCACGGCGGAGGGCTCGTCGATCACCGCGACGTAGTCCACGATTTCGAGCGCGGCGAGCTGTCGCGCGCGGTACTCCTGACTGAAAGAGACCGACCGCTTCTTCGTGATGTGACGGTCGGAGGTGATGGTCACCACGAGGATGTCGCCCAGGGCCCGCGCGTCCTCGAAGTGAATCAGGTGCCCGATGTGCACGAGATCGAAGGCGCCATGGCACAGCACAATCGTCTTGTCGGGATGCTGCGAGCGCAGAGCGGACAGCCCCTCGAGTGAAACAATCTTGTGCGCCGCGCGAAATGGGACGGCGGCCCCGGCGATCATCGGCCGGCAACCCTCGCGGTGTCTGGCGGCGGCGCCCAGGAAAGAGCCAGAAGGAGCCACAGCGTTCGGGCCACGTCCACGACGTTCTTGACGCGGAACGCCTGGCTCTCGCCGCGTGTGCGTTCGGTCAGGTCCATCGCGACTTCGCGGTACGTCGTCGTCAGGCGAAGCGCTTTCACGAGCACTTCCGCCTGAAAACCGTAGCCGTGAGACTCGATGCGCAGGCTCTTGAGCACCGGCGCCCGGTGAATCTGCAGACCGTTGTAGTAGGTGAGCCAGCGCCACGTGATCGCGTTCACGAGGAACGTGAACGTCTTCGAGATGATCGTGCGGCTCCACGTGCGGCTGCGCCACATGTGCCGCGTGTAGCCGACGATGACGTCGGCGTCGCCGGTGTGGCTGAAGAGATCGCGAAGCGTCGCCGCGCCCCAGGCATTGTCGCCATGCACCATGACGATGTGATCCAGCGCGGCGGCTTCCACACCTCGGCGATACGACCAGCCGAAGCCTCTGTTGCGTTCGTTCGTGAGGAGGCGGACGTGCGGAAAGCGCGAGAGGTTGTCCGTCACCAGCGCTCCCGTTCCGTCGCTGCTGCCATCGTCGATCACCAGCACCTCGTAGACGAGGTCAAGTTGCGCCAACGCGGCCGTGACGTTCTCGAGCGTCGAGACGATGTTCTCTGCTTCGCAGTACGCGGGGATGACGACGGAGAGGGATCGGGTCGTGCTCATCGGCGACGTGGTGGTTAACCTACCATTCGTCGATAAAGGGTTCATCAAGACCCCGCCCTCTACGGATGGGCCAGAGAGTAAACCCGGACCTGTCCGTTTTCATAGAGCAATCGAAATAAATTCGGATCCGCCCTGGCCCATGCGTCCTCGATGGGGAACCCCCCTTCGTCGTGCCAGGAGAATTCAAGTTCGTAGGCAGAGAGTACGGTAACGAACAGATGGGACGCTCCGGCGGCACGCAAATTGGCGAGCCACGCGTCGCGATCGCCTTCCCACCGTTCGAATCGCGGCCTCGACGCCTCTGAACTGTCCCGGGCGAGCGGCATGAGCTGTCCCGAAGGCTGCGCCAAGCGAGTGCGCACCGAGCACGCCGCCCTTACCCCTGGCTCGCGCGTAGTCGTGAAATCGCCAGTTGGCGTGGCGATCGATGTTGATGTATCTGACGCTGTTGTTGAGGTGCTCGCCAAACAGCGGGTAGGGCACGTTGTTTCCGGCGTAGGCGATCACCGAATCCACGACGTGGTTTGTGGTCCACTCCCATCCCGCAACCGTGCCGGCCCGGACGTACGTCGGAGACAGGGTCAGCAGGCCGAGGCTGTCCGCCGATTTCGAAAAAGGCCACCCGACGGTGAGACCGACGACGCCAACGCACACGGCGACGACGGCCCACATCGGCGCCACGTTCAGACGAGCCGCCGCCCAGGCGGCGCAGATCGTCATCGCTGCGCAGGCGGCGAAAAGGCCAAGAGAGTCCGGCGCGACGACACCGTCGAGCGCGAGCCAGTCGCCCATGAACCAGGGCAGCGATGCCGGTATCTGGCGCTGCGCGCCGACGATCAGCCAGGCGGCCGCGATCAGGTAGGCCGCATGAAGGCAGGCGTTCCGAACGCGCCCGGAGCCGAACGCAAAGTCCGGGAGCAGCGTGGCCACTGTCACCGCCGGCAGCAGGAAGCGCGAGTCGCCATTGTCCGGCAACGCCAGCCAGAACAGCGGGCACATCAGCAGCGGAAGCAGCGCGACAAAGCCGGCCGGCCACCACTTGCGGCGGGCCACGAGAGACGCGATGCCAAGGCACGCGCTCGGGAGCCAGATGAGCGCGTAGCCGGCGCCGAACGCGTGGGCGGCAATCGGCGGAAACAAGCGCAGGCTCGTGACGTGAAACACCGAGTTGTTCATGGCCTCCCGCGAGAAGGCGCCGCGCGCGACGAGGACGCCGAACACCTTGACGGACGACGGATACAGGGGGCTGCCGGCGACGATCCAGTTCCTCGCGTACCACGGCAGTCCAAAGAGCGCGAGGCCGGGTAGCGCCCAGATCGCCTTGCGACGGACGCCGCGCACCAGCGGCAGAAGAAGCAGCACACCGAGGTAAACGATCGCGAGGTACCTGGTTCCCAGGTACAGCCCCACGCTGACGCCCCACATCGCCCAATCGCGGTTGCGATCGGAGTCGACCGCCACGATGCCGAGGTAGAGCGACGTCAGGAACATGGCCGCGCACACCAGGTCCACGTCGGCGCCGACAGCCTGTTCCACCACGGGCCTCGCGAGAAACAGGAACATCGGCGCGTAGGCGGCGTGCGCCGGCGCGACCCCGCTGCGGCGCGCAATGGCGTAGAGCGCCGTTCCGGCGAGGAGCAGGAACGGCAGTTGTCCGATGCGCGCGAGGAGATCGCCGTGAAACGGCAGCATCAGCCACAAGAAGAACAGCTCGCCGTTGCCCGGCTGATAGGCCTGCGCGGGATCGCTGAACGGCGTCTGCACGATCGACAACGCCGATTCCTGCAGCCAGCGTGCGGGAAACACGAGGTGATAACTCAGGCTGTCGTAGAGCGTCAGAGGCGATCGCAGAAAGCCGACGGCGACGACAAATGCGAGGAGAGGCACCAGGACGCCGGCGATCGGAATCGGAAGGCGAGTGGGCTCTCCGTCACGCGCGTGGTCAACCTCGAACAAGCGCGATGCCGCGAAGCCGGCGGCAAACAGGCAGAGAAACGGCACGGTCGCGAGCAGATGCAGGCTCCCAAGCGTGAGGCCGGCGAAGACGATGGCCGCAAAGGACAGGACGGCGGTCCGGATGACGAGATCGCAGGACGCGCTCGATGGGAAGAGGCTCCGAGCGAGCCTCCGCGCGGGCAAGTGCGACGATCGCGAAGAAGCTCCAGGAAATGACGTACGCGGAAAGGGAATGGAAGCCGAGCTCGCCAGCCGACGACCAGATGCGTGGCGGCCAGGACCACGCACACCGAGGCCACAACCGCGGACATCAACGCAAATGGTATGGCCAGCGGCTGAGACTTTTATAAGGAAGAGCCAATCGTCCCTTTTCACGTCGTGCGCTGTTGAGCGCGCATTCCGAAGCTCAACGGGCTTTGTTCCTGAGCGGTAGTGCTTTATAGTTTCATAACGAATTTCCCGTAGGAGCCCATGAAGCTGAAAACATTGAGGATCTGGAGCGCTCTCGCCCTGCTCGCCGTCTCGACCGCCTGCACGAAGGCCAGTCCGACTCGACCGTCCGAGGGCACCAGCACCAGCCAGGGCGCATCGGTGACCGACGCCGTGACCGGGGTGACGCTGACAACGCCCTCGCCCGTGACACCGACGGTCAACCAGCAGTTCAAGAACGTGGAGCAACCAGTCACGCTCACGGTCAAGAACGCGGTGACCTCGGGCACCACGGCGCTGACCTACACGTTCGAGGTGGCCTCCGACTCCGGGTTCGCGACGAAGGTGTTTTCGAAGGACGGCGTCGCGGCGGGGAGCGGCACGACCTCGCTGAAAATCGACAAGCTGACCCCGAACAAGAGCTATTTCTGGCGCGCGCGCGCGCAGAGCGGCTCGCTGGCCGGCCCGAACAGCGAAGCGCGCGGCTTCGGCATCGGCCCTGAAGTGATCCTGGCGCAGCCGACCCACGTCGATCCGCAGCCGAACGCGACGGTCGGCGAGCAGCCCACGTTGAACGTCAACAATGTCGGGCGCAGCGGACCGAACGGGCCGATTTTCTATCGCTTCGAGATTGCCGAGACGGCGGCCTTCGGCTCGCTGGTCTACAGCGCCACGGTGTCCGAGCGCACCGACAGGCCCTCGACCAGCCACGACGTCACGATCAAGCTCGTCGAGAAAACGTATTACTGGCGAGTGATCGCCTCGGACCCGGCCAACGCCGTGACGAGCGTCGCGTCGGCACCGAGCCCCATGGCCGTTCAGCCATTCAGCCTGTTGCAGGCGACGATTCTCGACTCGCCCGACAACTTCGCGTTCTTCACCGAGACGGCGAAAATCACGACGCTCATCATGGGGCCGTACGGGATCAACGTCGACTTCACCAAGAAGAACGGCGCTGACCGCTGGCCCGACATCTATCCGCCGGGATTCTCGGGACCGATCCAGTATTGCCTCGGGATGGCGTGGAAGATCGATGGCCATTGGTATGCGTCGGCACCCATCGAAATGTGGAACGATCGTCCCGAAGGTGGAGGGCCGCCGCAGGAGTACGCGCTGAACTGGTTCTACAACCCCGTGCGGTGGGCGCCGATGACGTTCCATCAGCCCGAGCCCGGCGAGACGATCGGCTTCTTCGTGGTGGCCGGCGACGTCCGCGGCTTCAACAGCAATCAGAAGTATCAGGAACGATCGAATGTCGTGCTGGTGCCGATGCCCGATAGCGGCGGCGCGACGTATACCTTCGGCGCCAACGGCTTTACTTCGAGCCGGAGGCGCTAAAGCCGTTACACATCCCTGTCGTCGTTCTTGTCGAACTTTTAGCCGGACCTCGCACACCCTGAAAGCCCTTTTCGAGCGCCGGTCCGCCTCGCGGCGGATCGGCGCTGATTTTCCGCTCTGCACTTGACCCCCTGGCGACGCTCACGCTAGTGTGGTTTTGTGTGTAGATCGGGACTTCTTCGCGTCCTGGCGCTGTCAGGCGCGATGATGCCGGCCGCGTGCGGAGGGCCGACGACACCGACGATCGGTCCCCAAGCCGGTTCCTGTCATACCCGATCCTCCCAAAATTACGTGCCCGGCTTCACAGACCGCGCAGTCCGATCGACGGTGGACCGACGCTCGTCACCTTCAGCCCTCCGGGCGTGTTGAACGGTGAGACTCCCGTGACGACGACCTGCACGCCGGCGACGGGAACGGCGTTCAGCATCGGGCAAAAAACCGTGACGTGTTCGGCGACCGACGCGCTCCAGCGTACCGACAGCTGCTCGTTCGTGGTCACCGTCCTCAGCCCGCCGAAGCTGTCGACGACCTCGTTCATGTCATTCGGCGACAGCATCACGGCGGGCGAAGACGGCCAGAACTCGGTGGCGTCGGACCGCGCGATCATGAGCTCGCGGTTTCATCCGGCGGTGCTGTTTCCCTTCGATCAGCGATACCCGCAGGAGCTCCAGCAGCAACTTGTCACCCGCTACAAGACCCAGTCGCCGACCGTGAGCAATCAGGGAAACCCTGGCGAAGCCGCATCCGATCCCGCCACCTTGCGGAGGTTCACGGGTCTCACGTCGAGCGGACGATACTCGGTGGCCCTGATCATGGAGGGCACGAACGACCTCTATGACCGCGACGACCGGATTGTGCCCGCCGCGATCAACGGCCTGCGCCAGATGATTCGCGACGCCAAGAGCAGGGGCATCCGTCCGTATCTCGCCACGATTCCGCCGATGAACCCGTCCGCGTGCGTTCCGGTGTGCCGCGGGCTTGCCGTGGAGTCTGGTCGCGGGATTCAACGACAACGTCCGCGCGCTCGCGACGGCCGAAAGCGTCCCGTTGGTGGACGTGTATCAGGGGTTCAACGGGAATCTTGGGTTGCTCGGACCTGACGGACTTCATCCGGCGGCCGAAGGGTACGCGAAGATCGCGGATCTGTTCTTCGCGGCGATCAAGCAGACGCTCGAAGTGCCTTCGCCGGCTGCCCCCCAGACCATCCGCCGCGGAATATCTACAATCCCATAGTGGCCCGCCGCCTGCGCCTCCTCTTCGTGTGGTCTGGCCAGGTTCGCATAGAGCTGCGATGAAGAAGGTTGTCGCATGCACGACGCTGGTCGTCGCGCTCCTTGCGATCGCCGACTGGATCAATCCCGTTCGCGAAGGATTGAACGCGACCTACTTCGCCAACGCGACCTGGTCGGATCCGCCGGCCCTGTCCACCGTCGATCCTCAGCCCTCCAACGAGCGGCTGCTCGCCGCCTTTCGCGGCGCGCCGCCCGATGCATTCAGCACCACCTGGGCCGGTTCCTTTCTCGCGATGCACGACGGCAGCTACGCGCTCGCGACGATCTCGGACGACGACTCGGCGGTGTACGTGGATGGGCAGGTCGTCGTCGACAACGGCGGCCGCCGCGTGTGGCCGCGCGGCGCAACCGGTCTCGTCACCCTCAGCCGCGGCGTGCATGCGATCTACGTGCGGTACGCGCAGGACGGCGGCCCTTTCCATTCGAGCTGCTCTGGGCGCGAGCGGGGGAGCCGCTCGAACGGATGCCGGCGTGGGCGCTCTCGCCGCGGCGGGTCGAGTTTCTGGGCCTTCGCATCCAGCGCCGGGCTGAAGCGGTCGCTGGCGGCCGCGGAATGGGTTTGGGTCGCCTCGATCGTGGCCTGGGCGCTGACGATCGGCTGGGCGTGGATCGCAAGAGGGAAGGCGTGGCTTGCCGGCGAAGGGGTCTGGCCCGCGCTCAAGTGGATCCTTGCGGCGTCGTTGATCCTCAACGCGACAGGCATCTGGTGGGGCTTGCCCGGCGGCAGCTGGGCGCCAGACGAGCTCACGCCGACGCTGGTGCTGGGCGCCGCCGCGCAGCTGGTTCACGCACGGCTGGTTCGATCGCTATCCGCCGTTTCATTTCTACGTGCTCACCGTGGTGTTCAGCCCGTTGCTGTTGCTCGAGCTGGCTCGGGCGCGTGGACCTCGAGCACGTCGAGTACCATACGCGCTGCTGACGTTGATCGAGCCGGCTGGTCAGCCTCGCGGCCGGCACCGGCACGCTGCTCGCGGTTTACGCATGCCGGCGCGCAAACGTTCGGCAGTCGCGCGGGGATGTTCGCGGCCGCGATGTTCGCGCTGGTGACGCCGTTCGTGTACTACGCGAAGACCGCCAACCTCGACGTGCCGTACCTGTTCTGGTTCGCCGTCTCGCTGGTCTTCTACCTGCGCGTGCTTCGAGCAGCTGGCGCTGCGCGATTTCATCGGCCTCGCGGCCTGCGCCACGCTCGCCGTCTGCACCAAGGATCAGGCGTACGGCCTCTTCCTGCTGATGCCCGCTCGCCATCGTCGAGCGGTTGTGGCGCGCGCACCGGGATGCAGGCCGAAGGCATCCGTTGATCGACGCGCTGTTCGATCGGCGCCTGCTGTGCGGCGGCAGCCGTGGCTATCGTGCTGTTCGTCGTCGCTGCACAACCTCGCGTTCAACTGGCGCGGCTTCACGGATCACGTCCGATTGATCATCGGGCCGGCGAGCGAGACGCTACCGCGACTTCGAGCCGAGCCTCGCGGGCCGATTGGCGCTCTTGCGGCTGAGCGTGCACATCGTGCTGCATGGCGTGGGGCTGGCCGATGTGCCTCGTGAGCGTCGCCGGCCTCGTGCTCGCGCTGGGGACACCGGCGCATCGCCGCGTCGCGCTGTGGCTGGCATTGCCGGTCGTGTCGTACTACGCGGGCTTCATCGACGTCGTGCTCTACAACTACGACCGGTTCATGCTGCCGGTCTGCCTTGTGCTGTCGCTGTTCGGCGGTCTGGCGTTCGATCGATTTCTGACGGCCGACGCGGCAGCGGCGTGGCGCCGGGTCTGCGCGTGCGCCGCGTTCGCGTGCACGCTGCTGTACGCCGCGACCGTGGATCGTCGTGATGCTGCGAGACTCACGATATACGGTCGAGCAGTGGCTCGCCACGCACGTGACCGCCGGCGACGTCGTCGGCTATGTGTTTCCTCAGCAGTATTACCCTCGCCTGGAATCGTTCAATGCGGCCACGATCTCGTCGGCGGCGGAACTGCAAGCAGCGGCAGCCGGCGTACTACGTGCTGAATGCCGACTACGCCCGAGCCGAGCCTTCGGACAGCCCGATAGGGCAGCTCATTGCCGGACTACAAGAGCGGCCGGCTCGGTTACCGCCTTGTATTCCGCTATCGCCATCCGTCCCCCTGGCCCTGGCTCCCCGGCGCCCCTCGAGATCTCGTGGGGGACCGAACGGAGGAACCAATCACCTCGGTGCTCCGGCATATCAATCCCGTGTACGAAGTGTTTCAAAAGGGCCGTAGCTCACGTAGGACGACTTGCGTCTAAAGTTCGCGCAAATCCTGCGCTCCGATAGCCTAATTGCGCATGATGTCCCGAACCTTCGCAGCCCTTGGCGTCCTCGCCGCTGTGCTGATATTCCCCGCCTGCGAAGCGAGCAAGAGCTCGACCCCGCTGAGCCCCAGCGTCGCAGGTCCGATTCCCGGCGTGCAGATTTCGGCGCCGAAGATGCTCGAGCCGCAGTCGGGCAGCAAGATCTCGATCGAGAAACAGCCGGTGACGCTGCTGATCGAGAATGCCGGCAGTAACGGCCCGCGGCCGCTCACCTACACGTTCGACATCGCGACCGACACGGGATTCAGCAACAAGGTGTTCACCCGAGAGGGCATCGCGCAAGGCGACGGCGGTCGCACGAGCCTTCGCATGACCGACACGCTGGCGACCGGCCACACGTACTACTGGCGCGTCCGCGCAGAAGACGGCGCCAACACCGGCCCGTACGCGATACCGGCGTCGTTCGACATCTTCACGCCGATCGTCATCGACGTTCCCGGGCTCACCGCCCCGGCGCCGAACTCGACTGTTCTGAACTGTGCGTCCGACGTTCACGCTGACCAACTCCCCGCGATCCGGACCAGCCGGCCCGATCACGTACCTGATTGAGCTCGCCGACAGCGATTCGTACGCGAACAAGGTCGCGACGTGGACGCGCCGCCGAAACGCCGAACCAGACGAACCTCGTCTCGCCGGTCGATCTTGGCTACGGCAAGGTGTACTACTGGCACGCACGCGCCTACGATCCGACCACGCTCGGACCGTGGTCGGTGACTCAGGCGTTCCAGATGCTGGCGGAGCCGGCGCCGGTCTTCACGCCGGGGCCGTCAGTGCCGAGCGGACCGGCGCCGAACGACGCGATCAACATGAACACCGTCATCATCCACAACTCGCCAACGGACGTGCCGAGTTGGAGAGTGACGACCACGACTCTCGCGGCTCGACCTGATGCCGAGCGGCGCGCACGTCGTGTTCGACAAGCAGAGCTCGTGGCCCGAAGTGACGCCGCCAGGCTGGGCGGGCGGCATTCAGTACACGCTCTGGATCGTCCTCAACATCAACGGCCAGTGGCACGCATCGGGATGCATCGAGGTACTGGCGCGGCCTGTACGAGAACGGCGGGCCGGTGAGCGACTACGCGATGAACTGGTACCTCGATCCGATCCGCTGGGCGCCGATGACAGGTCATCAGCCAGCGCCAGGCGAACAGGTCGGGTTCCTCGTGACCGCGGGCGACCAACGCAACAACGGACCGAACAGCGTAAGGGAACGATCAAATGTCGTGATGGTGTCGTTTCCGTCAGCAGCCGGCCGAAGTTTTGTGTTTTAAACTACAACCATGCGGAATGTGAGTCTGCGACTGGCGGCAGCGGCCGCCGTGTGCCTCGCCGCCACGGCGTGCTCGAAGAGCAGCAGTCCCACACAACCATCGACCAGCGCTGCGGCCACCGCGGACGGCAAACGCGACCGCCTCGGTAACTGTGCCGCGGCCGACCTCGCCAGCGGCGGGAGCCACGATCCGGAACGTCGGATCAGCCAGTGACGCTCGTCGTGGGAAATGCTGTGCTGACGCAGTCGGCCGCCGCGACGTATACCTTCGAGGTTTCGACCGACTCCGGTTTTTCGACGAAGGCGTACTCGAAAACCGGTGTCGCCGCCGGCGCCAGCGGTCAGACGAGCCTGACGATCGACAAGATTCGCGGCCGGCACCAGCTACTACTGGCACGCGCGCGCCGAGGGCGGCGGCACCGTCGGACCGTTCAGCGCGCCGCGGACATTCACGATCGGACCAGCGATCGTGATCGATTCGGCGACGCTGGTCAGCCCGATCAGTGGAACCGCCACCGGCGGGAGGCCCACCTTCACGGTGACCAACGCCACGCACTCCGGTCCAGCCGGCACGATCACGCTACAAGTTCGAGATCGCGTCCAGTTCGGCGTTCAGCCCGGTCCTGGTCACGGGCACCGTCAACGAAGGCGTGTCGCGGACGTCGTTCACGCCGGCCACCGATCTGCCGGCGGAAACGACGCTGTACTGGCGCGTGACGGCCAGCGATGTCGTCCAACGGCGTCTCCGGTCCGACGACGCTGCCGGCGACGTTCGTGACGAGTTTCGCGATCGACTTGAAGAAGGTCGTGTACCTGAACAGCCCCGACGTCTCGGGCTGGCCGCAGACGGCGGTGCTCTCGCTCGTCGAGCAGGATGGCGGCGGCGACGGTCCGGTGTGCATGGCCTATACGGATCCGGGCTGGCCCGATTCGCCCTGGCCGTTCGGCGGACCCGATCCGAACTTCGGCGTCTACGCGAACCAGTGGTACTTCGCGCGCATCAACGGCACGTGGTACGGCGGGGCAGGGGAGTGGATCTATCGCGGCGCTTCCTCCTGCAAGGCCGGACAAGGCACGAAAACGATCGGCCCCGACTCCGGGTTCGGTCCACCCTTCAGCACGTGGGTCCCGAAGGTCGGCGAGCTCGTCGGCTTCATGGTCTCGTCGGTGGCGCGAAACGGTCCGGTGAAGCGCACGGTCGACGAGCGCTCCAACGTCATCGTTCAGCCATGGCGCGATACGAGCCTCGGCTCGCGCCTCCGCGGGACGGGCGAAGTGAGGCGCGTCAAGGGCACGCTCCGCATCACCACGCTCGCAGGCGCCATCCTGATCGCGGCGACGCGCCGCGAGCGCACAGACCACCCCGCGCCACCCCCGACCGCGGCTACGTGGTAGCCGTCGCGGAGTCGGCGTTCGGCAACGTGACGAGCCAGTCGTACGGCGCCGAGTTCGGCGTGACCGTCAGGCCCGACATTCAGGTTTTCGGCTCGTTCGGTCACGTCAGCAACGTCACGACGAGCGAGCTGAGCGCCGCCGCCCAGTCCATCGCGAGCGCGCTCACGCAACTGCAGCCGAACAGCGTGAGTTTTTCGGTGAACGAGCCGGCGACCTTCTTCGTCGGCGGCGTGAGGTATCGCTTTTCCGTGGCCTCGACGCTGAAGCCCTACATCAGCGGAGGCCTTGGCGTCGGGTCGGTCTCGAAGGATGTGAAGTTCCTGATCGGCGGCACCGACGTGACCAACAGCATCTCGCAGTACGTCACGCTCGGATCCGACATCGCCGGAAGCGAGTCGGGGCTGATGTTCACGTTCGGCGGCGGCGTCGTCTGGCCGGCGTGGGAGCAGCTGATCGTCGACATCCACTACCAGTACGGCCACATCTCCACGGACACGCCGATCAGCGTCAACCGCCTCGGCGTCGGCATCGGCGTCCGCTTCTAGCACGCTCTTTCAATTCGATGTAGTGCGGAGCTTCCAGGTCTGCCGATTGCGCGGTCCGCCTGAAGTCCTTCGCTATTGGCACCGGACTGCCGCTAGCCACTGAACGTTGTCGCGCTACTTCTTGATCCCCTGCACGTAGAGGTTCGTTCGCCACTTCACCGGCAGCCGGTCGGGGTTGGCCAGCGTCAGCAACGCGGCGCCGGGCCAGCCGAGATGCCGGCGCACCTTGCTCCTGAAGAACTCGTTCACGACGGGGACGTCGAAAAACCGCACGGCGAATCCGTGCGCGGCGAGACGCCGGCGCAGCTGTTCCGGCGTGTGCAGCGCGCAGTGATCGTCACGCCATCGCGTGAAACTCTTCCAGCGGATGGTTTCGAACACCGTGTTCGGCCACTTGCTCGGCGTCTGAATCAGGTAGCGTCCGCCCGGCCTCAGCACCCGAGAGACCTCGGCGAGATGCGCGTCGCTGTCCCTGATGTGCTCGAGGACGTCGAAGCTCAGGACGAGATCGAACGCGGCATCCTGAAAGGGAAGCGTCACGTCCGTCACCATCTGCACCGGCAGCTCGCCGTACCACTTGCGCGAGTCGGCGATGAGGGCCGGGTTGATCTCGACGCCGCGCGCGCGAAGGCCGCGCCGCAGGAGCGCGTTCAGCATTCCGCCGGTGCCGGTGCCGATCTCCAGGACATCGGTGCCAGGCGTCAGCGCACCCGCGGCTTCGAGGAAGCGCATGTTCGCCTCGGCGTTGCCGAACTGCTGTGGGCCTTCCTGCAGGCGTGTTTCGGTCACAGCAGCAGAAGGAGCACTGCGGCGACCGCCCAGACGAGGGCGAGCGGCACGAGGCTCGGAAGGCCGTGCAGTCCGGCGAGCTCGCCGAGGTTCCACGCCGCATGCGGATCGCCGCCGCCGCGCAGGTGTTCGACGTCGACGCTGTTGTGCACGAAGGTCTGCGGGTTGAGCGAGAGGTCGCCGTCACGAAACGCCGGCCACAGCAGCTCGCGCATCGGCGCCTTGAACGACGCGGGCGGCTGCGGCGTCGTCGATACGGCGATGAGCGTCGCGGCGACGCCCCAGATCCATCCGGCCACCAGCAGGCCGCGGCCCGCGGAGCGTCCGAGATCCCAGAGCGGCGCAAGGCCCAGCGCGAGAAACGGAAGCGCCGCCGTGATCTGACGTGGGCCGAATGCCCACCCGCCTTCCCAGTAGAAATACGACGCGTTGAGCAGGAGATAGTAGAGGCCGGTGCCGGCCGCCACGAGCGCGGGTCCGCGATATTTCATCCGCCAGAGCACCGCCAGCCCGATGGGCACGGCCGCCATCAGCGGTGAGATCGGGAGAAGGCCGCGATAGCTGCCGAACAGCAGCTCGCGCAGCGTCGAGAGGCTCGGGTACGTGATGCCGAAGAAGCCGGTCTGGAGCTCCTTGAAGCCTTCTTCGCTCGCGTAGCCGATGTGCAGCGGTGATCCGAAGGCCAGCGCGTTGTAGATCAGCAGCGGGATGGCCGCGATGGCAACGCCGCCGGCGATCCGCACGATGAGAGGCCGGCGGTCCTAGTTCGGCACGGCCTGAAGGCCGTGCCTAACCCGTTGGTCCCACGCGATCGCCAGCAGGCCGATGAACACCGCGGGGATCGCGGCCTGAAACTCGGTGACGACGGCCCACCCGCCGGCGAGGCCGAGGATCCAGGCCAGCCTCGCTCGCCACAGCGGCGTGGCGTCGCGCAGCGCATCGGCGGCGACAAACGCGATCATCAGACAGCCGGCCGTCTGCCCGTGTCCCATGAAGAGGGTCGCGTAGGCCCAGGCCGGCGATGCGAGGCCGTACGCCGTCGCGGCAAACAGCGCCGCTCGCATCAGATGCGCCCCATCGGAGCGACAACCAGAACACGCAGAGCGCTGCGATGACCGTGAACACACCTGACGTGACGACGGCGGCGACGTACGACGTCCAGGCGATGCCTGGAAACGTCGCCGGGTCGACGCCGGCTGCGCGAGAAACGAGACGCGCCAACTGAACGGGACCGAGCGCCAGAAGCGACGCGCCAGGCGCCTTGTCCGTGTAGTAGTGCCCGCGCCAGAACGCGCGATCGCCCGTGTGCAGCTGATACGCGTCGATTTGCAGAGTCTGCCGTTCGAGGATCGCGCGGATGAGCGCGAAGCGGGAGTTCTGGTTCCAGCCGCCGGCTCCGTAGAAGTAGGCGTACGAGACGAACAGCGCGCCGCCCAGCACGGCGGCCATCCGCCGCTGGCGCGGCGTCGTGCTCACGAGGCCGGCCCGGCAGCCGCCAGCCGGCGGTGGACCTGCAGGTACAGCAGCGTCACTATCAGCGCTTCGGCGATCACCGTCGCCCACGCCGATCCGGTGATCCCCAGCCGCGGGATGAACACGATGTTGAGTGCGATGTTGGCGATCAGGCCGATCGCGGTCGTGCCGACCAGCCGCCGGTCGAGGTTCATCGCGATCGCGGCTGAATGCAGAATCCAGGTGCAGAAGACGAAGATCGATCCGCCCGCCAGGACCTGGAGCGGCGGCACCGCGGGCTCGTAGGCCGCACCGTAGAAGAGCAGCAGCATCCGGCGCGCCAGGACCATGCCGGCGCCGCCGATGATCAGGGCCATCAGCGCCGAGCCGATGAGCGAGCGCCGGAACAGCGAGCGCAGGCCTGCCCGATCGTTGACGAACATCTGCGAGAAGCGTGGCGTCAACACGGTGGCAAACGCCGACGGCGCGTACATCAGCCCTTCGTACACGCGATACGACGCGGCGTACCAACCGGTTTCCGCGTCGGTCCGCATGATGCCGAGTATAACGGTGTCGATGTAGGTGTAGAGGGTGAGCGTGATGAGGAAGAAGCCGAGCGGCAGCGCGGCCGATTGGAGCTCGATCCAGACGGCGCGGTCGTAGGTCGGCACGACCGATCCCGTCACGCGCTTCACGATCAGGGTGACCACCACGAACATCAGCACGCGAGCGACGACAAACGCGATCGACAAGCCCAGGAGACCGTAGCCGGCGACGAGCACCAGCGTGCCGAGCACCAGCAGCAGTCCCCGGTCGGCGATCACGGTGATGGCTTCGAGATCGAATCTGTTGAGCCCCTGCAGCAGCCCGCGCGCGCTCAGCACGTACGAACGGATAGCCGACGAGACGCCCATCAGGTAGCACGCGCGAATCACCGTCGGGTCGTGGCGCATGATCGGCGCCGCGATCAGCAGCGCCACGAGACCGAGGGCGCCCCAGGCAATCTTGAGCCCGAGGACGTGGCGAAACAGCCTGCCGGCGCCCTCGCCGTCTCTCGCGACGGTTCGGACGGTCACCGGCCCGAGACCGATGTCCATGAGCGTTTCGACAATGGTCGCCAGCGCGATGGCGAACGAGAACTTGCCGTACTCCGACGCCGGCAGCCATCGGCCCGCGATCATCGTCAGGGCGACGAGCAAGACCGCGCTGCCGGCGGTGATCGTCGCGTAGCCGCTGCTCTTGAGAAAGGACAGCCGGCTGCTCGAGGCGCTCACGAGGCCTCCGCCAGGCGATCGAACAGCGCGCGCATCCGGCCGAAAACGACCTGCTCGTCGTAGTCCTCCAGCACCGACGCGCGGGCGCGTGCGGCAAGGCGGGCGCGCTCCGTCGGCGTCGGAGAGCAGCGGCCCGAGACGGCCGGCCAGCGCCGCGGGATCCTCGGGAGGAGAGCAGCCGGCCGTTTTCTCCGTCGACGACGAAATCGAGCAGGCCGCCGACGCCGCTGGCGACCAGGGGCACGCCGCAGGCCAGCGCCTCGATTGCCGACAGGCCGAGCGCTTCGAAGTGCGAGGGCTGCACCACGAGATCGGAGGCGCGGATCATCGGCGCGACGTCGTTGAGCGGCCCTGCAAAAAGTACGCGCTCGCCAAGACCGTGCGCGGCGACGAACGCCCGCCCGGGCGCGCCCGCGTCCCAGGCATGGCCGGTCATGTCGGGCCCGGCGACGACGAGCAGCGCATCCGATGGCTGGAGCAGCCGCCACGCCTCGAGCAGATCCATCACGCCCTTCTCGCGGCTCAGCCGGCCGACAAACAGGCAAATCACGCGATCGGCCGGCAGCCCGAGATCCCGGCGGATTCGATCGCGCTCGCCTGGCTCGGCCGGGCGGAAATGGGTCATGTCGATGGCGTTGGGCAGGTACCACACGCGGTCACGAGGGACGCCGCAGGCGAGTGTTTCGCGCTCGATGTCGCGCGAAATGCAGGCAAAGGCGTCGGCGCCGCGATAGAGCGCGCGCACCGGCCACTTCACGGCGCGTGCCACGGCACCGCGTCCGCCGATGCCTGCGCGACGCAGCAGCGGATCGACGTTGTCCCCTGAAAGGACGCCGGTGGTCTGCGCCTGGAAGACGACCGGACGCCCCGTCGTCCGCCGCGCCATCAACGCGGCGACGCCCGTCGCGCGGTAGTCCACGCAGCAGACGACGTCGTAGCCGGCGGCATGGCGGACGAGCCAGCGAACGATGGCCGGCGTCATCAGCCATTTGCCGAGCGACGATCGCTCTCCGCGCGGACCGATGCGGCGGATGGTGATGCCGTCCCGGTCCGCCTCGTCCGGCAGCTGTTGTCCGATCCGCTTCGTGAGCACCTGCACGCGTACGCCGTGCGCGACGAGATAGCGCGCCAGCCGTTCGGCATTGCTCTCCACGCCGCCGATAATCGGGTAGAAGTAGGGCGTGAGGATGAGGACGCCGCGCGTCATCCCGCCAGCACCGTGTGCCGCAGCAGGCTCCAGTAGGCGGAGAGCCACGCGTCGTACAGACCTTTACCGAAGCGCGTGAGCGGCGTCATGAGATCGTCGCGAACGATGAGGCGATCGCTCTTGAGCAGCGCGCCGTCGTTCAGCTTGCGAAAGCGTTTGACCGCCGCCCGATCGCGCGCAAGGTCCGGCAGCATCGCGATCAGCCCGCGGACCGCTTTCCAGTACGTGGCGCCGTACCCTTTTGCATGGAGGACGATCAGCTGCAGCGGCTCGTGGACCACCAGGCACGGCAGAATCGCAATCAGCGTGCGCCACTGGTAGTTCTTGAGCATGAAGTGCCACCGGTTCCGGAGCTGGTAGTAGAAGAGCCAGTCGCTCCTCGTGCCGGCTGCCGTGCAGCACCAATGCCTCGGGCAGTTCCAGGATCCGGTAGCCGCCAATCCGCATGCGATGCGTGAAATCGCCGTCGTCCTTCCCCATGAAGTAGCGCTCGTCGAACAGCCCGACGGCGAGAGCCGCGCGCCGATCGATGAGCAGCCCGTTGCCAGACGCGACGCCGACGTCAGCACGCGCCGAACCCCGCTCGCGAAGGGATCGGTTCATCCAGGGATTGATTGCCTCGCAGATGAAGTGCAGGCTGCCGCCCGCGTACTGAATCGTCGCCGGATCGCCGGCGTGGACCACGATGGGCGTGCAGATGCCGATCGCACCGTCGCCGGTCATCGCGCTCCGAAGGCACTGGATCGCATCCGGCTGCACGCGGATATCGGCGTCCATGAGGAACACGTAGGGCTGCGGCGACTCGCGAATGGCGAGATTTCTGCCGGGATTGGGACCGTCGTTCGGTCGCCAGCGCGCGGACCTGCACCCTGGGGCTCGCCGTGCGCAGCCAGTCGACGGTGCCGTCAGTGCTCGCCGCGTCGACAACCATGACGCGTTCCGGCGGGCAGCCCGCGGCGTCGAGCGACTCGAGCGTCGCGGCCAGGGTCGCTCGGTTGTTGTGGCAGACGATGGCGACGGCGACGTCTTCGGGGAAGGCGGCCGTCATGAAAACCAGTACTGCCGGCCGCGTCCAGGAAGACGCGTAATGTAGGCATTCGGCAGGCGCTTCAGCCAGTACCGGATCGTCGCCGGCGTGAACGGCGTGTTGCCCGCGAAGGCGGTTGGCAAAGGCGGAGCGATAGCCGGTTCGCTTGAGCAGCCTCTCGGTCTCCTTCCCCGAGATACCCCATGGAAGGCAGATGTGCTCGACCGATTGCGTCCGAAGACGATCGTTCAGGATGGATCGACTCCGGGCGAGCTCGTCTTCGATCGCGCGCGACTGGTCGTCCGCGCTCTCGACTGGAGCGGATGGCGCGGCGGCGACGATGGCGGAGAGCCTCGCGCGCCAATCGGATCGCGAGAAAAACGACGGTCCGCCTTCGCGTGCCACCAGCTCCACGCATTTCGTGTGGACCTCGCGGGACACGAGCACGCGGCGGCCGTCGGACATCCGCGATCGCATGCCGTAGAGCGGCGCGCCGAGATCGGCCGGCGTCACGAACGCGAGCGGCGGCGGCGCGGCGAGCTGCGGACGATTCAACAGCGGCGTGTTCTCGTAGCCCGGCTGGACGAAATCCTCCACGTCGGGCGACGCGAAGATGCGTGAGTGCGAATCGGTGTGCGACTGGACGTCGATCGCGCCGGACGCGTGGATCGCAGACAGCTCAGCCCACGTGACGAACGGAGAGCTGCCGTCGCCGTTCTCGGTGATTCGCGCCGGGATCGGCGTACGTGATCGCCCGCAGACCGTATTGTTTCAGCAGCGGCGCCGCCACATCGGCCACGCTCTTCCAGGCATCGTCGAAGCACAGCCCAACCGAACGCGTGGGAAGCTTGAGATCGCCGCGCGCGTATGCCGCGATCTCGTCCGAGATCGACCGATCGGTAGCCGTTGTCCGCGAGATGGCGAAGCTTCGGCTCCAGATCCTCGCGCGTCACCTCGTGGAAATGGAACACCGGCAGAAGCGCGCCGAGGGTGCCGCCGAAGACAAAGGCAGGAAAGCGGCCGCTGACAAGGTCGAGACAGCCGCGGGCTTTGCCGCCTCGCTCTGAAAACGGTACGGTGGACAAGGAACGCGTTCAGAATACCCCATTCCGCTCGCGATATGATGCACCGGAATGAAAGCGGGAGTCGTGCTTCTCGTCGTCGCGCTGGCCGCGGCGCTGTCAGTGGACGTCGTCAAGACCGGCTTCGGCGTCAAGGGCGACGAGGCGACGTACGTGTCGATGGCGCTCAGCCTCGCATACGACCACGATTTGACGTACGAGCGGCGCGACCTGGATCGATTCTACGGGCTCTACCGGTCCGGGCCCGACGGCATTTTCCTGAAAAAGGGAAAGCAGCTGCGCCCGCGCGTGGACGCGAGGCCGCCGTTCATCCACCTGCTCAAGACTGCGGATCGCCAGCCCGATCGGCTGTACTTCGCGAAGGCGCTGTTGTATCCGGTCGTGGCGGCGCCGTTCGTGCGGCTGCTCGGGCTCAACGGCTTCCTCGTGCTCCACGTGCTGCTGCTGTTCGGCGTGTGCGTGTGCGGCTACAAATTCCTGGCGGCGCAGTCCGAGCCGGTCCCGGCACTGCTGTTCACGCTCGCGTTCGTCGGCGCGACCTGCGTGCCGGTCTACGCCGTGTTTCTCGCGCCCGAGATCCTGCATTTCTCCATCATCTTCTTCGCGTACTTCCTGTGGCTCTACAAGGAGGTCAAACCCGATGCGCCGGCGTGGCTGCGAGGGCGCGGGAGCGACATTGCCGCCGTCATCCTGCTCGGCGCGGCGACGTACTCGAAGCCGCCGAACCACGCGCTGCTCGTCGCGCCGATCGTGCTCTGGTTCTGGTGGCGCCGAAAATGGCTCGACGGATTCGTGCTCGGCGCGGTGAGCGTGGCGGTGGCCTGCGCGTTCTTCGGCGTGACCGCGCTCAACGCCGGCGAGTTCAATTACCAGGGCGGCGACCGCAAGACGTTCTACACCGCGTTTCCCTTCGACGGATCGAAAGACAACGTCTGGGATCGTAAAGGCACGGAGATGAGCACGAACGACTCCGACTCGGAGAGCGTGCTCCAGGATTTCTCGAACCGGTTCGCGCACAACGTCGGAGTACTTCCTCGTCGGCCGCCACTTCGGATTCGTGCCGTACTTCTTTCCCGGCGCCGTGGCGATCGTGTTGTGGCTGTTCTCGAGCGAGCGGCGCCGGCCGTGGCGCCTGCTGATCGCGATGGCCGTTGTCGGATCGGCCGTCGGGCTGCTGATCTGGGCGCCTTATTCGTGGAGCGGCGGCGGCGGACCGACAGGGAACCGGTACATCATCGGCGTGTACGCGGCGATCTTCTTTCTCATGCCGCCGATGGCCTCGTCGGCGCCCGCGATTCTGGCGTGGATCGGCGGCGCGCTGTTC
This sequence comes from uncultured Acidobacteriota bacterium, assembly GCA_963794305.1. GTDB lineage: Bacteria > Acidobacteriota > Vicinamibacteria > Vicinamibacterales > CAVVIG01 > CAVQFC01. Next base: position 42,604 of record CAWCDQ010000028.1, on the reverse strand, counting down.
ACGGCGAAGCTGCTCGTGAACCCGTTTGTCGCCGCCAAGTCACCCTATCTGGCGACCGAGCGCGGGTTCGCCCGCTGGCTGCCGGTCGAAATCACGATGGCGAACGACTTGCCGATCGCGCTGGTCGCGGGGCCGCGTGCGCACTCGTGGTTCAACGACGTGCTCCTGTATTTCCTCGACGAGCACGCGTATCCGCCGGAAGTGATCGATGCCGAGGGACATGCGGGCGTCTGGATCGCGGGCGACGGTCGCGCGGACATGATCATGCGCAGCGACTGGCGGATCGATCACCTGCGGATGACCGTCGAATCGCGAGTGCCCACCGTGTTCATCGTCTCGGCCGGGGCGGCACAGGTAACGGTCCCACTGACGCCGGACAAGGCCGGTGACTTTCGATCTGCCGACGTCGGGTGTGCGCGATTTCACCAGCTATGCCTACCTGCTCTCGGCGCGCTCGACCGAAGGGTTCACGGAACACCTGAGGAACCCCGAGTCGACGGACTACCGCAATCTGGGCGTGTTGATGCGGTTCACGGCGGTGCCGGCCGCGAAATGAACGCCGGGCGTCGACCGATACGCATGATGGCGTCGCGCAGGCCTTCAGGCCTGCCGGTGTGAAGGAATTCGCCCTCGTCGTCCTTGCCGCCGCCGCCGCTGTCGGTGGCGCTGACCTACCCGACAGCGTTCGAGCTCGGCCACGTGGGGCGCGTCGACAAAGGGGACGGGCAGCTGTCGATCTGGAACGTCGCCTGGGTGGCGCGTACGCTGGTCGTCGATCCTCTCCACGTGTTCGACGCGAACATCTTCTATCCCCATCGCGGAACCCTCGCCTACTCCGAGAACAACCTTGGCGCGGGCGCGCTCGCCGTTCCGGTGTATTGGGCGACGCGCAATCCGTACGCCGCACACAACTTCGTGATGCTGCTCGCGTTCGTGCTCAGCGCGGCCGGCATGTACTACCTCGTGCGGTACCTGACGCACGATCGGCGCGCGGCGGCGGTCTCCGCGATTGGCTTTGCGTTCTGCCCATATGTCTTCGCGCATACGGCACATATCCAGTTGCTGATGACTGCCGGGCTGCCGTTCACCCTGCTGGCGTTCCACCGCATGGCCGACCGGCCGGACGCCGCCAGAGGGGCAGCGCTCGGCGGCGCGATGGCGGCGCAGGCGGTCTGTTGCGGCTACTACGGCGTATTCGTCGCCCTCATGGTGGGATTCGCCATTCTCGTGGTGGCCGCGAGCCGCCGCCTCTGGTCGTCGCGATCGTTCTGGACCGCGATTCTCAGCGGGGCGGCTCTCTCCGTCCTGTTGGTGCTGCCGGCGTTTCTGCCGTACATCACGATGCAGCAGGTCGGGTTCCACCGTGAGCTGAAGGATGCGATTCAGGTACTCGGCCAACTGGAGCGACTATCTGGCGAGCTCGTCGTATGCGCACGCGTGGATGCTCGGCTACCTGCCGGCGTGGTCGGAGGTGTCGTTTCCCGGCTTCGTCGTGCTGGTGCTCGGCGTGTGCGGCGCCGTGATCGCCGCGCGGGATCGCCGCATCGAGCTCGCTGACGCTCTACGGAGGGCTGACGCTGCTGGCGTTCTGGGCGTCGTTCGGGCCGAAGGGCTGCTGTACTCCGCGCTCTATCACGTCGTGCCGATGTTCGCCTGGCTTCGCGCGCCGGCGCGCTTCGGGTTGATCGTCGGCTTCGGGCTGTCAGTGTTGGCCGGCGTGGCGCTGGCCCACTGGCTCCGACAGGCCCGACATCCGGCGCTGCTGACGACGGCGCTCGTCGTCGCCGTCGCAGGCGAGCTCGTGGTTCCGATGTACATGCCGCAGGTGCCGCCGGTCGAGCCCGTGTATCGCACGCTGGCTACGCTGCCGCGCGGGCCCGTGATCGAAATGCCGTTCTTCTATCCAGCGGTGGGGTTGTTTCAGCACACGAAGTACATGCTGGCCTCGACCGCGCACTGGATGCCGATGGTCAACGGCTACAGCGACTACATTCCGCCGGATTTCTACGAGCACGTGATGACGCTGGCGCCGTTTCCGAGCCGCGCCGCCTTCAAGATTCTCGAACCGAACGCCGTCCGCTATGCCGTGTTTCACATGTACGGCTACAACACCGAGAACCGCAACGACGTGCTCACACGGCTGAAGGAGTTCGAGCCCTACCTTCGGCCGCTGTACGCGGACGAGACGACGCGGCTGTACGAGATCGTCGGGTTTCCGCCGTAGAGACAGTTTCAGACTTGAGTCCGACAGTCGGACCTAGTCGACTCGATGAAACGCATTCTGAGATCTGCTAAACTGTGGTGGACAACGGGTGCCGCTGACGCCAGACGTAGACCGCCAGGCCCGACAGCGAGAACAGCATCAGCATCGCCTGCGCCGACCAGCGACAGCAGGACGGCGTCCTCGATCGGCTGACCGATGCGGTGGAAGTAGTACGAGAAGAACGCCTCGCGCACGCCGAAGCCGCCCACCGATACCGGCATCAGTTGGACGACGAACGACATCGGCATCGACGACCGCCAGGTCCGAAAATCGCGATGTCGAGGTGCAGCGCGTACGCCACGGCGAAGTAGAACAGCACGAGGGCGCCTTGCACCATGATCGCGCCCGCGAACGCCGTGAACAGCGCGCCGGGTTCCGCTGCCGAACTTCGCCAGCGCTCCCGTCAGTGTGGTGATGCGGTTGCCGACCCATTCGGGGTGAAAGACTGTGAGCGGGCGGAGGAGCTCGCCGAAGCCGACAGGCGCGAAGACGGCCGGGTGTGGTCGCCGCAGCCCCGGCAAGAAATCCGGCCCAGAGCCACACCGGCCAGATGGGTGCGGCCGCGTGATGGAGGCGTCCGATCGCCGTCGCGCCCAGCGCCGCGACGAAGGCGAGCGCGATCAATCCAAGAATGCGATCCATCAGCACGACCGTCGTGGCCAGGGTCTTCGAGTTCGTGTGCCGCGCGGTGTCGCTGATCCGGATGAAGTCGCCTCCGATGTTGCTCGGCAGGAAATTATTGAAGTAGGTGGCGACCAGAAACGAACCGAGCAGCGAGCGCAGCCCGATCTCGATGTGCTGCGCCTTCAGCAGCAGGTTCCAGCGCCAGGCCGCCACCACGGTGCTCAGCGCGAAGATCGTGATCGCCACGAGCAGCCACGGGACCGACGCCTCTTTCGCCGTCTGCCACAACTGCGCGACGTCGATGCGCGAGAAGAGGACGACGAGGAGGATGACGCTGACCGAGAGCTTGAGCGCCAGCACGAGGTACCGGCGCGTGGGGGATGATTCTGGTTGGTCCTGGGGCATTCGCGAAGGGATGCGACACTGTACTATCATTTCGTGCGAAAATCATCGGAACCGTGCGCATCCTGATGATCGCGCCCGAGCCGTTCTTCGAGCCGCGCGGCACCCCGTTCAGCGAGTTCCACCGCATCCGCGCCCTCACCGCGCTCGGCCATCACGTCGACCTCGTCACCTATCCCTTCGGCCAGAACGTGGCGATGCCCGGGCTTCGTGTCTTTCGCAGCCTCCGCCCGCCGTTCGTGGAGCGCGTGAAGATCGGGCCCTCGCTCGCGAAGGTTCCGCTCGATGCGCTGCTCGCGTTGAGCGCCCTGCGCCGCGCCGTCACGGGACGGTACGACGCCATTCACTCGCACGAGGAAGGCGGCATCATCGGCGCGCTGCTGGCGCTGTGCCTGCGCCTGCCGCACCTCTACGATATGCACTCGAGCCTGCCGCAGCAGCTCTCGAACTTCGCGTTCAGCCGGTCACCGCTGATGAAGCGCGTGTTCCTGGCCATCGAGCGCTTCATGATCCGCCGCTCCCGCGTCGTGATCGTCATCTGCCCGTCGCTCGAGGAAACGGTGAAGGCGATCGAGCCTGGCGCGCAGACCGTGCTGATCGAGAACGCGCCGGGCTCGGCCGAGGACGAAGCGACGCCGGCGGCGGCCGAGGCCGTGCGCCGATCGCTGAATCTGGACGCCGGCACGCCGATGGTGCTGTACACGGGGACGTTCGAGGCCTACCAGGGGCTCGACCTGCTGTTTGCCTCGATGGCGATCGTGCATCGGCGCCGGCCCGACGCGCGTCTCGTGCTCGCGGGCGGCCATCCGGATCAAGTGGCGAAGGCGCGCGAAGACGCGCGCGCTGCGGGAATCGAGACGATTACCGTGTTCACCGGTGAGCGGCCCGCGGCGGAAATCCCGTCGTATCTTCTGGCCGCCGACCTGCTCGTGTCTCCCCGCTCGCGGGGCACCAACACGCCGCTCAAGATTTACCAGTACCTGCGTTCGGGGAAGGCGATCGTCGCGACGCGCCTGCTGACGCACACCCAGGTGCTGTCGGACGACACGGCCATTCTCACCGGCGTGACGGCGGAGGATTATGCGGGCGGCATTCTGGCCGGCCTGGCCGATCCCGCGCGAGCCGCGGCCATCGGAAACCGCGCGCGCGAGCTGGCGGAGACGAAGTACAGCTACGCCGCGTACCTCGACAAAACGCGACAGGCATGCGACGCGCTGTTCCCGGCGCCGCCGGCCGGCGACGTCGTGAAGGACGTCGCGTGAAGCCGGATCGCGCCGCCGACCCCGACCATTACAGCTACACCGCGTACGCCGATCCCGCCATGGCGCAATCGTTCGACAAGCGCCGGTTCAGCGGCCCGATCGGCGAGCTGATCGCCAAGTCGCAGGCGCGCGTGCTCGCGAACATGGTTGGACGGATCCAGAATCGCCAGATGCTCGATGTCGGCACCGGCACCGGGCGCGCCGCGCTCATTCTCGCGGCAGGCGGCGCGAAGGTGACGGCGGTCGATGCGTCGGAGGAAATGCTCGCCATCGCCCGGCAGCGTGCAGCCGAGCAGCTGCTGTCGGTCACGTTTCAGCGTGGCGACGCGCACGCGCTCGACTTTGCCGACCGCAGCTTCGATGCCGTCGTCAGCCTGCGGATGCTCATGCATACGCCGGAGTGGGAGCGCTGCGTCGCCGAGTTGTGCCGCGTCGCCATGCGCCTGGTCATCGTCGACTACCCGTCGGCGACGAGCGTCGCGCTCTTCGAGTCGATGACGCGGCGCGCCATGCATGCCGCCGGCATGGCCACCGAGCCGTACCGGGTGTTCACGCGCTCGGCGATCGCCGACGCGTTCGATCGCAACGGCTTCCGCATCAGGTCGGTGCACCGGCAGTTCGTGCTGCCCATCGCCTTCCACAAGGCGATCGGCTCACGCCGTTTCACGCTCTGGTCCGAACACGTGCTCGACCGGGCGGGTCTGCTCAAACCGTTTGGTTCGCCGGTCACGCTCGTCGCGGAACGGTGCGCGTCCTAGTCACCGGGGCGACGGGCTTTACCGGAGGGCATCTGGCTCGTGCCCTCGCGGCGCGCGGAGACGTGGTGTCCGCGTTGGTGCGGATCGAGACGCCAGCAGCCTCTGCGCTGAAACAGGCCGGGGTCACCCTGGTGACGGGCGACCTGCGCGATCGAGACGCGGTGGCCGCCGCGACCGACGGCGTCGAAGTCGTCTATCACCTCGCCGCTCTTTACCGCCAGGCGGGCCTCGGCGACGAGGTCTACCGCGCCGTCAACGCGACCGCGGCCGCGGACGTGGTCGACGCGGCCGCGCGCGCCGGCGTCCGCCGTGTCGTGCACTGCAGCACCGTCGGCGTCCACGGCGACGTGGAGCATCCGCCCGCCAACGAAGATGCGCCGCTCAAGCCCGGCGACATCTATCAGGTCACGAAACTCGAGGGAGAGCGCCTGGCCCGTGACGCCGGCTCCCGGCTCGGCGTCGAGGTCACGATCGTGCGGCCGACGGGCATCTACGGTCCCGGCGATCGCCGGCTGCTGAAGCTCTTTCGGGGCGTCGCGCGCCGCCGCTGGATCACGCTCGGCGACGGGAAAATCTATTACCATCTGACGTTCATCGACGACCTCGTCGACGGGTTCCGCCTGTGCGGGACGCACCCGGCGGCGGCCAACCGCACCTACATTCTCGCGGGTGGGGAAGTGACGACGCTGAACGAGCTCGTGGGTCTCGTGGCCGACGTGGCCGGCGTCGCGCCGCCGACGCGCCATCTGCCGGTCTGGCCCTTCTGGATGGCCGGCGCGGCGTGCGAGGCGATTTGCGCGCCGTTTGGCATCGAGCCGCCGATCTTTCGCCGGCGCGTCGATTTTTTCACCAAGAGCCGCGCCTTCGACATCACGCGGGCGCGCACGGAGATCGGATTCGCGCCGCGCGTCGGGCTGCGGGAAGGCACACGCCGCACGCTCGAGTGGTATCGCGCCGAAGGATGGTTGTGATCGACAAGGCCCAAGAGCAGCTCTTTGCGCCCGGCAAGTCGAGTCGCGCGAAATACGCCGAGCTCGTCGTCGGGCGATCCGGGTTCGGTGCGCTCCTCAAGTACGAGCTCATCGTGATGTTCTCGCAGTCGTGGCCGGGCGCGCTGGGGCTGGCGATCCGGAAGGCGCTGTACCCGATGCTGCTGGGGTCGTGCGGGCGCAACGTCATCTTCGGGCAGCATGTCGTCCTGCGGCACCCTCACAAGATTCACATCGGCAGCAACGTCGTGATCGACGACAACTGCCTCGTCGACGCCAAGGGCGAATCGAATCGCGGCATCCGCATCGGCGATGGCGTGTTCGTCGGGCGCAACACGATTCTGTCGTGCAAGAACGGCGACATCGAGCTCGCCGACGCGGCGAATCTCGGCTTCAACTGCGAGGTGTTCTCCGCCAGCCGCGTCACGATCGGCAAGGGCGTGTTGATGGCGGCGTACAGCTACGTGATTGGCGGCGACCACGATTTCTCCGACCCGTCCAAGCCGGTGCTGGAGCAGGGGCGCACGTCGAGCGGCGTCGCCATCGGCGACGGCGTCTGGATCGGCGCGGGCGCAAAGATCCTGGATGGGCTGTCGGTCGGCGACAACGCCGTGATCGGGGCGGGAGCGGTCGTTCGGGAGAGCGTGCCGGCCTCGGCGATCGCGGTTGGTATTCCCGCGCGCGTGGTCGGCTCGCGCTGATCCCCATATAATTCATCCATGGCCTATCGCAGCGAGCTCGAGGCGCGGATCGCCAAGAAAACGACGAAGGCGATCGTCGACTACGACATGCTCGAGGACGGCGACCGCGTCATGGTCGGACTGTCGGGCGGCAAGGACAGCTGGGCGCTGCTGCAGGCGCTCGACGTCCTGCGCCAGCGCGCGCCGATAAACTTTTCGCTGATCGCGGTCAACGTCGATTCGGGCTACAAGGAATACAAGCACGAGCTCATCGCCAGCACGTGCCGCGCCCGCGGATGGGAATACCGGATCGAGCACACCGGGATCGGCCAGGCGATCGACGACATCCTCGACGATGGCGCGACGCCGTGCTCGCTGTGCGCGCGCCTGCGCCGGGGAGTGCTCTATCGAATCGCGAAGGAACAGGGCGCGACCAAGATTGCCCTCGGTCACCATGCCGACGACTTCATCGAGACGCTGCTCTTGAATCTGTTCTTCGCCGGCTCGCTGAAGGCGATGCCGCCCAAGCTGGTGTCCGACGACGGCGCGCATGTCGTGATCCGGCCGCTCGTCTATGTGGGCGAAGAGGAAGCGCGGGCGTACACGAAAGCGTGCGAGCTCCCGATCATCGGCTGCTGTTGTCCGGCGTGCGGCGATCTCGGCCTGCAGCGGCAGCGGACCAAGCGGCTGCTGATGGAGCTCGAACGCGAGCATCCCGGCGTCAAGCAGTCGATGCTGAAGGCCCTCGGCAACGTGGCACCGCGGCATCTTCTCGACACGCGTCTGAATCCGCCGGGCGATTTGCGTGCGAGAGTCCAGCTAAAGGCCGACAGTGCCGACGAGGTCCGGCTGAAGCCGGACACTACCGATGAATCCGGATGAATCCGTCATCAGATGAATCCGATGAATTCGTATCGATGAACCCGCAACGAAGACCGGAGCCTGCCGTCCACTGACCGTGTTCCGGTAGTGTCCGGCTTCAGCCGGACCTTGACTGTGCTCCTGGCCGGACCTTTCCTCTGAGGTGCTGATGCGATTTCGAATCTGGTGTGCCGTGCTCGTGTTGTCCGCCCTCGCCGTCCCCGCGTCGGCGCAGCAGCGTCCGCTGGTGACAGAGGATCCGGAGCCGATCGGCGCCGGCCGAATCCTGATCGAGGGCGGGCTGGATCTCGCCCACGACTATCAGAATCCGGTGTCGGGATTGAAAGGCAACCTGGTGAGCGTGCCGACCATCGGGCTCAGCTTCGGCCTGAGCTCGATCGCGGAGCTGCAAATCGACGGCGGGCTGTTCAACCACCTGAGCATCAGCAGCCGCAACCCGAATGCGCCGCTGGCAGGGCTCCTGACCGTGACCGGCGACAGCACGCACGACGTCTCGAACGCGGTGGTCGCGACCAAGATCCGCTTCCTCGCGGAAACACCCTCGCGTCCGGCCTTCGGCATCCGCTTCGCGACCAAGCTCCCGAACGCGTCGAACGAGAAGGGCATCGACCTCGACACGACCGACTTTTCCGGAACGATCCTGGTGGCCAAGACCGTGCAGTCGATCCGGGTCGTCGGCAATATCGGCGCCGGCATTCTCACGAATCCGACGTCCGGTGTGGGACAGAACGATGTGTTTCTGTACGGATTGTCGTTCGCACGGGCGGTGACGCAGGCGACGGAAGTCGTGGGCGAACTGAACGGTCGCGTCTCCACGCGCTCGAACCCGTTCCCGGGGACCGAGACCCGCGGGATTCTGAAGATCGGCGGGCGCTACACGAGCGGAGCGTTTCGCATCGACGCCGGCGTGTTCGTGGGCCTGACGTCGATCGATCCGACCGTCGGATTGACGGTGGGCTTCACCTACGTATTCAACGCGTTCACAGTGCCTTAAGAGCAGTCACGTTCAGAAGAAACCGCAGAGATCGCAGAAATCGCAGAGCCATTAGATCTTTCTCCGCGTTCTTTGCGGTCTCCGCGGTCCCTTCTGATCACCGACATCGGTGTGAAAACGCGTAGCGGGAACGCGGCCGTGCCTTCGACGCTGTGACCAGCGTCGTGCCGGCGAACGGATTGCCCCACCAGAATCGCCAGCCCAGGCGGCGGCGCTTGACGTCCATCGCCTGGAGCGTGCGCAACGTCTCGGCGTAGACCGACGTCGCCCGGATGTCCGCAATCACCATCCGGCCTCCGGGTTTCAGGACGCGAAAGCCTTCGACGATCGCTTTCTTTCGATCCGCAGTCGAACGGATGTTGTGGATTGCGAGGCTCGAGACGACGAGATCGAAGGTTGCGTCGGCGTAGGGCAGGGCGCGCATGTCGCCGTTGTCGACCTGCACGCGATCGGCCACGCCCTCGAGCGAGGCATTGCGCAGGGTGACGTCCCGGGCGTTGCCCGACTGGTCCTTCGTATTCCAGATATCCACGCCCGTCACGCGACCCGTGGTCAGCCTGCGGGCGACCGCCGTGAGCACCGCACCTCGACCGCAGCCCATGTCGAGCACCTGCTCATCGCCGCGAAGATCGAGCCGGCCCAGGATCTGCTCCCATTCGACGAACTTGCCATGCCTGGTCGTGTAGAGGAAGCTGCTGAAATTCGCCAGGAAGAAGACGGAGTAGAACGCCATCTGGGCGGCCGCGCGGGTTTCGCCCGACCACCACGCTGCTGCCACGCCGAGTCCGCCGCCAAGAGAGAGGCAGCCGAACATGGCCAGGGCGTAGGGCGCATCGAAGCCGTAGTCGCCGCGTCGCATGGCGAACGATTGTGAGCGACAGGACCCTTCCCGACAAGCCTCGTCGGCCGAGCTCGGCGCTATTTTAGTTCGATGTAGTGCGGACCTTCAGGTCCCCGTGCCTTGACAGCAGGCCTGAAGGCCTGCACTACGCCTGACTGGAAAACACTAGCTGGGACCGGCTCAGCCGTCAGCGAGTGATGGAATCGCGATAGAACCGCGTGACGGCGGTGATTTCGTCGCGCCGGCGTTCGTCGGACCAGCCAAGTTCCCCTCCGACGATGGCGGCGGCCCGGTCGAGCGCGGGGTCTCCCGGGTAGCCGAGCGCGCCGAGCGGTGTTCGCCGGATCACGGCGTCGGCCAATGTCGGCGCCATCTCCTTGCGCGCGGCGAGCACGAGCTCGGCGCCGATGACGGGCGAGTCCGGCGCGAGCCGGGTTCGCCAGTCGCTTCGAGTGCCGGCGATCTCCATCACGTCGCGGTAGCGCGATCCGTACGCGGCGATCAGATGCGGAATCGTATCGGTCGGCAGCCCTTCGTCGAACTCCCGCCGGGCGTCGGCGATGGCCAGCCCGATGTCGCGAAGGCTCCCACCCGGCAGCGGAGTCGTTGCGGTCCGGCAAGGGACCGGCTTCTGCTGGAGTTTCGACATCACGGTGTTGACGACGCGCTCGGCCACACCGCGCGCCGTCGTGAACTTCGTGCCAGCCACCGTGAGAAGACCGTCGAATCCCTGGGCCGCATGATCGCGGATCTGCTCGTGCCCCTCCAGGCCGATCTGATCGCCTTTGACGGCGGCCGGCACCACACCGCGGTGGACCAGGGTCACATCGTCCATCGTGAGATCCAGGGCGGGGAACGCCTGGTTCAACTCACCCATGAACGCGGTGACCTCTTGTTCGGTGACGGTCGTGTCGTCCGGATCGCAGGGACGCTCCGACTCCCAGGTACCAAAGAGCGCGCGCTCGCGCCACGGGACGAGAAACAGGTTGCGGCCCGACCTGGAGCGGCCCCCGAGCGCCTCGTCGCCCGCGTCGCGCCTGGTGACGAGGTTCATCGCTTTCAGCATCGGGATGCCGGTCGTGATGCCCAACGGCTTCAGCAATGCGTCCACGCGGCCGCCGGTCGCGTTGATGGTCATCCGCGCGGCCACATCGATCGTTCGGGAGCCGATCGTGTCGCGCGCGCTGACGCCGGTGACGCGCCGGCCGTCCACGCGCGGAGCCATCGCCTCGAGGTGGTTGACGAGCACCGCGCCGTGCTCCACGGCGGCATGGGCGAACGAAAACGTGAGACGGTCGGGTTCCGTCGTGACGTAGTCGTAAAAGACCGCGGCGCCGGTGAGGCCCTGGCGTCGCAGTCCCGGAAAGGTTTGCGCCGCAGTGTTGCGCGAGAAGACGCGGCCGCCCGGCAGGCGATGCGACGCAGGCACGCCGCGATTGCGGTCGGCCGCCACGATGCGATCGAGGAGAAAGCCGGCGCGCATCGCCATCTTGCCCCGCGTCAACGATCGATAGACCGGCACGGCGAAGGGCAGTGGACGCACCGCATGCGGCGCGATGCGCGCGGTGGTGCGGCGCTCGCGTATCGACTCGCGGGCCCTGCCGAGGTCGAGCGATTGCAGATACCGGAGCCCGCCATGAATCGTCCGGAGGTGGTTGAACGACGCCCCGCTGCCGAAATCGTTGCGCTCGACCAGCGCGACCGAGAGCCCGCGCTGGGCCGCGTCGTACGCGATCGTCAGGCCGTAAATACCGCCGCCGACGACGAGGAGGTCGAAGGTCTGCGCGGTCAGACGGTCGAGATCGCGAATCATCGATGCCATGCTATCGCTTTCGGCGGCCAGGCATCGGTCTCGCGATGGAGGCGCTGGGACGAGGCGAGCCTCCGGGAGCGCCAAATGCTGCTGATATAGTTTGGCCGTGGCTTCGACCGAACAGGTGCGCGCGTACTGGAATCACCATATCCACGACCTCGAGATCACGACGCATCCGGTCGGTTCCCGCGGCTTTTTCGACGACCTCGACCAGTACCATTTCGAAAAGCTCCATCACCTGCTTCGGCTTGTGGCCTTTGACGGCTACCGCGGCCGATCGGTTCTCGAAGTCGGCTGCGGCGCCGGCGTGGACCTCGCGCGGTTTGCCAGGGGCGGCGCCGAGGTCACCGGCGTGGACCTGGCGGCCTCCGCCATCGACCTGGCCCGGGCCAACTTCGAACAGCAGCGCCTGGCCGGCACCTTTCAGGTCGCCGACGGCGAGCGCCTGCCGTTTCCCGACAATACGTTTGACTTGGTTTATGCCCATGGGGTTGTCCAGTACACCGCGGATCCCCGCCGGCTCGTCGAGGAGTGCCGCCGCGTCCTCAAGCCCGGCGGCGAGGCGGTCTTCCAGGTGTACAACCGCATCTCCTGGCTCAACGCGCTGGGAAAGCTGATGAAGGTCGGCCTCGAACACGACGATGCGCCGGTGTTGTTGAAGTTCAGCATCGGGGAGTTCCGGCGGCTGGTGTCGGGTTTCCGCGAGGTGAAGATCGTTCCCGAGCGCTTTCCCGTGAAGTCGCGGCTGCACGGCGGGTGGAAAGGCGCCGTTTACAACGGCCTCTTCGTCGGCACATTCAACGCGCTCCCTCGAGCGCTCGTCCGCCGGTTCGGCTGGCACCTGCTGGCGTTCTGCCGCAAATAACCAGACAATCCCTGATGTCGCAGATGATCAATTTCGTCAAAGGCCCACGCCTACGGGAACGATTTCCTCTACGTCAGGAGCCAGGACGTGGCGTCCGGCGTCGCCCTCGACGCGCTCGCGCGCGAGGTCTGCCAGCGGCACACCGGGATCGGAGCCGACGGGCTCATCCTGTACGAACCGGCGCCGGACGGCGCATCGATGCGCCTGCTGAATGCCGATGGGAGTCACTCCGAGGTCTCGGGAAACGGTGTTCGAGGTCTCGCGGCCCTCCTGCTGAAAGACGACGACCGGAAGGACGCGGCGATCACGATCCACAGCGAAGGGGGCGTCAAGCATCTCGTGCGGACGGCTCGCGAGGGTTCTCGCCAGACGTTTCGGGCGGCCATGGGGCTGCCAGCCGACCTTCGTCAGGTGACCGTCACCGCGGCGGGCGAATCGCTGCAGCTTGCGGTCATGAATTTCGGCAACCCGCAATGCGTGGCGCTCGGGCCGCTCCCGGACGAAGCGCGGTTCAACAGACTGGGCCCCGCGCTCGAACACCACGCGATCTTTCCGGCGCGCTCCAACGTCGAGTTTGCCCACGTCGAGTCGCCCGATCGCGTGCGGATTCTGATCTGGGAGCGAGGCGTCGGTCCGACGACCTCTTCAGGCACGGGGTCGTGCGCGTCGCTGATCGCGGCGGCGGCGTTCGGCGGCGCCGCGCGCGACGCCACGGTCGTGGCACCAGGCGGCGCCCAGCGCGTCGAGTGGCGCGACGACAGTGTCTATCTCACCGGTTGGGCGGAGGTCGTCGTCGAAGGAACCTGGCTTCGCTAGCCCAGCTCTTCGGATCGATTTTCTGGTGACCTATCGCTCTGAAACGCGGCGAGCAGTTTCTTCGATGTGATCAGTGGCGCCGGCGGGTGCCGGCGGCGGGCGCGCCATCCAGATCGTGGGCCGCCGTGCTCAATTGGGACGGAACTGGACGAGCACGCTCGATCGCGGCGAGGTAGTCACCTTTGTCGAACGCTGTGCGCGCTTCTTGCACGGCGTTTTCCCCGTTGTCGATGGCTTTACGTCCGGCGGCGAGCGTCCGCGGTGCCAGGTGGGCCGCTTCCGCGGCTTTGAGCTTCGCGCGTGAGTTGTGCAAGGCCGCGTCGGCGTCGGCGAGGGCCTTTGTTGCGTCGGCGCGCGCCGTGGCCTTGCGATTCACCGACTCTTTCGCGGCTGCCTGGGCCCGCTCGCGGGCGTCGAGGGCGGTGTTGAGCGCTTGCCTGTAGTCGCGCTGCTCGACCGCCTCGTGCGACTTTTTGAGCGCCTCTTCGGCCGCCGTGAACTCTTCGCGCGGCGTACTGATCCGCGCCCGCCGCCCGGGCGGCGTCGATGGCACCCTGCGCCTGCTGCATTTCCTTGTCGGGAGGATCGCCGCACGCCGCGCCGGCCATCGCCGCGGCGATGGCAAGCGACAGAAGGAGGCGACGCATCGACGACATGCGCTCAGTATAGCGTGGGTATTCGGCCGTCAGCCATCCGTCGACGGATCCGCGTGGATTCGAATTCGTGAGCGCTGACACGATGAAAGACCTGTTGCCGGAAGACAGACCGCGCGAGAAGCTCCGGCAGCACGGGGCGGCGGCGCTCGGCGACAACGAGTTGATTGCGCTGGTCATCGGCAACGGCTCCCGGCGCGGGAACGCGCTGAGCGTCGCCAACGCGCTGCTGGCCGCGCACGGCGGACTGCACGACCTGACGCGCTGCTCGCTGGACGACTTCACCCGGACCGCCGGCATCGGCGCCGCGCGGGCCGCGCAACTGGTCGCGGCGCTCGAGCTTGGACGCCGGACGCTGGCGCACGCGCCGAGCGCGCGGCTGCGGATCCGCGGGCCGGACGATGCGGCCGCGTATCTGATGCCGCGGTTCGGATCGCGCGGCGTGGAGCAGTTCGGCATCCTGCTGCTCGATGCCAAGCACCGGGTGATGCGGACCGCCGTGCTTGCGGTCGGCACCCTGAACAGCTCGATTGTGGAGCCGCGCGACGTGTTTCGCGAGGCGGCGATTGGCGGCGCGGCCGCGATCGTGCTCTTTCACAACCATCCATCGGGCGATCCCACCCCGAGCCCCGAAGACGTGGCGCTCACGCGGCGACTCGTGGCCGCGGGGGCGCTCATCGGCATCGACGTGGTCGACCATGTGATTCTGGGCGACGCGCGATACTGCAGCGTCGCCAGGGGCGTGGATCGCTAGCATCACGTTGAATGCCGACGTCCTGGCGCTGGAGTGGCCAGTTATGCGCCTCGTGGGCGATACTGAAGGGTGTCGTGGACGCCGATCCACACGTGCGGGGCTATCGGGATCGGTGTGATCCATCGTCGTGTCGGTCCGACCACGCACGTTCCCGCAGCATGAAGGAGTTCGCGCAGCCGTGAGCCGGGTTCTGTACTTCGACTGTTTTTCGGGCATTTCGGGCGACATGACGCTCGGCGCGCTGATTGACGCCGGGCTGCCGCTCGACGATCTCAGGCAGGCGCTCGGCAGCCTGGCGCTGGGCGAGGTCGAACTGCGTGCGGAAAAGGTGTTGCGCACCGGCGTGTCGGCGACGAAGTTCAGCGTGCACGAGCGCGCGCAGGTCTCCCTGAACCGTCAACTCGGAACCCCGAACCCGGCGCCGCATGCCCATCGGCATCTCCCGAAGATCTTCACGATGATCGACGGCTCGTCGCTGTCGTCCGAAGGGCGCGACCGCGCGAAGGCGATGTTCCAGCGCCTCGGGGAGGCCGAGGCCGCGATTCACCAGATGCCGGTCGAGAAGGTTCACCTCCACGAGGTCGGCGCCCTCGACTCGATCATCGACATCGTCGGCTGCGTGTTCGCGATGGAGTGGGCGGGCGCGGATCGGATTGTGTGTTCGCCCTTGAATGTCGGCGGCGGCACGGTGAAGTCGGCGCACGGAGTATTTCCGGTGCCCGCGCCGGCGACCCTCAGGCTCCTGGGTTCGGCCCCGGTCTACAGCGGTGCCGTGCAGAAGGAACTGGTCACGCCGACCGGCGCGCTGATCGCGACGACGTACGCGTCTTCGTTCGGGCCGATTCCGGCGATGTCGATGGAGCGCGTCGGCTATGGCGCCGGCGATCGCGACGATCCGTCGACGCCGAACGTGTTGCGCGTGTTGATCGGCGAGGAGACGGCAGGCCTGAAGGCCTGCACTACGCCTGGCTCGGATGCGACGCCGGTTCGGAAGTAGTGCAGGCCTTCAGGCCTGCCGTGGCCACCGGGCGATCGCGTCAGCGTCATCGAATGCGAGATCGACGACATGAACCCGCAGATCTTCGGCCTCGTGATGGACCGCCTCTACGCGGCGGGCGCGCTCGAGGTGTTCTACATTCCGGTGCAGATGAAGAAGAATCGTCCTGGAACCCTGCTGACGGTCGTGGCGGCGCCGGCCATGCGATCGGCGATGACCGACATCATTTTCCGCGAGACGACGACGATTGGACTGCGCCACTACGACGTCGAACGCGAGTGCCTCGAGCGAAAAATCGTGGCCGTGACGACACCGATGGGCACGGCACGCGTCAAGGTCGCCTCGCGCGGCGGGAACCTGCTGAACGCGACTCCGGAGTTCGAGGACTGCGTGAAGCTGGCCGAGGCCAGCAACCTGCCGTTGAAAGAGGTCCAGGCAATCGTGATGAAGGCATACCTGACGTGAAACGCTTCTTCCTGACCACGGCGATCGACTACGTGAACAGCCGCCCGCACCTGGGCACGGCCTACGAGAAGATCTGCGCCGACGTCATCGCGCGGTACAAGCGCCTGTGCGGCTTCGAGACCCGCTTCCTGATGGGAAACGACGAGCACTCGCAGAACGTGTTCAAGAAAGCCGTCGACGAGGGGCTCGATCCGCTGGCGTACTGCGACCAGATGGAACGCGAGTTCCGCAAGACCTGGGCTCATCTCGACGTGTCGTTCGACGACTTCATCCGCACGACGGAGCCGCGCCACAAGACCGGCGTGACCGAGATCGCCAGCCGCCTGTGGGACGCGGGCGACATCTACGAAGGTGTGTACCAGGGCTGGTACTGCGTGAGCTGCGAGGAGTTCAAGCAGGAAAAGGATCTCGTCAACGGCAACTGTCCGCTGCACCCCACGCTGAAGCCGGAGTGGATTCGCGAGAAGAACTTCTTCTTCAGGCTGTCGAAGTATCAGCAGCCGCTGCTCGACCATTTCGAGGCGCACCGCGACTTTCTCCAACCCGACGTGCGCCGGAACGAGATCCTCAGCCTGATCAGGAGCGGGCTCATCGACATCTCGGTGAGCCGCGCGGGACAGGCCTGGGGCATCCCGCTGCCCTTCGATCCGGGAAGCGTCGCCTACGTCTGGTTCGACGCGCTGATCAACTACGCGTCGGCGGTCGGTCTCGGCGGCGACCAGGCGCTGTTCGAGAAATGGTGGCCCGCGGACCTGCACATCGTCGGCAAGGACATCACGCGGTTCCATGCCGTGATCTGGCCGGCGATGCTGATGGCCGCGAAGCTGCCGCTGCCGCGCCAGGTCTTCGGGCACGGGTTCATGACGCTGAACGGCCAGCGCATGAGCAAGACCCTCGGGACGATCGTCGACCCGATCGAGGCGGCCGATCGCCTGGGCGTCGATCCGCTGCGGTTGTATCTCGTCAAAGAAGTTGCCTTTGGCGGCGACGGCGACTTCTCGTGGGAACGCTACGAAGAGCGCTATAACGTCGACCTGGCGAACAACCTCGGAAACCTGGTCAGCCGCGTCACGTCGATGGCGCATCGGTACCGGGGCGGCCGCGTGGCGCCGGGAGCGAGCGGCAACGACCAGCTGGCGCGGCTCGGCGAGTCGCTGGTGGCCGAGTACCGGAGCGCGATGGACCGATTCGCGCTCCACGAAGGCGCCGCGGCGGCGTACAAACTGATCGACGGCGCCAACGAATTCATCGCGGCGACCACGCCCTGGAGCCTGGCGAAGGATCCGGCGCACGCCGATCGCCTCTCACAGGTGCTGTTCGATGCCACCGAGGCGATTCGGCTCGCCGCGATCATGCTCGAGCCGATCATGCCGGCGTCGAGCCGCGAGATCCTCCGCCGGGTCGGCGCCGCTGTCGACGGTCTGACCTTCGATCGCGACGGCCGATGGCGCAACGACGGTGAACGGCTCGTACTTCAGGAAGGGCCACTGTGGCCACGCAAGGAGACAACGACTGTGACTGACAACCCTGTACCGCCGGATGGTCCCGCGCCGGGCGCGCTTCCACCGGTGTCTGCGCCCGTCCTGCCAACGGCAGCGCCGGCGCCCGCCGACAACCGCATCTCGATCGACGACTTCATGAAGGTCGAGCTGCGCGTGGCCAAAGTGCTGGCCGCGGAAAAAGTGGAGAAGTCGAAGAAGCTGCTGAAGCTCAGCGTGGACGTCGGGACCGAGCAGCGCACGCTCGTCGCGGGCATCGCCGAAGCCTACGAGCCGGAGACGCTGGTCGGCAAGACCGTCGTCATCGTCTTCAATCTGAAGCCCGCAAAGCTGATGGGGATCGAGTCGAACGGGATGGTGCTGGCGGCGAGCCCGGACGGCGGTAAGCCGACAGTCGTCACGTTCGAGAACCCGCCCGACCCCGGCACACGAGTGCGATGATCGCCGCGCGGCTGGTACGTGCGATGGGGGCGGTGGCGCTGTCGGTGGTGGCCGTCGCCGCCGCGCCGCCGGCGTCGCCGTCGAACGAGGCGGCCGCGGCGAAGTACTTCTCGTCGATTCGCCATCAGCCCTCGTTGCTGCTCGCATTCCTCACCGACATGCCGAAGGGCGGCGATCTTCACAACCATCTGTCGGGCGCCGTGTACGCGGAGAGTTATCTCCGCTGGGCCGCGGCGGACGGACTCTGCCTCGCGACGGCGACGATGTCGATCGTGACTGGAACGTGTGATGCCGGCGCGGGGCGGCCGCCTGTCGCCGACGTCGTGCGGCGCAGCAACCCGCTGTTCGCCCAGGCGATCGACGCGATGTCCATGCGGCACTGGGATCCCGCGCTGAACGGCCACGACCATTTCTTCGCCACCTTCGGGCGGTTCGGGATTTCGTCGCTCAGGACGGGAGACATGCTCGCGGAGGTCTCGTCACGCGCCGCGGCGGAACACGTGAGCTATCTCGAACTGATGCTGACGCCGGACGGCGGGGCGTCGGCGTTGCGCGGGACCGCGGCCGGGTGGAATCCGGATCTCCCGGCGTTCCGTCAGTCGCTGCTCGGGAAGGGTTTCGCACGCGAGGTCGTCGGGCTGGCAACGGCTCGGCTCGACGCGGCCGAGGCGCGTCAGCGTGAGCTGCTCGGCTGCGGCGGCGCATCGCCGGATGCGGGATGCCGCGTCGCCATCCGCTACATCTTCCAGGTCTCACGCGCGGCCGAACCAGAGGCGGTCTTCGCGCAGACCCTCGCCGGCTTCGAAACAGCCGCCGCCGATCCCCGCGTGGTCGGAATCAACCTCGTGCAGCCCGAGGACGATCCGGTTGCCGTTCGCGATTTCCGCCTGCAGATGTCGATGCTCGACTACCTCCACGGGGTGTATCCGGCTGTGAAGATCACATTGCATGCAGGGGAGCTGACCGAGGGGCTCGTGGCGCCGGAAACCCTCCGGTTCCACATGCGCGAGTCGGTTCGCGTCGGCCACGCCTTGCGCATCGGTCACGGCACCGGGGTGATGTACGAAGACGATCCGCTGGGGCTGCTGCGCGATCTGGCGTCGAGGAACGTGCTCGTCGAGGTGGCGTTGAGCAGCAGCGACCTGATCCTCGGCGTGCGAGGCAGCCGTCACCCCTTGCAGGCGTATCTCAAATACGGCGTGCCGGTCGCGCTGGTGACCGACGATGCCGGCGTCTCGCGTTCCACGTTGACGCTCGAGTTCAGGAAGGCCGTCGACGACCAGGGCCTCGACTACGCCACGCTCAAACGGCTCGCAAGGAATTCGATCGCCTACAGCTTTGCCGACGAACCAACACGAGCGCGCCTGACGACCGAGCTGAACGTAGACTTCCGGGCGTTCGAATCACGGCAACCGCGCGTGGTGCGGCATTGATCGACAGCCACTGCCACCTCGCCGACGAAACCTTTGCGGCCGATCTCGACGACGTTGTGCGGCGCGCGCGGGACGCGGGCCTCGAGCGGGTCATGGTCATCCTCGAGGCGGGAAACGCAAAGGAGGCGGCTCAGGCCGAGCGCCTGGAGACGCTGTGGCCTGACGTCCGCTTTGCGATCGGCGTTCACCCGCACCAGGCGCACCAGTTCGCCGACGATCCCCGGCGCGCCGGAACCGTGGTGCGAGAGCAATGCGCGGCGACCCCGGCCGCCCGGGCCGTCGGAGAGATTGGCCTCGATTATCACTACGACTACTCGCCGCGCGACGTGCAGCACGAGGTGTTCCGGGCGCAGATCCGCGTCGCGCTCGAGCTCGATCTCCCGGTCGTGATCCACACGCGCGAAGCCGACGAGGACACGGTGGCGATTCTTCGCGAGGAGGGGAAGGGGCAGCTGCGGGGAGTCCTGCATTGTTTTACAGGCGGCGATTCGCTCCGGGATGCGGGGCTCGCGCTCGGCTTCTACATCTCTCTGGCAGGCATCCTGACGTTTCCGAAGGCCGCCGACCTGCGCGCGACGGCCCGCGGCGTGCCGCTCGATCGGCTCCTGACGGAAACGGATAGCCCGTTTCTGGCGCCGGTGCCGTACCGCGGCAAGCGGAACGAGCCGGCATTCGTCGCCCGCGTGGTCGAGGCCCTTGCGGACATCCACCAGACGCCGTCCGGCGAGGTCGCCCGGCGTACCGCGTCGAACTTCCACACCTTGTTCAGGCCGTGATAAAGTTTTGAACTGAAACCCGTGGAAAAGTCTTCACTGGCCTTATCGCAGATCTTCGAACCGATCCGCGGCGACCTCGAAAAGGTCGACGAGGAGTTCGCGAACCACGTGCAGTCGAAGGTCTCCCTGATCCCGCAGATCGGGCAATACATCCGCACCAGCGGCGGCAAGCGCATCCGCCCGGCCGTGCTGCTGATGGCGTCGAGGCTGGTGGGCTACAAGGGCGACCGGTCGATTCTGTACGCGGCGGTCGTGGAGTTCATCCATACCGCGACGCTGGTCCACGACGACATCATCGACGACTCCGATCTGCGCCGCGGCCGGCTGGCCGTGCACTCGCGGTGGGGCAACGACATCACCGTGCTGCTGGGCGACTATCTCTACATCAAGTCGATGGCGATGGCGCTCACGCACGACGAGCTCGAGATCATCCGCAACCTGTGCAACGTCACGCTGCGCATGATCGAGGGCGAGCTCTACCAGCTCACGAAAAACGGCGACGCCGGCATCACCGAGGAAGAGCACTTCGACATCATGCGCCGCAAGACCGCGTACCTGTTTGGCGGCTGCGCGCAGATTGGCGGGATGCTCGGCAAGGTGTCGAGCGAGCACGAGCAGGCGCTGCAGGAGTACGGGTTCAACCTCGGGATGGTCTTTCAGCTGGTCGACGACCTCCTCGACTTCACGGGCGATGCCGAGGCCGTGGGAAAGCCGATCGCCAGCGACCTGCGCGAGGGCAAGGTCACCCTGCCGCTCATCCATCTCCAGGCCCACGCCAACGGCGGTCCGGGACCGCAGATCATCCGCGACATCATCGCCGCGCGCAACGCGACGCCCGAGCAGTGGCACGACCTGCTGCGCTGCCTGAAGGAGCACGCGTCGATCGACTACGCGTACCGGCGCGCCGTGGACTTCGCCGAGCGCGCGAAGAAGCCGCTGTACGCGTTTCCGCCCAGCGCGGAACGCGACGCGCTGCTCGCGTTACCAGACTACGTGCTATCGCGGGACCGATCAATGCTGATTGCAGATTGCAAAATGCGATGGATTTAATCTGCAATTTGCACTCTGAATTTGCATTCCATGATCGCCTTCCGTCATCCCGCCTCTCACCCTCGAAATTGCCGACGGCGACCTCGCCGCTGAACAGACCGACGCCGTGGTGAACGCGGCGAACAATGCCTTCTGGATGGGATCGGGCGTGGCCGGCGCGCTCAAGGCGCGCGGCGGCCAGTCGATTGAGGCCGAGGCCATGGCTCAAGGGCCGGTCGAGCCGGGCGAGTGCGTCATCACGTCAGGCGGCAAGCTCGCGTCCAGATACGTGATTCATGCCGCGGTCATGGGGCAGGACCTGCGCACATCGGCGGCCATCATCGAACGTGCGACACGAAACAGCCTGGCGTTGGCCGAGACGCACCACATCACCTCGATCGCGTTCCCGGCGTTCGGCACGGGTGTCGGAGGATTCCCGATCGATCGGTGCGCGCGCCTGATGATTGCGGCCATTCGCGCGCACGCGTCTCGAGCCGGCTCGCTGCGGCTGGTCCGCCTCGTGCTGTTCGGATTGCCGGCCTATCGCGTGGTCACGGAAGTCGCCGCCGAGCTGCTCGGTCCACCGCTGGACGGTCCAGCCGATTGCCCGGTGTCGGGATGACGATTCAACCACGAAGAATGTGTGTCTTCTTCGTGCGCCTTCGAGCGCTTCGTGTGTTCGTGGTCTCGGCAGGTTCGCGATGGACGTGCTGAAGCGTGTCGGTGAACTGCGCGACGCGATCCGTCATCACGAGGAGCGCTACTACATCCACAACGATCCCGAGATCTCCGACGAGGAGTTCGATCGGCTCCTTCACGAGCTCGAGCGCATCGAAGCGGAACATCCCGAGCTCGTCACCAGCGACTCGCCGACACAACGTGTGGGCGGCCGTGCCGTCGAAGGGTTCAAGGATGTCGAGCACGTCGTGCCGATGCTCAGCCTCGACAACGCGTACAACGAGGACGAGCTGCGGGCGTTCGACGAGCGGGTGAAGAGAGGGTTGCGCGCGGCGAACCAGACGGCCGCGGGTCCGCCGGCACCGGCGCAGGATACGCCGCCGGATGTCGCCGTCGCGTATGTCGCCGAGTTGAAGATCGACGGGCTCAGCATCGCGCTCACCTACGAACGATGGGCGATTGCTGCGCGGCGCGACGCGCGGCAACGGGTCACGCGGCGAGGATGTCACCTCGAACGTCCGGACGATTCGCGCGATTCCGCTCGCGCTGCGCACACCTGCCGGCGCCCCGCCGCCCCCCGCCGATCGCGTGGAGATCCGCGGCGAGGTCTTCCTGCCGCGGGCGTCGTTCGAACGTATCAACCGCGAGCTCGAAGACGCGGGGGAGCCGCTGTTCGCCAACGCGCGCAACACCGCGGCGGGGACGATGAGGAATCTGGAGCCGTCGCTGGTGTCGAAGCGCAACATGGGCGCGTTCGTGTATCAGTTGGTGGACGGGCGGACACACGGGTCCGCCCCTACGTCGCCCGAGGGGCGGACACACGGGTCCGCCCCTACGCCCCCGGAGGTAGGGGCCGACCCGCGTGTCGGCCCGGGATGGGGTCCGCCCCACGCCAATCGAGGAAGCGGCTGGCGTCGACTCGCCCGGATGTAGGGGCCGACCCGCGTGTCGGCCCGACCCACGCTGAAACGCTGACGAAGCTGGCGGCGTGGGGGCTGCCCGTCGAGCCGCACTGGCGGCGCTGCGCGAACATCGATGAGGTCGTGGCCTTCTGCTCGGAGTGGAGCGACAAACGGCGGGCGCTCGAATTCGAAACCGACGGCGTGGTCATCAAGGTCGACGATCTCGCGATGCGCGAGCGGCTCGGTGCGACGGCGAAGTTCCCGCGCTGGGCGACCGCGTTCAAGTTTCCCGCGCAGCAGGCGACGACCACGTTGACGGCGATCGAAGTCAACGTCGGGAGAACCGGCGCCGTCACGCCCTACGCCGTCCTCGAGCCGGTGAAGCTCGCCGGCAGCACGATCTCGATGGCGACGCTGCACAATGCGGAGGATGTCGCCCGCAAGGATCTGCGTCCCGGCGATCGGGTGCTGATCGAAAAGGGCGGCGACGTCATCCCGAAGGTCGTCAAGGCGATCCTGCCGCACCCTGACGGCGTGCCGCGGGGCGAGCCGTGGCAGATGCCGACGCACTGCAAGGAATGCGGGAGCCTCCTTCAGCGCGACGAGGAAGCCGTGGTCTGGCGCTGCGAGAACACCTCGTGCCCCGCACGCATCCGTCGCAGCCTGGAGCACTTCGCCTCCCGCACCGCGATGAACATCGAGGGGCTCGGCGCCTCGCTGGTGGATCAGCTGATTGCGCAGGGCCTCGTCCACGACTACGCCGACCTCTATCAGCTGACGCCCGAACAGCTCGAAGCGCTCGTCGTGGCGCCGAAAGAGCCGAAGTCCGAGCGCGCGGTGCCGCGCAAACTCGGCAAGGTCGGCCGCAACGTCGTCGCGCAGCTGGAACGGAGCAAGGCGAACGACCTGTCGCGGCTGATCTACGCGCTCGGCATCCGCCACGTCGGCGAGAAGGCCGCGGCGACGCTCGCCCGGCGCTTTCGATCGATGGAACGGCTGATGACCGAGTCGATCGAGGCGCTCCAGTCGGTGCCGGAGATCGGACCGGTCGTCGCCGCGTCGGTGCGGGCGTTCGCCGAGGAACCGCGGAATCAGGAGCTCGTAAAGAAGCTGAAAGAAGTCGGCGTGAACATGGACAGCCAGGCGCCGGAGCCGAGCGATCAGCCGGGGCCGCTGGCGGGCAAAACCTATGTCCTCACCGGCACGCTCAGCGCGATGTCGCGCGAGGAGGCGACCGCGGCGCTCGAGCGTCTCGGCGCGAAGGTGTCGAGCTCGGTGAGCAAGAAGACGACGTGCGTCGTGTTCGGGGCGGAGGCGGGCAGCAAACTCGAGAAGGCGGAAAAGCTCGGGGTCGAGCGCATGGACGAGGCGCAGTTTTTGGCGTTCTTGAACGCTTATACTTGATCTCCTGAACATGTCGCGGCGCTTTACGCTCGTCACCGTCGCACTCACGGCCGTGATCGCCTTTTTCGTCGGCGCGATCATCGCCGGTGGAGTGGCTCGATCCGCGGTTTCGGCAGGCGGGCCGGCGAAGGCGCCGAGCGCCAGGCTGACACCCGCACGCACGACCAACGCCCCCGCGATGCCATCCCTGGTCAATTTCGCGGACGTCGTCGAACGGCTGAACCCGGCCGTGGTGAACATCGACACGACCGCACGGGGCAGCGGCCGGCGGCGGCGCGGCAACGCGCGGCCGGCGGAGCCCGGCGATCCGTTCGACGGTCCTGATTACGGGAGCCCGCGCGACCGCGACGCGCCGCGCCGGGGCGCCGGCAGCGGCTTCATCATCGACGCCGACGGCAGCATCCTCACCAATCACCACGTCGTCGATCGTGCCGAGCGGATTACGGTGAAACTGTCGGACGGCCGCACGATGCGGGCGCGGCTCATCGGATCGGATCCCGACACCGACATCGCGCTGATCAAGGTGGACGGCCAGGGCGGCCTGCCGGTGGCGCCGCTCGGCGACTCGTCCACCCTGCGGATGGGCGAATGGGTCTGCGCGATTGGCAACCCGCTCGGCTACGAGCACACCGTCACGGTCGGCGTCGTCAGCTTCCTCGGACGGAAGCTGTTCGACATGAGCCTCGACAACTACATCCAGACCGACGCGGCGATCAATTTCGGGAACAGCGGCGGTCCGCTGATCAACGCGCGGGGCGAGGTGATTGGCATCAACGCCGCGATCAGCTCGCGCGCGAGCAGCATCGGATTCGCGGTGCCGATCAACGGCGCGAGCGCCGTGCTGCCGCAGTTGCGCGCGCGGGGCCGCGTGAGCCGCGGCTACATGGGCGTCGGCCTGCGCGACGTGGACGCCGACCTCGAGCAGTCGCTGAAACTGCCTGTCGATCACGGCGCCCTCGTGCAGGACATCACGGCCGGATCGCCGGCCGATCGGGCCGGCGTGCGTCCCTACGACGTCATCACCTCGCTCGACGATCGCACCATCGCCAACGACGACCAGCTCATCCGCGAGATCGCCTCGCGCGCTCCCGGGTCCGCCGCGCGCCTGCACCTGCTCCGCGACGGCCACGACGAGACGCTCGTCGTGAAATTGTCCGAGCGGCCGGCGCGGGAGCGGGCGGACAAGGCGGACGCTCCCGTGGGACCGCCGGAACGAAGCAAGGCGGACCCCGACGGCCTGCTCCTGGGCCTCACCGTGCGCGACATCGATCGGGCGACGGCCGATCGACTCGAGCTGCCGCGGCAGATGCGCGGCGTCCTCATTTCGCGCGTCGAGGCCATGAGCTCGTCGTACGACGGCGGCATCGAGCGCGGCACCGTGCTCCTGGAGATCAACCGCCAGGCCGTGCCATCGGTGGCCGATTATCGGCGCATCGCGCAAGGCGACGCGCGTCGGCGACATCCTCACGCTCTACGTCTACGTTCCGGATCTCGATCAGCGCCAGCTGAAGACGATCCGCGTCGAGGAACGATGATGCACTCGTTAGCGGAGGGGAACGTCCGTCTCCTTCCGTTTCCTGACACAAACACACATGCCGAAATCGCGCATCCTGGTGATTGATGACGAAGCCGCCATCCGCGACTCGCTGCGGATGACGCTCGAATATGAAGGCTACGAGTTCCTGGGCGCGGCCACCGGCCAGGAGGGGCTCGCCGTCGCCGAGCGCGAAGCGCCGGACCTCGTGCTCCTCGACGTCAAGATGCCGGGCATGGACGGCATCGAAGTGCTCGAGCGGCTGCGCAACATGAACGACGCCGTTCCCGTCATCGTGGTGTCGGGTCACGGCACCATCCAGACCGCGGTCGAGGCCACCAAGAAGGGCGCGTTCGATTTCATCGAAAAGCCGTTTGCGAGCGAGCGGGTGCTCGTCAGCCTGCGCAACGCGCTCGACTCGCGCCAGCTGCGCGACGAGGTCCGTTCGCTCAAG
The DNA here is from genome assembly GCA_963794305.1 of uncultured Acidobacteriota bacterium. Lineage (GTDB taxonomy): Bacteria > Acidobacteriota > Vicinamibacteria > Vicinamibacterales > CAVVIG01 > CAVQFC01. The sequence continues at coordinate 16,396 of CAWCDQ010000028.1, read as the reverse complement.
AAGGCGGTTGAAGTCCGGCACCAGATGATCGGCGAGAGCGCGGGCCTGAAGCAGGTGATGGCGGCGATCGGCCGGGCGGCGCCGACCAATGCCACCGTGCTCATCACCGGAGAAAGCGGCGTCGGCAAGGAACTGGTCGCGAGAACGATTCACCGCAACAGCCTGAGGAGCCGCGAGCGCTTCGTGCAGGTGAACTGCGCCGCCATCCCCGAGGAGCTGATCGAGTCCGAGCTGTTCGGGCACGAGAAGGGATCGTTCACGGGCGCCACCGAGAAGCAGGTCGGGAAGTTCGAGCAGGCCGATCGCGGCACGATTTTCCTCGACGAAGTCGGCGACATGAGCGCGAAGACGCAGGCCAAGGTGCTTCGCGTGCTCCAGGAGGGCGAAGTCGAACGTCTCGGATCGGCGCGCACGATCAAGGTGGACGTCCGCGTCATCGCCGCCACGAACAAGAACCTCGAAGAAGAGATCGAGAAGGGGCACTTCCGCGAGGACCTGTACTTCCGGCTGGCGGTGATTCCGATTCAGGTGCCGCCGCTGCGCGAGCGCCCCGAGGACGTCGCGCTGCTCGTCCGCCACTACATGGAGTACTTCAGCCGCGAGAACAACGTCCGGCCGAAGCGGATGTCGCAGGCCGCGCTCGACGCGCTCGGACGATACCGCTGGAAGGGCAACATCCGCGAGCTGCGCAACACGGTCGAGCGGCTGAACATCATGACGAGCGGCGACGTCATCGACGTGGCGGATCTGCCGGAAAGCGTGCGGACGCCGGCCGTGTGGTCGCAGTCCTCGAGCGGCGGCAGCGGGCTTGGCGCGCCGAAGCCCGGCGCCGAAGGCGCCGACGCGAAGGCGGGCACGCTTCGCGAGTTCAAGGAAAACGCGGAGCGGATGTTCCTGGTCGGCAAGCTGCGGGAGAACGGGTGGAACATCTCCAAGACCGCCGAGGTCATCGGCACGCCGCGGAGCAATTTGTACAAGAAGCTGGAGCAGTATCAGATTACACAGGAGAGCGATGGCTAATGGCTGATGGCTGATGGCTGATGGCTATGGAAGATGGACATGACCATCGACCATGACCATCTGCCATCAGCCATTAGCCATCAGCCATGACGAGCCTGTATAATCCAAGCTTCGCAGCGAGACAGACGGCCGTCTCACCGGAGCGCCGCAAGGCGCGAAGGTGAGGAGGAAAGTCCGAACTCCGCAGGGCAGTGCGCCGGGTAACGCCCGGTCAGGGCAACTTGAAGGACAGTGGCACAGAAAATATACCGCCGCTCATGGCAGGCCTAAAGGCCTGCACTACGACTGGACGATCGCGTCGGACGGATCGGATGTAGTGCAGGCCTTCAGGCCTGCCGTGAAGGTAAGGGTGAAAAGGTGCGGTAAGAGCGCACCGCGCCCGTGGTAACACGGGTGGCAGGCAAAACCCCGCACGGAGCAAGACCAAATAGGGAGGCGCCCAGCAGAACACCGCTGGTTGGACGGCCCGTCCAAGTCTCCGGGTAGGTCGCTTGATCCCGCCAGCAATGGCGGGGCTAGAGGAATGGTCGTCACGCCGAAGCCGCGCAAGCGGCGAAGGCGGACAGAATTCGGCTTACGGCTCGCTGCGATCTTTTTTTCGAATCGAGAGATGTCAGAGGTTTCAGAGTTCAGATTGGTGATGATGAAACGCGCCGCGCTTCTGCTTCTCGGCCTCGCCGCCGTCGTGCCCCTGATCGCGCAGCAGGCGCCCGGTCAGATTCGGCCCCGGCCGGCGGAAGGGCGCGAGCCGGAATTCAAGCCGCCGACGATTCGCGAGTACAAGCCGAAATCCCAGCTGGTGACGCCGCAGCATCCGGTGCCGCGCGCAAAGTACCCGGTGATCGACATCCACAGCCACCAGCCGACACCGATCTCGCCGGCAGAGTACGACCGCGTGATGAAAGGCATGGAGGCGAACAACCTCCAGATCCTGGTCAACCTGAGCGGCTCGTTCGGCGATCGGCTCCGTCAGGGCGTCGACGCGCTGAAAGCCAGCAAGTACAAGGACCGGATGGTCCTCTTCGCGAACATCAATTTCGGGGGCGGAGTCGGCCCCGGCTTCGGCGCGAAGGCGGCCAAACAGCTCGACGAAGACTTGAAGGCCGGCGCGGTGGGCCTGAAAATCTTCAAGGACCTCGGCATGTTCGTGCGCAAGGCGAACGGCGAGCGCCTTCCCGTGGACGACCCCGAGCTCGACGAAGTGTGGGAGACGTGCGCGCGGCACAACGTGCCGGTCCTCATCCACATCGCCGAGCCGCCGGCCTTCTTCGAACCGCTCGACTACACGAACGAGCGCTGGCTGGAGCTCGCGTTGTATTCAGACCGCCGGCATCAGTCGGGTGTCCGCTTCGAGCAGCTGATGACCGAGCGGAACAACATGATCCGCAAGCATCCGAACACGAAATTCATCCTCGCGCACTTCGGCTGGCACGCCAACGACCTGGTTCGCGCCGGCAAGCTCCTCGACCAGTATCCGAATGTCTACTACGACGTCGCCGCGGTGCTCTACGACTTCGGCCGCCAGCCGCGCGCGTCGCACGAGTTCTTCGTCAAGTACCAGGATCGGATTCTCTTCGGCAAGGACAGCTATCAGCCGGACGAGTACCCGTACCTACTGGCGCGTCTTCGAGACCAACGACGAGTACTTCGATTACTACCGCGACTATCACGCGTTCTGGAAGCTGTATGGCATCGGCTTGCCCGACCAGGTCTTGCGGAAGCTCTACTACGGAAACGCGCTCAAGCTGACGCCGGGCCTGTCGCATGGGGGATTCACGAACTGATCGGCCGCCGCGTCTGATCTGTTGAACGCTTGCGCGGGCCGATTGACGCCCGGCAGACCTCTTGCAGCAGACCTCAACACTATGGCTTCCTATCTCGTCACGGGCGGCGCGGGATTCATCGGTTCCCATCTCACCGAAGAACTCGTTCGCCGCGGGCACATCGTCCGCGTCGCCGACAGTCTCGTCACCGGCAAACGCCACAACCTGGACAACATCAACCCCGTCGAGTTCCTCGAAGGCGACCTCGCGGATCTGTCGTTCGCGCAACGCGCGGTCGCGGGCATGGACTTCGTGCTGCACCAGGCGGCCATCCCGTCGGTCCCGCGGTCGGTGAAGGATCCGATGGCATCGCACCGCGCCAACGCCGATGCCACGCTCAACGTGCTGGTTTCCGCGCGCGAGGCGGGCGTGAAGCGCCTGGTCTTCGCGGGCTCGTCGTCGGAGTACGGCAACACACCGACGCTTCCGAAGCGGGAGGACATGGCGTCCAGCCCGCTCTCGCCGTACGCGCTGCAGAAGGTGATGGGGACGACGTACTGCCAGATGTTTTACCGGCTGTACGGCTTCGAAGCGGTCGCCATCCGCTACTTCAACGTGTTCGGCCCGCGGCAGGATCCGGGATCACCCTACTCGGGCGTCATCTCGCTGTTTGCGACCGCCCTCAACGAGGGGCGGCGTCCGACGATCTACGGCGACGGCGAGCAGACCCGCGACTTCACCTACGTCGCCAACGTCGTCGACGGGGTGCTGCGGGCGTGCGAGGCGCCGAAGGCGCCCGGCGAGGCGATCAACGTCGCGTGCGGCACCCGGATTTCGCTGAACCAGCTGCTATCGGTCATGAACCGGATTGTCGGGACCAACCTGCAGGCGATTCACGCCGAGGAGCGCGCGGGCGACGTGAAGGACTCGCAGGCGGACATCTCGAAGGCGAAGGAGCTGCTCGGCTACGAGCCGACGGTCGATCTCGAGGAGGGGCTCCGCCACACGCTGGCGTGGTGTCGAGGCGAGACGGCTCCAGCGGCCAGCCGGTAACGTCGCCACCCGCGGCGACGCTAAAGCTGTCTCCACATGTGTGTAGTGTCCGCCTTCAGGCGGACCAGGCGAGGTCCGGCGAAAGCCGACACTACACGCGACACTGCACTACGTCACGAAGCCAGCAGCGGAGCTTCTTCACCCTTCCCGAATAGATCCTCGTAGACGTACATCAGCGCCGCCGATGCCAGCGGGATCGTGATCACCTCGCCCACGCCGCACAGCAGGAAACCGGAGAAGGCGACCAGCGCCAGAACAATCACGAGCGCAAAGATCGACCACCAGTGCTCGTGCACCACGCGGCGGCTGACCTCCATCGCGGGCCAGAACTCCATCTTCTTGTCGATCGACGAGCGGAAGCGCGAAGACGTAGCCGACCGCCAGGTAGATGCCCGGGAGGATGCACAGAAGAAACCCGATGCTCGTGAGGAGCCACTTCACGAGACCCGCCATCGTGAGATTCAGCAGCGCCAGGTTGAATCCGGCGAACAGGTCTCCGATCTGCACTTCCTCGCCGCGGATTCGCCGGAGAAACATGTAGTCGAGACCTCCGAGCAGCACGAATCCCACAATCCAGCCGAGGATCGGGATACACGCCAACCCGACGGTGATGAGCCAGCCGAGTATCGTCGCGCCGACGAGCACCGCCATGTGATCGCGCACCAGCGCCCAGCCGCGCGAGATCGCGCTGCTGATATCGATGGTCGCGTGACGCTGAAGATAGGTGGCGGCGATCGCTTCAGGTGTGTCCATGGTATTCCTCGCTAGAGATTGCGGAACAGTCCGAAACCCACCAACAGCGCGATGCCGGCGCCGCTGAAGCAGAACCGGGTCGTCCGTTCGCGCGCGACCAGCCACATTCCGAGGCCGACGATGGTGAGGGGATTGAAGGCCAGCGCGGCGAGCGGATGGCCCACGAGCAACGCGTGAACGGCTCTCAGCGATCCGCAAAGCGGGCAGAGCCAGCCCGTGATCGCGTGGAACGGGCACGACGGAAACCACCAGGTGACCGCGGGATCGAAAACGGCGAGCGCCGCGGCCACCGTCCCCAGGGACGCGAGGCTCAGAAGCTCGAGCGGGGCGAGGTCGGCGGCTCGCATGTTTGGATCGCGGAAATGATACGCGATCGAGCGCTACTCGCGTTGCCGTCGCCGCCTTTGGAAAGGAGAAGGCGAGGCCCGGCGGCCTCGATCAAGAGAGCCGCCGGGCGAAGACTAGCCGCTTGTGCAGTCTCCGTGTTACTGACGATGCGGCGCGCAGAGTTGGCCGTTGTTGTACGCATCGAGCGTCTGTTCGAGCTGCGCGCCCATGCCGCTGCCGGACCAGGCATCGCTCGAACCGGCGACGCTGCTTCCCACTGGATGCCACATCAGCCAATCGTCGGCTGCCGCGATTGTCGGCGCAATGCAGCTCGAATCGTTGCCAATCGCGACGCTCAGCTTGGCCGCGACGAGCTGCGCGAACATCATCGTGCTCTTGTCCTTGCCGACCTTGTTCAGCCACGCGATCGCGTCTGCAATACTGTACGTCTTGCCGGCGATCACCACGCCAGCTGGCGGCCATGCCTCCGGATGATTCTTCCAGTAGCCGATCGTGCCTGTTCCAGGGTTGGCTGCACCGCTCTGGAAGAATCCGAAGTTGGTCGATGTACCGCTCGCCGTTGTCGTGATCACGCTGAACCCGCTGTTGAGCGTGCCGCCGTTGCACACGCCGAAAGAGCAGGTCGGCGTCGGCGAGACCTGGAATCCCGTCGGCACCGTCATAAATACCTGCACCGCGTCGCCAGGCATGACTTCGAAGGTGCTAAACACTCCGTTGTTGTCGGTAGTGACCGGGAACGAATTCGCGCCATCGGTGATCGTGACCGTCACGCCTGGCAGGCCGGGCTCGCCGGCCTCCTGCATGCCGTCATGGTTCAAGTCGTTGAAGACGACGCCGCAGATCCCGGCGGAATTGACGCAGCTCGTCTGCGCTGACGCCGGCGTCGCGCAGATAGACGCGAGCGGCACGAGCGCCGCGGCCAGCGCCGCCGCGCGGACATGCTTCAGCGGCCCATCCACCAGTTTCTGTGATTTCGAACGCAGCTCCGCCACGCGAACTTCCTGAGACATTTCGCTTCCTCCCTAGGAAAGAGTGGTTATCTATCGTCGTGTTATAGAGTCGACGTCGTCCGGTCGATACGCTTGGTTGTGCGGTTCCTCCTCGTCAACAACCACTGCATCAGCGATCCAAACGCCGGCGTGACGCATAGCATGCGCACGCTCGATTGGGTGGCTCGCCGATGCCGGTCATGATTGCCACGTGTTGACAACGGCCCGCTTCGAGAGCCGCGTCACCTTCACAATCGAGGAGCACCTCCGGCAGCAGGGCGTCGAGCCGCCGGCAACCGCGCGCCACAATCGGAAGAAGGCCAAGGGCGCCGACCGTCCGGTCGTGCACTACTCGGTCCGCGGCGTCCCGGTCACGCTGCTGCTGACACACCACAACGACGAAACCCGTCCCGATCGCCGCGAGTCCGCCCAGTACCTTCGAGACTGTTCGAACGGCTGCTGCGGGACGTCGCGCCGGATGTGTTGATTGCCTGCAATGGGCATCCGATGATTTTCGAGACGATGGCAGCGTGCGCGCGGACCAAGGCATCGCGACGGCCTTCGCCGTGCGCGGGTTCGGCTACTACGAGCCGCGCTATTTTGCCCACGTCGATCACGCGTTCACGTGCAGCCGCTTCCTCACCGGGCACTACCGCGAGCAGCGTCGGCCTGTTCAGCACTCCCATCGAGCCGCCGATCGACTGGTCCGCGACCGTCGCGCCCGTCGAATCGCGCGCGTTCGTCACCTTCGTGCATCCGTCGCCGCACAAGGGGCTGTGGCTGTTCGCGCGTCTCGCGGACATGCTCGGCGCGCGCCGTCCGGACATTCCGATCCTGGTCGTTCAGTCGGGACAAAGCGGCGGGGCGCTGAACTCGATTCCCGGGCATCGATTTTCGCCAGTATCCGCAGATCATGGCGGCGCCGCCGGTGCCGTCGGCCGCCGACTACTTCGCGCTCACGCGCCTGCTGCTCGTCCCGTCGGTATGGGAGGAGCCGTTCGGCCGCGTTGCCGCCGAGGCGATGATCAACGGCGTGCCCCCGCTCGTTGCGAATCGCGGATCGCTGCCCGACGTGCTCGGACGGCGATTTCTCCACCGGAGGCGGCGGACGCGTGCTGCCGATCCCCGCGTGGATGACGCACAGGGGCACCGCGCCTTCCGGCCGAAGAAGAGATCGAGCCGTGGTTCGACGCCGTCTGCGCGCTCTGGGACGATGCCGCGTTGTACGACGCGATCGCCTCGCGCGCGCGAAGATCGCCTCGGACCGATACAGCGAAGCGATTTCGCGGCGCAAGCACGTGGACTACTTCACGTCGCTCAGGCCTGGCGCCGATCCGCTCGCGGACTATCGATAGCACTCGCAGTCGGTAATCGCACACCGTGTGCCATCACGGCATATCGCTTGATCTGCGGCTTTCGCTGCGAAGTCGGCGCGATCGACAAATGTGTCATCGACGCGACCGGCAGGAATGGTGACCGCGCGCACAAAAGCGGCCGTGCGGCGTCCCGATCGATCCGGCGCATCACTCCAGCCCCGGCATGCGAGCGATTCGGCTCGACGGACCCACAGCTCTCCGCTTCGCGCTCCTCGCGCGTCACCCTGCCGCTTGCCGTGTGGACCCGGCGACGACGGCGTGGTTTCCGTCGCGCCCGTTCTACGCGAGCGGGGCGATGTCGGCGGCTCGCATGTCTGGATCGCAGGAATGATACGCCGATCGAGCGCCACTCGCGTTGCCGGCGGCGCCCGCGGGTTTCTGGGCGATCGCCAGCCGAGCGACAACCTCAGTGGGCATTTCGAGCGGCTCGATTCAGTCCACCGTCGCCGTTCCGGTGATCCACGGCGAAAACCTTCATTCCCGCAACGCGATCGCGCCACGCCGGCGATCGCCGGACGAGGGACGGGCGCTTGCTGTGGATCAGGTCGACCCTGGCTGGTACTCCGAGGCTCGCGGGGCTTGACCTCCTTTGCCGGGCCAAGTTCGCCGGTCGGGGTCATCAACTTTCACAAGGAGGATTCGATGTTCCGTACTGTCTTGTCGATCGTCGCCTGCTGGTGCCTGCTCCTCGCCGTTCCGCTCACTGCCGCGCAGTCCAACAGCGCCGCCCGCGCCGCCAAACCGGTCTCCACCGCCGTGGTGAACCTGAACACCGCGTCGGCAACCGATCTCGAGGGGCTGCCCGGCATCGGCGCCAAAACCGCCGCGCGCATCGTGGAGTACCGGCAGAAGAACGGGCCGTTCAAGAAGATCGAGGAGCTGATGAACGTTCGTGGCGTCGGCGAGAAGAACTTCCTGAAGCTGAAGGCGCAGATCACCGTGACGCCGGCAAAAGCCGATCACGATCACCCGAACCTGCCGTAGATCACGCCGGTCCGGGCGCGACGTGCGTCCGGACCGCAGGAATGCCATGGCGCCGATCAAGGAGCACAGGGGTTACTCGCTACTCGAACTGATCATGGTGATGGGACTGGGCGCCACGCTGACCGCGGCGGCGGTGCCACAGTACCTCGCCGGCCTTGACGAGGCGCGCGCGAGAGGCGCGGCACATCACGTGTCAGGCCAATTGCAGCGCGCACGCATGGAAGCCGTGAAGCGGTCCGCGATGGTGGGCGTGCAGTTCACGCCAATCGGCCGATGGCGGCTACAGCTACGCCATGTATCTGGACGGCAACCGGAACGGTGTGCTCACGCGAGACATTCAGAGAGGGATCGACCCGCTCATCGCGGTCACCGAACGGTTGTCCGATCAATTCCCCGGCGTCGAGTTCGGCGCCGCGCCGGGTTCGCCGCCGGCCGATCCCGGCGGGACGCCTCCCGGATCCGATCCCATCCGATTGGGATCGGGCAATATCGCCAGCTTCTCCGCCGTGGGCACCTCGACATCCGGAACGATTTACATCCGCGGCCGGCACGACGTGCAGTACGCGGTCCGCATCTTCGGCGAAACAGGCAAGACGCGCATGTTGAAACTCGATTCACGAACGCGGCGATGGAAACCGTTATGAAGGACAGCTCACCAGATCGACGCGGGGCCCGGCGTCTGGACGCGTTCGAGGAACACCGCATCGTGTCGGCGTGCGTACGTCCTGGACACCGCGCGCGTTTGATCGACGTGTCGTCGCGCGGAGCGCTCATCGAGACCAACCACCGGTTGCTGCCAGGCACGGACGTCGAACTCGAAGTCGAGAGCGGAACCGATCGCGCGCGCGTTCGAGGACGAGTCCTCCGCTGCGCCGTCGTCAGGTTGCGTCCGACGTGGGTCTGTTATCGCGGCGCCATTGCCTTCGATCGCCATCTGCCGTGGTTCGTTGACGAACGCGGGGAAGTTGTTACCCCGCAGGTGATTTGAGATGCCAGTCGAAATCACGGAATCTCCGAATGTTTCAGGGGCGCGCCTGCCGACGAGAGCTGGCATCCCGTTTGGTTCAAGGGCGACCATGTCCTCCTACGTCCTGCGCCAGCGGGATCGACGTGAATCGATGTCGGATCTGCTGGCGGCGCTCACACGCGCGCTCGATCGGCGGTTCGACGTCTCGTTGATGCGCGGGGCGTTCGAGACCGCGCTGGGCCGGATCGTTCCGGTCCGAAGCGTTCATTTGCGCGAGAGCGGCAATCGGTGGGGAGGGCGAGCCGCGACGCATAGCCCGGAGTCGGTGACGCTGGAGGTCCCGGGCGCGGATGCCGAATCGCAGGGTCTGCTGGAAGTGGCCTTCGATTCTGATTGCCGTCTGGGCGACTGGGACTTTCAGATGCTGGGCACTGCCGCGAATCTGGGGGCGCTCGTCCTCGAGATCGAGCGTTCGCGCACGCAGCTGGCGCGTGCCGGCCTGCTCAATCCGAGCCGCGTTCGCCGGGACGGAGCCGCGCCGCTCATCGGCTCGACGACCGTCATGTGCGGGCTGCGCGCGGCGATCGAGCGGGTAGCGGCGACCGATTTCACCATCCTTCTGGAAGGCGAGTCCGGCGTGGGCAAGGAACTCGTGGCCCGGCAGATTCACGAATTGAGCCGCCGGCGCAACGGGCCGTTCGTCGCGATCAACTGCGCGGCGCTCGTCGAAACCTTGCTCGAAGCAGAACTCTTCGGCATCGAGGAACGCACGGCGACCGGCGTTCGCGGCCGTCGAGGCAAGTTCGAAGCGGCCGAGAACGGCACGCTCTTTCTCGACGAGGTCTCGGATCTGTCGCTGTCCGCCCAGGCAAAGCTGCTTGCGCGCGATCCAGGATCTGGCGGTCGAGCGGGTCGGCGGGCAATCGGTCCGGCGGTTGGATATCCGGATCGTGGCGGCCACCAATCGCAGTCTGGCGTCGCTGGTGGAGCAGCGGCTGTTTCGTCCGGATCTCTTCTATCGCCTGAGCGGCGTCGACATTCGGGTACCGAGCCTCCGCGAGCGCCGGCCGGACATCCTGGAACTCGCGCTCTATTTTCTCGAGCGCCATCGAGCCACAGCGCGTGTTGCGTCTATCGCCAGGCGCGTCCGACGCGCTGATGGCCCACGACTGGCCGGGCAACGTCCGGGAACTGGAACGGCTGATGGAGCGTGCGGTCGCGCTTGCAGACAACGAGGTCATCGAGCTCGACGACCTGCCGCCCGCTGTCCGGGGCGACTACGGAACGGCACTCGGGCCGTCGATGCGGCGCAACGACACCCTGCGCGCGTGGGCGAGCCGATACGCGCGCCTCGTGCTCGACAGATGTCAGGGCAACAAGCGCGAAGCCTGCCGATCGCTGGATATCAGTTATCACACCCTGCAATCGTACCTGCGCTACCCGGTTCACGACCCTTCCGAGTCAGCAAGCGACGACCCGCGCAACGACTCGCCGCCGTGGCGCGCCGATGAAGACGAGGAGGCGAGGTTGGAGGTGGAGACGATGTAGACGGCGCTGTTGCGCGCCGCAGGCGCCGGGTGTCTCCGGCGAACGGGGAAGACGAGACGTGGCGGCGACACCGCCGTGAGGTCACGCGTCTTCACCGAGAACCGCACAGGGTGTGCGCAGGAGGCACGATGAAAACGTGGTTGGCGAGCGGGGCAGTGATCCTGGTGTTGGGGGCCGTGGCGTTGGCCGAGGCTGGGTTCCGAAGTCGGAGCTGCCCAGTCGCAAGGCAACAAGGCGGTCCAGATCGTTCCGGCGGGTCAGAAACAGGTCGGCAACCCTGGCGAGAAGGGGGCCACCTACTACGCGCTCGAAGCTCAGACGTCACGATCGACGACGAGGTTTCGCGACGGTCATACGGCCATTGCGCAGCGCGGCCTGGTGGGGGATGTGACGACGACGATCCGCGACCGAAGTGGAAACGAGCGAGGCGCATTTGCGCGTGAACCGGATCGATGGCGGCCACGACATGGTCAGCTACGAGCGGAGCGACGACGAGCGGTTTCAGGCGCTGAGCGATCCGAACGTGGTCAAGCCGACGCTCGATTGGGCGGTGCAGGCAGGCCTACAGTCTGGTCAAAGACGGCTCCGACAATCTCGTCTGGGACGGAGGCGCCATGCGCCGGAAGGACGCCGCGCGGCGCGACGTCGACCGCGATGTCGAGGCGGTCGAAACCGAGTGGGCGAACGGTATGACCGCGAAGCTCACCAGGCAAACATACTCGCGGCGGCAGATTTCACCCGATCGTTCTGTCGAGGGACCGGTGATGGTCAGCGAATTGACGATCAACGGAGCTGCGGTGGGTACGGCGGTCTGGTTCGAGAAGGATCAGGTGTTCGCGTACAGCCTTCCGGGGCTCATGGCCGGCGCCGTGGTGATCGGCGCCGACGAGTTGAAGGCCAACTACGGCGGCTGGCCGTTCACGCCCGACACGACGTGGCTGAACCTGCAGTTGATCGCGGCTCACCATTTCAAGACGCTCGCGGCGAAACAGGGTTCCGTCGCCAAAGGCTGCGAGGCGTCGAAGCCCAACCGATTGGCTCAGTTCTTCGTTCCGACTCTCTACGCGAACGAGGCGGGGTGCGACGACTTTCACTGGCTCGACGGATTGATCGTTCGGCCGTGCTGCGACGATCACGACCGCTGCTACGCCAAGAGCGGGTGTGACTCGAGCTCATGGTGGCTGTGGTGGAGAAGCTGGACGTGTGACCGCTGTAACATGGCCGTGGTCGGCTGTTTCTTTGCGAGAGGATCGATCGACGATCGCTGCATAACGCGACAAGGATGTGCCGGGTGACACGACACGCGATGGCGCGGTGGCTGGGGTTCGTGGTCGGCTTGCTGACATTCAGCGGAGCCCACGCGATTGAGGTCGCGAAATGGGCGCTGTGGTTCGGCGGCACGCACGCTCCCTGGTTCCTGAACTCGGGCCGCGCCATCGCGTTCACGCTGGGGTGTGTGTTTGCAGCCAGTCTCATCTCGGGAATCTTGCGGCTGCCAGGCGCGGCGATCGCGGCCGGTGCGGCAACAGCGATGACCCTGGTCCTGTTGCTCGGAGATAGCGGCACCCTTGTGCCGATCGTCCTGGCGGCCGGTGGATTGATGCTCGCCGCGGCCAGCCTTCTCGGCGCGTGGCTCGGCTTGGAAATCGCGGGACTGTCGTTGCAACGACGATAGCCCTCGCTCACTTTCGGATCCGAGGAGCTGGCAGATGTGTCAGCGGTTGCGCTGAGAAGATGCATGTCGTCGCTCGTCGGGCATGGCCTGACATGGGGCCGTGTTAGACTCCGCGCTCGATGGCGTTCGTTCCAGGCTACGAGCACGACGTCTTCATCAGCTATGCCCACGAGGACGATCGCGAGTGGGTGAATCGGCTGATCGCGCGTCTCGAACCGGCCCTCAAGCAACGGCTCGGCGTCAAACCCAGCATCTGGATAGACGACGAGAAGCTCCGCGCGTCTCGTGATTTTTCCAACGAGATCCCGGAGAGTGTCAGATCGTCCGCCGCGTTCCTGTTGCTTCCATCCCCGACGTACGTGCGGTCGCGGTACTGCGTCGAGATCGAATGCAAGGTCTTCACGGAGACCTATCCGGCCAGGCGCGCCCGGTTTGCGAGCAAGGAGTTCTCGAACGAGCTCTTCGCCTTCCGCTGCCCGATTCTTCCCGTCGACGGCAACGAGCATTGGACACTGTTTGCGGGCCTCACCGACATTCCGTTCTGCGACGAGGCGGACACGTTCGCGGCCGGCAGCCCGCCGTTCGACGCGAGCTTTCGTCGTCTTGTCGGCGAGCTTGTGGATCTGCTCAAGCGCATGCGGAACCACAGCACGGCGGTATTTCTCTACCCGCCGCAGCCTGGTCGCGACCTTCAGGGGACTCGCACGACGCTCGCCGCGGAGCTCGCGGCCCAAAGCTACCGCCTGCTGCCGGATCGGACGCTGAATCTCGAGGACCAGCTGCGTGAGGCCGCCGTTGCCGTGTTTCTTCTCGGATCCGACTATGACGAGCGGGCCGGAGAGCTGGCCGAGCTCGCCGCCGGTCAGAACGGCAAGCCCTGGCTGGTCTGGTGTTCGCCGACGGTGGAGCAGGGCGCCGAGGCGAATCAGGTCGGTCTCTCGGCCTATCTCGAACAGCTCGACGCGTCGAACAAGACGTATCTGAACGCGAGCATCAACCCGGCGAAGCTGAAAGAGGAAGTCCTGGCGCTGCTCCGGCCCGATTCCGCGCGCGCTGCCGGAAACGCAGGGAAAGCCGCGCGTCTATCTCGGTGTACAACGCGCGAGACCGGAACGAGGTCAAGAATGCCGGCCTGATCAGTTTCCACTTCCGGAAGGAGTTCCACTTCGAGCATCCGGACGATCCCGCCCAGCACACGCTGCGCCTGTCGCGTTCCGACGGCGTCCTTCTCGTATGGGGGGCCGCGGACGAGGACTGGTGCTCGCGCGAGTTCGCCGAGATCGTGCAGGCCTCCGGCGAGCGCGGCGGAAAAAGGCATTGCCTGTTCGATCCGCCGGAAACCAAGACCGACGCGGTCAAGACCATTCGCGACGCCTTCCGTGAGCTGTACGTCGGCGAGCAATTCGGAAGTTCGATCCCGCGCGGCTGCAGGCCTTCTTCGCGCCGCTGCTTCGGCGGTCAGGCGGTCCGCCGTGAGCTTCGCGGCGGTCGTGGAGCGCCTGCAGAAGCTCGAGAATCCGTATCCCGGACTGCGCCCCTTCGAGACCGAGGAGTCGCATCTCTTTTTCGGACGCGACCAGCAAGTCGCCGAGCTCGTAGGCCGCCTGGAGCGGAATCGTTTCGTCGCGGTGCTCGGCGTCTCGGGAAGCGGCAAGTCGTCGCTGGTCCGCGCGGGCCTTATCCCGGCGCTCGAGCGCGGCCGTGTCACCGAAGCCGGTCAGCGCTGGCGCATCGTCGTCACGCGTCCTGCCGGCGCGCCGTTTGAAAGCCTGGCCAGGAATCTCGGCGAGTCGGGTCTCGACGCGTCCGGCCTCAGCCAGACCAGTCACGGTCTGATCGAGGTTGCGCGGCAGCTCGAGGCCGACGAGAGCCTGCTCGTGGTGATCGACCAGTTCGAGGAGCTGTTTCGCTACAAAGGCTTCGCGCCGATGACGGAGGAGGGGCGCCGGGCGCACGACGCGGCGGCGGCCAACGCGGCGGAGTTCGTTCAGCTCCTGATGGCGGCCCGAAATCATCACCCGCCGGTCTACATCGTGATCACGATGCGATCGGACTACCTGGGCGAATGCGCGGAGTTTCGCGACCTTCCCGAGACGCTGAACGACTGCCAGTACCTCGTCCCGCGGATGACGCGGGACCAGCGCAAGGCCATGATCGAGGGGCCGCTCGGCCGTGTGCAAATCGCGCCGAGCCTTGTCCAGCGCCTGCTCAACGACGCCGGCGATGAGCCGGATCAGCTGCCCATCCTTCAGCACGCGCTCATGCGCACGTGGAACCAGTGGCGCGCCGCCGATCCGGATCGCACGCGGCGCATCGATGTGAGCGACTACGCAGGCGATCGGCGGCTTCGACGACGCGCTCAACCGTCATGCCGACGAACTGCTGGCGGGAGTCCCGGAGAACATCGCGGCGACGATTTTCAAGCGCCTGACCGCCCGGGGAACCGGCAATCGCGAACGCAGGGATCCGGCGAGGCTTGGCGAACTGTGGGCCCTGTGCGGCGCCGTCACCGAGGAGTCGCGTGCGGTCGTGACGAGCGTGGTGGACCACTTCCGGCGGGGCGAGGCGACATTCCTGACCCCTCGCGCCGGCGCGATCGACCGCGACACGTACATCGATATCACGCACGAGAGCCTCATTCGGCAGTGGAAGAAGCTGCGCGACGAGTGGCTGCCGGAAGAGGAACGGTCCGCGAGGACATTTCTCGATCTCGTCGTGCGAGCCATGAACTGGAAATCCCAGCGCGGAGAGGTGCTGATCGGTCTGGACTTCGCCGGCGCCCTGGAGTGGGACCGTCAACGCAATACGTCCAGCGCGTGGGCCGAGCACTACGCCGGCACCGAGGACCTCGACGCCGTGGTGGCCCTGATCGAGGCCAGCAAGCAGGAGGATCGGCGACGGCAATTCCGGGTGAGACGCAATTTCTCGCTGGCCGTGACGCTCGCGCTGGTCTTCGCGGGTCTTGGCGCTCTGGCCTGGTACAAGAAGAACGAAGCCGATCAGCTCAAGACGAAGTCCGAGGTGCGCCAGCTCGCCGCGGAGTCGTCGGCGCTCCAGGCCGAGAGCATCAATCTGGAGCCGGCGGCGAACCTCGCCATCGCGTCGATGCGCAGGCTGCCGAGTCTCGAAGGCGATCGCGCGCTTCGTGAGTCCAGCGAACGCCTGCCCCGGCGGGTGTCGAAGTTCATGCACGGCGCCGCGGTCTCGGCGGTGACGTTCAGCGCGAACGGACAGTGGCTGGCCACCGGCAGCGAGGACAAGACGGCGCGAGTCTTCGACGTGGCCGCCGGCAAGCAGATCTCAGAGCTCAAGCACGGAGGCGGCGTGGCGTCGGTCGCGTTCAGTCCTGACGGGCAGCGCGTGGCCACCGGCAGCGACGATGGGACGGCGCGAGTGTTCGAGGCGGCCACGGGAAAGCGAATCGCGGAGCTGAAGCACGGTGCAAGCGTGTCGTGGGTGGCTTTCAGCCCTGATGGCCGCCGGGTCGCGACGGCCAGCGCCGACCGGACGGCGCGGGTGTTCGAGGCGGCCAACGGTCGGCAAATCTTCGCGCTGAAGCACGAAGGGGAAGTGACGTCGGTGGCATTTCGCCCCGACGGGCGACGGGTCGCGACGGGGAGCGAAGACAACACGGCCCGAGTGTTCGACGCGGAAAGCGGAAAAGAGCTGTTCCGCGTCGTACACGGCGGCCCCGTCTGGTCGGTGGCTTTCAGCCCCGACGGCCGGCGGCTCGCCACGGGCAGCCACAGCGCGACGGCCAGAGTCTTCGACGCGAACTCCGGCAAGGAACTTTCCTCGATTGCGCACAACGGCGCGGTCATTTCTGTCGCCTTCAGCGGCGACGGCCAGTTCGTCGCGACCGGCAGCGAGGATAAGACCGCACGCGTGTTCGATGCGGCCACCGGGCGGGAGGTCTCGCG
>CAWCDQ010000027.1:0-58729 GCA_963794305.1 uncultured Acidobacteriota bacterium | reverse complement strand
TACCCGAAGATCATGCGAGTGAAGCTCGCCAAGGTATGTGATCGGCGTTGTCGTGGTCGTCGTCGGATGCGGAGAGCGACCCGAGAATTGGGCAAACTGAGTGCACGGCCGCGCAAAGTTCGCGCAACCTGACGCTGCTGCAAGCGCACCCGCTTTGCAGTTCACGTTTTGGCCAGGATCGTTGTCCCTAGTGTTCGGCCTTCCAGTTCAACTGGCGGATCTTCCCGCATCGGCGTGCCGCTACATCGAAGGACCGGTCAACTCTCGCGGAGCACTTCGGCGGGATCGATCCGCGACGCGCGATACGCTGGCAGCCAGCCCGCGAGCGCACCCACCGCAGCGAGGGTGATCACTGCGGCGGCGAGCGTAGCCGGGTCGCGCAGCTCCAGTCCATAGAGCATCGCCGTGACGAATCTCGCCGCCCCGAGCGCAAGCACCGCGCCGACGGCATACCGGTCGCGACGAGCGCGCTCACCCGCGCGAGCACGAGGCGAATCACGGTCGCTGGCGCCGCGCCGAGGGCCATCCGGATCCCAGCTCCGCCCGCCGCCGCGTGACGGCGTACGACGTACACCATAGAGGCCGAGGCCCGCCAGCAGCAGCGCAAGGCCCCGAGAACCCCGACAGCTCCGCGACGATGCGATCCTGCGCCAGGCGTCGCGCACCTCGTCGCCAATCGGTCGAACCTTCAACACGATGTCCCGATTGACCGCGAGAATCGCGGCACTGACGGCATGCGTCAACTGCTCCGTCGGCTGTCTAGTCGAACGCACGCCGAAATAGAAGTTATTCGTGAGAATCGGGCTCGTGTCCTGCCCAAGTGCCAGATAGACGGTCGGCTCGTCTGGCGAACGGATTGAGCGGAACACCGAATCGCGCACGACGCCAACGATTTCAACGTGCCGAGCAAGTAGTCACCCTGCGCCCGAAATGTCAGCGTGAGCGGCTTTCCGATCGGCGACGCGCCGGGAGAGAACCGTCGCGCGAACGCCTCGTTCACGATCATCACCTTCGGCGTGGCCGGCGTGTCGCGCTCGTCGAAGTCACGTCCCGCGTCCAGGGCGATGCCGAAGGCCGCAAACATGCCCGGCGTAACCCAATCCGACTGCCTGAGACGCTCGGCGCCTGGCGGCGGTAACGTGCCCGGCTGTGAGACGACGAAATCGCCCACAAGTGTACCCGCGAGCGGCGCATTGATCGATCCGCCGGCGACTTCGACGCCGGGCACGGCGGCCACCGCCTTGACCAGACGGTGGAACAAGGCGTTGCGCTCGCTCCCCGGTACGGTCGGCGTTCTGATCGTCAGCAGCAGGGTGTCGGTCCGATCCAGGCCGAGCGGCACCTGCATGAGATGGCTGAACGTTCTGACGAACAGTCCAGCCGCCACGACCAGCGCGAGTGATACTGCCGACCTGGGCGATCCCGACGACGCTCGAGAGTCCGGCTCCGCCTGCGTGTGCGTTCTGGCCGCGTCTTTCAGCGCGTCCATCGGCGCCACGCTGGACGCGCGGATAGCAGGCGCGACGCCGAACAGGATCGTCGTCACGATCATGACCGCGCCAGCAAACGCCAGCACGCGCCAGTCGATCGCCCCGTCGAAGCTGATCGGCCTGTTACTCGTTGATAGCTGCGCAACCAGGAGTCTCCCCGCCCACCTCGCGAAGACGACGCCGATGGCCGTGCCTGCGGCGGCGAGCAGCGCGCTTTCCGCGGTGAGCAGCCGCGCGAGCTGCCACCGCGATGATCCAAGGGCCAGCCGCACACTGAGCTCGTGACGCCGCGCCGTCCCGCGAGCCAGCTGCATGTTCGCGACGTTGGCTGCTGCGATGAGGAGCACCATCAGGACCACGGCGAAGACGGCGGCGAGCGGCCGTCCGAAGCGCTCGCGCAGTGAGGACGTGCCGCCGCTCGTCCGCCGCTGGCCGGCGCAAGGGTCAACGGTTCCTTCAGGTACTCGGCCGGCGATTCGTTCGGCGGCCGAGTCGTCGATCGAAGTTCCGGCTGCAGACCTCGAAGCGCCGCGGCCGACGACGCCACCGTCTGACCCGGTTTCAGCCGGACGATGACGTTCAACCAGACGAGTACCGATCGAACGGTGTCGTCGATAGGACGACGGACGCCCCACGAATTGGCAGGAACACGTCGAGTGTTCGGCCGACTTCTGTTCCGAGAAAGAACGGCGGCAGCACGCCGACGATGGTGACCGGTACCACGGTCAAGCAGGACATGCATCCCGACCGCCTTGGCGTCCCCATTAAATGGCGCTTCCACGCTGTATAGCTCAGGACCACAGTCGGGCCGTCCGGGCCGCCGCCGACTCGTCGTCGGCAGGCGTGAGGACGCGGCCGAGGAACGCGTTGACCCCCAGCATCGCAAAGTAGTCGCCGCTTGACGAACAGGCGATCGACGAATTCGTGGGAATTGCCGACGGCGAGCGTGGACTGGCCGCAGCAGTTGCCGACGGCGAGCACGCCGTCGAACAATTGGTATGAGCGGCGACCGCATCGAAGAGCGCGTAACTGTAGTTCGGTGTGTAACTGAGCTGAGCGGTCGTCGCCACCAGGGCGAGCCCGCCGGTTCGCGAACTGGGAGCGACCGCAGGACGAGACGATCGACGAGGGAGAAATCGCCGTGTTCGCGCCGATGCCGAGGCCGAGCGAGAGGACGGCGACGCACGTGACGACCGGCGTGGCGCGCAGCGAACGGATGGCGAGGCGGAGATCCTGAAACAACGCGGCCTCCGAGGCTGATTGTAATGGCAAATCTGGCCCTGGCCGTGCGACGAGAGCAGGTAGAATCCGCGCATGCGTACGACATCCCTGATGCTTGCACTTTTCTTACCGCTTGCCACGCTGGCCTGCGCACCGACCTACGACCTCGTCATCAGGAACGGCGATGTCGTCGACGGCACCGGCTCGCCGCCCGCCGCGCCGACGTCGCGATCACGGCGGCCGAATCGTCGCCATCGGCACGGTGTCCGGGAGCGCCCGCCAGGACCATCGACGCCAGCGGCCGCGTCGTGGCGCCCGGCTTCATCGATGTGCAGGGCCAGTCGGGCACGACGCTCCTCGCGACGGCAACGGCGAAAGCCACATCCGCCAGGGCATCACGACGGAAATCATCGGCGAGGGCGCACGCCGGCCTTCTGGACCAAGGCGCGACGAGGCGTCGTTTCGCGCCGTTCGGCTTGCGTTCGACTGGACCGGATTCGACGGCTACTTCGACAAGCTGCGAGAGCGAGGCACGTCGATCAACCTCGGCATCGTTCGTGCCGGTCGACGGCGCGTTCGCGAGCAGGTGATCGGGATGGACAATCGCGCGCCGACCGCCGGACGAGCTCGCAGCGCGAGGAGGCGATCCTCGATCGGGCGATGCAGCAGGGCGCCTTCGGATTCGTCGAGCGCGCTGATCTATCCGCCGGCGTCTTATACCAACACCGACGAGCTCATCGCGCTCGCGAGGTCGCAGCCAAGCACAACGGCATCTACATCTCGCACGTCCGCGGCGAGAGCTTTCGCGTTCAAGGAGGCGATCGGCGAAGCGATTCGAATCGGACGCGAGGCCGCACTGCCGGTCGTCATCTATCACCTGAAGATCGGCGCCAAGGCGAACTGGGGCCGCATGGACGAATTCGCGGCCGCGATCGAGGACGCGCGGGCGCAGCGGCGTAGACGTCACGGCGTGCCAGTATCCGTACACGGCCGGCGGCACCGAGCCTGCCGGCGACGCTGCCGGGATGGGCGCAGGAGGGCGGCCGCGAGAAGATGCTCGAGCGCCTGAAAGACCCCGCCGAGCGCGCGAAGATGCGCCGCGACATCGAGGCGAACACCGAGGTCGAGAACCTGCTGATGGCGCGACGTTCGACGGCATCCAGATCGCCGCGCGTGCCGGCCGACAAGGATCAGTCGATTCTCGGCAAGCGCCTTTCGCAGATCGCCGCCGAGCGCAACAGGACGACTGGGAGACGCTTTTTCGATCCTGCTCGAGAACGACGGCCGCGTCGGCGCGCTGTATCACATGATGTGCGAAGACGATGTGCGGACGGCGCATGCGGTTCCCGTGGGTGAGCGTCGGCACCGATTCGGCGGCGATCCGGCCCGAAGGCGCGCTGGGCGCGCGGCCAGCCGCATCCGCGCTCGTACGGCACGTTCCCGCGGATTCTCGGCCACTACGTTCGCGACGAGAAGGTGCTCCCGCTGCCCGAGGCCATTCGCAAGATGACGAGCCTCGCCGCATCGCAGATGAAGATCGCCGATCGCGGGACCGTCAAGGCCGGCGCCTTTGCCGACATCGTCGTCTTCGATCCGAAGACGATCGCGGACACCGCGACGTACGAGAAGCCGCACCAGTATCCGATCGGCATCGACATGGTGATCGTCAATGGCGCCGTGACGCTCGAGGCCGGCCGACACACCGGCGTGCACGCCGGGCGCGCACTGTACGGACCGGGCTACCGCCCCTCACGTCCGACGAATTGAGACGCGGCTCCGCACAGGATGGCTGACGGCTGTGGGCCGCGCTGCGGGAACAGGCGGGTGCATGCCCAGTGTCATAGTTGAGAGGCGTCGTGGAGGAGACCGTGGGTGACACAACGAAGGCACGTGGAACGATCTCGCCTCTGGCGGGGAAACCCGCCCCGAAGTCAATCCTCGTCGATGTAGAGCGGCTGGAACAGGCGTACTACGAGCGTAAGCCGGACCCAGCCAACCCGAGCCAGCTCGTGTCCTTCGGAACGAGCGGGCATCGCGGCACGCCGTTCAACGGCTCGTTCACCGAGGCGCACATCGCTGGCGATCACACAGGCGATTTGCGACTACCGGCGTGCTCACGGGCATCGACGGCCCGCTCTACGTGGGCAAAGACACACATGCGTTGTCCGAACCGGCGCAGCGCACGGCGCTCGAAGGTGCTGGCGGCCAATGACGTCGAGACCGTCATCCAGCGCGATGCACGGCTTCACGCCGACGCCCGTCATCTCGTGGGCCATCCTCACCTACAACCGTGGCCGCTCGGCGCATCTCGCGGACGGCATTGTGATCACGCCGTCGCACAATCCGCCGGAAGACGGGGGCTTCAAGTACAACCCGCCCAACGGCGGCCCCGCCGACACCGACGTGACCGACTGGATTCAGGACCGCGCGAACGCGCTGCTCCAAGCCGGTGATCGCGATGTGAAACGTGTGCCGTTCGCGACGGCCCTCGAAGCGGCGACCACGCACCAGCAGGATTATGTGCGAGCCGTACGTCACCGATCTGCGAAACGTGGTCGACATGGATGCGATCCGCGCCGCCGGCCTCACGCTCGGCGTGGACCCCCTGGGCGGCGCGGCGAAGGCGTATTGGGAGCCGATCAAGGCGATCTACAAGGTCTGACGTCACCGTCGTCAATCCTGCGATCGATCCGACGTTCTCCTTCATGACCGTGGATCACGACGGCAAGATTCGCATGGACCTGCTCGAGCCCGTATGCGATGGCGGGGCTCGTCGCGCTTAAGGATCGCTTCCGCGTCGCCTTGGCCAATGATCCGGACGCGGATCGGCACGGCATCGTTACGCGCTCCGCAGGCCTGATGAACCCGAATCATTACCTGGCGGTGGCGATCCGCTATTTGCTCACGCACCGGCCAGATTGGCCCGGACACGTTGCGGTTGGTAAGACGCTTGTTTGCAGCAGCCTGATCGATCGCGTGGTCGACAAGCTTGGCCGCCGACTCAACGAAGTGCCCGTCGGCTTCAAATGGTTTGTTCCCGGTCTGTTCGACGGCTCGTGCTGCTTCGGCGGCGAGGAAAGCGCGGGGGCCAGCTTCTTGCGGCACGACGGCACTGTTTGGACGACCGACAAAGACGGTCTGATCATGGGCCTGCTCGCGGCCGAAATCACGGCCCGCACCGGCAAAGATCCGGGCGAGCACTACCAGGAACTGGCGGCGGAGTTCGGCACGTCGTGCTACACGCGTATCGACGCGCCCGCCACGCCCGCGCAAAAAGCGCGACTGCGAAAGCTCTCGCCCGATGACGTGAAGGAACAGATCCTCGCCGGCGAGCGAATCACAGCCAGGCTGACCACGGCTCCCGGTAATGACGCGCCGATCGGCGGCCTGAAAATCGTGACCGCGAGCGGATGGTTCGCGGCGCGGCCCTCCGGCACCGAGGACATCTACAAGATCTACGCGGAGAGCTTCAACGGCGCGGCGCATCTCGACGCGCTCGTCAGCGGGGCGCAAGACCTCGTCAGCATTGCGATTGGCGGCCGCTGAGCCGATGGTCGATGAAGTCGAAGCAAGACCTGGCGTCACACGGTCGGCATGCCCGAGATTCCCGAGTCGAAAAGATGGGTCTCGATCGCGATCACTGATTCAAGCGTCCGGTGGACCGGGCACTTCGTCGCAATGTCGAGCAGTCGCGCGCGCTGTTCTTCATTCAGCGGGCCACTGAATTCCACGTCGCGATGGACGTGATCGAGCAGACCCACTTTCGTCTCGCAGTCCGCGCAGTCCGCCGCGTGGACCTTCGAATGAGAAAGCCGCACCGTCACTGATTCGAGCGGCCAACCCTTGCGTCGCGCGTACATCGCCACGGTCATCGATGTGCAGGATCCGAGGGCGGCCAGGAGCAGGTCATACGGATTTGGCCCGGTGTCGGTCCCCCCGGCCGACAACGGCTCGTCCGCTGTGAGTCGATGCTGTCCGATCGCAATCTCCTGGGCGAAGCCGGCTGCACTCCCCTGGACGACGATCGTCCGAGGGCCAGGGGCTTCAAGACCATCTTTCTCGGTTGACGTGATCGCGGTCATGGCATCACCTCGAATTAGGCTCCGGTCCTGTCCCCTGCCATCTCATTCACTCACGGGATCTTCGCATGCGGATCATTATCCGTCCAGAACACGGTTGACATCCCTCGATCGCAACCGCACCATACGCCGATGTCTGATATCCACGTGCCGACACTCGAGGCGCACGGCAGCGGTCATTCGATCTTCAAGATTCTGCTCGAAGTCGTGCTTATCGGAGTTGGCGTGTTTCTCGGGCTCGCGGGCGAGCAATGGCGCGAGAACGGGCGTCACCGGGAGATGGCAGAGCGGACGCTACGGAGATTTCGCGCGGAGATCGTCGAGAACCGCAACGCCGTTGTCGCGGTGAAGGACTACCATGTCTCGCTCGCGGGCGATTTGAAGAAATACTTCACGACCGATCCAGCTAAACGAAACGCCGACGACGTTCACTTCACCAAAGGCTTCAGCCCCGCTCATCTGTCACACACGGCGTGGGATCTGGCGCTGGCGAACCAGTCGCTGGCCTACATCGAATCGGATCTCGGCTTTGCATTATCCGACCTATACAACACACAGGAACAGCTGACGACGAAGACCACGGGCCTTTCGCAGGCGATGTACATCAATCCACCCGGCGAAGATCTCACGCGCTTTTTCGATTCGGTCGCCGTGTACTACGGCGACGCCAACCTCATCGAGCCGCAGCTCGTGAAGGCGTTCGACGCCATCCTGCCCCGCATCGACAACGCGCTTGGCGATGCCCCCAGTAAATGACCTCATAGCCAGGCTCGCGGACCGTTTCGGCATGCTGTCCTGATTGGCACTCGTCCGAGCTATTGATGGTCAAAGCTGTTCTCTTCGACTTGTTCGAGACGCTGGTTACCGAGTCCCGGACGCGACCGCCCGGCGTCTCCTCGCTCGCTCCCTCGCTTGGCTGTGAACGCGATGCCTTCCGTCGGGAGTGGAAAGCGCGTCGGCCCGATGTGACCACCGGACGGTTGTCATTCCGCCAGGCGATCGAGGACGTCACCTCCGCACTCGGCTGCCCCGCCGACGAGTCCACGCTCCAGAAGATCTGCGAGCAACGGCTTCGCGCAAAGGCTGAGCCTTTCGAGCAGATCGAGGATCACATTCATCTTCATGGTCGATGGTCTGCGCAGTCGTGGACTGCGACTCGGAGTGGTCAGCAACTGCATTGCGGAGGATGTTGCGGCATGGCCACACTCCCCCATCGCCGCGCGTGTCGGCTGCGCGGTCTTCTCCTTCGAAGCCGGTCTGGCAAAACCCGACCCTGAAATTTATAGAGTGGCCACGCGTCGTCTGAACGTGGACGTGGCTCACACGTGGTTCGTCGGCGATGGTGGGAGCGACGAGCTCTCGGGCGCGGAGCACGCTGGTCTTCGCCCGCTCAGAGCCACCTGGTTTCTGAGACGATGGCCTCACTTCCGAGACGAGCCCGGCGCCTTCGCACACGTCGCCACCACCGTGGAGCTCGTCACCCTCGTCGAGCGCGCGCTCGACGGTCCCCCTGCGCCCTAAAGCTAAGCGGACCGCGCCAGTCCGGCTCGAGCGCTTTCCGAATCTGTGTAGTGCTGTCCTTGGTCTTTGGTTCTTTGTTCTTGGTCCGTCCTGTGGTCGATGGTCCGTGGTCCGCGCAACGCATCCAGGACGAAGGCCCAAGGACAAGGGACGGACGAAGGACCAAGCCCCTCGGACGAAGGACAGGCTGCTACATGGAAACGAAAAACTGCTCTGAAAGCCGGACACTACTGACTACCGAGACGTAAACACAGCCTAAGCCCGGCTCGCCGTATCGACTGCCTGCCGCCTCGACCGCAGCACCGTGGCGGACGCATTCCGGCGGACGATGGTCTTGCCCATGCGGGCGGTGCCCGCGGCATCGCCTGCCAGAATCCGCGTCAGCGTCGCTCTCAGCGTCGCCGGATCGTTGTGAAAATCACCGTGATGCCGCGCGCCGCTTGAACCGGGTGAACCCATCGGTTCCGTATTGGGTGCCTGCACCCATCGATCGCCGAGCGACTTCACGACGGCGTCTTCCTTTGCGAACTTTTCCATTCCCAGAATGGGGACACCGTCGCGCACGATCGGAATTCTCGGCCGGCTCTCCAGCGCATTGCTCACCAGGTACAACAAAGACTTGTGGTAGATGTTGGCGCAGTCGTCGTCGCGCTCCGCCTTGTCGGTCAGCGTGAAGAGCGAGAAGCGCCGCAGGCGATCGGCCTCGATCGCCGGCGCGTACAGCTGATGGAAGAGGTCCATCGTGCAGGCCGGCGCCCAAAGCGTGCAGCTCGCGATGGTGCGCCCGAAGCCGGTGCTCCCTTTGAGCGGTCCATCGTCGATGACGCCTTTCCCGGTCAGCAGCTGCGCGAGCGGACCGAGAAAGGTGGAACCGGCACTGTGTCCGACCATGTGCAGATCCAGAGACGGATCCGCCTTCATCAACGCGTCGACGCAGCGAGCCGCGATGCGCGCGCCGCCGGTCGCGCTGGCCGTCGCGGCAATCGCGTTTTGTTTCATCTGCGACCATTCCAGCAGCCCGCTCGCCACCCGTGCGAGCGGTTCGAGCGCATCGTCCAGCCTGTCGAGCATGAAATCCTTCGTGGCGTCGAGCGCGCCTTCCGGACGACGGCGGCGCAGGGCATCCTCGAGGATGTCCTTGAGGGTGTCGAGGTAGTCCGTCTTCCAGATGAAGCTCACCGGATAGATGCCGGCGGCAAGCAGGGTTTCACGGTCGTCGGCCACCATCTGGATCGCCGAGTCCTCGTTGACGAGCCCGCCATGCGCGTAGAGCAGCAGGCGCCGTTTGCCGAATTTTTTCGGCCATCCGGCGGTGATCATCCGGAAGTCGGTCTCGAAAATGGTCTCGATGTCCTTCGCGCTGGTGCCGTACGTGCCGTCGGTTCGAGGCTGGCCGTCGTTGCCGAGGGAAATGATGTGCGGACGGAGGTCCCTGAACACGTAACTCTGCGACCCCTTGGCGGTTCCGCGAACCGCGGCGGCGGTCGTATGCGGATCGAGGAGCACGACCGGAGCGCCGAGCCGGGCGACCCAGGTATCGGTAGCGTTGGCGAGCCAGTCGTCGTAGCTGATGCGGCCGAAGCCGTGGAAGCCCCAGGACGTTCCCCAGGAGTTCTGAATCCAGAAGCCGTGCTCGTCGTAGGCGACGATCGCGAACGCGTGACCTCCGGTGATCGACTGCGACTGCTCGATCAACCCGTCTGCCCCGACGTGATCCCAGCCTGCGTGGACGCTCGACGTGGCATACAACACGCCGACTTCCGCAATCGCGCTGTGCATGGCGACCAGGTCGGTGTGGTTGACGCGAAAGTACGCGCCCATCGGCCGGCGAACCGCATCTGCCCATCGCTTCATGAACTCGACCTTCTTCTGCTTCGTGTGGTCGTACTCCCAGAAATGCTCGGCGCACACGCCGTGCTTGTTCCACCCTTTCATCGCACCGCGGGCGCTCGAACCGTCGTAGTCCTCGCCCGGCCAGTCGTCGTAGCGCTTGGCCATCTCGTAAAACATTCGTGGACTGACGCAGACATCCTCCGGCACGACCTTGCGCCGGCGGAGAAGGTAGTTCGCCACCGTCGCCAACCCGAAGCCGGTGCAGGCGCCTTCCAGTCCCTGATTGAGAATCGGGACTTTGAACCTGCGATATTCCTTCAAGTCGATCCTGGTGGGCACCTCCACCAGCGTGGGGACGTACATTCGATCGCGAAAGTCGATCGTGTCGGCGAAGGCATTCAGCTTGTGGCCGCGTGCCGATCGCCGCGGTTGCGCCGCATCGTCTGGTGTCGTCTTCTGGATCCGCGTTCGGGAAGGCTTCGTCGCTCTGGCCTTGGACATATGATCCTTTGCTGCAGGAGATCGGTCCGGCGATCATATGAACCTGACGGACGGACGCCAAGTTTTTCCGTGGAACCCGTGAGGCGTTGTTCGCGCTGGCGTCCGTTCTATAATTCGACCGAACACACTTTGGCGCAACCCTGGGAGAGACTCGCGGCCGTTGCCAGGATGGCGACGGATGCGATCATCGTCGTTGACGATGGCGGACGAATCCGCTTGTTCAATGCCGCCGCCGAACGCCTGTTCGGGTGCTCGGAACAGGATGCGATAAGCACCCCTCTCGAACGCTTCATAGCTCCGCGTCTCCATGCACGATACCGAGCGGGCATGGACCGCTGGCGTCAGAGCACCCCTCAGGTTCCCGATGTCGGGATGCGGTCCATCTGGTGGGGACTCCGAACCACTGGTGGGAAGTTTCCGTGCGAGGTGTCGATCGCTCAGTGTCAGGTTGGAGGAACGCAGGAGTTGATGATAAGCGTTCGCGACATCACGGAGCGAACGCAGTCTGCGAAGGCGACCAGGCAACGCGTTGAGTTCGAGCGGTTCTTGTTCGACCTTTCGAGAGCGTTCATCGCCATTCCGGAGGAAAGCATCGACGCGAACATGACGCACGGCCTCGCTCGCGTGGGCGCGTTCCTCGAGATGGACCGCGTGACGCTGATGGAACTGTCTCACGATCGCGCCGGAATGAGCGTCGCCTACTGGTGGCAGCGTCCCGGCCTCGCAAATCCCCCTCCCACCACTTCGCCACAAATGCAATATTGGTTGAGGCAGGTCTTGCGCGGTGATCTCTCTCTGGCCTCACGCTTGGATGATCTGCCCGAAGAGGCGATTACCGAGAAGGAATACCTCCGGCAGCGAGGCGTGAGGTCCGCGGCGTCGATTCCACTCAAGGTAAGTGGCGAGATTGCCGGAGCCATCACATTCGGTACGGTGCACCGCCACGTCTCGTGGACCCCGGAGCTGGTGAGCCGGCTGCGGGCCATCGGCGACATTCTCTGGAACGCGTTGAAACGCCGTCAGATCGATGCAGGCGCTGCTTGCGGCCCGGGAGACCGCGCGTGAGAGTGAGGAACGCTTCCGCCTCATCGCGAATACGGCTCCGGTGATGATCTGGATGTCGGACGTCGACAAGCAGATCACTTACGTGAATCAGCCCTGGCTGGATTTCACCGGCTGGCCGCCGGATGAGGCGCCAGGACATCGATGGATAGAGCTTCTTCATCCCGACGACGTCGAGCGGTGCGGAGACGTTTATGTGACGGCCTTCGATCAGCGCAAGCCGTTCGAGGTGGAGCATCGTCTTCGTCGCTCTGACGGCGAATACCGCTGGACCGTGACCGTGGGTGTGCCGAGATACGGGACTGACCTTTCGTTCAATGGTTACGTAGGCACGGCCGTCGATGTCACCGACCGCAAGCTGGCTGAAGTGGCGCTTCGAGACAGCCACGCTGCGCTGCGGGAACGCACGGTCGAACTCGAACGGCGGACGACTCAGCTGAGCCAGATGGCGTCGGACTTGACGCTCGCCGAGCAGAACGCGCGCGAACAGCTCGCCAAGACCCTCCACGACGGGCTGCAGCAGTTGCTCGTCAGTGCGGCGCTGACCCTCGATCGCCACATGAAGCAGGAAACGCAGAGAGGCGCAGGTCCGGACGAACCGCTCATGCGGGCGAGAGGTCACCTCGACGCGGCGATCGCTGCCGCGCGTTCGCTGAGCCTGGAGCTGTTTCCTCCCGCGCTGCACGGATCGGGATTACCCGCAGCGTTGACCTGGCTGGCAGAGCGAACACAGGAGCAGTACGGCCTTGTGGTCCAAGTGTCCGCCCAGCCACTCGCCAACTCCGACCGGAGGGACGTCCGCACGCTGCTCTTCGAGTCGGTGCGAGAGCTCTTGTTCAACGCCGTCAAGCACGCGCAGGTCGATCGGGTCACGGTCGATCTATCACTCGATCAGGATGACGCGCTCTGCATCACCGTGGCGGACCGCGGGATCGGCTTCGACCCGGCTGGACTCGTCGAACGAGAGAAGGCCGGCCGGGCGGGATGGGGTCTGTTCAGCGTCCGGGAACGGCTCGCACTGCTCGGCGGCCGGCTCGACATCGACAGCACGCCCGGACAGGGCACACGGTTTCGCCTGATCGCGCCCCGAGGCGGGCAGGGTGGGATCGATCCGCAATACCGGCTGAGCCCCGTCACGACCGCACCGGCGCTTCGCGGCGCTGCCGGCTTCGCACCGCCGCGGGCGCTCAGGATTCTGTTGGTCGACGATCATGCCGCAGTGCGCCGAGTGTTCCGCGAGTTGTTGCAGGAGCGGCCCGAACTGCACGTCGTGGGCGAAGCCGTCGACGGACTCGGGGCCATTGCCGAAGCGCACGCCCTCCAGCCCGATGTCATCCTCATGGATGTCTCAATGCCGCGGATGGACGGCGTCGAAGCTACGCGCCGAATCCGCGCCGAACTCCCGTCCATCCAGATTCTCGGACTCTCGACGCACGTGAAGACCGAGGATCACCATGCGATTGAGGCGGCCGGAGCCGCCGGCTTTTTCACCAAAGGCATTGATACGCAACGCCTCGTCGACCACCTGATGGTCATGCAGGCGTCATTTCAGTCGCCTCAGCTCACCGACCGGCCGGCGTTCCCAGCCTGACGGCCCCGTTCTCGGCTTAGTTCTTGAAGAAATCCGCCACGACCGGCACGACGACTTTGGCGTTTACCATGTGCGTCTGACCGGGCAGCGTGCGATACGTCGCGTTGGAAAGCACGCCGGCGAGCGCGCGCATGCCGTTCCGCATGTAGACCGGGCTCTTCCCGCCGTCGAGAGCCAGCGTTGGCATCGTCGCTCGGCTCCAGCGCGACGCGGGCAGCGGTTTCCCCTGTTGATTCGGTCCGACGATTTGGATGTCGTACGGCAGTGTGTGCGCGACGGCGGTCAGCTTCTTCCACACCGGCAGAAGCCGCATCATCGCGATACCGAATGCCCGGCATGCCGACGAGCCTCAGGAACATCTTCACGGCGTCGCCGCGCCGGTCCGGACGCCACCGCCTCGTCGAGGCGGGCCAGAAAATCAGAGGGTATCGGCGCGTGCGAGTCGTCGACGATGAAGGGCGCTTCGTAGAGGACGAGCTTCGCCACGCCGGGCAGGCAGCTGGCGGCATCCAGGGCCAGGGCCGCGCCGGAAGAGACGCCGAACAAGATGGCGCTCCCACCCGCCTCGCCCAGGAGAGCGGCGATGTCCTCCACCTCGCGCTCGATGGCGTATGGCAGCGAGTTCCCGCTCTCGCCGCGGCCGCGACGATCGTACGTGAACACCGTGCAGTGTTCCTTCAGCAGTTCCGCCACCGGCCCGCTCGGTCCCGACGCGCGATAACAGAGCGCGCCGTCGACGAAAATCAGCGCCGGGCCCTGCCCTGCCCGTGAAAACGCAATGCGCGTCCCATCCTTCGATGTCGTGGTCGCCATAGCCATTCGTGTGCTCCTTCACCAACTGGTCGAACGGGACCTGACTGAATCGACAGTAGCGAATCGTGCCTGACGTGTGATCCAGCCCGACACACGACGTGTGACGCCTGCGATGTGTCTTGCGCGGGACTCATCAAGAAACCAGAATGGGCCGTCCGTCACGACATCAGCACTGTCGACTGGAGACGATATGGCTAAAAAGACCGCGCGAACGGCCCGCAAGCCAAAGGGTTTATCGGTCCACATCGGCTTGAATGCCGTCAGCGCCAAACACTACGAAGGCTGGAGCGGCGAGCTCACCGCGTGCGAGTTCGATGCCCGCGACATGGCGGCCATCGCCAAGGCGGCGGGCATGAAGCCGACCGTGCTGCTGACAAAGAAGGCCACACGCAAGGCGGCGCTTGGCGCCATCCGGGCGGCCTGCAAGACGCTCGTCTCCGGCGACATTCTGCTCCTCACGTACTCGGGCCACGGCGGTCAGATCCCCGACGTCACCGGGGAAGAAACCGACAAGCTGGACGAGACGTGGTGCCTCTACGACGGCCAGCTGATCGACGACGAAATGTACCTCGAGCTGAGCCGCTTTGCCGCCGGCGTGCGCGTGCTCGTGCTCTCCGACAGCTGCCATAGCGGTACCGTGGTCCGCGCCGCGCCTCCGCAGGCCGGCGGCCAGCCCGCCGGCCGTTCGAAGATGATGCCGCCGTCGGTCGGTATCCGGACCTATCGCGATCACAAGGCGTTCTACGACAAGCTGCAGCGCGAGGTCGTCAAGGCGTCGGGCAAGGCGTCGACGCCCGATCCCGACAGCGCGCTGGCCCAGGTCGCGGTGAGCAATCGCCGGATCGCGATCGCCAACAAGAGCAAGGCCGCCGTGATCCTGATCTCCGGCTGCCAGGACAATCAGACGTCGATGGACGGCGACCACAACGGCGCGTTCACCGAGAAGTTGCTGCGTGTCTGGAATCATGGCAAGTATGCGGGCAACTACGCCAAGTTCCACGCGAGCATCAAGGCGCTGATGCCTCCGACGCAGGTGCCGAACCTGTTCACCCTCGGCCGGGTCACGACGTTCGTCACCCAGCAGCCGTTCAGCGTGTAACCATCATGTTGACCAGCGACGAGCTGCGCTCGATCATGCCCGGCCTGCCGGCTGCAAAAAGCGCCGCGTTCCTGCCGCCGCTCGACGCGGCGATGACCGAATTCGCCATCGACGCGCCGGCGCGCGCGGCGGCGTTTCTCGCCCAGCTCGCTCACGAATCGGGTCAGCTCCGCTTCATGGAGGAGATCTGGGGGCCGACCGCCCAGCAACTTCGCTACGAACCGGCCAGCAGCCTGGCCACCTCGCTCGGCAACACGCAAGCGGGCGACGGAAAGCGCTTCAAAGGCCGCGGCCCCATTCAGATCACGGGCCGAGCCAACTACCAGCGCTTCGGGAACTCTGCTGGGCGTCGATCTGGTGACGACG
This sequence comes from uncultured Acidobacteriota bacterium, assembly GCA_963794305.1. GTDB lineage: Bacteria > Acidobacteriota > Vicinamibacteria > Vicinamibacterales > CAVVIG01 > CAVQFC01. The sequence continues at coordinate 43,153 of CAWCDQ010000027.1, read as the reverse complement.
CCCGAACAGGCGGCGCTTCCGGATCTCGCGTTCCGGATTGCGGGGCTGTACTGGTCGAAGAAGGGTCTGAACGAGCTCGCGGACCAGGCGACCGACGAGGCGTTCCGAGAAATTACGAGGCGAATCAACGGCGGCTTCAACGGGCTGGCCGATCGCCAGCAGTTCTACGCCACGGCGCGAGCGGCGCTCGGCGTGACGAGTCCGCCGGTTCCACGGGACATGCAACGACTGCCGGCGCCGAAGGCTCCCGAACCCGTCTTCGAGCGAGGGATCGAAGCGATTCGCGCGGCCCGGCGGACGCGCAAGCGCAAGCCTGGTCCCGCACGTCGCGCTCGAAAAACCAGGAAGGTCACGCGAACAAAAAAAGCCGCTCCGAGCCGGCGTACCAGAAAGGCCGCGCCGGCAAGGCGATCGCAGAAGAAGAAACCGAAACGCTGATCAATGTTTCGTCGCGAGGGTGGCGCTCGTCACCAGAGCGTCACCCGCGCGAAGGTCGCCGCTCACCAGCTCGGTCCATCCATCGTCGGCCAGGCCGGCGTGAACGGCGATCGGCTTGAACTGCTTGCCGTCGTACTCCCACACCTCGCGCGTGCCGCTCGCCTTTCCATCCGCGAAGACCGGTTCGCGTTCGCCAATCGCCTTCAGGACGGCCGGCGGCGGCCGGAACGACAGCGCGGGATTCGGGATGCGGACCACGTGCTCGCGCGGCGCTCCCGACAACACGACCTCTGCCGTCATTCCTGGCCGCAGCCGCTGATCGGGATTCGCGACGTCGACAATCGCCGTGTAGCTGACGACGGTGGCCACGGACGTTGTCTGGGCCGGCTGCGCGACGCCGCTGACGGCCGTCGCGGTCGCCGCCTGTTCGGTCACCGGCTGGAGGCGAACCTGCGACACGGTCCCGTGAAACGTCTCGCCCGGAAACGTCTCGACGCTGAATGCCGCCGACTCGCCTTCCGCAAGCGCGCCGACGTCCGACTCGTCCACGTTCACCTGCACCTGCATCCGCGTCAGATCGGCGGCGATGCGGAAGAGAACGGGCGACTGCACCGACGCGGCCAGCGTTTGCCCGACGTCGACGTCGCGATCGACGACGATGCCGTCGATCGGCGATCGGATGATCGTGTGGTCCACGTTGACGGCCGCCTGCTGAAGAGCGGCTCTGGCCTGCGTGACCGCCGCGTCGGCCTGCGTCACCGTCGCGAGGCCGGCGCTCAGATCGGCCTCGGCCTCGGCGGCGGCGATTCGGGCCGCGTCGAGATCCGACTGGGGAATCGAGATCGCGCGCCCCGAGCGCCTGCGCGCGCGTCAGCTTCGTCTGCGCGTCCACGACGCGCGGTCCGATATCCGGCGACCATGGCCCGCGCCTGCGCCGCGGCCGCTTCAGCCTGGCCGAGCGACGCCTGCGTCGATTCGTATTGTGCGTCGTAGAGCGCCGGGTCGAGACGTGCGACGACGTCTCCGGCATGTACAAAGGAGTTGTAGTCGACCAGCAGCGACTGGATGATTCCGGATTCCTGCGACCCCACCTCGACCGTCGTCACGGCCTGCAGCGAGCCGGTCGCGACGATGCGTCGTGTCATGGGGCCGTCGGTGACTTCAGCCGTCGATACCTGTACCTCGGCGGGCCGCCACAGGAAACGGGCAGCGATCGCGCCGACGGCGATGACCAGGACTGCGAGAGACAGACGGAGCCAAAGCGTGCGAGTCATGATCGGTACTACGATCCGCACGCATAAAGAATTTCAGGGATGCGTGACCGTCACCGTGTAGGTGACCGGCGCCGTCTCGCCGCCGACGTCGCGCACGTCGACGCACAGCGTGCCCGGACTTGCGACTCCCGACAGCTGAACCGCCGAGCCGGCCGGCGTCTGGGTCGAGCCGCCAGCGACCGGCACGCATCTGCCGTACCTGAGCATGCCGATGCTGAGGCCCATGACGATCGTCGCCGACGGAGCCGTCGTCGTCAGCGTGACGTCCACGTTCCCGCTCGTCGCAATCGAGAAGCTGTGAGAGTCGTCGCCGCCGACCGCCACCGTGCCGGTGAAAGTGTCGGTCGTCCGCGTCACGGTTGGCGTGGTCGGCGCAGAGGGCGTGGCGGCCTTGTTACACGCCGCAGCGGCCAGGAGCGCGACGAGAACGGCGGCGTACCGCGGATTCACTCGCACGTCACTTCACCGTCAACGTGACGGTGCCGGAGTGCACCAGCGAGGTGCCGGCCGTCCCCGTGACCGTGACCGTGTAGCTGCCGGACGGCGTTCCACCGGTACCCGATGGAGCGGCCTGTCCGGTGCCGTTCAGCGTCACCGTGTGCGGGCTTCCGGTCGCATCGTCCACGAACGCCAGCGAGCCGGTGCGCGCTCCGGTGGCTGTCGGGCGTGAAGGTGACCGACACGCCGCAGCTCGCGCCGGGCGCGACGACGGTTCCGCAGTTGCTGACGTCGGCGAAGTCGCCCGACGGTGTGATGCTGGTGATGTTCAGCGCGTCGGCGCCGGTGTTCGTCAGCGACACGAGCAGCGCAGGAGCGGTCGTGTTCAGCGTCTGCGAACCAAAGGTCAGCGTCGAGGGAAAGATCGCGATGCCGGACGACTGGATGGTGATCGCACCGGCACGAGCACGCGCCTTCGCGGCGGTCTGGGTTGCCGCGGTCGACGCGGTCGAGATCGTCAGCGTCGATTGAGCGCCCGCGGCTCCAGGCGTGACAGTGGGCGGGTCGAACACGCACGTGGTCTGCGGCGGCAAATTGCCGCTCGAGCAGCCGAGCGTCACCTGGGAGTTGTACGAGCCGCCCGCCGGCATGACCGTCACGACGTGACGGCTCGACTGTCCGGCGGATACGGTGGCGTCGCCGGGCGCCGCCGTCAACCCGAAGTCGGTGACGGAAATCTGGAAGTCGATCGAGCCGGAGTAGGTGACGCCGTTGTTGCTCGCCGCCACGGACACGGCGTTCGCCCCGGCGGGACAGGTCATGTTCGCGCCTGGCGCCGTCCCGCAGCCGTTGGTCCAGGTCAGGCTCTTGATCCCGCAGCCGTTTGGATCGACGAAGCCGAGTTGTTCTCCCGTCAGGCTCGCGCCGAAGGTCGAGTTCGCGTCCACGGTGAGCGTGTGCACGCCATGCCATCCGGGCAGCGTCGCTTGCACGGCGTTGAACGCGTCGACCCTCCCCGCGCCAACGGTGTTGTCGGGCGCCGGTCCGAGCGGGAAGGTCTTGCCGACGAGAAGATTTCTAATCGTCGTTCGTGCCGTGTCGGCGGTGGCGGTCGAGGTGCTCCGGTTCAGCAGGCACGGCGCGCTCTGCAGGACGAGCGCGGCAATCCCGCCGACGTGCGGCGCGGCGGCCGACGTGCCGAAGAAGGGCGCGGGAAACGATCCGGCACCGCTGATCGACACGCCGTCGATGGCCGCAAGGTCCGGCTTCAACCGCCCGTCGAGCGTCGGGCCGCGGCTGCTGAAGAACTCCGGCGTCCGGTTCGAGGTATCGAGGCACGACTCGTCGGGAGCGCCGGAGAATGCGCCCGCGGCGGAGGCCGACGCCGAGCAGATCGCGCCCACGGCAATGACGCTCACCGGCGATCCGCCGGCATCGCCCTGCGCGGAGATGCTGCGAGTCGCGGTGTTGTAGTTGTGCCGCTCGTGCCGCGGCGGCGCGAGCAACGCCGGTCCCGAGGCGGCGCACTCCGGCTGAAACGAAAAGATATTCAGATTCTTCGGCTGCGCGGCCCCGCGAACGTTCTGCACGACGATGTAGAACCGATCGGCCGCGCCGGCGTTGACGTAGTCGATCGCCTCCGAGGGATCCTGCCGGCCGTTCTGAGTATCCGTGCTGCTCGCCACTACCCGTCCTGTGCTCTGCTGCACGAGGTAGAGGTCGTAGTTGTTGGCCGACGCGCCGAACGGATCGTCCCAGGTCAGGAAGATGGCGACCTCGCCGTTCTGCGGCAGCGCGATCACGTTGAACGGCTGCGCGCCGAGGCCGAGCACGTCGGTCGTATCCGCGGTGCCCTGGAAGAGATGCAGGTGCCCGGGGTTGGTAATCCCGGAAATCGAGCTGCCGTCCACGCCGGAGTCGGTGTAGGTGCCGATGTAGTGCTCGTCGGCGTCGTTCCCCACCGCGGTGATGTACGACGCGTATGGGGAAGCTCGGGTTGTTGAGTGCCGCGGCGGTGTTCAACGAGACGCCGCTCGTGCCGTCGTACGGCTCGCCGTAGAACCCGATGTCGTCGAGCACGACGTCGTTGGAGGCGGCGAGGAAGTTGACCGCTTGCGAGAACGCGAGATCGGTGTCGCCGTTGGCGAACGACAATTTCGCTCCGGGCGCGAGGTCGTGCACGATCTCGAGCAGCGCGGTGCCTTCAGCTCCAGCACCCTTGAACGAGCAAGCCGGCGTCGCGGGCGGAAGCCCCTCGAGATCGCCGTTCGCGCTGAACGACCGGCCGATGATGCCGCCGGTCGACTCCTTGAGCACGCCGGCGGCGGTGCGGGTCGCGGTGGCCGTCGGCAGATCGCCCGTCGCGATCGGCCCGCCGTCGACGCCGGCGCAGCTGGTCGTGCACCCTGTCGCGAACACTCCCTTGAGCCCGTCGGAGACGACGCCGACCCTCACGCCGGTGCCATCGAGCCCGAACTGGGCGCGGGCGGCATCCGCGTGCAGGATGGCGTCCCCTTCGGTCAGCGTATTGCCCGTGCGGACGCGCGTATACGTCGGCAGCCGAATCGCATCGACCACCGCGAGCTGAGCGACGGCCGTGAGACTCGACACCGGCACGTGCGCCTGCACGCGTCTCCGCGCAGCGTCACGAATCTCGATGGTGGCGCCGGCGGCGGTGAGCTGACCGACCGTGGCGTCGGTCACGGCGCTCATCAGGATGTAGACCTGCACCTCGTTGTTCGCGTCGATCCGCAGCCGCCGGCTCCGCATGGCATTGCTGACTGAAGTCGGACGCGCGTTTTCCGCGAGCTGCGCGGTGGACTTGCCGGACGCGGCGACGAGGTCCGCCAGGACCGTGGTGAGCTTGCTGTTGGCGGTTGCGACGTCCGCCTGTTGCGCGTTCATCGAGGCGGCGAGTGCAGCGAGCAAGGCCGCAGTAAGGAATCCGTATCGCATCATGGTCCGGAGAGGTTCGAGTCCTCTCCATTGGACGCGATAAAAGTGACGAAACTATGGCGGGACGGTCACATGACCGTGGCACTGCGATCGGGCGCGCAGCGTACGAGGGCCGTCCGCGACGGTCTATTCGAGCAGGAACGCGAGCGCGCCCTCGAGACGCGACGCCCAGGCGGCCTCGGTGTGGCGCGCCCCGACATCCTCGACATAGCGAAGCGTCGCCGCAAGAGCGCGGCGTTCCGCAGATCCGCTGCGGGCGCTCGCGACTCCGGGCGCCGCGCTGGCGCTGAAACCCTTTTCTCACCAGCAGGCGCCCAAGCCGCCGCACGTCGCGGAGTGTGCCGGCACCTTCGGCCGTGCCGACGTCCAGGTAGAGACGCCCCTGCGGCGCCCGCGCCTCGCGGATGAAGTCGAGGATCGCGCCTTGTCCGAACCAGATGGACGGGCTCAGCACACCCGCGCGCCCGAAGACGGACGGATAGCGAAAGAAAGCATAGAGGCTGACCAGTCCGCCCATCGACGAACCGAGGATGGTGGTCGCCTCGCGATCGCGCCGCGTGTGGAACATGCGATCGATCCGCGGCTTCACCGTCTGCACGAGAAACGCCAGATAGTCGTCGGCGGCGCCGCCGCCGTGCCGCACATCGGGAAACGGGCTGTATTCGTCGAGCCGGTGCCGCCCGGCGTGGTGCACGCCGACGTAGATGGCCTCGATGCCGCGCCACGCGAGGCGGTCGATCGTCGCCTCCAGATCCCAGGTACCCGCAAACGCCGCGGCGGGATCGGACAGGTTCTGGCCGTCCATCATGTAGACGACCGGATACCGGATGCCGCTCTCATAGGAAGAAGGCAGGTAGACATCGACTTCGCGCCGGTTTCGCCGCTGCGGCGACCAGACATACTTCAACGATCGCTTGATCATTCGACCGGACGCTCGGGCGGCGGCACCGTGGCGAAGAAATCGCGGTAGAAGCGCTCGGCATAACCGGACACCAGCGTTTCCACACGCTGCGGATCCGGCGAGCGGACGATGAGACCCGCGTGAAAGTCCTTGCGTATCGTGGTCGCGATTTCCGGATCGGTGTACGAAGACATGTCGGGCGCTTCCTGTCGCGCCAGCGTCAGCACGACGCCCGCGTAGTCGTCGCGGTGCGGCGGAACGGCGTACTCGCCATGCTCGCCGGCGATCTCCAGCTTCGCCCACTCCCGCCAGAGATTGATCCCGGTCGCCGCCTCGATGGTGTCGACGATGAAAGCGCCTCCGACCCGCGCCGACGTTTCGAGGAACACAAACCCCGGGTCCGGCTCAAGCCGGACACTACCGGAATCCTGTCCTGCCCCTCCTGCCTCTCCTGCCCTCCTGCCTCCTGCCCCTCCCGCCTGTCCCTGCCCTGCGCATCCCCCCGAATGAACTCCGTGTGCGACACGCCCCGGCGCAGGCCAAGCCCTTCCTGCAGCGTGCGGTTCATCGCGAGCGCGGCGCGAGCCTCGTCGGAATCGTGCAGCAACCGGCGCGTGATGAAGATGCCTCCCTGATGCGACACCTCCATCGGCGGGCGGCCGTACTTGAACGCGATCTCGAACACGACCTTGCCGCCCCAGACAATCGAGTCGACATGGTAGACGTCGCCCGGCACGAAGTGCTCGAGGACGCATCCGGACCGATCGTCGCCCGCGGCGTCGAGGGCGCGCCAGAGCGCGTCGCGATCCTCGACCTTCTTGATGCCGAGCGCGGCGGCCGACGATCGAGGCTTGAGCACCCAGGGTGGCGGGACGCGCGCGGCCCAGTCGGCGACTTCCTGGTCGTTGAACACCGGTGAGAACTCGGGCACCGGGATGCCGAGGGTCCGGGCCTGCATGCGCATCGCCAGCTTGTCGCGAAAACGGCTGGCCGTGGTTCGACCCATTCCCGGCACGCGCAGGTGCTCGCGCAGCATCGCGCCCAGCTCGACGTCGAAATCGTCGAGCGCCGCGATCCGGTCGATGCGGTGGCGGCGCGCGATCTTGTCGACGTGCCGGCGGATCGCCTCGTCGCTGGCGTCGCGTGGCACCGAATGGATCTCGTCAATCGACTCGCGCGGCCATTCGGCGTCCAGGAGCTTGTCGGTGGTCAGCAACAGGACGGTGCAGCCCAGCGCCTTGCACTCGCGCAGGAACGGGTCGCCCTTGAAATAGGTGGCGATGCAGAGGATGGTCATATACTCAATCGCCTTCTCATATGCGTCGCGAACATCATCGCTGGTATTCGGAACGGATCGGACGGGAGCTCGGGCGTCGTCGTGCTGGGCCACTGGGGCCCGCCGATGATCATGTTCCCGACCAGCGGCGGCGACGAGGAGGAATACGAGCGCCAGGGCCTCATCGGCGCCATCGGCGAGTTCATCGACGGCGGCAAGGTCAAGGCGTTCTGCGTCAACGTCAACCATGGCGACTCGTTTGCCAACAGCCACGCGCATCCGCTGCACCGCAGCTGGATGCAGCGCCAGTACGACGCGTACATCCGGCACGAAGTGATCCCGTTCGCACGCCACCACTGCCAGTCGCCGGACGCGGCGATATGGACCATGGGCGCGTCGCTTGGCGGATATCATGCCGCCAATACCCTGCTCAAGTATCCCGACGTCGTGAAGCGCTGCTTTGCGCTATCGGGCGTGTACGACATGAAGCGCTTCATGAACGGCGTCTACGACGACAATTTCTACTTCAACAACCCGGTCGACTACATCGCGAACATGAGCGACCCGTGGATGCTCGGCCAGCTGTCCACGTGCGACATCCACCTCGCGACCGGCACGGGCCCGTTCGAACACAGCGGCGAGGCCTACCGGCTGTCGGAGATCCTGAACAGCCGCGGCATCGCGCATCACCTGGACGACTGGGGCGCCCTCGGCGGGCACGACTGGCCTTACTGGAAGCATCAAATGCGCGAGTATCTCTCGCGCAGGTTTAGGCGATGCATGGTCTGGCCACTCGAGCGCTGCGGCAGTGACCATTAGCGAGCTGACCCATGGTCGTCACTAGAGTCCAAACCGCCCCATGATGTAGCGGCCGCCGGCGATGACCTGCTCCTCGTCTATCCAGACGTTGCAGCCGCGCGTCAGGACGTCGATGTGCGTGCGTGATTTCCACGGGGCGCCGGTCTGGCTGCCGTAGGGATCGCCGAACGCGAGATGAACTCCGGGAATCTTCTCATCCTGGAGCAGAACGCCGATCATGTCCTCGAGCGCGATGTTCGTCCCGAACGCGATCTCGCCGACGCGATCGCTGTACTGGTCGGTGTGGCAGTACTGCCAGAATTCCTGCTCGAGATCCTTGCGATCGCTCTGCGCCGACTGGAGGCGGCCGCCGGCGATCTCGAGCCGCAGGGGGCTCGCCCGTAGATCTCCGTACTTCGAACAGAAGTAGTCGCCGGCCGTGCCGTCGCAGACGAACACGCCGTCGACGCTCAAGGGCGTCGTGAACACTTCGCCCGCGGGCAGGTTTGACCAGTAGCGCCGGTTGATCAGGCCGCTCGTCTTGACCCAGGTCAGCGCCGGATCGAACGTCGCCGTCAGGTCGGTCCCTCCAGGCGTCTGCACGCGCAGCCGGCTCGCACGCGGCATCCGGTCGCACAGCCGCTGGCTCAACTCGTCCACCAGGCGATAGTCGGCGCGCATGCCCTGCTGCATGATCTGCGGCGTCACCCCGACCATGTGCGCGTAACGGATCGCCCGGCGCTCGACCACCGCGACAATCGCCATCCGGGCGCTCAACTCGCCTTGCGCCGGCTGCACGCACAGGATGCCGGCGTCCGCCCGCTCCAGCGCATCGACGACCGCCGGCGGAGCGACGGTCATGGGACGCGAGACGACGTCCTCGATCAGGACGCCGTCGCAGACGGCGCCGATTTCGTCGAGCACGGCCGCGATGCTCGCGGCGACCTCGCCGCTCGCCCTGTCGGCCACCAGCGCGACGCGCTCACCAGGCTGGATGCCGAGGCACACTTCGACGGCGTTGCGCGCGCCGGGCGCGAGATCGGCGGAGGGCGGACCGAACACTGACACAGACATAGGCAAAGGGGCTGGGGCCAGGGCCTGGGGGCTGGGAGCTAGAGCGCTTTCGACTCCGGTGTAGTGCAGGCCTTCAGGCCTGCCCGACACGGCGGACCTCAAGGTCCGCACTACTAGCGCCCACCTGGCTGCTAGAACCCGCCTTTCGATTCTACGACGAACGCCGGCACCTGGCCGCCGCCCGAGGTGACGTTGGCGAGCCCCGACGCGCTGAGCCGCGTCAGGTAGCCGGCGAGCCGGCCGCGGAAGATGTAGGGCGCGAAGTCGACCAGCATGTCGCGCATCGCCACGGGATTCCCCGAAGCGCCGGCGACGCTTGTGTCGCAGATCGGGAACACCTCACGACGTACGGCGATCCGGCGCTGGGCCACCCATCCGCGATCGCGCTCGGCGATGGCGCGCGCGATCGCCGTATCCCAATCGCCTTCGCTCGTCTCCCATCCGAGCGTGACGCCGGTGCCGCCGTACTCGTCGTTCGGTTTGATCACGAACTGCTCGCGCTGCGCGCGCAGATGCGGGATCAAGTCCACCGATTCACCGTCCACGCTGACGCGCCGTTCCTCGACCAGCGCCGTCCACGGCACGTGCCGCCGGATCATCGCGCGCTCGTCCACGGAAAACAGCGTCTCGTAGCGCGGGTCGGTCAGCACCGCGAAAAACGCCTTCTTGTGCGGGATCTTGCAGCGCAGCGAGTTGGCGACGCACACCGTCCCGCTGCGATAGGCGTCGAGCAGCGCGCGGCACTCGGCCGGGCGCGCCACGATGTCGTTGATGAGGACGCGCCGGTACACCAGATCGATCCGCTCGCCCTTCGCGTAGAGGCCGCGGCCGGTGCCGGCAGAAAAGCGCGAGCCGGCCGCAAACTCGAGATCCCGCGGATCGCAGATCATCGTCGGCACACCACGCGCGGTGAACGCATCGCGCAGGATCTCGAACTCGCTGTAGGTCGGCACCTCGCGCCAGTCGACGATGGCCATGCGCGGCGGCGACGCCGTGCCGCCCCACTCGCGATAGCTCGCCAGCAGCGCGTCGAGCAGCGCTTCGACAGGGCGCGCGAAGCGCGCGTCGAAACGCTGACGGAACGCCGCCATCACAGGCTCGCCGTCGAACAGCTCCGCGAGCAGCTGGCTGTACCCGGCGCCGGCCGGCGACTCCGCGTTGTACTCCGCAAACTGCAAGTGAGTCCGGGAGGATGAAGGCATCCGCGCGCGCCGCCGTGCTGGTCGTCGCGTAGCCAGGATCGATCCGCGCCAGCTCGATCTCGGCGTCGCTGAGCGCGAGGTCGGTGAGCATCTCGGGACGGTCGGTCGAGCCCGCCAGCGCCACGCGCTCTCCAAGCGTCCAGAGCATCTCGGCCACGCCGCGCACGCGTGCCTCGTCGGCGGCGTCGAGGAAGAACGGGCGGAGAAACGGACAGATGACCCGGTCGCCGAACCGGAGCCGGCGCTCGCGCATCGCCGCGGATAGCCTCGCGCACATGTCCGCGCCGTCGACCCCGGCGAGCAGCGATTCCAGGTCTCGATCGCAGACGGCATCGTCATGGCTGATGGCTCAATCACGATGGCATATGGTTCATGGCTATAGAGGCATCGATCAAACGGATCGTCTTCGTGTCCATCGTGCCATGAGCCATTAGCCATCAGCCCTTAGCGCATCGTCATACACGGCGCTCGCGTGAGCCGAGCGCCGGTCATCTGAGCCCAGCGAGGCCAGGTCTGCTGCGGCTGGCCGTGGAGCGCGCGGTCGATCGCCAGCTCCGCCATCTTCTGCACGCACATCTCGAAGTAGAACGGCGTGATGCGGTCGCGCTCGAAGTCGGGCGCCGGGTTGAGGAAATCGATCGCGTAGGGCACGCCGTCCTGGACGGCAAACTCGATCGTGTTCATCTCGTAGCCGAGCGCGTTGTTCAACGTCTGCGCGTCGCGGACGATCCGGGCGCCGAGTTCGGCGGACAGATAGTTGTGGTCCACGAGATAGCGGCGCTGATGCGGATCGTAGGCGACCGGCACGATATCGGTCTTGCCAAAGGTGAAGCACCGCACGTATTTGTCGAAATGAATGAACTGCTGGAGCGTCATGCAGTACGGCGCCGTGCCGTCGTAGGCGGCGATGAGATCGGCCTTGTTCTCCACTTTGTAGACGTGCTTCCAGCCACCGCCTGAATACGGTTTGAGGATGGCCGGCCGGCCCACGTAGTCGAGCAGCCCGTCCCAATCGATCGGATATCCCAGGTTGTGCAGCGACTCGGGAGCCAGATCGATGTCCGCCGGATAACCCTTCTGCGGCAGGACCACGGTTTTCGGCACCGCAACGCCAAGCTTCTGCGCGACCGAGTAGTTGAAGAATTTGTCGTCGGCGGTCCACCAGAACGGGTTGTTGATGACGTAGGTGCCCTCGAGGACGGCATGCTTCAGATACGCGCGAAAATATTCCACCTCGTGAGAGATGCGATCGACGATGACCCGGTAGCCCGACGGCTCCCCCATTTTCGTGCCGGTGAGCGACAGGAACTCCGCCGTGATCCCATGAGCCGCGCCGAGCTGATTCACGCGGTCGAGAAACGCCGGCGGAAACGAAAACTCACGGCCGCACAGAAGTCCGATCTTCATAGCTCTCCCCAGCACCTAGCACTCAGCCCTGGCATCAGTCGCGGCACCTGTCACCTGGCACCCGAGCGCTCTAGAGGTGATAGGTCTTCGCCGACTGTTCCACGCCGTCGCGCGTCTCGTCGACGAGCGACTGGACCACCGCGCGCAGGTCGCCTGTCCGGCGGTACACCTCGACCTGTTTTTCCGCGCTGGTCCCGTCGTTCACAATCTTCCGGACGTACTCGACTTCCCGCCGGCTCCCCAGGTCGTCCACCACATCGTCGATGAACTCGAGCAGTTCGCCGGCGAGCTCGCGCATCGGCACTTCGCGCCGCTTGCCGAAGTCGATCAGCTTGCCTTCGATGCCCCAGCGCGCGGCGCGCCACTTGTTCTCCTCGATGAGCGCGCGATGGTACAGGCGAAACCCGAGGTTCCGTTCGCGGAGGCGATACAGCTTGACGATGATCGCCTGCGCCAGCGCGGCGATCGCGATCGACGCGCGGGGCGCTGTCGGCACGTCGCAGACGCGGAACTCGAGCGTGCCGAAGGTCGGCTGCGGGCGCAGGTCCCACCAGATCTTCTTGCCGTTGTCGATGCAGTGCAGTTCGACCAGCTGTTCGACGTACTGCTCGTACTCGGTCCAGGACTGGAAATGATCGGGGATGCCGGTGCGCGGGAAACGGCGGAACACCGTCGTGCGGTACGATTTCAGCCCCGTGTCGCGCCCCATCCAGAACGGCGAGCTCGTCGACAGCGCGAGCAGGTGCGGCAGGAAGTAGCGCGCCTCGTTCATCAGGTCGATCATCGACGAGGGATCGGGCACGGCCACGTGGACGTGCAGGCCGAAGATCAGCAGCGATCGCGCGAGCTGCTGCAGCTCCTCGACGATGTGCTCGTAGCGCTCGCCGGGCGAGATGACCTGGTCCATCCAGGTCGAGAACGGATGCGTGCCGGCGGCGGCGATGCGCAGGCCGACGCGCTCGGCGGCGTCGGCGAGGTCGCGGCGCGTGCGCACGATCTCGGAGGCGAGCTCCTCGATCGATCCGCAGATCTTGGTGCCGACCTCGACGATCGACTGGTGCATCTCGCGCTTGATGTGGTCGCCGAAGGCCGGTGCGCTCGACGCGAGCAGCTCCGAGACGTGCGATCGAAGCTCCCACGTCGTGGGATCGACAATCTGAAACTCTTCCTCGACGCCGACGGTGAAGGCGTGTTCCATGGTCCGTTTCGCGCTGCCTATGATAGTCCGGCAATCGAAACCCTTATGGGCCTTTTAGATCAGGTGGCCTTCCGCTTGCAGCCCTGGCCCCCTCAAAGGCGGGCTCCATACATGAACGCGGCAACCTCTGTCCTGTCCCGGGTCCACCCTGTCTCAGACAGGCGACATCTGTCCATGCCGGCCATCTCGACCAAAGCGGTCAGACGCCGGATCCTGATCGTCGAAGACGAGGCGCCGATCCGGGAGCTGCTTCGTCTGCATTTGTCTCTCGCGGGTTTCGACATTGAAGAGGTCGGGGAAGGAACCGCAGCCCTCGAACGCACGCGTGCGGAGAAGTTCGACGTCATCGTCCTCGACGTCATGGTCCCTGGCCTGGACGGCATCACGCTGTGCCGGGCGATTCGGTCTCAGAGCGTGAACGCGGCGAGCGGCGTCATGATGCTCACCGCCCGCGGCAGCGAAGCGGACAAGGTGCTCGGCCTCGAAAGCGGCGCCGACGACTATCTCACAAAGCCGTTCAGCATCCGCGAGATGGTGGCACGCGTCGGCGCCATCCTTCGGCGGAACGAGCGGATCGACAATCCTCCCACCGCAACCGCCGCGCGCCATATCCGATCGCGCGACGTCGCGCTGGACCCGGAGCGCCGCGAAGCCACGGTGCGCGGCCAGCTCGTGGATCTGACGAAGCAGGAATTCGATCTCTTCTACCTGCTCGCGGCTCGGCCGGGCATCGTCTTCAGCCGCGCGGCGCTGCTCACCAAAGTGTGGACCGACGATACCTACGTGACCGAACGGACCGTGGATACGGTGATCAGCCGGCTGCGACGAAAGGTCGAACAAGACGCGCAGAGCCCTGAGCTCATCCTCACCGCGTGGGGCGTCGGCTACAAGTTCGTTGACGTCGAATGAGGATCCGCCTCAGCTGACTGGTGCGGCAGCACAATCGTGAACGCCGTGCGTCCCGGCACGCTGGTCACGCCGATCGATCCGTGGTGCCGTTCGACGATCGCCTTCGCAATCGACAGGCCGAGACCGCTGCCCGGCGCGCTCCGCTGTCTTGACGGATCGGCCTTGTAGAAGCGATCGAAGACGAACGGGACATGGTCGGCCGCGATCCCCTGGCCAGAGTCGACCACCGACAGCACAATCGCGTCGCCCTCGCTGTCGGCACGCAGCTCGACCCGGCCACCGAACGGCGTGTACCTGAGCGCGTTCGCGAACAGATTCTCGACGACCTGTTCGATGCGATCGGGGTCGGCGATCACCTGATCCGCGTCGACACCCACCGACACGTCAACCTCGACTCCCCGGATCCGCGTCTCGCGCTCGTGCCGCAGCATGACGTGCTGGAACACCCGTTCGACCGCGAACATCCGCGTGTTGAGCGGGCCGACGCCGTTCTCGAGCCGCGCCAGGTCCAGCAGGTCTTCGACGATGCGATCGAGACGGACGGTCTCGTGTTCGAGCGTCCTGAAGTAACGCTCGCGGGTCATCTCGTCGAGGGTGAGATCCGTCATGCGGAGTGTCTCGAGGTAGCCGCGCATGGCGGTCAAGGGCGTCTTCAACTCGTGCGACACGTCGGCCAGCATCTGCCGCCGCGACTTGTCCGATGCGCGCAGCGCCTCGTCGCGCGCCGCGAGATCGAGCCGGACGCCGGCGAACGCGGCCTCGAGCGCGCGCAGACGGCCGCGCACCACCGCCAGCGCGACGGCCACCGCGATCGCGGTGGGGACGAGGACGAGCGTGACGGCTGCGGACGCAGACATCGATCTCATTATCAGTTCGCGCCCGCGCCGAAAATCGGGGCCACGGTCTTTTCATGGGCCCGCCACGCTTTTGCAAGAACCGATCGGGTCGATCGGCGACAATGAGTTCCTGATGAGACGCTGGCGCTGGCCGCTCCTTCTCGCGGCCTGTTTCGCATTCCGCTTGCTGTTCGGCCTTTCCCGCGAGTTCTTCTTCGAGGACGAGACGCAAATCTTCCTCCTCGGTTTCCGCTATTACGCGACGGGCGAATGGCCCTTCTTCGGCCCCGATGTCGTCTGGACGCGCAGCGAGATTCCGGGCGCGCTTCAAGCGCTGCTCGTCGGTCTGCCGTTGCGGGTCGCGGCAATCCCCGAGTCGCCGTTCGTTCTGCTGAACCTGCTGTCGTTCGCGGCGATTTGCGCGCTCGCGTGGTACGTGTGCAAACTGCGGCCGGCCACACCGCGCTGGTTGATCTGGGGATGGTTCCTCACCGTTCCCTGGACGATTCAGTTCTCCGCGCACCTCATCAACACGTCGTACATCCTGGCGCCGGCGATCCTCTTCTTCCTCGGCTTCTTCGAGGTGCTGCCGCCGCTTCAGCCTGCGGCTGCTGCGCGCCGCCGGCCGCCTTTGCCGTGATGGGCGTGGCCGTCGGGTGGCTGATGCAGATCCATATGTCGTGGCCGCTCGTGGTGCCGTTTGCGGCAGGGGCGTGGTTCGCCCGCCGATCGCAGGGACTCGCCGGCGCCGCGATCGATGCTGTCTCCTTCGCGGCCGGCGCGCTGCTGCCGGGGCTGCTGCTGATACCCGACGCTCGCGCAATACGGTCTGAGCGCGGGATCGGGCGGCGTCCTGCGCAACCTCCACCCGCACTGGGTCAGCCCGTGGATCATCGCGACGACCCTTGCGCGCTTTCTGTCGTTTTCGAGCCTGGAGATCGCGCGGTTCATCGCAGACCGACGGCGCCAAGCGGCTCGAGTTCTTCCAGCGCCATCTCTGGCTGGCTCCCGCGGCCGCGGCCGTGTGGCTCATCGGCGCCGTGCAGCCGATCTGGATGTTCGTTGACGCCTGCCGGCCGCACCGGCCGTGGCCGGCGTCGATGCCGCAGCCGCAGTGGAACGCGCTGCGGCGCCTCGTGCTGGCCGCCGTCCTGCTCGTCTACGCCAGCTACTGGTTCGTCATGGAGCCGCCGCAGGCGCACGCGTTCTACGTGCTGTCGCCGCTCGCCTTCGTCTTCGCCGCGTACTGGTGGACGTTCGTCGACTCACCGCGGGCGCGGCGAGATCGCTGCATGCGTGCTCGCGCTCAACGTCGCGCTTCATGCCGGGCTGATTCGTGACGGAAGGCCCCGAGCTCTCGCTGTACAAGAATCGCGACGTCGTCGCCACCGCCGTCCGGCTGAAGGAGCCGGAGATGTTCGCGCACCGCCGAGACTTTGCGATCGGCGGCGGACCGGCGGCGTTGACCGACCCGGCGCGCCCCTACGATCCGACGCGCGATTTCCAGGTCCTCGAGGCCGCGCAGCGGATGGGGCCGCGGCGATCGCTGCACTGGACCATCACGATCCAGAATCGCAGCGCGGTGGTCGCCTTTCGCGATCCGCTGTACATCTCCACGTACCTGAACGAGCGCGGTGAGGTCGTCGAGGAACGGCACGAGCGGATCAAGGACATCTTCGAGCCGGGTGAAATGAGGACGATCGAGCTGAACGACGGCTTCGCGGGACCGCCGTTCGCGAAGGCGACGCTCAGGATCGTCGCCGCGGAGGCGCTGCTGCCAACGCCGACACGCTGAGACGAAGAGCGCGTTTCAGAATTGGCGTTGTAGGGGCGGACCCGCGTGTCCGCCCGTGACGCGGAGACCGCGGGACCGATTGGCCGCCGAGATTGGCTCCGGTCTCTGCGGCTCCGCGGTCTGGCTCTGCGGTTTCTTCTGGCCGTGCGTTGGCGACGCTCAGTAGTGATATGACGACGGCGGTGTAGGTGATCGGGGCGCTCTGATTGCCGACGTCCTGAACGACCAGGCAGTACTGGCCCGATGGAATCGTTCCCGTGAGCTGCGCCGTCGGACCGGCGCCTGATGAGGTACCGCCTGTCACGTTCGGCAGTTCGTTCCATCCCATACGCCGACGCCCAGCCCCATCGAGATCGTCGCCGGCGGGCCGGCCGACGTCAGATCGACGGTGATCTGGAAACCCGACGAGGTCACGGTGAATGGCTTGGAGTCGCTCGACCCCACCTGCACCGTGCCGGAGAAATTCTCCGTGACGAGCGGCGTCGTGGGCACGCTCGGCAGCGTGGGGGACGTGGCGTCGGCAGTGTTGGAACAGCCGGCGGCTGACAACGCGGTGGCGACGATCAGACAGGCGAAAGTCCGTTTCACGTTCACCTCATTAGAGAACGTTTATGTGTCAGAACCGTGGCGGAGGTTAGACAAGAGTAACGCGTTCACCGCCCGGATTTCGTCCTGGTTCACGGTGTGCCCCATCCGCGGGTAGATCCGTTCGTCCACCGAGGCACCCATGCGCCCGGAACACGTCCGCCGTTTCCCGAACCCGCGCCAGCGGAATGTGCGCGTCGACGTCGCTGCAGCCCAGGAACACCGGCGCGCCGGCCAGCGAGCCGGGATAGTCGCGCGGCGTG
This sequence comes from uncultured Acidobacteriota bacterium, assembly GCA_963794305.1. Lineage (GTDB taxonomy): Bacteria > Acidobacteriota > Vicinamibacteria > Vicinamibacterales > CAVVIG01 > CAVQFC01. The sequence continues at coordinate 25,804 of CAWCDQ010000027.1, read as the reverse complement.
CCGGGCGGCCCAATCAAGCCGCCGCTCAGGCCGACGACCGCCGCGTACCGCCTTGGGTGCCGCGCCGCGAACTCCAGCGCCAGGCAGGCGCCCTGCGAAAAACCCAGCAATCCAATCCGCGCGTGCGGAATCTGCCGCGCCGCCAGGCCGTCGACCAGGCCGGCGATGACGTCGAGCCCCGACGTGATTCCCGGCTCGTTGTCGTGGAGCGGAGCCAGAAACGAGTACGGATACCACGTGTGTCCGGCGGCCTGCGGGGCCACGAACGCGACGTCGGTCGTTCCAAGCTCCCCGGCCAGCGCCAGGATGTCCTCGGCCGACGCTCCACGGCCGTGCACCATGATCATCGTCAACCGCGCGGCCGACGGATCGGGGCCGAGTGTCAGAACCGGCTGGCCGTGATGGGGATCGTTCGGCGCGGGCATCGGGTTACGGCATCACTAGAACGACGACGTTCGTCATACGTTAGTGCCCCGCCCGTTCGAGCACGGCGCGGTTCCACCGCGCGAGCGTCGCGGCCTGATCGTACGTGCTCTCGACGAACGCCTCGATCGCGTGCGCCGGCGAATCGGACTTGCGCACCGTTTCGTACGGGAGGATGAACTCGCCGAGCTCGCCGTGATAGAACGCGCCGCGCGGCTGCACGCGCGCCGCTTTGAGTCCGGGCGGCTCCGGTACGGCGTACGCATAGAAGGCCGGCTCCAGCACGGGACCGCTGCCGAACCAGAAGCCGTGGCTGATGACTTCCTGGGAATAGGCCTCCTGCATGAACGCGGGACCTTCGCGCGGCGGCGCCGGCCGTCCCGAAAACCTGGTGACCGCCAGGTCGAAGCCGCCCCAGAAGAAGTGCACCGGGCTGCACTTGCCGACAAAGTCGCAGCGGGTGCCTTCGAGCACGCGCCCGACCTCCGACAGAATCGTCCAGCAGCGGCGCGCGTGAACCGGGTCGTAGGTATGGTGCACCTCGTCGGTGTCCAGCCGCATCGGCGCTGGAATCTCGACGGCCATCGGCCAGATCTTGACCGGCAGATCCATCGCCTTCATCGTGGCCATGACGTCGCGGTAGAAATCGGCGACCGATCGCGGCGCGAGCGCGACCTGCTGCACGATGCCGTCCGAGGTCCGGATCATCAATCGATGATCGAGAAAGTCGAACTCCATCGTGAAGGTGCGATTCCCGTGCGGCAGCGTGCGCGTCGACAATCCCCGCGGGGTGAGCTGCAGCGCCACGGCCCACGACTGATTGAGCGGCGGGGCCTGCGCGAGCGCGATCTTTCCCACGATCTGCGTCCACATGTGGAGCGTGGCGTACGTATCCTTCCACTCGTCGTATGGCAGCGGCGGCCACTGTTCGTTTTCGGTCAGCATGATCCTGTCGTGGATTATGCCAGAATGACCCGCATGCGCACGATGACTGCATCCTCGAGCCGATCGATCTCGCTGGCACTCGCGCTGGCCGTCCTCACCGTCACGATCGGAGCCCAGACTCGCGACCGCTCGAAAACGCCCGAGAAGTTCAAGTGGAACCTCACGGAAATCTATCCGACCGACGCGGCGTGGCGAACGGCGAAGGACACGCTCACGAAGGATCTTCCGAAGCTGAGGCAGTTCCAGGGCAAGCTCACCTCGTCGGCGGGCACGCTGGCCGACGCGTTGGAACTGCAGGCCAACTACTCGAAGACCCTCGCCCGGCTCTACAGCTACGCGAGCCTGCTGGCCGATCAAGACACGCGCGACTCGGCTCACGAGGGCATGCGGCAGGAGATGAACCAGCTTGGCGCCGCGTTCGGCGCCGAGTCGTCGTTCATCGAGCCCGAGCTGCTGAAGGGCGGCGCGGACACGGTCAAGGGGTTCGTCGCGGCCGAGCCGCGGCTGAAGATCTACGGCTTCTACCTCTCCGACGTCTTCCGGCGCGCCGTCGCACACGCTGACCGACGCTGAAGAGAAGCTGCTCGCCGACGTCGGCCCGCTCGCCGGCAATCCGTCCAGCCTGTACAACATCCTGTCGAACGCCGATTTCCCGTACCCGACCGTCACGCTGACCGGCGGCAAGACCGTGAAGCTCGATCAGGCGGCGTACACCGAGCTGCGCGCGCTGCCCAACCGAGCCGATCGCGAGAAGGTCATGTCGGCCTTCTTCGGATCGCTCGCCTCGTTCGGCCGGACGTTCGGCACGTCGATGAGCGGCGAGGTGTTGAAGGTGCAGTTCTTCGCGAAGGCGCGCAAGTATCCGTCCGTCGCTCGAGTCGCAGCTCGATGGGCCCAACATTCCTTCGTCTGTCTACACGCGCCTCGTCGACGGCGTGAACAAGAACCTGCCGGCCTTTCATCGCTACCTGAAGCTGCGCGCGCGGATGATGAAGATCGACACGCTGCACTACTACGATCTGTACGCGCCGCTGGTCGCTTCGGTCGATCTGAAGTACACGCCCGGCGAGGCGCAGAAGCTCGTGCTGGCGGCCGTGGAGCCGCTCGGTGCCGACTATCAGGCCACGATCGGCCGCGCTTTCGACAGCCGCTGGATCGACCTCTATCCGAACGAGGGCAAGGCCTCGGGCGCCTACTCGGACGGTTCCGTGTACGACGTGCATCCGTACATGCTGATCAACTACAACGGCCAGTACAGCGACGTCAGCACGCTCGCCCACGAGCTCGGCCACACGATGCAGAGCTACTACTCGAACAAGACGCAGCCGTATCCGCTTGCCGGCTATCCGATCTTCGTCGCGGAAGTCGCCTCCACGTTCAACGAGTCGCTGCTCATCGACTACATGCTCGGCCAGATCAAAGACGACGACACGCGGCTGTCGCTGCTGGGAAACTACCTGGAAAACATCAAGGGCACGGTGTTCCGGCAGACGCAGTTCGCGGAGTTCGAGCTGCGGATGCACGAGATGGCGCAGAAAGGCGAGCCGATCACCGGCGACGCGCTCGCGAAGCTGTACCTGGAGATCACGCGGAAGTATTACGGCCACGACCAGAAGATCTGCGTGGTCGACGACTACATCGCCAACGAGTGGAGCTATATCCCCCACTTCTATCGCGACTTCTACGTCTTTCAATACGCGACGTCGTTCACCGCTTCGTCGGCCCTCGCCGAGAAGGTGAAGGCGGGCGATCCCGAGGCGAAGAAGCGCTACCTCGCGTTCCTATCGGCCGGCGGCTCGAAGTATCCCGTGGATCTGCTGAAGGACGCCGGCGTGGACATGACGAGCGACGAGCCGCTCGACCTGACCATCAAGAAGATGAACCAGATCATGGACGAGATGGAGAAGATCCTGGCGAAGAAGACGCGATAACCACGAAACACAAGAAGAAGAAACCGCGGAGATCGCAAAGACCGCAGAGAACGGTTTTCTCTGCGATCTCAGCGTGCTTTGCGGTTTTTTCTTTTTCGTCGCTTCAGCGTGTCAGCAAGGGCTGGACGAGATCGACGACGCCGCTCCAGATGATCGAGACGCCGACGCACAGCAGGATGAAGGACGACAGCCGCAGGAACACCGCGGTGCCGGTCTCGCCGAGATAGGCAATCAGCCTCGACGCGAATCGAAAGCTGAGAAACACGACCAGCGACACGATCAGCACGCCAACGAGAGCTGCCAGCAGTTCTCCCATGATCTGCCCACTGCTTCTCGGCGCCCTCGCACCGAGCGTGATGGCAACCGAGATCGAGCCGGGCCCCACGGTCAGCGGAAACGTCAGCGGATAGAAGGCTCGCCGCGCCACCTCGCGCTCCCACGCCTCCACCGGGCGCGGACTCGGGTTCGTCGTCTCTTGATCGTTCAGCAGGCGCCACCCGTTGGCGGTCACCAGCAGGCCGCCCGCCACACGCACGATCGGCAGCGACACACCGAAAATGCGCAGCACGTACGTGCCGATGAGCATGGCTGCCGTGAGCAGCAGAAACGAGTTCCGGCCGACAACAATGGCGAGTTTGCGCCGAGCGGCGGCTGGGAGGTCGGCCGTCATCGACAGGAAGATCGGCGCCGAGCCAAGCGGGTTCACGATCGGCAGTAGCGCCGCCAGCGTGAAAAGGACCGCGTTGCCGTAGTTCATCATTCCTCAGCCCTCAGACGGATCGGCGCACGAGCATCGCGATCCCGAGCAACAGGATAATCGCGCCGACGATCTGCTTGAAGCGCTGTTCGGGCACGATCGCGAGCACTCTCTGCCCCGCCAGGGTGCCGACGACGACGCCCACGGAGGCGAATCGCGACGAGCGACCAGATCGCCGCGACCTGCGCTCGCTCGACCGCGACGTATACCGGCATTCGCGCCGCGTCGACAATGAGCGCAATCGCGGTGGCCGTCGCCACGAAGCGCTCCTTCGGCAAGTCGAAGCCGAGCATCGCCGCCGACCGGATGCCGCCCTGATTGCCCACGAGCCCGCCGAAGAAACCGGACAGCGCGCCCGCGATCCATGCCACGCTGCCGTGGAAGCGCCACCGCTGCGCCGAGCCTGTGATCTGAGCGGCTCCCGCGAACACGAGCAGCGATCCGAACACGATGGTGAGCGCCGGGCTCGACGCCCGCGCGTTGAGCAGCGCGCCGGCCAGTCCGCCGGCGGCGCTCGTCAGGCCGAAACGCCAGAACACGCGGCGATCGAGACTGTCTCGCAGGCGCCAGAAGCGGAGGCCCGTCCCGATGAGGTGCGGCAGCGATACCGCGGCCACAGCGGTTTTCGTGCCCGCCTGCAGCGCAATCAGCGGCGTCAGCAGGCTTCCAATGCCGAAACCCGAGACGGCCGCCACGGCGCCGGCCACGGTCGCACACACGAACACGATTGACTCGTACAAAGCCGTTCGATTGTATGTGGAACGGACGGGATGACGGGAGAAGCGCGAGTCCGGGCCGAACCGCGTCTGCTCAATGAGCGCGCGACGTTGATGCCCCGCTATTCACCTGGGCACGGTCTTGTAGAACGCCTCCGTGATTTGGTACAGCGACCGCTCTCGATAACCGCCTTGCTGCAGATGCTTGAGCACACCGCGCCTGTCGCCGTCGGGGCGTTCCTGACCGAGTTTGAACTTTCCTTCGAGGGCCTCCACCTCCATGCGGAAGGGCGCGATCCCGCCCATCATTCGCGACACGTAGTCCTCCGGCAGCTTCGACAAGTCGTACCCGGAGGCGCCGACGGCGCGTTCGAACTTGGCGATCAGCCTCGACAGCAGCTCGCGCGTCTGCCCTTTGTCGGTGATCGCCCGCGGCCGGCCTGAAGCGTGCACGACCGAAAAGTTCCACGTCGGCGTCACTTCGGTCTGCGCATACCACGTCGGGGAGATGTAGCCCTGCGGGCCGCGAAACACGATGACGGCGGTCTGCCGGCCGTCGAACGCGGTGCGCTGAGGATTCTGGGCGGAAACGTGTCCGAAGATCGTGCCGTACGCACCGGCCGTGCGATCCAACACCGAGGGGATGTGGGTGATACGAAGGGTTGGGCTCACGGTCACGACATCGACGAAGGCAAACTCGTCCATGAAATCGTGCAGGAACTTTCGGTCGTCGACCAGGTGTGCCTTGGGAATGTACAGCGACGGGTCCGGCGCCGAGGGCTCCTGAGCGGCGGCGAGTTCCTCCGAACGCCGTGATGGGCGGACGAGCACACCTGAGCCAGCGACCAGTCCCTTCAGCATCGTACGTCGATCCATTTCAGCGACCTCTCATTTCGCCGTTATCGAGGCAGCCCAACGATGTCAGTCCGCACCTTGTACAGCGTCTTGCCGGCGGTCACGTAAAGCGTCACATCCGGACTGGCCAGGGACGATCAGGCCGACCGGCATGAACACGGCCGACCCTGTTGGGTTCGCAGCATAGCGCAAGTGGCCGCACTCGGCGCGCTCGGTGCCTTCAATTGCGTTTCCCCGCGGGCCGGCGTATCGTGCGGTTGGCCTAAGCGCTGCGCCACTCGCAGCACGCGGGGGAACCACGCAACCGGGGCGAGTCGGCGTCGATGCCGTAGGACACTTCTGAGTCCAAGCCCGTCAGCTAACCCCGCCGGCGATACACGGAAGCACGCCTTGCGTACCCTCCGATCAGAGCCCGCGAATGTCTGAAGGCTCCCCGTTTTCGCTCAAGCGCTTCCTTGTCGGCCAGCCGATTCCATCTCACCTCGCCCACCACGAGCGCCTGTCTCGCGTCACCGGGCTGGCGGTGCTGTCCTCCGACGCCTTGTCGTCGGTCGCCTACGCCACCGACTTCATCCTCGCGACCCTCGTGGTCGCGGGGTTGGGTGCGTTCGTCTACGCGATCCCGATCAGCCTGGTCATCGCCACGCTGCTCGCCATCGTCGCCTTCTCCTACCGTCAGACGATTCACGCCTACCCGACCGGCGGCGGCGCGTACATCGTCGCCAAGGAGAACATCGGAGACGATGCGGGTCTGATCGCCGCGGCGTCGCTCCTGGTCGACTACACGCTCACTGTCGCCGTCAGCATTTCCGCCGGCGTCCTGGCCATCACGTCGGCGTTTCCGGAGCTCCACGCCTACCGCGTCGAGATGTGCCTGGCGTTTCTCGCGCTCCTGACGGTCGGCAACCTCCGCGGGATTCGCGAGTCCGGACAGATCTTCGCCGTCCCGACCTACTTCTTCGTTTTCAGCGTGGTCGTGCTGTTGGGCGCCGGGCTCTTCCGTTACGTCACCGGCACCATCGTTCCGGTGGACATGCCGTTGCCGCCGGACGCCGGACGCGCGCCGCTCACCACGTTCCTGCTGATGACGGCGTTCGCCAACGGCTGCACGGCGATGACCGGCGTCGAGGCCGTCTCGAACGGGGTGCCGGCGTTCCGCCCGCCCGAGGCCAAGAACGCGTCGGCGACGCTCGTCGCGATGGCGACACTGGCGATCATGATGTTCGTGGGAATCACCGTGCTGGCGCACGCCTACAAAGTGGTGCCCAATGCGACAGAGTCGGGCATCTCGCAGCTCGGCCGCGCCATCTTCGGCGGACCGAACGCGCTCTACTATCTCCTGCAGGCCGGTACGACGCTGATCCTGGTCCTCGCGGCGAACACCGCATACGCCGACTTCCCGCGGCTCGCGTCGATCGTGTCACGCGATCGCTATCTGCCCCGCCAGTTCATGAACCAGGGCGACCGCCTCGCCTTCTCCAACGGCATCCTCGTGCTGTCGGCGTTTGCCGCAATCCTGATCGTGGTGTTTCGCGGCGACACGCAGTCGCTGCTGCCGCTCTACATGATCGGCGTGTTCGTCTCGTTCACCTTGTCGCAGGCCGGCATGGTGATTCACTGGCGCAGGACCCGGGAGCCCGGCTGGAAGACGAGCGCGCTCATCAACGGCTTCGGCGCGCTGGTCACGGGCGTCGTGCTGATCATCGTCGCGGTCACCAAGACGCTCGAAGGCGCGTGGATCGTCCTGATCCTGATTCCCCTGATCGTCATGGTGTTCAAGGCGACGCACCGGCATTACCAGCGCGTCGCGGCCGATCTCACCCTCAAAGGCTACGAGCCGCAGGCCAGACTCCACAACACCGTGCTGATTCCGATCGGCGGGCTGCAGCGCGCGGTTGTCGAGGCGTTGCGTTATGCGGAAACACTGTCCGACGACGTCCGCGCGATCTATGTGGACGTCAATCCCGCGCAGACCGAGCAGTTGCGCAGAGACTGGGCGGCCTGGGGCGGGCGCGTGCAGCTGGTCGTCCTGCCGTCGCCGTTCCGCTCGCTGATGGAGCCGCTGCTCGAGTACATCGAGCAGGCGGCCGACGAGAAGTCGAATGACTACGTCACGGTGATCCTGCCGGAGTTCGTGCCTGCGCGCTGGTGGCAGCACCTGCTGCACAACCAGACATCGCTGCTCATCAAGGGCGCGCTGCTCTTCCGCCCGAACATCGTCGTCACGAGCGTGCCGTTCCACTTGTCGAAATAGGCAACGGCGCGCGTTGGAGACGTGCCGTATGTAGTGCAGGCCTTCAGGCCTGCCCCGACACGGCGGACCTGAAGGTCCGCACTACTTGCAATTGGAAAACGCTATCCCTCTTCCCAGCGCGCGGCGACATCGAGATCTTCCCTCGACACGTCGCGGACCGTCAGCCTGCCATTGGCCGGCCCCTTGGCTTCGCTCCAGACGTAGGCCGACAGCAGGCGCTCGGCCTGCAGGCGCCAGAACGCGCCTCCCGCATCGAGACGGCGATGCGTGAGCCGGGCGACGCGCTCCACGGCGTCGGGATCGATCGACACGGTCACGCTGAACTCGGCCTGGTCGGCGATGTGCTTCACCCGAAACACGTGCTCGGCGGATCCGGGCGGTGTGTCCGCTCTGCAGGATCTGAAATCCGTTCATCGTGACCACGGCGATGTCGAACGGTCGCGGCGAGGGAGACGGCGCGTGCGCCGACGGGCGGATCGGCGCGCGCGCCAAGGCCGCCACGGTGGCGCCGCGCAGCGTCTCCGGCGTCATCGGCTTGCGCAGGAAGTCGGCCGCTCCCATCCGCATGGCGTCGACCGCCAGCTCGATCGACGCGTACGCGGTCACCATCACGACGCAGGCTTCCGGTGCGCGCTGCTTGATCTGCCGCAGGGTCTCCAGACCGTCGAGACCGGGCATCCGCTGGTCGAGCAGGACCGCGTCGTAGCCGCGCCCGTCACCGAAGCGGTCGAGCCCTGCCTGGCCGTCGGCCGCCTCGTCGACCTGATAACCGGCCGCTTCGAGCGTCAACCGCATCATCTGACGGATGTGGGGCTCGTCATCGACGATGAGCATCTTCTTCATCGGTCCTGCCTCTCACTGGCGAGCGGAATGGTAAAGGTGAAGGTGGACCCGCGACCTGGCTCCGACTGCACGCTCAGCCGGCCGCCGTGTCCCTCGACGATCCGCCGGGAGATGGTCAGTCCCAGGCCGGCGCCTCCGACCGTGGCGTGCGGCACCTGCACGAACGGCTCGAAGATCGTGGCGAGATACTCGCGCGGGATGCCCGAGCCCGTGTCGGTGACCGACACCGCCACTTCGTCGCTGCGACGCACGGCCGTGACGGTGATGGACCCGCCGTCCGCCGTGGCGCGCATCGCGTTGGAGACCAGATTGGTGATGACCCGTTCGATCTGGCCGCGATCGACGGAGACGTGAGGCAGGTCGGGCGGCGCGTCGACTTCGAGGCGAATGCCCTTGGCCTCCACCTGGAGCCGAAGCGGCTCGATGGCTTCGCCGACGAGAGTGACGGGCCGAACCGGCGCCATCTGCGGCGTCACGGCCCCGGACTCGATCTTCGAGAGATCCAGCAGCTCGCGCATCAGCCGATCGAGGCGCGTCGTATCTTCACGGCAGACCTGGAGGATGTCCCGCTGGCGTTCGTCCAGCGTCCCGGCGGAGCCCTCGAGCAGCAGGTGGATGCCCATCTGCACGCTGGTCAACGGCGTCCGCAGCTCGTGCGAGGCGGCGGCAATGAACTCGGACTTGACGCGACTGACCTCGCTCAGGTGAGTCACGTCCTCGAGTAGTGTGACGACGCCGACGAGCCGGCCGTCGGCATCCTTCATCGGCGTCGACCGGATGCGGAAGGCCCGCCGTGCGCCGTCGACGGCCCATGGCAGCGTCGCGGCGGCATCCTCGGAAGCGGCGGGCGCGTGCGAGTGCAGCACGTCGGCCACCGACTGGGTGATGCGCGGATCGCGGGTCACGGCGCTGATCGGCCGTGCCGAGGGCGTCGGCCTTCGCGCCGAACAGCCGCTCCGCGGCGGGATTGAGCCGCGCGACGAGCCCTTCGCCGTCGGCCACGATCGACCGGGTCGAACAGCGAATCGATCACTGCCTCGGTCGTCTGCTGCGCGACCAGCAATTTCCCCATGTCGGAACGGCGCAGCTCGCGGAGGCGATCGGCCATCCGGTTGAAGCTCACCGCCAGCGCGCCAATCTCGTCCGCGGATCGCACGGGGACCGGCGGCGTCTCGAGATCGCCGGACGCGAGCCGCGCCGTGGCCGCCGTCAGCTGGCGCGACCGGCCCGACGATCGCCCGCGACAGGCTGAGCTCGATGGCGACGCCGGCCGCCATCAGGACGAGCGCCAGCGCCAGCGTCACGAAGAACCAGCGCCTCGCGATCTGCGACGCGGCGTCGGCCTTGCGCCGCATCGCTTCCTGGTTCAGTCGCAGCAGTCGATCGCCGGCGGCGCGGACCGCGTTGAAGCTGCGGCTCGAGCGACTGCGAAGTACGCGGACGGTGCGATCGCCGGCGGCCGTGATGAAACGCGTCGAAGCGACGGTAGTACTCGTCGCGGCCGCGGCGAATCGCCTCGATCGCCTCGCGCTCGCCCGATCTCGGTGATGTTGGCCGCCGCGCTGCTCGAGCGCCGCGTCGAATCGCGCGCGGTGCTCGGCGAGCCTGCCGCCGCGCGCGATCGTGTTCGCCCAGCAGATCGAACAGCGCCGCGGAGTCCTGACGCTCCAGGCTCTCCTTCATGTCCTGCGCCGCGACCACCGAGTCGTAGTTCTCGGCGATGATGCGGCCCGACACCGCGCTCATCTGACTGAGCGTGCGCGCGCTCCACGCGCCGAGCACGCCGAGCGCCAGCACGAAGCCGGCGTAGCCGAGCAGCAGCTTGGTCCGCAGCGTCATCGGCGTCTACCCACTGGTCGCGTCGTCCTCGTCCGACGCCTGGTCGTTGCGCACGGGCACGATCTGCACGGTGGCGTCGCGCACGTCGCGCAGGAACCGATCGACGATCGAGCCGCGCATCGCGAGATCCCACCGCGAACGGGCCGACTGGCCGAAGATCACGTGGGTGATGCCTTCGCGCTTCGCGAACTCGACCAGCAGGTCGGCGACGCGCGATCCCTTCAGCTTGACCACCTTGGCGCCGAGCTGCTGCGCAAAGCGGATGTTGTCGCCGAGCGCGACGTGATCCTCCGGCTTGATGCGGCCGGGCTCTTCCTTCGGCGTCTCGACGTAGACGGCGAACCAGTCGGTGGCGAGGCGGCCGGCGATCCGCGAGCCGACGCGCAGCAGGTTCCTGGCGCTGCCGCGCGAGGCCATCGCCACCATCACCTTCTCGGGAATGACCGGGCGCTCGAGCCCCTCGCGGTCCCGGTAGGCCTCCGCCTTGCCCGCCTGATCGGAGGCGAGCTGGCGCAGCGCCAGCTCGCGCAGCGCCGTCAGGTTGCCCTTGCGGAAGAAATTGGTGAGCGCCTGCTCGATCTTGGCGGCGTCGTAGATCTTCCCCTGCCGCAGCCGCTCGCGGAGCGTCTCGACCGAGACGTCGACGTTGACGACCTCGTCGGCCCGCTTGAGCACCCAGTCGGGAATGGTCTCGCGGACGCGGACGCCGGTGGTCGACGGCGATCGCGTCGTTCAGCGATTCGATGTGCTGGATGTTGACCGCGGTGATGACGTTGATGCCGGCGTCGAGCAGCGTCGAGCACGTCCTCGTAGCGCTTCTGGTGCGTCGAGCCCGGCGACGTTGGTGTGCGCCAGCTCGTCGACCACCGCGATCTGCGGCCGCCGCGCCATGACGGCGTCGAGGTCCATCTCCTTCAGCGTGACGCCGCGGTAGGCGATCTCGCGCAGCGGCACCTGCTCGAGGTCGCCGATCCGCGCCAGCGTGTCGGCGCGCCCGTGCGTCTCGATGAAGCCGATGACGACGTCCAGCCCCTGCGCGTCGCAGCTCGTGGGCGTCCTCGAGCATCTGGTAGGTCTTGCCGACGCCCGGCGCCGCGCCGATGTACACGCGCAGCCGCGCGCGTCCCTCTTCTCGGGCGCGGGCCAGCAGCGACTCGGCGGCGGTCGGCGCGTCGGGCATTCGGAACGCTATTTCTTCATCGGGTGCGCTTCATCGAGCGCCAGGTTCAGCTCCAGGACGTTGACGACCGGCTCGCCGAGAAACCCCAACTGCCGCCCCTCGGTGTGCGCGGCGACCAGCCGCTGAATCTCCTCGGCGGCGACGCCGCGCTCGCGCGCCACGCGCGGCACCTGGAACGCCGCCGCCGCCGGCGAGATGTGCGGATCGAGACCCGACGCAGACGAGGTGACCAGATCGATCGGCACCGGCGTCCCCGGATTCTCCAATTTCGCCGCGTCAACGGCGGCTTTGACCGCGTCGACCAGCTTCTTGTTCGTCGGGCCCGAGATTCGTCCCGCTCGAATTGGCCGCATCGTATCCGGTGCCCGCGGCGGATGGACGGCTGCGGAAGTAGCCCGGCGACGAGAACGCCTGGCCGATGATACGCGAGCCGACCGTCTTCCCGTTCCGCTCGATCAGCTGACCGTTCGCCTTGTCGGGAAACAGCACCTGCGCCAGGCCGGTGACCACGAGCGGATAGACGACGCCCAGCAGCAGCGTCGTGACGATGGTCATGAGGACGGCGACGATGAGATTCTTGTGATGTTCATGGATGTCTGGTCTCCACCATCGACCATGTGCTCGAGCCCTACGCGAGACGCAGTGCGTGATGATCACGTCGATGATCTTGATCCCGATGAACGGCACGATGATGCCGCCGAGGCCATAGATCAGCAGGTTGCGGCGCAGCAGCGCCTCCGCGCTCATCGCGCGGTACTGGATGCCGCGCAGCGCCAGCGGCACCAGCGCGACGATGATCAGCGCGTTGAAGATCACCGCCGACAGGATCGCCGACTCCGGCGTCTTCAGCCCCATCACGTTCAGCGTCATCAGCACCGGAAACGCCGCCGCGAACATCGCCGGGATGATGGCGAAGTACTTGGCCACGTCGTTGGCGATCGAGAACGTCGTCAGCGCGCCGCGTGTCATCAGCAGCTGCTTGCCGATCTCGACGATGTCGAGCAGCTTGGTCGGGCTCGAGTCGAGGTCGACCATGTTGCCGGCCTCCTTCGCCGCCTGCGTGCCGGTGTTCATCGCCACGCCGACGTCGGCCTGCGCGAGCGCCGGCGCGTCGTTCGTGCCGTCGCCGGTCATCGCGACGAGCTTGCCGTCCTTCTGCTCCTTCTTGATCAGCGCCATCTTGTCTTCCGGCGTCGCCTCCGCGAGGAAGTCGTCGACGCCGGCCTCGTTGGCGATCGACGCCGCGGTCAGCGGGTTGTCGCCGGTGATCATCACCGTCCTGATGCCCATCGCGCGCAGCTGGGTGAAGCGCTCGCGGATGCCGCCCTTGACGATGTCCTTCAGGTGGATGACGCCGAGCGGCCGCGTCCGCTCGGCGACGACCAGCGGCGTGCCCCCGGCCCGCGAGATGCGATCGACGATCGGCCGCAGCTCCGCGACGCCGTTGCCGCCGTTCGCCGCGACGTACCGCTCGATCGCGTCGGCCGCGCCCTTGCGGACTTCCCGGCCGTCGAGGTTGACCCCCGACATGCGCGTCTGCGCCGTGAACGGGACGAACACGGCGTGCGTGCTCCGCCAGCTCGCGCCCGCGCAGCCCGTAGCGTTCCTTGGCCAGCACCACGATCGACCGCCCTTCCGGCGTCTCGTCGGCCAGCGACGACAGCTGCGCGGCGTCGGCGATTTCGCTCTCGGTGACGCCGGGCAGCGCGATGAACTCGGTCGCCTGGCGGTTGCCGAGCGTGATCGTGCCGGTCTTGTCGAGCAGCAGCGTGTGCACGTCGCCGGCCGCCTCGACGGCGCGGCCCGACATCGCCAGCACGTTGCGCTGCACCAGCCGGTCCATGCCGGCGATGCCGATCGCCGACAGCAGCCCGCCGATCGTCGTCGGAATCAGACAGACGAGCAGCGACACGAGCACGAAGAGCGACTGCGGCGCGCCCGAGTACATCGCGAACGGCTGCAGCGTGACGACCGCCAGCAGGAAGATGATCGTCAGCCCGGCCAGCAGGATGTTGAGCGCGATCTCGTTCGGCGTCTTCTGCCGCTCGGCGCCCTCGACGAGCGCGATCATCCGGTCGATGAACGTATGGCCCGGATCCGCGGTGATGCGGATCTTGATCCAGTCCGACAGCACGCGGGTGCCGCCGGTGACCGCGGTGCGATCGCCGCCCGACTCGCGGATGACCGGCGCCGACTCTCCGGTGATCGCCGACTCGTCGACCGAGGCGACGCCTTCGATGATCTCACCGTCGGACGGGATGAACTCGCCGGCCTTGACCATCACGAGTCGTCCTTGCGCAGCGCCGTCGCGGGCACGGTCTCGGTCCGGCCGTCGGGCAGCAGGCGATTCGCCGTGGTCTCGGTCCGCGCCTTGCGCAGCGTGTCGGCCTGCGCCTTGCCGCGTCCCTCGGCCATCGCCTCGGCGAAGTTGGCGAAGAGCACGGTGAGCCAGAGCCAGAACGTAATCTGCAGCTCGAAGCCGAGGCCCGGCCGCCCGGCCGCCGCGTCGAGCGCGAACCGGATCGTCGTCAACACGCTGCCGACCTCGACGACGAACATCACCGGGTTCTTCATCATCGTCCGCGGGTGCAGCTTGCGCAGCGCGTCGACGATCGCGCCGCGAACGATGCCCGGATCCCAGATCGACCGGGATTTTGCGTGAGCTTGAGTAGCCATCAGAACACCTGTCCCTGCGCCATCAGCAGGTGCTCGACGATCGGGCCGAGGCTGAGGGCCGGGAAAGAACGTCAGCGCGCCGACGATGACGATGACGCCGACGAGCAGCGCCGAGAACAGCGGCGTGGTGACCGGGAACGTGCCCGGCGACGGCGGCACGCGCTTCTTGCGTCCGAGGCTGCCGGCAATCGCCAGCATCGGGATGATCATGAAGAAGCGGCCGATCAGCGTCGCGAAGCCGATCGTCACGTTGTACCAGTGCGTGTTCGCGTTCAGCCCGCCGAACGCCGAGCCGTTGTTGCCGGTGCCCGACGTGAAGGCGTAGAGGATCTGCGACAGGCCGTGCGGCCCCGGGTTCGTGATGCTCGACGTGCCGAAGCCGGGCGAGACGACCGAGATCGCCGTCAGCACGAGAATCGTCAGCGGGAAGACGAGCACGACGAGCATCGCCATCTGCACTTCGTAGGCCTGGACCTTCTTGCCCATGTACTCCGGCGTCCGGCCGACCATCAGGCCGGCGATGAACACCGACAGGATGATGAACACGAGGATGCCGTACATCCCGGCGCCGACGCCGCCGAAGATCACCTCGCCCAGCATGATGTTGGTGAGCGGCACCAGGCCGCCGAGCGGCGTGAACGAGTCGTGCCAGCTGTTGATCGCGCCGCAGCTGGCGTCGGTCGTCACCGTGGCGAACAGCGCCGAGTTGGCGATGCCGAAGCGGCACTCCTTCCCTTCCATGTTGCCGCCGTACGACGTCGCCGTCACCGTCTGGTCCGCGCCGGCCGTCGTCAGCAGCGGGTTGCCGCGCGCCTTCAGCCCAGTAGGCGGTCGTGACGCCGGCGAGGAACAGAAACGCCATCGCGGCCCAGACCGCCCAGCCGTGCTTGGGCGAGCCGCTCATCTGTCCGAGCGTGTAGGTGAGCCCCGCCGAGATCGCGAAGATGCAGAACATCTCGATGAAGTTCGACAGCGGCGTCGGGTTCTCGAACGGGTGCGCGCTGTTGGCGTTGAAGAAGCCGCCGCCGTTGGTCCCGAACTCCTTGATGATCTCCTGCGAGGCCACGGGCCCCTGGGCGATCACCTGCTCGCTGACCACGGTGGTCTGCGGCTTGCCGGCCGCGTCCGGGCGCCGTCACCGTCTGCGGATCGATCACCGCCACCTTGTCGTACGGCCGCAGGTTCTGGACGACGCCCTGCGAGACCAGCGCCAGCGCGCCGACGAGGCAGAACGGCAGCAGCACCCACAGCGTGCAGCGGACCAGATCGACCCAGAAGTTGCCGATCGTGTCCTTCTCCTTCTGCGCGATGCCGCGGATGAAGGCGATCGCCAGCGCGATGCCGGTCGCCGCCGAGACGAAGTTGTGGTACGCGAGCCCGGCCATCTGCGTCAGATAGCTCATCGTCGACTCGCCGCTGTAGGCCTGCCAGTTCGTGTTGGTCGTGAACGAGGCGGCCGTGTTGAACGCGAGATCCTGCGGCACCGCCGCGAACCCCTGCGGGTTCCACGGCAGCCACTGCTGGACGCGCTGGATCAGATAGAGCACCAGCATCGAGACGACGCTGAAGAGCAGCATCGCGGCGGCGTACTCGGTCCAGCGCATCTCGCGCGTCTCGTCGACGCCGGTCGCGCGGTAGATCAGCCGCTCGATCGGGCGCAGCACCGGGTCCAGCCACGTCTTCTCGCGGTTGAAGACGCGAGTCATGAAGCGGCCGAGCGGCCGCGTCACCGCCAGGATGGCGGCGAGGTAGACCAGGATTTGAAGCCAACCATTCAGAGTCATGTCAGAACTTCTCCGGCCGCAGCAGCGCGTACGTCAGGTACACGAGCAGACCGGCCGTCACAATCAGTCCAACGACGTAGTCGAGGGTCATGTCAGTCCTCGTAGTGCTCGTGCTACTCGAGTCGCTCGCACGCGGCGACGTAGGCCACGGCGAGCAGGAAGAACGCAAGGGTGATGACGACGTACAGCAGATCCAGCATGAGACTCTCCGTGTCTACCAGGCGCCGCGCTTGGTGCCCCACCACCAGATCACGCCGAGCGTCGCCGTGTTCTGATCGGTCGTCGAGCACGCCGGCGTCGCGGGTCAGGAAGAACGGCGTGTTCGACGCGTCACGCCGCCACTCGCCGCGCATCAGAAAGCCTTCGGCCACCTTGTATTCGTAGGTCAGCGTCACTTCGTTCAGCGACTGCGTCGCGCCGCTGAACAGCCCGCCGTCGTCGCGGAGGTACTCCGCGCGCGCGGCCAGGGCCGCCTTCGGCGTCAACTGCTGCCGCGCGTAGAGCGCGCCGCCGTAGACGTGCGACGGGGTCGTGTCGCGCCCGGGCCCCGGCTCGTTCCATGCGCGGCTGACGACGTAGTCGCCCTCGAACGAGATCGCCGTCTTCGGCGTCGCCTGCCAGGTCGCGTACGAGTCGAAGATGTGCAGCCGGCCGTCCAGCGCCGGAACGATCGGGGTGATCGACAGGCCGGGCTGCGTCGGAATCGTCGGCACGCCGGGCGTCTGAGACCTGCACGACGTCCGGGTGCTCCTGCCCCAGGTAGAAGTTGGTCGTCCAGGTCACCGACTTCACCGGGTTGATCACCGCGCCGAACATCTGATCCTTGTAGTTGTTGAACGCTTCGGTCTGCTGGGTGCCGTTGGTGATCCAGTAGTTGGCGGCGATCGCGTCGTTGAACCGGTAACTCGACCCGCGCGCCCATGTGATAGAACGGCAGATAGTCGAACCAATAGGAGCGCGAGTAGTTCGCCTGATCCTTGGTGTAGTTGCTCTCCAGCCGATCGAGCTCGCCCACTTGCCGAAGTCGACGGTCAGACCCGAACCGAACGGGAACACGTATGTGCCGTAGGCCTGGAAGATGTTGCGGTAGACCCACGGCCGCGGCTCGTTCGACAGGCTGCCCTGCAGCGTTTCTGTCGCCTGGCCGAACTGCAGATCGAGGCGCGCACCGAACCGCCGGCCCGCATGCGATGTCCGGATCGCTCTCGATCACGACGCTCGCCTGGTTCAAGGCGAAATTGTTGCTGGTCACGTCGTACGCGCGGAGCAGATTGACCCGCCCGACCGGCCGGTTGAAGTTGTAGCCGTAATACGTGTCCAGGCTGCCGCCGTACTTCAGGTCGTGCAGGTAGTCCAGAAAGATCGACTCCTCCGCCCTCGTCTCTTCTGGCTTCGCCTCCTCTGTCTTTGGTGTCTCCGTCGCCGCGGCTTGTGCGGTCGACCACGTTCTTCAGTTCCGCCAACTGCATTTCGAGGACCGCGATCCGCTGGAGCAGTTCCTGGTTGCGTCGGCGCCTGCGCGAACGCGGCGCGCGGGACCATGCCCAGAACGAGCGTCGGCGGCCAGAACGACGAAATGTCCCATGGACCGGACGTCGAACATCCCGTACGTCGGAACGCGCGTGCGCGGACACCTCCTCGCGCGGCCGCTCCTCGATCGGCGCGAAGACGACGTGGTGGCCAAGATGGGTCAGACGTCGCGCGAGCCGCTCTTCGCGGCTCGCGTGCCACGTCCCGGCCGCGCCGCCGACGACGACCGTCGCGTGCGACGGCAGCATTGAAGAATGCACGTCGTCAGCGTGGCGGCACAGGCACACGCGGACTTCCGCCTCCGCATGCAGCCGGTGCAGCAGCGTCCGATACCGCTCAGCGGCGAACGGCGTCGGTTCAGCCGGTGCGTCGAGCGGCAGCGGATACGGCACAATCTGCGGCACGAGCACCACGAGGCGCGCGCCGACCCTCTGGCCAGCGGAATGGCCGCCGTCAGCGCCGCGCGCGTGCCGTCGAACGTCGTGGCCAGACGACGTGAACGGTCGGCTGCGTCGACTCGCGTGTCTCAGCAGCTTCGGGGACCCATAAGACGTCACTCCAAGATAGCCCTTAGGCTAGAGCTTGACGAGCATGGCGAAGGTCACGCGCTTCTCGGACGGCCGCAGATCCGGCGCCCAGCCCGGCGACCAACGAGCCCGGCGCGCCGGTGTTGCCGCCGGGCGGCGTCACGCCGCCCTCGCCGGAGAAGTACGGCACGTTGGCGTGCGCGGTAGTTGTACTCGGAGCGGAACGTGATGAACTGGCTCGGCATGTAGTCGAACGTCACCTGCGTGTCCCACGCTTTGTACGGGTCGCCGGGGTTGGCGGTGAAGTACGGCGTGCCCGAGAACGCCGTCGCGCCGTTGATCGGCGGGATCAGCACGAGGTACCGGCCGGGGTTGTTGATCGCGCCGCCGCCGACGCGTGAGCGCGAACCGATCCTTGTCGAACCAGAGCGCGGTTGTAGGCCATGAAGCCGAGGAACGTCTGCGACGGCGCGTCCGCAGTGCCGCCGCCGCAGCTGACGCCGCCGCCGTACTCGCAGCCCGCGTCGAACGTGAACGTGAACGCGGCCTTGCTGATGGGCGCTGTCCGGCTTGTCGTAGTACTTCACCTGGATGCTGTCGTCGGTGTGGACGCGCTTGCGATCCGGATTGCCGAGCGTGTCCGTGCCCCAGTAGTTGTTGAACAGGATCGAGACCGACGCCGTTCGGCCGGTACAGGATCTGCCCGCCGAGGCCGGGCGCGTGGTTGAACTTGCCGTACGACTGCCAGCCGTTGATGATCCACGGCTCGATCTTCAGCTTGTCGCTCGGGAAGATCTGGATGCGCATGCCGTTGAAGAACCATGGCGTGTTCGACGACACGTACGACGGCTGGTAGGTCCAGTTGTCGAAGTTGTAGTAGCTCCACAGCCCGACGTACGACATGAAGATGCCGGCCTGGACGTTGATGCCGTTCATCTTGTCGAAGTGATAGCCGCCGTACGCCTCGGAGATGTAGCGGTACGCCGTGTCGAGCTGCCACTGCCCGCGCGCCGGGCTCGCGTCGTTGCGCGGCGTCGTCTGCGAGTACATGCCGAACTGGGTCATCAGGCGGCCCTGGACGTTGTCGTAGTGGAAGTCGCCGCCGATGCCGAGCTGCGTGACCTGGAACTCGCCCGGAGCGGAAGATCTCGCTCGAGCCGCCGATCGTGTCGTCGATCGGCTTGTTGAAGCTGTAGGTGAAGTTCGTATCGGCGCGGAACTCGCCGGTGAAGACCTTGCGTGTCGAGCGGCGACTCCTTGGTGCGCGGGTTGCCGGACAGCCAGGTGAAGTCGCCGAATGCGAACGGGTCCGCCTTCTGAGCGTCAGGCTCGACGGGCGCGGCGGCCGGCGCCTGCGCGGTGGGCGCCTGCCCGGCGGAATCAGGCTGCGGCCCGAGATCGCCTGCGCGCGCGCCTTGGTCGGAATCGCCGCGACTGCAATGGCCAGGGCGACGATGATGGTCCGTGTCGAAGTCATTGTCATGGCTCCCTCTCTTAGAGCCACGAATCAGCATGACCGCTGCCGCCTAAAAGCGGCCTGAAAACCGACTAATTTGTCGCTAACGCGTCGAACGCCTGGAGACCGTGCCTCTCTATACGCAGTTCGGTCTGCTGGCGATACCCAGATGTTCAGGCGGACGGCCAGCCCATGGTCGGACGCTTCCACCCGAGCGACGGTCGGAGATCGATAAGCGCGTCGCACGCGCGCGCGTACGCCGCCTCGAGGTCGCGCCGGTCGAACGGGACCCGCGCCGTCGCGGTGTCCCGGATTGCGTCCGCCTGCTCGGCGAGCGCGAGGCGAGCGGCGTCGACATCCGCGCTGGCAGACGCCGAACCACGTCGAGCTGGCGAATGAGCACCGCCGGCGGGTGCATTCGCCGGTTCGTCTCGATCTGCAGCGCGTGATAGGTAGACCAGCCGAGGTTCTCGCTCGACAGGATGCGCCCCCAGTTCTGATAGGGCCGCTGGCTCGGGTCGTACGGCTGCGCGCTCGGCGCCACCTGGTTGAGATCGACTGTGACATTCATGCGGTAGGTGTGCATGCCGATGTAGCTCACGCGCGCGACCATGCTGCGCTGCAGCTTCTGCTCGACGGTCGCGTTCCACTGCACCGCCGTGGATCGCGATAGTCGACCGGCACGTTCTGACAGAACTCGCCCGTGCCGGCGATGTCGAGCGGATTGCTGGGCCCATGCACGTTTGGGAGCGCATACAGAGGCTGGCCGCTGGCGCGTTCTTCTCGGTGAACGGCGGCAGCACCTGCCAGCGCACGCCGTAGTTCACGGTCAGGCGGTTCCCCGCCGACCACGTGTCTTGAGTATAGAGGCCGATCTGCCGGGCTCGGCCGTCGATGTCGGGCCCGGACCGCGCCACGTAAGTCTTGGCTGGAAGGCCGAGCAGGAAGTCGCCAAACGCGTTGCCAGTAAACGTGCCGCCCGCAAAGGTCAGCGCGCCGAAATCGTTGGCGCCGCCGAAGCTCTCGAGGTCGTCGTAGCGCACCGGAGGTCACCGCCGAACTTCAGGGCGTGGTGCCCGCGGACCCACATCAAGTTGTCTGAGATCTGCGTGGTCTGCGATTGGGTGACGCCCGTCTTGTCCCGGCCGATCGGGCTGAAGCCGGTACCGTCGCTGAAATCGAAGAAGGGAAAGGCGTTCACGTCCGGATGGTTGCTCACGTCGAGGCCCTGCAGCCCGAGTTGCTGAATCGCCGATGCGCCCGCGATCGGGAAGCCGACGCCGAGATGGTATCGGCTGACGCCAAACCGCAGCTCGTTGATGAGCGACGGCTTGACGACCCAGTTGTGCGACAGGACCAGGTTGCGGTTGGTCTGGGCGTCACTCTCGCTCGGCAGCAGCACGTTGGCGACCGTCGTGTTGAGATTCTTCGCGCTCCAGCGACCATAGATCTGATGCTGACCGTTGAACGTGTGATCGAGCCGGATGTCGTCGCCGTTGGTATCGGACGGCGTGTCGACGAGCTGACGCAGGTTCGCATTGGTGTCGTCGCCGCCGATGTTCGGCAGCGGGTAGTAGAGGTTCAGCAGCCGCTGGCTGACCGGGTTCAGCCGGGACGCCGGAATCCGACCGCCCGGAAACGGTGCGCCGGTCACCGGATCGAGGATCGCGCCCCCGAGCGCGGTCAGGTCGCCGCCACGCATCGCCGTGGTCGGCACTGACAGTTGCTGAGGCGTCGCCGTGCGCCGCCGATTGCTCTCGACGTCCGCGAAGAAGAACGTCCGGTTGTGGCCGTCGTAGAGGCCAGCCAGATCAACCGGTCCGCCGAGGCTTCCGCCGAACGTGTTGAACGCCTTCGGCGCCTTGCTGTCGAAGCCGTAGGCCGTCGCGTCGAGCGCGCTGTTCTGCAGGTATTCGAACAGGCTGCCGTGAAAGTTGTTGGTGCCGCTCTTGGTCGAGATCGTCACGTCGCCGACCTGCGAGAACTCGGCATCGTTGTTGTCTCGCCGTCGGGCGCGCGCTCAGCAGCGACCGGCACGCGGCGCTCGGCATCATCGCCGCGCCGAAGGAACCGATCACCGTCAGCTCCGCACGGGCACACGTGCACGGGCTCGCGGCCGACGAGTGGGACCCACATCCCTTCGTCTCACCTGAATTCGTCCACGCCCTCGCGGCAACCGACGCACCAGGCGCTCGCGTCATCATCGGGCCCTGGATGGAATCGAAGAATCTGCCGGCGCTGCTTCCACCGCACGCAACAGTCGTGCTGTCTGGAACCATCGGACGATTTCTCGAGTCGCCCGAACAACGCATCGGCCGCCGCCTCTTGAAGGCCGGGTACGACGTCATCTTCATTCCGTGCTGCTAGCCCCGCGATAGCGGCTTCTCCCGCTGCGGCGAGACTCCCCGGCTCGCGGTACAATCCGGGTTCCGAGTTCGCCGATGGAATCGCTCACGCCCTATCTGATTGCCGTCCCTGCCCTGCTGATTCTCAGCGTCGTCGCCAGCAAAGGCGCAGGCCGCTTTGGCATCCCTGCGCTCTCTATCTTTCTCTTGATCGGCATGGCCGTGGGTCGCGAGGGACCGGGAGGCGTGCCGTTCTCCAACTACGTCCTGGCTCAGACGCTCGGCATCATCGCCCTGATTCAGATCCTCCATTCCGGCGGCCTCAGCACCCGGATCGAGGATGTTCGGGCCGTTCGCTGGAGCGCGCTGGTGCTCTCGACCGTTGGCGTCGTGATCGCGACTGCCCTGGTCGGGGCTTTCGCCATCCGATTCCTCGCGCTCGACTGGCTGCACGGCCTGCTGCTGGGTGCGGCCATCGCATCGACCGACGTCGCTGCGGTGTTCACGATTCTGCGTTCGCGAAACGTGAGCCTCCAAGGCCGGATCCGACCGCTGCTCGAGCTCGAGTCGGCGCTCAACGATCCGATGACCGTCTTCCTCAGCGTGGGGCTCCTCGGGCTGATTGTGCGCCCGGACGCCGCATCGCCAGCGCGGCTCATCGCGACGTTCTTCCAGCAGATGATCGTGGGCACGCTGGCTGGCATCGTCGGCGGGCGCGCGACACGCTGGGCGATCAACTGGATCAAGCTGGAATTCGAAGGCCTGTATCCGGTGCTGAGCGTAGCCCTTGTCGTCCTCACGTACGGTGTGACACAGAGCATCGGCGGCAGCGGGTTCCTCGCTGTGTACGTGTCAGGGATCGTGCTTGGGAACACCACCTACGTGCACAAGCGCAGCCTGACGGTCTTCCATGACGGCCTCGCGTGGCTCATGCAGATCGTGATGTTCCTCACCATGGGACTACTGGTGCTGCCAACCGAACTGTCACGCATGGCCGTCTCCGGCATCGCCCTGTCCGCCTTTCTCGTGCTCGTGGCCCGGCCGGTGAGCGTGCTGGTCTGCCTGACGCCGTTCCGGTTCTCGTGGCAGCGAGCAGTTGATGGTGTCGTGGGCCGGACTTCGTGGCGCCGTGCCGATCGTCGTCGCGACCTACCCGCTGATTGCCGGTGCCTCCGAGGCGCAGACGATCTTCAACCTGGTGTTTTTCGTGGTCTTCATCTCGGTCCTGCTCCAGGGAACCACGATTCCGACCGTGTCTGCGTGGCTCAAGGTCGCCTCGCCAGCCGCGAGAGCCTTCCAGTATCCGATCGAGTTCAATCCGACCACGAACCTGAAGAGCGAGCTCGTGGAAGTCCCCGTGCCATTCCAGTCGGCGGTGATCGGCCGGTCGCTCGTGGATCTCGCGTTGCCGGCGGGCGCATTGATCGTCCTGATTCGGCGGGGTGACGACGTCCTGGTGCCGCGTGGCGGCACGCAGATTGAGTCGGGGGATACGCTGCTGGTCTGGCCGAGGCGGAGGGACTGCGCTGTATCCGCGACATCGTCGCGCAGGTCGCGGCGGCTTGAGGGATCTTTCAGCTACTCTTCAGGCGGCTCTTAGGCCGCCAGACCTATCCTCATCCTATGGATGAACACCAAAGCCCGATGCCCGTGTACGTCGTCGCCACGAAAAGAGACCCCACACGGCACGCGCTCGTCGTCGCTCGATCGCTCGCGAAAACGCGGGACACGTCGGTAGTCATCGTCGTGCCGCCGCCTGCACCGATTCCGTGCACCTCACCTGATACGATCCAGACCTGCGCATTCGTCGCCGCCGACGCTGCGGACGCGCGGGTCCTCCTCGGCCCGCGCGGCGGCCTGCGCTCGGTGTCACGATTCCTGCCCCGCGGATCCACGATCGTGCTGTCCGGGCCGATTCGCCACTTTCTCGAGACCAACGAGCAGCGCCTGACCCGCGCGCTGGTCACCAGAGGCCACGAGGTCGTCTTTCTTCCATCGCCGAAGCTCTGAGCCGGAAGCCGACGCGGCTAGGGCTCCGAGGCGACTGTCGATTCCGCCAGCAGACGCCCGACCTTGAACCGCTGGTGGAACGCGTCGTACGCCGCCAGATCCTGTTCCGACACGCGATCGAGGCTGTCGATGAAGCGGTGGTTCGCTGCGTACACGCGATGCAGGTTGTCGAGCGTCAGCGGCAGTACCTCGCCCTTGGGACCTGAGCTGAAGTAATACGTCGGAACCACACGGAAACCTTTGCCCTGACTGACAGGCCGCTCCACTGCGTAGATGTACAAGCCCTTTGCTTCCATGATCCGAAACAGCCGGCTCGATACCAGGCGGTAGTCCTGACCGTCGCACAGGCGCACGCCGAACACGGCGGCTTTGACGTACTCCTTCTTCTCGCCCCCGCGCGACACGTCGATGAACGGCGTGTTGCGTATGTCGTGCAGCGCCACCTTGAACGGCGTCTTGCAGCTGCCTGCGTCGGTCAGCACGCCGTTCACGTGATCCTCAGCGGTGGCATACACGCCGCTCATGGCTGGAACGGCGCTCGAAGAGGGAGTCGCGATTGTGACGGCCAGGAGGAACAACGCACCGGATGAAACGCCCATAAGTGGAACCTCCGCGTAATCTGATTTGTGCATATTGTGCACGATCAGCCCGCCTCCTGGCAATTAAATAGGCAGGAATCAACATCGCGCCACGATCTTTGTGCTCAATCAGCACAATCTTGTAGCCACGGCGTTGTGGCGACAAGCCAGAGTCGGCTGCGGTCGGGAGAGCGCGCGCTCGACTGGGGCCAGCGCTACCTCCATGGTCGCCTCGTGTTATGTTCAAACGAGTGACGCGGTTCCGCCCTCACACACGTTCGATGGCACGCTTCATCGGCGGGCTGTGCCTGATCGGCCTTGTGGCAACCGCCGCATGCGTCAACGGATCGAAGACGGTGCTGAACGAGCAGGCGGAAGCCCACCGCCTGTCGTCGCACCTCCGGGTGGAGTTCACCAGAGCGACAGACGCGTCGAACCGGGCGGTGATGGCCGATACCGACGAGGCGTCAGCCGCCGCGGCACGGGAGGCGCAACAGGCGAGGCAATCGGTCCAGCACGACGTGGAGGCGTTGAAAAAGGTCCTCGACGATCTCGGCGACCGCGAGGAAGCCGGTCAACTGGACCGATTCATCGCCCGGTTCGACGAATACCAGAAGCTCGACGACACCATCCTGCCGCTGGCGGTCGAGAACACCAATATCAAGGCGCAGCGGCTCTCGTTCGGTGCGGCGCAGGACGCGGTCGATGCGTTTCGAAAATCGATCGGCGCGGCCGCACATCTGGCCCCCGCGAAGAACGCAGCCCTGGCCGACGCGGCGGCCGCACGCGCAGAGGCAGCCGTGCTCGAAATCCAGGTGATCCAGGCGCGGCATATCGCGGAGTCGGACGAGGCGGCGATGGCGCGCATGGAATCCACGATGAAAGCGTCGGAGGCCACCGCGCGCAAGGCGGTGGACACTCTGAAGGGTTTGCTCCAGCCCGCCACTGCCGCTCCCCCACTGACAGCCGCGGCGGAGGCCCTCAATCGCCTGATGACGACCAACACGGAGATCGTCTCGCTGTCGCGCCGCAACAGCAACGTCCGATCGCTCGCCTTATCGCTGGGAAAAAAGAGAACGGTGACCGCGGAGTGTGACGCGAGCCTGCAGGCGCTCGAGGATACGCTCGCGGCGCATCATTTCAGCGCGACCCGGT
>CAWCDQ010000026.1:0-56959 GCA_963794305.1 uncultured Acidobacteriota bacterium | reverse complement strand
GATCGAGTTCGTGTTCCTGGGATCGCTGCCGGCGCTGCCGTCGTGCGTCAGCGAACGCTTCGGCACCTGAAGGGCGATCGTGTGCACGTTCACGCCCTTCAGACCGTCGACGCCTGGCGCGCCCGGAAGAGGAATGAGGTGCGCCGGGTTGAACGGGCGCAGGCCGAGCAGATCGAACACCGATCGAGATCCACGAAAAATGGATCGTCACGCTGGCCGGCAAACACTTTCGAGCCGTCCGAGAGTGTGTGGATGCCGGCGTCGCCGAGCGTCTCGTAGTTTGGTGTCGAGCGCAACCCGACGTTCACCGGCGGCGTGGCCAGGTTGACGCCGAGGACGTGGCGGCCCCGGCGATCGATCCGCGTGACCGTGTAGGTCTGGCGCATGTTGAAATTCGGATCGTCGAGCGAGGCGATGGACCGGTGTGGACAGGAACGTCGCCTTGTTCTGAATGCGCGTCTTGAACCGGAACTCGTACACGATGTCGTCCTTCGCGTCGCCGTTGTTGTCCACGTTGATGCGATAGAGCACGTCGTCGCCGAACTTGTAGAAGTTCGGTCCGCCGCCGGGCGCTTCGAGAGGAATCCAGTTGGCGATCAGCGTCACCGTGTCAGGCACGTCCGGACTCACGAAGGCATACGTGTCCGTGTTGTCCGCCAGCGGGTCCGCCGAGATGAGCGGCGCTTCACGGTGACTCGACGCCAGGCCCAGGTAAGCCGAGCCGCCGACCAGACACACCCCGAGCGCCCATCCGATACTGCGTTTCATACTGCCGCTCCTTCTCCCCGTGTATCGCGCGCCACGGTTGCCGTGGCGCACGCCGGTTCACTGGAACCATTACGGCGCGGAGTCGGAGGCGGATTGGCGGCGCGGTCTTTACATCGCGTTGATGAGGAAGGAGGTGGGTCGACGGAGGCCTCTTGTGTGGCCCGGCCGCTCAGAGGTGACCGTTGGAGCGTTTTTCACTCAGATGTAGTGCAGGCCTTCAGGCCTGCCCGACACGGCGGACCTAAAAGGTCCGCACTACACCAGAGTGAAAAACGCTACCGTCTTCGGACGGACTCTTAGAACTCGAATCGCACGCCGAGTCTGAACTGCCGCGGCGTCGCGAATTGCTGGCCGCCGATGACGCCGGAGGCCCCTGCCAGGCCGAAGTCCGGATTCGTCACGCCAAACTGCAGCTCGGAGAAGCTGTCGTAGTCGAGAACGGTCTGGGTGTTGAAGACGTTGAACACGTCCGCAATCAGCAGCAGATTGCGCCCGCCGAGTTTCACGTTGTACGACACCCCGGCGTTGACCGGCTTGGTCCACGGAGTGCGCGTCTGGAAGCCGGTCGACGTCTGGAAGCCGGCGCCGCGAACCGTCAGCGGAATCTCGCCGCCACCGTCGTAGATCGGATGCGCGGCGAAGCCCGTCAGCGGTGCGCCGGACTCCACTTCCAGGCCGAGCGAGACGTTCAGCCCGATCGGGAACGCATACGTTCCATAGAGCTTGATGTCGTGGGTGCGATCCAGCGGCAGGGATCCGTCACCGGCCGTGCCGAGATTCCGGATGTCCCCCGTGTAGCCGAACTTCGGGACGCCAATCGCCGTGTATGTCGGGTCATTCGTCGGGTAGTCGTACAGCGACGAGATGCCCGGATCCGATTGACCGTTGTCGTTCCGGAAGAACCCTTCGAAATTCCCGGTGAGCCGCGACCAGCGATACGACGAGGCGAGCGACCAGCGATTGTTGAAGCGCTTGTTCGCGGTGAACTCGACCGCGTTGAAGTTGTGAACGGGCGCTTCGAAGCTGACCGTCGCGCCGGGAATGTCCTGGATGACAGGCGTGCCTGGACCGGGATTCGTCAGCAGGTAGTTCGCCGACGCCGCGCCCGGCAGTCCGAGCGAGACCGCGACGAGCGGGTACGACTGCACGTCCTCGAGCACGCGGCCGATGTCGCGATGGACGAAGCGGACGCCGACGTCGAGCCCGTGCGGCAGGCCGTACTCCGCGCCGGCGACCCACTCGTTGTAGTAACTCAGCTTCGCGTTCGGATCGATGTCGTCCGCCGCGGCGCCGAGCAGGGTGAAGTGGTTCGTCGTCGACGCACCGGTCACGGCGTTGGTCGTCAGGGTGCCGTTCGGGACGGGCTTCGTCAGGTTCGCGTCGAAGTAGTCGGCCGTGAGCGATGCGTCAGACGACAGCGCGCGAGCCGCAAGATCGTTCGGCACCCGAGCGTAATAGCGGCCGTAGTTCGCGAACACCTTGCTGCGGCCGCTCTTGGTCGGATCCCAGACCACCCCGACTCTCGGCGCCCAGTTGTTCTTGAGCTGAAAACCCTGGATGAGCGAGCCCGACAGCGTTTCCTGCTCGTAGCGGACGCCCGGGCGAATCGTCAGCGAGCTGCCGATCTTCCACTCGTCCTCGACGAAGAAGGCGCTGTACTTCTGCGTCGTCTCGCGCACTTCGGTGAGGCTCGCGCGGCTCACGTGGTAGATCTGGCTGAAGACCGGATCGGGAATGATGTCGACGGTCGCGCCCGTGGCCGTCTGCTGGCCGTTCGGCGCCGTGAACGTCGGACCCGAGTACTGAGTCAGCTGACTGTAGTCGAGATGTTCGAAGTCGAAACCGTAGCGGATCTGATGCTGTCCATATCCGGCGAGGATGTTGGTGGCCTTCGCCTGGATTTGCCAGTTGCTGCTGCGGTTGCCGGCCTCGTAGAAGCCAAGGCCGCCCGAGATCGAACGTGGCGTGACGCGGAAGTCGGTGACCAGCCAGTCGTTCACGGCCGGCGTCTCCAGAATGCGGTTGACGGCGCGGCCGAACGAGGCATCGACGAGGAAGTGCGAGCTCAGGATGCCGTCGTAGTGGACGGTCTGGTTATGGCCGCCGTAGTCCAGCGAGCTGTAGCCGGACGTCGAATCTTTCAGGAGCGATGACGTGCGCTGCGCGCCCATCTCGCCTTTCGCCGGATCGCCGAAGAACGACCCGTCGAAGCGGTGTGCGCTCGTCGCCTGCCAGGTGCCCTTTGCCGCGTAGTTCGTCAGGCGGCGGTCACGGTCGACGTCGCCGAGCCCCTCGAGCGGAAATCCCTTCGGCGCGTTGAACGTGTTGGTTTGCCACTGCGGATCGATCGCGCCGAAGAAGAACAGGCGATTGCGGACGACGGGACCGCCCACCGTGGCGCCGGCGTCGCTCAGCCTCGACGCAACGGTGTTGACCGTGCCTTCGACGCTCTGCACGGTGTCGTAGCTGGATTCGAAGCTGCTCGGGCGTGCGTAGGCGAATGCGCTGCCCCGGACGTCGTTCGAGCCGCTCTTGGTCACGACATTGATCACACCGCCGGTCGCCTGTCCGAACTCCGCCTCGTAGCCGCCGGTCTTCACCTGGACTTCCTGCATGAAATCGTACGGCGTGCCGTTGCCGAGCGAGCCGAACACGATCGAGTACGACCCGAGTGCGCCATAGCCGCCGTTGGTGATGTTCACGCCGTCGACGACGTATTGATTCTCGAGGCCGCTCGATCCCTCCACCGACGGGTTGGCGATGCCCACGCTGCCGCCGCTGCTCACGCCGGGCGCGAGATACAGGGTGTCGCTGAAGCGACGGCCGACGGGAAGGCGCGAGAGCGTGCCGCTGTCGAGATTCGCGCCGATCGTGGTGCTCGTGGTGTCGACGGTTGGCGGTGTGGCCGTGACCTGAATGGTTTCAAGCAGCGCGCCGACCTGCATCGTCAACGGGATCTCGACTGTCTGTCCGAGACGCACCTGCACGCCGGACTGATCGATCGGCTTGAATCCCTGGAGCTCCGCGCGCACCGCATACGACCCGGGCGTCAGGAACGGTACGGTGAACCTGCCGTCACGATCGGTCACGGTGACCTTGATGCCCTGCGAACCGTTTGCCGTGACGGTTACGCCGGGTACGGCGAGACCCTGGGCATCCACGATCCGCCCTGAAATTGTACCGGTCGTGTCTTGCGCCGCTGCGCGACCTGCGACCGAAAACGCGATGACGGCAATGACCACGACGACCGACAGCTTTTTCACGACCAGTCCTCCCCACAGCTTCCCGTGCAAAACGGAAATGCGCGCACACACCTCTGCCATAGAGGTCCGTTCTTCGCCGAGATGGCGTTCCGCTTGGTCTCTTTGATTAAGCGTGGAGGCGCCAATCCCTTTCGCTCGGCGGCCGCGTCACGGAGGCGCGAGGTTCGCACGCTCGCAACAGCGCTCGATCTCGAGTTCGTGGGAGCTCGACTGTTCTGGTGGGTGAATGAGATGAAAACCTGGGCGCGACAACCGGCGGCCGCGCAGACGAGGACCGCCGAATTTGTCAGCGGCGTACCTCGTTTGTAATCGGTGCTCGCGCAGTGCGCCATGGAACCGTCAGGACGTCATGGGCCTTGTCGTCGCGGTATCCCGCTTGCACATTCGTCAGGGACCCATGGCGATCTCTCACCTCCCGGCGCCGGGAGCCACCGCGCTCGAACATGCATCGACGGGCGACACGCAGGCGGTGGCCCTCGAGACGCGGAACGCTGTCGCTCACTCGTCACTGATCGTTCCGCTGTTTGCCACGACCATGTTCCTCAGCGGGTTCCTCCTGTTCCTGGTGGAACCGATGGCCGCGAAGATGGTGCTGCCAATCCTGGGCGGCGTGCCGATGGTCTGGAACGGCTGCGTGGTCTTCTTCCAGATTGTGATGCTCGCGGGATACGGATACGCGCTCGCCGCGTCGCGCTGGCTGCAGCTCCGGCACCACGTCGTCCTGCATGCGGCCGTGCTCATGGCGCCGGCAGCGGTGCTGCCGTTCATGATCCAGGCGGGTTCGGCGACGCCACCGGAAGGCAACCCGCTCGCGTGGCTGCTCCTGCTGCTGGCCGGAAGCATCGGGCTGCCGTTCTTCGTGCTGTCGACGAGCGCGTCGGTGTTCCAGCACTGGCTGTCGCGCACCGACCATCCCTCGGCCCGCGATCCGTACTTCCTGTATTCGGCGAGCAACTTCGGGTGCCTGCTGGCGCTGGCGTCGTATCCGATCGTGCTCGAGCCTCTGTTGACGCTGCGCGAGCAGACACGCCTCTGGACGATCGGCTACGCCGAGTTCGTCCTGCTGGCCTGCGGCTGCGCGGTCTTCGCATGGCGGCGAACCGGAGCGCCTGTCGTTGTGCCGTCGGCCACGGCGGAAGCGACGGACACAATGGCGAGGCCGATCACGGCGCTGCGCCGCACGCGCTGGGTGGCGCTGTCGTTCATTCCGTCGAGCCTCATGCTCGCCGTCACCACGTATGTGTCGACGGACATCGCGGCGGTTCCGCTGCTCTGGATCGTTCCGCTGGCGCT
The DNA here is from genome assembly GCA_963794305.1 of uncultured Acidobacteriota bacterium. Classification (GTDB taxonomy): domain Bacteria; phylum Acidobacteriota; class Vicinamibacteria; order Vicinamibacterales; family CAVVIG01; genus CAVQFC01. Next base: position 51,635 of record CAWCDQ010000026.1, on the reverse strand, counting down.
CTACCTCCTCACCTTCGCACTGGCCTTCGGCCGGCATTCGGCCGCGGTCGGGGCAGTGGCGAGGCGGATCCTTCCCTTGCTCGTCGTCCCCCTCACGCTGTTCATGATCGCCAAGGTGCGGGCGCCGCTTGCGCCGATCCTCGCGCTGCACCTGGCGGCGTTCGGTGTGATGGCGCTCAACTGCCACGTGGACCTCTCGCACGACCGGCCCGAAGCGTCGCGACTCACGGAGTTCTACTTCTGGGTGTCGCTCGGCGGCATGCTCGGCGGACTGTTCAACACGCTTGCGGCGCCGGTGCTCTTCGACAGCATCGTGGAGTATCCGCTCGTGGTGCTGCTGGCGTGCCTCATGTTCCGCATGTCCGATTCGAAGGCGGCGGCTCGCCGGGTCGCGGCCGACGCGATCGTTCCGCTCATCGTGGGAGGGCTGACCGCCGGCATCCTCGTGATCGCCAGCCGGCGCGGCGCGCCGCTCGCGCTGCAGGTCGCGGCGTTGTCGGTCCCGGCGCTGCTGACGTTCTCGCAGCGACGCCACGCGCGGCGATTCGGCTACAGCGTCGCCGCGTTGATGGCCGCGAGCCTTGCGTTTGGCAACGCGAGCGAGAAGGTCCTCTATGCGACCCGGACGTTCTTCGGCGTCTACCGCGTGAGCGAAGACCTGACGGGGCGCTACCACGGGCTCGCTCACGGGACCACGCTGCATGGCATGCAGGCGCTCGCGCCCGAACGCCGGGGAGAGGCGCTGACCTACTTCCACCGGACCGGACCGTTCGGCCAGGCGTGGAACGCGCTGCCGGAAACCGCGACGGGTGGCAACGTCGCGGTCGTCGGGCTCGGCATCGGCACGCTCGCCTCGTACGCCCGGCCTTCGCAGCACTGGACCTTCTTTGAAATCGATCCGGCGATCGAACGGATCGCGCGAGCGCACCGAATATTTTTCGTTCATGGACGCGTGCGGCGATCGCTGCCACGTCGTCACCGGCGATGCCCGCATCTCGCTCACGCGGGTGCCTGAGCATGCCTACAACCTGCTCGTGCTCGATGCCTTCAGCTCCGACTCGATTCCGATGCACCTGATGACGCGCGAGGCGTTCTCGCTGTATCTGTCGCGCCTGGCGCCGGACGGGGCGCTCGTGATGCACATCTCCAATCGCCACCTCCGCCTCGCGCCGGTCGTCGCGCGGCTGGCAGCCAGCCAGGGGCTGACCGCTCTGCAGCAGATCGACGCGATGGGGCCGGGCTGGCCGGAAGGGAAAAACGAGTCGCACTGGATCGTGATGAGCCGGCGCCCCGCCGACCTCGACGTGATGACGAAAGACCCTCGATGGCTGCCGCTCGTGGCCGTCGCCCTCCACACCGCTCTGGACCGACGATTTCTCGAACATCCTGAGCGTTCTCAGCGTCCGCTGATCGCCGAAGCGGCAGGTCGTCCATGCACGAGCGTCGCAATGCCCTGCTTCCGATCGACAGGCCGATAACGTCCCCGCTGTGATCTGGGCTACCTGTACTGGCGCCCGGCTTTGTGGCCGCCGAAATCGCCTCGGTCGGCACGCACCCGCTTCTCCAGCCTGCACTCGGGATTCTGCTCGCCCGGTAGTTCGTTCGCCGGGCGTCGCAAAATATTTGTTGCCGCCGGGCAATCCATTTCGTCATCCGTGGCGTCTATCATTCCAGCATGCGCGCCCTCCCGGCCTGGACCCTCGTCCTCACGATGGGTGTGTGCGCAGCCGCGCTGCCGGCACGCGTCGCGGGCAACGGGACGGCTTGCGCCTGCAAGGCTCGGTCGAGCCGGTGCGCAGCCATCCCGTGGTCGTTCCGCGCCTGACCGGCTCGGGCACCGGCACCCTCGTCATCGTCCGCCTCGTCAAGCCGGGCACGCGCGTGAAGCGCGGCGATCTGCTCATCGAGTTCGATCGGCAGGCGCAAATCAAGACGGCGCACGACCGGCAGGCGGAGTACCGCGATTTCGTCGAGCAGATCAACCGCAAACGGGGCGAGCAGCTCACCGCCGGCGCGCACGGCGAGGCGGAGCTGAAGACGGCCGAGAATGCCGTCAAGAGCGCCGAGCTCGAGGTCCAGAAGACCGAAGTGGTGCCGCCGATCACGGCCGAACAGAACCGGCTGTCGCTCGACGAGGCGCGCGCCAAGGCGACCCAGATCCGGCAGACCTTCGAGCTGCGTCGGAAGCTCGACGCGGCCGACATCCGCGCGCTCGAGATTCAGCGCGATCGCGCGCTGAACGCCTGGAAGCACGCCGAGAGCAACGCCGACAAGATGCGGGTCGTGTCGCCGATCGACGGCATGGTGGTGCTCAAGTCCACCTGGAAGAACGGCACGATGGGCGAAGTGCAGGAAGGCGAGGAAGTCCGATCCGGCCTCGGCATCATGGACGTCATCGACTCGTCGGCGATGCAGGTGCGCGCGCGGGTCAATCAGGCCGACGTGTCGGCGCTCCGCGTCGGCCAGCCGGCGCGCATCACGCTCGACTCCTATCCCGGGCGCGCCTTCGCCGGCCGCCTCGAGCAGCTGTCGCAGATCGGCTCGATCAGCACGATGTCGAACCGGGTGCGCACGTTCCTCGCCGTCTTCAGCATCGAGGGCAGCGATCCGCACCTGATGCCCGATCTCGCCGCGGCGATCGACATGGCCGAGGATCGGCGATGAAGAAAAGGCACCGCGATCGGCGCGCTCGTCGCCGTCGTCGCGCTCTCGGTGGCCGCTGCGGCGGCGCTTCGCCGCGACAGCGGATCGCCGTCGCTGCCCACCGCGCTCGTCGCCAGGACGACGTTCGTCGACTTCCTGCAGCTGCGCGGGGAAATCCGGCCCGTTCGGTCGGTCGTGCTGACCGCGCCGTCGGCCGGATCGGATCTGCAGATTGTGGACCTTGCCACGAACGGCGCGAAGGTGGCTGCCGGCGACGTCGTCGTCACCTTCGATCCGACCACGCAGCAACGGACGCTGGAGACCAAACAGTCCGAGCTGAAGCAGGCTGAATCGGAGATCGAGCGGACCGAAGCCGAGCAGCGGCGCCGCGTCGCGTCGGCGCAGAGCGAGCTCGACGAGGCGAAGAAGGCGCTCGCGCGGGCGCGGCTCGAGATGCAGGGCAACGAGCTGCGGCCGCGCATCGACGCCGAGAACTTCGTCATCGCGGTCTCGAACGCGGAGGAGCACGTCCGCGAGCTCGAGAAGAAGGTCGAAGGGGAGCGGATCGCGGCGCAGGCCGACGTCGCGATCGCCAGGCAGAAGCGCGACAAGGCGCAGTACGACGTCAACGACACCGAGCGCATCATCGGGTCGCTGCAGGTGCGAGCGCCGATTGGCGGGGCCGATCTCGCTCCTGCCGAACTTCCGCGCCGGCGGGCCCGGCAGCCGCAGCCAGCCCGAGTTCAAGCGCGGCGATCGCGCCTGGTTCGGCGCGGCGATCGCCGAGCTGCCCGACCTGACCGGCGATTCAGCTGACGGCGCGTGTGGACGAAGCCGATCGCGGCCGCGTGCAGATCGGCAGCGGGGTCCGCGTGCGCGTCGACGCCGTGCCGGACCGCGAGCTGACCGGCACCTTGAAGGACATCTCCGTCGTCGCCAAGCCGGATTTCACGACCTGGCCGCCGGTTCGCAACTTCGACGTCGTCGTCTCGCTGTCGGACGCCGATGCGCGGCTGCGTTCCGGCATGAGCGCGTCGGCGCGCGTAGAGCTGGATCGGCTGCCGCGGTCCTGGTCGTGCCGACCGGGCCGTGTTTCAGCGCGGGCCGGCCACGGTCGTCTACGTCGACCACCGCGGCGACGTTCGAGTCGCGCACCGTCATCGGTGCTGCGGCGCGGCCGCGATCAGATCGCCATCGCGTCCGGGGTCAACGAAGGCGAGCGGGTCGCGTTGAAGGAGCCGGAGCAGGAAGGCGCGAAACAGTGATCAAGAAGGCCGCGCTCGCGCATCGCTCGTGCTGCTCGCCGCCGGCGCGGCCGTGCGTGCTGGGCGTGTCGCGATCGATCGCCCGAAGCCGTGCCGACGACGCACGTGCAGCGCGGCCGGGTGCAGGTGACCGTCTACACCGTGGGCGACCTGCGCGCGTCGCGGTCGATGCAGCTGGCGGCGCCGCCGATGGGCGGCCAGCTGCAGATTGTGCAGCTGGCGGAAACGGGCGACCAGCGTCAAGGCCGGCGACGTCGTGGTCGAATTCGACGCCGCCGAGCAGGAGTTCAACCTCGAGCAGGCGCGGTTCGATCTGCAGCTCGCCGAGCAGGAGATCGTCAAGGCCGACGCCCAGGCGGCCGTTCAGATCGGCCGAGGACGAGGTCGCGCTGCTGCACGCGCGCTACGACGTCCGGCGCGCCGAGCTCGACCTGCTGAGCAACGAGCTGGTGACCGCGATCAAGGCGCAGCAGAACGTGCTGACGCTCGACGAGGCGAAGCAGCGGCTCGCGCAGCTCGAGGCCGACGTCAAGACCCATCGCGAGACCACGCAGCGCATCGGCCGACGGTCGTGCGCGAGAAGCGCAACAAGGCGCAGCTGTCGGTGCAGGTCGCCGAGCGCAACATCGAGAGCCTGCACGTGCGCGCGCCGTTCGACGGCGTCGTCACGGTGCGCACGAACTTCCAGGCGTTCGGCGGCATCTATTTCGGCGGCGCGATGCCCGACTACCGCATCGGCGACGCGGCGTTCGCCGGTCAGCCGATTGCGGAAGTCATCGACTCCTCGCACGATCGAAGTCACCGCCAAGCTGGCGGAGCAGGATCGCGCCAATGTCTCGCCGGGCCAGACGGTCGAGGTCGCCGTCGACGCGCTGCCCGATGCGACGCTGCGCGGGACGGTCCGCAGCGTGAGCGGCGTCGCCTCGCGCGGAATCTTCGACGCGGGCACGCGGCAGTTCGACATCGCCTTCGACGTCACCGCCAACCCGGCGGTGCGGCCCGGCGTGTCGGCCGCCATCGCGATCGCCGGAGCGGCCTACGACAACGTCCTCTTCATCCCGCGCACGGCGGTGTTCGACGTCAGCGGACGGCCGACGGTCTACATCCGGGCGGGCGGCGGCTTCGACGCGCACGAAGTCCGGGTGCAAGCGCGTGGACCGACAGCGTCGCGGTCGTCGAGAACATCGAACAGGCGGCGGAAGTTGCGCTCGTCGATCCGAACACGCCGTCGGGCGGCCGCGCCAAGACACCGCCGCAGGCGCCGCAGCGCGCCTCCCGATGACATCGCCCTCTGGCTGCCCGATCTCGGGCGCAGCGTCGACAACCTGCTCCTCCACAAGCTGCGCACGCTGCTGACCATGCTCGGCATGATCTTCGGCGTGGCGGCGGTCGTCGCGATGCTGTCGATCGGCGCCGGCGCGCAGCAGCAGGTGATGGCGTTCATCGAAGATCTCGGCGTCCGCAACCTGATCGTCGAAGCGCGCGAGACGACCGAGTTCCAGGCGTACCAGAAGGTGCGGCAGCAGTCGCCGGGCCTGACGTTCAAGGACATCCGCGCGATGGAGGCGACCGTGCCCGGGCTCGACATGGTGTCGCCACGCAAACGCTTCACGCCGTCGCAGGTGATCCCCAAGCCGCAGGGCGAGTTGCCGGCCGTGTACGGCGTCGACTCGAACTTCCGGCAGATCGCCGGCTTGAAGATCGCGGCCGGCCGCTTCTTCACGCAGGAGGAGGCGGCGCACGCCGCGCCGGTGTGCGTGCTCGGCGAGGCGGCGCGCGTGCGGCTGTTCGGGCTGTCGGATCCGCTCGGACAGTTCGTCAAGGTCAACGGACAGTGGTACCGGACGATCGGCGTCGCCGGGCGCTCAGGCCGTCGCGCAGAGCGATGTGGCGGGTCTGCCCGGACAGGATCGCAACAACGTGCTGTACGTGCCGACCGGCGCGGCGATGTTCCGGCTCGAAGACAACTACAGTCAGTTCCGCGACGAAGTGGACGGCGTCTATCTTCGGCTCAAGCCCGACGCCGACGTGCTGGCCGCGGCGGCAACGGTTCGCGGCATCCTGTCGGCGTCGCATCGCAGCGCCGACGACTACTCGCTGGTCGTCCCGGCCGAGCTGCTCGCCGAGCAGCAGCGCACCAAGCGCATCTTCGACATCGTGATGGTGGCGCTCGCGTCGATCTCGCTGCTGGTCGGCGGCATCGGCATCATGAACATCATGCTGGCCAGCGTGCTCGAGCGCACGCGCGAAATCGGCGTCCGCCGCGCGATCGGCGCGCGCCGGACCGACATCATCCGGCAGTTCGTCATGGAGACGACGTTGATCGCGGTCGCGGGCGGCACGATGGGGCTGCTGCTGGGCGCGTCGATGTCGCGGCTCATCGCGAACTTTGCCGGCTGGTCGACCATCATCAGCAGCGGTTCGCTGGCTCTTGCCTTTTCCGTATCGGTGCTCATCGGCCTGGTGTCCGGCGTGTATCCCGCCATGAAAGCCTCGCGCCTCGATCCGGTCCAGGCTCTTCACTACGAGTGAGCCAGGTTCTTCAGTTCGATGTAGTGCAGGCCTTCAGGCCTGCACGACACGGCGGACCTGAAGGTCCGCACTACACCAGAACAAAGAACGCTACAGATACAGCGTCGAACGCCCGCCCGGAACAAGCCGTAGACGGCCTACGTCTAAAGGCCGTAGATTGTCTACGACTATGGCCAAACGATCCGAAGAACGCCGCCTCGAACTCCTCCAGGGCACGCTCGACATGCTCATCCTCCGGACCCTTCAGTGGGGTCCGCAGCACGGCCACGGCATCGGCCAGGCGATCCGCGCGCAGTCCGACGACCTGCTCAAGGTTGAAACCGGCTCCCTCTATCCTGCGCTGCACCGTCTCGTGAAACGCGAATGGCTGAAAGCGGAATGGGGCGTGAGCGAAGCGAATCAGCGCGCCAAGTACTACCAGCTCACGGCAGCCGGAAAGGCGCAGCTGTCGCGTGAGCGCGATCGATGGTCGCAGCTGGTGGATGCGATTGGACGGGTCATGAACCCGGCTTCCGCCAAGGAGTAGTCGCGTGAGCCCCGATCAGAACGAGCTCGACGACGAGATCCGCGGGCACATGGCTCTGAGCGTGAAAGAACGGGTCGAACGCGGCGAGGATCCTGAAGCCGCCCGCCTGGCGCGCACTGAAGGAATTCGGCAACGTCACGCTCACCCGCGATTCGATGCGTGCCGTCTGGCAGCCGCACTGGTTCGACGCGGCCTGGGCTCTGTGGCACGACATCCGCATCGCGTGGCGCTCCCTGACGCGCGCAAAGGGACTCGCCGCAACTGTCGTCGTCACGCTCGCGCTCGGTATCGGCGCCAACGCGGCGATCTTCAGCGTCGTCCGCGGCGTGCTCCTGCGGCCGCTGGTCAATCGCGACGAGGATCGCCTGATTTACATTCGCCAGAGCGCGCCGGGAATCGGCGCCGAGAACTCGACGTTCTCCGTACCCGAGGTGGAGGACCTGAGGGCGCGCATCAAGACCATCAACGCGTTTGGCGAGTTCTCCACGGTCGATTTCGCGATGACCGGCCTGGGCGGCGAGCCCCGCATGGTAAAGGCGGGCGTGGTCGACGGATCGTTCTTCGACGTGATGGGTCTTCGACCCGTGCTGGGCCGCCTTCTCAACGCGCAAGACGATGGTCCAAAGGCGGAGGGCGCGGCCGTCCTCACGTACCGGTTCTGGACCGCTTCGCTCAACAGCGACCCGGCGGTCGTCGGAAAGAAAATCCAGCTCGGCCCGCGCAGTGCGACCGTGGTCGGCGTGCTCGAGCCATCGGTCCCCTATCCCGCCGACACCGAGATCATCGCCAACATCGTCACCAGCCCGCATCACCTCAGCGCGACGATGGCGAAGGGGCGCACTCACCGCATGACCGAGCTGTTCGGGCGGCTTGCGCCTGGAGTTTCGCTCGAGGAGGCTCGCGCGGAATTCACCGCCGTCCACGCCGCCATCAAGCGCGAGCACCCTGAGGCCTACTCGGCGAAAGGCAATGCTCAGGTCAGGCTCACGAAGCTGCGCGATCAGATCGCGGCGCCCGCGCGGACGATTCTGCTCGTGCTGCTGGCGGCCGCTGCGGTGGTCTTCGTGATTGCGTGCTCCAACGTCGCCAACCTGATCCTCGCCCGCTCGGTTCGCCGCGAGGGCGAGCTGGCGGTGCGTGCCGCGCTTGGCGCCGGCTACGGCGCGCTCCGGCGCACGCTGCTGGCCGAAAGCCTGGTGCTCTGCGGCGCCGGCGCGATGCTGGGTCTGCTGCTGGCGCGTCCGTTCGTTGCCGCGGTGGCCCTGTATGCCGGCCGCTTCTCCGTCCGCGCGCTCGAGGTGACCGTCGATCCGAGCGTGCTCTGGATCGGCGCCGGCCTGGCGATGGCCGCTGCCGTCCTGCTGGCGTACGTCCCGCGTCTGCCGTCGCCTCACGCTCCTGCCGGCCTTGGCCTGGCGAACGGCAGCACACGGATCACGCCGGCGACCAACCGCCGTCTTCGCGTATTCGCCACGACGCAGATTGCCTTCTCGTTCGTCCTGCTCTCGGGCGCGGCCATGCTCCTCGCCACGCTCGTGTCGCTGCAGACGACGAACACCGGCTACGACATGCGGCAGGTACTGGTCTTCGACATCCCCGCGCCTGCGACCGGTGTCTTCGGTTCGCAGACAGTGGACTTCTATCAGGAAGCGACACGGCGCGTCGGCCCTGCTCCCGGGCGTTGAAGGCGCCGCCGTGGGGGCCTTCGTGCCCTGGCGCGACGCGGGGACATTCGGCGCCGGGGTGCAGTTCACGGTGGACGGGTACAAGGCTGCCGACGGGGAGGAAAATCCGCGCGCGCGCTTCCGCATCGCCTCGCCTCGTTTCTTCGCGGTGCTCGGCGTGCCGATACTCGAAGGCCGCGATTTCACCGACGAGGACCGCGCCGGCAGCGAGCTCGTCTCGATCATCAGCCAGAGCGTGGCCCAGCGGCTGTTCCCGAACGGTGAAGCGGTCAACCGTCGCTTGTGGTGGCTCGACCCGTACTTCGGCAAACCGGTGCCGCGGCGCATCGTCGGCGTGGTGGCCGACGTCGACGACGAGAGCGTGATGGGGGGACCGGCCCTCACGGTCTATCAGCCCGTGCGACAGATGGGTGTCGGCGGCCGGCTGTTCGTGCGCGCGGCCGGCGATCCGTATGCGCTGGTGCCGGCGGTGACGCGCACGATTCACGGGCTTTCCCCCGATCAACCCGTGGAGCGCGCCGCGACGCTGGAGGACGTGCGCGCGCAGGTGCTGTCGCCCGAACGCCTGAACGCGTTCGTCGTCTCCGGATTCGCCGGCATCGCGCTGCTGATCGCCGTCGTCGGGGTGGCGGGCGTCCTCGCATTCTCGGTGAGCGCGCGGACACGCGAGTTCGGCGTGCGGCTGGCGGTCGGGGCCGCGCCGCGACATCTGCTCGCGCGCGTGCTCTCGGAGGGCGTGCGGATTGCGGCCGATCGGCATCGCGGCGGGCGCCGCCAGCGGCTACGCGCTGGCGCGAGCAGCGGTCGGCTTCTTCGACCAAGTGCAGCTACCCGGTGTGTGGCCGGTCGCCGCCGCGGCGGCCGTGCTCATCGCCGCCGCGGTCGTCGCATCGCTCATGCCGGCCACACGCGCATCGCGCGTCGACGTGCTGCAAGCGCTCAGGTCGGAGTAGGCGCATGACTTTGCTGCGAGACCCTGGCTCCAGCCCCCCGGGGCGGACACGCGGGTCCGCGCCTACAACGCAATTGTGCAGCGACGTCCGCATCTAGATGCATCTAAGTCGCTGCGATCACAGTCCGAGCCAGTAGACGGGAAACGCCGCGGCGAGCCCGGCAACAAACTGCAGCGACAGCACCTGCAGGGCCGATTTCGGAGCCCGAGGCAGCCAGGTGATGGCGAAGAACGCGATGACAGGGAGCTGGCCGGCCATGAGCAGCTGCCAGACGTGCGCGGCGGTTCCTTCGTCGGCCTCCCGCGCGGCGCCGTAGAGCGTGATGTGAATCAGCACGGTGGCGAGGGCCGCAAGGGACATCGCGATCGGGATCAACGCGCTCGCCTGTTTCATCGGTGAGACAGTCATCGCAGCCTCCGTGTTGGCGCGACAATGCAAATTACTTTGCATTGTGAAGTCTAGCGACCGCCCTGTCAAGCTCCGTGCAGGGAAGGGTTTCACGACAGGACGCTGTCGATGTCCCTCATCAGCGAATCGATCGAGGCCGCACGGCCCGCCGCGTACGCGCGGCTCCACCGATCCGCGCCCAGGCGTCCGCGCACCTGACGCTCGGCCTGTTCTCGCAGGTCGTGCACCGACTTGTCGACCACCGTGACGCCGGTACGGTCTGTGACAGCGTCCCGGACACCGAGGATCCGCGCGGCCCAGGCGTCGTCGCCCTTCAGGACCGCCGCCGCGGCGAGCGTGCCGAGCGCGTACACGAGGGCGAACTTGTCGTGGAGCTCGCGAATGCGCGTGAGGCTCTGACGAACGAGCGCGATCGCGATGTCGGGATTCCCGCGCCGCACTGCTGCGAGAGCGCGAGCGTACAGCGTCCATGTCAGGAACCACGGCCCGGCGTGTTGAAGCACCGATGTCGCCTCGTCGAGCAGCTTGTCCGCCTGTGCGGCGTCGCCGGCGGCGAGCGTAGTCACCGCCATCCCGACGAGCGCGTTCCCGAGGCCCGATGGAATCGCCAGCGCACGGAATCCTTCGACGCTGCTGGACGAACCGTTCGCGCGCGGCGCTGATGTTGCCGCCCGCGCGTTCGACGTGCCCGTACAGATTGTGCGCCTGCACGACGGCATCCATGTCGGCGCCGCGATGATCGAGCGCGAGCGCGCGGTCGAGCGCGGTGGAGGCGCGAGTGAGCTCCCCTTGTGTGTACCAGAGCGTCGCCGCTCCCACGAGAGCCCGCAATTCGGCGGCCGGCGGCAGCGACGGAAGGTCCAGAATCTGCTGATACCACTGCAGGCCCTCGGCGGCATGCCCGCGGATCAGCCAGAAATACTTCAAGGCCCACGCGATGTCTGACGCTTCGGCGGGACGATGGCGCTCGACGAGCCACGTCAGCGCGCCGCGGTAGCTCTCGAGATCGTCTCGCACGCGATCCAGCCATTCCGCCTGCTTCGCCCCGACAAGCCCGCGCCCGGCAAGGGCCGCTTCGCCCGTGCAGTAGCGCACCACACCGGCGAGCGCATCGTCGCGCTCGCCCGCGGTCGAGAGCTCGAGCGCCGCGAACGCTCGAACGGTTTCGAGCATCTGGTAGAGCGGACGGCTCGCCACCGACGTCTCGGCCCGCAGAAGGAGGCTCTTGTCCACCAGGCCGGCCGCCGCCGCGAGGACATCGTCGCCGCCTGTGAAAGCACTCGCGGGACCGGCGAAGACGGCCGCGGCCGCCTCGATCGGAAAACGGCCCGGCAGCGCGCCGAGACGACGGAACAACTGCTGCTCGTTCGGGGCGAGCAGCTGATAGCTCCAGGCCACCGTGGCGTTCATGGTCTGCTGGCGCTCGGGGAGATCGCGCGGGCCAATCGTCGAAAGCAGCGCGTCCTGCGTGAGCCGTCGAAGCAGATCGTCGGCGGTCAGCACCTTGAGCCACGGCGCCGCGAGCTCGAGCGCGAGCGGGAGCGCGTCGAGGCGCCGGCAGATCGCGGCGACGGCAGCGGCGTTGGCCGATGTCAGTTGAAAATCAGGGCGCACGTCCCTGACGCGCGCCACGAACAGCCGTACAGCTGGGGAGCGCTCGAGATCGGCAGGCGACATCGCATCGCCGCCTCCTTCGAGCGCGAGCGGTCCGACGCCGTATTCCCGTTCGCCCCGGAGGCGAAGCGGCGCGCGGCTGGTCGTGAGCACGCGAAACGTGGCGACCGACGACAGCAGATCGGCGACGAGCGGCGCCGCGTCCAGCACCTGCTCGAAGTTGTCGAGCACCAGCAGCGTCGGCTGATCGGCGCAGGCGAGGCGGGCGAGCCGGGGTAAATCGAGCGCCGTCACGTCCGACAGCCCCAGCGCCTCCGCGATCGCCGACGCCACGAACGGCGCCTCGCGAATGGCGGCCAACGCGACGAACACCACACGGGTCGCGCCTTCGGCCGCGATGGCGTGCGCCAGCTCCAGCGCCAACCGCGTCTTGCCGGCGCCGCCCGGCCCCGTGAGCGTGATGAGGCGCGAGGCTGGATCGGCGAGCCACTGGCGCAGCGTGTGGACGTCGGCGTCTCGACCGACGAGGGCGGTGGGCGCGAGCGGGAGCGCGACATCGCTCAACTCGACGGCTGCCGTCCTTGGAGCCGGCGGACGCGCGTTGCCAACCAGCGCGTCGCGCGTCGGACCGGTCAGGTCGAGCGCCGCCGACAGGGCGCGGACGGTGTCCACATGCGGACGCCGCCGCTCGCCGCGCTCCAGCGCGCTGACGGCATGAACCGACAGGCCCGCGATGGTCGCGAGCTCTTCCTGCGTGAAGCCCGCCGCCTCGCGAAGCGCTTTCAGTTGGGCGCCGAATGCCCCGGGGGCGCCGGCTTTCATAGCCCTCTATCTTACTGCGCCCGTACGAGCATCGTACGGGTCCTGTGCGAGTGGTGTCGGTGTCGGCGGCGCATCTCGGGCATGCACACTGGCTTTGGAAACAGCAGCGCGTGTAAGTCGGGAAATATCAGGAACGTTTCATGAGTTACGAACCCCGTCGGCCGGCTCCGGGAGCCGCGATGGGCGAGCGTTTCGAAGACGTCGTCCTTCCCCACCTCGACGCGGCCTACCGGCTCGCGCGATGGCTCCTGCGCAACGAGCACGACGCCGAAGACGCCGTGCAGGAGGCGTCGCTGAAGGCGTTCCGCTACTTTCGAACGTACTCAGCGGGCAATGGACGCGCGTGGTTCCTCAGCATCGTCCGCAACACCTGCCGTGACTGGCGCGGCGGCGGCGTCCAGCCACGCGTCGATCAGTTCGACGAGGAGCAGCACAGCCACGTCGGCTCCGCGGCAAATCCTGAAACATTGATGCTTCAGTCCGACGACGTCTCCATGATCGAGCGGGCGTTGCGCTCAGTGCCGGACCGGTTTCGTGAGTTGCTCGTGCTCCGGGAAGTGGAAGGCCTCTCGTACCGCGAGCTCGCGGATGTTCTGGGCATTCCCATGGGAACCGTCATGTCCGGGCTCTCGCGCGCCCGGCAGGCGCTGCGCACCGCGCTGACGAATGAGTTGAAGCAGACAGGCACGGCAGAACCTCTGGACCGTGATCAGGAGTCTGACACGGTGCTCGTGTAATTCCAACGCAGACTCCTGGAGAACAATCCGTGAACACTGTCAGGAACGGTCGTGCTGTATCGCTCTCGCCCATGATGTTCGGCCCCCACTTCCATGAGTACGGCATCGTCGGGCACAGCCCCGCCGTCGCCGCAGGTCATTCAACGCATCGAACTCGTATCCGCCACGCGCAGCACCGTGTTGATCACCGGCGAGACGGGCACGGGCAAGGAGCTGGTGGCCCGCGCCATCCACAATCGCAGCGCGCAGCAGGACATGCCGTTCATCAGGGTCAACTGTGCGGCCATTCCCGAGACGCTGGTGGAATCCGAGCTCTTCGGCCACGTGCGCGGTGCGTTCACCGACGCCACCGGCACGAAGAAGGGCAAGTTCTCGCTCGCCAACCGCAGCACCATCTTCCTCGACGAGATCGGAACGATGAGCGTCGGCGTCCAGGTCAAGCTGTTGCGCGTGCTGCAGGAGCGGGAAATCGAGCCGCTCGGCTCGGAACACACCGAGCAGGTGGATGTTCGCGTCATCGCGGCGACCAACCGCGATCTCCGGCAGCTGGTCGGCGAAGGCCGCTTCCAGGACGATCTGTTCTACCGCCTGCACGTGGTCCCGATCGCCGTGCCGCCGTTGCGCGAGCGTCCGGAGGACATTCCGCTGCTCGTGGAGTACTTCATGGAGAAGCACGCGGCGCACTGCGGCAAGTCGATCAATGCGATCGAGGACGGCGCCGTGGCGTCGCTGCAGGCGTACCACTGGCCTGGCAACATACGTGAGCTCGAGAACACGATCGAGCGGGCGGTGGTGTTGACGAGGGGTTCGACGATCGCTCGTGATGCGGTGTCGATCGAGGCGACGACGAGCGCATCGGCCGGGACGCTTCCCTCGCTGAAGCTGCGCCACAACGTCGAGTGGATCGAACGCGAGACGATTCGGCGCGCGCTCGAGATGTCGAGCGTCAAGCGGCACGCCGCCCGCCTCCTGGGCATCAGTCCCCGGGCGCTCTCACACTACCTGGCGAAGTACCCGCTCATCGATCAGGCCCGGAGCCAGCGCGATCCCTTCCCGGCGCGCGCGGCTACCGAGATTCCTCGTGACCAGGACGCTCTCGAAGAAGATCTGTGCGAGGAAGAACTGTGCGTCTAGCGTTGATGTCGCGTCAGCCGACGCTTGCGGCCCCTTCGCCGCTGTCCGCCCCGTGACGCACGCTCGCGGGAACGCACGCGGAGATCCGCGTGCCTTGCCGTTGCAGCGCCTCAATCGACAGCCGTCCGCCGACCAGTCGCAGCCGCTCGCGCATGCTGACGAGGCCGAGACCGCCCTTGGCGGCCGCGCTATCGACGTCGAATCCGGCGCCGGAATCGGCGATGCACAGCTCGATGTCGCCGTTGCGCCCCGACAACTCGACGGTGGCCTTCGAAACCCTCGCATGCTTCACGACGTTGTGAAGCGCCTCCTGGGCAATGCGAAACAGGCACAGGCTGACGTCCTGCGAGAGCAGCGGCGGCATGTCGTGCTGCACGAACTGGACGCTCAACTCATGCTGCTCGGAGAACTCGCGACAGAGACCGTTCAACGCCGTCACGAGACCGACGACCTCGAGCTTGAATGGGTGGAGCTGATGGGCGGTCTTGTGGAGGCCGGATGCCATTCGTTCGGTGCCTCTGCGAGATCGCGCGAAGCTGCTGAACCGAGTCGTCTGAGAGATTGGACAGGCCGGCTTCGAACCGGTCGATGCTCATCTGGAGCAGCGCCACCTGCTGGCCCAAATCGTCGTGCAGTTCCCGCGCGATGCGGACACGCTCGCTTTCCTGCGCCGAGATGAGGCGGCCGCTCAGTTCCCGCAGCGTCGCCTCCACGGATTTTCGATCGGTGACGTCGAGACACGACCCGATGTATCCGCAAAAGGCGCCGGACGATTCGAACCGCGGCACGCCGTAGTCCACGATCCACCGATACGTGCCGTCGTGACGGCGAAGCCGATACTCCATCTCGCACGGCGCGCGCCGGTCGAACGCTTCCTCGTACGTCGCCATGACCCGGTCCCGGTCGTCGGGATGGATGCTGAACGACCAGCCCGTGCCGAGTTCCTGAGCCATCGATCGGCCGGTGAAGTCCAGCCAGCCCTTGTTGGTAAACGTGCACAGCTTGTCGGCGCCCGACGTCCAGATCAGGACCGGCGCGGTGTCGGCCACGAGCCTGAATCGCTCCTCGCTCTCGCGCAACGCATGTTCGGCACGCGTCAATTCCGTGATGTCCAGGAAGGCGCCGACGGCGCCGCGCGGCTGGCCATCCTCTCCCACAAGCGGCGTCGCATTGCCGATCATGTGACGCTCGGTCCCGTCGCGGAACAACAGCGTCGATTGGTGTCCGAACACGGGCACGCCATGGAGCGCGGCTTGCTGTAACGGCATCTCCTCCTTCGGCACGTCGACGCCATCGCGCACGATGCGGAACGGAACATCCGCACCGTCGCCTGCCAGTTCCGCAAGGTTGGTGCCCTGCGGTATACCCATCGCATCGTAGCCGGTACGGTTGGCGATGATGTGGCGACTCTCGGGATCGTCGGTC
Source organism: uncultured Acidobacteriota bacterium (assembly GCA_963794305.1). Lineage (GTDB taxonomy): Bacteria > Acidobacteriota > Vicinamibacteria > Vicinamibacterales > CAVVIG01 > CAVQFC01. The sequence continues at coordinate 35,891 of CAWCDQ010000026.1, read as the reverse complement.
ACGAGGATGGTGATCGGCGCCGCATCGAGCAGCGTCCTGAATTCCTCGACCCGTTTCTGTTGTTCGGCGGCGAGCACCGCGATGGACAGGAACGACACCGAAAGCACGAGGAGAAACAATTGGATCGACTCAACGCTCTGATCCGGAGAGCTGCCTGGAAACACGCCGATACCCTTGACGACGCTCCAGACGGCGATCGAGGCGACGATGGCAATCGCGTTCGCCGTTCCGAACGGACGCAAGCGGAGCGCGGCCCAGGCCAGCAGCGGAACCGGCGCGTACAGGAGCATCGGCGCCAGGGGCCCTTCGTACACGAGAAACACGTACGACGCCAGAAGAACCATTCCACCGCACACGAGGGCCAGTTCTCTCAAGCGAGCGCTGGCATGCCTGTAGTTGCCGCGGAACCAGTACAGAATCGCGGGCGTGACGACGACCTGCGCGAGCGCGTCGCCCAGGATACCAGCGATAAGTGGCTTCCAACGCGGGATTCCCGAGCGCGCTGCGGGTTGCGGCCCCGGCCAGCGCGGACAGCAGCGGGCTCAATCCCGCCGCGACGCTCACAAAGATCAGGAACTCGCGCAACGTGTTGAGCTGGATCGGACGGCGGATCAGACGCTGCAGCAACCACGCGCTGAAGAACGCCTTCGACACGTCGTTGAGCATCGACGTGACAATGAACCACTGCGGCGTGCCATCCTGAGCTCCGGCAAGTAGCCGGACAGGCAGGGCCACGACCGCCAACGCCCACCAGGCTTCTCGGCGCCAAAGGAGCAGCGCGCACAACAGTATCGAGTCTGGAAGCCAGAAGGGTGACGGGACACTGAGCGATCCGTACAGGTGTTCGCTCGCCTTGACCGATAACCAATAACTGATCGCGAAGAGGGCCAGCGCACCCACGTCGGCGCGCGTCCACAGATGCCGAGCCGCGCATCTGACTTCGCACCGTAGTGTGAGCTCGCTGCGGCGAACTCACTGGCGGCGGTGCGGTGGGCGCGTGCGATGGTCGGCAAGCGAATTGCCAAGGATTAAGCTACTGTTTCGAGCATCGATGATAGCCGGGGCACTGGCCGCAACAAAGGTTTCTTTGAAACTTCTTACTCGCAATGGGTTTACGGTCCATTAACAAGCGGTGGGTATCATCGCGGCCGAGGTGGAGTAGCAGCTGTCTACTTTCAGCACGGCGGACGACCGCAGGCGAAGGCGGAACACAGGAGCGTCGGTCATGCCTGAGACTACTGAGCGCGCGGCAGCGGCGGCCCTCGAGCGCCGGCTCAAACGACTGGGGCTGACCGGCGACGACGCCGACTGGGCGGACAGATATCTGCTCTGCGAGCACGTCGTGGACCCCGTGAGCGCCCGTTCGCGTCAGCGGTTCGAGGCGATTGCACGGTTCATCCGCGACCTGGTGGCGCACCGCTGGGTGAAGACGCGCCTGGCGCGCGAGCAGGCCAACCCCAAGCGCGTGTACTACCTGTCGATGGAGTTCCTGCTCGGGCGCACGTTGAACAACAACATCATCAACCTGGCCGCCGCCCCTCTGGTTCAGCGCGCGCTCGACCGGGAGGGCTGGGATCTGACGCGTCTCCTCGAAGAGGAACCGGACGCCGGCCTGGGCAACGGCGGTCTGGGCCGCCTGGCCGCCTGCTTCATCGACTCGCTGGCGACGCTGCAGTACTCGGCGATGGGCTACGGCCTTCAGTACCAGTACGGGATCTTCCGTCAGTCGGTGCGAAACGGATATCAGGTGGAGGAGCCGGACAACTGGCTGCGCCAGCCCGACCCCTGGCAGGTTGCGCGCCCCGGCAAGGAATACGAGGTCCCGCTGGAGGGGAGCTTCGAGCTGCGCGGCTCCGCGATCAAGTTCATCCCGAACCGGCCGTCGGTCATCCTGGGTGTGCCGAACGATCGGCCGGTCGTCGGCTACGGCGTGCGCTGCGTCAACACGCTCCGATTGTGGGCCGCCACGGCCCCCAAGTCGTTCGACTTCACCGAATTCTCACACGGCGATTTCGTCGGCGCCGTGATCAGCAACGTCGCCGCCGAATCGCTGACGCGCGTGCTGTATCCAGACGATTCCACCGAGGCGGGCCGGAGCCTGCGGTTCCTGCAGGAATACTTCCTGGTCAGCTGCTCGTTGCAGGACATCCTGACGCGCTTTCGCAAAGGCGACGTCGGTTGGCCCGAGCTGCCCAATCATGTCGCCATTCAGCTCAACGACACGCACCCGGCGCTCGCCGTCGCCGAGTTGATGCGGATCCTGCTCGACGAGGCACACCTCGGCTGGGACGAAGCCTGGGACCTCACCGTTCGTACGCTCGCGTATACCAATCACACGCTGCTTCCTGAAGCGCTTGAAAAGTGGCCGGTCGAATTGTTCGAGCTGCTCGTGCCGCGGCATCTCGAGATCATCTACGAGATCAACCGGCGCTTTCTCGACGACGTCGGCCGCAGGCACCCGGGAGACGACGCGCGCCGGCAGCGCATGAGCCTCATCGAAGAAACGCCGGCGCGCAAGGTCCGGATGGCGCATCTTGCCGTCGTTGGCACACACAGCACCAACGGGGTCGCGGAGATTCACTCCGGCTTGCTGCGAACCAGCGTGCTCGCGGACTTCGCCGAGATGTTTCCGGCACGATTCAACAACAAGACCAACGGTGTGACGCCGAGGCGCTGGCTGCTGATGGCGAACCCGGCCCTCGCTCGACTGATTACCGACGCGATCGGCGACGGATGGGTCACCGATCTGGCGCAGCTGCGCGGGCTTGCTCCCGCTGGCGGGTGACGCAGCGTTCCGCGAGCGGTTCGCCGATGCGAAGCGTCAGGCAAAGGGGCGGCTCGTCGACTGGCTTCAGCGGACGTGCGGCCTGGCCGCCGATCCAGACACGCTCTTCGACAGCCAGGTGAAACGGATTCACGAGTACAAGCGGCAGCTGCTGAACGTGCTCCACATCGTCATCCTCTACAACCGGATGCGCCGCGATCCGGACGGGACGGTCACGCCGCGGACGTTTTTCTTCGCCGGCAAGGCAGCGCCGGCGTACAGCTTCGCCAAGCTGATCATCAAACTCATCAACAACGTCGCGGCGACGATCGACAGCGATCCGGTGACGGCAGGACGGCTGAAGGTGCTGTTTCTCCCGGACTACAACGTGAGCATGGCCGAGTGGCTGATCCCCGCGAGCGATGTGTCCGAACAGATCTCGACCGCGGGCTACGAAGCCAGCGGCACGAGCAACATGAAGTTCATGATGAATGGCGCGCTGACGGTCGGAACCCGCGACGGCGCGACCATCGAGATGGCGCGAGAGGCTGGCGAGGACAACATGTTCCTGTTCGGCCTCACGGCCGACCAGGTCGCGGAAAGCCGCGGCTGGTACAGCCCGTGGTGGCACTACGACCACGACGCGGAAACGCGGGACGCGCTCGATCTGATCGTCTCGGATCACTTCAGCCGCGACGAGCGCGGCGTGTTCGATCCGATCCGCGATGCCCTGCTCGCCCGCGGCGACTACTACCGCCACCTCGCGGATCTCACGTCGTACGCCGAGACGCAGACGCGCGTTGCCGCGCTCTACAAGGATCCCGCAGCGTGGGCCGGGAAGGCGATCCTCAACGTCGCCTGCTCGGGCCGCTTCTCGAGCGATCGGACAATCGCCGAGTACGCCGCGGAGATCTGGAACACGAAACCGTGCCCCGTGCCGTAAGGCCGACCGCTTCCGGTGGCGTGCGGCCGCCGTCCGCTCACGAGCCAAGGCGATTGATGCCGTCGAACGCCGCCGTCTTGTAGCACTCCGCAAGCGTCGGGTAGTTGAAGACGGTGTCGACGAAGTAGTCCACTTTGCCGCCAAGCGCCAGCACCGCTTGTCCGATGTGCACGAGCTCGGCGGCCTCCGCCCCGATGATGTGAACACCCAGAAGAAGGCGCGTCTCGCGGTGGAAGATCAGCTTCAACAGGCCTGTACGATCGCCGAGAATCTGGCCGCGGGCAATCTCCCGGTACTGCGCGCGTCCGACTTCATACGGCACGCCTTCCCGGGTGAGCTGCTCCTCCGTTTTACCGACCATCGACATGCCGGGCACGGTGAAGATGCCGTACGGAAACAGTTCCGGCATGCTGTGCGTGGCGACACCGAACGCGTGGCACGCCGCTAAGCGGCCCTGCTCCATCGATGTCGACGCCAGGCTCGGGAAGCCGATGACGTCGCCGACCGCGTAAATGTGCGGCACCGGCGTCTGGTAATGCTCGTTCACATCGAGGCGTCCGCGATCGTCGGCGCGCAAGCCGGCCGCCTCGAGCCGCAGCGTGTCGGTGGCGCCGCGGCGGCCGACACTGTAGAGCACCTTGTCCGTCACGACCTGCTTGCCGCTGACGAGCCCCAGGCGCACATGATGGCCGTGCTCGTCGTGATAGGCCTCGACCGACGACACTTGTTCGCCGAGGTGAAGCGTCGCCCTGTTTTCACGGAGGTGATAGACGAGCGCGTCGATGATCTCCCGATCGACGAACGGAAGCAGCTGGGCGCGGGCATCGATCAGTGTCACGCGAACGCCGAGCGCCGCGAAGATGCACCCGTACTCGAGGCCGATCACGCCCGCACCCACCACGGCCAGGGAGCGCGGAAGCTGATCGAGGCCCAGAAGGTCATCGCACGTGAACACGTGCTGTCCGTCGCACGGCGCGAACGGGTCGCGCATCGTCGTCGTCCCGACGGCGATGATGACGGAGGCCGCGGTCACGTCGTGGCTCGTGCCGTCGGGGACCTGCTCGAGACGAATACGATGCGGGTCGACGAACGAGGCGCATGCGGTGAGAATGTCGACGTCGTTCCGCATCAACTGATGGCGGGCCACGTCGATTTCGTTGGCGATGACGTGATCGACGCGAAACAGCAGATCGCGCATCGTGATGTGCTGCTTGACGGAGTACGACGCGCCGTAGATCCCGCGCTCACGATATCCGGAGAGCCGAAGCGCAGCCTCCCGCAACGTCTTGCTGGGAATCGTCCCCGAGTTGATGCACACGCCTCCGACGACCGCGCGCTTCTCGACGATGGCCACGCGTTTGTCCAGCTTCGCGCCCTGGATGGCGGCCCGATGTCCGGCTGGACCGGAGCCGATGACGAGCAGGTCGTAGTCGTATTGCGTCACAGGCGCTCACCTCGCAGGAAAAAGGGCCCGCCGACCGCCGCTTCACGCGATCGTCGCGTCAATGGTGGATGCTCCCATGAAGACGACTTCAGGGGCCCAGCCCGCCCGAGGAGGTTACATGGTGACGAAGTCCGATATCCAGGCTTTGCTGGAAGACGGTCCCGAACAGGCTGCCCAACTCGCGGAAAGGCTCGAGACGGCGCCTCCGCCGCTGCGGCCCGCAGGCCATGCCCGGCGACGCGACGATGCGGAGTTCGAGGTGGTATGGAGCGGCATCGGACCGCTGCCAGGCGCCGGTGGCGCTGCTGGACTCGGCTCCACACTTTCGGGCATCCACTTCTCCATCGGCAGACGCGGATAGCTGTCGTTCCAGCCGTGTGGCCAACAGAGCTGACGGAACCTGAAGTGGCGGACCAGCGGCGCCGTGCAGGGCAGATGGCCGTCATGAAGCGACGACATCGAACGGTCGCATCATCTCGTTGTCCCCGTGCTCGAGGATGTGGCAGTGCCACATGTAGCGGCCGGTGTAGCCTTCGAAACGAACGATGATGCGGGTGATCATGCCGGGATCGGCGCGGACCGTGTCCTTCCACCCCGCCTCGGCCGGGTCCGGCGGCAGCGGCCGTCCGGTAAAGACGATCCGGTTGTTCGACTGGTAGTGGAACGCATCGAAATTACGGCGGTCGAGAATCTGGAAGCGCACCAGATGCAGGTGAATCGGGTGTGAGTCCTCCGTCAGGTTGACCAGGCTCCAGATTTCCGTCGTGTCGATCCGCGGCTGCTCCGTCACCGGCATATGCCACGGCGTCCGGTTGAGGAGCATTCGCATCGGCCTCGCGAGCATGTCGTCCACCTGGCCAAGCGCGTGAACCCTCGCATGCGCCGCATCGGATTCATTCAGCCTGTCGATCCGCCGGAGCGTGTGCGGCAGCGCGCTCGGATCGCTGACCGATCCGCGCGCCACGCGAAACTCCATGATGGCCACGCCATCGTTTTCGAGGACCAGCTGATGTCCCTGCTGACCGGCAAAATCGATCACTACGTCGACACGCTCGGCCGGCGCAAGCCTGACCCGCGCGACGTCGACCGGAGCCGACATCAGTCCCTGGTCGGTGGCAATCTGGTGCATCGCCGGACCGTCGTCGAAGGCGAGCCGCAGAAAGCGGCCGTTCGAGCCGTTGATCAATCGAAACCGGTACTTGCGCGCCTCGACGTCGAAGTAGGGAAACAGCTTGCCGTTGATCAGGATCGCGTCGCCCGTCGCATCGTCCACCCACGGCGAGTCGGGATTGCCGGAGACCGGGTAGTCGAGCTGTCCGTCTGAGCGGAGCAGGCGATCGCAGATGAGGAGCGGAACGTCGTAGCGATCCCGCGGCAAGTTGAGCTCGTCTTCCGCCGCATCGCGAATCAGGTACACGCCCATCAGCCCGGCGTACACGTTGAGGCGGTTGATGCCCATCGTGTGATCGTGGTACCAGAGCGTGGCCGCGTCCTGGTCGTTGGGATAGTAGTAGCTCGCCGACGCGCCGGTGTCGAACCAGCGCTCCGGATAGCCGTCGCTCTCGGGCGGGACGCGCGCGCCGTGCACGTGAACCACCGCGCGCCCCTGAGGCTTGTCCGCCTCGGCACCGTGAATCGTGTGATCGATCGGCAGGAAGTGTGTCTGCGGCAGCCGGTTGATCCAGTCGATCCACAGCCCGCGCCCGCGGCGCGCCTCGAAGGTCGGTCCGGGAAACGTCGATCCGAAGCTCCAGAACGTGGTGGCCGGCAGGTCGCGGTGAACGCGGCTCTGGACGACGCGCATGACTGCTCTGTAACACACCGTGCGCGGCGCCGGGTCGTTGCGAAAGCCGGAAGGCTGCGCCTTCGGCGACATCGGAAGGGGATCCACGAATTTCGCGAGAGTGTCCGCCCGCAGCGATCCAACAGGCCGGGCGGGTCTCATCATCTGATGCTGGAATCCAGCCAATCGCCGATGCGCGCTCAACGCCACGCCAGCCGTCGCGGCTCCGCCGCGTTGAAGGAACACTCGCCTGCTCACCGGCACGGCCACCTCGTCTCGCGCTGACATTGCTTCAACCCGCCACGCAATAAACAGGAACAGGCATGCGCGCCTCTGCGTGCATGCCTGTTCCCGAACTTGCTGCGAATGAACCGATCGGGTTCGAACGCCGGCTGATGCGATCAGCGCCGTCCGCTGAAACGCACTTCGCCGCTGTTCTCGTCGAGAATCAGGAAGTCGCTGACGTCGCACCGGTTCTTGTGATCGAAGATCGAGTGACGATCGTCGCCGCCGAAATCGAACATGCTGTCGATCGAGTTCGCGATAGCGTCGAACGAGCCGTCGCCGATGCGCTGACCGCCGAGCCAGTAATCCTCGATGAAGCGGATGATGGAGCTCTGATCGGTGACCGTGTGATCGACGAAATTCTTCCTGGCCCAGGGTGAGACCACGAGAAGCGGCTGGCGCGGACCGTAGCCGCAGCGTCCCTGCGCGTGCGCGACGCCGTCGGGTCCCGGCAGCGCCGTCGTCGGACCGTCGGTTCCGCACTGCCCGACACCGGTGATCGGGTCGACCGGGCTGGTGAGCGCGTCCTGCGCGCTGGTCGAGTGGTTGACGATCGGTCCCATCTGGTGATCGTACCAACCGTCCGAGTCGTCGTAGGCGAGGACGACCGCCGTCTCGCACCATTCAGGCCGCTGCTGGAGGAAGTTGAGCACGTGAACGACGAACGCCTGCTCATCGAGCGGATCGGAGTTGCTCGGATGCGCGTCCTGGTACCTCGGCGCTTTCAGGAAACTGACGTTCGGGAAATTTCCGGCCTTCACCGCGTCGTAGAAATCGTCGATGTGGTCCTGATGATTGCCGCGGTCGCCGTTGTGGCCGATCGAGTGCACGCCGGTGGGCCGGAGGTGCCTGGCGTTTCGGGTCGACGGGTAGTACTGGAACGGCTGGTGATGCGGTGAATAGTCCACCTGCGTCGCGCTGGCCGGCGAGATCGCGTTGATGATCGGCGACACCGTGCTGCGGGCGCAGCCCGTCGTGCCGTTGGGGTTGGTCTTCGTGAGATCGAAACCGCCCTCGAACCAGCCCCACGTGAGGCCGGCGGTGCTCAGCAGGTCGCCGATGTTCCTGCCCTTCATCTCGACTTGATTGGTGGTCGATCCCGAGCAGACGTCCAGGAACGGATCCGGATCGCCGATGACCGACAACGAACCGGTGCCGCCGTCGGTCTCGTCGCCCGTGCCGTTCTCGAAGTGGGAGACGCCGTTGGTCTGGCCCGCAATCAGGTTGAGCGCGCCGACGGTGGACGGGCCGAAGCCGGTGCTGTACCAGTTGTCGCTCATCGAGAAGTGCTGGGCATAGTTCCACAGCGCGGTCACCGTGTTGCCGTCGTAGTAGCCCATGGTCAAGCCCGTCGTCGCCGTCAACCCGCTCGGCATCATCGCGCCTTTGTCGGGTGTGCCGGTCTTGGCCGGGAAGAGATCCATCAGGCCCTTGTCGTACGCCGACCTGCTCCGGCATGTAGTCGTGATTCTGGGAAGCCGTCCACGCCTGCTTGCGCGTGAGGCGGAAGGGATTGGCGGCGCCGGCGCCGTTGGCGGCGTTGAGGTTCGGATTGTGCGTGAGGAGCGAGCCCTTCAGGCCGTTGACCGTCGGCGTGCCGGCCTTCGGGTGGAACGCGGGCTCGCCCGCGGGATTGAGCGCATCGGGATACGTCCCGAAATAGTGATCGAAGGAAATGTTCTCGCCGAAGATGACCACGAGATGCTTGATCGGCCGGTCGGGCCAGTTCTCGAAGCGATTCGCGGACTGTTGCATCGCAGCAGAGAAACGGATCCGACGCGAACCGAAGCACGCGCGACGAGTCAACGCTCGTCTTTGCTCGTCCCCGTTCCTCCGTTTCTCTGTGTGATCCCGTTTGCTCGCGTGGACCATCCCGCGTGATCACCGTGGTTTCAGGCCTCGAGGGTCTGGTGCAGCCCTCGAGAACAAGAGCGTTCGCCCAGGCGCAAGCTCATCCCGCGAGCCGCCGCGAGGTTATGATTGATTGATTTCCGGGCCGCGCCGAGGCGCGCCCGCTATGAGAGTCATCGGAGAGGCGGCCAGGCCGCATCTCGGGAGAAGAGCGTCAATGGATGCATCGTTGAGTGGGGCGGAGTTCAAGAAGCAGTTGCGCGACGGCAAGACGAAATTGGGACTGTTCCTGAACTCACACAGTCCGACCGTCGCCGAACAGCTCGCGCACAGCGGATACGACTGGCTGCTCGTGGACACGCAGCACGGGCCGATGGGGCACGAGCGCCTTTCCGGAATGCTGTCCGGCATCGCCAACGGCGGCGCGGCATCGATCGTCCGGGTCGGCAGCTACGCGGATCGTCCCGGCATCCAGCAATCGCTGGACATGGGCGCCGACGGCGTGCTCGTCCCCTACATCAACACCGCCGACGAAGCGCGGGCGGCCGTCAGCTGCTGCCGGTACCCCACCGCCGGCACGCGCTCGGTCTATTTTCCGCAGCGCAGCATGAACAAGGGCGGGCTTCTCGGCTACGCCGGAGCGGCCAACGACAACGTGATCGTCGCCTTGCAGGTGGAAACGGCCGACTGCATCCGGAACATCGACGACATCGCGGCGGTCCCCGGCGTCGACATGCTGTTCCTGGGTCAGAACGACCTCTGCATGTCGATGGGCCTCTACGAGAAATACAAGTTCCCCGACATGTACACGTCTCCTGAGCTCGGCGATGCCACGAACAAGTTGATCGCGGCCGCGCGAAAGAACGACGTGATACTCGGCATCTTCCTGTTCGGCACCGCGCGCGTGGCCGAGTTCCTGGGCAAGGGCTTCCGCTTCTTCAGCGTCGGCAACGATCTCCATCACATCCTCACGCAGGCCGGGGCGTACGTGAAGGATGTCGAGGGCATCTCGGTCGACGGCGCGGCGCCCTGGACGCATCGATCGTCGGCGCTCATCTGACACCGGTCGGGAACAACGCGTCGGCGTAGTGCTCTTGAGGAGAGGCACGCATTTTGATACGAGCAACACTTCTGACGGCGCTGCTCACGGCACACGCGGCCATCGCGCTCGCGCAGACCGCGCCGGCTGCCGGCGCAACGGCGCCTCCGGCAGGAGCGAAAAGCCAGAAGGCGGGCCGCAACACCGTCGACGCCGTCGTGACCAAGACGTGGACCGGGAGATCTCCCCGGCATGATCCAGCGGCGGCAGATCCGCGTTCTCGTCACGTACAACAAGACCAGCTACTTCATCGACAAGGGCGTGCAGCGCGGAATCACCTACGATGCGTTCCGCCTGTTCGAAACCGACCTCAACGCGCGCCGCAAAACCGGGAATCTCCCCATTCACGTGGTCTTCCTGCCGGTCAGTCGCGACGAGCTGGCGGACGCGCTGGCGAAAGGGCGCGGCGACATCGTGGCCGCCGGCATCACGGTCACGGAGTCGCGGCTGAAGATCGCCGATTTTTCTGAACCGCTCGTGGACGACGTCAAGGAGGTCGTGGTCACCGGCCCCGGCGCTCCCGCGATTGCCACGCTCGACGACCTCGCCGGACAGACCGTGCACGTCCGCGCTCCGAGCCTGTACCAGGAGCATCTGCACGGAACTGAGCGCGCGGATGGTGCGGCAAGGCAAGAAACCGATCGACGTCAAGCCGCTGGCCGCCGATCTCGAGGACGAAGACATCCTCCAGATGACGCACGCCGGGCTCGTCAAGATCACGATCGTCAACGACTTCCTGGCGACGTTCTGGAAGCAGTTGCTCTCGGGTCTCACCATCCACGAAGACGTGGTGATCAAGGACGGCGAACAGATCGCGTACGCCATGCGAAAGGACAGCCCGCTGCTCAAGGCGGAGCTCGATCGCTTCGTGAAAACTCACCGCAGGGGCACGATCATGGGCAACGTGCTCTTCATGAAATACCTGAAGAGCACGAAATTCGCGAAGGATGCGACATCGGCCAAGGAACTGGAAAAGTTCCGGATCATGCGCGAGCTGTTTCAAGAAGTACGGCGATCAGTACGGGATCGACTGGCTGCTGATGGCGGCGCAGGGCTACCAGGAATCCGGCCTGAACCAGACCGTGCGCAGCAAAGTCGGCGCGATCGGCGTGATGCAGGTGATGCCGGCGACCGGGAAGGACATGAAAGTCGGCGACATCACCAAGATGGAGCCGAACATCAACGCCGGCGTGAAGTACATCCGCTTCATGATCGACCAGTACTTCAAGGACGAACCGATGGACAACCTCAATAAGGGTCTGTTCGCGTTTGCGTCCTACAACGCGGGGCCGGCGCGCGTGAAGGCGCTGCGGAACGAAGCGGCGAAGTCAGGACTGAACCCCAACCTCTGGTTCAACAACGTCGAACAGATTGCGGCCAAACGCATCGGCCGCGAGACGGTGCAGTACGTCGGGAACATCTACAAGTACTACATCGCCTACAAGCTCGCGGTCGAAGAAGGACTGGCAGGCGCGACCAGACCGCCCACCCCGTAGCCCGCGGCACAGGAGTTCCGTCATGAGTCGACGTCCCGGCGTGCTGATTGCGATCGCTCTCTTCACCACGCTGGGCGCCGGCCCGCACGCGCAGCCGGCCGCCACCTGGGACGCGAAATTCCGCGAGCTGCCGCAGGCGGCGAACATCCGCGCGTCGATGGAACGGATGAGCGCACGGCCGCACCACGTTGGATCGCCGTACGACAAGGACAATGCGGAATGGCTGCTCGCCCGCTTCAAGGAGTGGGGATGGGACGCGCAGATTGAAACGTTCAGCGTGCTCTTTCCGACGCCGACCGAGCGCGTCCTCGAGCTCCTGGAGCCGACGCGCTTCACGGCCAGGCTCGAGGAGCCGGTCGTGGGCGTCGACCCGACGTCGAATCAGAAGAGCGAGCAGCTGCCGACCTACAACGCGTACTCGATTGACGGCGACGTGACCGGGCCGCTCGTCTACGTCAACTACGGCCGTCCCGAAGACTACGAGGTGCTCGACCGCTACGGCATTTCCGTCAAGGGCGCCATCGTCCTCGCGCGCTACGGCGAATCGTGGCGGGGCATCAAGCCGAAGGTTGCGGCGGAACACGGTGCGATTGGCTGCCTGATCTTCTCGGACCCCAAGGACGACGGCTTTGCCGTCGGCGACGTTTTTCCGAAGGGACCGATGCGTCCAGCCGACGGCGCTCAGCGCGGCAGCGTGATGGACATGCCGGTCTATCCCGGCGACCCTCTCACCCCCGGCGTCGGCGCCACGCCAGGCGCGAAGCGTCTCGCCGTCAAGGACGCGACGACGCTGACGAAGATTCCGGTGATGCCGATCTCGTACGCGGACGCGCAGCCGCTGCTCGCGTCGCTGACGGGAGCCGTCGTGCCCGGCGACTGGCGCGGCGGCCTGCCCATCACCTATCGATTCGGTCCCGGCGCCGGACGCGCCCACCTGAAGCTCGCCTTCAGCTGGGATCAGAAGCCGCTCTACGACGTGATCGCCCGCCTCCGCGGATCGACGTTTCCGGATCAATGGGTGATCCGCGGCAACCATCACGACGCCTGGGTCAACGGCGCGGAGGATCCGGTGAGCGGCATGGCGGCCACGCTCGAAGAGGCGCGCGCGCTGGGCGAGCTGCACAAACAGGGGTGGACGCCCAAGCGGACGATCATCTACTGCGCGTGGGACGGTGAAGAGCCCGCGCTGCTCGGATCGACCGAGTGGGCGGAAACGCACGACGCCGAACTCCAGCAGCACGCGGTCGCCTACGTGAACTCCGACGACAGCACACGCGGGTTTCTTCAGGCCGAAGGCTCACATTCGCTCGAGCATTTCATCAACGATGTCGCGCGAGACATCCAGGATCCCGAAACGCACCTGACGGTCTGGAAGCGCAAGCAGGCCAAAGCCATCGACGAAGCGAAGCCCGAGGAGAAGGAGAAGGTCCGCAGCCGGGCCGATTGGCGCATCGGCGCCCTGGGATCGGGCTCGGACTTCACGCCGTTCCTCCAGCACCTCGGCGTGCCGACGCTGAACATCGGCTACGGCGGCGAGGACGACAGCGGCATCTATCACTCGATTTACGACGACTTCTACTTCTACACGCATTTCCTCGACACCGACTTCGCCTACGGCCGCACGCTGGCGCAGACGGGCGGCACCGCCATCATCCGCCTGGCCGACGCCGACATCCTGCCGTTCCAGTACGGCAATCTCGTGGACACGGTCCGCACGTATCACGAGGAACTGCAGCTGCTCGTGAAGAAGAAGCGGGAAGAGATCGCCGAACGAAACCGTGAGATCGCCGATGGCGTGTTCGCGGCCATCAACGATCCGCGCCACCCGCAGGTCGCGCCGAAGGTCGAGCCGATGCCGCCCGCCATCGAATTGACGCCCATCTCACGCGCGATCGAGGTGATGGCCAGGCGAGCGGCGATGTTCGACGAGGCGCGCGCGGCCGCGCTGAAAAAGAAGCTGACGCCTGCGGCCGTGGCGGCCATCGACGTCAAGATCGCGCAATCGGAACAGCAGCTCCTCGATGCGGCGGGCCTCCTGCACCGCGACTGGTTCAAGCATCTGCTCTATGCGCCCGGCTTCTACACCGGGTACGGCGTCAAGACGCTGCCGGGTGTCCGGGAAGCCATCGAACAAGGACAGTACGAGAGCCTGCCCGCGGAGATCGCGCGCGTCGCGAAGGCGCTCGAACGCGAAGCGGCCTGGCTCGATTCGATCACCAGGGATCTCCACGGCTTGAAATAGACATCCGCGCCAAAGAGACGATCCGGACGAATTTCTACTCGCAGGGAACGGGATCGACCGGGACGCTGGCGCATCCGATCGCCCAGAAGATCGCCGAAGGTATCAAGGACGCGAAGTTGAAATAGCCGCTGGCCGGCCGTGCGGCATCCCCGCGTCAATGTCCCTGCCAGACCGGCGGCCGTTTTCCGAGGAACGCGTCGATGCCTTCGGCGGCATCGTCCAGCAGCATGTTGCACGCCATCACTTCGCCGGTGATGCCGTACGCCGCGGCGATTGGCTGCTCGATCTGCGCGTAGAACGCCTGCTTGCCGAGGCGAATCGTCGCGGCGCTGCGCGCCTTGATGATGTCGGTGAAGTGACGCACCGCGGCGTCGAGCGAATCGGCAGGGACGACGCGGTTGACGAGACCCCAGGCGAGCGCCGTCTGAGCATCGACGAGCTCGCCGGTGAGCAGCATTTCCATCGCGCGTTTGCGGCCGACGTTGCGCGCGACGCCCACCGCCGGCGTCGAGCAGAAGACGCCGATGTTCACGCCGGGCAGGGCGAAGGTGGCCGTGTCGGCGGCGACCGCGAGATCGCACATCGACACGAGCTGGCATCCGGCGGCGGTCGCGATGCCGTGCACGCGCGCGATGACAGGCTGCGGCAGCTCGGCGATGTGGGTCATCATCCGGCCGCACGCGTCGAACAGCGCCTGCTGCCATGCCTTGTCGCCCGCATGAGCACGCATCTCCTTCAGGTCGTGCCCCGCTGAGAAGCCGCGGCCGGACGCCGACAACACCACGGCGCGGACCGAGGCGTCGTGCGCGGCGCGGGTCGAGCTCCGCATCCAGCGCCGCAATCATCGCCAGCGACAACGGATTGAAACGCGCGCCGCGGTTCAGCGTCAGCGTCAGCACGCCATCGTCCAGCGCGCGCAGCACCATCGGTTGGTCGTTCTCGGTCACGGCAGCCTCCTCAGCGGATCATGTTATCGCGTACCGATCTGATCTGATTCGGTGTTGCCGGTCGTGTCCGGCTCTCGTGTCGCCGGTAGTGTCCGGCTTTAGCCGGACCCTCGATCCGACCAGCGGTCGATCGCGAACAGATCCATTCGACGCGCCGTCTCGTTCAGCGCCAGATTGGCCGCCATCTCGCCGACGGCGCTGCAGAACTTGAAGCCGTGCCCCGAAAATCCGCCGGCGACCACGACCTGCTGCTGATCGGGCAGACGGTCGATCACGAAGTGCTCGTCCGGCGTGTTCGTAAACAAGCAGGCTGATGCGGAAAGCCTGGGGCCGTTCGCGTCCGGGAAATAGTGCGAGAGCGCCTCGCGGAGCGCCGCTTCATCCTCGGCCGAGCACGTGCGGTCCAACGCGTCGGGGTCGGTGATCTGGCGGCGGTGATGGTATTTCCCGATCTTGAATCCGAGCTGCGCGTCGGCCGGAAACCCGTAGAACGCGCCGCGAGGTGTGTCGATGTAGAAGACCGGAAAATTTCGCGTGAACAGCTCAGGGCGAAGCGGCTGCGTCCAGAGCACGACCTGCCGTTCGACCGTCAGCCGGGGCGCCAGCGCGGGCAGGACCGCCGGCAACCAGGGACCCGCGCTGATCACGAGTTTCGCAGCCTCATATCGTCCACGGTCGGTGGTCACGCGCACGCGATCGTCCTCGACGGTCCATTCGATCACGCGTTCGTGTGTCTGCACGGTCGCACCGATCGCTCTCGCCGCGTTCACGTGAGCGACGATGCAGCGTTCGGGCTGGAGGAAGCCGCCGTCGGGCTGAAACACGGCGACAAGGCCGTCCGGCAGCCTGTATCCCGGAAACCGTCCGGTCAGCGCGGCGGCGTCGAGCAGTTCGTGTTCGAGACCGTGAGCGCGGCAGGCCGCCAACGCTCCACGAATCATCCGGCTGTCGGGAGGGCCGGCGTCGATGCTCCCTGTGACGGTCAGCAGCGATTCGCCGGACGTGCGTTCGAGATCGCGCCAGAGGTCGTACGCGCGCCGCACGAGCGGGACGTAGTCGGGATGCTCCCAGTACGCAAGCCGGATGATCCGGCTCCGTCCATGGGACGAGCCGCGGTCGTGCGGGATGTCGAACCGCTCGATGCCGAGGACTCTCGCTCCCTGCCGCGCGAGATGATAGACAATCGCGCTGCCCATCCCGCCGACGCCGATCACGATCGCGTCGTATGTCACACGACCCTCGCCGCTAAGGCTCACGTTACGCTCCTTACCATACTCGCTAGCGACCGTTTTCACTTCGGCAGCAGCGGACCCTGTGGACCCCGGTCTTTTGACAGACCTGAAGGATCATCGGAGCGAAACGATAGAATCACCGGCGTCATGAGAATCGGAGCGATGCTTGGTGTTGTGGCGGTTCTCGCGGCGGGCGGAGCCGCATTGTTTCCTCGACTGGCCGCGGCCGGACCGATCGCATGCGAGTCGCTCCTGCGCGTGCCGCTGACCAACGGGACGATCATCTCGGCCGAGTCCGTCCCGGCAGGCGCCTTCGCGCCTGCGCCTCCGCTCAACGCGCCGGCTGCCGCGGTGTTCAGCACGCTCCCTGCATTTTGCCGTGTCACCGCGCGCCTGACGCCGACGTCCGACTCCGACATCCGCATCGAGGTGTGGCTGCCGCTCTCGGGCTGGAATCGCAAGGTGCAGGCCGCCGGCAATGGCGGCCTCGGCGGAACGCTGCCGTATCCAGCGCTTGCGGCTGCCGTCAAAGCCGGTTATGCGGCCGCCGCCACAGACACGGGCCATGTCGGCGGCAACGGCGACTTCGTTCCCGGACATCCAGAAAAGCTCGTGGACTTTGCCTACCGCGCGATCCACGAGATGACCGTATCGGCCAAAACGGTCGTGGCGGCCCATTACGACGCCCGTCCGGTGAAATCCTATTTCAGCTCGTGCTCCACCGGAGGGCGACAGGCGCTGATCGAGGCGCAGCGTTTCCCCGACGACTTTGACGGCATCGTGGCCGGCGATGCATCCTGGGATCAGATGCGGCTCTACGCGGCACGGGTCGCGTTGAACGTCTTCATGAACCGTGATCCTGCCGCCGTCATCCCGCCGGGCAAGTACCCGATGATCCACAACGCGGTGCTCGGCGCGTGCGACGCCAGGGACGGCGTCAAGGACGGCGTGATCGAAGATCCGGCACGATGCTCCTTCGACTTCGCCACGCTCGCATGTTCAGGAGAGGATCGCGCCGACTGTCTGACCAAGCCGCAGGTCGAGTCCGCCAAAGCGATGGCCTCGCCGATCACCGATCGGCAGAGCGGCGCCGTCCTTCATCCGGGTCGCTACTATCCCGGTTCCGAGCTGGGATGGGGCGGTGTCGGCGGCCCTGCGCCATCCGGAGAGTCTCTCGAAGGGATGAAGAAGATCGTGTTCAGCGCCGATTGGGACTACCGCACGATTCGCGTTCCCGATGACGTCGAACGCGCGGTGCGCGCCGACGGCGGCTTGCTCTATGGCGGAGACGCGAACCTTACGCCCTACTTCAAGCGCGGCGGCAAGCTGCTCATGTACCACGGCTGGGCCGATCCGCTGGTGACGCCGGACGCCAGCTTGATCATGTACAAGCGGATCAACGAAACCGTGGGAGCCGTCGGCGGCGAACTCGCTCGCGCTCTTCATGGTGCCGGGCATGGGCCACTGCCAGGGCGGTCCCGGCACCGATGTCTTCGACAAGGTCGCGGCGATCGATCGGTGGGTCGAGTCGGGCACCAGGCCGCAGTCGATCCTGGCGTCCCACATGACGGGCGCCGTCGCCGATCGGACGCGGCCGTTGTGCGCGTATCCGTCAGTCGCGCACTACGTCGGCACGGGCAGCACGGATGACGCACGGAACTTCCGCTGCCAGGCGCCTTAGACACACGACTCATCCGAACCACGTCGGATTGGCTACCGGAGATTCGCTTGACCCATAGATCTCGTTTGCTGCTGGTCGCGGCAGTGGCGCTCGTTGTCCTTGTTCCGGTTCTCTTCTTTCTTGTTCACGACAAGCTCGAGGAGATCACCGTTCAGGTGCCGGAGTATCAAGCGGCCGCCGGAGGTGGTGAGGCTCGATCAGAACTGGACGGGTACACAGCGCAAGCGCTTTCACCACACGCCGCAGGGCACCCGCCTGATTCCCTACGAATGGTTCAAGGCCCTGGAGCAGCCGTGCTTCTCACCGTTCGGCTGCGCGATGTTCGCCGACACGACGTATCTCGCACGCTTCGGATTCATTCCGAGCGACGCTGACCCTGCCCTGAACCCGGACGGATTCCCAATTGGTTTTGCCGTCGATCACGAGTTCCACGATCCCATCAGCCAGAAAACCTATGCCGTAGTCGGACTCAATTGCGCGGCCTGCCACACCAACGAGCTCCACTACGGCCAGTACGCCGTACAGGTCGAAGGTGCGCCAGCCACGATCGACGTGGCGGTCTTTCAAAAGGCGCTCGGTCTTGCGCTCGCCTTCAACACGTCGTTCCCCTTCAGGATCGGCCGCTATTCGCGATTCGAGCGGCGCGTGCTGGGACCGAACGCGAGCGACGAGCAGAAGGCGGCCCTCAAAGCCAGTTACGGCGCCTTTCTCGACGCCGCGCTGGCGGAAAAGAAAGTCGTGGACGAGCGGCACATCTACGACAACGCCGCGGGCTTCAGGCGGACCGATGCGCTGACGCGCATCGGGAATCAGGTCTTCGGGACCGATACGAGAATCGACGCCAACTATGCCGTGTCGAACGCTCCCGTCCGCTTTCCGCAGATCTGGGACGCGTCGTGGTTCAACTGGGTGCAATACAACTCCTCGATCGCCGATCCGCTGGTTCGCAACATCGGCGAGGCCCTCGGCGTCCGCGCGGTCGCCAGGCTGTTCGGTCCGGATGCATCCCGCTTCGAGAATTCGGTGAACGTCCAGGGGTTGCGAACGCTCGAAGATCTGCTCGCGGGTCCGGGACCGCTCCAGGGGCTTGCGTCGCCGAAATGGCCGTCGGTATTTCCGGCGCTCGATCCACAAAAGGTCTCGCGCGGAGCGGAGCTCTACGCACAGCACTGCCAGTCGTGCCACCTGCCGGCCCAGCAGGAACTGCTGCGCGATCTCGATGC
Source organism: uncultured Acidobacteriota bacterium (assembly GCA_963794305.1). GTDB lineage: Bacteria > Acidobacteriota > Vicinamibacteria > Vicinamibacterales > CAVVIG01 > CAVQFC01. The sequence goes on along the minus strand of CAWCDQ010000026.1, from coordinate 16,901 downwards.
CTACAAGAACGCCGAGCCGAAGCACTGGTGGAAGAACGATCTGGGCAATTGGTACATCAGGGTCACCGACGTCAAGATCGAGTACATCGGCACCGATCCGCACGAGGCGACCGATTTCAAGAACCGCACGGCCGACACCGGCGACCTCAAGAAAGGCGTCGTGTCGGCGCGCGCGGGCCTGGATCTCGTCACGCGCGGCATCGGTTCCAGTTTTTTCGCGAAGAACAACATCCCGCCGGAGCAATACGCCGTGTGGGCGGGCGGTCGTGACGCGAGGGATGTGGCGGTTCGCGACGATCTGATCTACAAAGCGCGGCCGCTGAACGGCATCTGGGCGGTGGCGCCGTTCCTTCACAACGGCTCGGTGCCCAGTCTCTATCTGCTGCTATCGCCGCAGTCGGAACGGCCGCGGACGTTCTGGTCCGGCAGCAAACAGTTCGATCCGATCAACGTCGGCTACGACACCGCCGAGATGAGCGGAGCATCGCTCTTCGACACCTCCAAACCCGGAAACAGCAACGCCGGCCATGAATTCACCAACGGGCCGCTCGGCCACGGCGTGATCGGACCGCTGCTGTCGCCAGACGAGCGCCGGATGATCATCGAATACCTCAAGTCGCTGTGAGTGTTTTTTGCGTCCTCCTTTCTCCGTCGATCGTCGACACCACGTTTCAGAAGCACGCATGGACGCCGGCCGCCGCCTCACTCGCGCTCTGCACGCAGGGAATCGCCTTCAGATACTCGTAGACAGCCAACAGATCGCGGTCTGTCCAGTCCCGATAGGCGGGCCACGGCATCACCTGCAGCAGATCGCCGTTGAACGGCGGGAGCGCAGGTCCGTGAGGAAAGCAGTTCGTGGTGACGGTCGCGCTGCAGTTCGGATGCACGTGATCGTGGTCGATGCCGTGCCTGATGCTTTCATAGAATTCCGCAAATGTGGCTCCTCCCTCGGGCAGTCCGCTCTTGTCGGGCGTCAGGTTGCGAGAAACGATTTCTGGTGACGGCGGTGCGCTGATCGCACCGAAGTTCCTGCCGCCGCCGAGGTACGTCGCGGGATTGATTTGCTCTGGCTGGTCCAAAGAAGGGGTTGTGGCCGCCGGCAAACTCGGTCGCCGGACCCGCGCTGTGGCAACCGTTGCACTCGCTCACGGCGTTGACGATGTAGCTTCCGAGCCCGACGAGCTTTCGATTGTGTCTGGCATAGGTCAAATGGACCGGCGCGATGTGCAGTCCGTGTTCGATCCGTTCCTCATCCCTTGACGACCGATCGTCATCGTCTGCATGGACTCGAGGGGATGTAAAGAGTGTTCCCGCCAGGACGACCGCGGCAAACCCTGTGACTGTTCCGACGGCTGAGACGAGCTGCTTGAGCGTCATTCAATATCTCCTGTGTGCCGCCTCGTAGGCGACGGATGACTGTTGCTCTGTCGCCAGGCGTGAGACCCTACGGGACACTCGTCGCGACAGGCCCGAATTCCAAGACGTTCCGATCGTGTCCCGCTCTCGCCGGTATCGCGCCGTCTCTCATGGCGGCGATGATCTCTGCCGCCGCATCCGACGCGCTGGCAGCTCCGGCGTCCGACAGCTGTCCGCGCGGTCCGACCCAGTCGCCGGCGATCCAGACGTTGTCGAAAGCCGGGAGGCGCGGCGCCGGCCGGCCGCCGACGCCTCCCTGCGCCGCCGTCACCTCCGCATGCGTCACGGTGAGTGACGGCAGGTACTGCTTGAACGCGAGTCGATTGCGCCAGCCGGCGCTGCATCGTGTCCATCAAGGCCTCGAGTTCACGCTCCTCCTCGGGCCCGGCGATTTCGCCGGGACGCAGGTACTTCGACACGTGAATGGTTGCCCCCGCGGTCGGTGCCAGAGCGGCGACCGCCGAGTGAACCGAGAAATAGAGCGGCGCATCCACGCCGTATGCGGTGGTCGCCAGCGGATCCGGCAGCGACCGCAGGGCGACATCCAGCGTCGCAATCCTGACCGGTGGCGGAAGTGCCAGGGTGAACCGGGTGCTGGCGATCGAGTCGACGTCTGCCGGACCTCCCGTGATGACGACTGCCGAGGCGCGCAGCGTCGACCGGTCCGCAAGCCGCACCGCCTCCACCATCCGAGCCGTCGATCGCTCGAGCGCAACCGCCGTCGCGCGCCGGCGTGATTCGGACGCCGCTCGCTACCGCCGCGCGTTGGAGACCGTCGACGATCGAGCGCCAGCCGCCGTCGACGTACAGCACGGAACCGGCGATTCCCAACTGGAGCTGCTCGATGGCCGCGCCGGCGCTCTGGCGGCCGGGGTCGTTCGTGAACGACGTTACCCGGACGAGCATTTGCACAAGCTGACGAACGCCCGCGTCCTCCAGGTGCGATCCGAGCCACGAGGCAAGCGTCTCGCGCTGGATGGCGGCCGCATCGATCGCCGCCAGCTGGGAGAGAAAGCGCGCCCACTCGAACTTTCCCTGAAACCCCAGCGCTCCCGTTGTGAGCAAAGACGCCAATCCCGCGGGCAGCGTATGCCGCCGGCCGTTGAGGACGACAAACCCGCCGGTGGCCCCCGGCACACCGCCGCGGACTTCGACACCGAGATCCTTCAATGCCTTCTGCAGGTGGCCCAGACGGTAGAGGCCGTGCGGGCCCAGATTGAAAACGAATCCCTGCTTGTGCCGCGAAGCGGCGCGGCCGCCAGGCGATGAGGCCTTTTCGAGTAGAACAACCGGCACGCCGGCGGCGGCCAGCCGCGTCGAGGCGATGAGCCCCGACAATCCGCCGCCGATGACCACGACTGGAGCCTGTGAAGTGGAAGTCATGGTTACACATGCCGGACCCGACCCGGCCTTCGGCCGGCAACCGTCCACATGACAGGCGATGAGATCGCGAACCGGGGATCATCGAGATTCCGCAGGTCTCGATCGAATTCCTGTGGCGTAACCAGAAGCGTCTCGAGGATGTGGGATCGAAACGCCAGATAGTTGGCTCGCAGAAGATTCGTCCCGGCCGATCGTCCTCGCCAGAGACAAAGCCTGCCTTCGGCCTCGATGTCGACGAGCCCATGCGCCTCGAGAAAGTCCGGCAACCGGCGGCCGAATCGGAGATCCATTCCCGCCTGCTCCATCGCGTGCCGCAAGGCCAGCGTCGTGTTCACGTTCGAGAGCTCGGCGGAACTCAGCGATGTCATCGCGACGTGGAGTGACTTCAAATTCCTCCACCACGACCCATCCTCCAGGCTTCAGCGCACGAATCATGTGCCCGAGCGCGGCCGCCGCGTTCGCGACGTGCATCAGCACGAGACGTGCGTGCACTAGAATCGAACGTGTCCTCAGGCACCGGCTCAGAGACGATGTCGTGCCTGAGCACGGCGACGTTGGACAGTCCGAGCCCTTCCAGGCATCGCGTGTTCAGATCGGTGGCCACGACTCGGCCGCTGGGCCCGACTCGGGACGCCAGCCACTTGACGATGGACCCACCCCCGCCGCCAATTTCGAGACATGTCCAACCTGGAGCCACGCCACACGCTGCCATGTGGCGAGTCGTCGTGCGCATCGAAGAATCGATTCGAGGGCGCCGAACCTTGCAACCCCGCCGTCGTTTTCGTTCGCAAAGGCATACGTCGCATCCGCCGTCATCGTGGTCTCTCCCCATCGCTGAACGTCACATCAATCCGGAAGCCCGCCAGTCGCGGGCTCCGGCAACCAGGCGCTCACCACACCTCCGGCCGACAGCACGAACAACGCGACGATGCCGGCGGCATGGGCCAGCTGCATCGAGGGGTTCGCAGCGCCGAAGCGCCCGCGAACTGCGGCGTGAACAGCGCGGCTGCCGTGCCAATCACGCGGCCGCCGATGTTGAGCGCGAAGCTCTCTCCTGTGGCACGCAGATGTGTCGGATAGAGGCGGGGCAAGATAGTTCCCGAGAAAACTGAACTGTGCGGTCATCAACATCGTTGCGGCGAATGTTCCCGCCTTCAACAGCGCGACGCTGCGGGTGGCGGCGTACAGATACACGCACGGAAACACGAGGACGGCCGGCAGCAGGAACATTCGAAGAAGCCGCCGCTGCCCTACGACCCCGACGACGAGCAGCGCGAACAGCAGCCGGCCGAAGGCGTCGCCGAGGCTGGTGTAGAAATGAACGACGCTGACGATCTGTTCCCGGGCGACCGGATTCAACGAGACGACTCCCGGCATGCCGATCACGATGCGCGGCATCTGCTGCACGACTCCGTACGCCGTCGCATAGACGCAGGCGGTCATCAACGTGGCCGCGACCGTCGCCCTGCGCAATCGCGGTCCGAACAACTCACCGAACGCCGGCGTTTCAAGGAGCCGAACCGCTTTTTCTGTTCCCAGAGCGGTGATTCCGGCAGGCGCGACCGGAAGAGGCCGAGCGGAATCGCAGGAATCGCGCCCATCGCCAGCGTGTAGCGCCACGCTTCGTGATCACCGCCGAGCGCCGGTAAGTCATGCGCGTATGTCACCGCCGCGTAGTAAGCCGCCGTGACCAGAAAATTGCCCGCGCCGGACCAGACTTGCGAATAGCCGATCACCAGCTTCTGCCGCCTCGCGTCCGGGAAGAGTTCCGCAAGCCAGGCGAGCGCGGCGACAAATTCCAAGCCGACACCGGTTAACGTCAGGCAGCGCCAGATGAGGAGAACGGGCAGCGAAGTGGCTGCCGCCGCGGCCGCCGTCGACACCGAGTACAGGAGCATGCTCCAGACAACGAGCCGCCGGCGGCCAAGTCGATCCGTCAGGTAGCCGCCGAGCAGCCCGGAGAGCCCGGCGGTCGCTATCGGCACATAGAGGAGCAACCCGACCCAACGATTGAATGTGGCGCTCCCCGCCGGTACACCTAAACTGAGAAGGGCGGGACGGACGGTAATCGACATGAGAATCAGCTCGTACCCGTCGAAGGCGAACCCGATGCAGGCGACGATGCAGACAGCCCATTCGACAGCCGTGAATCCACGATGGGCCGAGTCGCTTCGTGCGGCAGGCGCGAGCGGCGCCGGCGTGTAGAGCGTCTCTTGCATCGGCCGATCATCCGGGAGACGCGTCTGAAAGTCTTTCCGGGATGCTGAATTGTTCTGAAAGTTATGACTACTGATCCGAAAGGCGTTTACGAGTTCGGCCCGTTCAGGCTGGATCTCGGACGCCGCACACTGTTTCGTGGCGACGAGCTGCTTCCGCTCGCCCCGAAGTCGATGGATACGCTTTCGCTGTTGATGGAGTCTGCCGGCGCAGCCGTCGACAAGGCGACGCTGCTCAGCCGGGTCTGGTCGGATACGGCGGTCGAGGAGAACAGCCTCGCCAAGGCTATTTCAGAAATCCGGAGAGCGCTCGGAGAGGAAGCGCGCACGGCGGCGATCATCGTCACCGTGCCGGGGCATGGATACCGATTCGGCGCGGCTGTGAATCGTGTTCGTCCCGGGAACCAGTCGAACCGCCTCGCCGTGCTTCCCCTGCTCAATCTGAGCGGCAACGCCGCCGACGAGTACCTCGCCGTGGGGCTCGCCGATGCGTTGATCACACGCTTGAGCCGTATTCAACAGGTCGTCGTCCGGCCGACAAGCGCGATTCTCAAGTTTGCCGACCGCGAAAGGGACGCCGTCGCAGCCGCGAGGCAGCTCGACGCGGACTCGGTCGTCGAGGGAACGCTGCGGCGCGATGGCGATCGGTTTCGCGTCACGGTGCAGCTCGTCAGCGCGCGCACGGGCGCCATAGAGTGGGCCGAACACATTTGACGAGAACGTGACTGACATCTTCGCGCTGGAGGACGTCATCGCGGAACGAATTGTTGCGGCGTTGACGTTGACGCTGACCGGCGAGGAGCAACGGTCGCTGCGAAAAACACCACGCCCACAGCGGCGCCGCGTACGAATCGTATCTGGAGGGACGGTTCCACTGGAACAAACGCACGGCTGAAGGATGCGAGCGGGCGATTGCCTGCTTCGAGCGCGCCATTGCGAGCGACCCGAACTACGTCTGGCGTACAGCGGCCTTGCCGACGCCCACGTCGCCCTCGGCATTCAGGGCATTGTCCTGAGCGGGCTCTCGCCCTCGGCAACATTTCCCCGAGCCAGGACCGCGATCGCCAGCGCGCTCAGCCTCGATGACGGCGTCGCCGAAGTGTATACGTCACTGGGGCAGGTCAACTTCTTCTACGACTGGGATTTCACGGCCGCGGAGAAGGCGTATCGCCGATCGCTCGACGTTGAACCCGAACTACGCGACGCGCCACCACTCCTACGCCATGGCGCTGACGTTCCTGAACCGGCAGGCTGCGGCGATGGCGGAAATAGAACAGGCGCGCGCGCTGGAGCCGTTCTCGCCCATCATCAACGCCAATCTTGGACGGGTGCTCTACCATGCGCGACGGTACGAGGAGGCGATCGCGCATCTCGAAAAGACGCTCGAGCTCGACTCCTTCGTTTGTCCTGACACACCATCGCCTGGGCCTCGCGTTCGAGGCGAACGGGATGTACGAAGAAGCCACTCGTGAATTCACGATCGTTCAGCGCCTGTCCGGCGGCGGGCCTTTCGCCACCGCGGCGCTCGGCTGCGTGTACGCCATGAGCGGGCGCCGGCGCGACGCCGAGCAGCTGCTCGAATCTCTCCTCGAAACGGCCAGGCAACAGTACGTCGCGGCGCCGCTCATCGCCGAGATGTGCATCGGCCTGGGCGACTACGATCGCGCGTTCGGCTGGCTCGATCGCGGGATCGAGGAACGGTCCAGCGTGCTTGTCGGCCTTCTCGTGAATCCGCGCTACGAACCCGTGCGGCACGATCCCCGTTTTCAGCGGATCGTCGAGCGCGTCGGCCTCGATCTCGTTACGCGATAAACCGTTTCGACAGTGCTAGTGTCCGCCTTCAGGCGGACCGCGCGAAGTCCGGCTAAAGCCGGACACTCCGACTAGTCGTCAGTGCGGCCAGGGCTGTTGCGTGTGCGTCGTCTGCGGAGGCGATGAGTAGTGCGGCGCCACGGTGAGCGCCGCCTCCCGGGCGAGCGGCTCTTCCCACATCAGCGGCATGGCCGATAGACCGATCAATCCGTCCTCTTTCAGCTGCATCAAGCCGAAGAGACAGACCGTCTCGACTGGGATTCCGTCGAGCTCCGTGCCGCGCGGCGGCTGAAACAGCCGGACGATCTCGGCGACGGTATGCCTTCCGTCACACAAGCGCAGGAGTGCCGACGACAGCGGCGGCAGCTGCCAGGTGTCCAGGCGATCGACGGTCGTGCCGTAGACGATCGTCGTGTCGCGGACAGGGATCCTTGCCAGATCGGTCTTGCTCTTCAAGCCCGCGATCAGATCCTTGTAGTCGACCTCGATGTCGACGAACACCGACGTATCCAGCCGATAAGGCACCGTGGTCCCGGTCAGCTCCTCGACCTGATTGACGACAGGTGTGCGCGTCTCGCGAACGGGCACGCATTCAGCCCGTGCCACGGCTGAAACAGCCGCCGGCGCATTGGCCATCTCCACCAGGTAGCAGGTCCGTACGAATTCGAGGAATTCAGCGTGGAACCTTCGATGAGAGTAGTAGGGTGTCCAGCCCGTGTCTTCGTCGCTCTCGCTGGGCCGGCGTTCGAGGCGCCATCGTTGCCAGCGCTCGAACACGATCAGAAGATCGCCCGAATCCTGGAGCAGCGCGACCGGGAGCCAGCGGAACCACGTGGCGAGATATGTCGCAAAGTCCATCACGTCCTTGACGTATCGCCGATCGAGATCGACCGTGGGTATGGCATAGAAGTTCGGAAAGATCGCGGGATACGCCCGGATCATTTCCGCTTCCACCGGATCCTGCTGCCAGCTCTGGTGCGACATGTCGGAGAAGATGGCGTCGAAGATCAGGTGATGCTTGTGCTGCTCGTACACCGGCGTCGCTGCGAGCGGCGCCAGCAGGGAGCACTGGGGTTCGGCACGATCGAACCGCAGCGCGTCGATGAAGAAATGAATGGTGTCTCGAAGGTCGTCGCGCGTTTCTTCAGGAAATCCGACGATCAGGGCGACCGTCGTGTGGATGCCGTGCCGATCGGCGCACTCGATTCGCTTGAGCGCCTCGGCCAGGTCCAGCTTCTTGTTGATGACGTGCTGCAGCCGCGCTGAGCCGGTTTCGATGCCGAAGAAGATCCCCGTGCATCCGGCTTTCGCCATGAGCGCCAGCAGGTCGTCGTCTACGCAGTCGGTGCGAGCGCTGCAGCCCCATGTGAACTGTTCGCCGCTTGCCAGGATCGCCTCGCAGAACTCCACGACCTTCCTGCGGTCGATGGTGTACATGTCGTGAACGAGGCTGAAATAGCTGACGCCGAATTCCCGTTTGATGGCGCTGATGTCGGCGATCATCCGTGCCGGCGACTTCAATCGAAAGTTGCGCCGGAAAAAGTCGTTGGTGGAACAAAACGAGCAGGCGAACGGGCAGCCCCGCCCGATTTCGAGATGAATTCCGCCGCGGCTTCGGATTCTGGCGTCGAGATCGAACGCCGGCAGCGGCAACCGATCGAGGTCTTCGACAACCGATCCGCTGGGGTTTCGGACGACGCGATCGCCGCGCCGGAAGGTAATTCCTGGGAGACTCTCCCATCGCGGGTCGCGATTCTCCACGAGCTGCAGCAATCGCGGAAAGGTGTCGTCCGCTTCGCCGCGAACGACGACGTCCACGCACGGAAACGCCTGCAGCGTCGCGACGTCGACGACCGACGCCTGCGGTCCGCCGGCGATCACGACCGCGCGCGGGTTCAGCCGCTTGACTTCCCCGGCCAGGCGCAGCGTGAGCGGATACGAGCTGCAGATCGAGCTCAACCCCACGATGTCGAGTGAGAGCGCGCGAAGGCGGGCCGCCAGAAACGGAAAGAACAGGTCCGAATGCATCTCTTCGCGCTCGGACGCCGTCGGTGCGCCGCGGTCACGCCGTACGGAAGGACGGCTCTTGTCGTCCTTGACGAAATCGAGGAACAGACTGTCCAGGTCGATGACGGTCGGTTCGAACCCTCGCTCCCGGAGCAAAGCCGCGAGAGTCAGCACGCCGAGCTGGGCGCCGGTGGTCGAGTGGGCGCCGGCGATGAGGTCGGCGTCGATGAAGTCGGCGACGGTCAGCGCGGTAATGAGGCAGACGGACCGTCTTGCATTCACGCCTTCGGGCCACATGCTGACCACGTTCGCGTCAGACGACTTCGTTCTTGGACTTCGCGCGGACGTCGACCACCATCAGCTTCGATTTGGCAATCGCGGACGCCTGCTTGCCGGTCACTGTTTCGACAAGCTGCTTCTGGAATTTTTTCTGCAGGTCGCTTCGCTGTTTCCTGGTGAGACCGAGCTCTTTCGGAATCTGGACTTCGATGTCGGCCATGGAACGCCTCCAGTACTCGCGTTTGGCGGGGACACTAACATGCCGCAGCCGTGACCGCAATCGTGGCTACCTCATCCAGATAGCGAGTGAAGATCCTTCCCTCGGAGGCCAGGCTCGTCGGTAAGATACGCACGGCGGTCGAGTCGCCTGACGCACGCTCGGGAATCAGACGAATGCCCAAGAACATCGTCATTTGTTTCGACGGCACGAACAACAAGTTCGGCCCCCAGAACACGAACGTCGTCCGTCTGGTGCAGATGCTCGAACGCAACCCGTTGACCCAGCGGCTGTACTACGACCCCGGCGTGGGGACGCTGCCGGAGCCCGGCGTCTGGAGCGCCCTCGGCAAGCGCGTTTCTGAAATCTACGGACTGGCGTTCGGAAGAGGATTCTCCTGGAAGGTGCAGGAAGCCTACTCGTACCTGATGGACTTCTGGGAGCCCGGCGATCAGGTCCTGGTCTTCGGATTCAGTCGCGGCGCCTACTCCGCTCGCGTACTGGCCGGAATGCTGCACGCCCTCGGACTCCTGCCGCGAGGGAATCACAACCTGGTTCCGTATGTGATGAACCTCTACGGCGCGATGCGCGGTGAGCGATCGAGCCCCAAGAGCGGTGAACGATCGGAATCCAGGCAATGGACGACGCTGTGCGATCAGTTCCGGTGGACGTTCGCGCGAGTGGTTCCCGAGGACCAGGAGCAGCGCCACTTTCACGTGCACTATCTCGGACTCTGGGACACGGTCTCGTCGGTGGGATGGGTGTGGGATCCGGCGAAGTATCCGTTTACCGCGCGCAATCCGAGCGTACACGCCGCGCGGCACGCCGTCTCGATCGACGAGCGCCGGTGGTTTTTCCGTCAGAACCGGCTGAACAAGGCGACGCCCGATCAGCAGATTGACGAGCTCTGGTTCCCCGGCGTCCACTCCGACATCGGCGGCGGCTACCCGCAGACGGACGGCGCCCTCTGGCGCGAGCCGTTCGTGTGGATTCTCGCCGGAGCGGAGATCGCCGGTTTGAAGGTCGACCAGTCGCGCAAGGCGCAGATCCTTCCACCGGCGCAGCCGACGCCACCAGCACCGATCCGAAGCACGAATCGTTGCAAGGATCCTGGTGGCTCGCCGAGTTCTTCCCGAAATCTCAGTGGAGCTCACTGCGCCAGAAGTCCCGCCTTGCGATTGGGGGCGGACGCTTCAGGAGCATCGGGACGGCGGACTCGCATGCACAGGTCGGCGATGGTGCGGCTCCGGAAGGACGCCACGTATCGACCGAACAATCTTGCGCCTGAATTCGTCGACGCCATTCGAGTCGCGGCCGACGGTCCCCGACACGGTCGCCTATGAAGCGCGGCCAGCGGCGGCAGACACTCGGGGGGCGGCACTGGGCGATCGTTGCAGTGCTCTGTTCGCCGCCCTCGTGGCCGCGATTGCCGGAATTGTTTCTGTGCGCGGTGGGATCTGGATTGCCGAACGGACGAACGTCGGAATGCCGGCAGGCACAGACGGGCCCGCCGTTCGAGACATCGACGACCCTGCTGGGATGTCGGTCAGCGCGTGAAGCCCGGGCGGCAGTATCGGGTGAGGCTCACCGTTGGCAAACCCTGGGTGGATCTGGGCATTGCAGCCTCGCCGAGCGGATTCGGCGTGTCGCACATGACGCTGGTCGGCAACATCTTCACGCCGCTGCGGCGATCGTTGTTCAACCAGTGGTTCACGCCGATGGTGAAGATCGTGCCGGCGAGACGGAGGTTTCACGCTCGTGGCGGTGGAGATGCACCAGGCCGGCGACGAGCGAACGTGTACTACATCGGGGAATTCACGGCACCCCACCGAGGCCGCGTGTTCATGTTCGTCAACGACGTCATCCTCCCGCCGTGGGTGCCACAGCATCGGTACTTCTACGACAACAACCAGGGCACGGTATCGGCGATCGATTTCGAAGAAATCGACAAGTAGCGATCGGTTCATCGGATGGCGCCGATCAAACCAGACCCGAAGCGGATCAAGAGCTTTCGTACGGCAGCCGCGTTCTCGGCATGGCTGAGTGCGAACCATGACCGGCAGCCGGAGATTTGGCTGAAGATCCACAAGAAAGACAGCGGCCTGCCTTCCGTCACCGCCGCCGAAGCGCTGGACGTCGTGCTCTGCTGGGGCTGGATCGACAGCACGCGGAAGTCGTTCGACGAGCGCTCGTTCCTGCAGCGCTACAGTCCGCGCGGCGCCAGGAGCATCTGGAGCCAGATCAATCGCGATTCGGTGGCGCGGTTGACGGCCGAGGGGCGCATGACCGCGCACGGACAACGCCAGGTGGACGCGGCCAAAGCGGACGGCCGATGGGCGGCCGCCTATGCCCCGATGCGCAGCGCGACCGAATCAACGGTGCCGGCGGACCTTCGCGCCGCCATCTCCGCGAATCCTCGCGCGCAACGGACATTCAAGACGCTCGGACGCCAGAACCTCTTCTCGCTGGCGTTTCGCACCAACAAGATGAAGACCCCTGACGGCCGCGCGAGAAAAATCGCCGCGCTCGTCGACATGCTGGCTCGTGGCGAGACCATTTTCCCCGAGCGGCCACGTCGTCCATCCAGGCGGCGCTGAGTGGACACCTTCGGCGCCAGCGGACCACAATGCCCATCCGCTGTGCCATCACCCGAACGACGACAGGCGCTCGCCGCCACGATCCGCGCACCCCACGACCGCGGACAACGTTCAGCCTTGTCGTGCGCGGACTGATCGCGGCGATGCTTCTGTGGTTGGCCGGCGCCACGCAAGTCCCAAGGCTTGGTGCCGCGCCTGACGAGCCGGCGCTCCTGACCCTGTCGATTGTCGGGACCAGCGATCTTCACGGGGCCGCGCTTCCGACAAACAGCCTCGGTGGCCTCCCGTTGTTGGCCGGATACGTGAACAATCTGCGGGCGGCGCGCGCGTCGGACGGCGGATCGGTTCTGCTGATCGACTCGGGCGACACGTTTCAGGGCAACATCGAATCGAATCTCAGCGAAGGCGCCCTCGTCGTCGACGCGTACAACGCGATGGGGTACACCGCGGAGGCCGTCGGCAACCACGATTTCGACTTCGGATCCGTCGACTCGCCGGCGGCGCGACAATCGGCGGGCGATCTCCGCGGCGCGCTCAAGGCGCGCGCGGCCCAGGCCGGATATCCCTTTCTCGCGGCGAACCTGATCGACGAGGCGACGGGTCGTCTCGTGAACTGGCCCAACGTCCGGCCGTCGGCGATCGTGAAGTCGGCCGGCGTCACCATCGGCATCGTCGGCGTCATGACGATCGATGCGTTGCGGTCCACCATCGCCGCCAACGTGCAGGGACTGCGCGTGGCGCCGCCCGGCCCGGCGATCGCGGCCGAGGCCTCGAAGCTTCGAGCGGCCGGCGCGGAAGTCGTGATCGTCGCCGCCCATGCGGGCGGGCGCTGCGACCGGTTCGACGATCCCGACAACCTGGCGTCGTGCGACGGCGACTCGGAGATTTTTCGGGTCGCGAGGAGCCTGCCGCCCGGGCTGGTGGACGTCATCGCGGCCGGCCATACCCACGGCGCGCTCGCGCATCGGGTCAACGGCATCGCCATCATCCAGCCGTTCTCGCGAGGTCAGGCGTTCGGCCGCGTCGACGTCGTGTTCGATCGACGGACGAGAACAGTCGCGCGCATGCGGCTCTTCGCGCCGCAGCTGCTGTGCGGCCGCGAAGATCGCGCCACGGGGACCTGCGTGCCCGCCACTGAATCGACGGCACCGGCGCAATACGAAGGAAGGCGCGTCGAATCCGATCGAGCGGTCGAAGGCGCGATGGCGCCGGCGCTCGAGCGCGTCCGTCATCTCCAGGCAACAACGCTCGGGAGGTCTCTCGACGTCCCGATTCCCCGAGGAAGCGACCTCGGCTCGCCGCTGGGAAACCTCTTCGCCGACGCGCTCCGCGACGCGGTTCCGGGCGCGGACGTCGCCGTTGTCAACACCGCGACGCGCGGTCTCTGGGCAGACCTGCCGGCTGGGCCGCTGACGTTCGGACGGCTCTACGATGTGTTCCCCTTCGACAATCGCATCGCGCGGGTGACGATGAGCGGCGCCGACTTGCGAGGCTGGGTCGCCAACGAGATCGGACAGGGCCGCCGGAGCGGGCTGGGCATTTCAGGCGCAGATGTGCGAATCGGTTGTCTCGCGGACGGAACTCACGTCAGTCTCCTCCGCGAAGGTGGACGAGCGATCCAGGACAACGACCGGCTGCTCGTCGTGACGATCGCGTCACCGACGCTCAGCGGGAACGTGGCGATGGCCGCTCCCGCGGACGGCATTGCCCCGACCGACAAGGCGCCAATCGTGCGTGAGGTGGTCGAGGACTGGTTTCGGCAGCCGGGACATCTGCTGCAGGGCCAGCACGGCGCTTCCAGCCACCGCATGGAGTTCGCGAACAGGCAGGCCGCCGGTTGCGTCGCGTCCCTTTCGCGCGATCGCAAGCGCCCAAACGCGAACCAGCCGCTGATTCGGAGTGTTGCGAGGCTTACCTCCGAACACGACGTCTTATTGTCTTCGGGCACCGGCCGGCCGACCGCGGCGTGACGAGCGAACGGAGGTGACGGAGGGAACGGCATCACACAGAGAAGCAGAGAAACGGAGACGCGAACGGAGAGCGGCGGTTCGACTGCCGGGCCGCATAGCGGCCCGGGGACGGGCTGGATCGGATCGGAAACACGAGCGTCGGATCGTGTGGGGCTCGTGTTATCCGATCCGATTCAGCCCGATACGTCGCTTCGCGACGCCAGTCGAACCGCACTCCTCTACTCGTCTTCGTTCCTTCGTTGCTCTGTGTGATCCCGTTGACTCCCTCGTCAATCGCCGCCACGTTACGGCGTTTTCGACTCCGATGTAGTGCAGGCCTTCAGGCCTGCCCGACACAGCGGACCTTTAAAGGTCCGGCACTACACCAAAATCGAAAACGCATTAGCGAGGCGGCAGTCTCGATGCGCGTCGTCCTCGGGACGGTCGCATCCATGAGCTGCACCGGAGGGCAGGTCGCGACCCAGCGGTTGGCACCTCATGACCCACGTCCGTAGGTGACCGTCAGAAATACTCAGCAAATCGATACGGTACAGTTTCTGCTCTCCCTCGAGCAGAGCCGCTCGGCAGAACGTCCGAGTGAGGAGGGGTCATGCTTCACTACGCGCTGGTATTTCTCGTTGTCGCCCTGATCGCGGGCCTGCTGGGTGTGTCGGGGGTTGCCGCCATGGCGACCCAGATTGCGTACGTCCTGTTCGTGATCGCGGTCGTGCTGTTCCTCGTGCACGTGCTCACGGGCCGGCGAACAATCGCCTGACGGCCATCCGCTGACGCGATGGGCGGACGCGTGCGCCCGTCCATCGCGGCGGAAACGCTGTCCGGTCCCTACAAGGTCCGCGGCGAGGCGTCATGTCGTTCGAACTGCACCACCGAAACCATCTCGAGAAACAGCTCAGGACGATTGTCCGACGGCAGCTCCGGCGCGCCGCCCTCGCGCTCAAGCCCGGCGACGAAGCCACCTTCAGGACACGCCGTCCACGAATCACGCAAGACGTGTCAAGAAAGTGCGCGCGGTCATCGCGTTCCTGCGAGAGGCGGGCGCAAAGATTCCGCACAAGGATCGCGCGCGGCTGAAATCCGCAGCCGAGGGGCTGTCGCGCCTTCGCGACAGCGCGGCAATCATCGACGCGCTGGATCGTCTTCGCCGCAGATATCCGAAGCAACTACCCGAACACACCTATGCCATCCTGCGCCGCGGGCTCGTCGTTGCCCGGGATCGACAGGAAGCACAGGCGCAACGCAGCAACGTCGTCGAGACGTGGCGGCGCGCCTGAAGAAGGCCACGAAAGCGGCGAAGGCGTGGACGATCCCGTCAATCGACTGGTCCGACGCGATTTCCGTACCTGACGGCCTCGTACCGCCAGAGCCGGAAGGCCATGGACCACGCTCGCTCGACCGGCCAATCGGCGGCGCTGCATCGCTGGCGCAAGGCGCTGAAGACGCTCTGGTATCAGCTGCGTCTGACGAAGCCGTTGGCAAAAGGTGACGGACGCGCTGGTGGACGACATGAGACGCCTGGAGAAGGACCTGGGCGACGACCATAACCTCGTCATCCTGGCGGCCACGCTTCGGGCCTGCCGCGAGCTTCGAACCATGCGCGCGCAGATTCACCAGATCGATCGCCTCGCAGCCCGCATGCGTCAACCTCTCCGAAGGCGCGCGTTTGCGCTCGGCCGGCGCCTGCACCGTCGAAAGCCGCAGCGAGTTCGCGCGCTGGCTGCGAACCGCAACGACGCAGAAGATCTGGAGGAAGGCCGCCGCAGCCTAGCGCGTTTACTAATTCGAGGTAGTGCGGACCTTCAGGTCCGCCGTGTGAGCAGCAACTGTCTTAGCGTTCGATTGGGACGGGCTGCCATGGCTGTTGATGTCTGACCATTGCGTTCAGGATTGTCAGAAGCTTCCGCATCGCCGCGACGAGGGCGACGAGCGGAGGTTTACCCACGGCGCGCAGCCGGTGGTAAAAGGTCCGGATCACGGGATTGTGCCGCGTGGCGACGAGCGTGGCCATGTACAGGGGCGCGCGAACGGAGGCCCGTCCCCCCCAGACGATACGTCGCCCGCGGTGCTGGCCGCTGTCCTGATTGAGCGGCGCGACACCCACGAGACTGGCAATCTCGCGACGCGACAAGGCGCCCAGTTCCGGCAGCAACGCGATCAGCAGGCTCGAGGTGATCGGCCCAATCCCGGGCACGCTGCGCAGCAGGTCATCGGTCGCGCGCCACAGCGGACTCTGCCGAATTGTCGTGGTGAGATCGGCGTCGGCGTCGTGGATCCGACGCTCCAGCCAGCGCACGTGCTGCTGGACGCTCGGCCGGACCGACCGGCGGGCGGTGGTGAGGCGATTGCGCTCCGCCGTGAGCATGTCGACCAACTGGCGCCGGCGCGTGACCAGAGCGACCAACTCCTGATGGGCCTCGTCGGGCAACCCCCGCACCTCGGGGCGGACGCGCTCGGCAAACAGCGCGAGCACGGCCGCATCGATCGTGTCGGTCTTCGCGAGCCGGCCCAGGGCTTTCGCAAAGTCGCGCACCTGGCGCGGATTGACGACCGCGATGGGCACATGCGCCACCGCCAGCGCGGTGACGACCGCGGTTTCATACCCGCCGGTCGATTCGACGACGACCAGCGCCGGCGTCAACGCGACCAGCCGCGCGACGAGGGCCTCGATACCGCTGTCGGTTTGATCGGCTTGCCACCGATCAGCGGTCGGTCGGACACTGACGTCGATGTGACCTTTCGCAATATCGAGTCCGACAAAACAGGTGGGCATCGGGCCTCCCTCTCGCAACGCTCCGTGCGCACCCTGCCTTGCGTGATGCGGGCTCGACGCCCTGGCAACTGTCCGGGCTCTGACGGAGCAGACGGACGCGGCGCCCCGGCTGCTCATCGGTCTCGAAGACCCGGACCTGAGCGGGCTACCGCGCCCCGGCGTCATACTAATCGTTTCGCCAGATACAAGGCCTGAAGGCCTGCACTACTCCGAATGTAAGATCCTTAGATAGCTCGT
>CAWCDQ010000025.1:0-75233 GCA_963794305.1 uncultured Acidobacteriota bacterium | reverse complement strand
GATCGACGTGGCGCCGCTCCCGTCTTCCGAAAGGCGCACCGGCGGACCATCGTTGAGTGCCACCATGCCCTCGCGCACCGCGCCCTCGCTTGTCGTCCCTTCGCGCACGTAGGCGAGCACGATGTTGGTGTCGCCGAGGATCGCCGCAGCGATGGGGGTTCCGGGGCGGCTCTGGGCGACGATCGTGTCTCCCTCGCCGCTCCCGTGCGTGCGATGAATGGCGCCGCTCGTGTCGGGGCAATACAGACATCGCGCGCAACCGCGCAGGCGGGGAGGGTCGTTTTGGGGGGCATGGGTACGTCGCGAGGAACACCCGCGTCGATGGGCGGTGCGTCGCTGAACTGCGGATGCCCCAAGTCGTTGAAAACCAACTCGGCGATCTCGACCCCGCCGACGTGCACAAAGCGGATCGCCGCGGGTCCCGTCGGTTTGCATCAACGCCGGACGTAGGAGCTTGCCGCGCCCCACCGGCGTCCGCCGCGACGATCGTCGTCGAAGTGGAGTTCGACATCACGCTGGAGCGTCGGAGCCGGCGTCAGGGGGGCCGCCGCATCGACAATCGACGCGTCAGAGTCAGCGAGCTCTCGGGCGCGAAAGAGCGGAGGCGTCGACAGGCGAAGGCGCCCGCTCGGTTTTGCACCCAGCGAGCAAGACCAACCAAAGGGCGAGCGGCTTCAGGTGACGCAGTCGTCCCCCTTCTACCAGCAGTTGGACTAGAGTGCGCCCACTCTGCATGACCGTATCGCCCAGGTACCGACCCGACTCCGCGCATCACCGCCCCTGGGCGAGGGCTTCTACGACGAGGTTCGGCTGCGCCCTTCCGAAGCACGAGCTGCGCTTTCGCAACCAACGCTGGGCAAATCGCATCGGGCTGGGCGAGCTCGACCCGTCCGAGTGGGAGGGGCACTTCGCACGTTTCGAGCCGCTCCCGCAGAACCTCGAGAAACCGCTGGCGCTGCGGTACCACGGACACCAGTTCGACGTGTACAACCCCACCCTCGGAGACGGACGAGGTTTCCTCTTCGCGCAGGTCCAAGACGACGCCGGCCGCTTGCTCGATCTGGGCACCAAGGGCAGCGGCAAGACCCCGTGGTCGCGGGGCGCGGACGGGCGTCTGACGCTCAAGGGCGGCGTACGTGAGGTGCTGGCGACCGAGATGCTCGAAGCGCTCGGCGTCAACACGTCAAAGTCGTTCAGTCTCTTCGAGACCGGTGAGATGCTCGAGCGCGGCGACGAGCCATCGCCAACACAATCATCATTATAGTTCGCTTGAGTCGTTCGCACGTTCGCTTTGGCAGCTTTCAGAGGCTCGCGTACATCCGCGAATCGGCCAGGAATCGACGATCTTCTGACCTACTTGGTTGCCAACTATTCCCGCGCCTCGTCGGCAACCGGGATCGCGTCACCGGCTTTTTACGCGAGGTGACCCGGGCGAGCGCCTCGCTCCGCCGCTGGATGATCGCCGGGTTCGTCCACGGTGTTCCAACTCGGACAACATGGTGATCACCAGCAAGCTTCGACTATGGTCCCTACCGGTTTCTTCCGACGTACAATCTGGAATTCACCGCAGCCTACTTCAATCATACGGGGCTGTATGCATACGGCCGCCAGCCACGAGCGGTCCTTCGCAACCTGGTGCGACTCGCCGACTCGCTTCGGCCTCTCGCACCTCAGCTCGCGCTCGCGTCGGCGCTTTCCGACTTCGAGCCGGTCTTTGAAAGGAAAATCACCACCAGATTGCTCGGTCGCCTAGGTCTCGCCCCGAACGGTGACACCGAGCCTACGCTCATCGATGCCGTGTATGCATTCCATCGCGGAGAGCGGCATCAGGTACGATCGATTTCTCTTCAATCTTTACGGTGGTCTCAGCCGTGAATCGCGAGCGCTGACCGGCGAGGCCGAGGAGCATCTCACGGGCCCACGCTGGAACGAGCTGCGCGCGATGGAGGTCTAGCACCCGCCAGCGACGTCATCCCCGCGTATTACGACGGCGACCGGCCGTGCACGTTGCACATGACGAGATAGAATTGATTGGAGCGCGATAGCGAACCGACGACTGGAATCCGTTTCACAGGAATCAGCAGAATGCGAGACATGGGCTCGGCCCGTGCTACCCTCACGCCCGCGAGTGGGGGCTTCTAGGGCATGTCGCTGTCGTTGTCGCAGCTTCACCACGGCTAGGAGCAACAATGTCGATCTTCGGAAAACGAGAAGAAAGTGCTCAACCAGTCGCCGGGCCGGTGCTACCGCATCGTTGCGAAGGCGAGCGGTCATTACGGCATCGGCGATGTAATCCGCCTCTTGCGGACGCTGCCGGTCGATCAACACGCCGAGCTGGTGGTTCGCGTCATCCGCACCACGCTCGAGTCGGTCAACGTACACGTGAGCCACTGGTCGAAGCGCCTCGAGGCAACAGCAGAAGCTCGGCGGATGGCATCGCCACGCTGCACGGTCAGTCCAGCCCTCACCAAGCAGATCGATACGCACCGCGGCGAGGTCGGGCGACTCGAAGCAGAGCTCGCCGAGACGTCGAGCGCCAAAGAGCGACTGTTACACGCCGAGCAAGGTGCCGCGCGGGCGCCGGGGTACCTTCATTCGGCCCAGGGCGGCTTTCCCCGCCAACCCCTCCGCCCAGATCTCGCCGAGCAGGCCGCCCGAAGCGCATCACGGCGTCAAGGTCGAGGAAAACTCACCTCACTGCCGCATAGAAGCCGGTGTCGAGCGCGCCTGGTGTATCGGCCGCCTTGTAATGGCTGGACCCGCCGGAGCCAGCGATGGCATCGAGCAGATCGGCGGCGCCCTGCGATCCGGGCAACCCGAAGACCAGCGTATGGATGCCGAGCAGGCGCCATTCTCGCGGAAGGCGAGTGAACAGATCGGGATCTTCGCTGCACGTGGGTTGACCGTCGGTGAGGATGATCACGCGAAACCGGCCTTCGAGCAGCCCGTCGTTGCACGCTTTCTCGATGTGGAAGTCGGCTTCTTGGAACGCGCGCCCGAGAGGAGTGCTTCCCTGGGGGGAGCGGGGGCCCGAGGTCGCCTCCCACGCGTGATCGGCAAACGCCTTGCCCGGCTCGAAGTCGAACTGCTGCCCGCTGGAAAGTGGGGCGACATTGCATCCGTCGGGCTGCGGAAAAAGAATTGCGCCGATGGTGAGGTTGTCGAGCACGCCCTCGATGGCTTTGGAGAATGCTTCGTTGACCACCTGCCACTTGGTTCGTTCGTCCCACCTCTCGGCCATGCTGCCTGACTTGTCCATGACCACGAGGACCGTCAGTGGGCCGGTGCCAGCCGGAATGGAAACCGCCGTCGGGTCCCTCGACGCCGAGCGCGTCGGGAAGACGCTGCGTCCGACTCGCTCGGCGCGGCGCTGTCGTCGCCTGCGTCACCTCCGTCAGGTAGGTCCGGAAGACGGCTCAGGATGCACGCCCGCGAGTAGCCGCTGCCAATGGATTCCGCCGATGGCGCTGACCCGGAGCTCGATGATCCCGAGGCGAACGATCCGGAAGAGAACGAACCACTCGATCCCGACGTGGTTGTAGAGCTCGAGCCGGAGTCGGCAGCGACCTTGACGGTGGATACGCCCCCGCAGGAAACAACACTCCCCAACGTGAGAAGCCAAGCAAGCCTAAGCATCGTGCACCTCTTCCCCCCGTTTTGGGTCATGGGTTGCGCAAATCCCAAGAAAAATCTTTCACCGAGTGCCGTAGTCTACTTCGGAGATGGCGGATGTCGGCACACTGGCACAGCGCCTACCGCGTTTGACGCCCGAGCCAGCCCTGTCGCTCGCGGCGCTGCGCATCGTGGTGCCGCTGATGATCCTGCTCGCGCCGGGCTTTCGCGAAGGCGTGCGTGTGGCGCGATGGGATCCGGTGCGGTGGGTCGCGCCGGAAGGGCTGGGGTGGTTCGTGGCCCACGTGCCCATCGACGCGCGGCTCGCCATCGCGGCACAGCTCGTGATGGCCGCGTCGGCACTCATGGCGGTGGTAGGCATCTACGCCCGGCCGGCCCTCGTGGTCCTGACGGTCGCGACGTTCTACCTTTTCTCGATCGCGCAGCTCGGCGGGCACGTGTGGCACGACATGCACCTCCTCTGGTTTAGCGCGCTGCTCGCCTCGAGCCCCTGCGACGACGTGCTGGCGGTCGATGCGAAGCGGCCCGTTCTGGCCGAAGGCGCCGCGTATGCGCGCCCAATCTGGGTGGCGCGTGGGCTTCTCGCGGCCATCTACTTCTTTCCCGGCCTGCACAAGCTGATGCGCTCGGGGATGGCGTGGGCGCTCTCCGACAACCTGCGCAACCAGATGTACTGGAAATGGGCGCAGTACGGCGTGGTGCCATCCTTTCGGCTCGAGCAACCCGCTTGGCTGCTCCCGCTCATGGGCGTTTCGGTGCTTGCGTTCGAGCTTGGCTTTCCGCTGCTGTTTCTCACGCGCCGCACGCGGCCTCTCGCCGCCTCGGCCGGGTTCGTCTTTCACATCGTCACGCAGATCTTGTTTCTCATTCCGTTTGCGAGTCTTTGGATCGCGTACGTGGTGCTCATCGACCTGCGTCCTCTCGCGCGCCGCTTGCGACCGTCGCTGCCACCGCATCGAGCGAGCGCCGACCTGCGAGAGTCGGCCTCGCCTCCAGCAGGGGCGCGCTCCTGGCGATGCTGGTTCAGGGCGCTTGCTCATCGGGCGCGTGGTGCAGGGAGCGCGCGGTCAGATGCGCTCGTACCCGTTCGCGTGCTATCCAACCTTCGAGTGGATGGCCGCACCCGAGATGCCCGATCTGGTCGTGGCGCTCGCCGGGGCGGACGGTCGCGAGATCGAGCTGCCATCGGGGGGAGCGGGACGAACGCAGCGTGAATGGGCCGAAGTGTGGAGCGTGGCCGGTGTCACCGCTCCGATCACGCCGGCGCGGCTGCGCGCTTACTACGCGGCGCTTTTGCAGCGCGATCCCGAGGCGAAGCGCCTCGCAGCGGAAGCAACGGAGCCTGTGCGGTTCTACCGTGTGTTTCGCTCGGTGCTGCCCGATGAGCAGGGTCGCATCGTGCGCCGCACGCTGATCGGCGAGCTCAGCGCCTTGAGCGGGAACCCGCGCGCGAGCAGCGGCTTCGCGAACGCGGGACTCCATCGAGCGCGCGGCCAGCGCCAGGTACGCGTCCGACTGCATCCACGCGAGCGCATCGCCGACGCTCTCGTCGTACAGCCCGTTGCGGCGCGAGCGAATGTCGTCCCATTGGCGGTAAACGGCGCCGATCGCGCGATCCGCGCTGCGCCCGACGTGCGCGCGATCGTGCGTCGGAGAGCATCGGCAGCGCCCAGTCGAGGAAGTCGAAGCCGAACGTGCCGTGCGCGGCCTCGTCCCTCACGATGCGCCCGAGGACCGCGCGCGGCAGCGGGTGCCGCGCGGCGTTCCAGGTGCCGCGCAGCAGCGGAATCGACAGCGCCTCGCCGACGCAGAAGAAGCGCACGATCATGTCGGCCGCGCGCGAGCAGGGGCGCAGCTCGGGATCGGCATCGACGATGAGCGCGTCGGGATCGTGCAGGATCTCGGTGCCACCGCCGAGCTCCATCGCCATGCGCGCGCACAGCTCGACGTGCACCAGCTCGTCCAGGGCGAAGCGCGAGGCCATGGCAATGAGATCGAGCGGCGCGCGGCACTCGAAGAGCAGCCGCGCGGTGGCCGCGCAGGCGATGCCGGTTCGATGCTCCTGGAACGCGGCGCCGGTCCACTGCTTGCGCGCGAGCACGAGCGCCGCCTCGGGGATCCCGTCGGTGTCGAGCGTGCCCCAGGGCATCGCCTCGACCTCGGGACGCATCTTGCGGTAGCGCCGCTCGATGCCCCCGCCGAAGAGCTCCAGCTCGAACAGCTCGCCGGCCATGGCTGTTACTTGGTGTCGGCCTTGGCGTCGGGCGGTGGGGGAGCAATCAGGTTGGCGACGAGCACATCGAACCCGAACGACGGGTTTCTCGACGGCGGCGTCTTTGATGGCGCTCGCATCGGTCCGATGGCGCTGAGCGTTTCCGACGGCTCTCGGTCGGAGCCGGTGTCGATCGGCGACACCCATGAGTTGCCGCCAGCATTCGAGCTGTCCACCGGTCCTGTGATGAGGCTGCCGCCGGTGTTGCCGGTCACTGGTGCCGCCGGTGTTGCCTTGCCGCCGCCGCCAGCAGTCGACCCGCCGGCGGAGCTGCCCGCGCCGCCGCCCGAGTCGGTCGTGCTGCCCCCGCAAGCGACGTAGCTCACCGCGGCGACGCCGATCGAAGCAATCAGGAGCTTACGCCCGTGCCTTTTGCGCTCAACCACAGGCGTATCTTAGCCAATGAACGAGATTTGACGCAACTGCGACCGCCCGCGAGCCGAAATGAGCAAAGGACGAAGATGGCCATCGGCTCGGAGAGCAACGAAGGTGATGGGGAGCACCGTCAGAACCGGACGTACCAGCGTCCGGGGCGGACGACCGAAGATCGCGCCCGCTTGACGCTCCACGTCGGTATGACAATTTCATACTGGCTGATCGCAAGGCCAAGATCGCGTTCAGCATCGACTGGCCCGGTTGCTCGCCAGCGTCGAACGGGTTCGCGCTCACACCGGTGAAAGTCGAAGTGCGGTCATCGCTCGCGCATCGCTAGGCTGACCTCGGACAACGAGCGAGCAAGAGCGGGTGCGTCGTTACGTGTTGGCGTACCAGGAGCAGCCGGAGGATCGAGTTAAGTCGAAGGCGCCCAGGCGCCATGCGCGGCGAGTTCTGGCCGGCCTTCCCGTGGGAAGACAAATGAAACGTGGCGACATCTGGTGGGCCGACGTCGACAAGAGACGTCCGGTCGTGCTCGTTTCCCGCGACGAAGCCTACTCGGCGAGAAAGTTGATCATCGCCGCGCCCGCCACGACCAAAGTGCGCGGCTATGCAGTCGAGGTGAAGGTCGGACGTCGAGAGGGGCTGGCCCGCGAGTGCGTCATCAATTGCGACTGGTTCGTCACCCTTCCGAAAGAGGATCTGCTTGAACGTGCCGGCGCTCTCTCTGGTGCGAAGCTTCGCCAGCTCGATGATGCGCTCAGGTTTGCGCTCGGACTCGACGTCCTTTGACAGGAAGCGAGCGCGTAACGTCTTCTGACGCGCTCTCTACTTCGGCACCGGCGGCATCACCCACGAGTAGAGCGAATACCGGAACTCGCTCCACGCTTGCTCGGCGGGCGGATCACCATGAAAAGCGGCACACTGACCGGCGTAAAGTGGATGCGCACCCGGATCGCGCTGCGACCTTGGGTGAGCGCGGCGGGCAGTAGGAACTCGTCCTCGCGAAAACGGCGCGTCGACGTGCGCACCGTGTGCTCGGCCGGGCCGAGCTCGGCGCCGGGGTTCGAGTAGACGCACCGATTCGAGCCGGCCAGGTACCACGTGCCCGCGAGATCGAACTTGGTCCCCGCCGCGCCGTCGGCCACGTACACCTCGGCGCGCTGATCGGGATACTGGTAGTCGAGCCGGCGCCGCAGCATCGCTCCCTTGTTGTTCGGATCGAGCTTCATCGAGAACTCGGTGTCGCCCTTCATGTGCCGACCGGTGTCCATCACGTCGGGTGGAGTCGGGCCGAGCTCGAACTTGGATGTGAGCGAGTCCACTGCGGTCGCGGTCGGCGAAGAATAGGTGTGCATCTGCTCATCCGCGGTGTCGCCCACGTGGAGCTGATCGCTCAGCGCGAGGCAGCCACCGGGCAACCCGTACCAGTAGGACGACGGTCCGGTAGTGCTCGGTCGAGTCGTCGGTGCCGCCGTGCTCGAGCTGGATGCGGGCGTTCTTGCCGAACGGCATCAGGTCGGCGAGCAGGAAGCGGTAGGCCGACTCGATCTTGTCCTCGGCTTCTTTCGCCGAGCCGGGATCGGGCGCGCCGACGGGTGGCCGGCGAAGGGCAGCGTCATGGTCTGGCCGCCCCAGTAGTCGCCGCCGCCGCCCCACTCTTCGGTGCCGGTGCCCTGCGCCTGCGGGGTCTGGCTGTCGTCGAAGAAGAAGCGCGGATCGCCCTCCAGCGTGCCGAGCTCCGCGTTGTCCGAGAAGATGAACGACGTGCCGACGAAGCTCCCGCAGAACGGCCCGCCGCCCTCGGTCGTGGTGGTGTCGAGCAGCGACCAGATCCTTGCCGGCGACCGGCGTGCCGTGATCGAGGTAGGTGGCGTGGAAGTAGCCGACGTGGTTGGTCGGCTCGGTGTACGGCTCGGTTCGCACGTGCCAGCGAAGACCGGGGATCGCCTCGCGCCGGCGACGAGCTCGATGTGCGCGTGGTGGAAGAACGGCATCGGGAAGTACGCAGCGAGCTGAACGTCCGTCGCGTCGAAGTGGACGCTCGCGAAAAGCGCCTTTGACCAGGTACTCGCGGCCGGTCGCGGTTGTAGAGCGTGCCGGCGCCGAAGAAGAGCGCGACCGGCGCATCGATCGACGGCATGGCCGCGTCGTCCCAGGTGACGCGCAGCCGGCGTGCGCGAGCGCCAGCGCCTGCGCCTGGGCGCGCGAAGCACCAGCGCGCGCAACGCGCGCCGGCCCGGTCTTGAGATCGGCGATCACCTGCGGTGGCGCCTGCGGCGACGTCGCCCGTGACTTTCGGTCACCGTCAACGCCGCTCCGGTGGGAGCGATGTCGGTGCCCGCTTTGCCGAACAGGTCGAGCACGTCCTGCGTGGGGGCGTCTTGCCGTCCAACGCCGTGATCGGCTGCGACAGGTTGCGCCGCGCCCGCGGAAACAGGTGATAGATGTAGTAGCCGGTGCCGTAGTGCGTGCGCCAGTAGGCCAGCGTCAACGACTTCTCGAACGGGATCGGCACCCAGGTGAGATCCGCGCCCTTGGTCGCCGACCAGGTGAACGCGAGCGGCCTCGGAAACGGCTCCTTCGGCAGGAACACCGATCCGCTCACCGGCGCGTTCGGGTCGCGGTGCGCGTCTCCTGCACGATGTGATCGGTGCCGTCGACCACGTAGTGCCAGGGGCTGCCGTGCCAGTGGTTGGTGCGCACGAAGTAGAGGACGCCCGGCCCCAGCGTGTCGAGCGTGACGTTGTGATCGTCGTCGGTCTGGCGCAGGAAGTGGCTGGCGTCCGCGCCCTCGTTGCCGCCGCTGCGATCGTAGGTGCTGCGCATGTACGCGCGCATGCCGATGCGCAGATCCGGCAGATGATCCCACAGGCGGTAGGCGTCGAGCCCGACCGGGATGATCGGCACACCCGCAGCGCTGACGCTGCCGTCCATCATGTTGTTGGTGCTCGCGTCATTCCCAAGGCCTGCGCTGCCGTCGACGCCTCCGCCGACGTTCGCGCTGCCGCCGACGCTGCCACCGCTCATCGCCACCAGTTGCACTCGCCGCCGGCGTTATCATTGCCTCCGGCCCCCGAGCTGACGTCAGCCGGCGATTCGCCCCCGTCTCCGCAGCTCGCGACCAAGAGTGGGATCGCCGAGAGCAGACCGACGAGCGAGCGCTTCATCATTGGATTCATTCATACACGCGCCTCGCGATTTGAAACTCCTCGCCGTCCAATTCAAAAGGTTTATGGACGAATTTCAAAGGTTTGGTGTTCCGTATCAGCGAAACCTTTTCCACTAGCGCTAAAGACGCGTTCGGAACAATGTGCGAATAGTCGGCATGGTGTCGGGCAATCGTCTCTTTTTGGCAGCGCGATGATGCTCGCCGCGTGCGCCAAGGGCTCGGACGGCGCGAACGATTTCGACATGAACGGCGTCACCGGTCATCGGGCTCGGGCGCGAACCGAGACTCGGGCAGCGGCACATCATGACCGGGCCCTTCATCAATACGGGAGATGCCAGCTTTCCCGATCCGGACGCGGGCAAGAGCCCGGTCGATCTCCAAGCTCGTGACTGTCGACGGAGGATTGGGCGGCTACCAGCTGGGCCCCGAGATCACGACCATGGGGAAGGTCGACACTGGGATCAATGCCAGCGACGAGGGATGCGGCACCGTGGTCGGCATCGTGCGCGACTTCAAAGGCTTCGGCGAGCAGGGCGGCCACGTCGATTTCGAGATCGTACAAGGGCGACGGAGTGTCTCCCGGGTTGGTGGCCCCCACACTTTCGGCCGACAACAAGCCCATCTACACCGGGATCTGCGAAATGCAGAACCCGCCGATGGCGACATGCCCCTTCGGGCAAGAGACCGCCAACAAGATCGCGTTCGACACCTGGTACCGAACCACGCCGGGCACGAACAAGGCCTTTCTGGTCTACTTGGTGTTCGCGCAGAACGGGCCCATCGCCACGCTCGACAGCCAGCTCTTCTTTCCGCTCGACAACGCGGGCTTTGGCAACTCCGGTAAGGGCGAAGACATGAACCCGCACAACTTCGATTTCACGACCGAGCTTCACACCAAGTTCAAGTACGCGGGCGGCGAGGTCTTCAGCTTCACGGGCGACGACGACCTCTGGGTCTTCATCAACGGCAAGCTGGCGATCGATCTGGCGGCCTCCACGAGGCGAGGAGCGCGATGATCGACCTCGACATGTCAGCGACGATGCTCGGGTCTGACGAAGGGCAAGATCTACCCGCTCGACCTCTTCCACGCCGAGCGCCACCAGGTCGGCTCGAACTTCCACGTCGACACCTCGCTCACTTTCTCCGATTGCGGCGACATCCCAGCTCGCTAGAACGGCGGTGCACCGTTCCGGGTGCGAGCCGATCGCGCGGCGCTTACGCGGTCGCGGCTCTCGTTTTGCTGGGACGACGCGCGCGGCGCCGCGCGAGGACCAGACCAAGGGCGAGCGCGAGCCAGTAGCGGGACTCAAGCAATACGTAGTTGCCGCTGCTGGCTGCTGCGTTCGGCTTACGTATTGCTTCGTCAGGAACTCGACGCGCTGCTGGTACTCGCCGACAAGGGCATCAGGGATCTGATCGACAAGCAGCGCGAGATCGTCGGCAACATTCTGAAGTACTGACCGCGCCGTGACGTTCGGCTCTCTCGTCATAGCCACGACGAATCCCGGGAAGCTGCGCGAGATCCGGCGGGCGCTCGAGGGGCTGCCGCTCCGCCTTCTGAGTCTCGCGGATTTTCCTGCGGTCGATGAACCTGAGGAAACCGGCGCGACGTTCGCCGACAACGCCCTCGGCAAAGCCGCGTCTTACTGCGGCCGCATCGGCATGCCGACGGTCGCGGATGATTCCGGCCTTGCCATCGACGTCCTGGGCGGCCGGCCGGGCGTCACGAGCGCGCGGTATCCCGGCGACACCTACGCCGATAAGTTCGTCAATCTCTATCGCGAGCTCGCGCTGCACCCGCGCCCGTGGACCGCCAGATTCGTCTGCTCTGTGGCGCTCTGCGAGCCGACCGTGGACACTGACGCGGTCATTCAAAATTCACTCGTCTTCAGTTGCGAGGCTGCGGTCGAGGGAGAAATCGCGCCCGGGCCGCGAGGGGCGAACGGCTTTGGTTACGACCCGATCTTTTATTATCGGCCGTACGCCCGGACGCTCGGGGAGGTCAGCGACGCCGAGAAGCTGGCGATCTCGCACCGCGGGCTCGCGTTCAGGCAGCTTCGCCGCCGTGGTCTCCGGAGCGTGTAGCACGCGGACGCACATCACTTGACGGCTCCTGGTTTCTCCCGATGCATCGCGACGATTTCGTGCGCGGCGCGCTGCCCGCTTTCGACGGCGCCGTTCATATAGCCTTGCCATCGTATGCTCGTGTGCTCGCCGGCAAAGGCGATACGGCCTGCGGGCCTCGCCAGCCAGTCGCGCCAGAGCGGATCGAATGCCGCGTCGAAATAGGCGTAACCGCCCCGCGCCCACGGATCGTCTTCCCAGACCACGACCTTCGACGCCAGCGCCCGGGTCGGCGTGCCCAGCCACGCGAGCCTCCGGGTCACGCCGGGCAGACCCTCCGATCGGAGGATGCCCTGCAGATCGGCCGACGCGCCCCCGCCGGCGAGAAGGCTCAGAATTCCCGCGCCGCCCTTCTGGCGTTCGTTGCCGTCCCACACGGCCCCGGTTGGTTGATCCGATCCAAAGGCGTTCGGTCGCCCGGCCTTTCGCCAGAACCGACGCTCAAACTGCACGAGCAGGCGCGTCGCCGCGCCATATCTGAGGTGGGCGTACGCGTCGCGTTGCGTGTTGGACAGGCGAGCGTTCCATTCAATCCCCCGAACGCTGGTCGCCGGGAGGGCCGACACGAAATAGTCCGCTTCGATCTGGTGCAGGCCGGACGACTCCTCCACGCGCGCGGCAAGACGGCCGTCGAGATCGCGGACGCGGCGGACGATGGCACCGAGCCGGACGGGTTGCGACAGCCGCCGGGCCATCTCGGTCGCGATCCGGTCGTTACCTTCGGCGACTCGCAGCGTGTGGCCGTCGCCGAACCCGGTCGAGAACAAATCGACGAGCGCCAGCAGCGACAGGTCTTCCGGATCGGCGAGGAACAGACCGCGCAGACCGCGAAACCGGCTGACGAGCCAGGTGTCTGCCCGAATCGTCTTCAGCCACGAGGCCACCGACTGGCGCGCCATCGCGTTCGCGATGGCGCTGTCCCAGCGCTGCTCGGACAGTTTGTACTGACGGATCGAGATCGCCCAGTTCGGCGCCGACCGACTGGAACGATCGTGCGATCGACTGCACGCTGACGCGCCCCCGGCGATCGGTGCCGCAGTAGCCGAACCCGCCTCTCAGGATCGGTTGCAGGGTCAGGCCCAGCTCTTTCACGAGGGCGACGACGGATTCCTGGTTGGACTCGACGAGATCGGCGCCGGCCTCGGCATGCTGCCGGTGCCGGAAGCCGGTGCGCAGTGTCCACACACGGCCGCCGACGCGCTCGCGGGCGTCGACAACCGTCACCTGCGCGCCGAAGGCCTCCAGGGCGCGCGCGGCGGACAGCCCGGCCAGGCCCGCGCCGGCGACCAGCACGTGCACGCCGCGGAGGTGGCCGGTACGGGTCGTCACCCGACCAGCATACCGGCTCGGCCAGACGGACCCCACCTGACTCTGTGGATGAGCTGCCGGCTATCTGCACTATCATCTGCAGGCACTCAATTCCCAGTCGGAGGCCTTCGTGATCGAGCCAGCCATACCGGAACTTGCGAGCGTTCACTCGCGCGAAACGAGAATCCACGCGCGGGAGATCAAGTTCCTCGTCGACCGCGCGGTCGCGCCGGAGATCCAGGCCTGGATGCGCGCGAATCTGTTGCCTGATGAGTTCGGGACGGGGCCATTCCACGACGAGTACGCCACCTCCAGTCTCTACTTCGAGACCGGGGCGTTCGACGTCTTTCACCGTCGCGGGTCGTACGGCAGGAGCAAGTATCGGATTCGGCGCTACAGCGACAGCCCGAACATGTTTCTCGAGCGCAAGTTCAGGACCAACCGCGTCCTGCATCAAGCGCCGCACGACGGTGCCCGTCGCGGAGTTCGAGCGCCTGGAAGGCAACGTCGCCGATCCGGACTGGGACGGCTACTGGTTCCATCGCCGTATCGCCGCGCGACGTCTGCGCCCGCTCGTCCAGCTCTCGTACGTCCGCACGGCGCGCCTCGGCATGTCGGGCACCGGCAAGGTCAGGATGACCATCGATTTCGATCTGCGCGTGCTGCCGCTGCCGGATCGTGCGTTCCTCCCCGGGACCGGCCTGCCGCTTCTCGACGGCCAGAACGTCGTCGAATTGAAGTACTGCGTCGCGCTGCCGGCGATCTTCAAGCAACTCATCGAGCAGTTCGCGCTGAAAATGCAGCCGATCTCGAAATACCGCGCGGGCCTGGCGCTGCTCGGCCTGTCGCCTGACGCCACGCATGTCTGACTTCCTCCAGTCCATCGCGGCCAACGGCCCGCCCATCACCGCGCGCGACGCGCTGGTGCGCGCTGCTTGGCGCGGCGGTCCTCGGGTGGATCGTGGCGTGGGTCTACGCGGCGCACACGGCCTGCCAGCAAGTCCGCGGGATCGTTCCGAGGGCACGCTCGTCCTGCTCGCGATTCTGATCGCGATCGTCGACCCAGGTGGTCGGCAGCAACGCGGCGCGCGCTTTCAGCCTCGTCGGTGCGCTGTCCATCGTGCGATTCCGTACCGTCGTGCAGGACACGCAGGACACGGCGTTCGTGATCTTCGCCGTCGTGATGGGCATGGCGGCCGGCGCCAACGACATCTGGATCTCGGTGATCGGCCTCGGCGTCGTGAGTGCCGCGGCATTCGTCATGAAGACGACGGTGACGGCCGGCGCCGCTCCGTCGCTGCCATTCGTGCTGAATCTGCGCGTGGGGCTCGGACATGACGTCGACGCGCTCGTCCGTGGCCCGTTTGCGGCGCAGGTGAGCAGGCACCGCCTGGTGTCCATGGAAACCGCGCGTCAGGGCACCGCGATCGAGGCGTCGTATCAGGTCGAGTTCCGCGCGGATGGATCGGCCGAAGGACTGCTGAAGGCGTTGAACCGTACCGAGGGCGTGCACAACGTGCAGCTTCAGGATGCGGGACTGGACGACGACTGATGAGGGACCCGCTGGACGTGCCGTGGTAGCCTCGCGCGTCGATGGGCGCGCTGGCCGCGACCACCACGGCACGTCCATTGCGTTCCGCTCAAGCAAGGAGGCTGCGTGAAGTCGCCCCGTTTCTTCGGCGCCATCCTTTTCGCCTGCGCGATGGCCGGTGCCGCCGCGTCGGCATCGTCACCGCAGAAAGCCAAGGTCCCGCCTCAGCCCCGCCCGATCAAGACCACGCCGCCCAAGGAGTGGGAAGACCCGAAGACGGTGGCCAGGCAGAAGAAGGACGCGGAGACTCGCGCCTTGTTCGCGGGCACGACGCCTGTGGAGTTCACCCTGACGGCGAACATGAAGGCGGTCCAGGCCGATCGGACACCCAACAGCACCAAAATGTTTCCGGCCACGATCGAGTTCACAGCGCGAGGATGGCGCGCCCGTCAAGGTCGACCTGCCGATCCGCACGCGCGGCCAGGTACGGCGGTCGTACGACACGTGCGAGTTCGCGCCGCTCCGGCTGGAGTTTCCGAAGGACCAGATGAAGGGGACGATCTTCGACGGCCAGCATGCCCTCAAGCTCGGGGTGCACTGCCGCAACGTCAAGGAAGTCGAGCAGTACCGTCCTGCGCGAGTACGCGGCCTATCGGATTTTCAATCTCGTGACCCCCGAATCGTTCCGCGCGCGTCTGGCGAAGGTGACGTACGTGGATACGGGAACCAAGAAGAACCTCGGGACGAATGGGGGATGCTGATCGAAGACGACGATGACGTCGCAAAGCGCATGGAGGGGCGGCTCATCACGCAGAAGGAGCTGCTCAGCCAGCTGGACAGGGACTGGTTCACCCTGATGACAATCTTCGAGTACATGATCGGCAACCTCGACGTATCGATCATCACGCAGCACAACGTGAAGCTCGTGCAGGTGCCGCCGAGAACGGTGTTTGCCGTCCCGTACGACTTCGACTACTCCGGGCTCGTGGACGCCACCTACGCGCTGCCCCCGCCCGGTCTCGGCATCACCAGCGTGCGCGATCGGGTGTATCGCGGCCCGTGTCGGACCGCCCAGGAACTCGAACCGTTCTTGGCGAAGTTCCGCGCAATCAGAGCCGGAGATCGCGCCGATATACGACTCGTTGCCGGACTTCGACCCGGCCGCGAAGAAGAAGGCGCTGGCGTATCTCGACCAGTTCTATCGCACGATCGATCGGCCGGCCGACGTCAAGACGGCCTTCATCGACCACTGCCTGAAGAACGGGCTCATGTAGCCGGGCCCGGCGGCCCCGACGATCACCTCGCGCCGATCGGTATAGATGGCCGTGTAGACGTCTCCCCGAATCTCGAGCGCCGAGGCCCGGCCGTTCGGCACGTAGCCTGGCAGCATACCGGTGTCGATGTCCACGACCTTTCCGCCAAATCGCACGAGCATGCGGCCGCTCTCCTGGGCCGTGTGACCGACGACGATCGCGCGAGCCTCCTGAGCGGCAAGCATCGCGTCGACCTGCGGCGCGACGGTGTCCGGCTCGGTGGCCAGTCCTCGATACCACAGCGGGCCGTCCTCGCGGCTCACCAGGCTCGTGTCAGGGGCCGCTTTCGTCTTTTCCAGATCGCCCACCGACAACTCGCGTCTGATCGTGGCGTTGATGTCGGCGCAGCGCCTCACCGAGAAGGCCGGGCTGATCCCACCGTGGACGAACAGGATGCCGTTGATGCGCAATACCGCGTTCAATCCACGTAAGTAGGCGCCATAGGTGCTGCTCGAGGCGAATGCGGTCAAGAGCTCGATGGTGCCAAGGGGCGCCTGCGACAACTGCTCGCGCAGGGCAGGAGGTGCCGCCTCTGCCGTGTCGCGGCGCAGCGCCTCTGACGCCGACGTCGTAAACGCGCGGTACTCCCCGGCGGATACGTATCGCACGTCACCCAGCATGCGCATCGTCTCGTGGTTGCCGAGCAGGACATGCACGCGGCCACCGGCGGACGCCGCTTCGCGCTCGAGCCGTCGATAGAAATCAAGCACTTTCCGTGAATCGGGGCCACGATCGAGCATGTCGCCGACTTGCACGAGATGCGTGCGTCCTGCCGACCATCGATCGCGCGCATCGATCGCGCCGGCGACGCGAAGAATCTGGACGAGCTGATCGTAGGCGCCGTGCACGTCGCCAACCGCGACAATGCGGTCCACGTGGTCGAATTCGCACGGCGGCTCGGCCGCGCGCGTGGCGGAGGCGATTGCCAGGACGGCAATGACGACCGATGCGAGAGCGCGCTGCATGGCGAGATCTTACCGGACCGCACGCCATCGGCGCCCGACGACGCGCGTCAGCGCCGGACGACGTTCGCCAGCGCCCCATCCGCGCCCGCACGTCGTCGAACCAGGGCAGGCGAGACGTCCGACAGCACAGGCTCGACCTACCTGAACTATCATTTGCAGACACTCAACTTCGCTCGGAGGCCCTTGTGACTGTACAACGCATCGCCGCGTCGGTCCACTCGGTGTCATGACGGCCGCGCCCGTGCCTACGCAGAATGGCCAAGGCGCGAACGCTGGGGTGCCGTCCGCGGTGTAGGGCAAGAGGAGATCCGTCATGCGTCGGCTTGCACTCGTCGTCGCAGTCGCGGTCGGATGCGTGCTGCTGGGTCTGCACGCCCAGGGACAGCAGCCTCAGAATGCGTTTCGCGCGGGGGTCGACGTCGTCCAGCTCGACGTCTCGGTGCTCGATCGGGACCGGCGGCCGGTGAAGAATCTGACCGCGGCTGACTTCACCGTCTTCGAGAACGGCAAGCCACAACCCGTCGTGGCGTTCGAGGCGGTGAATCTTCCGGAGCCGGTCGAGCCTTCTGCGCGTTGGATCCGTGAGGCCGCCCGCGATGTCGTGACCAACGACCGCGCCGAGCGGCGCATCGTCGTCATCGTGCTGGACGATGCGAACCTGCCGGCGGATGCGATGGTGTCCACGACGGCCGCGCAGGTTGCGCGGGCGGTCGTGGATCACCTGGGCGCCGAGGATCTGGCCTCGGTCACGTTCACCGACAGCGGCCGCCGGCAGAACGTGACGGCCGATCGCGAGCTGCTGCGTACGGCGATCGATTCGACGGCGCCGCATCCTCAAAGCTCCGGCAGCATGAACGCGCTTTCGAACGCACTGCACAGCGGACCCCTCGCCGCCAGTCCGGTTGCCAGATCCCAGAGGCTGACCGGAGGAGGAGCACCAGGGCCTTGTGCCTATCGCGGTCCGTATCACACGCCGTATGCGTGCGTCGTCGACACGCTGGTGAACGCCGCCAATGCGCTGCTCGCGGCGCCGGTAGGCCGGAAGACGCTCGTCTTCATCAGTCCGGGCGTGCCGTTCGACTTCTCGATGAGCGAACTGCGTGGTTGGCAGAACCCGGGCGACGACGTCCTCGCGCTCCAGAGCATGCTGAAGGCCCTGCAGCAGGCGAACGTGAACGTGTACGCGATTGACCCGTCGGGCGTCATTGCGGGGATCATGGGCCCGAGACAGGATTCGCTTCGCGTGCTTGCCGAGGAAAACGGCGGGCGGGCAACCCTGGCCACCAATGCGCCGTGGGACGCCGTCCCGCAGATCTTTCGCGAGAACAGTTCCTACTACCTGATCGGCTTTCGATCGACGAATCCCACGAAGGACGGTGGGTTTCGCAGAGTCCAGGTGAAAGTGGATCGGCCCGGCTTGGATGTCCGCGCCCGCAGCGGCTATTTCGCACCGGAGCCCGTGAAGGCGAAGTCACCGAGGAACACGCCGCCGCCCGTCGCGCCGCTCGACAAGGCCATGGGGGATGTCGTGGCAGGCGGCGATCTCCCGCTCGCGTTGAGCGTGGCGCCGTTCGCCCTGCCAGGACAGTCGAAGGCGGCGCTGGCGATCGCGATAGCCTTCCGCGAGCCGCAGCGGCCCGGCACCCAGCGCGTCGAACTGGTGGCGACGGCGATCAACGATGACTGCATCGATTGCGACCCGAGCCCGAACCGTCGCGACACGATCGAGTTTCAACTCCCGCCTGGCACGCCTCTGGCGATCCCGTATGAGGCCATGTCACGGCTGACGGTTCGGCCCGGACGCTACAACGTGCGGGTCGCCGCGCGGATCGACGATCGTTTCGGCAATGTGTTCACCGACATCGATGTCCCCAGGTTTGACAAGGACCGACTCTCGGTCTCCGGGCTCGTGCTGAATGCGGCCGACGCGAGCCTGACGGCGCAAAGGACTCTCCTCGCAGACGTCGTCCCCATGGTCCCGACCGCCCTTCGCGAGTTCCGCTCGACCGCGAAGGTCACGGCGTTCATGCGGGTCTACCAGGGCGGGTTGAAGCCGCCCGGCGCCGTGCGCGTCCGCGCCACGATCGTTGACGGCACGGATCGCACGAAGCTGGACGAGGCGACCGTGATCGAAGGCTCGGGCTTTTCGCGCGCGCGTGCGGCAGACTATCGGCTGGAGCTGCCGCTCGACCCGTCTCGAGACGGGACCGCATCTGCTCACGATCGAGGCGCAACTCGGCGATACCGTCATGCGCCGTCAAGCGAGGATCAATGTGAAGTGACGGCACGGCTGTTGCACTCACGACGCCGACCCTCGAGAGAAGACACCAGCCGGTGCCGGCTCCGTCACGTCGCGCGGTCATAATCGGAGCCTTGCGAGGACACGGAGGACGGATGGGGTTGAAAGCGCGCCCGTCGCGAAGGATCCGTTGGATTGCCCTCGCCGGCGCGGTCGTGCCCGTCGCCTTGACGCTCGCGCAGGAGCCGCCAAGGACTTTTCGGGCGGGTATCGATCTCATCGCGGTCGATGTTGACGTCGTGGACCACGACGGCGGGCCGGTCGCCGGACTCCGGCCCGATCAGTTTCAAGTCTCGATTGACGGCAAGAGCCGGAAAGTCATCTCCGCGGACTTCGTCAGTGTGACGACGCGCGTCTCGTCATCCGAGCCGCGGACGTGGGCGGAATCGACGACACTGGCCCGCCCCGCGCCCACCTCGACCGGACAACCGGGCCGCGTCTACATTCTGGCGTTCGACGCGCTGAGCTTTTCGGCGCTGGAGATCGCGCCGGCGCGGGAAGCGGCGCATGTGTTCGTGGATCGATTGCAGCCGAACGATCTCGTGGGCCTCATTGTGTTTCCGGAAGGCCCGCTCCTGCAGGTCACGACCGATCGCGGACCGCTGCTTCAGGAGCTCGATCGAGTTGTCGGCCAGGCGAGTCCCGCCGCGATCAATCGCTGGCAACTGACGCCGTCGGAAATCGCCGACCTGACGTCCCCGCCGAGGAGTTCGCAGGACCTGCTGGCAAGAGTTCACGAGATCTGCGCCGGCACCAACGATCCGGCGACGTGTCAGAGCGGCAGCCCGCCCTACGTGGTTTTGGATGCCACGGTGCTCGCGCAATTCGAGGAAATGGAGATCGCTCAACGCCTCGGTGCGCTTCAGGGGATGTTCAAGTCGCTGGCCGGCAGTCCGGAGCGCAAGGTCGTCGTGCTGATCAGCGCGGGCGTCATGGCGTCGGACCGACAAGGCGGGCGTCCGGATGTCGGAGAGATCGGCCAGGTCGTCGGCCGGGCCGCGGCGGAAGCCAATGCCTCGGTCTACGCGCTGCACTTCGACCGCCTGCGCGCGGACGTGATGTCCGCGTCGCGAGCGGGCGCGCGGCGACCGGATTTCATGAGGGACACCGCGATCCTCTCGCACGCGCTCGACCAGATTGCCGGCGCGTCGGGCGGATCGTTCTTTACGGTCACCCAGGGCGGCGGCGGATTCGCGTTCAACCGGATTCTCAACGAGACATCGGGGTATTACCTGCTGGGTGTCGAGCCGGCGGACAAGGATCGAGACGGCCGATCGCATCAGCTTCAAGTGAGAGTCGCGCAAAAGGCGGTCACGGTCCGCGGCCGCTCATGGGTGACGCTGCCGAAAGTGGGCGCAGCCGTGCCCACGGCGCCGGGCCCCAGTTCAGCCCCCGCGTCGACTGGTAGCAGAGCGATGGCGCCGGCGTCTCCGCCGAAGCCGCTGCCCGAGTCCGTGCGCCCGTTGGCCGACGCGTACGGGCGTGGCGACTACGCGGGCGCCGCGCAACTGCTGTCGCACGTCACCGATCTGGCCAACCTGATTCACGATGTTCGGACCGCCGACCCTCTGTGGCCCAACACGCCGCGCCGCGAGCGAGTCTTCGCGCTCGAGTTGGCGCTCGCCGGTCTCTCCAGCCGCAATGGCTTCGCGCGTGACGAGGGCGTGAAACTTCTGACGCACGCACACCTGAAGGTGGAGCAAGCCGGCGGCGCCGACGCGTTCGCCTGCGCCTGGTACTGGGCCGAGGCGGCCGGGCTCGAGGGCCTCTGGCTGCCCGATGTGAGCCTGCCGTTCGTGGAGCGTGCCTCTCGACGGTGTTCGTTGGAACCTCGACTGAACCTCGCCCGTGCGGTGATACTCGAGCAGCAGTCCGGCGAGAAGCCCGACCCGATTCAAGCGCAAGAGGTCCTGGCGGCCTATCAGGACGTCGCGAAAGGTTCGAACGCGGCCCACGAGGCGATGGTTCGAGCCGCATACTTCATCTTCCGATCTGGCGACGTCGATCGCGCACTCGAGCTGTTGCCGGCCGCGGCAGGTTCGTCGCCGGATCAATACGTGCGCTATACGTATGGCATGGTGAGGGGGCACGTGCTCCGTGCCCGCGGGCAGCTCGACGACGCAGCGATCGCCTACCGCGACGCTCTGAAGGAATCGCCTGGCGCGCAGTCGGCGCGCGTTTCATTGATGACGCTTCTGCTCAGCCGAGGGGACGGGGCTGAGGCGGCGCGCCTTGCTGAAGCCGTTCAGACCGCCGCCCCGGATCAAACGGATCCCTGGTGGACCTACCGGCGCGGCGACTTCCGGGCCTATCCGGCAATCCTCGCGCGCCTGCGGGAGCTGGGACAGTGACCGGCCAGAGCCCTCGCGCGATCGCAGTCGCCGTCGCCGCCGCCGGCGCCTTGATGATCCCTAGCCGAGGTGGCGACCTGGCGGCGCAGAGTCTCCCGGCCTTTCGCGGCCGCGCGGACCTCGTGAGCGTCGACGTCTCCGTGCACCAGCGAGGCCGACCGGTCATCGGGCTCACCGCCACGGATTTCGAACTGCTCGACAACGGCGCGCCCCAACGCATTACGGAGCTCGTGTACGAAACGCTGCCGATCGACGTGACCGTCGCACTCGATGTCAGTGAGAGTGTGACCGGTGCCGTTCTGAATCAGCTGCGTCAATCAGTCCGCGACCTGACGCAGGACCTGACGCCGCGGGATCGCTTCCGGCTGCTCACGTTCAACGTCCAGATCAACCGGCTGATCGATTTCGGCGCGCCGGTGTCCGCGATTGACCCGGCCTTCGACAGCATCCACGCGTCTGGAGGGACGGCCGTATTCGACACGATTGCGGTGGCGCTGACGACCCCCTCGTCGCCAGACCGGCGCCAACTCGTCGTGGTCTTCAGCGACGGCGAGGATCAGAGTAGTGTCACGAGCCCTGAAACTCTGCTGGAGGTCGCGCGCCGCACGACGCCGACTCTGGGGCTGGTCTTCCCGTCGTTCCGATTGCGCACCGGGGGCATGTCGCCGCCGTCGTCCCCCGCCGCCGAGGCGCGGGCGCGGATGTACGCCGACCTTGCCAAGGAAGCAGGTGGCTTCGTGGAAACCGTCAACACTGGCCAGTCACTTGGCGCGGCGTTCCGCCGGATCCTTCAGGATTTCCGGCAAAGCTACGTGCTGTACTTCGCGCCGGCCGGGGTCGAACGCTCGGGCTTTCACACGATCAACGTGCGGGTCCGGCGGAGCGGCGTCGACGTGCGCGCGCGCCGCGGGTACGCTGCGCGCTGACGCGCGACAGGCCGGCGCCGTTCGCCCTACTTGTCCGAAATGCGCGACGGCGCGAAGAGCGTCACGCCTTTGCGGCTGGTCGTGACGCTCACTCGATCCGACGGCTTCACCCCGTCGGGCAGTGTGTACGTTAGCGCGTACTGATGCATCAGCGTGTCGGCGATCTTCGTGATCGCCGCCGGCACGGCCGAGATCGCGCCGACTTGTTCGATACGTCCGCCCGATAGCTTCGGGCCATCGCCGAGTGTCAGACCGATCTTGGCATTGGAGTGGTGCACCACGTTCAGCATGGCGCCGCTGGCCAGCAAGTCGTTCATGGTGATGTCGGGATTCCTGGTCTGCCCTTCTCCCGACAGAGTCAGGAAAAGCATGACGCGGCGGGCCGCCTTGCGCTGTTGCAGTTCCTTGGACGTCAGAGAGATCGCGTCCGTGACCAGCTCCCCGTCGCGTTGAACCTTGCCGCGCCGGCCGATCCTGTCGAGCGCGCCCTGAATGGGACCGACGTCGTTCGTGTAGTCCATGATCTTCGCGAACTGCGGGTTGAAGTCGCTGATGGAGTACACGGCGTGATCGCCGATCGCCTGCAGGAACTGGAGGATGCCGGCCAGAAAGAACCCGCTGCCGTCATCGTCATCGAGGATGGCGATCTCCATTGGCGCCGTGGCCTCCTTGAGGCTCGCGATGGTCCGATCCTGGCCACCCTCCTTGACGGCGAGGTCGGCGGTCGTGAGGTCGGTGACCGGCGCGCCCTTGGAATCCGTGGCCGACAGATACACGGTGCGTGGCGTCTCGGCAACCTTCGCCTTCACATGGCCTGCCAATCCGACCACTACTGCCGCCGCCAACACGAAGAGCACGGTCCGTTTCCACGCCATAGAAACCTCCCTCGCCACGGTTACGACACGGAGCCAGGTTCGTTTCTTGGCCCGGTTTGCCAGTCAGACGCCGGACGGCGTTTGTCGGCCGGTAGGCCAATCCCGCCGGAGCGCTTCGGTGGGGTCGATCGAGGCCGCGCGGCGGGCGGCCGCCGGACACGGGAGTCGGCCTGCTGACGTGTTAGGCTCTGGCTGCAATTCAACCCACACTTCCCAAAAGGGGGACTCATGAACAAACGATCCGGCATTCTGCTCGCGGGCCTGGTTCTGGCACTGGGTGCCGTCACCATGGCCGCTGATAGCAACATCGGCACCTGGAAGCTCAATCTCGCCAAATCCAAGTACAGTCCCGGTCCGGCGCCCAAGAGTCAGACGCTCAAGATCGAGGCGTGGGGAACGGATGGCGTCAAGTACACCGCCGATGGCGTCGACGCGGACGGCAAGCCGACCCACGCGGAATTCCAGGCGAAGTACGACGAGAAGTTCGTGCCGTTCAAGGGCAACCCGGACGCGGACATGATTGCCTACAAGCGCATCGATGCGAACACCATCGAGGCGACCACGCAGTGGATGAGCAAGGTGACCGGCCACACGAAGGCGGTGGTGTCGGCCGATGGCAAGACGAGGACATTGACGCAGACTGGCAAGAACTCGAAGGGACAGGACATCAACAACGTCCTCGTCTACGAGAAGCAGTAGCCCTTCGCCGCGGTCACCGTCGAGCGTTTTTGCCGAGCACAGGGTCGCGCCTCACGAACGGCCGCGCAGATCTCGGGCCGCGGCGGCCATGGCCGCAACCTTGGCGGATGCGATCTCGAGCGTGTTCATCGGACGGTTCGAGAAGGTGCCGAATCCGCAGTCAGGATTCAGGAAGACGCGTTCGGCGGAATAGAGACGGAGCGCCTCTTCGACGGCCGCGCGAATCTGCTCCGGTGTCTCGACCTGGTCGGTGCGAGGGTTGACGACGCCCAGCCCGATCTCCTTGCCTTCGAATCCGATGAGTGTGCCCGCCCGCTCGGTGGCGTATTCCAGGACGAGTTGCGTGATCTGCAGTCGGTCGAGATACGTCCGGAGGGCCTCGTAGCCGCCGCTCAGGAGCGTCGTCTCGTCGCGGCTCCAGTTGCCGCGGCAGACGTGGAGGCCGATCCGCAGGTCGTCGACGCCCGCGACCACTCTATTGATCAGCGAGACGGCGAACTCGAGCTCCTCGGCCGGATCCTTGCGCGCGGCGAGCGCCGCGCACATGAACGTCCGCGTCCGCCCGGGTGCGAAGGCGACCTCCGTAAGGACCGGCTCGTCGAACTGCACGAACTCTGCGCCGGCGGACTGCAGTTCCTCGAGCTCGGTGCGGAGGAGCGCGACGACGTCCTCCGCCAGCGCTTCCTTGTCCGGGTAGTACGCGCCCGTCAGTTCCGGCACGAACATCGCCCGCGTCAGGAGATAGGGTCCGGGCAGCGTGACCTTGATCGGGAGGTCCGTGTGGCGGCGCGCGAACGCCAGGTCGCCGACCGTCAGCGGCTCCCGCCGGTCGACGCGCGCCGTGCAGATCGGGCTGCTGATCGAATAGGCGGGGACGTCGAGCGTCTGGAGGAGCTGCTCGAAGCCGGCCTTGTCCTCGACGACGTCGAGCATCTCGGCGAGGGTCATGAGCCGTACTCCGGACAGCTTCTCGGCGACGAACGAGTAGAAGTTGTCGCGTCGCAGTTCGCCATCCGTCACGATGTCGCAGCCGAGGGTCTCTTGCAGGCGCAGCAGATCCACCACCGCCTCGTCGGCGATGCGATCGAGTTCCGCGCGGTCGATCCGGCGGCGGCGATAGGCGCGCATCGCCTCGGCGACCCGTGG
Source organism: uncultured Acidobacteriota bacterium (assembly GCA_963794305.1). Lineage (GTDB taxonomy): Bacteria > Acidobacteriota > Vicinamibacteria > Vicinamibacterales > CAVVIG01 > CAVQFC01. The sequence continues at coordinate 50,244 of CAWCDQ010000025.1, read as the reverse complement.
CGGGCGCGGCCAGCTGCCGACGGTCGTGACGGGAAAGAGCGGCAGACTCATTTCTTATCCGAGGGGCTTTGCCCCTCGGACTCCTCGACTGGCTCGCTCGCGGGGGCCCCACGCCCCGCTCCGCTCGCCAGGCTCACTCGCTTCGCTCGTTCGCTTCCGAGATGACTTCAAGACGATGTCGCCGCGAAAAAACGCTCCGACTCGACCGCTGCCGTCAGCGGACCGAAGCCCGTCGTCCGTCCCGGCAGCCAGGCCTTGAGGCCTTCGAGGTCCATCATCTCGCGGTGCGCGGGATTGTCGTAGCGCATGGAGAAGAGCGCATCGAGCCACGCCTTCTCGGCCGAGGGGTCGAGCACCTGGCGGACCGTGAAGACGCAGTGGTCGAAACGATCCGTTTCCCCGACGATGCTGAACTCGTTCGCGTTGATCGTGCCGTCCTTGATCCAGCCTTCCCAGTTCAGGTCGAGCATCGCGCACGCCGCGGCGTCGCCCTGCGTGAGGCAGGCCAGCGCGTCGCGCTCGCCGCCGACGTGATCGCCGTGCTTGCCGACGAGGACGTCGAACCGCCGGACCGTGACGTCCACTCCGGGGCTGAGCCCCTCGCGGCGCAGGCGGCCGAGCGGGATGAGCGTGGCCTGCGGCGAGTCGATCGCGCCGGTGGCAATCGTGCGGCCCTTCAGGTCCGCGAGCGTCTGCACTGGACTGCCGCGCCGCGCCACGACGTAAGACATGCGATCGCGATCCGTGTCGCGCATGGCGATGGCGCGGCAGCCGTTGCCAGATCGCCGCTGCGCGTCGATCCACGCGAGTGGCGAGTTCCAGGCGATGTCGATGGCGCCGGACAGCAGTCCGTCGTTCTGATCCTCATAGGTAGAGTAGAACGCGACGTCGATCGGCGCCCCCTGTGCGTCGAAGAAGTCGCGGATGATTTCCCAGATCACGGAGACCTTGGGGTCGTACATCACCGCCCCGACCTTCAGCGGACGCGACATCAGAACACCTCCAGGCCGCACAGGGCACGGCCGATGAACTCGTAGGCGGCGTCGCTGGTCGGCGCCATCACGATCGGCGCCCGCGCATCGCGGAACAGACGCTCGATGCCGTGCGCCCCGCCGAAGGCGGCGCCGCCGCACGTCCTCATCGCCATTTCGGTGACCGCCGCCGCCGTTTCGGTGCCCGACGCCTTGGCCTCGAGCACCATCAACTGCGTCGCCGGACCCGGCGACTCCAGCGAATCGAGGACGGCGCCGAGGTGCGCCCGCGCGCGATCCGTGTCGATGCGCATCCTGGCGATCTGCGCGCGTAGCGTCGGCAGATCCGCGAGCGAACTATTCGATTCCTCGAACCGTGCGTGGGTGACGTGGCCGATCGTCGCCTGCACGGCCGCTTCGGCGATGCCGATGCCGACCGCCGCCGATCCCACCTGGAAGAGCGGCAGGACGACGCCGAGCATCATGTCGAGCCCTTTTCCGTCAGCCGTCAGTGCGCGGTCGGCGCCGACCGACACGTTCGAGAGCGTCATCGGCGCGCTGGCGTTGCCGCGGAGACCCAGTCCGCGCCACGCGCCCGACACGGCCACGCCCGCGTCGTCTTTGAGGACAAGGTAGATCGAGCTCTCGAGCGGCTGCGTCGCGCCGGCCGACTGTGTCGACACGACGTAGCCGTCGGCGTGGCCGGCCGACGTGACGAACGACTTTTGCGCGCTGATCGACACGGCGCCGTTGCCGGAGCCGCTGGCGCGGCTCACCGGCGCCCAGAAGTGGCTGCGCGACCCCTTCTCGCTGAAGGCGAGCGTGGAAAGGTGGCGTCCTGCGGCCACGGCCTCGAGCAGCGGCGCCGTCTTGTCCGGTGCGGCGGCGTAGCAGGCGACGCCGCACAGGTGCATCAGATAGACCATCGCAGTGGACGGGCACCGCTGCGTCAGGGCGTCGATCACTGCGGCGGCCGTTCGCGGACCCTGTCCGAGTCCGCCGTGCGCCTTCGGCACGGTCAGTCCGAGGAGCCCGTTCGCGCCGAGCGCGGCGATCGAGTCTTTCGGGAACGCCGCGTCGCGATCGACGCCCGCCGCCCGCGGCGCGAGTTCCCGCTCGGCGACCGCGGCAGCGATGTCAGCGATCCGCTGCTGCTCGTCATTCAATCGATACATTGCCAATCCTCCTTTCGAGTTACGAAGTCAGGACGAGCTCGACGTCGAGATCGAGGGCCTCGCGCAGCGTAGAGACGAGCGGCAGGCGTTCGATCATCTCGTCGAACAGCGCATGAGTGGCCTTGTCGTCGACCGACGCGACGAAAACCTTGACGGCAATCCGGCGAAGGCGCGGCCGCCCGGTCTCGCCGATCACTTCCAGGTATGCGAGCCCGTCTTCCAATTCGCCGGTGACGAGCGCCTCGACCGCGTCGATCGCGAGACGTCGGCGCCGCGCGAACTCGCGCAGCCCGTTGACGACCTCGCCGCCGACGGCGCCGAGCGCGTACTCGAGCGCGGCCACGTGCGGCGACGCGTCGTCGAACTCGACGGGACGGCCGATCGAAAACTGTCGGCGACCGACCGAGACGCGCGCGTCCGCGGGTCCCGGCGCCGTCACCCGCAGCGAGATGATGATGGCGGTCATGTGTGAACGATCCCCCGGGGCCTCGAGCAATCCCGGCACAGACAGACGTCTGGATCAGCGAACAGGCGGCGCGACGCGCCAGTGGGGCGGGCTTATCAGGTGAAGCCTGAGCCTATGCGGTACGAGCGCATCCAGCGCGCATGCTAGCACTTCTGGATGGGCGGTTTCGCTCAAACCTCCAGAACCGCATGAATCGATCCAAATCCCGGCCTGAAGCCCCGCAGTGCAGGGCGATCACTGCCGGCGTGAAGGCTTGTTTGATAAACGTCACGTCAAGTGACAAGGCGATATCACCGAGGCCCCGGGATCTGGCAGCGGCAGTAGTTGTTCGAAGAAACAGTTGCATCGGCCGCCGTTTGGCCTCATCCTTTTCCGGCTCTCCCGGCACACCGCAGGCCGCCGGCCATGGCGGCAGGAGTCCGTGTCATGGGCGGCGCCGCAGCCACCGGATCCTCGATGCGACCGACGGTGTGTGTCGATGGCGGCACTGAGACACCGCGTCGTCAAATCGAAGAAACACTGGACGAATTCACGCCCGTCGCTGACGCCCGGCACGCGGCCTTCGTGATCCTCGTCGAGTCCGCCAACGAGCCGCTCGGCCTCCAGATCCAGAGAATCGCGACCTGCCGCGCGCAGAATCCCGCCGGCATCATCGTGTTCGTGGCGTGCTCGCCGCAGACGTCCGTCGCTGCGGCGACGGCGTTCCGGGCGCGCATCGACGACTATCTCCACTGGCCGGCCGAACGTGCGCGCCTCGCCTGGTGGCGCGCCCGGCTGACGCGCGAGATCGTACCAGAGACGACGCTCGTGGGATCGAGCCGCGCGATGCAGGACGTTCGCACCGCAGTGAGGCAACTGGCCGCCGTGGATTGCCGCGTGCTGCTGCTCGGCGAGACCGGCACCGGCAAGGAAGTCGCCGCGCGGGCGCTGCACGCGGGGAGCCGCCGCGCCGGCCGGCCGTTCGTGACGATCAACTGCCCTGCCATCCCCGACACGCTCTTCGAAAGCGAACTGTTCGGCTTCGAGCGCGGCGCGTTCTCCGGCGCCGTGCACACCTATCACGGACGCCTCGTCGAGGCTGACCACGGCATCGTGTTTCTCGACGAGGTCGGCGAACTGCCGCTGCCAGTCCAGGCGAAGCTGCTCCGCGCCATGGAGCAGCGTGAAGTGCAGCGGCTGGGCGCCCGCGGGTCGCAGCGCATCGACGTCCGCTGGATTGCCGCCACCAATCGCGATCTGCACGCGATGGTCCGCGCCGGAGCATTCCGGGCCGATCTGTACTACCGGCTGTGCGTCGCCGAAGTCGTGCTGCCGCCACTGCGCGCGCGCAGGGACGACATCGCCGCGCTGACGCGACACTTCGCCGAATCGGTCGCGGCCGAGATGGACATGCCCCCAGGCGACATCATGCCCGCCACGATTGCCGCCCTCGAAGCGTACGAGTGGCCAGGCAACCTGCGCGAACTGAGGAACGCCGTCGAGACGTCGCTCATCCGTGCGAGCGGCGCGCCCGTCCACCCGTCGCACCTGCCTCCGTCGGTGACGAGCCCGCTGACGGCCAGGCCGATTGACAACGAGGAGCGTCGCCGCATCCTCGATGCCCTCGACAAGGTGCACTGGAACAAGAGCCAGGCGGCCAAGAAGCTGCAGTGGTCGCGGATGACGTTGTACCGGAAGCTCGCCTACTACCGCCTTGCGCAGCACCGGACCGACGAAGACACGATCGCCGCTGGCTGACCGTCAGGTCACGGTGATCAGGCGCCGCGCGAACCGCAGCTTGGTGGGATCCAGATCCTTCATGAGAATCGTCCGCGGCCCCAGTGCGGTGGCGGCGTCGATCCTGAGCGTGACCTGCGTCGGCGTCGGCGGCTGATTCGGGGAAAGCGTCACACCCGCGCCGCCGTCCTCCAGGCCCATCTGCGTGCCGTCGCTCGACTCCAGCGTGATGTCACCGCCGCGCGCGACGTTGAAGCTCGCCGCGTTCAACTGGAAGTTGGGCTTGAGCGTGAACGTCGCGGTCACCGGCGCCGAGTCGGCGGCACTCGTGCCGACGCGCCAGTTGAACGTCACGACGACGTCCGCCTCCGGCGGCTGTCTGACGTCGACATTGATCCTGTAGGCCACGCCAACCGGTCCCAGCGCGACACGCACGGCATCACTGGCCGCCTGATCGACCGCGACCTGCGGCGTGATCACCACCGCGCTGACGAGGGCCGGCGGCGGCGTCTGGAACGGCGGCGCCGGCACGAGCAGGAAGAACTGGTCGCCCGCGTGCACGTCGGTGACGGGCGGCGCGCCGATCGCGCTGCCGATCGCCGTCAACTGATTGCCGATCTCCATTTCGAACCGTCTGACGGCCACGTGCACGGGCGTCGCCAGATGCATCGGCCCGATCCCGACGACGACGTCCGGATTGGCGGTGTCGACGGCATAGAAGCGGCTGATCTCGGCGAAATCGCGCGTCCCGACCGCCGCGTTCGCGATCTGCAACGTCAGCGCATCAGCGGCGACTCTCGCCGCCCGTCCCGGCTGCGACACGGTCATGCGATATTGCCGTTCGCCGCCGGGATCGACCGCCACGCCCGCCGTCTGGAACGGAATGAATTTGACGACGTCGGCCTCGGCGACGGGCGCGCCGGCGATGGTGACCGCGATGTCCTTCACGTCGCGCGGAAAGGACACCTGCACGACGCGTTTCGACGGCGGGACCGGCACGATTGGCGATGCCGGGACGCCCGACGGTCCCGCGCTCTGCGCGTTTATCGACTTGCTGAGGCCGGGGACGCTGCGCGCGTCGATCGTGTGCTGGGCGCCCGCCTGCGGGGGCCGCGAGAACGCGACGTAGCTTCCCGACGAGCGTTCGAGCTCCGGGTGCATCGGAATCCACCCCTGCGACCCGACGTCGTTCCAGTCCCGGCCGCTGTTGGTCTTGGCCGCGAAGAGATCGGGTACCGAGTAGCCGGTGTTGGCGGCCGTGCTGACCGACACCTGGTGAAACCGCTGCGCGTGGACGCCCGGCGAGTCCTGCTTGGACGTGTCGATCATGTCGGCGATGCCCTCGCGCTGGGCCCCGTCGGCGGTCAGCCAGTACCGGGCAACGTCGCCGACCACGTCGATCGTCCCGTGGAGGCTCGCCAACGGGCAGTAGGTGTCGCCGCTGCGGAAGCTGGCCTCCTGCTCCATGCCCGACGTCTCCGGGTTGCTCCGGCGGTACGCGTTGTCGTACCAGAAATACCCGGTGAGGAACGGCAGCCCCCACATTTTCGTGCCGAACAGATAGCGCGCCGATCGCGCGAAGATCTTGCCGATGGTCGACGTGGGCCGGACGCGGTAGTTGATCTGCCCGTACGGATCGTGCAGGTACTGCAGGAATCCGATATGCATCTTGTCGAGCAGCATCTGATCGAGCCAGCCGAACGGATCGTCGGGACGCAGCTTGGCGATCAGCAGCTCCGACGACGCCGAGCCGATGAGCACCGGATCCTCCACCTCCACCGTGCCATCTTCGTTCTTGGCCGTCACCTTCGTGTTCCGCGATTGGCCGGACGAGTTGCGGATGATGATGCGGTCGTTCACCTCGAGCGTCAGGCTGGGCACGCGAATGATCGCAGGCCGGTTACGATCAGCGGCGGTACCCGGCACGTACTTGTTGCTGTCGCCGTGCACAGCGCCGGTCTCCTCATAGATGGCCAACGCCACGGCCCCGGTCAACGGAATGGGGCGATCGATCGTGATCGCCTGGATCTGGATGTCGAGGATCTTCCGGAGGTACACCTTGTCGCCCTGGCGGATCGCGATGGTCATGTCCGTGTCGAGCGGCGCGATCGTGACGCCCTCGTCGGCGGTTATCACCGTCGGATTCGTGACCTGCGCGTCGAAGGTGACTTCGCTTTTCGCTTTCATCGCCTGACAGATGCGGAGGATGAGCCAGAAGATGCCGCCGTAACTCGCAGCCGAGAACAGGTTCATCAGACCGCCAAGCGTCAGCAGTTCGCTCCCCTTCATGAAGTACTCGTAGACGTGGCCGCCCGTGCCGACGAGCTGTTTGCGGATGCCGACGGTCCCCGCCTGGACGCCCGCTGACGAGAGCGTACCGAGGTCGTCGCGATTGAGGCTGAACACGGCGTCGGTGTGGTTGCGCACTTTGATCCGGGCCGTCCGGCCGTCCTGCGAGACCTGCACGGTCTGGTCCTTGTCGAGAGAGATCTCGCCGAAGGCCGCAATCTCGATGACGGCCTGCTCCTCCCGATACTGCCCTTCGACCGTCTTCGAGTAGTCCGGGTGATCCACGCTGGCGGATGTCGACTCGCCGATGAGTTCGCCCAGCCAGTTCGGGAACCACGTGAAGAGCCAGGGTCCGAGCCGGGCGGATTGCAGCGTGTGCGTCAGTTCGTGGTCGACGACGGCCTCGCGCCGGGTGTTCTCGATGCGATTGGTCTCGTGGTCGTCCGGCACGCGCACCGATCCGGCTTTCAACGTGCCCTTGATGAGCGACGCCGGCTCGACGTACGGCACAGCGAGGAACGACGTGCCGCCGGCGACGAACACTTTCGGATCGGTGAACTCGACGTGATTGGCCGCGTCGATCTTGAACTCCGTTGTGAAGCGCGACAGCGGCGCGCCCGTGAGGTTCGGCCGCGCCACGGTGACCGGGGCGTTGAGGGTCGTCGCGCTCACCAGGACCAGCGTCAGGTCTCTGGCCCCGATCGGTGCCGCCGGTTTGAAATCGACCCGCCGTGGAACCGGCGCATCGCCGATGATCGCGACGATCTGCTCATGGCTGAAGGCGCTCGCGCTCCAGACCGCGAACTCGATCTGGTTCGGCGACGGCGGCGTGCCGGCACGGTGTCCGTCGCGCCCGAGCCGTGCGGTGCCCGTGCCCGGATCGTCTGCCGTGAGCTTGTGCACGAGCAACGGCCCCGCCGCCGGGTCGATCGGATTGTCGCCTTCTCCTTCGATCGTCGATCCATCGACCTTCGTAATTCGATAGAAGCGCTCGAGCGCCGGATCGATCGGCGCCGCCGCGCCCCAACTGACACGCACAAGGTCGTTGACGAGAAACCGCGGGAGATCCACCGGATCGCCATTCAACCTGGGCAGGACGCGCACCGTCCTCAGATTGGCGGGATTGGCGATCTCGCCCGCATACGGCGGTCCCTCCTGCAGCAGCGCGGCTTCGAGATTCGTGTCGCGCCCGGGCACGTTCGTCATGAACCTGACGACTGCGCGCAGTTGTGACACAACCGCCGCCTCGAGCGTCCCCCCGGCCGAGAGGACGACCGCGTCGGACACCACGATGCCGGGTACAGCATTGGCGGCGATGCTGCCGGTCAGGTTCTGGCCCGACTTGGCCGTGGCCGTGAGCAGTGTCGCGCCGGCTCCGATGCCCGCACCGGCGAACTCCATGACCTGGAGCGCGCGCGTCTTGCTCGCCACCGGCTGACTGAGCACGGCCACGATCGTCGTGGAGATGACGGCATCGTTGATGTCAGGCGTCGCCAGCGGCTTGAACAGCTCGACGCTGTACAGCGCCGCCGGATCCGGCAGATCGGCGCTGACGACGATCCCGTCGAACACGCGCGCCGTCACGACGCGGACGGCGATGTCGCCGCCCGACTCGCACCAGAGGAACCCCGACGCCGGCGCCGTGCGAATCGCGACCGGCGCGTACGTCACCGTCGGCGTCGGCTCCGCGGCACCGGCCCGAATGCCAATTTCGTTCGCACCTCTCGTCAGCTTCCGCCAGTTCATTCCACCCAGCGGGGAGGATAGCCCGGTCGGTGGTCACGGTATTCGTCGTCAGGTCCACGGCCTTGACGACGGCGGGAATCGCGCGGACGACTACGCCCCCCGACAGGTTGAGGAGGTTGTTGTGGTTCGCGGTGAACTGATGGCGTTGATGACCGTGCCCGAGAACGTACCGGACTGCGTCGCGCGAAACACGTGGATGTCGCTCGCGAACGTGTTCGGCAACTCGAGGTCGACGTTCAGGATGGCCTCGAACCGCACGACCGTCGCGCGCTGGACGACGGCGCCGCCCAGCGTGAACCGCAGCACGTCGTCCACGGCGTAGCCCAGCGCGGAGCCGGCGACCACCGTGCTGAGGCTGCGTGCACCTTGTGCGCGGAGGTTCTCTTTCGCCGGTGGATCGGGCAGACCGCGCAGACGGACGGTCTGGCCCTGGACGCTCGCGGCCGGCGTGTCGAAGCTGGCAACCGTGTTGCCGCCGTCCTGCGCGATGTCGGTGATCTTGACGATCTCGACCGCCGTACCGATGAGCGCGACCAGTTGGTCCTTGGCGGCGCCGCGGTTATCACCCGGCCACGTTCCCTGCGCGCGATTGGTCGTCGCCGTGCCGAGCACCGGCGTCTGCGGTGTCAACTCGGAGATCGTCGCGCTCTGCGGGCACACGCGATCCGTCTGGACCGCCGCGAAGTGCAGCGCACCCTCGGGAAACACGGGCTCGAGGATCCTGGAAAGGCAGACTGCGCCTTACCCCCGTTTCGCGACCACGACGTCAGCACGGCGGAATTTGGTGACGTTCGCTGCCCTCTCAGCAGGAATGGCTTGCCGGAGCTCGGGACGCAGTGCAGCACGGTGCCGTACAGCAGAGGCGCGAACGCCGCATCGGGCTGGAAGAGGCGGGCGAACTGCAGCTTCGTCAGGTTCGCGCCCGACTCGTTCACGATGAACTGATAGGTCCAGGCCGTGGGCTGCAGCATGTCGAGCAGGCCGCCGGCACGCAGCGCGAACGAGCCGTAGTTCTTCGCGCTGAGCAGTTCGACGTCGAAGGCGCCGCCGAACGGGTTGTTGCGCAGGTCATCCCAGAGGAACAACGTGAGCAGATTGGGCAGGAACCAGAGCAGGATTCCCGGCGTGAAGTCGATTGTCAGCCAGAATCCGAAGATGCTGGCCATCGTGTTCTGGTAGGACCAGGTCAGCGAGCTGGGAATGAGCCACCACAGATCCGAGATCGCGCCGGTCGGATCGGCGAGCGACACGGGATCGTTGCGTGCGACGACGTAGGGACCTGCGGCAGGACGCTCGGCCAGGAGCGCGCCCTCGTAACCCTTCGCACGACGTGGATCATCCTGATGTCCGGTGAACGGATCCGGCCGGTCGAAGGAGCCCGTCCGCGGATCCAATTCGACGGTACGGCAGCCGGACGAGCAGGCCATCGACCGCACCGCCGTACAGGCCGGGCACGCCGGACTCGTGGAGCAGCGACTCGCCGAACGCGTCGCGCCACACGTGGCGCACGCCGTGCCGATCGATGACCCGTAACCGGAGTGCCGGTCATGTCGAGCGAGAACACGGCCGCGAGCGGTCCGCCCGGAGCACCATCGATGCGGCCGAAGCACTGGAAGTCGGACCAGAGGTACGTCTCGATCACGCGTCCATCGGCGCCCGTGACCGCCCAACGGCGGCCCAGTTCGTCGAAGTGCCAGCGGCCGGGCTGGCTCGATCGCGGCAGCCGCCGGCCCTCATGGTCGGTACTCGATGCCGTGAACTCGCGGGAGCAGCCATCCTGCGACTCGCGGACGTGCCGTGGCCGCCCGGCCGAATCGCGGACGATCTGACGGAGGCCTGGACGGGCCGTCGACGACCGTGAGGTGGTCGCCCGAGTAGCCATAGAACCAGGCACCTGCAGGCCCGCGACAGGAGAGCACCCGATGCCCGGCGTCCCGTGTCACGAGGACGTCGTCGATCTCGATCATCTGCCGCTCGTCATTCCAGCGGTACGTCTCGGTCCACCGTTCGCCGTCGACCCTCACCGAACGCAGGAGCGCGTTGGGCGCTTCGACCGATCGCATCGCGACGAACCCGTCGTCGAACGACGTGCGATCGGGATGGTGGCATCGAGATAACAGCGATCGTCGGCGGTGATCCGGACGATTCGGCCTTCGGCATCGCGCTCGTAGACGAGCACGCCGCTGGTGCCCGGAACCTGAAAGATCGTCCGGCCGTTCATGGCATCACCCGACACTCACGCTGGCCGATGCCGAGGCGTTGGCCGTCGCGAACTTCAGCGATTCGAGGAGCGCCACGATTTCGTTCCGGGTGGCGTCGACGAGTGCCTCGAACTCCTCCACCAGCACCGGCGGCAGCGTGTTCACCGAGTCGATGAGCGCATCGAGGTCGATCGCGGCCAGCCGCTCGCCTACCGGCTTCAACGCGGCGCCGACAGCCTCGAGCCGTTTCGCTGGATTGAGCGCCGCCGCCCGGTCGATCGCCTCCTTCCAGAAATCGAGGTTGCCGAGCAGTTGCCGCGGATCGAGGGCGCGGATCTGCTGTGCGACGTCGCGCGACAGCTGCGCGAGATCCTGGGCGAGAATCCGTGGGTCGTACGCGGCGACGGTGTCGCGGATGGCGGCGTGGACCTCGGCCAGCTCGAACGCCAGCCGGCGCGGGTTCAGCACGTCGATTTCCTCGCGAAGCACGTCCAGGACGGTGAGAAACCGCTGCGCGAGCGCCATCGGATTGAAGTCGTTCACGATCGCGCGCAGACGCAGAATCGCCGCCTGCAAATCGTCGCCGAGCGCTTCCAGCAGCGGGCCGGTCTTCTGCACGAGGGCCGCCATGATCGCGTCCATCTCGCGCGCGAGCGGCTCGGGATCCAGGACCACGAGCAGATCGTCGAGGCTGCCGGTGAGCGATGCGAGCGGCGACGCCTCGAGCGCCGCAGCGGTCCGCTCGAATGCGTCGCGCACGCTTCCGGCGGCCGCATGCCCCGAACGGTGCAGCACCTGCCGTGTGGACGCGATCGAGCCGTCCAGGTCGATCTGGAGCCGCGCCGGACCGGCCACGGCCAACGCCGACAAGTGCACCGTGATGTCCACCGACGGAAAGTGCGCGTGAACGGCCAGCTGCGCGCGCGCCTGCGCCGCGGCGACCGGCGCGAGCGTCCGTGCGAGATCCGCGTCGAGCCGCCGCTCGACGTCGGCCATTGCCGCGGAGACGGCACGCAACTGCCGCGCAAGTCCCGCGCAGCACGAGTCGATCTCGCGGAGCACGTCGCCGACGACGCTCGCCTCGAGCGCCTGGAGGGCCTCACGCAGCTTGCCCGGCACGTAGCCGAGCAGCCGGATCGCGTCGCCCGGCCGGATATCGGCCACGTCCGGCGGAATCTCGATCGGACGTCGCGCATCGGGATCGCCGACCTCGGGTTGCGCATCCGGGGTCATCCGGCCGACCGGCTCCACCATCGCCCGTCCGGCCACACGGCCGGCGCTGTCGATGGCGTCGCCCAACCGCTTGGCAGCGGACACAGGATTGGGCTCCGGGATCGCGCCAAGGAGCGAGTCGTACGCCTCGATGACCGGCTGCAGCAGCTTCAGCGGATGCGCGCGATCGATCAGATCGAGCACGGTCTGGAACGGCCCGCGAATCGACTCGGCGATACCTCGCGGGTCGAGCTTCTCGACCGCCGAAGCCGCCTCCTCGAGATACGACGACAGGTCCGGCAGCAGGCTCGCCGGATCGAAGCCCTTGATCGACGCGAGCGCCTGAGCCACTTCCTCGGAAATCGAGTCGATCAGTTGCTGCGGAATCAGGTTCTCGATAACACGCCTCGCCTCGTCGAGTCCCGCCTCGACCGCGCCCTTCGCTTCTTCGGGGATCTTGATCCCGGCGGCGACGTCGAGCACCGGCCTCATCAGCTCGTCGAAGTCGATGTCCCGCAGCGTCTCGACGAGCTGATCGACCTGCGGCCGCAGCGATTCAGGGAGCGGCACGCGGCTCAGCAGATCCTCGGCCTTCTTCCTGAGGTTCTGCAACGCGTCGACGATTGCTGTTCGCGCTCGTGGAGCCCGAGCCCGTCGATCGCTTTCTGCACGTCGTCGATGGCCGTCTGGAAGGCGATCAGTGCATCCGCCACCCGGCCGAGCACGCCCACGGCGTCGTTGGTCAGCGCGTCGACTTCGTTGGCGATCTCGGTCAGCGGCGCCTCGACGCGATCCAGCACGCCGTGCAACGCCGCGTTCAGCCGTTGCATCTCGGCCTGGACACCGGCGGCGAGGCCGTTGGACGTCAGGAACTCGCTCGCCTTGGTCAGCGCGCCGTGCGCGGCCCTGGCCGGCCCGTCCAGGTCGGCCTCGTCGATCCGTTGGGCCACCTCGTGCAGGAAGTGAGTGACCTCGGCCCGGGACTCGCGAACCTTCAACCGGCGGAAGATGTCGCGCAAGGCTTCCTTGGTTCGCGCGACGAGCCCGTCGATGATCGACTCGATGCCGGAGCGCGCCTGCTGCTCGACCAGGTCCGGCAAATCACGCACGAACTTCCGGACGCGCTCGGTGTCGAGATGGTCGATGTGGAAGTGGATTTCGGCCAGCTCGCGGCCGAAGTCCCGCATGAACTCGATCACGCCGTCCCGGCCCGCACGAATCGTGAGCGTGGCTTCGGCGAGCGGATTCAGGATCTCGGGAACGCGGAGGCGCGCCATCTGCTCCGAGACGAAACGCAGGTCGTCCTGAAGCGTGGCGATCGTCTGGAGCCTCGTGCGGTCGAGCTCGCGCAGCGCGGCCTGCAGCCGCGTCAGGTCACCGGTCGCAGCATTGGCGGCGACGAGATCGAACGCCGCAACCAGCCCGGACGTCCTTCCTGCCGGCAGCGCAATCTTCGCCGTGCCGCCAATCACGCTCGCCGTTCCGTCGCGCAGGGACGCGAGGGTGTTGCGCGGGAACGGCAGGACGACCTCGAGCGCCAGTTGCGCCACGCCGGAGGCATCGGTCGGCGGATGCTCGATGAGATTCGTGATGCCGGCGAAGGCGTCGGCCGCGCCGCCCAGGTGCTTCGCGACCTCGTTCGCCTTGCCGCCGACGATTTGGAGCGCATCGCCGAACGACGAGCCGAACGCCTTGCCCCACTCGGCCGGGTGGTCGCCGAAGCCGCTGAGGACCTTACCGGCGTACGACGCCCCTTCCCGAACGACGTTCGTGAAGTCGCCGAGCGGCAGGTGGCTCGCGTCGAGCCGGGGCGCGAGACTGCCGAGCGCCTCCACCAGCGGCTGGAGCATCGACGCGGCGTCGGGGAAACCGCCCTTCAGCGACTCGAGGCTGCGGCCGAGGTCGCCCAGCACGGCGGCTGAGTTGCCCTGCTGCCCGATCGCGGCGAGGTCGTCCGTGCTGACCGCCGCCGACACCGACCCCCGCGCGTTGGCAATCCGGCTGACGTCGAGCGCACGGAGTTCGTCGACGAGACTCATCGCGCGTACCTCAACGTGAGATCGCCGATCTCGACGGTCAGAAAGAGATCGCTCGCGAGAACCGGCGCCGATCCGGCGAACGCCGCCGGCGAAAATGCATGCTTCGGCAACTCCACGACAGCGGACGCCATCGGGATGCGGTCGGTGCCGACGAGCAGCGGAGCCCCAGCCGGATCCGGATCATGAATCGCCAGCCGGACGATCGGGTGCTCCTCGTTGGCCACCCAGAAGAACGTCCCGCGATTGGCGCGCGCACGAACGCCCACCGGCCCGGCGAGCGATACGCCCGCTGGCACGTTCGCCCAGTGGAGGTCGATCCGTTGCGACGGAGGGACGGCGAGGACGGCGGGCGGACCCAGCGCCTCACCGGGGCTCGATCCCACCATGCGGACGAACTCGAGCGAGACCTCGGAGCCCTGCAACGAGCGGCCGGGGACGCCGATGCGCGCGGGCGTGATGCCGCCCAGGGCTTCGGGCGGGAACGCGTGCACGGGCAGCGATGGCCCGACGATGACGCCTGCGGCGGCGGCGAGACCAGACGGCAACTGATCGGACGCTTCGTTCAGGATCCGCATGCCGTCGTACCGCACGGTCACGTCGGCGATCACCGACGACGGCCGCTCGGCGGCAATCGGCGCCGGCAGAGGTATCGGACGCGCGATCCCGTCAAGGGCGATCGACGAAATGCCCGGCGCGACGCGCAACAGCGCCCCGCGGACGACGAGCGTCGACAGGAAGGCCCGGCTCGGCGCATCGCCGGCGACGGTGATCGTCGCAGCGGGCCGCGCGTTGGCCGCGACGTGTTTCCTGAACGCGATCTCGATCGGCGTCTTGAGGTCAACGTGCACCGGCGGCGAGCCCGACGGCAACGCCGGCGCCTGCCAGACCGCTGCGCCATCCGGACCGAGCACACGCAGGTTGCGTGGCGGCGTCGACGTCGTAAGGTTCACCTTGGACAAGGTGAACGCCACGGGCGAAAACTCCGTGATCTTGTCGCCGGTCACCACTGACAGACGCAGCCGCGCGGCCGACACCGCGCGCGGAAGGCTGAACAAGCCGTTCGACAGACTCGCGCCTTCGGGTGATGCGGGCGCCATGGCGCCGTTCGACACGCCGGCGCTCGCAAACAGCGGCGCCTCCCAGCCGCCTCGCAGGCTGGGCAGCGCCAGCGTCAGACGCTGTCCGTTGAGCAGAGCGACGTTCAGCCCGATCGCCGAGACGCTCCGGCCGTCCGGAACCGCCACCACCCGGTGCGGGCCGTCGTTGGACACCGGCACGTCCGGGAACGTCTCGGCGGCGGCTGCGGTATCGATCGTGAGATTCCGCCTGGGCGACCTCGACGTCGGTTGCACCTGGCGCGGACGCCCACGCGACGGGGATCTCGAATCCGGGCGCCGAGATATCACGTGGCGTCTGGAGCCGTCCAGACGCGTCGCGTTCGCCGGCCTCACGCGCGATGGCCACCGTCATCAGGCGCTCCTCACGGTGAGCGCAAGCTGACCAATCTCGCGTCCGCTTCCGCCCTCGCCGTTCTCGAACGAGACGTGCAGGAAGTCGACGCCCGGCCGATCCGGCGGCGTGTACTGAAATGCCGCCGCGCCATCGGCGAGGACGATCCGCCGGCCGGCGTTGGGACCGTCGGTGCCGCCGGCCAGCACGCCTGCACCCGGCCGTCCGCCGGCATCAGTGAGCCGTAGAATCGCCTCGCCGAACGCCCGCTGATCCACGCCCCCGTCCCGAATGTCCATCGCGCCGCTCGCGCGCAATCGCACCGACAGGTCGACCGTCGGGCCGCCCGCGACCATGCGGGGCGGCGACGGATCGAAGAGCAGCGGCTCGACGACGAGTCTCGTCCGGACGCGCTCGATGGGTTCGCCGGTCTCGCCCGCGACGCCAACTGGCCAGAACACACCCACCGCGTCGAGCCCGAGGCTGGCCGGTGGATCGCAGACGCGCACGGTGAGCGCGCTCAGAAGGAATCCAGGATCGGCGGCGCCACCGTCGAGTGCTCGGCCGGTCCGGACGGTCGGACCATCAAGGAAGTACAGCAGCGTGTCGAAGGCGGCGAGCTGATCCTGGTGCGTCTGCCCCGAGCGCTGGCGGACGTCGATCGTGAGGTCACACTTGAGCCGGACGATCCGGCGCGATGCGTCCACACCGGGCACGCGTTCGGCGCGTGACGACAGGAAGTCCTCGCGCGCCGGCTCGGCGTGGTGCACCGAGACAACCGCCTGCGACACCGAGTCGCCCGGCAGCACGTCCACCGCTCCAGCCAATGGCGCCGGCAGGCTCGCACCGAGCACATCGGCCAGCCGTTGCTCCAGTTCGAGCAGCATGGCTCACCGATTGAAGATGACGTCCGGCCGGTTGACGAACACCCCGCCGCCACCAGTCGTCGTGACGGCGCGGATCTGATCGCGAACGAGCAGGCCCGCCTCTTCCTTCGCGACCTGCCGCATCTCGGCCAGCAACTGCGTCCGCGCGTTGCGGGATTCGACCTGCGCCGCGTCCACCGCGGCTGCCTTCGCGCTGTCGATCGCGCTCCTGGTGATGCTGGTGGTCAACCCGTCGAACTGCGTCCTGAAGGTTGCCTGCATGGTCTGCAGGTTCGTCGTGAGGTCGCGCGAGAGGTTGTCGGCGGCCAGCTTGATCTCGCTCTGCAGGAGATCGCGCAGCTCCAGGCGCTGCTTGCCCGAGTCCTGCTGGAGCAGTGCGATGTCGCCGCCCTGGCGGCCGATCGTCGCCTCGATCGTCCCAGTGCGCGTGCCGAGCACGTCGGTCTTCGAATTGAGCGCCGTCATGCTCGACCGGAGGTCGCTCAGAGCGGACGGCAGCGCCTGCGCGAGTTGCGCGCCGACCGTCGTCAGGAACGACGCGCGCAGGTCGGCGCCGAGTCGATCGAAGTCCGCGCGGATGACGGTCTCGCGCGCGCCGGTCTGATCGGCCGCCTGCTTGACGGCGGCGGCGATCGCGTCCTGTCTCGCGCGATCGACGACGGTCGTGAGCGAAGCCGTCACCGTCTGCGTGACCCCGGGCAGTGCGTCATTCAGGCGACTGGTGACGAGATCGCCGACGTGACTGAGGCTGGCTTGGGTCTCGCCGCGCAGCTGCGCCCCGAACGTGTCGAACGACGCGTTGACCTGGGTGCGCAACGTCGTGCCCACGCGGTCCTCGATGCCGGCGAGTACGGCCGGCGTGAACTCCACCGGCCTGTTGATCAGCGCATCGTCGAGCTGCGCGTGAAGAACGAATTGATTGCGGTTCTCGGCGATCCGCTGCTCGATCGCCGACGCGTCGAGCACCTGGCCGTTGGCCGCGGTGAAACCCGACCTGAAGGTCTCGAGCGTTCCGACGCGCCCGACCAGCGCACCCACGTCCACGGTCTGCCCATTGACCTGCAGCTTCTGTGCGGCGTCGAGGACCGTCCCCATGTCGTTCTGCACGACGCCCAGCGACTTCCGGAGGTCGAGGATGTCGGTACGGGAGTCACCGAAGCCGGCGACCTTGCGCGTGACGTCGGTCACCGCCGACTCGCGGACGATGTCGCGCGTGGCGATGTCGGTGAGACGTCCGCGCACGCCGGACAGGTCTTCGCGCTGGCCGTCGACCTGCTTCAGCAGCGCCTTGAGCTGCTGCTCGATGGCGAGCAGCCGTGACTGCATGGCCGGGTCGGCCAGCGGGCCCCGCTGCAACTGGTCGCGCAGCGTCGGCGCGAGCCAGTCTGCGGTCACCTGGTCGAGGTGCGTGTGGGCCGGGACGGTCGCGTCACTGGCGCGATCCAGCAACGTGCGCGCCAGGGTCATCGTCGCATTCACCAGCCCGTTCCACGACTCGGCGCGGATCAGCTCGCCGGCCTGAGCCTGCGCGATGGGCAGCAACTGGTTGAGCAGCGTCTTCAACTGCGCCAGATCTTCGGCGGTCGGCATCGGGGACTCCTTCCTAACGCGCGAGCAGCCTGCCGCGCGTGAGCGCGCTCGTCGAACCGTAGACCTTCAGCTCGTTGTCGGCCTTGGTCTGCGTCCCGGCGGTCGCGTACACCTGCGACACGCCCTGGAGCAGCTTGACGTTCGCGCTGTTGGCGAGGTCGGGTCTGGCCGTGATCAGATCGTTGGCGACGCCCAGCAACCTGTTGCCCGTCAGCGAGAGCTCGGTGGTGTACACCGCGGGATCGGCCTTCAGGCGGTCGGCGAGATTGTCGATTCGCGTCAACACATCGGTGCGCGTCGAGTCGGGCGCCTGCGCTTCGTCGAGGACGCTGGTGACGACGCGACGCAGCAGGTCCGTCTCGATCTCGCGGCGCAGCTCGAGCAGGCTCTTGCCGAACGACTCCATGACGCTCCGGATGTTGTCCTGGACTTCGGCGATCTTGTCGGCGATCTCCGGATGATCGTGTCCGCGCGGCGAGACGAGGTTGGTCAACTGCAGCATGTTGTCGGCCAGGTCGCGCACCGCGCCGGTGAGCGTGTTCCAGTCGGCGGCCCGGATGACTTCGCCGGGCGCTTTCGTCCCGAGCGGCCCAAGCGAGTCACGGACGACCGTCACCGCCTGCTGCACCGGGCCGAGGTTGGCGTCGGGCACATCGACAATCGCCGTGTCCTTGAAGACCACCGGCGGGACGGGAATCGGCACGTAGGTCGGCAGCGGTTGCGGGAAGACGCGAATCCTGCCCGTGAAGATCGGCGTCGCGACCAGGTTGGGATGCGTCACCTTGACGTCCCACAGGCCGGGATCCAGATCGCGGACCACGAGCGACCCGTCGAGAAACGGATTTCGCTTGATCGACTGGCCCGTGGCCTTGTTGACGATTTCGACCTCCGCGTCGCGATTGGCCGCGGGGAAGCCGGACAACTGGAATTGGGCAGTGCCTTTGGACACGGCGATCCTCCTCTAGAGCAGCCACTGCAGATCGCCGTACGGGAACCCGACTTCCCAGAACAGCGTCAGTTCGTGATCGGCGGTCTTCTGAATCGGCGCGAACACGACCCGGTTGTAGAGCGTGGCGGTCGTCGCGTCCGCGCGCGCGACGAGCGCCGCTTCGCGAACCGGATCGGCCATGACCTGACTCGCCGGGACCGTCGCGCGGACGCGGACGCGCACGACGCGCTTGACCGGATCAGGCGGATCGATTTGAAACGCGTCGGCGGCAATGGGAATCTCGACGGCTCCGGCGAGTGCGGTCGTGCCGAACGTGTCGCCCTCGGGCGCATCGCTCGTGCCGATCGCCATGTGCGTGATGCCGGTGCCCTGCCCGGCGAACAACCTCGCGAGGATGTCGGCGCCGCCGCGCAGCACGGCATTCGTCGCGTCGCGGCTGGCCACCAGCCGTCCGCCGCTCGTTCGCAACTCCACTCGCAACTGGGCGCGCATATCCGCTCCTCGGCCGGACGGCCCGGCCTCGCCGGCTCGTCACCGGAACGACGATTCGCTGAAACTCGTCACGCCGAACACGCCGCCGGCGTCCGGCAGGCGCTCGCCGCCGGTCGATCCGGCTTCCCGAATCGTGATTGGCCGCACTCCGGTCAGAAAGTCGGTAGACGTCTGCGTCTCGCTGAATGCCAGCGCCAGCACTTCACTGCGCACGCCGGCGGCGCGCAGACGGCCAACGCCGACGCCGGCGCTCGCGGCGAACTGGTCGCGGTCGTGCTCGACGCGTCCGGCCGCAGTCGCGTGCCGTCGGACCAACGCCAGCGGCAGCCGTACCTGCACGCTCGCCGGTTCGGTCTCGATCCACGTCATCCGAAACTGCACGGCCGCGTCCTGGTAGAAGAGCGCGTGGTCGAAGCGCGCGTCTTCCCAGCGGGCCTGCTGCAGCGCGAGATCCGCGAGCCCAAGCAGAAACCGGTCGAGACCCAGCACGTCGAAATGCGCGACGGTCAGGAACCATAAATCGTTCACGCCCCGGACGAGACGAAACGCACGGGGCGGATTCACGATCTGGTTCGGGTTCCAGACCGTGCCGGGAACGAGATCGGTCAGCGATCGCACGTTCGACGTCACGTCGTCGCGCTCGAGCCTGGCCAGCAGCGCGCCGTCGGGCTGTGCCTGCAGCCACAACCGCTGGCCGGGCCCGATATTGCCGAGGAACAGCACGCCTTCGCCAGTCGTGAGATTGACGACGACGGCCGCGCTCTCGGGCGCGCCGGCGATGCCCGTCAGCAGGATCGACGCATGCGTCTCATCGAGGCCCTTCATGTCGATCGAGAACCGGCTGAGGGGCGCGATCCCCCCGACGAGCGGCGCGGCCGCATATCTGCGCCGCTGCGGATACTCGATGATCTCGGGATCGCGATTCTCGAACTCGACGCCGGTCGCGTCCTCGTAGCCCGCCTGGTACTCGGTCAGGAACCGGCCCAGTCCTTCGCGCGTCACGGCTCCGCCGATGAGCGTTGCGTCGCGCTGCGCGTGGAACCACGCCCGGAAGAGGTCGAGCGTCTGCCACGGATCGGGCGCGATGTCGAGCAGCGCGGCCAGGCCGGCCGCCTCGTCCAGTTCGAACGTCTCGTTGAACCAGTGCGCGCGCTGCACGCGCGCCCCGTACTCGTCCACGATCTCGATCTGCATGCCGGGCTGCGCGAGCACCTTCTCCACCGTGGCGCCCTCGCGGTACAGGTGCGGCAGCCGCGCCGCCATGTCGGTGACGCGCTTCATACCTCGCCCTCGCGAACGTCGATCGCCACGTCGGATTTCTGCAGGACCTCGCCTGGTCCCGGCCGGTACTCGCCGGCGCCGTCGGCCAGTTGCTGGAAGCGCTCGCCGGCCTCGACGGTGATGCGTCCCTCGGCGCGAACCAGCGCGTACCGGCTGTCGTCGCGCACCGCGGCCGCCAGCGAATCGAACGTCAACGGCGCGTCAGGTGCGCGCGTAGACAGGTGCGCGGCCAGGGCGTGGCCGATGGCCGTCGTGGCCTCGGTCAGCGTCGTGCCGGCCGTCAGATGCACCGGCAGGAACACGGACACCTGAGCCGTTGTGCTCGTCGACGGCGCTTGCTCGGTCTCCGGTGCGTCGAAGACGACTGGCAGCAACAGTTCGGCCACCGCGCCGCTTTCGAGCGAGAAATCTGGCGCCGACGCGCTCGAGTCCTCGAACTGGAAATCGACGCGTGCGTCGACGAGGCGCGGGTCCTGCAACAGAAAGGCGCTCACCCTGGATTGGCGTACCGTTCCTCCGGGCCCGAGGCCACCGACGAGTGCGACGAGCGCGTGCTCCACGCCGGCCTCGAGCGTCGTCAACTCGCTGCCGCCGACGCCGGCGCCTGCCAGCGTCAGGTGCACGCGCGCGCGAAGGCGCCGCCGTGCAGCCGATCCGGTGGTGACACGGATACCTGCGGGACGCACCTGCCGGATTCGCTCGTCAACCTTCCGCTGCGCGTCGGCCGTGTCGACATTCTGCGCGAACGCGACGTCAACCCGGACTTCGCCCGGCACGCCATTCGGTTCTTCGACGATCGACACGTCGCGGACTTCTTCGAGCGACAGCAGATGGAACCGGATGGCGTCGACGGTGCCGCGGATGGCGCCGTGAAACGCGCCACGCGCACGGCGGCGAAGCTGTTCGTCCGTTTCGGGCTGTCCGAGCCGCTCGGCCGCACGCGGATTCGTCACCGCGTCGATGCCGACGATGACGATCTCGGGGCGCGTCAGCGTGTTCTCTGCGGCCAGCTTGGTGAGTGGCGATTCGCCGACGGCCACCGTCTCTCGCGCCGATTCGCCTGGCTCCAGAATCAACTCCTCCTGCGTGACGTAACGGTTGTTGTCGGCATCGGTGACGACCGTCCCGGCAGGAATCGTGACCCGCCCCGGCGCGCCGTCGCGGCGCGAGAACCGCAGCCGCGCAATCGGTGCCCCGCCGGACAACCGGCGCATGCCCACGAGCGCCACGACGCGATCGAGCGAGTCGCCTTCGGCCGTGCCGACGAACGCCGACTTGTAAATCGAATCGAGATGCTGATACGTGAGCGCCAGTTCGTAGGCGATCGTCTCGAGCAGCGTGCGGACGACGCTGCCCGCGCTGAAGTCCGTGAGGAGGAGCGGATCGCTCTGGACCGGGTAGTAATTGATCGTGAGGGCCGTCCCCGGCAACGGCCGGCGCCCTTTTTCACGAAACCGGATCGCGTCCTTGCCGGCCGGATCGCCACTCGTCGACACCAGCTCGAAGTCGGCATCGGTGAACCGGACGCGCTGCGGCTTCTCCACCGTGCCGATGACGCCTTCGAGGAACGACACGCGCGCCACAGGCCGGTTCTTCAGCTTGTCGGGGACGACGAGGCTGTCGCGCGAGGGCGCGGTCAGCGACTCGCCGACGGTCCCACGCGACAGCACCGTCAGCGTGTCACGCACGATCTCGTCGTACGCGCGCGGCGTGTAGCTCACAAGCCCAGCTCCAGCGTCACGGCGACGGGATCGCCGCCTGGCGTGATCGTGGTCGTGCCCGGCTGCACGACCAGCGTGAAGACGAAGTTGTCCTGCTGCTCGGCAGCCGGATCGAAGTCGAGCCGCACGGCCTTCGACTCGACGCGCGGTTCCTGCGCGACCGTCTCGAGCACGAAGGCCCGGCAGAGATGCCGCAGTTCCTCCGTCTTGCGGCGCCCGATCAGCTCCCACAGCCTCGAGCCGTAGTCGGCGTGCCCGAGCGTGGCGAGCGATCCTCGCGGCGTCAGCAGCCGAAGAATCAGCGCCTGGGCCAGATTCTCGCGTCCATCCCAGGTCGTCAGATCGAACTCCGGAGGGGCGTCACGCGGCGCCCGTGGCACCGGCCGGACGACCGACGACACGTCCAGTTCCGCCGCGTCATGAGCGGCAAAGGTCGGCACAACGACGAGATCCGTTCCGTAGTTCCAGCTCATGACGGCTACCCGATGAGCACAGTGCCGGCGGCGACGATCTGCCCTTTCGGCGCCGTGGGCGCGACGTCGTCGCACGTCGCCACGCCGTCGCCGTTGCGCGCCGCCTGCTGGCCGCCGATCGTGACGGTCGCGCTGCCGATCTGTACCGTGCCGCGGTTGGGCGGCGGCGTCTGGAACGACACACCCGGCGGCGTGAAGATGTGAGCCGGCTGGTTCGTCGCCGACGATCCGACGACGGCCGCCGGCTGACCGCAGATCTTGACCGTCGGTACCAGACCGCCGTCGAGCAGCCCGCTGAACGCGTGCGGCAGCGGGGTGGGTACCGGCGCCACGGCCGGCACCATGACGATGTGCGTGTCGACGGCGACGACCTGGCTGTTCTGAGCCGCGGCTGGCTGTCCCATGATCAGTTCAACTCCACGGTCGCGCCCTTGACCTTGACGGGCCCGGCAGCCTTCAGCTCGATGCTGCCGTTGGCGTCGAGCTTGAAGTCCGTGCACTTCAACTGGACGCCGCCGTCCTTCTTCAAGGTCATGGACGCGTCGCCCACCTTCACGTCGATGCGCCCGCGCGCGTCGAGCGTGGCCTCGGCCACGTCGGCCTTGAGGTGAATCGTTCCCTTCGTCAACTCGACGACCACGCCATTCGGCAGCACGATTTTGATGGTGGCAGGGTCCCCGGCGATCTCGCAGGACAGCGCAGGGTCTGCCGCGCCGGCCGGCAGCCGCAGCACGACCTGCTTCTCCTTGTGCGCCGGCGGATCGACGTCCGATCGATAGAGCGCGCCGATGACGACCGGCGCATGGATGTCGCCATCCGCGAACGCGATGACGACGAGATCGCCGACCGACGGAATCGCAGCAAAGCCGAGCACACCGACGGCCACCGGCACGCGCGGCAGCGCCAACCCGCTCTCGCGCAGCTTGACGGTGACGGCGTGGTCCTTCGCGGCGCCGTCGGCGGGATAGACGTTGGTGACTTCGCCGATCGGCGGCAATCGATCGCGCGTGCGCCTCGTGGCGTGCGATGCGGGCGATGCTGTCGTAGAGCAGCGCGGCACTCATAGCAGGCTCCCGACGGCCGACAGCGCGGCGCCCACGAGTTGCCCGAGCAACGATTCCGAGTCGGCGTTCTCTGCGTCAATCAACGTCCTGCCGCCCGACGCCGGGTCGAGCCGATGCGTCACGCGCGTCACGAGCCAGGGTCCGCCGCTGAATTCGTCCGGCAGCGACTGGACCTCGAAGACTTCGCCCGGCCGCAGGCCTGGCAGGAGGAAGCACTCGGCGGCGAGCCGCTCGCCGGTCGCGGCCGCCGCTTCCTGAAGTGCCTGCGAAGCATTCGACGCGGCGCCCGCCGTCCGGAGCATTGCCGCGGGCTCACGGACGACACCGGGGCCGCCAGGCTTCGCCGAATCCGGCAGCGAGGTCTTCGTCTGTTTCAGGGCATCGGGCGCAGACGTCGATCCGGCCGGTCCGAATCCGATCGCAAACCGCGCTGGATTGGGAACCGACGACCGGGCCGCGCGGTACTCCGTCAGCTCGCGCCCGTACTTCAGCGCCTTGTCGGGCTGGCCGGCCGGACGTTTCACGATCTCGAGCTCGCCGTCGGCGGTCGTTCGCGGAATCGATCCTCCCAGCCGGCAGAGATGCGCGACGTGCTCGGCGGCAGTCATCCGCGGATGCGCGACATACGCGACGAGATCCAGATCGAGGTCGAGCCGTCCGACGCTCACACCGGCATCGGATGCCAGTCCGCGCACGACGTCGGCCGCCGACTGGTGCTCGAAGGTAACCGACGGACGGTACTCGGCCAGGATGCCTCCGGCATCGTGCAGACGCGCAATGGTCACGTACGGCGTGCGCACGACTTCGCGCACTTTCCCTGTCAGCACGCGTTCGCTGCCTTCGCCGCCATCCACGTCCACCTGCGCATCGTCTCCCGCGGACGCTTCGAAGCGCGCGGACGCGGGAAGACGGACCTCGACCGAGCCGCCACGCGGCAGCAGGCCGAGACAGATCTCGAAGCGCACGACGTGCGAGTCGTAGCGGAGATTGCCGAGCGTCAGAGTGGCCGACGGTCTGAGGATCACTTGAAAGCGTCTCCCAGCGCCTGCGTCGCCTTCCGGAAGCCTTCGCCGATCGCCGCGGCGCCATCGACGGCGCCCTGGAGCGGATCCATGACGCCGTTGAATCCGTTCACGAGGCCGGCGATGTCGTCGAGCGCCGAAATCGCGCCCATGGCGGTGTCGACGGCGCCGGCGATGTCGCTCGCCAGGCCCGCGATTTCGCCGAGAACGCCAGGATCGAATCCCGAGGTCGCCCAGCCCGAATCCTCGAGACCGCCGAACGCGCTGACTTGCGCAGGCGGCGGCAGCGGCGGGCTCTCGCGCAACTCAATCCGGTACCGGCTGCGAACGGGCTCGCCGGCGATCTGCTCGGCATGGAAGGAGCGGATCACCACCCGCTGCAGGTCGAGCGCACTCGTGATGTCGGCCGAAAACGTCAGTTCGTCGCCAGCCTGCGCGGCCGCCTGCAACGTCCCCAACGTGTCCTTCGCGTCGTCGCCGAACAGCACGCCGGCAATCCGGATTTCGTGTGACGGCCGGCCCGCCCGCTGCTGTAACTCGCCTTCGAGTCCGACGACCCGCGAGCCGGCAAAGCCCGCGTCGAGGGAATGGTCGATGCGCTGCACGGACGCGAGCGCGATGTCTCCAAGCAGAGGAATCGGCCGGTCGCTCATCAATCCAGTCCTCGCAAGTCGCATTCGGCGGAGAGCGCGCGCGCCATGTGATCCAGCCAGTCGACCGGACCAGCAGTCGGCCCGACCACCTTCGACGGAGTCAGGACGCATGGCGCGGGAGTCGGATCCGCCCATCGCACGGCTGGCGTTTCAAGAGCGGCCATCTGCGTGCGCGATGTCGTCGCGCGAATGGCTGAGGTTGCGAGCCCGTCAACCGGCAGGTTGCCGGTCGTTGGTGACGCTTGAATCGAGGCGCCAGCCCGGCGCTGGCGCCGGCCCCGACGTCAGTGGCTGCGCGAATAGCGGTTCGTTGGGGCTGCCTCCGGTCGCGATGTCGAGCGGTGACGCCGGGGGCGAGGACTTCGCGGTGCGTTCGGACGCGAACGTGCGCGGGCCAGGACGCGTCGGCGACCTGGCGTCCTGTCACGCCCGAGCGCCTGTGACTCGCTCGCTGCCCCGGTCGCGGCCGGCCTCGAACTCGCCGTCGACTGGAAATCAGATCCTGCTCGAGGCAGCTTTCGCCGGGCGGAGCGGCGCGCGGGCCTGTCGGATGTGCGCGCGTGAAGGAGCCTGCTTCATCCGCGGCGATTCCGGCGCGGCCGTGGATTCCACCGCCCGCCGCAGCAGGTTCATCGTCATCGCGCGCGTCACCGTGCTCAAGTCGACAGACTCCGCGGAGGGAAACACGAACGTCGACCATTCGCCGGCAGCTTCGGACCGATCGGCCGCAACGCGATCGACGTACCAGGCCGGTGCCTCGAGGACCCGATCCCAGCTCCAGCCCTGGCGTTCGCAGGCGACTCTCGCGGCCTCGCCAAACGTCAGGTGCTCTTCACCACCGCCGGCGAGGGCACAGGAGAGCGCCGCCACGACCTGTTTTTCGAGGCCCGCCGCATCGATCGTCGAATCCCGCACGATCGATTCGGCCAGCGCCGCGCCCGGATCGTCCGCGCCGATGGCCTCGGTCACGAGTCCGCCGCGCTCGGCAAATGTCAGCGCCCGCAGCCGTGCGCCGCCAGATGCGCAAAGGACACCGGACTGGTCGGCCACCAGCGCGATGCGCATGCCACCGACGAGCACATAGCCGCGATCGATCGCAACCTCGACGGACAGGCGGCCCGGCATGGGTGCTAGGCAGCGCGCTCTTCACGAGCGCGTGTCGCAGTGAAGCTGTACACGGACTCGCCGTGACCGCCGACGCCCATGTCGAATGACTTCTCCTGGCAGGAAGCACTCGTCGAGCGTGACCGTCATCTGCTGGTCGTTGTGCTTCAGCAAGGCGCTGACCTGGAACGAGGTGTCCGGCGCCAGCTGGTCCAGCGACCTGGGCTGTCGAGGCGACGCGCAACCGCCCCTCGAAGACGGCGGCCCCGGACACGACGCCGATGCGCTCGGACGATCCCGAGCGCGTACACGTTCTCGCGCGCCTGGACGCGCCGGTAGGCTCGAGCGCGCGCACGCCCTCGACGACGTTGCCGTTGATCAGCACGCGGCTTTCGTTGGCTGCAAAAATCGTCGGCATGGTCGGCTCCTTTACCTTCAGTTCTTCACGCGGATCGTCGCGTAGATGTAATCGATGGCCCGCACCGGCCGCACCGCGATGTCGATGCGCACGATCCCCTGCGCGAAGTCCTGCTGGGTCGAGTAGACGTCCACCATGAACGCCGGATCCTTGCCGTCCGTCGATGGCACCAGCGCGCCCTCGCGCTCGAGCCGCGTGAACGTCGCCACGATCTGCTGCTTCAGCGAGAGCCGGGCCTCGTCGGTGTTGAGCTGACCGATGAAGTTCTCGGAGATCGCCTTGGTCTCGCGGATGCAGATGTCGGCCACGCGGGTCACCGAGATCTGATCGCCCGACGTGTCGAGCCCGCGGAGCACGACCACCCCGCGACCGACGCGTTCCTGGACGACGAGCAGGTTCGTGGTCGATCCGAGCAGGCGGTTCAACTGGCTCTCGCGATAGCGGGACGGCGCGATGCCGAACAGCGGCACGGGTTTGAACGTCGGCGAATCCTGCGGATCGAGCCGGCCGATCAGGCCGGCCACCGCGCCTTCGGCCCCGGGCGGCGCGACCAGCACGAACCGGCGGTTGCGAACCAGCGCCGAGTGCTCGCGGATGCTGTCGAGGGTGTTGCTCTCGTCGGTCGTCACCGACCCGAACGCGATGCGCGGCGCGGCCGCATCGGCCATCGTCACGGCGTGCGCGACGAGCGCCTGGTGAATCTGGCGCACTTCGCCCTGCGCGCGGCCGGCCTCGACCGAGGCCAGCACGAGATCGATGCGCGGGTCGTCGGCCAGCCGATCGATGGCCGCCTGGTACTGGGCGACCGTCGGCGACGTCCCACCGGTGAACGCGACTGGCGCCGCGGTGTCGGTGGGCAGGCGGTTCGTGTCGCGCGAACTCAACGGCACGGACCGGATGAAGCGGCTCTCGTTGGCGAGGACGTACGGCAGGTAGCGCGGACTGTCAGGATCCATGACCAGGCCGGTGAACTCCTCCTGCAGGCCGCGCTGAGCCACCGTCACGGTGAGCGTCTGGCCGGAGGCGGCGATGCGGACGCTGAGACCGATGGGGTCGACGCCGTCGGCCGGCCGCAGCAGCAGCAGGTTGCGCGTACCCGGCTGTGCCTCGGGAACGGTGATCTGACTGACGCGTATCGGAGAACGAGTAGGTGCCGGGGGCAGGACGGATCTCGACGAAACCGGGATCGACGGCGACCACGTACGTGGACTGACGATTGACCGTCTCGAAGAGATCGTCGGGCGCACCTGGCTCGATCCGCATGTCGGCGAACGTCTCGACCGTCTGGCCGCTGCGGAGCAGACGCAGCGTCACGCGCGCGATGCTGTTGTCGGCGGCGCGCACGGTCCGTACCTCGGCGCGCAGCGCGTTGCCTGCCGCGCCCGCCGATCGGCACCGGAGCATCACGACGCCTTCGGAATTCTGATTGGCGAGCGTTGCCGAGGCGGACGCCCCACCCTCCACCGGCGAAATCACGGCCTCGCTCGCGCCGTTGGCCAGGGCATGCACGACCTCGGGCATGCTCGCCAGCGTGCCGGGTCCCAGCAGGTCGCGGATCTCGGCGGTCTTCGTGACGCCGATGAGGCCGACCGTCTGCGGGAGCCGATCGACGATCCCGACCACGCCGACAATGCCGGAGGGCGCGGGAAGCGGGGGCAGCACGTCGAAGCGCGCTTCGACGCGAACGCCAGGGACGACCAGTGCCGGCATGATTCCTCCTTCGATCGCTACATGTCGGATCCGCCGACGAAATCATTGGCGTCGGGGATCGGGCCGAATCGCTCCTCGTAGGAGGTCACGGCCTCGGCCAGCGTCGCGCTGAACGCGCGCGCAAAGGCCGGATTGGTCACGACCTCGAGCAGCGGCCGCGGCGGCTCGTCCCCGCGGGCCTGTGCGAACCGCAGCAGGAACTCGAGCGCGTTGAAGCCGACCTCGAGGTGATTGCTGTAGTGCTGCTCGAGCGCCTGGGCGCGCGGCTCCTTCTCAGCGGGCATCGCGCCGTGACGTCAGCACATCGCGTGCCGGCTCGACTGGGACCGAGGGCCTGGATTCTGCGGGCATTTCCTGCGGTGCGCGGCCCTACTGTCTCGATCGACTGTCTCGGCGCCGTCACGTGTCACGGTGACAGCAGGCGATGCGTACGAGATCCGGGCAGTCCGGTGGATAATCGCCCGCTGAGGACGAGCGGCGGTGCTCACCCACGCCTGCGCGCGCCCCGGAGGCGCTTGGTACCCATGGCGACCAACTTCACGGTCATCGTCTTCTCGCGGCAA
Organism: uncultured Acidobacteriota bacterium; assembly: GCA_963794305.1. Lineage (GTDB taxonomy): Bacteria > Acidobacteriota > Vicinamibacteria > Vicinamibacterales > CAVVIG01 > CAVQFC01. Next base: position 21,053 of record CAWCDQ010000025.1, on the reverse strand, counting down.
CACTTCGGCGACGATCCGGACACGTTCGACGACGTCGAACCCGACGTCCCATTCGCGGGAGCCGCCAAGGACTTTCCGTTCGACTGCCCCGGCGTGAATCCGGGCGAGACGGCTGTGCTGATGTTCCAGTCGCGCGACGTCGACCACGCGAACAACGTGTTTCAGGTCAACGGCGTGGACGTCTTCGGCGGATTGCCGGTCAGCCCCGGCCGTGACGCGTGGAACAGCAACACGCTGCTCATCGAGCCCCGGCATCAACTCAGAGCGTCCGGCAACGTCCTGCACGTCGAGTCCCGGACGTCGAGCGGAGACACCGCCGGCGACATCGACGACTTCATCCTCGACAACGCCGTCATCCTGTACAAGATGCCGGACGTGGTCTCGACGCTGCCGTCGGCCGCGGGCGATCTCGCGGCCTTCATCAAGTCGGAGATCCTGTCATCGATCTCGAACGTGCGTGGATCCGGCGCGGCGGCGGACCCGGCGGACCAGCACAACGAGTACGTGATTCCGACCGAGGCGCAACTGGCCGCGTGGCGTGGCGTGTTCCAGAAAATGCTTGCCGGATCCTGGGAGCACGCGCACCAGCAGGTGCGCGCGATCAGCTCCACGTACAACGTCGTGCAGTACCTTGACACCGCGTCCGGACGGACGCACTACGTCCTGATGGAGGGTGTCCCGGGCCGAATCCCGGCCGCTGCCGCGCATCCGGCTGGCGTCAGCATCACCGACCCGGCGGATCCGACGCGCCGGGGCTGGGGCACCTACGTCATCAACCCGCAGCCGCAGCGCGCGCTGAATGTCTCGGCGCCGCATCCGAAGGACGACCTCGAGACGGAGGACCAGGCACTCGAGGCATACATGACCGTACGAGCACGCACATTGCTTCTTGCCGGAACCGATCGGGACCAGAACTCGGCGGTCGCGTCCTGCGAGCAGTCGAGCCGTCCATACCTGGAGGCCGACGTCGGGCACGTCGCCGAGTCCGTGTTCCAGATGGCGTTCGAGGAGATCTACGCGAGCGACGCCTCGGCGTGGCACATCCAGTTCCACGGGAACTCGACGTGCACTCCCGACGTGTTTTTGAGCAACGGCGTTCTGGCACCACCGCCGCTGTTCCACACACTCGCCGCCAACATCGAAGCGGCGTCGGTGGCCGCCGGCCGGCGGCGGATCCGTGCTGACCGCAGACGTCTTTGACGCGGCCGGCGACTGTAGTGCCCGCGGGACCGACAACATGCAGATGCGATTCGCGTCCGGTTTGACGCACGCGAACATCTGCCCGCAGGGCAACGTCCCTATCGGTCCGTCGCGCTTCATCCACGTGGAGCAGCGTCGAGACGTCAGGCGAGCCCCCACCGATCCGGCGGCCAGCCCGGGCGCAATCGTTCTGTCGTCATCGCCGGAATTCTCGCGACGTTCCCGTAGAAGACGCCGCACTGCTCGAGGTATTTCCCGCTGTTGGTGCGGGCAAAAAGCACGAGTTGCAACGCGTGGGGCGCTTCTGCCTTTATCTCAGAGTGACAACAACCGGCGAGCCGTCCAGGGGCACGTCGCGCACCACGACGCGCGAAACCTCCAGTCGATCGATCGGCGTGTCGCTGACGGCCGGCAACTCCAGCACGCCGCCAGAACGTTCGGTCAGCGGCACGGACAACCAGCGCTGATGCCGATCGATGACGTTGACCCAGCGGGTCGCCACCGACGGCGGATCGAAACGCAGCCGAATTCGTTTCGATGGCACGGCCACTGACTTGTGTTCCAGAACGACTTCTGGAGAGTGGCGCGGCCGCCCAGACAGCAACTGTTCGCCCTCAGCAGTGACGGGCGCCTCGATCGTCTGGCCGTCGCGCCGTTGAATAAGCACGGTGGCCAGCCGGACATGATCGAACAATACGTGCGTCCCATCATCGCTCAACGCCACGCGTTTGGCCGCTTCGGCACCGCCGCAGCACTCGCCGTGTCCGAGAAGATAGAACATTGCCTCCAGCGCGCCGCTCGTCGCGTCGAACACTGCGACGCGATCGTCGTTGATGACGAAGCCGACTCGGCGGCTGTCGCGCGCCCAGAAAATCGCCCTGGACCAGGCCACGTCCGCGCCCAGAGCCATGAGATGGCGAGCCGGCTGGCCAGCGGTGGCCAGGTACAAATGGTCGTCCGGGGGATCGATGTTCAGCGCGCCGCTGCGGACGAACGCCGTGTGCCGGCCATCAGGCGAGATGGCTGTCGTGTGGGTGTGTGGCAGGAGATTCCAGAGCGGCCGGCAGCCAGGCGCGAGCAACAACACCAGACACAGCACCAGTCGCGTTCGGCGCGCTGCCATGAGACGCATTGTAGCTCGCGCGTCAGGCAGCGGTCATCGCGACGCACGGCCGCAGCGTGTGGGCGATCGATGTCAGTCAGCGTCGGAGCCGACAGGTCTAGCGGGCCAGATTCATCAGCACGATGTCGGCGTGATTTCGGAGTCGATCGAACACGGTCCGCTTGCCGTCGGGCGAGATGTCGAAGTTTTGAACCACCGAGCCGCTCCTCAGGTCGAAGCTGGTGAGCTGACGCTGCTCGCCGGTCTCGAGATTCAGGCGGAAAAAGTTCTGACCAGGGGCCGTGCCCTGAAGCGTGATGAGCGTCTGAGATTGACCAGCCGCAGGTATGCTTCGTTGACGAGCGCTGTCGGCTGAAGCGTGTGGCCTGGCCGCTCCCCCGCCATCTGTCGCCGCGCCAACCTTCGCAGCTCCTCGTGGACGATTGGAACGAGTTGCTGCAGCGCGGCCTCGTCGCCGTCTTTCCATCTGGCGAGGAGACGCGTGACGTTATGGCTGTGCACATCCGCCACGGGGATCGGCCTCGAATCGTCCGGCGGCGGCGGCCGCCGGCGGCGGATCCGCGCTGACCGCAGACGTCTTTGACGCGGCCGGCGACTGCAGTGCCCGCGGGACCGACAACGTGCACATCGGCTTTCCCTTCAGCGGGCTCAGGGCAGCTGCCACACCCACAACATCGACGCGGCGCGCCTCGCACGGCGGCGAGCTCAGGCGCGGTGCTCAAGGCGGTGTTGCCCTGGAGCCCGGTATTCCCCACGGGCATGGCGATGTACTGCTTGCCGTCCACCATGTAGGTGATCGGAAACGCATTCGGGATGTCATTCAGACGCGGGCTTTCCCACAGCACCTTGCCGTCGCGATCATCGAACGCGCGGAAATAGCGATCCGGCGTCGCCGAAAACAGCAGGCCCCCGGCGGTCGTGAGCTCGGCCGGACGACTGCGGGACGCGTGACCGAATGTCCCACGCGAACTCCATCGTCGTGCAGGTCCAACGCCAGGAAGCGGGCCGGCGTGTCACCCATCTTTCCCCATGCAGATGTCGATGATCGGCAGGTAGTACCGGTTCGTCGAGCGGACTGTACGAGCCGGCCGGGAAATTTCTGGCGCCCATGTTGCCCGGGCAGCGCGGTCACGCCGGCGGGCAGCGGTTCCGGGAGCAGCGTCTTGACCCCCGTCACCGGATCGATGGCCGTGGCGACGTTCTGCGCGCCCGGATCGCGCGCGAACAGGAACTGGCCGGTCGCGGCATCCAGCGCTTCGAAAATCCCGGGCTTGCCCGCGGTGATCACGGCCTTGCGCGGCCGCCCCTGGAAGTTCACCGGCACGATGATCCGCTCGAAGGCATAGTCCTGGTCGTACGGGTCAGCGCCGATGTGCTGGTAGTACCAGACGAGCTTGCCGGTGTCGGGATTGAGCGCCAGCGTGGAGTTCATGTACAGGCCCTTCGCGTCGAAGGTGCCGCGCGTGACGGTCGACCACGGCGAGGGCGAGCCGGTGCCCCAGTACGTCAGGTTCAGCTCCGGGTCGTACTGCCCGGCCACCCAGATGGCGCCGCCGCCGCGCTTTTCCGCCGGCAGGTTGTTCCACGTGTCGCCGCCAGGCTCGTCCGGCTGCGCGATCGTGTTGAACCGCCACAGTTGCTTTCCCGTCTCGAGATCGTGGCCGGTGATGAAGCATCCGCCCGGCGGGAACACGCCTTGGAGGGGCCCAGGCGAATTGGTGTGTCCCGGCGAGCAGTTGCCGGCGCCGACGAGGACCTTGTCCTTGATGACCAGCGGGCCGCTGTTGTAGGTGCGCAGGCTCGTGGTAGTCGTCGGTGACGACGTCCCACAACTTGGCGCCCGTCTTGACGTCGAGCGCGATGACGCGCATGTCGATCGTCGGCACGATGAGCTTGTTGCCGCCGATCGCGAGGCTCCGCTTCGTCCTGAAGAAGCCCGGCAGCGGCGGGTAGTCGGCCGGCAGCTGGTGCGTGTATTGCCAGAGCAGCGTGCCGGTTTTCGCGTCGAGCGCCTGAATCGTCTCGCCGAAGTTCCACATGAACATGACGCCGTCGTGCACGAGCGGCGTGAACTCGTTGACGGCGCCATTCGTCGAATTCAGGCCCCACGTCCACGCCACCTTCAGGTCCTTCACGGTGTCGCGATTGATCTGCGTCAGCGGGCTGTGCGCCCAGCCGTCGTACGTGCGCCGCCAGTGGAGCCAGTCGCCGGGCGGCGGATTGCGCAGCATCGCGTCGGTCACCGGCGTCAGACGATCCAGCGGCGCGCGCAGGACCGCGAGCGCTGCCTGCGCGACCGGGGAAAGGCCACGACCGCGACCGCCGCCGCGCCGGGGGCGCCGGCGGCGCCGGAGTGCCCCCGGCCGGAGGAGCCGGAGCTGGAGCAGGCACTTGCGTCAAGACGACGCGGTCCAGGAGCGCCCACACGGCCAACACGACCAGACACGCGCACGGGCGCGAGTCCCGCGCGAACGATCGAAACAGACGCATATGACGGTCTCCTCGGAGCGGATTCTAGCAGCCGCTGGATCGGCCGTCAGGCAAATCCCAGAGCAAATCCTAGAGAGATCGCATGGCCACCATCGGCTGCACCGATGCGGCGCGGCGTGCAGGCGCGAGGCTGGCGAGGACCGAGACGAGAACCGCCAGCCAAATCATTGCTGCCTCCTGACCATCCGAAAGGCTTCCGCGATCTGTCGAGCGAGCGGATCGGCCTGCCCGGAATACGGCCCGTTGGCCGTGACGGCGACGGCGAGACCGTAATCCGGGAACGTCAGGAGCGCGGTGCTGCCACCCCTGGGGCTTCCTCGGTGACTGACCATGCGTGTCGGCTGGCCCGCGAGCTGAACGCCGCCGACCGTCCAGCCCATCGCGTAGGTCGCGGACGCGCCGGACGCAAGACGCGTGGGCGTCTGGAAGTCGGCGATCGTCTCTGCCTTCAGGAAGCCGGGCTTCAGCATCGCGGAGCCGAGTCGCACGAGGTCCGTCGGCGTGGAAGCGAACGCGCCAGCACCCGCCAGACAGGAATACTCCGGCGGCGACCAATCATCATCGTCCAGCGGGTTGCGCACGATCGTTCTTGGAGAGTAGTCGGCCGTGGCGAGGTCCCGGCCGGCGGTTTCCGCGAGGACGGTGCGCGTCATGGCGAGCGGCTCGAATACCTGGTGGGCCATGGCGCGATCGAAACGCTCCCCGGCTGCGCCCTGGACGACCGCGCTGACAAGCACCCAGCCCCAGATCGAGTAGCGATGCTGTGTGCCTGGCTCGAACTGGAGTGGGTCGTTGGCAAGCAGCGACACCGCCTCGTCGACACTCCCGCAGTGCTGTGTAGGCATCGCGTCGTTGTTGTCGCCGCGGATGCGGTGCACACCGGCGACGTCGCCCATCAACTGACGCGTGGTGACCGTCCATTGCTTCCCGGGGTACGAGGCGACATATCGCTCAATCGACGCATCGAGGTCGAGGCGGCCCTGGTCGTGCAGAACGGCGGCGGCAACCGCCGTCAACGGTTTCGAGAGGGCGCCGAGATGGAAGCGGGTCAACGGCGTGACCGGAATGCTGTTGTCGACGTCGGCCCAGCCGAAGCCTTCGGCCCAGACGATCTTGCCATTCACCGCCACCGCGACCGAGAGGCCCGGCAGGTTGTGAAGTGCGACGCTTGCGCGCGCGAGCCGCCTGGATTCCTCTGCCGGACCGACGTACCCATCGGTGGGCGGGGCGGCCACCGTTGACGGTACGGCTGCCGCGTCTTCGTAAATCGGCCTCGTCGTCGCGACCCAGATCGCTCCACCGCCCGCGATCGCCATGACCACCGCAAGGAAGACTGCGACCATTGCCTCGGTACGCCTGCGCGTCGATCTCAAGCCGACATGCTAAGATACCTTTGCATCGCAAAGCAACTGGCGTCAAGCGCGGAGAAGGCGTCGAACTCGAGAAGACCGGCATACACCATCGCGCCGCGCCACTGACCTGTAGTACTTGTTGTTGCGCGAGCCGAGGCCAGGAGTCCATGTCTGCCAAATCGGTCACGGTTCTGGAGGTAGCGGCCGAGAGCGGCAGCATCAGCCTCCTCGGTCAGCGTTCATTTCCTCTGTTTGACAGCGCGGCAGCAGCCTACGAACCGGACTTGTTCGAGCCATGGGACGACGCGCTGCGGGCGCTCGACTACTATCCATGGACCGAGATGCGCGCGACATTTGTTCATCCGGCGTTCAGGAACTACGTCCTGCAGGCGGTCTCGGAAAGAACGCGGGATGTTCGTCGACTAAGGAAATGGCAGGAAGTTGAGACCGATGCGACGGCTTCTGAAAACCCCGATGAAGTCCTCTTGAGCGAGTGGGGTTTCCATGTTGTGACAAATGAGACTGCGCTCGACGGAGTGATCGAGACCGATGACTGACGTCGAACCGAACTCCGCGGGGCCCGACTCGCACGCGTTGAATGAGTGGCAACGTCCTGACCACGCAGCCGCGTATCTGGAGCGCGCGGACCGCATTCCCCACCGCGCCGCGGGCGAGGCGACGCTCCTCGAACAGATCCCGCCCTCTGTGCACAGAATTCTCGATCTGGGGTCCGGTGACGGTCGCCTGCTGCAACTCGTGCTCGAGGCCCGACCGGGCGCCTCCGGCGTCGCCGTAGACTTCTCGCCGCCGATGCTGCAGCGTCTGTCGGAGCGGTTCGCCGGTCATTCTGGCGTTCGGGTCATCGCCCACGATCTCGCCGATCCGCTACCCGAACTCGGCCGCTTCGACGTCGTCATCTCGTCCTTTGCAATTCATCACCTGACTCACGACCGCAAGCGAAGCCTCTACGCAGAGGTGTGGAACCTGCTCGACGCCGGAGGCGCGTTCTGCAACCTGGAGCACGTCGCGTCGGCCAGCGCGCTCGGCCACGAGCAGTTTCTTCAGGCGATGGGCCTGGCGCCCGGCGAAGAGGATCCTTCAAACAAGCTGCTCGACGTCGAGACGCAGCTGCGATGGCTGCGCGAGATCGGATTCAGCGACGTCGATTGCTACTGGAAGTGGCGCGAGTTGGCGCTGGTCGCAGCAAGAAAAGGGTGAGGACCGGCCTGCGCGTGCGGCTGCCCGTTAGCGCCCGTACCCATCCCAGCGCGGGTCTCCCTGTTTCCGGTAACCGGCCGGCAGCGTCGTCCAGTCCGGCCGCGTGAGGCCGTTCAGGTCGTAGACCACCTTGCCGTTGTGCACGGTCAGCTCGCAGCGGATCCGCTTGGTGCCACTCAGCCGCGCGCCGTTCATATCGGTGAATCCGAAAGTTCCCTGCTCGACGCGCAGCACGGCGACGTCGGCCACCGCCCCCACTGACAAGTGGCCAAGCGTGTCCTGCTTCACCTCGCGCGCGGGGTTCCACGTCGTCGCGGCAATCACGCGGTCGAGCGGCATGCCCATCGCGAGAAACTTGCTCATCAGATCGTCGATGTCGTGCAGCGAGCTGTTCATGCTTTCGGTGTGGAGATCGGTCGAAATGGAATCCGGGACGAATCCAGCTTTCATGAACGGCACGGCGATGCGCCACAGGAAGCTGCCGCTGCCATGCCCGACGTCGAAGATCACGCCCCGCTTCCGTCCGTCAATCAGTCCTTGAATGGGACCAAGCGTCTGCGGGTCCTGTTCGCCGCGCAGCCCTGAGTACATGTGTGTGTAGATATCGCCCGGACGCAACACGCGCGTCAGCAGTTCGGCGACCGGACGCTCCTTGCGATTGTTGCCGAAGTCGATCATGACGGGAATATTCGCGATGGTGCCGACTTCCACCGCGCGCTCGTACGGCGCCCACTCCGGCCCGGAGAAATGCGCGCTCTTCACGCCGACGATGAGGCCCTTGTATTTCAGCGCCATGTCGGCGGTCGGCTTCACTTGCATGTCGGTCAGATCCTGCTCGTAACGTCCGCCCGCCAGGCCGCGGCCGACGATATTGATCATCGCCAGGACGCGCGTCAGGGAGCGATCGACGACGCGGTCTTTGAAATCCTCGAAGTTGCGCCACCCGGCTCCGCCTGGATCGACGAACGTCGTCACGCCGTTCCGAAAACTGAAGCCGTCGGGATAGACCGCCTGGTTGTCGGCGCGGAAGCCGTTGAGCGAGACGGTCGGACGGTACGTGTGCGCGTGAATGTCGATCAATCCAGGCGTCACGTACAGTCCCGTCGCGTTGACCGTTTTCAGGGCGTGGGCCGCCGGAATGTCGCCCGCCACGGCGGCGATTTTTCCGCCGGCGATCGCGACATCGCGGACCGCGTCGATGCCGTTCCTGGCGTCGATGACGTGGCCTCCCTTGAACAGCAGGTCGTACTCGGGAACGGGTTGCTGAGCCGCCGCCGCGGCGAGCCCAAGTGCCACGAACGCGAACGAAGCCAGGATCTTCATGCCGGCGATTATGTGTCGCGCCGCAGAATTGTCAACGTGCTGCGGCGCATAAGAAAGTCTATCCCGTTCGAAGATAGGAAGTATTGGTGCGGTCGCCGAAGCGACATAAGGGGGAATACTGTCCAGCTTGCGGAAGCGATCGCACCCCCGGCTTCGCACGCGTGGCGATAGAATCCCAGACCATCGAGGTGGTGCATGGTCCGTTTGGCCCTACCCTTCGCGACTGGCGGCGTGTTCTTTCTTCTCTCACTCGTCACTATCCGCCTCGTCCGCCCGCGCGCGCCTCGCCTGATCTTCCTCATGTACGCCACGCTGACCCTGGTCGGTGCGGCGGCGGTGTACCTCGTCCTGTGGCCGACCGAGCGGATTGACGATGCCGTCGGACTGGCGGCCTGCCTGCTGGTGCACGTGCTTCTCTGCGTGACGGCGTGGAACTCGTTCTACAGTCTGCTGTGGGGATTCTCCGGCGGGCTGTGTCACGACCTGCTCCACGACGTCCGGCTTCGGCGCGTCGATCGCCTCGTGGGTTCGTACGAGCGCGCGAGTGATCTTGACCGCATTCTCGCCAGGCGCGTGCCGAATCTCGTCGCGGGCCGGTACATCGAATACCGCGGCGACACGCTGCGGCTCTGCGCTCGGGGCCGCGCGATCGCGCGCGGCGCGCTGACCGCGTTCAAGCTGTTCTCGCTGGGGATGGGCGGCGGTCTCAACTAGCATGTGGACGACGGTGCTGGCGGCCGCCGGGTGTTCCCTTGTGGTGCAGACGGTCGGCGTCATCACGGTCGCGGCCGTGCGTCCGAAGGGGAATATCTATGTCGCCATCGCGGCCGTCGCGCTCGTTACCGCGCCGGCGGCCTGGCTGGTCTGGCCGTCACTGCTGGCCGCGGGCGTCGCGATGGACGGCCGAGTCTTTCTTTCCGTCGTGCATCTGGCAATCGGCGGGCTGTTCCTGCACTTCATGACGCTGCCGGACCGATCCGTCACGCTGCGGATCCTGGTGGAGCTCTTGCTGGCCCCGGAGCACCAGCTGTCGGTGCCTCAGCTGACCCGCCGCTATGGTGTGCGGATCATGATCGAGTCCCGCGTGCACCAGCTTCGTGCGAGAGGTTTTCTTGACGTCGCGCCTGACGGCGAAGTCACCCTGCTGAGGCGTGGCCGGCTGTTGGGCAGGTTCGTCACCGCCGGCCGCAGGCTCTTCGGCATCGAGAGCGCCAATTGACAGGCCGAGCCCGGCGGCACGCCGTCGTCTGTGCCCTCGGACTCGCCCTCTGCCTGATCGCGGCCAGGCCGCCGCAAGTGGTGGGCGACGGCGGCGAGTACATCGTCTACGCCCTCAACTTCGCGTCGCTGCACGGCCCCTCGCTCGCCCGCACGGATCTGGACCGGCTCAAGCAGGCCGTCCTTGACTACGCGCCGGAGCATACCGACGAAGACTTCTATCGCAACGCCGTGCGCGCGCCGCGCGGCGGCAGCGACTTCATGCATTTCTGGTTCTATTCGCTGGCGGCGGCGCCGTTCGTCTGGATCGGCACACTGGTGGGACTTCCCGCAGTCTACGGGTTTGCCGCCCTGAACGTGGCGATGTTGCTGGGCGCCCTGTGGCTGGCGCTGCCGAGACTCGGACCCGCCATGAGTCTGCTGATCTTTGGCAGTCCCATCGTCTGGTGGCTCGACAAGGCGCACACCGAGGTCTTCACGTTCAGCCTCCTGGCGGCCGCATTCCTGCTGCTGCGGGAGCGACCGTGGTGGTCCATGGTGGCGTCGGGTGCGGTGTCCACGCAGTATCCACCGGTGGCCGTAATGGTTGCGCTGGTGGCCGGGCTGACGGTCGCGTTCGACCGCGCCAAGCTCGCCGATCGACGGTTTCTGCTCGGCGTGGCGGGCGGTCTGCTGCTCGCGCTGCTGCATCCGGCCTACTACTACGTACGTCATGGCACGCCCTCGCTGCTGCTGGTGGTCGCCAATTCCGGCATGCCTGGCTTGGCCGAAATCTCGGCGGTTCTGATCGACCCGCTGATCGGCCTGGTGCCCAACTTCCCGATCTTCGCGGTGATCGTCGTCACGGCCATCGTCGTGACCGTGCGGCGGCGGCCGCGGGAACTTCTCAGCGCCGACGTCATCGCCAGCGCGCTCATCAGCCTCGTGCTGTTGTGGGTCTTCGGCCGCAAGGACAACGTGCACCACGGCGCGACGCCGAGCCTCAGCCGGTACGCGCTCTGGTTCATTCCTCTGGCCATTCCCCTTCTCCGCGCCGACCGCATTGCAGGCGAGGGCTGGCGCAGGCTGGTCGTGGGCGCCGCCACGATCTCGGCGGTGATTTGTGTCTTTGCCTTTCATCCGTCCATCGGGCAGAACGGGCGCGAGCCCACGTGGGCCGCCGACTATCTGTGGACGAGACATCCCGGCTGGAACAACCCGCTGCCCGAGGTGTTCACGGAGACGTATCTGAAGACCGAAGCCCCGACTGCGCCGACCTTCACTCCCGGCTGCGAGAAGATCCTCGCGGGAGGGCGAGGCGCGTCGAGCGCCTGGCCCGTGCCCTGTTTTCCCGCCGACACGCCGATCAGGTGCCGGGGGATCGGTGTGTGGTGTTACGCCAATCGCGAGGGCGCCGGGTACGTGTCTGTGCCGGCGCCCGGGCGGTGGAATCGCCCGGCGGAGATCGATGAGGGCTTGGCGTGGCCTGCGGATGCCGTGCCCGTGGTTCGCAAGGTGTATCGCGAGTGGGCGTGGTGGGATCTTCGGCAGAACGCGCCCGGGCTCTCGTGGCTTCGGTCGTTCCATCGTGTGCGCGTGGATTTTCTCGCAGGCCCGGACCGCTTCATTCTCGTGTTGCGCCGCCCCCAGCCCGACGCCGCGCTGACCTTCAGGCTACCCGGGCCGATGTCAGGCGTGCTCGTCGACGCCCACACGGGCGAAACGCTCCAGACGCTGCACTTCGACGGCCAGGCGATGGCTGCGTGGGAGGTCGCCATTCCCGTCCGATCCGACCTCCAGTTGCTGGCGCTGCGGCGCTGACGAGCATGTGGACGACGGTGCCGGCAGCCGCAGGGTTCTCCCTCTTGGTGCAGACGGTCGGAGTCATGCTCTTCGGCATCGAGAGCGCCAATTGACAGGCCGAGCCCGGCGGCACGCCGTCGTCTGTGCCCTCGGACTCGCCCTCTGCCTGATCGCGGCACGGCCACCGCAAGTGGTGGGCGACGGCGGCGAGTACATCGTCTACGCCCTCAACTTCGCGTCGCTGCACGGCCCCTCGCTCGCCCACAAGGATCTGGACCGCCTCAAGCAGGCCGTCCTCGACGACGTGCCGGAGCAGAACGCGGACGACTTGTACATGAACACGGTCGTGTCGCGCGACGGTCGCCGCGACTTCATGCATTTCTGGTTCTTCTCGCTCGCCGCCGCGCCGTTCGTTCGGCTCGCCATGGCGGTTGGACTCCCAATGGTGTACGGGTTCGTCTTCCTGAACCTGGTCATGGTCCTTTGGGCGCTGTGGCTGGGCCTGCCGCGGCTGGGCGGGGCCGTCAGCCTGCTGATCTTCGGGAGTCCCATCGTCTGGTGGCTCGACAAGGCGCATACCGAGGTGTTCACGTTCAGCCTGCTTGCCGCGGCGTTGCTGCTGATGCGCGAGAAACCGTGGTGGGCGATTGTCGCGGCGGGCGCAGCCTCGACGCAGTATCCGCCGCTCGTGGCGTTCGTGGGACTCATCGCCGCGCTGGCGCTCGTGTTCAACCGCGCCAATCTCGCCGATCGGCGGTTCCAGCTCGGCGTGGCGGGCGGTCTACTGCTCGCGCTGTTGCATCCCGCGTACTACTCCGTACGTTATGGCACGCCCTCACTGCTGCTCGCCGTTGCGAATTCCGGCATGCCTGGCTGGGCCGAGATCTCGGCGGTCCTGATCGATCCGGTGATCGGGCTGGCTCCCAATTTCCCGATCCTGTTCGTGGTGCTGGCGGCGGCGATCGCGATCATCGCGAGGAAACAGCCGCGCGATTTCGTCGCTGTTGACGCCATCGGGAGCGTGCTCATCACCCCCTTCCTGCTCTGGGTGTTCGGCCGGATGGACAACGTGCATCACGGCGCGACGCCGAGCCTCAGCCGCTATGCGCTCTGGTTCATTCCGCTCGCGATTCCATTCCTGCGCGCCGACCGGCTGACCGGCCCCGCCTGGCGCCGGTTCGCATGGGCCGCCGCCGTGATTTCCTCGGCTGCCTGCGCCTTCGCGTTCCATCCCTCCCTTCGCGAGAACAGCCGCGAGCCGACCTGGGCCGCCACCTTCCTGTGGACCAGGCACCCGGAATGGAACAACCCGCTCCCTGAAGTGTTCGTCGAGACGTATCGGATAACAGGATCCCCAGTCGCGCCCGCGTTCACGCCAGGCTGCGAGAAGATCCTGATCGTGGGGCGCGGCCAGCCGGGCGGCTGGCCGCTGCCCTGTTTTCCCGCCGAGGTCCCGAGGTTTTGCCTCGCCAGAGACGCGCAGTGCTACGCGAATCGCACCGAGGGCGGATATGCCTTTGTCCAGGCGCCGGGACGATGGAACCGGACGCCGGCGCCAGACGACGAGTCCACATGGCCGCCGGAGTCGGTGCCAACTGTTCGCCGGCTGTACACCCAGTGGGAATGGTGGGGCATGCAGCAGAATGCGGCGGGCACGCCGCTGCTGCGATCGGTTCGCGGGATGCGCGTCGCGATCCTCGAAAGCCCGGACCGCTTCATTCTCGTGCTGCGCCGCCCGCAGCCCGACGCCGCGCTGACCTTCAGGCTGCCCGGCCCGATGTCAGGCGTGCTCGTCGACGCCCACACGGGCGAAACGCTCCAGACGCTGCACTTCCACGGCCAGGCGATGGCCGCGTGGGAGGTCGCCATTCCCGCCCAATCCGACCTCCAGTTGCTGGCGCTGCGGCGCTGACCGACGCCAATCGCCGGCCTGATCTACGACACACTCTGTCCCAAGAGGAAGAGCGTCTGAGAACGGGTCTAAGCGTAGACGGGTGCTCAATCTCGCCGTTCGAAAGCGACTCCTTCCGTCGAACCCGGACCTGGGGCGTCGAATTCCCTGTCGCCGTCAAGGGCTTGTTCCGACCACATTACGTGTCGTGGAGGGTTCCGCGGGGACCCCAGTTGCTCGAAGATCGCTTGCCCGGACTAGCGCACTCCCAGCGTGGTGGCTGAGAATCCCACTCTCTCCGCCAACTCTTAGTTGTCGCTGAATTCCTGAGCGAATTTGACGGTTCTTCGCTCGAAAAGGACGCAAGTTCCATTGATGCTCACGAATCTCCTTCTCCGCCTCTGCTGGCGACGACCGGGGCCTGTCAGCACACCTCCGCGAGTTTCAGCGATCTGGAGCGCCGGGCATCATCGACATCACGGTGCCGATTGTCCAGGAGGCCAGGAGAATCAGGAGGATGGGCAGCCAGGTGCCGAGCACGCTCTCGAACATCGCGAGGCTGCGCTGGATGACGCCCGCCACGACCACGAGGTCGAGCAGCATTACGAGGGCGGTCCACGCGAGCGCCGTCGGCAACGGGTCGCGAGCGCCTCGGGCGCGGAAGTAATTCCAGGCAATCGCGGTGAAGAACACCGGCACGGCGACCCCATGCACGATCAGGGCAACCGTGAGGCTCACCAAGGACAGCAGCACCGCCATCGTCGCCGCGCACAGGGCCCAGCCCACGGCGCCGTAAGCAAGCAGACGTGGAAGAGATCGCGCGCGTGCTCAATGGGCGTTCCGGGCGTGGCGGTGGGCAGTTCGGCGGCGACCGTCGCTGCCCACGTGCGAATCCGGTCTGGATTGCGCCAGTCACCGCTGCGCGTCTTCGCCATGGCGCTGGGGAAGCCCTTGGCGTTGCGCTCGAGACGGCCTCCGAAGGTCACGTCGCCCTTTTGCGCCGATCCGTTCGGCGAGGATGGCGACTTGACGCGTGGGAGGGATCTCTTTGCGGTCCGCCGAATCGTCGAGCGGGCCGCTGGAGAAGAACCAGACCGGCACCGTGCGGAGTTGCGCCATGTGGCCGCTGACGAAGTGCCGCGCTTCGCGCGGCCAGCAGTTCGCGTAGAGCGCGCCGCCCACGATCACCGCGCTGTAGGTATCAAGCCGTTCAACGTCTCTTGCGGGGGCGGCCGTGACCTCAAAGCCGCGAGATCCGAGCGTGTCGCTCACAATACGGCCAATGCCCGCGGTGCCTCCGCGCTTCGAGCCCCATGTCACGAGCACGCGCATCCCACGTCACCCGACCTTCGCCACACCAACGACGTAGTTCTTGCCGTAGTGCTTCGCGCATCGGGGACAGGTCGTGTAGAAGAAGTAGATCGTATCGAGTTGTTTGCCCTTCTCGTGGACGTAGCGTTCCATCTCGGCGCACCACGCCTTCGCGTCCGAGTACGGGACCCTGGAAGCCGCCGTTCTCCGCGTGCGCGTCCTTGATCGCCTTCCACGTATGGCTGAACACCGACCCCATGTTCAGCGGCACGTGGAAGAGGCCAATCGTCGACGCCTTGACGAACGGTTTGTGGTCGAAGTGCAACTCTTGGTGGTCCCACGGTTCCGGGCGAAAGCGCGGGCAGCAGTTGGTCTCGTTCTCGGTCGTGTCGAAGGTTGGGAGCTCGTTGGTTTGCATCTGACCTCCGCCCCGGCGTGTTACGGGCGTCGCAACGATCAACCTTGCGACGCCAGCCTCGTTGCTAGCAGAAATCGTGCCTGACGAATCGGCAGATTTCCATGTCGGATCAATGGATGTTGACGCGATTCCGTAGGGGACTGCGGAAATATTCCCATTGTGTTGCGGGATCTCGGCAGAATGCGCTCGCGCGGAAGGACCAGTCGCGCAGCCGACCCACGATACCCATGAACCGGAGGTACCGCTGGGCGGGTTCGGGCAGCCGCAAGAGCTCCACATCGGTAACGGGCGGGAGCGGGCTCGCGGCGACCGGCAGTCCGAGACCAGGGAGCTCTTTGAAGAAGCGTGCGCGCAGACTCACGGGCCCCTCAGCGCAACAATTTCAAGCCCTGTTCCCCTCCCTCGCCGGGGCCAGTGCAGGCTCGCGGCGAGTATCGTGCGTGTCGGCTCCCGTTCGCCCCTGTGAATCGCGTGTCAGCGCATCCTGTTTGTTCCACCTTCGAGATCGCGTGTCACCGTACGCGGTTCCGTTGCGCGACCGCCTTCTCGCCGATCCCGAGGCCGCCGTGCACGCCGCTGCCGACCGACAGGTCGAGGCGGATCATGTTGATGTACGGGATGTACAGACGAAGGCCGATGCCGCCGCCGCCGATGAAACCGTCCGAGAAGCCGTCCGGGTGGTCCCAGGCGCTCCCGACGTCGGTGAAGGCGGCGAGGGCGAGGCCTCCGTACAAGTTGAGGCCGAACACGCGGAAGCTTCGCGTCGGCACCGCCGTGTAGCGGTACTCGATCGTGCTGATGAATTGATTCTTGCCGCGCTTCGTGGCGAATGCCCGGCCGCGCACCGTATTCTCGCCGCCGAGCGCGTAGTCGGCGTAGGTCGGGAGATCGACGCCGTCGCTGCCCGACTGCACCGTCACGAGCGCCGTGGCCACGATCACCTGGCGCATCGCCACGGGCTGGTACCGACGCACGTCGACGTTCAGCGTGGCGTACTGGCCGCTGCCGGTCGTCCAGAGCGCATCGACCGAGTTGAACCAGCCGCGTGACGGCTCTCTGAAGGAATTGCGGTTGTCGTATTCCGTGACGCCGCCGATGCTCTTGAACGAGTCGTGATTGTCGGGAGACAGCGTGACGCCGCTCACATCGCTTTCGACGCCGTAGAACTTGAAGATGGCGCCACTCCTCCATTGTTCGGACGAGCGGAAGCCGATACGGGTATCAAGATCGACCGATCGCTGCTCGAACTGCTCCAGCTCGTTGAAGCGATCGCTGAGCGACAGGGACGCGCTGTGCCACAGCCGCCGGCTCGTCAATTGTGGAGAGATCTCCTGGAACGCGACGAGTGTTTCGCCGCCGAAGCGGGTGATCACGCCGAGGTCGAGCGGGTGTCCGGCGATGCTCGTCATCTTCAGCGCCGGCCCGGCTGACGTGCCATTTTCATCGGTGACCGCGAGCGCAATCCCTGCCGCCATCCGGGACGTTTCGGTCACCGTCACGTCCACCCGCACGCCGTCGTCGACGGCGACTGGCGTCAGTGAGATCGCAGCGAACACGCCGAGGCGATCGAGGCGGACAATGTCTCTTTCCGCCGTGGCCTTGAGGTACGGCTGCCCAGGTGCCGACTCCATCTGCGTCAGAACGACCGATTCCTTGACGTGGTCGAGCCCCGACACGCGAACGGCGAGAATGGTCCGACCCTCGAGGGGAGGCTGCGGAGGCTGCGCGAGAGTCGAGTCCGCCGCCAGAACCAGCACGAGCACAAGAAGGATCGTCTTCATCGCAGGCCTAGAAGAGCGGAGGTCGATCCCGCCGCCTCCTACGCTCCAAGACGAAACCGACCCGCCGCGATCGCGACGCAGATGAGCGCAAGCACGAGCGCCGGGACGAAGCTCTCGTGAAGACGCCGGTGGGTCTGGACGGCACCGAGCATCAGCACGGCGAGGCACACCGCTGCGATCGGCGTGAGCACGGGCGCGATGTGCAGCGCCGCCGGGAGCACGAGCCCGAGCGCGCCCGCCACCTCGGCAAGACCGAGCAGTTTGATGCGACCGGGCGGCCACGAGGCGGCCCAGTGCATCTTCTCGACGAGCTTCTCCTTCGGCATCACCACTTTGAGCGCGCCCGTGAAGAGCAAGACGAGCGCGGCGAATCCTTGTGCGACCCAGAGCGCGATGGTCATAGACGAACTCTCCTTTCCATGACATCTGACTTCATGCAGCGACACGATTGGGAACGTCCATCGAAGGTTCCTTTGGCCTGCGCTCCAACCGGTTGAAGACAGCAAACACGCGCTCCCGCCACCACGGAGATAGATCGGCGAGCAGGGCCAGGAGCATGAGGCCCATCCCCCACCAGACCGGTGCCAGCAACGCCATCGTGATCCATTGAGCAATTGTCATGACCGTCTCCCTCCCTCAATTCCTCGCTCTGGGAGAGCAACTCTGGTTCCAGTCAGGCGCGCGGGACTGTGCCCCGCATCCCGTTGCGCAGCCAGTGTTTGTGGCAGGCAAGCGGACATTCGCAGTTGGAGCCTGGTGACGAAATAGAGGCACGCGACTTACGGCGGACCCTCGCGAGGCGGACTGAGCGAGGCGTGAACGGTCTATTTCTGGGCCAGATTTCGCCGGTTCGGCCTATCGGCCGGTAGGCATCCCTCTTGCCATCGCTCTTTCCGGGAGTCAAAGGGATGTTGCGAATCATGACCGAGCAGCGCGGCAACACCTATCGCCTGGAATTGCACGGAAGGCTTGCCGAAGAGGGGATTGGCGTTCTCGAACGGCACTGGCTCTCAATTCTGGACGATGCGCCATCTGCGATCGTCACGGTCGGCTTGTCAAACGTGGACTTCATCGACCCGCACGGTGAGCGGTTGCTGCGGCGCATGGCGGAGTGCGGTGTCGGATTCGAGGGCGCCGGTTGCATGAACCGGTACGTCATCGAGAGGATTTCAGGAGTGAAGTGATGAGCGCGGGACCGTCAGCGCGGCCGCGGCGATCCGCCGCGCTCCGGCGCAGGTCTCACGATGTGCAGGCGGCGCATCGTCGAGACGAGCGACGTCCGTTTGAGGCCCAGGCGCGCGGCGGCTCCGCGCGGGCCGCCGATCACCCAGTTCGTGTCGGCGAGCGCCCGCAGAATGTGCTCGCGTTCCGCGTCTTCGAGCGTGACCGGTGCCGTCATCGTCGGCACCGTCGTTTCGAACTCGGCGCGCGACACCGTGAGCACCGGACCGCGCGACAGGATGACGGCACGCTCGATGACGTTCTGCAGCTCACGGATATTGCCCGGCCACGGCCATCGGCACAGCAAGTCCAGGCTCTCGCGCGATACCGACTCGATCGATCGCCGGAGCCGCTTCGCGAACCGCTGCGCAAAGTAGAACACCAGCGGTGGGATGTCCTCACGCCGTTCGCGCAGCGGCGGAATCCTGACGGGGAACACCTTGAGCCGGTAGTACAGATCGGAGCGGAACTCGCGTTTGCCGACCATCTCTTCGAGGTTGCGGTTCGTTGCAGCGATCAGCCGGAAATCGACGCGGATCGTGCGCGTGCTGCCCAGACGCTCAATCTCGTGCTCCTGCAGAACCCGCAGCAGCTTGGACTGGAGCTCGAGCGGCACATCACCGATCTCGTCGAGGAACAGCGTGCCCTGGTGCGCGAGCTCGAACCGTCCCACTTTCTGGGTGAGCGCGCCTGTGAAGGCGCCTTTCTCATGGCCGAACCATTCGCTCTCGAGCAGCCCGGCGGGAGAGGTCGTGCAGTTCACGGTCACCAGCGCGCGGCTGTGGCGGTCGCTGGCTGCGTGCAACGCACGCGCGAGCAGTTCCTTGCCCGTCCCCGTCTCGCCGAGCAGCAGCACCGTGGTATCCGTGGCGGCGACAGTGTTGACCTGGTTGAGAACGCGCTGCAGCGCCCTGCTCTGACCGACGATCTCTTCGAACTTGTGGGTGCCCGGATTTCTTCCTGCAGGTAGACGTTCTCGCGCGTGAGCTGCTCCTTCAGCGCGGCAATCTGGTCGAACGCGGTGGCATTCTCGAGCGCGATCGCGATCTGCGCGGCGACCTGGGTGACGCGGTCCAACTCGTCCTTCGTGAAAGGCATTGACGTCAAGCGGCCGAGCGAGAGCACTCCGAGCACTTGGTGAGGCGCCGACAAAGGCGCGTTGCAAATTCGCTTCACACCTGACGCCTTGACGTGCGCGTGCAGCGCTTCCCAGCCGGTCGGGTCCGCGTGTTCGACGTCCACGTCGACGGCGCGATCGAGCGGGGCAAGCCACGATCTGTACGGCTCCGCGTCAGGACGAATCAGCGTTGCCAGATGTTCGGGCCATGCCAGGGCTGTCGGATCGATCACAAACGGTCCCAGGTGCCCCTGCTCGTCGAAGAGATACAAATTCGTGTGGTCGTGCGGGACGATCCGCCGGACGTTCAAAGCGATGATCTCGCGGAGCGCGGCGAGGTCGCGTTGGTGACGACGGCGTTGGTCACTTCGAACAGCGTTCGCCAGCGATCGTGCTCCACTTCAAGCGCTTGCTCGCGTGCGACGGCCGCCTCCTGATGGCGCAGGTTGTCGATCGCGAGGGTCATGTGGTGACCGACGAGCTGCAGGAATGGGAGATCCCAGGTCGCCGGCGCCTCGTCCGCATCGGCGTGTAACCGGGCGAACGCGACAAGTCCAACCGGTCCGAAGCCGCTGACGAGCGGCACGACACACGCCGAGCCTGCGCCACCGGCCCGCAGCGCAGCCAGCAACGCATCGTGTTCGCCATCCGGTTCGAGCGATTCGAACGCGATGGCGCGGTTCTCCTCGAACGTCGGAACACCGGTCAATGGAGTCTCGACGGGCGGCGACGCGGCCGCCGGTTGCACGCTGATTGTGTAAAGCGTCGCTGCGTTCGAATCGGCTTGCGGCAAGGCGACACCCATCGTGTGGAATGGCACGACGCGTCGAACGGCCGCAGCGAGGTCGGGCAGGAGCTCCGCGAGCCGCGTGTGACGGCGGACGGCGTCCATGACGCCCGACAACGAACTGACCTGCTCGCCGGCGGCCGTGGCGGACGCATCGCTGGTCCTGGGTAATGACGGCATAACCACGCTCGCATCGGAACGAACTGACGGACTAGCGCCTGAGCATTGAGATTGAGCATCGTGGCGCGAACGTGCTGTCGCGTGCAAGACCCCGTGCCTTCATGTCGTCACCGGTCCGGTTCCATGGTCGCCGGAGCGGTGCGGCGCAAGGTGATGACTGTAAGCGACATACGGCGGTTCGGCGAGGAAGGCATCCATCTTGCCGTTGCAGATCACCGGGACCGAGAGACCACGACGTCAATCGACGACGCGCGTGAGATCGCGCGGTGGTCACAACGGACCCCAACTCACAAAGGAGCGAGGTCATGAGCACGCAGGCAAACGTAGCGGTGAACGCGGCGCGGAAGGCGGTGTACGACAAGGTGGACGTCACAGATCCACACATTCGAGGCGCAGCTGGCCACATTGAAGGCGAAGGCCGAATCGGCCAAGGCGGACGCCGAGCTCAAAGCGATCGCGAGCCTCGTCACGGCGAAACGGACGCTCGACCAGAAGGTCGCCGAGTTGAAGAACGCCGGCGAGGCCGCATTTCAACAGGCGAAGGCCGATGTCGAAGCCCGCATCGCGGAGTTCGACAAGTCGGTGAAGGCGATCGAGTCCAAGATCAAGACGTCGTAACACGTGAATAAGAAAGGGAGTGG
>CAWCDQ010000024.1:0-279299 GCA_963794305.1 uncultured Acidobacteriota bacterium | reverse complement strand
CTCCCAATTCCAGTTATCTACCGCTTTCTGATAGTAGTCTCATGTGTGTTTCCCTCGCAAAATGGATTTCGCGGATTGGCCCCCACCTTGACCTTGAGTTTGCGCTGCGCGGCCCTCCGCGCTTCGGGCACCGTGCGGGTTGGACGCGCAGGCTAGTGTTGGCGCTCCGCGTTCAGGCGGTCAGGCGGTCGATGAGGACTTGCATGTCCGCGATCCGCTGGAACTCGGGAGCCTCAGGAGGCACTTGCCACGGTTGAGAGATCGATGGCGATCGCGCGCCATTCGCGAACGCCGATCATCGATCCAACGCGATCCGAGCGATGCGACGAAGATGCGCCGCTCGGCAGGAATTAGCGACGATCATCGTTGCGGTGATCGCGAGCGCCGTCCCGCTGCTTGCTCGTGTCCCATCCGTGGTTGTGTTTGAAGTTCCGGCTGCCTTCCCAGCGTCCGCTGTAGGACCGTCCACCGGAATGATACGGCGCGACCCAATACGCGCCCGCGTACGGTGGCCGTGTCCAGTAGCCATCGTGCCACTTGTAATGTGAACCCTGCGGATATTGATAGCCCTCGACCCATACGTAATCGGGTCCCGGTTGCGCGGCGACTCGGTAAGCACGCGGGGCGGGCGGTGCACCGATGTGGATACCGATACTGGCCTGCGCGGAAGCCGCCGACGCAGAGCCGAGCAGCAACGCAGCGACGGCGACTGTCTCAAGATTTTTCTATAGAGCATCGTAGAGCACGGGTGGGCCGCCGCCTGTTCCGCATTGCACACGCCCTCTGGCGATCCACTGTTCGATCGCCGTGTCGTCGACGCTGGGGAAGCTGTCAGTGTCCGTTGGGAACGGTACTCAGCTCGCTATTCGTCCCTGCGCGTTTCCGCTGCTATCGGCGCCGGGCGTAGGCCCGGATGCCGATGATGATCACGGCGGCCCCGACAGCGACGTAGGTGACCCACTGCTGCGAGGCGCCGCCGGACGCGCGTTCGAGATAGAGAACGGCAGCGACGAGAATCGCCATCGCGATCACCGTCGGTACCAGCCGCGAACGCGCCGCGTTCTGCCGCAGCTGCGCCGGCTGGTACTTCGGCCTCGGTGGTCGCCGTGCCGCACTTGTAGCAAATCAGCGCCTTGTCGGCGATTTCGGCTCCGCACGATCGACACTGCATGACCGCGACGACTATACCTTGAGCACGTCATCGTCCTTGCGCGACGAGCGCGTACAGCACCGGCGCCAGGAAGATCGACAACGCCAGACGCGACACCAGGCCGCCGACGATCACGATCGCGAACGGCTTCTGCGAATCGCTGCCGATGCCGGTCGACATCGCCGCCGGCAGCAGGCCGATGCAGGCGACGAGCGCCGTCATCATGATCGGGCGCAGGCGGAGCAGCGACGCCTCGTGCGTCGCCGTCATGATGTCCTTGCCCTCCAGGCGCAGCTTGTTGATGAACGAATAGAGGATGACGCTGGTCTGGACGGCGACGCCCATCAGCGCGACGAAGCCGAAACCCGATGACACGCTGAAGTTGGTGCCCGTCAGCTTCAGCGCCAGCAGGCCGCCGACCGGCACGGTGACCAGCACGCTGAACATGATGATCAGCGGGAATTTCAGGTTGCCGTAGAGCGCGAACAGGATCAGGACGATCAGCACCACCGTCATCGGCAGAATCACCGCCATCTGCGACCGGGCGGCGAGATACTCCTGGTACTCGCCACCCCAGTCGTAGGTGTAGCCGACCGGCAGGCGGACCGCCTCGTCCACCTTCTTCTGCGCGTCAGCGACCGCGCTCGCCAGGTCGCGCCCCTCGACGCTGAACTGGATGCCGATGAAGCGCGAGTTGCACTCGCGGTAGATGAACGACGCGCCCTTGCTGACCTTGATGTCCGCGAACTGGCTGAGCGGCAGATGCTGGTTGTCCGGCGTGGCGATGAGGATGTTCTTGATCGCCTCCATGTTCTGCCGGTACGGCTCCTGCAGCCGGACCACCAGATCGAACGATCGCTCGCCCTGGATCACCTGCGTCGCCGGCGCGCCGCCGACCGCCGTCTCGATCAGCGCGTTGATGTCGGCGACGTTCAGGCCGTAGCGCGCGATCTTCGCGCGGTCGGGTTCGATCGTCAGGCTCGGCTGCCCGAGCTCGCGCACGAGCGAGACGTGCGTGATGCCCGGGCACGGCGGCGAGCACGCGCTGCACCTCGTCGCGCCTTCGATTCGAGCGTCGCGAGGTCGGCGCCGAAAATCTTCACCGCGAGCGAGCTCTTGAGGCCGGTCTCGGCTTCGTCCACCGCGTCTTCGGCCGGCTGCGTGTAGTTGAAGATGATGCCGGGAAACGCCTGCAGCTTCTGCCTGGATCGCGTCGATCAGCTGCGGCTTGGTGCGAATCGAGCCGCGCCACGCCGGATCGTCGTACGGCTTGAGGCCGACGAAGTACTCGTCGTTGAAGAAGCCGATCGGATCGGTCCCATCGTCGGGGCGTCCGAGCTCGTTGGCGACGGTGGTCACCTGCGGAAAGCCGAGCAGAATCTCCCGCACCTGCGGCCCGAGCTTCGACGCCTCGTCGAACGAAATCGTGTACGGCATCGTCGCGCGGACCCAGAGCGCGCCCTCGTCGAGATGCGGCATGAACTCCGCGCCGATGAACGGCACCAGCAGCAGCGACGCGCGCGAAGACGGCGAGGCAGACCGCGAGCGTCGCCGCGCGGTGGCGCAGGCTGATGTCGAGCAGGCGGCCGTAGCGCGCGCAGGATGCGCTCGTAGAACGGGACCGCCGGTTCCTTGACGTGCTTCCGCAGGAAGATCGCGCACAGCACCGGCAGCAGCGTCAGCGAGCAGAGCAGCGCGCCGACGAGCGCGAACGCCATCGTGTCGGCCATCGGCCGGAACAGCCGGCCCGACGGGCCCGGTCAGCACGTAGATCGGCAGATACCCGGCGATGATGACGGCGATGGCGTAGAAGATCGGCCGCTCGACGTCTTTCGCCGCCGCGCGGATCACCGCCGATCAGATCGTACTTCTGCCCGTGCCGCGCGGCCAGCTCGCGGAAGATGTTCTCGACCATCACGACGGCGCCGTCGACGATCATGCCGAAGTCGATCGCGCCGATCGACAGCAGGTTGGCGGGAATGTGCGCCCAGTCGAGGCAGATGAACGAGAAGAGCAGCGCGAACGGAATCGTGACGGCGACGATGAGCGCCGTGCGGACGCTGAACAGAAAGATGCCGAGGACGACGAGCACGAGCAGCATGCCGCGCACGCAGATTGCGCTCGACGGTCTTGGTCGTCTCCTGCGATCAGCTCGGTGCGGTCGTAGTACGGGACGATCTTCACGTCCGGCGGCAGCACGCTCCGGTTCAGCGTCGCGGTCAGCTCCTGCGACCTTCTTCAGGATCACCTGCGCCTGCTCGCCGACGCGCATCAGGATGACGCCTTCGACGGCATCGTTCTGACGCATGTAGCCGAACTGCCCGAGCCGCGGCGCCGAGCCGATCGCGACGGTGCCGATGTCGTTGACGGTCACCGGAATGCCCGCATGCGCGGCGATGACGATGTGGCCGATGTCCTCGAGCGACTTCACGAGGCCGAGGCCGCGCACGTAGTAGAACTGCCCGCCCTGCGAGTAGAAGCCGCCGCCGGCGTTCGCGTTGTTGCTCGAGAGCTGCTGCACGATCTGCGGCACCGTGACGCCGTACGACATCAGCCGGTGCGGGTCGATCTGCACCTGGTACTGCATCGTCTCGCCGCCGAGGCTGGAGTCGTCGGCCACGCCCTGAATCGCGCGATAGCGCCGCTCGAGCACCCAGTCCTCGAGGATCTTGAGCTCCTGCGCCGACCGGTCCGGGCTCTGCAGCACGTAGCGGTAGATCAGGCCGCTCGGGCTGAACAGCGGCGACATGCCGGGCGTCACGCCGGACGGCACCTGCGCGTCCGGAATGCGCTCGAACGCCTGCTCGCGCGCGAAGTACGGATCGGTGTCGTACTGGAAATTCATCGTGATCGACGACAGGCCGTAGAGCGAGATCGAGCGCAGCGCGTCGAGCTTCGGGATGCCGTTCATCTCGACCTCGAGCGGGATCGTGATGAGGCGCTCGACCTCCTCGGCCGCGTGGCCCGGCCACTGCGTCACGATCTGCACCCGCGGCGGCGACAGATCCGGATACGCGTCGATCGGCAGGTTCTGGAACGAGACGACGCCCCAGACCGCCAGGCACAGCATCGCCACGATGACGATGAAGCGCTGCGCGAGCGCGAAGGAGACGAGACGGTTGATCATGGCGTTACTGCTGGTAGGTGTTCGCGAACTGCAGGAAGACGCTGCCCTGCGAGACGACCGGGTCGCCGGCCTTGAGGCCGTCGACCACCTGCGTGTCGTCGCCCTGCTGGCCGCCGAGCTTCACGAGCCGCTGCGCGAACTTGCCGGCGCTCGACCTGCACGTAGACGAACGGAAAGTTCTGCTCGTCGTAGAGCACGGCGGTCGTCGGCACGACGAGCACATCGCGCGTCGTCTTGTCGTGAATCACGACGTCGACGAAAGAGGTCCTTCTTGAGCAGCCCGTTGGGATTCTGCGTGACGATGCGGACCGGCGTGGTCCGCGTCGCCGGATCGAGCATGTCGCCGATGTACGAGACCACGCCGTGGAACGGTCTCCGGGAACGACGAGTTCCGCTCGTCGACCTTGTCGCCGACGTGCACCGACGCCAGATCCTTGTCGTAGACGTGCCCCTGCACCCAGACCGTCGAGGTGTTGCTGATCACGAAGGCCGCGGTGGTGCCGGCCTGGATGAACTGGCCCGGCAGCACCATCTTCTGCACGACCGACGCCGGCCAGCGGCGCGCGCATCACCATCTCGGGCTTGATCGGCACGTTCTGCTGCTCGGCCTCGGTGATGTCCGCCTGGAGCACGCCGAACACCTTCAGCGTCTGCAGCGAGGCCTGCAGATCGGTCGCGGCGTCGTTGAAGTCGGCTTGCGCCGACTCGTAGTCGCGCGCCGAGAGCGCCTTGTGATCGAACAGGTCCTTGTTGCGATCGAGCTGACGCTGCGCGAGGTCGAAGCGGTTCTTGGCCTTGCGATACGTCGACACCGCGTTGGTCATGTCGCCGCTCGCCACGTACAGCAGCGGATCGCCGGCCTTCACGCGCGTGCCGGTGTCGGCGACGATGCGCGCGATCGGACCGCTGACCTGGGTGATCGCCTGCGTCGTATGGTCGTTGTCCCAGTCGACCGTGCCGGTCGTGCGCACCGTCGCCGACCAGGTCGCCTGCCGCACCGGCGCGATCTTGAGATGCGGCAGCTGATCGGCCGGCACCGTGAAGTAGGTGCCGGCCGCGTCGACGCCGCCGCCAGTGGCCGGCGGCGGCCGGTGCGGCCGCCGCGGCGGCGGCCGGACGCCGCGGCCGGTGCGGCGGCGGCTGCTGCTCGCACGCCGACAGCGCCAGCGCGACGATGACCGCGACGATCGCGCTTTTCATTGCAATACCTGCCTTCCGACCGCGAGGTTGATTTGCTGGACGCTGGTCATGTACGCCGCCAGCGCCTGGCGATACGCGAGCTGCGTGGACCGATACGTGCGCTCCGCGTCGAGCAGGTCGAGCAGCGTCCCGCTGCCCTGCTGATAGACGTAGGTCGTGATGTCGAGCGATTGCTTGGCCTGATCCAGGTAGCCGGACTGATAGAGCGCCAGGACCTTCTCGCTGGCCTGAAAGGCGGAGTAGGCGTTGACGACGTCGGTCACGACCGTGCTGCGGGCGAACTCCTGCAGTTCAGTCGCCTGCGCGATGCCGACCTTGGCGCGGGCGATGTTCCCCTGGTTCCGGTCGTGGAACGGCAGGTCCACGGACACGGTGAACCCGATCGCGTTCAGCGGGCCGGCGCGGTCGTACTCCAGGCCTCCGGTGATGTCGCGCGGGCGGTTGGCGAGCGCGAGCTCCTGGGTGTGCTTGGCGAGCGCCACGCCGCTTTGCGCGGCGCGCCAGTCCGGCCGGGCCAGCAGGGCGTCGCGCTTCAGATCGTCGAGCGTGACGGTAAATTTCTGGTAGACCAGAGCGCCAGCGACCTCGAAGTCGTCGGTCAGGCTCTCGTAGCCCACGTTCTGGCGCAGCGCGGCTCGCGCCAGGATCACCCCGATCTCGGCCGCCGACAGATCCTGCTCGAATTGCAGCTTCTGCAGTGAAATCTTGAAGAACTCGCTCTCCGCCAGGTCGCCCGCGCGCATCCGCTCGCGGTTCACGTCAACGACGTTCGAAAAATTCCTGAGGTTCTCACGCGCGAGGTCGAGCGTCGAATTGGCCAGCAGCACGTTGATGAACGCCTGTTCGCGTCTGGAACGCGAGCTGCCGCTCGGCGTCTACCGCCGTTGCGGCCGCCACGCTCGTCGTGTCGCGCGCCACCATCGGTCCGCTTCTCGCGCTTGCCGCCGCGTTCGAACAGATAGGTCACCGACTGGACGAAATTCTGGTTGTTCACGAAATTGTCCCGGGTCAGCAGGCTCGGGTTGAACACCGGGAAGAGCTCATTCGTGGACAGGAAGTTGGGGTTCGGCTTGAGCGCCGCCGTAATCTCGTCGGCCTTCGACATGTCGACGTTGAGGCGCTGGGCGCGCAGCTGGTGGTTGCGCACCAGGGCAAGGCGCACCGCGTCCGCCATCGCGATGCGTGACGAGACCGTGGGCGCCGGCTCGGCGGCGGGCACCGCCTGGCCGGCCGCGACGGCCGGAGCGACAATCGCAATCACTACGGCGCCGGCGCAGTGTCGAAGAAATGACCACGCGCGCATCGAGTCTTACTCCTTGCAAATGGCGAACGGGCGGCGGCGCGACTTGGACGTGCACACCAGGGAACACGTCGGAACACGCAACGACCGAAACGAATGGATCACGCGCCGGTCGGTCCGCGATGGCGGATCCGAGCGGCGAAGTCTAGGGATTAGCCGCGGGCGGGAGGAGAGCGGCCGGTGGGAGCGAACGACGAGCTGCGTGCCTTCATCGAGGATGATGAAGGCGGTGGCGCGGCCCGCATCGTCGAGCTGCGCCGCCCCGGGAGTGAGGGCGACCTGGGTGTCCGAGCCCAGTTGGGTCGAGCGTGCACGAGGTGCAGTGCTGCGGCGTCTTCAGCTCGCACTGCAGGTCGTGGTGCTCGAAGGGCGATGCGATCAGGAACAGGGCATACAACGCCATCCCGACAAGCGCCAGGCGCCGCGAGAGACGACCGCTCCCTCGTCGAATCATCTGCATCGATTATACGCCCTGAACCGGCAAGCTCGTCAGCGCCCCACGACAACCTTGAAGCGTGCGGCCACGCCGCCCAGGTCGGTCTCCCCCGCCTGCTGGGAGACGCCGCCAGTGCCCAGAATGCCCGGCACGTGGGTGTACTGCACGTCGAAGGACAGGCCGACCCACTGGTGGATCCGGAATTCCGCGCCACCGTTCAACACAAAACCGGCGTGGCGCGTATCGAGGTTCTCACCCGGATCGGAGAACGAGGACGTTTCCTGATAGCCATAGGATCCGAAGCCGGCAGCGGCGTACGGCCGCACCCGCGGAAGATTCCGCAGGCGGAAGCGATAGCCGCCGGTCACTTCGAACGGGGTGATCGTGGCGGTCATCGGAATGCCGAGCTTGAACGCCTTCCCGCCGCTGAAATACGCGCGCTCGCCGTCCTGGCTGAAGCGCGACGCGCTGACCTCGACGTAGTAGGTGCCGTTGAACACCACCTGGCCGCCGCCGCCGAAGAACGGAAAGTACGTCTTGCCAAACACCGCATCGAAGGAATCGACCGCGGCGAACGACTGATCCGTCACCAGAAAGAACGGACGGATGGAGAGCGACGGTTCGTCTTGCGCGGATACCGGCGCCGCCAGCGCGAGACCGGCGATGAGGAAGAGAATCCGTGTCACTTCGCGAGCCCCAATCCGCGCAGCGCCGCGCGCGCATCGACCAGTCCGAAGCCAAATGTGTTGTCGCGACCGGCCGCGCCAAGATCGACCGCCGTATTTTCCAGGATCTGTTCAATGACGGCCGGATCGGTCACCCCCTGCTGCATCAGCATCGCGGCGACGCCCGCGACGTGCGGGGCCGCCATCGACGTGCCTTGATACGGGATGAACCCCATCACATCGAAACGCGGCGCGTGGTATTGCGCCGGGGGCAGCAGGAACGTATCGGTGAAATTGGGATCGAACGTCTGCTGGTAGATCGCCCCTGCGAGGCCGAACCCCCGCACGTCTCCGCCCGGGCGCCGACAACTCGATGTAGGTGCCCGTGCTCGAGTAGAAGGCGTGGTCCTTGCCGCGGTTGACCGAGGCGACCGACACCACGCCAGGGACTCGCGATGCGATCTCGGCAAGGATACTGGTCGGGTTCGTGCCAAAAGGCGGCACGTTGTCTTCGAACTCGTTTCCGCCGGCGACGGTGATGAAGCAGCCCTTGCCGACGGCATATCGCATGGCCGCCTCGATGACCGGCGAGCACTCGGGCTGATTGGCATTGGTGGCGCAATTGGCAGGACCGGAACTGCCAAGGCTCATGTTGATGATCTTCGCGCCGTTGTCCGCGGCGTAATGCAGTGCGCGCGCGATGTCGTCGTCGAAGCCGCCCACGTCCGTGGCGGAACCGAACAGCACGTCCCAGTCGCTGGCGAGCGCCTTCAGCGGCATCAGCTTCACGTTGAAGGCGACGCCGGCGGTCCCGATGCCGTCGTTCGTCAGCTGGCCGATCGTCCCGCTCACATGCGTCCCGTGACCTTCGAAGTCGAGCGGCGGCCTCGCGCCGTTGGTCACGAAATCGAACGGCATGACAATGCGACCCGCATTGGCCGCCGTCACGAGTTGAGGGGCGGCCGAATACGGAATCGTGACCGTGCCAAGCGCGGGATACCTGACGCCCTGATCGTCTCTGAACGCGGGAATCGTCGCGGTAATCGTCGCGTTCTGGTACGCCATGCCGGTGTCAATCACCGCCACCGTGATCGACGAGCCTGCCGGCGGCTGGATGTCCCAGGCCTTCTCCAGGTTCAGCATCGGCAGGTTCCACTGCAGGTCGAATACAGCGGATCGTTGGGTACCAGGTTCGCGCGGACATGGTGGGCGACCTGCGCGTACAGCACCTCAGGCCGCTGGCTGAGCAGTCGCGCCGCGGCCATGGCGTCTTCCGACGGGTCGAGCTGCACGACGTCGAAGTCCGCGTACGACGGGCGCGCCCCGATCTCCGCGGTGCCGCTGGCGCTCCGGACTGCGGCGCGGCGCTCGAGCTGCGGACGCCTCGTCGCGGAATCTCACAAGGACCCGGCCCGGCCTGTAGCCCGCGACGGCGGCGACCGGTCGCTGCCTGCTCGAGCGTAGGGTGAAACGCGGCACGCCTCAGCGATCCCGGCGAACCGGACAGGTGGCTCTGATCGGCGATCACCCCTTCGTCGACGGCTGTCAGCCCGACATTCTGCAGAATCTGGAGACGCGACTGATCGGCCACCTGACCACGAAGCGTCAGTGCGAGACCGCCGGCAATCACTATGGTCGCGCAGGCGGCACGAGCACGGAATCGACCCATCCGTGTATTCTATCGGCTGACCACCGCGAAAACTGCTCCATACAGAAGCTGTCACATGGCTGCCACACTCTTCCAAAAAGTCTGGGACGCGCACGCGGTGCGCACGCTGCCGAGCGGCCAGACACAGCTGTTCGTCGGATTGCATCTGGTCCATGAAGTGACCTCGCCGCAGGCGTTCGACATGCTGCGGCAGCACGGATGGAAGGTGGCATTTCCGGATCGCACGTTCGCCACGGCCGATCACATCGTTCCGACACGCTCGCAGAAACGGCCCGTTTCTCGACGTGATGGCCGAGGAGATGATGGGCTCGCTGGAGCGCAACTGCCGCGATGCCGGGATTCGCCTGTGGGCGCCCGACGACGAACATCAAGGGATCGTGCACGTGATCGGGCCGGAGCTCGGCCTGACGCAGCCGGGGATGACGATTGCGTGCGGCGACAGTCATACATCGACCCATGGCGCGCTCGGTGCCGTGGCGTTCGGCATCGGCACCTCGCAGGTGCGCGACGTGCTCGCGTCGCAGTGCCTCGCGCTCGACCCGCTCAAGGTGCGCCGCATCGAGGTCACCGGCAGGCTGGCCCGCGGGGTCTACGCGAAGGACGTGATCCTGACGATCATCCGCAGGCTCGGCGTCAACGGCGGCGTCGGGTTCGCTTACGAGTACGGCGGCGAGACGCTCGACGCCATGACGATCGACGAGCGGATGACCGTCTGCAACATGTCGATTGAAGGCGGCGCGCGAATCGGCTACGTGAACCCCGACGAGAAGACGTACGAGTTCCTGCGCGGACGCCCGTTCGCGCCGAAGGACGGCGACGCATTCGAGCACGCTGTGGCCTGGTGGCGTCAGATGGCCTCGGATCCGGACGCGCGCTACGACGATCACGTGAAGGTGGACGCCACGACGATCGAGCCGACCGTCACGTGGGGCATCAATCCGGGCCAGTCGGTGGCTGTCTCCGAGCCGATTGAGGCGGAGCCGAACGACGAAGCGCTGGCGTTCATGGGATTCTCGCCGGGCTCGCGCGTGCAAGGCACGCGGATCGACGTCGCGTTCATCGGCTCCTGCACGAACGGCCGGCTCTCCGATCTCGAGGAGGCCGCGCGGATCGTCAAGGGGCACCACGTCGCGAAGCACGTCCAGGCGCTGATCGTGCCTGGATCGCGCGCGGTCAGCCGCGCCGCCGAAGCACGCGGTCTGCACGAGGTGTTCATCGAGGCCGGCTTCGAGTGGCGGGGCGCCGGTTGCTCCATGTGTCTCGGGATGAATCCCGACAAGCTCGAGGGCCGTCAGGTGTCCGCGTCGTCGTCCAACCGGAACTTCAAGGGACGCCAGGGCAGCCCGACCGGCCGGACGCTGTTGATGAGTCCTGCGATGGTCGCCGCCGCCGCGATTGCCGGCGAGGTCGTCGACGTGCGCGAGATGCTGGAAGGAGTACCCGCATGAGCACCATCAGCCATCGTTGAAGGCCGCGCGCTGCCTGTGAGAGGCCACGACATCGACACCGACCGGATCATGCCGGCGCGCTTTCTGGTCGCCGTGTCGTTCGAGGGGCTCGAGCGGCACCTCTTCGAGGACGACCGCAAGGCAAATCCTGCTCATCCATTCAACGACTCACGGTACAGCGGCGCGTCGATCCTGGTCGTCAACGCCAACTTCGGCTGCGGATCGTCGCGCGAGCACGCGCCGCAGGGACTCGTCCGTGCCGGCTATCAGGCGGTCGTGGGCGAGTCGTTCTCGGAGATCTTTCAAGGCAACGCCGCGATGCTGGGCATGCCGTGCTTCGTGGCGGACCACGACGAGATCGATCGCCTGCAATCGCTCATCGAGAAGACGCCGGATGTGGTCGTCGCCGCCGACGTCGCGTCAGGAAACGTCACCGCCGGACCGCTCCGGTTCACGGCGACGCTGCCGGCCGCCCTGCGCGACGGATTCCTGTCCGGTCAATGGAACCCGACCGCGATGCTGCTGGATCGATTCGACGCCGTCCGCGCCGTCGCGGCCAGGCTGCCATACGTCAGCGGCTTCTAGAATTGGATAATCGGATAATCTGGTAATCGGGTAATCGATTACCCGATTACCCGATCTATCCAATTACCCGATTCGTCTGAGTTACATGAATCGTGTGGCCATGGCCACCGTGATCCTCGGCGCGGTCGCGCTGAGCGCCCGGGCGCAGTCCCCTCGGGAGAGTCCATCCGCGCCTGCTCCTCAAAGGCGAGTCCTCAGCGGACGCGTACTGACCGACGGGACAGGCGATCCGATCGCCAACGCACGGGTCGCCCTCGTACCATCGGGTCAGGGCACTCCGGTCGTCCTGACCGATCACGACGGCCGCTTCGCCCTCACGGGTCCGCTGACGCGCGCCACGATCGCGGCGAGCAAGTCGGGTTACAGCCGCCGTGAGGTGACCTCCACGCTGCAAGACGAATCGATCGAGATCCGGCTGTCGCGCGGCGCCGCGATCTCGGGCCGTGTCCTCGATGAGTTCGGCGATCCCGTCGTCGGCGCCCGCGTCGTAGCCGAGGCTGCAAAGGCTGGGAAGAACGCGGCCGCCGTCGCGACCGCCGAGGTCGACGATCGCGGCGAGTATCGGCTTGGCGGTCTCGGTCCCGAGCCTGTGGTGATCGCCGTGGTCGTGAGTGGGAGTGGCGCCTTCGTCCGGGTGAACATCGAAGGCGGGGGCGTCGTGATGATGCCGTCTACCAACGAGTTCTACTATCCAGACGGGGCGACCGCCGCAAACGCACAGGTGCTGACGCTTCGTCCGGGAGAAGAGCGGCCATCCCTCGACTTCGTCATACCGGCGAAGCAGCCCGGGACGGACGGCGCAGGCAGCGACTTCATCGCGTTCGGCCCGAACGGCGCCATGCTCTCGCCGCCGCCGGCGCGTTCCGACGCGCCGCCCGCACCGGCACCAAAAGGCGTCATCCGCGGCCGCGTTGTCAGCACCGACGGACGCCCGATCCCGCGGGCGCAGGTTCGACTCCTGTCGATGCCGTCGCCGGGTGCGGCAACGGGCCCCGGCTCACCGCGAACCCTCCCGACCAACACCGTCGTGACCTCAGACGACGACGGCCGGTTCGAATTCACCGAGATCGCCGCAGGACTCTTTCGGATGCTGGCCAACAAGACCGGCTATTCGATGCGCGGCGGACCGCCTCCGCCCGGATCGTCTGCGAGCAGCGCCCCGCCGCCCCCGATCGAGCTCGCCGACGGCGAAACGATCGAACGCGCGGACATCACGCTGACCCGCTGGGGTTCGCTCGAAGGACATGTGTTCGACGAGCTGGGCGATCCGCTGCAGGGCGTCAGCGTGCAGCTGATGCAGGTGCGGTATCAGAGCGGCCGGCAGACGTCTCGTTGGTGCGGGCGGCCCGACACGATCAACTGACGATCGCGGCCGCTTCCGGCTCTACGGCTTCCCACCAGGCCGATACATCATCAGCGCCACGATCGGCGACGTCGGAACGACTGATATCCCCGGCTACACGCGCTCGTACTTCCCTGGCACGCCCGACGCCGCCGAAGCGCAGTTCGTGTCGATCGGATCCGAGGAGCTGACCGGCGTCGATTTTTCGATGGCGCGCTCGGTCACCGCGAGAGTGTCCGGCACGCTGCTGGGTCCCGATGGCGAGGCGACGATGGGCGGCAGCCTGCGGCTGGTGACGAGCCAGCGATCGGCATCGGCAGCGAGCGTGTCGGTCGGCGCGCGGATCGGGAGAGACGGCCGATTCGAATTTCCCAACGTTCCACCCGGTCAGTACATCATCAAGGCGGATCGAGGCCGGCGAAGCCCGTCGACCGAAGGAGAGTTCGGCGCGCTGCCGGTATCGGTCGACGGCGCCGACATCACCGGTCTGATTCTTCAAGCGTCCGCCGGGTCGACCATCGCGGGCCGCGTGACGTTCGAAAGCGTTCGCGGCATTCAGGCGCCCAGGCCTTCGCAAATCCAGATTCAGCCGGTGCCGGTCGATCCGGATCAGTCGCCGATGCAGCCGGCCGACGCGGCGATTCACGACGATTGGAGCTTCGAGATCGCGGGCATCAACGGCCCGCGCCGCCTGAGGCTGCTTCGCGCTCCCACGGGATGGACGCTGAAAGACATCCGCGTCCGCGGCATCGACGTCAGCGATCAGGCGTTGTCGTTCGGTCAGGAGAATCAATCGTTGACCGAGGTCGAGGTGACGCTGACCGACCGGATCAACGAGCTGAGCGGCACGATCGTGGACGACCGCGCTCGCCCGGTTCCAGGCTCGCACCTGATCGTCTTCTCCGCCGACCGCGATCGCTGGTACGCCTCGTCGCGATTTCTGCGGCAGACCGTCGCGCGATCAGACGGGACGATCGCGCTGCCGGGCCTGCCGCCCGGCAGTTACTATGCCGCCGCGGTCGTGAAACTCCCGCCCGATGGCGACGACGCCTGGCAGGATCCCGCCTATCTGGAGTCGCTCGTGCCGCGCGGAGTGGCCTTCGAGCTCGGCGAGGGACAAAAGCAGGTCCTCAAGCTGAAGCTGCCGTAGCCTCTTTTTTCTTCTCCTGCGCCGTCGCAAGGAATGCGTCGGCGGCGTGCGAGCGGTGCGCCTTCCGGCACACCAGCGTCACCTGGCGTTTGCGCGATACGCCATTGACGAGCACTGCGACGAGCCGTCCGCTGGCAATCTCGGTGATCGCACATCGGCGCGGCAGCAGCGCAACACCCTGCTTCATCTCGACGGCGCGCTTGATGCCGTCGAGGCTCGGCAGCGAGATCACCATGTGCAGCGGCACGTGCTGCTCCTCGAACAGCCGCAGCACGCGTTCGCGTGCCGGCGACGGATCGTTGTGAGCGACCACCGGCTCCTCGGCGATGTCGGCCATCGACACCTGACGCCGATCGGCCAACCGGTGTGACGGCGGTACCAGCAGCACCAGCTCGTCGGTGCCAACCGGCACCTCGAGCAGCCCCTCCTCGGTCGGATGAAACGTGAGCGCGCCGAAGTCGAGGCTGCCCTGCTGCACTTCGACGGCGATTTGCCGCGCGGGCACGCGGCGCACGTCGATCGTGATATCGGGGTACCGCTGACGGAATCGTGAGATGAGCGGCAAAAGTGTATGGACGGCCGCCTCGTTGGCGCCGATGAGCACCCGCCCGCGCCGCATGTCGCGCAATTCGCGGACGGCCGACTCGGTCTCCTCCGCCAACCGGACGAGCCGCTGCCCGTAGTTCTGCAGCATCCGGCCGGCCTCGGTCAGGGTGCCGGTTTTCGACGACCGGTCGAATAACTGTTCACCCAGCTCGACTTCGAGCCGGCGAACCGCCTGGCTCACCGCCGGCTGAGTCCGGTGCACCTTGGCGGCGGCGCGCGAAAAGCTGCGCTCCTGTGCAACCGCCAGGAAGATCTTGAGGGCCCCCAGATCCATGCCGGAGACTATAACATGTCGTTATTTTTCGTTAATCATTATCGCTTTGACTTCTACCAGAGCCCGAGCCCACCATGGAAGCCATGAGCACGAATGCACGCGTCACCATCTTCGACACGACCCTGCGGGACGGCGAACAGGCGCCGGGCTACTCCCTGGACGTGACTTCCAAGCTGGCCATGGCACGGGCACTCGATACGCTCGGAGTGGACATCATCGAGGCGGGGTTCCCGATCGCCTCTCCCGCCGACTCGGAGGCCGTGCGGCAGATTGCCGCCGACGTGCGCCGGCCGGTCATCGCGGCGCTCGCGAGGACGCGCGGTCAGGACATCGAAGAGGCGGCGCTGGCGCTGCGGCCCGCGGAGCGTTCCCGCATTCACACGTTTCTTGCCACGTCGGATCTGCACCTGTCCGCCAAGCTCCGCATCTCGCGCAACGATTGCCTCGAATCGGCGGTCAGCGCGGTGAAGCTGGCGCGGCGATTTACCGACGATGTGGAGTTCTCGGCGGAGGATGCGACGCGCAGCGACCGCGACTTCCTGTGCCGCGTCATCGAAGACGTGATCGACGCCGGCTGCACGACCGTCAACCTGCCCGGACACGGTCGGCTACGCGACGCCCGATGAGCTCCGCGAGTTCTTCGTCGAGATCATGACGCGTGTCCCGAATGCCGGCCGCGCGATCTTCAGCACGCATTGCCACAACGATCTCGGACTCGCCGTCGCCAACAGCCTCGCGGCCGTCCAGGGCGGCGTGCGGCAGGTCGAATGCTCGATCAACGGGATCGGCGAACGCGCGGGGAATGCATCGCTCGAGGAGTTCGTGATGGCGCTGCGCGTGCGGCCCGATCGCCTGCCCGTACGACACGGCGATCCAGTCCCAGGCGCTCTTCGAAACGAGTCAGCTGCTCTCGACGCTCACGAGCGAGCCGGTCCAGGCGAACAAGGCCATCGTCGGGCGCAATGCGTTCGCGCACGAAGCCGGCATTCATCAGGACGGCATGCTGAAGGATGCGCGGACCTACGAGATCATGAAGCCGGAGGACGTCGGCCAGTCCGTGTCGTCGCGGCTCGTGCTCGGCCGTCACTCGGGCCGGCACGCGGTTCAGTCGCGATGCGAGATGCTGGGCTTCACGCTGTCGCACGCCGAAGTGGGTGAGGTGTACCGCGCGGTGATCTCGCTCGGCGAGCATCGCAAGGCCATCGGCGACGGCGATCTCCGCCGCATCGTCGAGCGCGTGCGCACGCCGGCGTCGGCCGCCGCGGCCTCGAGCACGTCGCACGTCGAAACGGTCGGGTACGGACACGGCGTGTAGCTCGCGATTGCGGATTCAGATTGCAGATTGATCTGGATTGAAATCCGAATCAATCCGCAATCAGCAATCCGCAATCTCAAAATTGATGACGTGATTCCTCTTCGCGACGTGATCCCGTCGCGCACCACTCCTTACATCACGATTACGATCATCGCGCTCAATGCGCTCGCGTGGCTGTTCGAGCTGTCACTGCCACACGATGTGTTGAACGAGTTTCTGACCGTGTACGGCGTCGTCCCGGCCTACTTCTCCGCGCCCACGCTGATCACGTCGATGTTCCTGCACGGCAGCTGGTCGCACGTGCTCGGCAACATGTGGTACCTCTGGATCTTCGGCGACAACGTCGAGGATCGGGTCGGCCACGGCCGCTTCATCCTGTTCTATCTGCTGTGCGGCATCGCGGCCGCGCTCGGCCAGGTGGCCGTCGATCCGACGTCCACGCTGCCGACCATCGGCGCCAGCGGCGCCATTGCCGGCGTGATGGGCGCCTACTTCGTCCTGTATCCGCACTCACGGGTCCTCACGCTGATCCCGTGGATCTTTCTCCAGATCGTCGAGCTGCCGGCGATCGTGCTGCTCGGGTTCTGGTTCGTGATGCAGTTGTTCAGCGCCGGCACGATCGCGATGACGACGAGCTCGCACGGCGGCGGCGTCGCGTTTGCCGCTCACGTCGTGGGCTTCGTCGTCGGAATGGGCGGCGTGTTCCTGTTCCGGAAGCGCGAGCGCGATCCCTGGGAGCAGGCGAACTACTACTGAATCGAGGGCGGACGGGCTGAGGGCTGAGGGCTGAGGGCTGAGGTTACGACTTCGCGCGAATCTGGGCCGAGATGCGCGCGAGTTCGACCAGCAGCTTCTCGAGCTCGGCGTCGTACTGATCCGGCGGCGTCGATTCCTTGCGCGCCTTCAGCTCCTCGAGCAGCGTTTCCAGTTCGGCGCGGCGCCGCATCAGCCCGGCAAGCGCGGTATCCGAAGGCAGCGCGAGCACCGCGTCGGGCTGCAGATACGTGACGCGGGCGATGGCGCCGTCGGTACCGGGGTTCTGCGCTTCACGTCCGATGCCTGCGCCGGTGTCGTCGAGCAGCGGCCGTTCGGTCGGCAGCTGCCCCTTCTGCTCGAACCACTGGCGCACGCCGGCGCTGGCGTAGGTGAACGCCTCCCAGATCGACACCCGGTTGTTCCGATCGAGATCGGCCGCGTCGTCGCTGAACGCCTTGATGAAGAACTCGGGGAATACGGTCTCGAACTGCTGCGCTGCCGCGTCAGTCGCGGTCAGCACCACGCGGCCCTTGCCCGCGAGCTTTCTGAGAAACGGAAAGCTGGCGCCGGTCGTGTTGACGAAGACGAGGCGGCCGGGGAGCGGACGCAGCAGTTCGTTCCACTCAGTCGCGCTGAGATCCGGACCGACGAGGTTGAACTTGGCTTCGTCGCCGTCGAGCGACGTGCCGTGGCCGATGAGCAGCACCAGCAGTTGATCGTCCTTCGTCATCCGCTTCCGGAGATCGGCGAATGCGCCGCGGACGTTCTCGCGGGTGGCCTTCTGCGCCCCTTCGTCCGCGGTCTCGGCAAGGACGATGAGCCGCTGCGGATCGTAGTGAAACTTTTCGCGCAGCGTCTGGACGAAGTCGGCGCGCCACTTCGTGTACTTGCTGGCGTACACCTCGCCGGCCGATGCGCCCGTAATGACGAGCGCGTACCGCTCTCCCGCAATGGCGCCAGCGGCAGGCAACAGAAGCGCTGCGCACGCGATCAGCGCTGCGACGCAGACGCGGTGAGCCGGCGTCGCGAAGCGTCGGCCCTCGCTCATCGCAGCCCCCAGCGGCGGCGCAGAATCCATTCGGCGCACAGCAGACCGATGACGAGACCCAGAGCCCACGGTTCGTGCCACAGATCGCGGCGCTCGGGCGCCGCGCTCTGCGGGACCGCCGCCTGCAGCCATTCCGGCACCTTCGACGCGTCGGCGGCACGGACGTACCGTCCGCCCGAGTTGCGCGCCACCCGGCGCAGGAACCCTTCGTTCAACCGCGGGTCTGTGAATTCGCGATCGGCGCCGCCGACATACATCCAGCGATCGGCGCTGCCGAGCGTCGTGGAGCCGCGCCGCGCCTCGGCGTGCACGCGGTAAAGGCCGGCCTGCTCCGGGCCGAGCGCCGCGGTGTAGGTGCCGCCGGCGGGATCGGCATGGCGGACCTTGATCGGCTGCGTGGCTCCGCCAGGCATCGTGAGCGTCGCATCGATCGTCGCGTCGGGCACGGCGGCGAAGGACGCGTCTCGCGCGTCGACGTCGACGGCGATGGCGTCGCCGGGCTCCGGCGCGTCGGGCACGCGGATCGAAACGGGCTCCGGCGCGGATGAGGAGAGCCAGCGCGCCGACTGGCGCCAGAAGAACTCGTACGAGCGATCGGTGGACGGCACCATCATCTTCCAGCGCCACGACGCCTCGCCCGCGAACACCATCGATCGTCCCTGACCGTAGCGCTGGACCGCGACGACCGGAAAGATCCCGCCGCCGGGTGCGGTCGTCAGCGCCAGGATCGTTGCGCCCGGACGCGGCCCGCCGAGCGGCGCGCTGGCGGCGAGCGCCGGCAGTGCCGACCACATCTTGCGCGTCTCCTCGGGTGAGCCGCCAATCCGCATGATCGGATGCGCCTCGCCTTCCGCCGTCAGCACGACGCGATTGTGCGGAGGCATGTCTTCGGCGTTCAACGACGCGCGCACGAGGCCGCCGCCGCGACGATCGTTGAGCTCCACCGGCAGCACTTCCTCGAGCGGCGTGCCCGCGAGGCCGCGTTGCGCGAAGGATCGGCCGCCCAGGACCAGCAGGCCGCCGCCGCGTTCGGCGACGAAATCGGCGGCCATCTTCAGTTGTGCCCGCGAGAAGAAGTCGCCTTCGATGTTTGCGACGACCAGCGCGTCGTAGGCGAAGAGCTGCTCGCGAGTCGCCGGAAAGCCGAAGGTGAGGTTCGACGAACGTCCGCCTCCCGCCTGCACGAAAAACGTATCCTGCCCCTCGCCGTTCTTGCCCTTGCGGGTCACGGAGTCGACTTCGAGGCCCGGATCGGCCGACAACGCACGGCTCATGAAGCTGTGCTCGAATCCCGGCGCGCCTTCCACGAGCAGCAGACGCCGCTTTCTGCCGGCAGGGCTGACGAGGAGGCTGCGGCTGTTGTTCTCGCCGACCGCCTCGGCTTCGTCGCGCGGAATCTCGGCGGTGTAAACCGTGGCGTTCAACGGATCCGGAGAGACCGTGAACACCTGATCGATGGGCGAGCCGTCGGCCGACGGCACGAGGTGCCGCGTGTCCAGTAGCTGGCCATTCGCGAGCACGCGCAGCGAAAAGGGCGCACGTCCGAAGCCGCTGCTGACGACGCTCACGTGCAGGTCGACGCTCGCGTGATCGAGTCGTCGGATCGCCGGCCGTGATGCCGAGCACTTCCCGATCGCGCGGACCGTCGGGCGATCCCACGCCGACAGCAAACACCGGCGGGCCGCTGGAGGTCGAGGCGTTACCGTCTGCCTGACCGGCTCCTGTATCCGCACCGTCTGAGATCACCACGATCCCGGCCACCCGCTGGCCGCGATAGCGCTCACGAACCGAGGCAAGGGCGCCGGAGAGATCGGTACGGCGAGCGTCGGCCGAGAACCCGTCGAGTTGCGCGGGGACCATGCCGTCACCGACGCTGTAGAGCTCGGTCTTGAAATGCGTGGTCAGTGGAGGGCCGAGCTCCGTTTTCAGCAGCGCGTTGGCGCGCGCCAGACGCGTCTGGCCGTCCGCGTCGGCGATCCGCATGCTGCGCGACACGTCGACCAGCACGGGCACGATAGCGTCGCGGGAGCCCGTCGGCGGAAGCACGGCGATGGGACGGAACACGAACAGCACCACCGCCGCGAGCGCCAGCACGCGCAGGCCCACCAGCACCCCCCGCTGCAGAGGCGTGAGAGGCGATAGCGGGCGCCGGTACTCCGCATAGACGACGGCGCCGACGGCGGCCGCGAGGATGACCGCCAGCCACCAGGGCAGCGGGTAGGCAAAGTGCATGAATTTAAGGTTTTTTCTTTCCAGCGATCGCCTTGAAGTAGTCGTCGACCTGCTTCTGATACGCCGCGGGTGCCTTGTCGTCGGCGCCGGCGGCAAGCCGATCGTGCGCCTGCTTCGCCTGCAGCTTCTTGGACAGCGAGGCCTCGACGCTGTCGAGCACCTGCGTTGCCTGGCGGCGCAGCTCTTCCCATCTCGCGAAATCCTGTTTGAAGGCTTCGGTGCCGGGCGCGGAGATGCCGACGTTGGTCGGCGCCTCGAAGCTGAAGCCGCCCCCGCCTCCGCGGGCGAGGCTCGGATCGTCGCGGCGCATCTGATCGGCGAGCTCCTTCGTTTCCTGCAGCTGACGCTGGTACTGCTCGCGCAGCTTGTCCAGATCCGTACCGGTTCCACCGCCCCCGGCCTGTCCCTGCCCGGATCTCCCGGAGTCGCCCGATGATTTCTCCGCGCTGCCGCCCTGGCCTTGTCCCTGTCCCTGACCCGGCCGTCCGCCGTCTCCGGATCTGCCGGCCTGGCCTGCCCGGCCGGAACCGGCCTGCGCGAGCTGGCCGAGGGCCCGGCTCGTCTCATTGAGGCGATCGCGTAACTCCTGCGCGCGCGCGCGTTGATCCGACAGCTTCTGCGACTCGGCGTCCTGAGAGCCGGTCGCCGACGCCAGCTTGTCCGCCGCCTTCTCGAGCGCCTTCGCCAATTCCTGCTGCGATGCCGCCAGCGCACGCGGATCGTCGGTCGGCTTCGGCGCGGTGTTGCCTCGTCCCTTCGGATCCTCGGCGGCGGCGCGCATCGCATCGGCCGTTTGCCGCATGCGCTCCGGCAAACGCTGACGGTCGAGCTCCTTCGCCACGTCGCCGGCGGCCGCCTGCGTCTGCCCGGCGGACTGAGCCCCTGCGTTCTTCGGTCCCGTCGTTGAACCGGCGGCTGTGTCGGTCCCCTTCGATGCGGCCTGTTGCTTCAGCCCATCGCCCAACTTCGCCGCGCGGTCGGCCAGTCGATCCTGCTCGCCGGCCAGCTTGCGGACGGCGTCCTTTCCGGCCTCGCCCTGCGGGGCCTTCGACAGCTCCGACGCGATCTGGCGTTCAGCGTCGGCCAACTGACGCGCCTCGAGCTGCATTTCTCCCAGCGCGCGGCGGCGATCGTCCGGGCGCGACGACTCGAGCTGTCTCTCCAACTCGCGCAGCTTCTCGAGCGCGCGGTTTCCTCTCGCGCTCGCCTGACCCGGATCCTGACGCCGAAGGTCGCTCGCGGCGCTGCGCATCTCCTCGGACACGTCGCGCATGCGCTTGCTGTCGCCGGACTGGCCGCTCTGACCGGACTGGCCACTCTGCCCAGACTCTCCTGCCTGTCCCGCCTGTCCTGCCTTTCCAGTCTGCCCCTGCTGTCCCTGTTGCCCTTGTTGGCCCTGACTCTGTTGCCCCTTCTTGCCTCGTTGCCCTTCCTTCCCGTCCTGCTGCCTGTCCCGCCCTTCCTGCCCTTCCTGCCCCTTCTGCGCCGCCATCTTCTGCGCGAGCTCCTCGGCTTTCTGCCGGAGCTCGGACTGTTCGCGAGTCAACTTCTCGAGCTCGCGCTTCAGCTCCTCGGCGGTCATCTGCGCGCGCATGCGGGCGAGTTCCTGCTGCCGCTTGAGCAGTTCGTCCTGGCGGCTCGCAAGATCCTTGATGGCGTCGAGCGCGCTCTGCGCGCCCTCCGACTTCTGCTCCGCCGAGCTCGACCGGCTCTCGTAGTTCGTCTGCTGCGCCTTCTGGAGCTCCTTGTCGAAGAGCGACGACACGTCGTAGTTGCTGCGATTGCCGCCGTTGCCGGCGCCCGACTGCTGCCGCTGGACCTCCCGCCGCTTCACGTCGGCCTGGGCCCTCAGCAGGCGGTTGAGGGCGTCCATCTCCGGCGGCAGCGCCTCGGCCGTCTTCGATTCGTCGAGCGACGTCACCGCCTGCGACATCGACATCACGGCCGCCGTCATCTGATCCTCTTCGGGCATCGTCTCGCCCGCTTTCAGTTCCGGCGGCTGCGGCGGTTGCGGCGGCAATGGCGGAAGGGATCGGGCCGCCGCGCCCGCGCTGAGGCTGCGCGCGCCGCCTGGGATCGCGCATCGCCCCTTCGCGGAACGAGCTCGAGACCTGCTCGACGCGTGTCTTGAGCTCGGACTCCGCGCGCGACACCGCCTTGATGTCCTGCTCCGACTTGGCGCCTTTGGCGGCTCGCGCCCGGCGATCCAGCTTCCAGGTGGCGACGACGACTCTCCTTCTGGGCCGCCACGAGATCGTCGATGCCGCTCTGGTTTCCCCCGGGCATGTTCCCCTGGCTCTGCGCGAGCGCGAACTCCTGCTCGTACGGCTTCACTTCGAGGAAGAAGATGTCGCTGCGCGCCTCGTTCGGACGGGTGCCGCGTGTCAGGTCGCGCGCGCGGACGTAATAGGACACGAAATCGCCCGGCTGCACGTCGAGGTCTTCGAGAAACAACGTGTGATGCCCGGTCACGTTCGTGCTGGCGCGCGGGATGTCGAGCGGCACGACTTTCTCCGCGCCACCCTTCACCGTGTACACGAGGTCGAGGCGGTCGACGCCGTAGTCGTCCTCGGCCTGCGCTTCGATGTCCACTTCCTCGAGCCGTGTCACGGACCGGTCGGTCGCCGGTTTGGTGACGCGCACGTCGGGAGCGCGATCCTCGAGCATGCGGATGAAGTACTCCGTGTCGCCCGGGCTGCCGATGCCGTCCGCGATCGGCGAGAACGAGACGATAGGAGTCGTCGGCCGTCACCCGCAACGACGCGGACATCTCGGTGGGCTTGTCCAGAGTGAGCGCGATCGGCCTGCCGGCGCCGAGCGTCATCTGACCGGAGGCCGCAGGCCGATCGGTGAACACCTGAACGCGAACGTCGGTACCTGCCGGCGCGTAGATGTCGCCGCCGTCGGTCTCGGTGCGCGGCGGCAGCTTCAGGCCATCGGGATAGGTGTAGTGCACGTCGATCCGCGTCACACGCGGCGGCACGGCCACCGCGATCTCGTAGGTTGGCGACGTCACCGCGCCGGCGACGACGCGGTACTTGAACGGAGCAGAGACCGACGGCATCGTCAAGCGGAACGAACCCGCGGCATCGGTCGTCATGTCGCTGACGCGCCAGCGATCGCCGTCCGCGATCTGCACCTGCGCGAGAATCGGCGCGCGGTTTCCCGCGAGCTGCGCCTGAATCGCCAGCGGCGAGCCCGCCTTGATCCGCGCGTTCCCCGGCGTCACGTTGAGCCCGACGCGATCGGGAAACAGCGTCAGCGCCGCCGCATCCATCGCCTGGCGCGCGGGTCCGCGAGAGAGGAACAGCACCGCTCCGAGCACGAGCACGGCTGCGGCGGTCTGGAATCCGGCGCGACGCAGCGATTCAGCCGGCACAATCGTGTCGATGTCGATCGCGGACACGCGCCGCGCGGCGTCGGCAATCATCATGTCGGCAAGGGCCGGCCGACTCTCCGCCTCCGCCACGTCGACGGCGGTCACCAGACGATCGCCGAGCGACTCGGCGCGCTCCTCGACGTAGCGCGCGACCTGTTTGTCGCCGGGCCTCCGGCGCAGCGGCAACAGGCA
Organism: uncultured Acidobacteriota bacterium; assembly: GCA_963794305.1. Lineage (GTDB taxonomy): Bacteria > Acidobacteriota > Vicinamibacteria > Vicinamibacterales > CAVVIG01 > CAVQFC01. The sequence continues at coordinate 255,425 of CAWCDQ010000024.1, read as the reverse complement.
CCAGGCCAGCGCGGCGGCGGCGAGCGCGGCGGCCGTCGCGGCCAGCGCCATCAGCGCGACGGGAGCGCCTTCGGTCCATCGCGAGACGAGCAGGGCGGCGCCGACAATCGCCGCGGTGATGAGCGCGCCGCGCACGATCGCGTGCAGCGCGACGAGCGTCCGCCACCGCGCGCGGACGCGATCGATGACCCGGCGGATTTCACTGTAGTCCTGCATAGCTACCCTGTCCTCGCCGCGAGAACGCCTTCGGCCGCCAGCAGCACCGCCATCGCCGCGAGCGCATACCGCCAGAGATGCTGCTGGTCTTCCTGCTCCTGCGCTTCGCCGCGCGTCGCAGTCGCGCCCTGGTCCTTGAGCCGCGTGACCGCCGACTGAAACTCGTCAGCCGAGAGCCGCGACGGATTGGACTCGCGGGGATCGACGTTCAAGGCGATGGTACGTGAAACTCCGCCAATTGCGGCCGACCCGGTCACGGTGACGATGCCGGGAACACGCCGCACGCCCGTCGGGGCGTCGGCGATGAAGTAGTCGACGGTGTGGGCGCGCGCGCTGGCGAGATATCGCACGATTTCGTGGACGAACGGCACGAATGTCGCGTGGAGCGGGAAGTCGTTCCATCGGTTGTTCAGGTCCGACGCGAGGATCAACCCGTGTCCCTCCCCCGCCGGACACTCGATGAGCGCGGTGTCGCCGGTCGTGAACCGCGCGAGCGTCTGGCACGCTGTCCCGCCGATCCGCGCGGCGTTCTGAAAGGTGACCAGGCCCAGGCTCGCGGGGTTTCCGGCGAACGCGCGAAAAACGGGATGACGGCCGTCCGCCGGCGCCAGCGTGCGCGCCGCCGGCCTGGCGCCCTCGACCGCTGCGATCCGCAGCGTCGATCCCGAGCCGAGCACGTCGCCAACGACGTCGCCGTCCACGTCCGGCCCGGCCGCGATGAAGATGCCACCGCCGTGCTGCGCGTAGGCTGCGAGCGCCTCACGCCCGTGCCGCTCGAGCCCTCGCGTCGACAGCAGGAGCACGGCCGCGTACGGTGTGAGTCGATCCTCGTTCCAGCCGGCGAGATCGGCGCCGCCGGCGCCGGCGACCTGAAACGCGGAATCCCTCGGGGTGCCCGCCGCCAGCGCGTGCTGCACGTAGAACGCGTCGCGGTTGACGTCGCCCGATCCCGTGACGACCAGCACCGACGGTTTGCCGGTGCCACCGATCACGGCGTAACGCACGTTGTCCGCGGCGATTCCCTCCGCGTCGTCGACGTTGACCGCCGCGGATGCGCCGCGAGGCGCGCCGGCAAACGTCGCTTCTCCCGACTGGTTTGCGCCGAGCGAAACGGTCGCGTCGCCGGAGGAACGTCCGTCGATTCGCAGGTGCACGCGGGCTTCGCGGGCGCTCGGGCCGGCGTTGTGAACGGTGGCGACGATGCGATCGGGCAGCGGCCGGACAGCGGTCACCGCCAGATTGGGCGCCATCGGGCCGACATCGGACAGCTGAATCGTCGTTCCTTCAGGTACCGCCGCGCGATCGCCCGCGTCCCAGCCGATCTCCTGGAGATCGGTCACGACGACGATCGTGCCGTGCCGGCCGGCCAGATGTTGTGACGCGGCTGATAACGCCGCGCGATAACGCGTGGCGCCAAAGCCAGCGGACGCCTGTTCGATGGCATCGTCGGCGAGCGCGCGATCGGCGCCGGGCCTGGCCACAATTTCCGCTTCGTCTGCAAAGGTGACGACGCCCACGAGATCTCCGACCGGCGCCTTGGCAACGGCCTCCTTCGCCAACTGCTTCGCGCGGTCGAATCGGCCCGGCGCGGAAAGACTGTAGGACGTGTCGAGCGCGACGATCGTGACGCCGGTTGTCCCCATTGCCGCTCCGGTCGCAAAGAACGGCCGTGCAAAGGCGATGGCGAGCAGCACGAGCGCCGTGACGCGAAGCGCGAGGAGCAGGAGTTCGCGGAGGCGCCGCTTGTCGGTGTGCTCCACCGGCGCCTGCTTGATGAGATTCACCGCCGCGAACTTCACCCGCGTTTCCGGCTCGCGCTTCAGCAAGTGGAGCACGATCGGCACGGCGGCCGCGGCCGCGCCGGCAAGAAACAGGGGCGAGAGGAACGAGAGCACTACAGCGACCTCGACCGTGTGGAGAGGTACGACAACAGCGCGATTTCGAGCGGCTGACTGGTGTCGACGAGCTGGTAGTCGATGCCGCTGGCGCCGAGCTCGCGGCGGTACCGTTCGATCAGCCCGCCGATCCCCTTCAGGTAATGCTCCCGGACGGCGCCAGGGACCGCCATGACCTCCTCGCTCGTTTCGAGATCCTCGAAGCGTGTCGCGCGCTCGAAGGGAAACTCAATCTCGTCGTGATCGAGGACCTGGAACACGATGACGTCGATGCCCCGGAACTGAAAGTGCTTCAGCCCGCGGATGATTTCCGCCGGATCGTCCAGCAGGTCCGAGATGAGCACGACGATCCCGCGCTTGGTCAGCGTGTCGGCAAGCTGGTGCAACGGCTTCGACACATCGGTGCGGTGCGCGGTCTTCAATCGATCGAGCGTCACCAGGAGCGACAGCAAATGCCCGGGCCGCGAGCTGGCCGGCAGCATCGACACGATGTTCTCGTCGAAGGCGGTGAGGCCGACGGCGTCGCGCTGCCGGTTCATCAGGTAGCCGAGCGACGCGGCCAGGCACGCGCCGTATTCGAACTTCGACATCCCGTGATGCGAGCCGTAGCCCATCGATCCGCTCACGTCGAGCATCAGGTGGCAGTCGAGGTTCGTCTCCTCCTCGAACTTCTTGATGTAGTACCGATCGCTTCGCGCGTAGACCTTCCAGTCGATCGTGGCGATGTCGTCGCCGGGAATGTACTGCCGGTATTCGGCGAACTCGACGCTGAAGCCCTTGAACGGGCTGCGATGCAGGCCGGACAGCAGCCCTTCGACGACAGTTCTCGCCTTCAGCTCGAGGGTGCCGAGCCGCGAGACGACCGCGGGGTCGAGGAACGGCCGATCGTGCGCGGTCCACGGCATGGCTTACATGCCGCTCCTGGGCAGCGGCACGGCCTCGATCAGTTTGTCGATGATCGCGTCGGAGTTGATCCGCTCGGACTCCGCGTAGAAGTTCGTCATGATCCGGTGCCGGAGGATCGGCTTCGCCAGTTCCTGGATGTCCTTGATGGACACGTGATAGCGGCCGTGAATCAGCGCGCGCGCCTTGCCGCCGCGCACCAGCGCCTGGGATCCGCGCAGGCCGGCGCCCCACTTGACCCACTTGTCGATGAAGTCCGGCGCGCCCCGTTCGCCGGGACGCGATGCCGCCACCAGGCGCACGGTGTAACGAGCGATCTCCTCGGCAATCACCACCTGCCGCGCCAGCTCCTGGAACTGGAGAATGTCGGGGCCCGTCAGGACACGCTGCGGCGCCGGACGATCGACGCCTGTCGTCTGCGTCACGACCGTGACCTCGTCGTCCTCGTTCAAGTACCTGATGACGACGTTGAACATGAAGCGATCGAGCTGCGCTTCGGGCAGCGGATAGGTGCCTTCGAGCTCAATGGGGTTCTGCGTCGCGAGCACGAAGAAGGGGCGATCGAGCGGATAGGTCCGTCCGGCGGCGGTGACGTGATATTCCTGCATCGCCTCGAGCAGCGCGGCCTGCGTCTTGGGCGGCGTTCGATTGATCTCGTCGGCGAGGATGATCTGCGCGAAGAGCGGCCCCTTCACGAACCGCAGCCGGCGGATCCCCTGCTCTTCGTCGAGGATCTCCGTACCGGTAATGTCCGACGGCATGATGTCGGGCGTGAACTGAATCCGTTTGAACTCGAGATCGAGAATCTCGGCGAGCGTCTTGATGAGCAGCGTTTTCGCGAGCCCCGGGACGCCGGTGATGAGACAGTGGCCTCCCGTGAAGAGCGCGATGAGCACCTGCTCGACGACGTCGTCCTGGCCGACGATGACCTTGCGAAGCTCGGTGAGAATACGTTCTCGTCCCGCCGCCACTTTTTCAGCGCTGACGGTAGCAACCGACGAATCCATGCGGGTGTCCTTAATGCGTGAGGGCGTAGATGATTTCGTTGATCCCCATCCGATAGGCCAGCGCGGTGTATTTGATGTAGCCGGGGTAGTCCTGGGCGTTGGACCACTCCCACCCGTCGCCCATGTCCGTGTCGAAGTTGATGAACATCATCGGCCGGCCGGTGTCGTCCTGAATCATGCGGAGATGCTGCGTCACGCCGCCGCGTTCCCACGTCCGGCCCGCGAGGAACGATCCGAGGCCGGGCGACCTGCGGGAAGCCGTCCAGTTTGTAGAAGCAGCTGAAGACCGGATGATCCTTCGGCACCTCGACCCACGTTGCGATCCGGAAACAGCAGCTTCATCTGCTGTTCGAAGTCGGCCCATTCGGCCGGCCCGTGGAAGTCGTCCACCATCGCGAAGCCGCCCCGCGCGAAATACTCGCGGAGAATCGGCACCTCGTTCGGCTGCAGCCGCATGCTGCTGGGCTCCACGAAGTAGATCCATGGATACTCGAAGAGGCGCTTGTCGTCGATGGTGAGAAGAATCGCGTCTTCGACCTGAATCGCGGTCGCGGTCTTCACGCGGCGCGAAAGATTCTGTTCGGCCGCCGGGGCGTCGATGCCCCAGGGTTCGCCGTAGAAATCCTGTTGAATGCGTCCGCTCTCGAACTTGTGGTGGTACTTCATCCGGACGAAGCGCCACTGGAGGCCCGCGAAACGATCGTCGGGCGCCGCGGGCAGCTGTGCGTCCACGCGCGGCTGAAGCGCCGGCATCAGCGTGAACAGCCCGCAGCAGCAGCGCGATCCGGACCGCCGGATTCTCACTTGTCCACCAGCTTGAGCAGCAGGTCCTGCGCCCGCTCGTAGCCGGGCGCGATCTCGAGCGCCAGCATCACCTGCTTCTTCGCGTCCGCGCGCTTGCCGCCCTTGAAATAGCTCTCCCCGAGATCCGTGTAGGCCGCGGCCTTGTCCACGGGACCGAGCGCGAGCACGGCCCGGAACTCGCGCGACGCCACGTCGGCCTCGTTGCGGGCCAGGGCATAGCGCCCCAGCATGGCGTGCGCTTCGGGATCGAACGGATCGATCGCCGCGATCCGCTGATACACCGGGGTGAGCCTGGCGGGATCCTCGACGCCGCTCTGCCGCAGCAGGTCGGCGAGCTGGCGCGCGGCGTCGACGTTGTTGAAGTCGACCGCGACCAGCGCCGTCAGCGCGGTGATGGCACGCGCGCGATCCTTCTTCTCGAGCGCCATGGCGGCGATCTGCTCGTTCGGGCTGCCCGGTCCGCCGGCGGCCGGCACCAGCGCCGCGGCGCGCTCGAACGCCTGCATCGCCTCGTCGGTTTGTCCCGCTTTTCGAAGAGACGTGCCGAGCGCCATCTGGACGGGAAAGCTGCTCGGGTTGGCCTCGGCAATCGTCTTCAGCGCCGGCGCGGGCATCTTCATCAGTTCTTCGGCGCCCTCGGGCACGGCCATCGCGCGGCGCATGGAGCCGAACATCCGCTCGATCGTCTGATCGAAGCCGACCTGCATCTGATCCAGATCGGTGTTGAGCGCCGCTTTGAGCGCGGCGTCGGTGTCGACGCCGTTTGCGAACGTCCGCACCAGCTTGCGCAGTCCCGCGTCTCCGTAGGCGCTGACGATGTGTTCCACGAGAAGCGAGGCTTCGAAATACGCGAGGTTGATCGTCTTGGGGTTCGTGAACGCCGAATTGAGATCGCGCAGCTTCAGCGTCTCGCCCCGGTTCAGCATGCCGGCGAACGCGACGTCCATCTCGCGGCCCCATTCGGCGCGCGCCTTCTTCTCCTCGTAGACCGAGATGCCTTCGGTCAGCCAGCGCGGCACGCGCTGATTGGACATCTGCAGCGTGATGACGTGCGCGAGCTCGTGCCACAACGTCGCTTCCCACTGGAACTCGCCGGGCGGCCGCGCTTTGGGCGAGTCCATGACGACGACGCGGCCGAAACAGACGCCCAGGGCGCCGACCATGCCCGGCAGCCCGAACGTCCGGACCGCGAAGTCGTCGTGCTTCGGAAAGATCTCGACGAGGATCGGGCCGCGCGGCGTGAACTCGTAGCGCGCCGCGAGCGTGCTCAGCGCCTGGTGCGCGAGCGCCATGGCGTACTCGCGCAGGACCGGCGCCTCGGCCTGATCGAGCCGCATCACGACGTCGCCGTCGCGCAGCGTGACGTACTTGTCGACTTTGTCCATCACGTCCAGCTGGTTCTTCGTCAGCTTGCTGAACGGATCGGCCTTCCAGGCCGCTTCGAGCGCGACCCTGGCACCAGCCTCGTCGCCGGTGCGGAGCAGGTGCGACCCGAGGTCGGCCTGCGCGTGATAGTTGCCGGCGTCGAGGGCCAGGCCCCGGCGCGTCAGCTCGACCGCTTCGTCGAAGCGGTAGTTGCGCGCCGCGAGGTCGCCGGCGACGCGGTACACCTCGCCGTAGCGCGGCGCGATCGCGAGCGCCCTGGCGGCTTCGGCCTCGAACTCCCGCGGCTTGTCTTCGACGTACAGGATCGCCGCGCGCAGCGCGATCGCATCGAGGCTCGACGGGTTGACGGCCAGCGCCTTGTCGAGCAGTTGCCGCGCCTCGTCGTACTTGTTCGAGCCGGCCGCCTCGCCCGCAAGGAAGATCTGCGCATCCGCAAACGATGGGTTGACCTCCAGCGCTCGCTTGGCGAACATCGACGCCTGCGGCGGATTTTCGTCGGCGAGCACGCGCGCCGCGCCGAGGAGCGCGGGCGTCCATTTGGCGTCGACTTGCAGCGCCATCTGGTACGATTTCAGCGCCTCGCCTGTTTCGAACTTCTCCAGGAACAGATCGCCGAACGCGGTCTGGATGGCCGCGTCGTTCGGCGCGGCTCCGGCTGCATCGCGGTACGCGGCGTTGGATTCATGGAACCGTCCGAGCGCGCGGAGCGCCCGGCCTCCGCGTGCGACCTCGACGGGATCGTTGCTGGCGTCGCCGAGCGGCGCCACTTTCTCGAGCAGCGCAACGGCGTCGGGCCGGCCGAGCATCTGCTGCAGCAGTCCGAGTTCGAGCGCGGCCTCGCTCGTTGGAACGCGTGCCGCGACAGGACGCAGCATCGCTTCGGCCTCGGCGTAGCGTCCGCGCGCAATGTCGGCGCGCGCCTTCACAGCCACGACGTTGGGATCCTGCTTCTCCGCGATCGCGTCGATGTCGGCGAATCGGCCTTCGTTGAACGCACGCGTCGCCGCTCGATATGGAGTGTCGGCCTGCGCCGGTCTGCGCGGCGCCTGAGCGGTTCCGTACGAGGGGAGGGCGAGGCACGCAAGCGCGGCGACCAGAAGGGAGTGGGCAGCCCGGGAAGTCATCGCAAGTCGCATTATAGGTCGCCAGCTAGTCGTTTAGACGCCGCGCTGACTCAGCGGGCCGCCTCGCGAAGGGCGCGCTCTTCCACGGCGATGCGCCGGACGAGCAGCCAGCTAAACGTTGCGATTCCGGCCACTCCGGTCAGCGGTGCGCCGGCCATCACCGCCGCGCCGACCAGCTCTCCGATGACTCCGACGTAGTTGGGGTGACGCAGCCAGCGGTACGGTCCGGCCGCCACCAGCCGGGCGCCCGGGTACGACGATGACGCGGAACGTCCAGAACGGGCCGAGCGAGAGAATCGCCCACCATTTCAGGCCCTTCGCCGCAAGGAAGAGCGCGGCGCCAGCGAGCAGCGATCGTCAGTCCGGGAGAGCCGCGCAGCGTCCCTTCGACGAACATCGCGAGGAACGCTCCCGGATACACGACCCGCATGGCGTTGTACACGTCGCCGGCCGGTTCGACGCCGCCGCGTGCGCGCTGCGCGCGTTCGTTGGCGGAGGCGCGGCGGGCCTCGACCAGCATGCTGCCGAACACGATCGCGAAGACGAGAGTCCGCTGAGCCAAAGTGAAAAAGGCGGCCCACGAAAATCGTCGGGCCGCCTTCAGGCTAGCTTAGAACGCCGAACTTAGAACGTAGAACCCTAGAACCCTAGAACCTTATCGCCTGGAGAACGGGTAATACGCCCCGCCATCAGTCGGGAACGGTATGAGCACGACGTTCGATCGCGCGGTCACGATTCGCACGTCCTTGGCTCGCTGGTCGCCAGCCGTCACGAAGAAGCCGACCTGCTCGCCAGGCGCTGGTTGATGGCCGGCAAGCTCGCCCCACACCCCAGGACTGTAGTACCAGTTCGCGGCGAGCCGCGATGGCGGACCGCCTTGACGCGCGAGGCCCTTCCAGAACTCCACACCGCCCGCGGTGATCCACTGGCCGTTGATCTGCTCGACGGCCCAGAGCGTGTACTGAATCCCTCCGTCCCAGCCCGGAGGCATCGCTTCAGGCCAAGTGTCCTTCGCCGAGAAGTCCACGAACCAGCCGCCGGAATTGGCGTCGATCACCCGGATCTGCGTCGTCACCGGCCAGTTGGCGACGTCGCCGCAGCAGCCGCCGCGGACGATCACGGAGCGCATGTCGATCTGGTCGCCGCCGCTTGAGCAGCCGGCGCGGGCGCCGGTGCGGCGGCCACGCGCTGCAGGACTGCGTCGAGCGTCGAATTCTGGGTGAGGTTGATCGGCTTCGTCTGCGTAATGTAGCCGGCCGCGGCGAACTGCACGGTCACCGCGCCGGTCGCCACGCCGCTGAGTTGATAGTGACCCGCGGCATCGCTTCGAACCGCCTGACCGGCGGCGCTCACTTCAATCTGCGGCAGAACACCACCGGAGGTGCCATCGGTAATCGCGCCCGAAATCGTGAATGCTGTAGGCGTCGAATGCGGCGCGAGACTCAGTGTGTTGGCGCCCTGCAACGGTCCGAGGCAGGTCGTGCCGCTGTAGGTGATGTGGAACGTGACGCTGTCGATCTGGGTGCCCTCACCGTTCAGCGAGAACTGGCAGGTGTCCGAGCCGCGCGTCAGCGCGCCGGTGACCACGATGGGAATCGTAGCCCCGCCCAGGCGACCTGTGATCGTGCCGCTGAACACCAGCCCGGTGCCGCACTCGGCAGAGAATCGGCCCGACGCCTCGGTCGCGGTCTGATTCGTGATCGACCAGGTGAAATTCGAGCAGCTCGAAAAATCGGGAACCGTGACCGAGGACGCGGTGACGGCCGGCGGCGGCGATGCACCCTGCACCACCCACGTGCCGAGAAGTGAAGGCGCGGCAGATTTTCCGGCGGAGGAAGAAGTCGTGGTGGTCGGGCCGAGTACGGTCGAGGTGCGTTCGGCGCTGCACGCCGATGCCGCCGCGATCGCGGCCGCCAGCGAGCTCAACAGGAAAAGGGACCTTTTCTGCATGGGAGGCTATCTTCTGGTATCGGACCGCACGCGGTCGGCCGATACCTGTCCTCTTACAAGATCGTCCTTCGTCCCACAGTTTCCGTGGGAGCGACGGACAACCTCTAGAGTTCAATTGGCGATCGCGGAGAGACTGCCGGACGGTTTCACGAAGCTTGCCACGGTTGCGGTCGAAAGTACAGCGCTTTCATCGGCCCGGTGCTGCGGCTGAGCAGTCCCCGGCCCGGCAACGACGGCGTGGACAACGGAAGGCGCCATGCGGGCGCCGACAGCGGCAACGATCATAGCGCGCGGCGACGCGACGAGCGCGCGAATCGCGCGGTTGAATCTCCACTTGCCGCCGAACGCGCGACGCCGCTCAGCCATAAGGCCGGCGTGGACGCCGGACCATCCTCGCGCGAGCGCAGTGAGCGCCGCGCCTGCCGCCAATTCACCGCCGCACGTCGCGAATCGCAAGCCGTCGCCTGTCATCGGATCGATGAAGCCGGCCGCATCGCCGGCCACGAGCAAACCGTCGATCGCCGCGTCGCGGACATCGACGGCCAGCGGTCCAAGCACGGTGGGCAAGCCGATCAAGCGTGCGCCGGCCGCCCGATCGCGGAGCAACAGGTCGTGGGCGAGCGCGCTCTTCAGCGCGGCGGCCGGATCGCCCAACGCGGCATCACCGGCAAACGACGGCTTCACCAGGCACACGTTGGTCAGCGAGCCGGGCACCGGCGCCACGCCGATGTAGTACCCGCGGCGCACGTGCATCTCTCCGACCGTCAACCGACCGACACCACCCGGTAAAAAATTCTCGAAGTACGCGCCGATCGCCCAGCGTCGCGGACGCGCGGGATGGCGCGCGAGACCAAGACCGAAGGCGATCGTCGAATGCCGGCCGTCGGCGGCGATCGTCACGCGCGCCTTGATCGGCGATTCGCGCCGGCCGCTGCCCACCATCGCCCCCAGCACCAATGGTGCGCCGGCCTCGTCATCGACAATCGCACGACGCACCGCGACGCCAGGCTCGAACTGACAGCCGGCGCTTACCGCCTGCTGCAGGAGCAGCCAGTCGAGGTCGCGCCGCGTCAACGCGCGCCCCGACAGTCCGCCGGGATAGCGCGCCTCGATCGCGTCGCCACGCTCGCCGGTGACTCTCATGCCGTCGACGCGGAGGGCGCGCTGGTCGATCCCGGCGTCGAGACCGAGCGACCTGAGGCGCGCCAGCGTTCCGGGATTGATCGTGTCGCCGCACAGCTTGTCGCGTGGGAACGTCGCGCGATCGACGATGCGAACGCGGGCGCCTGCCCGCGCGAGGATCGCGCCGGCCACCGAACCCGCGGGCCCGGCGCCGACAATCAAGACATCAAGCATGGGCGAGTCGACTACGCTCGCCCTATCACCAGCGCGCTGTTCTTGGATCCGAAACCCAGGCAGTTGCACAGCGCGGCGTCGACGCCGGTCGCGCGTCCCTGGTTCGGGATGACGTCGAGATCGCATGCGGGATCGGCGTGATGAAGGTTGATGGTCGGCGGCAGGAACCCGCGCGACAAAGCGAGCGCGGTGCTCACGACTCCCGCGGCGCCGCTGGCGCCCTGCGGATGCCCGATCATCGACTTCACCGAGGATCCGGCGAGCCGGTCCGCGTGGGCGCCGAACAGCTGGCGCACGCAGCGCGCCTCGACGGCGTCGTTCAGCACGGTCGACGTCCCGTGAAAGTTGACGTAGCCGATCTCTTCGCGGTGGCGGCCCGATCGCTCGATCGCGAGCGTCATCGCGCGAACGATTTCGTCGCCGGCCGGCGCCATCTGCACGCGGTGGTACGCGTCGCACGTCGAGCCATAGCCGTCAATCGACGCGTAGATCGTGGCGCCGCGCGCCCGCGCCCGGTCCTCGCGCTCGAGCACGAGCATGAACGCGCCCTCACCGAGCACGAAGCCGTCGCGTCCGCGGTCGAACGGGCGCGACGCTTCCGCCGGCCGATCGTTGTAGGCCATCGACAGCGCTTTCATGCGCGAGAAACCGAAGATCATGCCGGGCGTCACGCACGCATCGGCGCCGCCCGACAGCACGACGTCGGCCTCGCCGGCGCGCAGCAGCGCGGCGGCGTAGCCCATCGCGTCGGTCGAGCTCGTGCAGCCGCACGACAGCACATGGCTGACGCCGTGCAGCCGCAGCGAGATCGAGATCTCGCTCGACAGCATCCCGACAATCGACACGGGAATCGCGTACGGCGTGACCTTCCTGCCGCGCTCGAGAAAGAAATCGTGATAGTTCCGCTCGCCGACATCGATCCCGCCGCCGCCGCTGCCAATCACGACGCCCGCGTTCGCTTCCTCGATCGAGAGTCCGGCGTCGGCCCACGCTTCGCGCGCGGCGATCACGCCGATGAGCGCGGTCCGCGAGTAGCGCTTCGGATCGGCGCGGTAATTCTCGTCCCAGATGTCATCGCCGACCAGCGCCGGCACATCGTCCGGTGTGAGGCCGCTCACCGGCGCGGCGACCTGGCTGTCGAACTCCGACGCGTCGAACTCGGTGATGGCGCGCGTGCCGCTCCGGCCGCGGCTGATGTGATCCCAGAAACATTCGCGGCCGACGCCGAACGGCGAGACGACGCCGATGCCAGAGATCACGATGCGCGGCGAGCCTCCGGAACGCATGACGATATAGTAGTCCGCCAATGGCAGGCCGGGCATTCGTCTGGATCGGCGGTGCGCTGTTTGTCGCTTCGCTCGGCTGTTGCGTCTGGTTGTACGCGCGTGGTGCTTGGGCCGCTCGACGCCATTTGCCGGATGGGCTCCGCTCGTCGACCGACGCGGCACTGATCACGGTTTTCGCGCTCCACCACAGCCTTTTCGCGCGCGATCGCGTCAAGGTGTGGCTGAGTCGCATCGTGCGTCTGCCCTGCTTCGATCGACCTACGTCTGGATTGCCAGCCTGCTCCTGATGCTTGTCTGTCTGGCCTGGCAGCCGATCGGCGGGGAGATCTACAGAACGACGGGGCTTCTGGCGATCACCCTGATGGCGTGTCAGGCCGCGGGCTTCTGGCTGACGGCCCGCGGCGTGGCCCGGATCGATCCGCTCGAACTGGCCGGCATTCATCCCGCGTCGCAGTCGCAGGGACTCCAGGTGGCCGGCCCGTATCGGTGGGTCCGGCATCCTTTGTACCTTGGCTGGGCGTTGATGGTGTTCGGCGCGCCCCACATGACGGGCGACCGGCTGGCATTCGCCACTCTTACGACCGGCTACTTGATCGCCGCGATCCCCTGGGAGGAGCGATCGCTTCGGCAGAGCTTCGGAGATGGCTACGTTCGCTATTCGCGTGACGTGAAGTGGCGGATGATCCCGTTCATCTATTGAAGCGCGTGTCGTCGTCGTCGCCGCCGGTATAGGTTCGGCCCGCTGGCGCGCCCTTCTCGATGAAGACCATCGAGTGCTGCGACGGGATATCGAACTTCTTCCCGCACGTCTTGCACGTCACCGCGTCGTCGACGCGAACCATGTAGTCGCGAAGTTTGGCGTAGAGCGCGCGATCGCGCTCGTCGGCGCCGCCCGGGATCCGATCCTTCCTGGTGTTCACCACCCAGCGCATCTGATATTCGTTGACGCGCTTGCAGCGCGGGCAGCTCAGCTTGTCGGTGCGCGTTTCGTTCCTGCTGTTGAAGAAGTCCCGTTCGTCGAGCGACATGGTCCGATCATAGCAGGTCAGGTATGCTCTGGGGCTGCCATGGCGACAGAGCCCGAACGCACCTATCCCAGCGAACTGCCGGTCCTCGCACTCAGGCAGACCGTCGTGTTTCCGCTCACCATCCAGCCGCTCGCCATCAACCGGCCGCCGTCGGTCGAAGCCGTGAACCAGCGCTGGCGGGCGACCGCCTTCTGTTTCTCGCGCTGCAGAAAGACGATGCGGAGGAACCGAACGAGTCCGGCCTCCACACGATCGGAACCGTCGCCGCTATCCGCCAGATGGCCAAGGTGCCGGGCGGCGGCATTCACGTGATCGTCGAAGGCTTGATGCGTGCGAAAGCGGATCCGTTCACCAGGACCGGCGCTTCGCTCCGCGCCATGGTCTCCATCGCTCCCGAAGCCGGCCGACAAATCGCTGGAGATCGAGGCGTATACGCGGCGGCTGCGCGAGCTGATCGATCGAGCGCTCTCCATCGCGACCGGCCTGTCGCAGGACCTGCGGGGCCTCGTCGCCGGCATCGACGACCCGCTGCGGCTCGCGTACCTGCTGGCGAGCCTGATCGATTTGAAGGCGGAGGAGAAGCAGCACATCCTCGAGCAGAACGTGCTCACCTCGAAGCTCGAAGCCGTGGCGAACGCGCTCGGCCGCGAGATCGCGCTGCTCGAGATGAAGAGCAAGATCGAATCGGCGGCGCAGCAGGAAATGACCGACGCACAGCGGCAGTACTACCTGCGCCAGCAGCTGAAGGCGATCCAGGACGAGCTCGGCGAGGGTGAGAAGAACGAGCTCGGAGAGTTGCGCGCCCGGCTCGAAGCCGCGCGGCTGCCGGAAGCGGCCGCCGCGATCGCGTCGAAGGAAGTGGAGCGGCTGGAGCGCATGTCGCCGGCGTCGCCCGAGTATCAGATGATCCGCACCTACTTCGATTGGGTGCTGGACGTGCCGTGGTCCGCGACGACGGAAGATCGACTCGATCCGGTTGCGGCGCGGCAGGTCCTGGACCAGGACCACTACGATCTCGACAAGGTCAAGGAACGCATCGTCGAGTATCTGGCGGTGCAGAAGTTGAAATCGCGGCGGAGCGCGAGCACGCAGATCAAGGGTCCGATCCTCTGTTTCGTCGGGCCGCCCGGCGTCGGCAAGACCTCGCTCGGACAGTCGATCGCGCGCGCGATGAACCGGAAGTTCGTCCGCATCTCGCTCGGCGGCGTTCGCGACGAAGCCGAGATCCGCGGCCATCGCCGGACCTACATCGGCGCCATCCCGGGCCGCATCGTGCAGGCGCTGAAACAGGCGGGCGCCATGAATCCCGTCTTCATGCTCGACGAGATCGACAAGATCACCGCCGGCGGATTCCAGGGAGACCCCGCGGCGGCGCTGCTCGAGGTGCTCGACCCGTCGCAGAACCATTCGTTTCGCGACCACTATCTCGAGATCAACGTCGACCTCTCGCGCGTGCTCTTCATCGCCACGGCGAACCAGCTCGGCACGATTCATCCCGCGCTGCTCGACCGCATGGAGATCATCTCCCTTGTCGGCTACACGGAGGAGGAGAAGGTCCACATTGCACGGCAGTACCTGATCCCGCGGCAGCTCGAGGAGCATGGGCTCGCGCCGGACCAGATCGCGATCGAGGACGACGCCGTCCGGAAGATCATCACGCAGTACACGCGCGAGGCCGGCGTCCGCAGCCTCGAGCGGCAGATCGGCGCGGTGGCCCGCAAGATCGCCGCTCGCGTGGCGGGGATCGAGGCCGCCGAGACCGCGGAGGCGTCGCGCGCGGTCGTGACGGCCGCAGCGGTCGCGGAGTATCTCGGACCGCCGAAGATCCACGACGAGGTCGCGTTCCGCGTGTCGCGTCCGGGCGTCGCCACGGGCGTCGCCTGGACCGAGAGCGGCGGTGACGTGCTGTTCATCGAGGCCAGCCTGTTGCCCGCCGGCCACGGCAACATCACGCTCACGGGACAACTTGGCAACGTCATGCAGGAATCGGCGCGCGCGGCGGTCAGCCACATCCGATCGAGCACGAAGCAGCTCGGCGTGGCGACCGACTTTCTCGACACCCACGATCTGCACATTCACGTGCCGGCCGGCGCGATCCCGAAAGACGGGCCGTCGGCGGGCGTGACGATGGCGACGGCGATCGTGTCGGCGCTGCGCAATCAGCCGGTCAAGCAGGATGTCGCGATGACCGGCGAGATCACGCTGAGCGGCCTCGTCCTCCCTGTTGGCGGCATCCGCGAGAAGGCGCTCGCCGCCAGGCGCCATGGCATCAGCACCTTCATCCTGCCGGCACTCAATGCACCGGATGTCGGGGAGTTGCCGCCGGAAGTGCGCGACACCATGCGCTTCGTACCGGTATCCACGCTCGACGAAGCGCTCGCGGTCGCTCTCCCACCGGCATAACGGCGAACCGTATTGGTCATCGTCTTCTACATCTCCGGCCACGGTTTCGGTCACGCCTCACGGCAGATCGAGCTCATGCGGGAAGTCTGCGCGCAGCGTCCCGGCATCCGCATCATCGCCCGAACGTCCGTGCCCCGCTGGATGTTCGGGCCGGTCGCGAAGGCGGGAGTGGAGATTCAGGCGTTCGAAACGGATACCGGCGTGGTGCAGTTCGACAGCCTCAGCCTCGATGAAGAGCAGACAGTACGGGACGCGGCGCGTTTCTTCGCCAGTTTCGAGCGGCGCGTCACGACCGAGGCCGGGCTGATTCGCGGTCTCAGGGCGAACCTGGTCGTCGGCGACATCCCGCCGCTCGCGTGCGCGGCAGCCGAGCGAGCCGCCGTTCCCTGCGTCGCGATTGGCAACTTCACCTGGGATTGGATCTACGAGGTCTACCCGGCGTTCGATCGCGGCGCGCCGGAGGTGATCCCCGCCATCCGCCGCGCCTATGCCGCCACGACGCGAGCATTGAGACTTCCGCTGCATGGCGGCTTTGCGCCGATGGCTGCCGTCACGAGCGACATCCCGCTCATCGCGCGACAATCGGCGCGCGACCCGGAGGAGACGCGGCGGCTGCTCGGGATCAACCGGGAGCGGCCAATCGTGCTGACCTCGTTCGGACGTTACGGCGCCAACCTGCCGCTTGACTCGCTGCGGCAGACGGGCCGTTTGACGATTCTCGACGTGCCGCGCGAGCCGCCGGCGGGACTGCTCTACCAGGATCTCGTCGCGGCCGCGGACGTGGTCGTCAGCAAGCCTGGATACGGCATCGTGTCGGAATGCGCGGCGAACGGCACCGCACTGCTCTACACGTCCCGCGGCAGATTCATCGAATACGACGTCTTCGTGACGGAAATGCCGCGAATCCTCCGGTGCCGCTATCTCTCTCAGGACGATCTGCTCGCCGGCCGCTGGACGGATGCCATCGAGGCACTGCTCGCGCAGCCGGCGCCTCCGGAACGGCCCTCGATTGACGGCGCGATGGTGGCCGCACGCGAAGTGATCGCGATGGCTGGCGCGTAGCGTCTGCTCAGGCTACGATCGTTTCGCTCCGCCCAACCAATGGAGGTCTGCGTGTCCAGTCGTCTCTCGCTGTTCCTGCGGCTCGGCGCCGCTTCGGTACCATGTTGCGTGGGCGGCGACCGCGCCATGCGCAGGGACGCTCGACGACGCTCGCGGTCAGTCGCTCCGTCGGGCGATCTGCGTTCGGCGGATCAAGCCATCGACGCGATGATCCGGGACCGCGCGCTGGTCGTCCGCGACGTGCAGCGCGACACCTTGCTGCCGGATCGCGTCCACGAGCGGCTCGATCAGTACGTGCGCGGCGTGCGAGTTGTCGGGGGCGACCTCACACGCCAGACCGCTGCCGATGGCACCGTCTCGGTCTTCGGAACGCTCCACACGGATCTCGCGCTCGATCTGACGCCCGCGCCTGTCTGACCGCCGCGGCACGCGACGCGATCGCGAAGAGCAGCCGCCGGTGAGGCGACCGGGCCGGAGGCGGAGCTCGTCGTACTTCCCCTGTCGGACGGCTATCACCTGGCGTATCGCGGTCAGGCGATCGTCGGGATTGCAGATCATGAACGTCTACATCGACGCAAACACCGGCGAACTGCTCCAGCAGTTCAGCGAGTTCGTCAGCGAGGTTGGCAAAGGCACGGGCACGTACGGCGATGTCAAGAAAGTCAGCGCCAAAGTCGGTGTCGGGCGCGTTCGTCACCGACGATGTCCTGCGGCCGACTGAGATCACGACGTACGACATGAAGGGGAATCTCTCGCGTATCCTCGCGATCCTCAATCGTCCAGACCGGCGTCGCCGCCAGCGACATCGCCACCGACACCGACAACGACTGGACCGACTCCACCGTCGTCGACGCCCACGTCTACGCCGGCTGGTACTACGACTATCTGTTCAAGCGGCTTCGGCCGTCGAGGCACTCGACAACCACGATCTGCGCATGGCGGTCTTCACCCATCCTGTCCGGATCGCCGACATCGGGATCGGCCTCGCCGGCCGTCATCGGCCACGTACTACCTCAACGCGTTCTTCTGTTCGACACTGCGGTCCCAACGGTCGCGGCGGCGTCGTGTTCGGCGAGGGCGCGCCGCGCGGCACGCTGATTCGCGAACGTCGAGGTCAAGCCGTTTTCGGCCGCGCTCGACGTCGTCGCTCACGAGCTGACGCACGGCGTCACGGCGATACTCCGCCGGCCTGAACGGCTTCCCGTACAGCGAGGCCGGCGCCTTGAACGAAGGCCTTCTCCGACATGTTCGGCGTCGCGACCGCGTTCTTCTATCTAGCCGCCGGGCAACGCCCCGCTGCAAGCGTCGTACCTGCAGGGCAAGGATCTGACGGTGCCGGCGCGGCGTCGATTCGGACGGCTCGCTGTCCAACCCGCAGACGACCGGCGATCCCGACCACTACACGCTGCGCGTTCATCGGCGGCGATCCGCACTACAACTCGACGATCGTCAGCCACGCGTTCTACCTCGCGATCGAAGGCGGGCGCGAACCGCACATCGGGGCTGACCGTGCAGGGCGTCGGCGCGGCCAACCGTGAACAGATTGAGAAGGCCTTCTTTCGAGCGCTGACCGCGCTCATGCCGTCGAGCTCGACGTTTGCGCTCACGCGCGTCGCGACGATTCAGGCGGCCCGAGATCTCTACGGCGCCGGCAGCAGCGCCGAGCGCGCGATCACCCAGGCGTGGGACGCCGTCGGCGTGCAGGAGCGCACGGCTGCCCACGGCCGCACTGCTCCCGAACCCCGCGATCCCATCGACGCGCCATTTGCACCGGCCTGTCCAACCCGCACTGGGTGCTCGGCGTCACCGCTTCAGCCGGATCGAGCACCCTGCGCATCACGCAATGGGTGTTCGATTTCTTCGACCACACCGGCGCGGTGCAGTCGATCACGAGGTGTTCCCGGCGACGTCGTTCGCGTCAGTCCTTCAACTCCGTGCGGCCCTGGAAGCACCACCATCCTCGCCCAAACGGACGCCTGCACGGCGTTCTGCGTCAGCCTCCAGCGGAGACACCAGTGGCGCTGCGCAGATCACCTTCAACGCGGTCGACGACGCCGGGCAGCCGGTGCGTCTTCAGCACGCCTCGTACGACGCTGCTCGCCCGCTAGACGGTCACGACGATGCAGAATCCGATCGACCAGCGCGCTGCTCAGCCTCGTCATGATCTTCTTCTGTTGCGCCAGCGCGCGCGGTCAGTCCGCTCAGTGGACCGACCGCGGCTACGTGAACGTCAGCGGCTGGTTTCAACCGTCATCGAGTTTCTCGAACACCGATGCGGCCGCTCGATTTTGCTGAACCGTCGGAGATCGACAATCGCTACCAGACCGGCGGCGTCCCCGGCTTCGAAGCCGCCGGCGGCGTCCGGGTCTGGCGCAACCTTGCCGTCGGCGCCGGCGTGTCTCACGCTTCTCGAAGAGACCACGGCCCCGTTTCCGCACAGATTCCGATCCCTTCTTTTTCAACCAACTGCGAGCCGTCTCGGGTGACGCGTCGGGCTCTGCACACGAAACCGCAGTCACCTCCAGGCGCTCTGGATGGTGCCGCTGCACGACGATGGCAGCTCGCGTCGCCAGGGACCGTCGTGGTTCACCGCTCGGCAGGATCTCGTCAGCGACGTCACGTGACGCAGACTACCCGTACGACACGGCACGTTCGCAGCGCGACTACACTCACCGCTCGGCTCGCAATCGGATTCAATACCGGCGCGGACGCCGGCTACCTGCTCGGTCGCACGTCGGTCTAGGCTTCGGCGTGATTTCTCGCACGCCGCAATCCCGCTCGATGATACGCTGACCGTCGATGCGGGCGGCGCCCACGTGGGCGGCGGCCTGCGCTTCCGCTTCTGAAGGAGCATCCCATGCTGTCGCGACGATCGTTTCTCTGGCTCACCGGCGCTGCCGGGCTGTCGACGGCGCCGCTGTCGGCCCAACGCGGACGCGGCGGCGACGCTCCCGCCGGTCCGGTACCGCCGAGCATCGCCGCGCTGACGTCGATGCGCAGCCTCGCCAAGCCGATTACGGCCGACGAGCGGCGCGCACGGCTCGAGAAAGCGCGACGGCTGATGACGGAACAGAAGATCGACGCCATCATCCTTGCCGGCGGCACCTCGCTCAACTACTTCACCGGCATCCGCTGGGGCAACAGCGAGCGGCTGACCGCCGTGGTCATCCCGAAGATCGGCAACCCGTACATCGTCACGCCCGCGTTCGAGGAAGACCGCACGCGCGAGCAGCTCGCCGGCGGGCCGGTCGAGCACACCGACGTGGCGATCTGGCAGGAAGACGAGAGCCCGTTCGAAC
This sequence comes from uncultured Acidobacteriota bacterium, assembly GCA_963794305.1. Classification (GTDB taxonomy): domain Bacteria; phylum Acidobacteriota; class Vicinamibacteria; order Vicinamibacterales; family CAVVIG01; genus CAVQFC01. The sequence continues at coordinate 235,706 of CAWCDQ010000024.1, read as the reverse complement.
GGGTCGCGACGGGCCTCAAGGAGCGCGGCATCGCGTCGGGACGAATCGGCATCGAGGAGACGTCGAAGTTCGTCTTCGCCGACAGCATCGCCGGCGCGGCGCCGGCGATGAAGATCGTCAGCGCGACGCCGATCGTCGCGGGCTGCCGCATGATCAAGAGCGCGCACGAGCTCGACCTGATGCGCGTCGCGAGCCAGGCGACGCTGAAATGCTACGAAGCGGTGTTCAAGGCGCTGAAGCCGGGCATGACGCAGAACGACGTCAGCAGCTTGATTGGCGCCGGCTACGGCCGTCTCGGCTTTCCCGGCTTCGCCAGCATTCAGGTCGGCGAGTACACGGCGCTGCCGCACGGATCGATTACGCCGCAGACCATCCGTGAAGGGACGATCATCATGATCGACGATGGCTGCACGGTCGAAGGCTATCAGTCGGACATCACGCGCACGTTCGTCCTCGGCAAGGCGACCGACAAGATGAAGAAGGTGTTCGACATCGTGCACCAGGCGCAGACCGCGGCGCTCAAGAGCGCACGCCCGGGCGTGCCGCTCGAATCGATCGACGCCGCCGGCCGCAAGGTGGTCGTCGACAACGGCTACGGGCCGGGCTTCAAGTACTTCACTCACCGCCTCGGGCACGGAATGGGCATGGACGGCCACGAGTGGCCGTATCTGGTGAAGAACAACATGTTCGGCTGGGAGAAGGCGCTCACGCTGCAGCCGGGCATGGTGTTCAGCGATGAGCCCGGGATTTACATCAAGGGCGAGTTCGGCGTCCGTCTCGAGGACGACATGCACATCACCGAGAATGGCGCGGAGCTGTTCACGCCGCAGAGTCCGTTCGATCGAAGAGCCTTTCTAGTCGTTCGACGTTCTGCGTTCGACGTTCGTAAGGAAGGCGCAAGGCGAATCCGGCGGCGATTTCAGTGCTACTCTGGCGACGGAGCGCGGTGACATGGTCCGGACGCCTGCGGCACGATTTGCGCTGATTGCCATCCTTCCACTGACGCTGATCATTCGTCCGTGCAGCGCTTCCGCGGCGCTTGGCGGAAGCGTGACCACCGTGGACGCCGATCGCGTGCACATGCAGGGCGCGCTGATGCGCATCGTGCAGACCGGACCGTTCGCGCTGCACGAGATCCGATCCTCCTCGGGGACGATGATCCGCGAATATGTGAACTCGTCGGGCACGGTGTTCGCCGTCGCGTGGGACGGACCCTGGCTTCCGGATCTGCGCCAGGTGCTCGGCGACCATTTCGATCGATATCAGGCAGCGATGCAACGCAGGCAACGGGCTGCCCGCACCGGGCGCGGCGCGCTGGTCATCGACGAGGCCGGGACTGGTCGTCCAGATGAGCGGCCACCCGCGCGCGTTCACCGGACGCGCGTACCTGCCTGGGCTCCTCCCGGCGGGCGTCCAGCTCGAGTCGATCCGGTGACGCGGCGATGATCCGTCCGCTGCTTGCAGCCTTTCTCGTCATCGCGGCGGCCACGCCCAAGTGCGGAGGCTCGTCGACGGGATCGGACGAGTCGTCGGCGCCGCTGATGAACTTCCAGTCGATCGTGGTGAACGCCGGGCCGGCGAACAACTACTTCAACGGCGCGTTCACGTCGGTGACCGTGTGCGCGCCCGGCACTTCGTCGTGCCAGACGATCGACGGCATCCTCGTCGATACCGGATCGAGCGGCTTGCGAGTCCTCTCCAGCAGCCTGACGCTCTCGCTGCCGCAGCAGACCGACGCGAGCGGCGCGCCGGTGGCCGAATGCTTCTCCTTCCTCGACGGCTACACGTGGGGCGCGGTGCAGTCGGCCGACATCAAGATGGGCGGCGAGCAGGCGAACGGCGTCCCCGTTCAGGTCGTCGGCGGTTCGGGACTTCCGGCGATTCCCGCGGCCTGCTCCAACTCGGGAGTGGCGGAGAACACGCTCGACACGCTGGGCGCCAACGGCGTGCTCGGCGTGGGACTGTTCCGCGAGGACTGCGGGCCGGGCTGCGTCGAGACTGGCGCGTCCAATCCAGGGTTGTACCTACTCGTGCCCTTCGTCTGGGATGTTTCGGCATCGCGCAACCGCTGGCGCGTCAGGTGCTCAACCCGGTGCGGCTGTTCGCGACCGACAACAACGGCGTGAGCATTCAGCTCCCCTCGCTCCCGACCGGCGGCTCGCCGACCGCCACCGGCATGATGGTGTTTGGCATCGGCACGCAGAGCAACAACGGGCTCGGCTCGGCGAAGGTGTTTACCGTCGACGCCAGCGGCAACCTGTCGACGAGTTACGGCAGCCAGACCTATGGCGGGAGTTACATCGACTCGGGTTCGAACGGGATTTTCTTTCTCGATGCGAGAACGACCGGCCTTCCAGTCTGCACGGACAGCACCGATTTCTACTGCCCGGCCACGCTGTCGGCCCAGTCGGCGACCATCCGCGGAATCAACGGAACCAGCGGCGCCGTGAACTTCAACGTCGGGAACGCCGACGCGCTCAACGGGCGCTTCAACGCGTTCAATGAGGTGGCAGGGCCGAATCCGGGTGGCTTCGACTGGGGTTTGTCGTTCTTCTTCGGCCGCACGGTCTTCACCGCCATCGAGGGGCAGACCACTCCCGGCGGAGTCGGGCCGTACTTCGCGTTCTGAAGCGGCGACCTACTGCTTTGATGCAGGTGACCAGCGACCAGATCCGCGGGATGTTCACCTTCTCGATCGACACCGGCTTCAGGTCGGCCTGAACGAGAAACGCCGGCAGGTCCAGATCGGACTTGAACCCGAGATACAGGGTGAACGGGGCGATGATTTTTTCCAGCCACGAGCCGACGCGGCTCTTGCTCCGGAAATGGTTGAGGATGATGATTTTTCCGCCGGGACGGCAGACACGGCGCATCTCGCGCGTGACCGCGACCGGATCGGGCACCACGCTGATGACATACGGGGCATACACGATGTCGAAGCTGTCGTCGGCAAACTTCATGTTCTGCGCGTCCATCTGCAGCAGACGGACGTTGCGCACGCCTTTGCGCGCGATGCGATCGTGCGCCTTCTCCAGCATCGAGCTCGAAAAGTCGATGCCGGTCACCGCGCAATCCGACGGATAGAGCGCCGCGTTGATTCCAGTTCCGACGCCGACCTCGAGCACGCGATCGCCGGCCTTGATGCCCATTCGCTCAATCGCGTCGACGCGTCCCGGATGCAGCGCGGGACCGAACGTCAGGTCGTAAAACCACGCGATGTTTTCGTAGACGCGCGCGACAAAGTCGTTTTCGACCGCGGTCACCGACAGCGCACGAGTGGCTGCGTCGGAGCCGACAATCTCTTCGCGATCGCGTGGACGAGGTGGCTCGAATAGGGCCATCAGTTGCCTCAGCAGCGGTCGGACAACCCGCTAACTAGTTGAAAACGTTCAAGCTGCGTGCCCGCGCCGGGCACAGTCCAGCGACTATACCTCTGCTCTGTCAGCGAAGTCCATCCATGACTGTCGAGACCCGTTGATGTCACAGATTGTGTCCGACGACGATTTTTGGTGGATCCAGGCCGACGGAACGCGCGCGTCACGTGTCGAGCCGCTCGGTCTTGAACGTTTCGCTGTCGACCAGAAGGTAAGACTTGGTCACGACGTCGAGACCGATCGAACGGACGTTCTGGCGCACCGTGTCCGTGAACTCGTGATGGTGGCCGAACAGGTGGAGCCGCGGCTTCATCGCCGCCAGCACGTCGTTCAATACCGTCTTGCCGGCGTCGATCCGCCGCCCGGCCGGATAGAACGGGCGCGGCGCCTCGTGCGTCAGAAACAGGTCGATCCGCGCCATCGCTTTGCACGCGAGGACTTCATCGCGGACGAAATGACGACGCTTGTCGTCGCGACTCTTGCCGAGCTTGAGCGAAGCCGCGGTCGACTTGCGCCCCTTCGACGGCGGCAGGGCCGCCGCGGACGAGTGGTACCAGCTGGGCGCAAAGGTTCCGCCCAGAGCGGCGACGCGCCACGGCCCGACAATATGCGGTCCGCCGTTGGGCATGTAGTGCAGCGCCGGTGGGAGCGGCTGCCCCATCAGCACTCCGGCGAGAATGTCGAAGTCCTCGTTGTTGCCCTTGATGAAATACAACGGCGCGCGCGGCGCGAAGTACTCGCCGTCGTTGCTCGCCACATCGCCGACGCAGACCCACAGCGGAATATCGGCATGGCGCTGCATGATGAGATCGACCGTCTCGAACTCACCGTGGATGTCGCCGAGCGCGCCAATCTGCATCGTGGAAAGGATCGGAGTGTAGGTCTCTGGAGCGGGTCCTCAAGCGTCTCAGGCCGGCGGCGTCGATGACGCCGGCACGAGCAGATCCTGTTTGTCCCAGACGAAGTCGGCCTTGCTGTACACCGCGAGCTCGTAGTCCTTGCCCATGAAGATCGCGCCGACCGGGCAGGCTTCCTCGCAGTAGCCGCAGAAGATGCAGCGCGTCTTGTGAATCTGATAGACGGAGGCGTAACGCGGTCCCGCCTGCACCGTCCCGTCGTTCTCCGCCGCCTCGAGATAGATCGCGTCGGCGGGGCACGCGGCCGAACACAGGCCGCAGGCGACGCACTTCTCGAGACCGTTTTCATCGCGCATGAGCACCTGCTTGCCGCGATACTTCGGGAACATCGGAAATTTCTGTTCCGGGTAGTTCACGGTGATCGGCTTCTTGAAGAGGTGCTTCAGGGTTGTCGCGAACCCGATGACAAATGGGCGAATCACAGCCATTGCTCTCAGTGTATCTGGCCGATAAGATCAAGTAAACCATGCAAGGCCCGAAGTTCCTGACCGCCGAGCAGTTACTGCTCACGACCCTCGTCGTGAAGCTCGTGGCGACGGCTGCGCTGGCAACCATGCTCGTGCGCTACCGGCGGTTCCGGCACATCCTCATCTTCGAACGCCGGGCCTGGCCGGACCGTTTGACCTTCGCGCTCAGCCTCGGCATTCCGCTGACTGCCGGCGTCGTCGCTCGCCTCCTTCTTGGATACGACGCGCTGGATCTCACGATGGAAGGCTCGTTTCTCGTGGGGCTGATCGCCGGTCCCTACGCCGGCGCGATCGTCGGCGCGATGGTCGGTCTGCCGCCGCTGGGCAACGGAGAGTGGGCCGCCCTGCCCTTCGCCGTCGGCTGCGGCTTCGCGGGCGGTGGTCTGCGCGAGCTGTGCCCCAAGGAGGCCATCTGGCACTTCTCTCCCTTCATTTTTCCGAGCGTGCCGCGCCGCGTCTGGCGGATGGTGCGATCGCTGGAGGTGGACTGGCAGGTCGTGCTGCTGCTCGCGCCGGTCGCGCTCGCGGTGCTCGGCCAGGCGCTCGGCATCCGGTGGAGCGACAATCACCGGCTGTTCGTGCTCTCGCCGAATCCGCCGTGGTCGTGGCGCATCCTCGTCGTCCTCTTCGCCTCCGTGCTCTGCGTCGCGACGCCGATCAAGATCTGGAACAACGCGCGCATCGAGCACCGGCTGCAGGAGCAGGAAAAGCTGCTGCTCGCCGCCAAGATCGAGGCGCTCGCCAACCAGATCAATCCGCACTTCCTGTTCAACACGCTGACGTCGATCTCGTCGCTGATCCGGACGCAGCCCGACACGGCCCGCATGTTGATCAACAAGCTGTCGGGACTGCTCCGCCGCCTGATGCGCAGCACGGATCATTTCGTCACGCTGCGCGAGGAGCTCGCCTCGATTGACGAGTACCTCGACATCGAGGTCGTGCGATTCGGACCGCAGCTGAGGGTCGAGAAACAGATCGCGGCGCAGACGCTCGACGTGATCGTCCCGAGCATGATCCTGCAGCCGCTGGTCGAGAACTCCATCAAGCACGGACTGGCGCGAAAAGTCGGCGGGGGCCGGATCACGATCACGACCAGCGTCTGCGACGGCCACACGATCATCGAGGTGCGCGACGACGGCCTCGGCATGACGGAGGAGCGCCTGGAGCACGCGCTCGGCGACGGAATCGGCCTCAGCAACGTGAACGAGCGCTTACGAACGATTTACGGCCCGCCCTACCACCTGAAGCTGACGAGCGTCCCCGGGCAAGGTACGTCGGTGAGCGTCGAGATACCCGAGATCGCCCTGCCGGAACGGGTCACGGCGTGAACAGCAGCGTGACCAACCTGGCGGCCCGCCTGCCTGCGGTATGTCCATGGTGCTGAAAGCCGTTCTCGTGGACGACGAGCAGCTGGCTCGAGACGAGCTGGGATACCTGCTCGAGCAGGTCGGCGGCGTCCAGGTGCTCGGTCAGGCCGGCAACGGCGTCGAGGCATTGACGACCATCGAGAAGCTCCAGCCGGATGTCGTGTTTCTCGACGTGCAGATGCCCGGGCTGACCGGCTTCGAAGTCGCCCGGCGTCTGCTCGACAGCCGCGCCGCTTCGCAGATCGTCTTCGTCACGGCGTACGATCAGCATGCCATCGAGGCGTTCGAGGTCAACGCGGTGGACTATCTGCTGAAGCCGGTCGATCAGGGGCGCCTCGAGGTCGCCGTGGATCGAGCGAGGAGACGCGTCGCCTCCGATCGGCCGGTCGGGCCTGGGGCGAACCTGAACTCGGCGGACCTGGAGAAAATCATCCAGGCGGTCGCGGAACGGCAGAGCCGGCGTGATCGGCTCGCCATCAAAGTCGGTGAGCGATTCCTGCTCGTCCAATCCGCGGAAATAATTTACGCCTCGCTGGCCGACGATGGGATTACGGTAGTAACAAGCCAGCACGCTGGAACGTCGAACTACCGTACCCTCGACGAACTCCACGAGCGGCTCGACCCGACGGTCTTCTGGCGGGTTCACCGCTCGCATCTCGTCAACATCAACAAGATCAAGGAGATCGTCCCTTGGTTCAGTCGGAACTATATTCTGAGGATGAAAGACGACAAGACAACGGAAATCCCGGTGAGCCGCACGCACACTCGCCGGCTCAGGGAATACCTGAAGCTGTGACGGAGGGAGAACAGTCGGCAGTCGCAGGTGATCAGTCGTCAGTCGAACAGGCGACCGTCGAACAGCCGCCCGTCGGCAGTGACAGTCGCCGGTCGTCACACAGCAGTCGCCGGCGGCGCGCACCAGTCGCGCGATCGTACCGGCGATTGAGGACAAGCGGCCGGCCGCCACGACCTCAGACACGCTCGCGCAGGTCAAGGAAGAACTGGTCGCGTGGGTGAAGACGCTGATGTCGGCGGCGGTCTACGCGGTCCTCATCGTGACGTTCCTCTTTCAGGTCGCACGCGTCGAAGGCCAGAGCATGGCGCCGACGCTCGAGGATCAGGATCGCCTCATCGTCAACAAGCTGGTGTACCGCATCGGCGAGCCGCGCCGCGGCGATATCGTCATGCTCTACTACCCGCTGAACCCGGAGAAGTCGTTCGTGAAACGCGTGATCGCCGAAGAGGGCGACACCGTGCGCATCGTCGACGGCCGCGTGTACGTCAACGACATCCCGCTCAAGGACGATTACGTGGCGAGCGAGTACCGGAGCCACGACGACTGGGGACCGCAAGTGATTCCCGAGGGCTACGATTTCGTGATGGGCGATCACCGCAACAACAGCTCCGACAGCCGGCACTGGGGGATGGTGCCGAAGAAGTACATCATCGGCAAGGTGCAGATCCGCTGGTGGCCTGTTCCGACGGCTCGCGTGTTCTAAGTCGACAAGCCAGGGCGAAGGGCGACAACCAGCGTGCATGCACCCGAGAGCCCTCAGCGCTCGGCCTCCGGCAGTGACAGATACACGGCGGTCGCCAGGGTACTGGTTCACGTCCTGGTCCTCAATCTGGCGGTGGCGCTCGCCAAAATCGTGTTCGGATATACCAGCGGCGCGATCAGCATCCTCTCCGACGGCTTCCACTCGCTGACCGACGCGGCATCAAACGTCGCCGGTCTCGTTGGCGTCCACGCCGCGCGGCAGCCACCCGACGAGGATCATCCTTACGGGCACCGGAAGTACGAGACCGTCGCCGCGGCAGCGGTCACGGTGTTCCTGCTGCTGCTCGTGATTGAAGTCATACGCAATGCCGTCAACCATCTGACGGGCCGCACTCAGCCGCACGAAATCTCGGCAGCCAGCTTCGTGGTGATGCTGGTGACGATCGCCGTCAACCTGGCGGTGGTCGCCTACGAGTCGCGTGCCGCCGAGCGGCTGGGCAGCGAGGTGCTGTTGGCGGACGCGACGCAGACGCGCGGCGATGTCTGGTCGTCGTTGACCGTCATCGGGGCGCTGGTCGGCGCGCGCCTCGGTCTCCCGATTCTCGATCCGATTGCGGCGCTGGTGGTCGCTGGCTTCATCGGCTACGCCGGCTTCGAGGTGGCACGAGCCACGACCGGCATTCTCAGCGATCGCATCGTCATCTCGGACGCCGACTTGAAGCGCGTCGTCATGAGCGTACCCGGCGTGATCGGGTGCGAAAAAATCCGCACGCGCGGATCGGCCGATCACGTGTTCCTCGACCTGCACGTCTGGATGCCGTCCGAGATGCGACTGATGGAAGCGCACGATCTGTCGCACGTCGTGAAGGATCGCCTGATGGCTCGCTATCCGCAGATCGCCGACGCCGTCATCCATATCGAGCCGCCGCCGGCGACCGTCGCGATGCAAAATGCTAATGCGATTGCGATGCCATTGCGGATCGCCGACGGCGCAATGACGATTGGTGATTGGGACGACCGGTTCGATGCGATGGTCGAGCGCAGGACGCGTCAGGCGAACGCGGCGACGATCGCGCCATTCGTGACCGAACGCGATCAATCTGGCGACCAGTTCGCCGCCATCGGCAACGGATGGTCCAGGTCCATGTTCGGCGGGCTGTTCTACGTGTCGCCCTCAGCCTCGAATGATCTGCCGGCAGCCAACCTGGTCTTCGTCCAGTCGCGCGACGGCAATACGGTAACGGCCGATCCCTCCGTGCTCGGCGGCGGCGAGGCCGACAGGCACCTGATCTACGAGGGGCTCTCGCGCGTCGCGTGCGACGCCGTGCTCGCCGGCGCGCGCACGATCGGGGCGGCGATCTCGTCCTGTCGATCTGGCGGCCGGAGCTCGTCGCGCTTCGCGCCGCGATGGATCTGCCGCGGCACCCGACGCAGGTGATCGCGACGCTGGCGGGTCTGCCGCTGGAGGAGAGCCTGATGTTCAACGTGCCCGAGCTGCGCGTGATCCTGATCACCGTCAGCCCGCGGCGCCGACGCGATGGGCGGCACATTGAAGGAGCGTCCGTGGATCACGCCGGTGGTCGTCGACGATGGCCGGGACCTCGCGGGCGCCTTTCGCAGCGCTTCGGCGTCTCGGCATCGAGCGCCTGTCCTGCATCGGCGGACGCACGCTCGCGACTTCGCTGCTGGACGCCGGGCTGGTTCAGGACGTGTATCTGACGACCGGAAAGGAAACGGGCGGCGCGCCCGATACGCCGATGTACGACAAGCCGCTGCACGGGCGCGAGGTGGTGCGGAAGAACGGGACCGGCCCTGACACCGGCGTCGTCTTCGAACACATCGCGATCACGCCGTGAGATTTCCCTATCGTTTGGTGATCTTTGATCTCGAACAGCTTCGGCCACCACTTGCCGGTGACGAAGAGCCGATCGTGCTCCGCGTCGTAGGCGATGCCGTTCAGCACGTCGGTTGATGCGCGCTCGGACGCCGTCAGCAGCCCTCGAAGATCGATGTACGCGCCGACCTTGCCCGTATCGGGGGCGATGCGGGCGATGTAGTCGGTCTGCCAGACGTTGGCGAAGATCTCGCCCTTCACGTACTCGAGCTCGTTGAGGTTCCTCAGCGGAGCGCCGACCGCGGTGACCTTGATCCGTCGCCGCTCGGCAAACGTGACCGGATCCAGGATGCGGAGCTCGTCGGATCCGTCGCTCATGATGAGGCTCGTCGCATCCTGCGTCAGGCCCCACCCTTCCCCCGGATACGTGAACTGCTTCCTGGGCTGGAAGGTCGCGCGATCGTAGACGAACGCGACGTGCGTCTGCCAGGTCAGCTCGATCAGATCGTTCTTCCAGACGGTGATCCCCTCGCCAAAATGCGGCGGGGACACATCATGCTGCTGCAGGACCTTGCCGGTCGCGAGCTCGACTTTCCGGATCGACGACTGGCCCACCTGGCCCGTACCTTCGTACAGCACGCCGTCCACGTACTGAAGTCCCTGTGTGAAGGCCTTCGGATCGTGCGGATACACGCGGACGATCTGGTAGCCGTACATCGGCAGGTTCCCGGGCGCCTGCGTCCAGGGCGCGAAGCCGGGTGCGCGTCTAGCGAACATGAAGATCACCGCAGCGGCGAGGGCTGCCCACCGCACGCCGACAAGACGTTTCGCACGTGAGACCGAATCTCGCATCATCAATATCCTGCGACTTTATCAACAACGTTGAGCAGCGGCTCGCCTTTTTCGAAACGGCGCAGGTTGTCGGCGAAGAGCTCGACGAGCGGCGTCCAGTAGTCCTGCATCGCCCCCGAGGTGTGCGGCGTGACGATGACGTTCGGAAGATCCCAATAGGGGCTCGACGGGTCGAGCGGCTCCTCGCTGAACACATCGAGCGCGGCGCCGCCGAGGCGGCCGTCCCGCAGCGCGTCTATCAGGGCATCGTCGTCAACCAGCTTGCCGCGCGCCACGTTCACCAGCAAGGCACCGGGCTTCATCTGCTCGATCTGGGCGCGGCCGATGAGCCGCTTGGTCGCCGGCGTATGTGGCGCCGCGAGAACGACGACGTCGCTCTGGCCAGCAGATCCGGCAGCCGATCGGGCGTCCACACCGCCTCGACGCCATCGGGCGACCGCCTCTCCGCCGCGGCGGCGGATCGCGGTCACACGAAAGCCGAACGGGGCGGCGATCTTCACCACCTCCCTGCCGATGGCGCCGAGGCCGACGATCCCCATGCGCTGGCCGCACAGCGTCCGCGTCGCTGTCTCGAGTTCCTCCTGTGCCCAGCGATGCGCGGCCTGCGCCCGGATCGTGGCTGGCAGCAGCGCGCGCGAGCGCGATCGTCACGCCAATCACGTGCTCGGCCATCGACCGCGCGCGGATCCCGCGCGCGCTGGTCAGGATGACCGCGCTGGCCAGCAGTTCCGGGTACATCAATCGGCCGACGCCAACGGCCGGGCTCTGCACCCAGCTTCAAGCGGATGGCCGACGCAAAGGCATCGCGATCGACGTAAGAGGCAGAAGGCGACGTCCGCTTCCGGCAACACTGCCGGCGAATCTCGTCGCGATCGCAGGCTTCGATGAACGTGTGCTGAGGGAAATCGTGACCGAAGCCGATCGACGTGGCGGCTGCGGCATCACCCACGCGGGCGCAGGACTGATGACGGCGATGAGGACAATCATGCAATTGCAGGATTGCAGAAGGAAGGATTGCAGGAAGGAAAGGGTGAAGGCCTTTTGCCTTCCCTTTCTGCAATCCTGCAATTTCTACTTCCTGCAATGTCACCGTCTCCGATAGGTCCCTGAGCGCCCGCCTGTTCTTCATCATGACGCTGATGTCACCGATCACCATGGTCTTGTCCACCGCCTTGACCATGTCGTAGATCGTCAGCGCGGCAACGGCGACGGCGGTGAGCGCCTCCATCTCGACGCCGGTCTGCGACACCGTGCGGACACGCGCTTCAATCTCGTAGCCGCGGGCGATGGGGATGAGCTCGACGTTCACGCTCGACAGCGGCAGCTGATGGCAGAGCGGGATGAGCGACGAGGTCTGCTTCGCCGCGAGAATGCCGGCAAGGCGAGCCGTCTGCAGCGGGTCGCCTTTCTTGACCCCGCCGGAGCGGATCAAGCGGACGGCGTCGCGAGACATCGTAATCGTGCCGCGCGCGACGGCCTCGCGACTGGTGATCGGCTTGTCGCCGACGTCCACCATCTTCACGCGCCCGCGTGCGTCGACGTGCGAGAGGCGCGCCGCCTTTCTTCCCTCCCTTCCAGCCCCTCCCGCCCGTCCAGCCCTTCCTGCCCTATTTCTCATCGCCATCGGCCTGGGCCAGGAAGAACGACAGGCTTTCGAGCGACACGGTCAGGTCGACGCTCTTCAACTTCACGTCGGGAGGGACCTGCAGTGTGCCGGGCGAAAAATTCAGGACCGCCTTGATGCCGGCGGCGACGACCAGCCCGAGGACGTGCTGCGCATAGGGCGCCGGCACGGCAATCACCGCGATGCGGACGCCTTCGCGCCGCGCGACCTTCTTCAGATCGGCGATGTCGTGAATGGGCACGCCGGTTCGCGATTCCTGTCCGACTTTCTCCTTCAGCGTGTCGAACAGCGCCGAGATTTCGAACCCTTCCTGGCGGAATCCCGGATAGTCGGCCAGTGCCAGACCGAGGTTGCCCGCGCCCATGATGGCGACCCGGAGTTTGCGATCGAGCCCGAGAATCTGACGGAGGTGGCGCTTCAGGTCGCGGACGTAGTAGCCGACGCCGCGCACGCCGAACTCGCCGAAGTAGGCGAGGTCCTTCCGGATCTGTGCGGCGTTGAGGTGAAACTGCTCGGCGAGCGCCTGCGACGAGATCGTGCGAACGCCGCCTTCCTCCAGCACGCTGAGGCAACGCAGGTAGACGGAAAGTCGATTGGTGGTGAGCTCTGACACTTGATCAGCGCCCTGTTTGCCCGGACTGGACTTCGACGGGCCTTTGTTCGTCATTTTCACAAGGCAGCGGCCGATTGTAGCAAAAAACCGCGTGCTAATATCCGGCCCTATGGCCCACACCGTCGCAGCGCCGACAGTCCCGTCCGCGTCGACCGGCTTTCAGCCCTACGTCTCCGCGATCCAGTCGCCCGCTGAATTCACCGCAAAGGCGGTCGTCATCGGCGTGCTCTTCGGGCTGCTGTTCGGCGCGTCGACCGTGTACCTCGGGCTGCGCGCCGGACTGACGGTGAGCGCGTCGATTCCCATCGCGGTGCTCGCCATCTCGGTGTTGAAGAAGCTGGGCGGATCGACCATTCTCGAAAACAACATCGTCCAGACCATCGGATCGGCGGGTGAATCGGTCGCCGGCGGCGTGGTCTTCACGATCCCCGCGCTGATCTTCCTGACCCCGGACGGCCCGGCCTACTTCAACTACTACCAGATTGCGATGCTCGCCTTCGCCGGCGGCATTCTCGGCGTGCTCATGATGGTGCCGCTGCGCCGTGCGCTCATCGTCAAGGAGCACGGCGTCCTGCCGTATCCGGAAGGCGCCGCGTGCGCCGACGTGCTGATTGCGGGCGAGCGCGGCGGCAAGCTGGCGTCGATGGTCTTCGCCGGCGTCGGTGTTGGTGCGCTCTGGAAAGCCCTGTCCTGGGTGTTCAACCTGTTCGCGAAGGAGCTCGACTACTCGACGCCACGGGCGAGCCAGTTCCCAAACGCCACGCTCAACATCGACATCTCGCCCGAGTACATGGGCGTCGGCTACGTCATCGGCCCGCGCATCGCAGGCACGATGTTCGCCGGCGGTGTGCTGTCGTGGCTGGTCCTGCTGCCGCTGCTGTCGATCCTGGGCTCGTACATCAACGTGCCGTTCCCGCCGATCCATCCGAATTTCGCGAACAACCCGGCGACCGGCCAGCCGTTCAAGATCCTTGAAATGAGCCCGGGGCAGCTGTGGAGCGCCTACATCCGGTACATCGGCGCCGGGGCGGTGCTTGCCGCCGGTCTCATCACGCTCGGACGCACGCTGCCGACCATCGTCGCGTCGGCCCGCGAGGGGATCAAGGACTTTGGCGCCGCCGCCGGCACGGCGACCGCGCAGCGGACGGAACGGGATCTTCCGACCGTGTTCGTGCTGGGCGGATCGCTGCTGCTCGCCATCTTCCTCGCCGTCGCTCCGAAGATGCCGATGCAGGGGAATTTCCTCGCGGCGATCCTGGTGGTCATCTTCGGGTTCCTGTTCGTCACCGTGTCGTCGCGGATCACGGGGCTCATCGGCACCTCGTCGAATCCGATCTCGGGGATGACGATCGCCACCCTGATTCTCACCTGCCTGATGTTCGTGGCGCTTGGATGGACCGGCAGCGCATACGGACCGATCGCCCTCTGCGTCGGCGCGGTCGTGTGCATTGCGGCCGCCGAGGCCGGCGGGACGTCTCAAGATCTGAAGACTGGATTTCTGGTCGGCGCCACGCCGTATCTACCAGCAGCTCGGGCTGATCATCGGGGTCGTCACGTCTGCCGGCGTCATCGGTGCGACCACGCTCTATCTCCATCACGTGTTCGGCATCGGCAGCGCGGCGGTGCCGGCGCCGCAGGCGACGTTGATGGCGACGATCATCAAGGGATTGCTCGATCAGAACCTGCCCTGGGGCCTGGTGCTGGTCGGAGTGTTCGTGTCTGTGACGCTCGAGCTCTGCGGTATCCGCTCGCTGTCGTTCGCGGTCGGTTCGTACCTGCCGATTGCGACAACGGCTCCGATCTTCGCGGGCGGTCTGGTCCGGGCGTTCGTGGAGCGGAGGATGGGGGTGGCGGCGGAATCCGAAGTCGGCGCCGGCACGTTGTTCAGTTCAGGACTCATCGCGGGCGGATCGCTGTGCGGCATTCTCTACGCCGTCCTCGTCGGGACCGGAAAGATCGGCGTACCGGAAGCCATCGGCAACGCGCTCCCCTTCCTGCACGATGGTGCGAGCGGCTATGTGGCCAGCGCGCTTCTCTTCATCGCGCTGGCGGTGGTTCTGGCTCGGGCGGCGCAGAAGAAGGTGATGTAGGCGGCGCAGCATCATGAAACGCACGATTGCTCTCCTTATCGCCACCGCGGCCACCGTCTCCGCGCAGCCGGCGACCCGCCGCGCCACGAACCTGACGACACTGCTGGCGTACCCGGGCTTCTTTCACGCCCGGCCGATCGTCATCGTCGGAAAGGTTGCCGTTGACAAGGATCAGCTGCGGCTTTCCGACGACAATGCGTCGATTCACCTGATCTTCAAGGGAGGAACCGCGCCGGACGGCCTCGATGAGGTGCGCGGAGAGTTCTGGGATCTCGGCCGGATGAAGGCGGACGACATCCGCCTCAGCACCTACGACTTGCGCCAGACGTTCAAGATCGATCCCGACGCACCCTGGCCACGCCCCGGCGACGTCACGGCGATTATCGCGACGGCCGTGGCCCCCGCGGTTCTGCCCGCACAGGCGTCGATCCGCGCCATCGAGCTCAACCCTGACCGATATCTCGATCAGAAGGTCGCGATCACCGGCCAGTTCTCCGGCCGCAACCTGCTCGGCGAGATGCCGGACGCGCCAGGCAAGAGCCGCTACGACTTCGTCCTTCGCTCCAGCGACGCCGCCATCTGGGTGACCAACATGCGGCCGAGGCTGAAGGACAACAACGGCAAGGAGTTCGAGCTGGGACTCGACGCTCGCATCGACACGGGACGATGGCTGACGCTGCGCGGGACCGTGCAACAGGCGCGTGGCCTGCTCCTCGTCGACGCCGAACCCGGAAGCCTGTCGCTCGCGAAACCGCCGACGGAAACGCATACCGAGGAAGAGCCGATCCGCGTGCCCGCCGGTCCTCCGCCAGAGGTCGTCTTCAGCGCGCCGACGCAGGACGAAACCGATGTCCTGATGACGACGACCGTTCGCGTTCAGTTTTCGCGGGACCTCGACCAGAGCACGCTGAAGGGACGCATCAAACCGCACTACCTTGAATCGCAGAGCGCCGAACGCGGAGAGCCGGTGACGCCCGCCGTCGATTTCACCTTTCAGTATTCCCCGGCCAACCGCGTGCTGGAGGTCAAGTTCACCAAGCCGCTCGAGCGGTTCCGCACGTTGAAACTGGATCTGGTCGACGGCATTCTGGGCACGGACGGCCAGCCGCTCAAGCCATGGACCCTTTCGTTTTCACTGGGCGGGTCTTGAGATTGCTGATTTGGCGATCTACTAAGGCACGACCCGAAAGGCGGAGATCATCTTCTTCTCTCCGACCGTCAGTTCCACGGCATAGTCCGCCGGCGCCAGGGGCGCGAGCGCGAGCTGCGCGGTGACCCATCGGGAGCCGTCGGCATCGTCGCGCACGGCCGCCGTCACCGGGATCGCGAGTACCTTCCCGGCGCGGTCGAGGAGACGGGCCGTCGCCGGCTCGCTCGACGCCGTCGGAATCTCGACGCGGACCTGTTCGTTCCTGCGGAATCGCAGATCGGCGGTGGGCACGTCCTTGTTGCCCGTGGACGCTCCTCGTCTCACGAACAGTGCGCCCACCGCTTCGGGTGCGGCCGGAACCGACAGTCGCGCCGTCTCTCGCGATGGGATCGACGCCGGGCCGGCCCGCGCCCCGACCCGCACGATGTACTCGCCCGGCACCAGCGGCTGAGAAGGCGTGACCGCGAGACGAAAGACACGCACGCCGCGCGAGATAGCTCATTCGTCCCGTCGCAACGCTCGCATCGGACGGCGTCGTCAGTGTGACGGAGGCGTCGAAGCCATCGTTCCAGGCGTCGCCCAGCAACGCCACGCCGCCGAGCTCGCCGACGATCCACATCGCCGCCGACGCGTTGTCGCCGGGTTTCCATCCCGCCGCCATCTGGAGACGGAGCGGCACGTCGCGCGTGTAGCCGGCAAGGGGCGCGATCGCCGCTTCGACGGCGTGGAGCGCCGCGGATTCCGCCGGCTCCGGCGCCGAAGGCCCTTTCACGGCCGCGGCGCGTGTCAACAGCGCAGCGGTCGCGGGCGTTGCCGCCAGATAACCCCGACGCGCGCGTACTCGTCACGCCCGGCCGTTTGACCCGTACTGAAATCGGGTGGAACTTTCCATCGAGCCTGCCGCTCGAGTAGTAGCCGATCAAGTAGTACGAGCTCAGATCGTCCACGACGCGCTTGAGACCGGCCGCCAGGTTGTTCGAGTTCACGATCGCCAGACCGTCGGTTGCCTCGGCGAGTGTCTGCAGCGAATTGATGCGGCCGCGCAGCATGGCTTGATCGATCGAGGGCGGGACCACCGGCGGCGGCGGGTCCTGGGACGTCCTGCCTCATCAACGGGGTGTCGAAGACCGCGAGCCCTCGCGGATCGATCGGATAGAACGACGCGTTGGCGCGATTCGCGGCATCGAGAAGATCGCGGAATTGCCGATCGTTGTCGAGCTGCGCCAGGCGCATCCGATCGGTCTCGCACTGTCTGCTTCGGGGCGGAGCCGTCGTTCGGATCCTTGGTCGTGAGCCTGCCCGACCGTGGGTCGATCGACACCTTCGGCCCGGTCGGCACGCCCTCGCATTCGAGCGGACGGGCCAGCGTTTCGTTCGGACGAAACAACAGCCATCCATCGCTGATCGCGAGAATCGCTTTGCGCTCCTCGCGCACTCCGCGCAGATAGCCCACCAGGTCTTCCAGCGCGTCGAGCACCAGCTTTTCGTGACGCCGATCGAGCATCTCCGCGGCGATGCCGTTCTGATCCGCGCAGTCGGCATTCCGGAGGCACGTTCGGGTAGCAGCGCGATGTACGCCCGATCCACCGGGTCGACGAGGTTCATCTTGTCGCGCTCGCCCCAGTGCCAGTAGCGCGTCAGGAAGCCGTCGATCGTCGTCGTCTTGCGCGCGAAGGTGATATCGGTGGCCGACATCTCCGGCGTCATCACCGCGACGAGGTCGTCCGTGACCGATCAGCGATCGAGCGCGTCGACGAGCGGTTTGCGAATCCGGCGCGAGCCGTCGACTTCGACGTGATAGGTGTCGAGGAACAGCACGACGAGCCGGGCGCGGGAGTTCTGCGCCATGGCCAGCGACTCGCGCACGGTGTTGGGCTCGATGCGCGTGTCCTGCGGGCCGGCGGCTCTGGATGACGACCCGTTCGAACTGCTCGATTTTCTGAGGCGTCCCGCTCTCGAGGATCTCGAAGTCCGACTGCGTCAGATCGGTGACCGGCGCTTCGTCCTTCGTCGGATAGGCGTCGACCCTGACGTAGTTCGCCTCGGTGCGGAAGGTCGGCGGCTGTTGAGGTGCCGGCGTCTGCGCGAGGACAACCGCGAAGGCGATGGCGCCGAGCGTGACGGCTAGCCCCAAGCCCCGAGTCCCAAGCCCCGAGCGCGTCATGTCACTGTCCTTCCCGCTGGCCCGGTCAGTCTATCACCGGCCCCTCGGCGAGCAGCGATTCGATCCGTTCGCGTACGCGGGCGATCAACGCATCGCGATCGCTCGTCTGCATGCCCGCCGTTTCAATCGGCTCACCAACCCGGATGCTGATGTCCACCGGCCGGATGATGGCGCTGCCTTTGTGCATGGCCGCGCGGCCGCCCGAGATTGCCACCGGTACGATCGGCGCCTGCGCCTTCAGCGCCATCAGGAAGCCGCCCTTCTTGAACGGGAGCATCTCGGCCGTCTTGCTGCGCGTGCCTTCGGGAAAAATCAGGAACGAATTGCCGCTCTGGATCGAGCGGGCTCCAGCCTCGAGCGAACGCATCGCCGCCTCCTTGTTGCGGCGATCGATCGGCACGAATCCGCCGTGCCGGAATGCCCGAGCGAGCAACGGAATCGCGTCGATTTCCGCCTTGTAGACGATGTGCATGCGCGGGTGCAGCGCGGTGAACAGGACGGGCGGATCGACGTTGCTTTCGTGGTTGGCGCAGTAGACGGCTGCACGCGACAGCGGGAGGTTCTGGGTTCCAGCGACGCGAAACTTGATTCCCGCCAGGGCGAGCCCGAGACGCACGCCACCGTGACCGAGGATGTAGAGGATGCCCTTCCAGCGGAAGATCATCTCCAGCAGCATGCCGATCGACGCCGCGAAGAGGACGTAGACGGAAACCCCGATGTAAGTGGCGACGGACCGGACGGCCGCGATGATCACGCGATCGGATGATAGACGAAAAAGCCCGCGGGGCCTTGCGGCCACGCGGGCTGTCGGTCTCAGCTCGATTTCTAACTTCTAACTTCTAACTTCCGACTTCAATTCAACTTCTACGAAGCCCTCGCCGTGCGCCGCGGGGCGGCGGTTGCGACTGGGCGCGGGGCGGCCTTGACGACCACCTTCGCGCGGGCGGCCGTGCGGGCCTTGGTCGTGAAGCAGCGCTCGAGCGCGCTGTCCACTTTGCCTTCGATGGCGGCCGCCGTCTCGCGCATCACTTCGGACACTTCCGAGATGATGAGGAACTTGGCGCGATCGAGCATTCGCTTCTCGCGGAACGAAAGGCTCTTGGACTTGGCCAGGAAGGTCAGGCTCTTGAGCACATCGGCCACTTCGTAGATCGAGCCGCTGCGCATCTTGTCGGAGTTGTCCTTGAAGCGTCCCTTCCAGTTCTGGTGATTGTCGATCTTGCCGTCGCCCAGGAGACCGAAGAGCCGTTCGACGTCTTCATCGCTGATGGCGCGTCGCAGGCCGACGCCGTCGACGTTGCTCACCGGCACGAGCACGGTCGTGTCGTTGGCGACGATACGCAGATGGTAAAAACCGCAGGTGGTGCCGAGAATAGTTTTGTCTTCGATCCGCTCGACGATCCCGAGACCATGATTCGGGTAAATGACCTTGTCGCCGACTTCAAATGTCACGGTTCCCCCTGTTAGGAGCGCTATATGGAAGGCTTCTGTCGTGCCAGCAGTCCTCTTAGTATAGCCGACTCCCCGACTCGATTCAACGCGAAATGGCCTGAAAATCGAGGCTTTTTGTACATTTGCGGATACATCTGGCCGCAGATTCCGCGCACGCTTCGAGGCCTAAGTACCTCTCCTCCGAAGGGTTGTCAGCAATCGCCCGCGGCGAATCCGCTGAGCCGTTCAGTGGGAAATTGACAGGGTCTCGGCGCGCCCCAGGCGGACATACCAGCTCTCGCAGTCCTCGCGCGATCCCCCCGCCAGCACGACCTCCAGATGCAATCCGTCGACATCCCACGATTGCCGGGCGGCGTTCGCGCGGACATCTACCGTGTACGGCTTCAAGAGATTTTCGGAAGACTCGTGCGCGCGATGCTCATCCTGAATGCCGCGGTAGAGCGCGAACTCGTGATAGGGCCCCATGTGGAGTTCGAACGGCGCCAGGCCGACCCATCTGCCGTCGTAGACCCTCTCCGCGTACGTCCCATCGGCTTCGCGGCAGGATTGCCAGTTGCCCTCGAGCAGGACGGCCGCCTTGCGGTCGGTGAACGGTCGGAAGAGCTGTGCCTGTGCAATCGATGCGATTCCGAGGCAGCCTGCGACTGCAATTCCGGCAACGAGTTGCCTGCTCGCCCGCCTCGAAACCATTGGCACTTCCCTCCGCTCGAACCGTGTGCAATTCCTCCGCCGCCGCGATGCTCGAGGTAACCGACTGTGCCAGCTTCGGTTGGCGTTACACTCCCTCCCGTGATGCGCAGCTTGATCCACGCCAGCGCGATATTAGGCACCCTGATGGCGACTCTCCAGTCGCCACCGCGGTCGCCGCGCTGGCCGGATAACGCCGTGATACCGGTATGGGTCGATCTCCGAGCGGCGCCTCCGGCCGCCGAGATGCTGGTCGGTCGGGCGCTGGCAACCTGGACGCAGGCAGCGACAGGGCGCTTCGTGCTTCAGCGGACGACGACGTCCGACCGCGCGCTCATCCGCGTGCGGTTCGCCCGAGCCGACGGCATCTACGGTGAGACCTCGCCGCGAATCGATCGGGCGACGGGTTTGATTACGGCGGCGGAGGTCCTGATCGCCGGCGACGTGGCCGGCGACGCCGTGGGACAGCACATCGTGATCTACCTGACGGCGCTGCACGAACTCGGGCACGCGCTCGGCCTCCCGCACACGAACGCGTTCGACGACATCATGTACAGCTTTCGGCGACCCGACGATGGTGAGCGGTATTTCGGGGCGTATCGACGACGGCTGCGCTCAGACGAAGACATCGGCACGGAACGCGCCACGGGCCTTTCTCCAGCTGATATCACGGCGCTCCGAGGGTTGTACGATCGCTGATGCGCGCGCGCCTCCCGCCATCCTGTCCTTCCGCCCATCCTGCCCGTCCTGCCCATCCTGCCTTTGTTATGATGGTGTGTTCATGAAACACATCTTCACGCTTCTCGTGGTGGCGCCTCTTGCGCTCTGGTCGGTCTCCTGCAACAAGACCGAATCACCCAAGCCGGCGGCGGCGCCAGTCGCGGCGACGACGCCTGCCGCAGCGACGCCAGCCGCAGCGGCGCCGGCGGCCAGCACCCCGCCCGGCGTGCCGGGCGCGCCACCGGCCATCAAACCGATGCCTCCCCAGATCCCGGACGTGCTCGCGCGCGTCAACGGGGAGAAGATCGAGCGATGGGAATTCGACAACGCCGTCAAACGGATGGAAGCGCGCGCAGGCGGACCCGTGCCGCCCGACAAGCGAGACGAGGTGCTGCGCGGCGTGCTGGATCAGTTGGTGGCGTACCACCTGCTCGCGCAGCAGTCACGGGCCCTGAAGCTGCCCGTGGCCGACGCCGACGTCGACGCCCGGCTGGCCGACATCCGCAAGAGTTTCCCGACGGAGGACGCCTTCAAACAAGGGATTGCCGCGCAGGGGCTGACACTCGAACAGTTGAAGAACCAGGCAAAGACCAGCCTCGAGGTCTCGAAGGTGATCGATGCCGAAGTCAACTCGAAGATTTCTGTACAGGACCCTGAGGTGAAGGGCTTCTACGACCAGAACCTCGAACGTTTCAAGCAGGGCGACAGCGTGCACGCGGCGCACATCCTGATCGGGGTACCGCAGAATGCGACGCCGGATCAGAAGACCGAGGCCAAGACCAAGGCCACGACCGTCCTGAAGACGATCAAGGCCGGCGGCGACTTCGCGACGCTGGCGCGGGCGAACTCGCAGGATCCGGGCAGTGCGCAGAACGGCGGCGACCTCGGATTTTTCCCGAAGGGTCAGATGACGCCTGCGTTCGAAGAAGCGGCGTTCAAACTGAAGCCCGGAAGCGTGAGCCCGCTGGTGGAAACGCCGTTTGGCTATCACATCATCAAGGTGATCGAGCGCCGCGGGCCACGCACCGCGCCGTTTGCCGAGGTCTCGGGACAGATCAAGGATTTCCTGACGCAGGGCCAGCGCGAGCAGAAGCTCGAGCAGTTCGTCGAGCAGATGAAGTCGAAGGGTAAGATAGAGATACTCGTCTAAAGTTAGAAGTCAGAAGTTAGAAGTGAAAAGGGAAGTTAAAAGTTGCCTTCTTCCTTCCACTTCTAACTTCTAACTTTTCACTTCTAACTTTCAAGAAGCCGGAGTGGTGAAACTGGCAGACGCGCGGGACTCAAAATCCCGTGACCTTTACAGGTCGTGAGGGTTCGACCCCCTCCTCCGGCACCAACATCAAGCCAGGAATACTGGCTCGACGTCCAACTCAAAGAGCATGCGGCTAGCCATTCTGTGCGTCCTCGTCGCGATGGTGCCGGTCCTCCACGCCGCCGAACGCCACTGGCAGACCGGCAAGTGGATTGACGTGACCGTGAAGCGCCGCATGGTCGACTTCGGACCTGGGGCCTCGCCCTTCGGCAGCGGCGCCGGACGGCCGTCAACGCCCAGCATGAAGGCGCAAGCGGACGTGAAAACCTACGTCATCGAAACCGATGAGCTCCGCCTGGAGCTCGAAGACGTCGTGCAGGTGAACACCCGTTCCATCGACGCCGTGATTGGGTTGCCGGTCACCTTCGCCCTCGAAAAGAACGCGGTGTATGTGCGCGATTCAACGGGCGTCG
Source organism: uncultured Acidobacteriota bacterium (assembly GCA_963794305.1). Taxonomy (GTDB): domain Bacteria; phylum Acidobacteriota; class Vicinamibacteria; order Vicinamibacterales; family CAVVIG01; genus CAVQFC01. The sequence goes on along the minus strand of CAWCDQ010000024.1, from coordinate 213,172 downwards.
AACACAAACTGCGCGTCACGAAGAAAACCAGCAAGCCGAAGTCGTAGCGGCCTCGCGACCTCAAACCGCTCTGCTGGAATCGATCGGACAGCGACAGGTCATGCGACACACACCATCGACTCCGAAGATCGTCCGCAAGCGGTCGAGGCTGCACGGATTCGGCGTCTTCGCGAAGGAACCGATCAACAAGAACACGCGCATCATCGACTACGCGGGCGAGCTCGTGCGCAACGACGAGAGCGAAGGCCGCGAAGAACGCTACCTCGCCCAGGGCTGCATCTGGGTCTTTCGTATCAATCGCACGTGGAGCCGCGACGCCGCGGTCGGCGGCAACATGGCCCGCTTCATCAACCACTCGTGCACGCCGAACTGCTGGTTCGAAGTCGTGGACCGGACGATCTGGATACGAGCCTCGCGATTGATTCGCGCGGGCGAAGAGTTGACCTACGACTACGCCACGGTCGGCGACCGGACCATTCCCTGCCGCTGCCGCCCGGGCTGCCCGAACATGCTGTGACGGAGCCGGCTCGGTGTAGGGCGACCTTCAGGTCCGTCGTGTCGTGGCAGGCCTGAAGGCCTGCACGACATCGGAGTCGAAAACGCTTAGATGAGCGGTTTCATGGTCCAGTCAGCATCGTTCACGAGCGCCTCGTAGTCGGCGGCCGCGATCGACTTCTTCGAGTAGTTGCAGGAGACGATGAAGAGCTCTTTTTCCTCGCTCCAGTCGGAGCGAGTCACGACGCAGTCGATGGCATCGCCCTGGACGCGTGCCGCAAGCTGCAGCGGCTCCCCGGCCTTGGGAATCGCGGCGACCTGCGCCAGGCGGGTGAATCGCACGAGGCTGTTGTCTATGACCTTGTCCGGCGCGCTCGCCGAGCGAATCGTGAGCCGGGGGATGCGGAGATTTATTTCGACGTCAATCGGCACGCCCCTATCTTATCTCGGCCGGTCCGATCAGCTCGGCAGCTGAAGCCTGGCCTGGAGACCGCCGGTGGAAGAGGTCCCCAGCGCGATCGAACCGCCGTACAGCTCGACCAAATCGCGAACGATCGCGAGCCCCAGACCGGATCCCGGCGCCGCTTCGTCGGCCCGCACGCCGCGCTGCAGCACCGCGTCCCGCATCGACGCCTCCAGCCCCGGCCCATCGTCGTCCACCGTGATGAGGATGGCGGAGGCGACGGAGGCGGACGTAATCGTGATGCGCGACCGGGCCCACTTGCAGGCGTTGTCGAGCAGATTCCCGAGCATCTCGTCCAGGTCCTCGCGCCCGGCGCGGACGGCGTGCGCGGGATTCACCGCGACATCGATCGCCAGCCCGCGGCCGGCATGGAGGCGGAGAAGCGTACGCGCCAACCCTTCGGCCGATTCAAGAACCAGGCAATGCGCGCCCGGAGCGGCGCCTGCCGCGGCAGCGCGGGCATGCGCGAGGTGGTAATCCACTTGACGCCGCATGCGCTCGACCTGCTGGCGCATCACCCCTGCCAACTCGGTCTGCCCCGCCCGATCCGCCACTTCCGCCTCGTGGGCCAGCACGGCGAGCGGCGTCTTGAGCGCGTGCGCCAGGTCGCCGGCCTTTGCGATCGCACGCTTCACCGCCTGATCGCGAAGTTCGAGCAGAGCGTTGAGATCGTCGACGAGCGGCTGCACTTCGGTCGGATACCTGCCATCCACGCGACGGACGCGGCCGTCGCGCACGCCGGCGAGCCGCTCACGCAGGTCGTTGAACGGTGACAACCCATGGCGCACCATCGAGATCCCGCCGACCAGGCAGACCGTCGCAAAGACGATGAGGGCGCTGTTGTGGACGAACCCGACCAGATGGGGATAGCGATGGATGATGGCCAGCGCGATCGCGGTCGTGATCGCCAGGAACCCGAAAATCCACAACAGGGAGCCGACCATCAGCCGCCGCCGAAACGACCCGGCCGACGTCATGACTCGGACCCTACCCGGTAGCCAAGACCGCGGACCGTCTCGATGTATTGGCCCCCCAGCTTCCGCCGGAGCCGCGCGATGAACACTTCCACCGTATTGGAGTCGCGATCGGCGTTCTGGGCGTAGATATGTTCGGTGAGCTCGGCCTGCGACACCACGCGCCCCCGCTGGTGCATCAGGTACGACAGCACCCGGAACTCGTGGCTCGTCAGCTTGACCACGGTCTCATCGACGGTCACCTTCGCCACACGCGGATCGAGCGCCAGGGCGCCGCAGCGCAGTTCAGGCGTCACCTGGCCGCTCGCCCGCCGGATCAGCGCGCGCAACCGCGCGAGCACTTCCTCGATCCGGAACGGTTTGGCGACGTAGTCGTCGGCGCCGCCGTCGATCCCCTGGACCTTCTCGTGCCAGCTGCCTCGCGCGGTCAGCACCAGCACCGGAACCGCGAGCCCGGCGTCGCGCCAGCGACGCAAAACGGTCAGCCCATCCACTTTCGGCAGGCCCAGGTCGAGCACGATCGCGTCGTACCGTTCTGTTTGACCAAGGAAATCGGCGCGTTCGCCGTCTTCCGCACAGTCCACGGCATAGCCGGCGTCGCTCAGCGCGGCTTCCAGTTGGCGCGACAGCCGCGTTTCGTCCTCGACGACCAGCACGCGCATGTCTCGTTTATAGCCCAAACGAACCTGAACGGCTCCTGAACGCCTCATTCACGCAGCGTTCAACCGTGACCCGATAGGTTTGCGGGTCAGAGGAGACTGCACATGACAAGGAACACGACCACGATGCTGGCGGTCCTGGCGCTGACGGCCGGCCTGTCCGCGCAGAAGAAGGCGGATTCGGGCTTGAGCGGCACCTGGAACATGGGACTCGAGGCAGGCCACGTGATCCCCGTGGCGCTCGTGTTGAAGCAGGACAGTGACGCACTGACCGGCACCATCTCGATGCCAACGCAGCGCGTCGGGCAGACAGTGGACGTGCCGCTGAAAGGCACCGTCTCCAACGGCGCCTTCACGCTCTCGGGCACGGTCGAGGGAGCGAAGGACCCGACGACGATCGAGATCAAGGGAAAGCTGAACGACGAGGGCATCATCGAAGGCCGAGTCGCGATGTCCGGCACATCGGGACCGCACGGCGACATGGCTTATACAGCCGAGCGTCTCAAAGAGCGCAAATGAACGCGCTGTCGCGGCGCAGCGTGCTCAAGGGGTTCGGCGCCACCGTGGCACTGCCCTTCCTCGAGGCGATGGTGCCGGCACGCCGTGCGTCGGGAGCCCCGGCGGATCGCAAGAAGATCCGCCTGGTCTGCATCGAGATGGTTCACGGATCGGCCGGCAGCTCGGCGATCGGCGTGAAGAAGAACCTCTGGGCGCCGGCGGCCGTCGGTCGCGATTTCGATTTGAGCCCGACGAGCCTGCGCTCGCTCCAGCCGTTCCGCGACCATCTCACCATCGTCAGCAACACCGACGTCGATCCCGCCAACCCGTTCACGGCCAGGGAAATCGGCGGCGATCACGTGCGATCGAGCGCCGTGTTTCTCACACAGGCGCACCCGAAGCAGACGCAAGGCGGCGATGTGCTGGCCGGCGTGTCGCTCGATCAGCTCTACGCTCAGCGGTTCGGCCAGGCGACGCCGATTCCGTCGATGCAGCTGTGCATCGAAAACGTCGATCAGGCTGGCGGATGCGGCTACGGCTACTCGTGCGTGTATACCGACGCGATCAGCTGGGCCGCTCCCAATCGCCCGTTGCCGATGATCCGCGATCCGAGGGTCGTGTTCGACACGCTCTTCAGCGTCGTGAAGGTGGGAACCACGCAGGCGGAGCGGGCGGAGCGTCTCTCGGAGGATCGCAGCATCCTCGACTGGCTGCTGGCGTCGGTCACGCGCCTGCAGAAATCGCTGGGAGCCGCCGATCGCGCGCGGCTGGCCGACTATCTCGATCAGGTCCGTGAAATCGAGCGTCGCATTCAAGTCGTGGAGGCGCGCAATCGCAGCGGCGAGGTGCGCGACCTGCCCGCCAGTCCGATCGGCGTGCCGGACTCCTTCAGCGAGCACGTCAAGCTGATGTTCGATCTGCAGGCGCTGGCCTTCGCATCGGATCTGACCCGGGTCTTCGCGTTCAAGCTGGGACGCGACGCGTCGAACCGCACCTATCCGGAAAGCGGCTTCAACGGGTCGTTCCACGAAACGTCGCACCACGGCGGGCGTGAAGACAAGATCCTCAACTTCGCGAAGCTGAACGCGTTTCACGTCGGCCTGCTGCCGCATTTCCTCGAAACGCTGAAGAACACGATCGATGGCGACAGCACCGTGCTGGAGAACACCGTGCTGATCTACGGATCGCCGATGGGTGACTCGAATCTTCACAATCACAAACGGGTGCCGTTCTTCATCGCCGGTCACGCAGGCGGCGCTCTGAAGGGCGGCCGGCATCTCAAGGCGCCCAACGGCATGCCGCTGGCCAACGCCATGCTCAGCGTCCTTCACTCGCTGGGGCTCGAGGAACTCGAGCAGTTCGGTGACAGCGAGGCTGCATTCGATCTCAATGCGGGATAGCCGGGCGCGTACAATGGTCGGCTATGGCCAGCCTCATCGAAGCGATTGAGATCAAGCGCAAGACCTATTTCGAATACGAAGATGCACCGTACCACTGCCTCGACGTCGAGGTGTCCAAGCCGACGGCGCGGGGCGGACAAACGCTCGTCCGGATCAAGATGCGAAACATGCTGACACAAGCGGTGTTCGATCGGACGTTCAAGGCCGGCGAGAAATTCAAGGAACCTGATCTGGCGTTCATCTGGGCCACGTACCTGTACGCCGATGCGTCGGGCTACAACTTCATGGACCAGCAGACGTTCGACACGATTACGCTCCCGCCGGCCGTGGTCGGCGACGACAAGTTCCTGCTGGTCGACAACCTCCTGATTCAGATCCATACCTACAACGACAAGCCGATTGGGCTCGTCTTCCCGCCGCACGTGGAAATCACGGTCACGTCGACCGAGGCGGGCGCGCGCGGCGACACCGCGAGCGGAAGCGTGACCAAGGTCGCGACGCTTGAAACGGGCATGGAGATCCGCGTGCCGCTGTTCATCAAAGAGGGCGAGAAGATCAAAGTGCACAGCGAATCGCGCGAGTTCTCCGGCCGGGCATAGCAAATCGGGTCATGGGGTAATCGAGTAATCGGGTGATGAATTGATGAGCGACCTGCGGCAGGCATGGCGGATGATCTGGCGGATGCCGGGGCTCGCGTCCGTGGTGATCGTGTCGCTTGGCGTCGGGATCGGTGTGAACACGGCGGTGTTCTCGTGGATTCAGGCGATGGTCCTGCAGCCGATCCCCGGCATCGTCGACGCCTCCGGCGTGCAGCTGGTCGAAGCCCGCGCCGACACCGGATCGTATCCAGGAGTCTCGTGGCCCGAGTACCGCGACCTGCACGATCGCATGCGCACGCTTCCCGATCTGTTCGCCTATCGCATGGTCCCGTTCAATGTCGGCGAGAGCGGCCGATCCGAACGGACACACGGGCTGCTGGTTTCGGCGAACTATTTTTCCGCGCTCGGCTTGAAGCCGGCGCTGGGACGCTTCCTTCAGCCGGACGAAGCGACGCGCGCCGGTGGTGCGCCGGTGGTCGTCATCTCCTACTCATACTGGCAGACGCGATTCGCCGGCTCGCCCACCGCTCTGAACCGCACGCTGCGCGTGAACGATCGACAGCTCACCATCGTGGGCGTCACGCCCGAACGCTTCCAGGGCACGGTGACGATGCTGACGTTCGATCTGTGGGTGCCGGCGACGATGGCGCCGGACCTGTTCGCCGGTTCGCGTGAGCTCGAAGACCGCAGTCAACGCGGTTACAACGTCGCCGGCCGGTTCGCGCCGACGGCGACGCGCAAGGCCGCCCAGAGCGAGCTCGACGTCGCGATGGGCCAGCTCGCCCACGACTATCCAGAATCGAACAGGACGATCAGCGGCGAGGTACGGCCGTTCTGGCAGGCGCCGCGAGGACCGCAGCAGTTCTTCGTCGGCGCGCTGGCGCTGCTGCAAGGGGTCCTGCTGCTCCTCCTGCTCGCGGTCTGCGGCAACACCGCCAACCTGATGCTGGCGCGCGCGAGCGCGCGCTATCGAGAGATCGGCGTGCGCCTGACCCTCGGCGCCGGCCCGTGGCGCGTCGTCAGCCTGCTGCTGACCGAGAACCTGCTGCTGGCGCTGCTCGGCGCGGCGCTCGGCGCCGCGATCGCCGTCTGGGCGACCGATGCACTGCGAGCGGTGCCGATGATCGCGTCGGTACCGGTGAAGATCGTGACCGGCGTCGACGCTCTCGGCCTGGCATTCGCGCTCGGCCTGGGGCTGCTCGTGCGGGCTGCTCTTCGGGATCGCGCCGGCGGCGCAGCTGGCGACCGTCGATCCGCAGGTCGCGCTGCGCTCGGGGGCGCGAAGCGCCGGCCGCAACCCGCTCCGCAATGGGCTGATGGCCACCGAAGTCGCGCTCGCGATCGTCGTCCTGATGGCCGCCGCGCTGTTCGTGCGCAGTTTCAGCGACACGCTCAACACCGATCCGGGCTTTCGCCGCGACGGCGTGCTGCTCGCCGAGTACGATCTGTACGGCCGCAACCTCGACGACCAGGCGGTGCGCGACTTCACCGGGCGGCTGCTGACGCGGGTGCGGGCGTTGCCGGGCGTCGAGGCGGCGGCGATTGCCAGCCAGGTACCGCTCGACATTCACGGCCTGTCGATGCGCGGCTTCACGCTCGAGGGGCGCGCGCGCAGCGATGCCGCTCCCGACCGCGCGCTCAGCAACATCGTCACGCCGGACTATTTCAGGACGATGGGCATCCCGCTGCGAGCGGGACACGACTTCGCACCGCTCGAGGATGCGGTGACGCCGCGGCAGGTGATCGTCAACGAAGAGTTCGTGCGGCGTTATGTCGGCGACGCCGAGCCGCTGGGACGCCGCCTGGAGAGCCGCGACAGAAGCTACGTGATCGCGGGCGTCGTCGGAAACCTCGATCAGCGATTCGTTCGGCGAAAAGCCCGCTCCGGTGATCTATTTCTCCTACCGCGATCGGCCGTCGATCGCCGGACAAATCCATCTGCGCACCCGCCCCGGAAGCGAGACGCTGCTCGGACCCGACGTCGAGCGGGTCGTGCGAGCGGTCGATCCGGCGGTGCCGGTCTACGACGTCCGAACGCTGACCGATCACGTCGACAAGAACCTGTTCCTGCGCCGCATTCCGGCGCGGATGTTCGTCGTCCTCGGACCGCTGATGCTGATCCTGGCGGCGATCGGCATCTACGCCGTCGTCTCGTACTCGGTGTCCAGACGGACGACCGAGATCGGCGTCCGCCTGGCCCTCGGCGCCACCGCGCAGCGCGTCGTCGCGCAAATCGTCCGCGACACACTCCGCGTCGTCGGCGCCGGCGCGCTGGCCGGCTGGCTGCTGATGTTCATGGTGGCGCTCCACCTGCTCGGCGGCGTGATCAGCCTGCCCGTTTTCGTCGGTGTCCCCGTCGATCCTCCTGTCCGTCGCCGCGCGTCGCCAGCTGGGTGCCAGCCCGGCGCGCCACTTCTGTCGATGTCATGGTGGCGCTGCGGCAGGAGTGAGATCGGCGAGCGCACCTGTCCATATTGACGAAACCACAGAGACACCGAGACACCTGAGCTGAACGCGTCGCCCGCCGCTTGCGCGGCCGCACGCGATCGCCGGGACAAAGCCGTGACGTGGCGCTTTGTCCGTCAGACGTCGTGCGGCCGGCTGCCGGCCGCTGCGACGCGTTGAAATCTGCTAGCGTGCGCTCCTGTGCTCTGTGATCTCTGCTGTCTCCGTGGCTAAAACGTTCGCTGCGATCGCGGCGTAATCGTATGATGCCAACCTTCGTGGGTCGGCGTCGATTTCGGCACGACCAACAGCGCCGTCGCGTTCGTCGATGCCGGCGGCGCGCTCGCGTCTCGCCCAGTTCCCACCGTCACACGGTCCGCGCCCGACGTTTCCGTCGGTGCTCTACTTCGAGCCGGGCAAGCCGTCGGTGGCGGGAACCGACGCGATCGAGCATTACCTCGCGTCGGAGACGAAAGGCCGATTCATCCAGTCGCTGAAAGCCTACCTCGCGGATCGCACGTTCGAAGGCACGGGCATCGGCACGCAGTACTACACGCTCGAAAAGCTGATCGCGCTCATCGGCAGGCACATGAGCGACCGGCTCGGGCCGGCGGTGTGGCCGGCGCCGCGGCGGATCATCCTCGGGAGGCCGGTCCATTTCTCCAACCCGCCCGACGCCGATCTCGATCGCTTTGCGACCGAACGTCTGCTGACCGCCATCCGCCTCGCCGGATTCGAGGACATCGTCTTCGAGTACGAGCCGGTGGCGGCGGCCTACGCCTACGAAGCGCGGCTGGCGCGCGACGAACGGATCCTGATCGGCGACTTCGGCGGCGGCACGAGCGACTTCACGATCATCTCGGTCGGCCCGGGCGTCCGGCAGCGCGGCCGGCGGATGTCCGACATCATCGGCACCGATGGCGTGCCGATCGCCGGCGACGCGTTCGACAAGCGCATCGTCCGCAATCTCGTTGCGCCCCGCGGCTCGGCATGGGCGGCGAGTATCTGTCGCCGCCGCAACAAGTTCCTGCCGGTGCCGAGCTGGCCGTACGAGCGTCTCGAACGCTGGCACTACCTGTCGTTCCTGAAGTCGCCCTCGACGCTGGACATGCTGGAGCGCATTCAGCGGACGGCGTCGACGCCGGAGCGGCTCGAAGCATTCCTCCTGCTGATCAAGCACGAGCTCGGCTACCAGCTGCACGAAGCCGTGCAGCGCACCAAGTTCGCGCTGTCGGCGTCGGAGACCGCCGAGTTCGCGTTCGAGTCGGGCCCGGTGACGATCCGCAAACAGATCACACGCGCCGACTTCGAAAAGTGGATTGCCGAAGAGATTGCGTCGATGTCCGCCTGCGTCGATCGGCTGATGACCGCGTCCGGTCTGGCCTGCGCCGACATCGATCGCGTCTTCCTCACCGGCGGCTCGTCGTTCGTCCCGGCCGTCCGCCGGATCTTCGTCGAGCGCTTCGGCGACGCGAAAGTGACCGGCGGCGAAGAGCTGACGTCGGTCGCTACGGGGCTGGCGCTGCGGGCGCGTGAGCAGTGGCCGGCTGATCGAGATCCGGCAGAAACGCCGTCAGCAGCCCGATGAGCGGCAGGTAGGCGCAGAGCCGATAGACGTACTCGATGCTCGTCGCGTCGGCGAGACGGCCGAGTGCCGCCGCGCCGAGCCCGCCCATGCCGAACGCGAAGCCGAAGAAGATGCCGCCAATCGTGCCGACTCTCCCGGGCACCAGCTCCTGCGCGTAGACGAGGATCGCCGAGAACGCCGACGCCAGGATCAGCCCGATCGCCACGCTCAGGATGCCGGTCCAGAACAGGTTGGCGAACGGCAGCGCGAAGGTGAACGGGAACACACCGAGGATCGATCCCCAGATCACCCACTTCGGTCCGATGCGATCGCCGATCGGCCCGCCGAGAATCGTCCCCGCCGCCACTGCGCCGAGGAACATGAACAGGTGCAGCTGGGCGCTCGGCACCGAGACGCCGAAGCGGCTGATCAGATAGAAGGTGTAGTAGCTGCTCAGGCTGGCGAGATAGAAGTACTTCGAGAAGATCAGCACCGCCAGCACCAGCAATGCGCCGACGACGCGGCGGCGCGACAGGCCCGCTCGCGGCTCCCATCCAGGTGACGGCGCGCGATGCGTCGCCGGCGGCCGGTGATGCGCCGACCAGTGGCCGACCTGCAGCAGCAGCACCATCGCGACGACCGCAATCAGCGCGCACCAGGCCAGGCTCGCCTGTCCGTGCGGCACGACCACGAACGCAGCGAGCAGCGGCCCGAGCGACGAACCGAGATTGCCGCCAACCTGAAAGACCGACTGGGCGAGGCCGTGCCGTCCGCCTGAAGCCATCCGCGCGATGCGAGACGATTCCGGATGGAAGACCGAGGAGCCGATCCGACGAGACCTGCCGCCAGAAGAATCGTTGCCAGTGTGCCGGCGACCGACAACAGCATCAGGCCGACGAGCGAAAACGCCATGCCGCCGACGAGCGAGTACGGCATTGGCCGCCGATCGGTGTACATCCCGACCACCGGCTGCAGCAGCGAGGCGGTCAGCTGCAGCGTCAATGCGATCAAGCCGACCTGCGAGTAGTTCAGCTGAAACGACGCCTTGAGAATCGGGTAGATCGACGGAATCAGCGACTGGATCGTGTCGTTCAGCAGATGCGAGACACTGATTGCCGCGAGCACGTTGATAGCCGTCGCGCCCGGCGTCTTCGTCGTGCGATGCGCCTGCTCGACCACCAACGTCATCGCTGTCTAGGATACCGTGCCGGTGTGTTTGCACAAAAAGCGCACGCCAAGTGAGATCCGGCGCGAGATCGGCCGCCCGACCCGCGACAATCGTCCTATGGCCGATACCTCCCTGGTCAGACGAGAACGGATCGAGCGCAGGATCGTGCGGCTTCGGGGCCAGAACGTCATGCTCGACAAGGATCTGGCGACGCTATATGGAGTCAGCGTCAAGGCGTTGAATCAGGCGGTGAAACGCAACCCCGAGCGATTTCCGCCGGACTTCATGTTTCGTCTCACGGCGCGGGAAACCAAGTCTTTGAGGTCACAGATTGTGACCTCAAAGACCGGGCGCGGCGGCCGTCGAACGGCGCCCTACGCCTTCACCGAGTTGGGCGTCGCGATGCTGTCCAGCCCGTTGCGCAGCGAACAAGCCATCTGAATGAACATCCAGATCATGCGCACGTTCGTGGTGCTGCGTCGCGTGCTCGAGTCGCATGGCAGCCTCGCAGACAAGATCGACGAGCTCGAGGACAAGTACGATCGGAAGTTCACGATCGTGTTCGACGCGATTCACAAAATCACGGCGTCGCCCCCGTCGACGCGGCGTCGAATCGGCTTCAAGGCGGAGCCACGAACGGGAGCTCGATGAACGTGGCCGTACCGAGGCGTGATGGATCCACCGCGTCGCGTTGAGCCATCCTCCGGCGTCGCCCGGAAGATGCGCGAAACGAACGTCAGCCGGCCGCAGCCAGTAAGATATGCGTGCGATTCAGCGAGGGAGGATACATGGTGAAGCCTGAGGGCTAAGGGCTTGGGGCTCAAGGATTGGCTGGTGGCGAGCGGACGACGAGCAGGCAGAGCCCTGGCCCTCAGCCCTCAGCTCTCAGCCCTTGTCTTCGCGCTCGTGCTCCTGTTCTCGGCAACGAGCGCGACCGCTCAAGCCGTCGGCGGCGCCGACAAGGCGCGGCCCGTCGCCGGCGATCCGGGGATCTCGTCGATGGTCGTCATGGATCAGCCTGAGTTTCGCGTGCTGCGCGACTACGCGGAGCCGGGCGCAATCCGGCGCATGCACTCGCACGACGATGCAACGTGGCACGTATTCACGCTGGTTACGGGACAGCTGCTGCTCACGGTCGATGGCGAAGCACCGGTCGAGGTCACGCAGGGGCAAGTGCTCAATCTGAAAGGTGGGGCGAAACACACGTTCAAGAACACCGGCACGACGACCGCGACCATCGTCGAGGTGTTCGGCAAGGCACCTAAGCCGTGAAGCGGCGCGCACGCTTGCACTCTCGACACTGTCGAGGTGATTCATGAAATGGCGGCAGTCGGCTCGTCTGTTTGGTGCCGCGCTGTCGGCTGCGTCGTCCCACCCTGGACCGGTCCTCAACGCGCAGCCGAACAAGGTCGGCGGGACGATCGCCGGAATCGTCAAGACCACCGACGCTGCGATTGCGGTCCCAGGCCGCAAGGTATCGGTCGATCGATGTCAAAACCGGCGAGCGACACGAAACGACGACGGCGCGAATGGCGGCTACACAATCCAGGTGCCCGAGGGCACCTATCGATTCGAGCTCGAGTTGCGCGAGGGCGAGACGCTCGCGAAGCAGCCCGATCACACACATGTGAGCAACAGCGACCTCGACGCGACTCGTGATTTCGTGATCACGACGAGAGCGGGCGGTACGCCGTGAGCTCGCCTGAACCACTCGCGCTGCTCCCGGGCCCGTCGCCGCGAAGGCCGCGCTAGTCTTTGGCGGGTTTCGTGCCCCCGGCGTCGTCGATCGTCGCCGGCGGTTCGCGCCCTTCGTACGCAAACGTGAGGTGGTTGTCGGCGATGCCGATCGTCACCGTGCCACCGTGCTCGAGCGCGCCGAACAGGATCTGATCGGTCAGCGGATCCCGAACTTCCTTCTGGACGACGCGCGCCAGCGGCCGCGCGCCGAACACCGGGTCGTAGCCCTTGACCGCAAGCCACGCCCGCGCCTCGTCGGTCAGCGTGATCGCGACGTGCCGCTCGGCGAGCTGTTGCTCGAGCTGCAGCACGAACTTGTCGACGATCTGCTCCATCACCGACGCGCTCAACGTGCGGAACGTGACGATCGCGTCGAGGCGGTTGCGGAACTCGGGGCTGAACACCTTCTCGATGGCTGCCTTCGATTTTCCCGCCGCGGCCCGGCGCAGCCGCTCATCGTGCCCCGCGCTGCTTCCGCTCTCGAAGCCGATCGATTGCGCGCTCATCTCGCGCGATCCGGCGTTCGACGTGAGGATCAGCACCACATTCCGGAAATCCGCCTTCCGGCCCGTGTTGTCGGTGAGCGCGGCGTGGTCCATCACCTGCAGCAGGATGTTGTAGATATCCGGGTGCGCCTTCTCGATCTCGTCGAGGAGCACGACGCTGTACGGGTGCGTGCGGACCATGTCCACCAGCAGCCCGCCCTGCTCGAATCCCACATAGCCGGGAGGCGCGCCGATGAGCCGGGCGACCGCATGCTTCTCCATGTACTCGCTCATGTCGATGCGCGAGAACTCGTTGCCGAGCTGAATGGCCAGCTGCTTGGCGAGCTCGGTCTTGCCGACACCGGTCGGCCCCGTGAACAGAAAGCAGCCGGCGGGACGATCCGGCTGTCCCAGCCCCGCGCGCGAGCGCTTGATCGCCTGCGCCACGAGGTGCACGGCGTCGTGCTGCCCGAACACCACGCGCTGGAGCGATTCTTCAAGCGTCCGGAGACGTTCGCGATCCGACGAGGACGCCTGGCGCGCCGGGATCCGTGCGATGCGGGCGACGATTCTCTCGATGTCGGCCGCGTCCACGATCACGGGAGCGGGAGGGGCGGGATCGGCAGGATGGGCGGGATCGGCGGGAACCGCTGGAGCCACGGGCCGGCGCAGCCAGCCGCGCGACGGAGCCGGCTTCGTCGAGCAAATCGATCGCGCTGTCGGGCAGCCGGTAATCGCGCAGATGACGTGCGGCCAGCTTGACGGCGGCCTCGAGTGCCGCGTCGGTGTAGCTGACGCGGTGGTACTCTTCGTAGCGGCTCTTCAGTCCCGCCAGGATGCGGATCGCTTCCTCGACCGACGGTTCCTCGATGGCCACCTTCTGGAGCCGCCTGGCGAGCGCGCGATCCTTTTCGATGTGCTTGTACTCCTCGAACGTCGTCGAACCGATGACGCGCAGTTCGCCGGCGGTCAGCATCGGTTTGATGAGCGTCGCGAGATCCATCGTGCCGCCGGTGGTCGCACCCGCGCCGACGGTCGAGTGGATCTCGTCGATGAACAGAATCGCCCTCGGTCGTGCGCTCAGCGCCTTGATGACCGCCTTGAAACGCTCCTCGAAGTCGCCGCGGAAACGCGTGCCGGCCAGCAGGCCGGCGGTGTCGAGCGCGAAGATTTCCGCATCCTTGAGCGCGTCGGGCGCGTCATCGGCTCAGCAGGCGCACCGCCAGTCCTTCGGCCATCGCCGTCTTGCCGACGCCCGCCTCGCCGACAAACACCGGGTTGTTCTTGCGCCGCCTGCACAGCACCTCGATCGTCCGCTGCAGTTCCGCGGTCCGGCCGATCAGCGGATCGAGCTTTCCTTGTCGCGCACGCTCGGACAAATTCGAGCAGTACGCCGCAAGGGGATCGCGCGCGGTCGCCGATCCCTCGTCGCCGCCGCCGGCTTCCGCTGCCACGCTCGCCCGATCCCGGCGTACCGGCCGCGGGCACTTTCGAAATGCCGTGCGAGATGTACTCGAGGATATCGAGCCGCGTGACGCCCTGCTCGGCGAGCAGCTGCGCCGCGTGCGTCCTGGGCTGCTGCAGAATCGCGGCAAAGATGTCGCCTGCCTCGACCTCGCCGCGCTGGGCGCTCTGAACGTGCAGCACCGCCGTCTGCAACACACGGCGGAACGCGGCGGTCTGCTCGGGCTCGCGCGCCTCGCCGCGCTTTGTCTGCTCGAGCGATTCGGCAAGATACGTATCGAGATCGCGGCGAAGCCGCGGGAGATCCGCGCCGCACGCCGCGAGAATCCGCTCGCCGTCGTTGTCGTGCGCGAGCGCGTAGAGCAGATGCTCGAGGGTGACGTACGGGTGCCTGCGCGACACGGCCTCGCGGTAGGCGATGGTGAGGACGACTTCGATGGCGGCAGAGAACACGGTCAGCTCACGCTTCTTCGATGGCGGCGCGCAGCGGGAATTCGGCTTGACGCGCCAGCGACGTCAGGGTCTCCACTTTCGTTTCGGCGACCTCCCACGGATACACGCCCGCGATCCCGCTCCCGTTCACGTGCACCTGCATCATGATTCGATACGACTCGGCCGGGGACTTCTGAAAGACGCTCTCCAGGACGTTGAGGACGAACTCCATCGTGGTGTAGTCATCGTTGAGCAGGATGACCTTGTACAGGGTCGGTTCCTTCTTCTCGACCTTGACTCGTTCCTTGACGGCGCCGTCCGTCTGATCCTGACGCTGACTCACGGATCCAGCGTACCCCAATTTCCACCCGGTTTTCTCGATCGCCGGCGCTCACGGTTCCCCTGAAACGCCTCTGTCTGCTGTTTTTTGAACGGTCTGCGGTGCGCGACACCGGGGAGAGAGGCCGCGATGCCAGCGAAAACTAGTGGGAGACTTCGCAGAGACGCCGCACGACGTCGACGACTTCGGGAAAGCTGACCGGCTTGTGGAACGAAGCGGCGGCCGCCATGTCCTGCACGCCGTCCATCTCCATCCCCGACAGCACGACGATCGGAATGCCGGCCAGGCCGGGATCGGCGCGCTGCTCGCGGCGGAACGCCCAGCCGTCCATGATCGGCATGCGCAGGTCGAGCAGAATCACGCTTGCGCTTCCGCCCTCGCGGAGATACTTCAGCGCCTCCGCGCCGTTGAAGGCAGGGACCGGCGCGAACCCTTCCAGCGTCAGAAACCTGCTCATCAGCCGGACCAGATTCGGGTCATCGTCGACGACGAGGACGCTCGAGGGCATGGCATGAATAGTCTATGACAGATTGACAGCCGGATGAGCGGCGCGTAGTGTCCGTGTTCATGGAACGACGCGACTTTTTGAAGATCGTCGGCGCCGCGTCTCTGACGCCGGCCACGGCGGCTGAACGATCCGACGCGGCTGGCACATCCCCTTCTGCAACGGTGCTTTACGACGATCGTGCCATTGCGCTCGATCGCATCGGCGTCGACCCGGCGGGAGAGGCCGGCGCACTGTGGGTCCGTAAGCGCGATCTCCCTCGCGTCAACGGTTTCGAATTGAAGCCGCAGGGGGCGTGCCGCGCCGATCTGTGCATCCCTGTTCCGAAGACGATGACCCGCGGCGACTTCTTCAACCTCACGGCGTTCGCGAAGAAGGCCGCGCAACCCGTTGTCGCGGAACCTTCCGCGAAGGTGTGGAGCTTCGGCGAGATGCAGGCGCTCGGCGGCGGGCTCTCGAACTCTCGCATCGCGCCTGATTTCGAAGTCCTCGATCGCCTGGGCCGCCCGGTGCATCTGGCCGGCTTCCGCGGCAAGAAGGCCCTGGTGATCACATGGGCCTCCTGGTGAGGATGCCGATTCGATCTGCCAGGCTGGCAGAAGGTCTACGGCGAGCTGAAGAATCAGAATTTCGAAATCATCGCGGCGGCGCAGGACGTCGGCGGCGAAGCCGCGGCCGGCAAGTGGTACGACGCGGCAAAGGCGACGTTCACGCAACTCGTCGACGTCAAGCACACCGTCAGCTCGGTGTTTCAGTTCATCAACGTGCCGATGGGCGTCTGGATCGACGAGCGCGGCCGCATCGTCCGTCCCGCGGAGCCGGCGTGGGCGGCGACGCGGACCGACGTCTACGGCGGGAAGCCGCTGGCGATCGAAGGCGAGGCGTACGTGGCGGCGCTGCGCGACTGGGTGGCGAACGGCGACAAGAGCGAGTACGTGCTGTCGGACGAGGAGTTCGCGCGCCGCGTGAAGCCGCGCTCCGCCACCGAGATGGAAGCCGAAGCCAGCTTCAAGCTCGCTGTCTGGTTCCAGCAGGCAGGCGACGCCGAACGCGCCACGAAATACTTCGAGCGCGCGCAGGCGCTGAACCCCGACGACTGGAACTACCATCGCCAGGAGTGGAGCTTCACGGGCGACGCCGGCAAGAAGTGGCTGGAGAAGTTCAAAGGGTACGACAAGGAGTACTACCCGAAGCTGGAGCTCAAGAAAAAGGGGCAGGCTAGGAGCGCTCGGCACCCGGCACTGCACCCGGCCCCTGGCACCCAGCACCCGCCTGTATATCTCCATCGCACGGCGGCCGACCGCGTCCCAACTCAACTCGGCCGCAAAATGATCGGCGAGACGCGCGCGCTCCGCGTCGAGATCCCGGCGACCGACATCGGCGAGCGCTCGCGCGCAATCGGCCGCGTCACCGGGCGTCCACAGCGCGCCGATCGATCCGCCGGCGGTCAGGATCCGAAACGTCGGGATGCCGGTCACCACTGGCACCGCCCCGCACGCGCAGGCTTCCATCAAGGCGTAGCCACTCCCCTCGTGATGACTGCCGACGACGAAGAGGTCGGCGGCACTGTAGAACGTGGTCATCTGATCGTGCGGCACGGCGCCGATCAACCGGACGCGATCCGTGAGTGACGGCGAACGCCGCACTCGCTCCTTCACCGCGTCAAGCAGATCGTCCTCGCTGTAGATCATCGTCAACGTTGCGGCCTGCAGCGTGCCCAGCGCACGCTCGAACCCTTCGAGCAGCGTCAGCGGATCCTTGTTCGCGTTGAGGCGTCCGACCCAGAGGATCGCCGGAGAACCGCGTAAACCGGAGGCACTCCGCGCAACGTCGCGCCCCGTTGGTCGAATGTTCGTGCTCGCCTCCATGACGCAGTACGTCGGCTGATCGGCCGCGATGGCGCCCGCGCGGCGCCACCAGGTGGCGTGCTCGTCGGCGGCGAAAAGAAAACCATCGGCCGCACGCCGCGCCGCCAGGCCGAGCAGCCGAAGTCCAGGAGCGCGTCCCACGGGCCCGCCATCCGAATGGTTCTGAACCACGATCGCGCACGCCGGGTCGAGCCGCTGACGAAGCAGCCAGGTGTGCCCGAGAAAGGTCAAGCCGTTGACGTGCGCGAGATCGGGAGCGCACGCCGCAACCGCAGCCGGGATGCCCGCACGGCGAAAGACGTACTCGATTCCGTTTCTGACGATGCGGGCGTCCCGGTGAAACCGTTGGACGACGGTCACCTGTGCCGCGCCGGCGCGGCGCAGAGCCTCGCTCCATCCGGTCAGGGTGTGATAGCGGTCGAGCAGTTGGTCCGGATCGATCAACCCCTTGTCGAACGCGTAGTTAACCTGGGCGACGGAAAGGTCGTTTGGGCCAGTTTTCACTTGAAGCGGCGCCCTATCGCCATATATCGTGCACGTCGTACAATCGTGTCCTTTTTCCTCATCCAACCAGCCAGGAGTGCGCGATGACTCGTAGAGTCTTTCAATCCTTGGTGGTCGTCGTCTCGCTCGTCCTGCTGGTCGGCCTCAAGCTGACCGGACAGCAGGCGGGGATGCCGAGCACCAGGAACGGCGACTGGACCCACTACACCGCGGACATGCACGGGACGAAGTATTCGCCCCTCGATCAGATCAACGCCAGCAACTTCAATCAACTCGAGGTCGCGTGGCGGTTCAAGACCGACAACCTCGGCACCCGGCCTGAGTTCAAGCTCGAAGGCACGCCGCTGGCCATCAAAGGCGTGCTGTACACGACCGCGGGCACGCGACGTTCGGTCGTCGCGCTCGACGGCCGAACCGGCGAGTTGATCTGGACGCACAGCTACCGCGAGGGCAACCGCGCCGCAATCGCGCCGCGCCAGCTGTCGGGTCGCGGCGTCTGGTCCTGGACCGACGGGAAGGGGGACGAACGCATCCTCTACGTCACGACCGGCTATCGCCTCATCTCGCTCAACGCAAAGAACGGCGCGATGGTCAGCTCGTTCGGCGAGGGCGGCGTGGTCGACTTGAAGAGGGGCGCGGTCACCGGCAAGGGACAGCAGATCGAGCTGGAGACGGGTGAAATCGGCCTGCACTCGACGCCGACCGTCGTCGGCAACGTCGTGCTGATCGGCTCGTCGTTCAAGGAAGGGATGACCGTCGCGACGCACAACAACACGAAGGGACTCGTTCGCGCCTTCGACGTGAAGACCGGCAAGCTGCTCTGGACGTTCAACACGATTCCGCGGCCCGGCGAGTTCGGCAACGACACCTGGGAGAACGAGTCGTGGGCGATCAATGGCAACACCGGAGTCTGGTCGCAGATCACGGTCGATGAGGAAGCGGGCCTCGTGTACCTTCCGGTCGAGGATCCGACGTCGGACTACTACGGCGGTCACCGCCCGGGCAACAACCTCTTTGGCGACAGCATCGTCTGCGTGGACCTGAAGACGGGTCAGCGCAAGTGGCACTACCAGATCGTGCACCATCCGATCTGGGACTACGACATGTCGTCGGCGCCGATCCTGCTCGACGCGAACGTGAACGGCAAGCTGGTCAAGGCTGTCGCCGTGCCGAGCAAACAGTCGTACCTGTATGTGTTCGATCGGATCACCGGTCAGCCGCTGTGGCCGATTGAGGAGCGGCCGGTGCAGCAGTCCGATGTGCCGATGGAGAAGACGTCGCCCACGCAGCCATTCCCCACGAAACCGCCGGCCTACGGGCGTCCCTGGCTGAAGGTGCCCGAGGACCTCATCGACTTCACGCCGGCGATGCGCGCGCAGGCGCTCGAGAACCTCAAGAACTACCGCGTCGCCGGGATGTACAACCCGCCGCTGCTGGGCAAAACCACGGGCGGACTGCGCGGGGCGATCAACGTCGGCAACGCGAGCGGCGGCACCAACTGGCCGGGCGCGGGCGCCGATCCTGAAACACACACGGTGTACGCACAGGCGGCGATGGCGTTTGTGAGCGGCCTGTCGCTGCGCGAGACGCCGTCGACGTTCGCGTCCGACATGAAGTACGTGTCGGGTGTCGAGGGCACCGAGTTCCGCGAAGCGCTCGGTCCCGGGTTTGGCAGCGCGGCTGATTCGCCGCTGGCCGGGCGCGGGCGCGCGGGCGCGGCGCCGGCTCCGGGCGGCGATGCGGCCGCTGCCGCCGGTCGCGGCGGACGCGGACGCGGCGCGGCGGGCGCACCGGCGGCTCCCGGTGCCGCGGCGCCGCCGGCAGGTGGCGGCGGTCTGCAAGTCGAGGGACTGCCGATCGTCAAGCCGCCGTACGGCGTGCTGGCGGCCATCGATCTGGACAAGGGCGAGTTGAAGTTCCAGGTGCCTCACGGCGACACGCCCGACAACGTCCGCACGAACCCGGCGCTCCAGGGGATGAACATTCCGAAGACCGGGCAGAACGGCAGCGTCGGCTTGATGGTGACCAAGACCGTCGTCGTGCTGGGCGATCCGCAGGTGACCGCGCCGCCCGGGCGTCCGCGCGGCGCGATGCTGCGCGCCTACGACAAGAACAACGGCACTGAGGTCGGCGCGGTCTGGTTGCCGGCCGCGCAGAGCGGATCGCCGATGACCTACATGGCCGACGGCAGGCAGTACATCGTCGTGGCCGTGAGCGGCGGCATCTACTCGGGCGAATACATCGCGTTCGCGCTGCCGAACGCGCCGCGCAACACCAGCATCGGGCAGCGCTAGGTACTTCTTAC
The DNA here is from genome assembly GCA_963794305.1 of uncultured Acidobacteriota bacterium. GTDB lineage: Bacteria > Acidobacteriota > Vicinamibacteria > Vicinamibacterales > CAVVIG01 > CAVQFC01. The sequence continues at coordinate 193,264 of CAWCDQ010000024.1, read as the reverse complement.
TCAATCGAAAAAGGGCAAACAGAAATGACACGAACATTCAAACGCAGCGTGCTGGCGGCCACCGCCATCGCGGGCGTGGCGGGACTGATGACCGCCGCGCCGCGACTGACGGTCCACCTCTCGGGACAAGCCCCGGGATTCCCGAGCACCAAGAACGGCGAGTGGCCGTACTACACCGCCGATGTCAGGGGCTCGCGCTATTCCCCGCTCGATCAGATCAACGGCAGCAACTTCAATCAGCTCGAAGTTGCGTGGCGGTTCAAGACCGACAACCTCGGCACGCGCCCCGAGTTCAAGCTCGAAGGGACGCCGCTCATGGTCAAGGGCGTCATTTACGCAACGGGCGGAACGCGGCGTTCGGTCGTGGCGCTCGACGCCAAGACCGGCGAGCTGATCTGGGTGCACGCTGAAAAAGAGGGCGCGCGCGCCGTCAACGCTCCTCGCCAGCTCTCGGGTCGCGGCCTTTCGGTACTGGACCGATGGGAAGGGTGACGACCGCGTCATCTACGTCACCACCGGCTATCGCCTGGTCTCGCTCAACGCGAAGACCGGTGTGCCGATCAACGGCTTCGGCACCAACGGCGTCGTCGACATGAAGCTCGGCGCGGTCGTTGGCAAGGGACAGCAGATCGACCTGGAGACTGGTGAAATCGGCCTCCACTCGACGCCGACCATCGCCAAGGACGTGATCATCGTCGGGTCGTCGTTCCGCGAAGGCCTGACGGTCAAGACGCACAACAACACCAAAGGCCTTGTGCGCGCCTGGGACGTCAAGAGCGGCAAGCTGCTCTGGACGTTCAACACCATTCCGCGCCCGGGTGAATTCGGCAACGACACCTGGGAAAAAGAGTCGTGGGCGCAGAACGGCAACACCGGCGTGTGGACGCAGATCACCGTCGACGAAGAGCTCGGCCTGGTGTACCTCCCCGTCGAGGATCCGACGTCGGATCTCTACGGCGGCCACCGTCCGGGGAACAACCTGTTCGGCGACAGCCTGGTCTGCGTCGATCTGAAGACCGGCCAGCGCAAGTGGCACTACCAGATCGTGCACCACCCGATCTGGGACTACGACATGCCGGCCGCCCCGCTCCTTGCCGACATCAACGTCAACGGAAAGCCCGTGAAGGCGGTGGCGCAAGCGACCAAGCAGGGACTGCTCTACGTGTTCGATCGCGTGACCGGTCAGCCTGTCTGGCCGATCGAAGAGAAGCCGGTTCCGCAGACCGATGTTCCCGGCGAGAAGACGTCGCCCACGCAGCCCTTCCCGACCAAACCGCCGGCCTACTCGCGCAACGGCGTGCTCGAGAGCGACCTGATCGACTTCACCCCGGAGCTGAAGGCGGCCGGACTCGAAGCGTCCAAGCGCTTCCGCCTCGGCCCCGCGTTCCTGCCGCCGGTGGTGAGCAAGGCGGAAGGCCCGATTGGCGCGCTGACGTCGGGCACCCTCAGCGGCGGCGTCAACTGGCCGGGCTCGGCCTACGATCCTGAGATGCACGCGTTCTTCACGCATGCCTGCAACTCGTGCATCGCTCCGCTCGGTCTCGTGGCTCCGCCGAAGGAATTCTCGGATCTCGACTACGTCATGGGCACTGCCGGCGCCACGTTCCGTCCAATCACGGGCGGCGGCGAAGGCGAAGCCGCCGATGCGCCTCGTCCCGCGCGTCCGGCGACACCACCTCCGCCGCCGACGCCTCCCCCGGCCGCGGCTGGCGGACGCGGCGCTGCCCCGGCGGCCGGCGGCGGCGGATTCGGCGCGACCGTACAGGGTCTGTCGATCGTGAAGCCGCCCTACGGACAGATTGTCGGCATCAATCTCGACAAGGGCGAGCTGATGTGGTCGACGCCTCACGGCGACACACCTGACGCGGTTCGCAATCATCCCGCGCTCAAGGGCGTGAACATTCCGAAGACCGGTCAGCAGGGAAACGTCGGCGTGGTCGTCACGAAGACAGTCGTGGTCGCCGGCGATCCCAGCGTGACGACGACACCGGAGCATCCGCGCGGCGCCATGCTTCGCGCGTACGACAAGAACACCGGCGCGCAGGTCGGCGCGGTCTGGATGCCGGCGCCGCAGAGCGGCTCGCCGATGACGTACAGCATCGACGGCCGGCAGTACATCGTTGTCGCGGTCAGCGGCGGCAACTACTCGGGCGAGTACATCGCCTTCGCGCTGCCGGCGTCCGCCACGCGCGGGACGGCGGGTGGGCAGTAGAGAATTGGATTAGAAGTTAGAAGTTCAGAAGTTCAGAAGAGGGCTCGGGGCGAAATCCTCGAGCCCTTTTTCTTTGGCGAGCAGCGTGGCGATCACCGAGAGGAGCTCCGATGGCTCGATCGGTTTTGCCAGGTGCCACTGGAAACCGGCCTCGAGGGCCCTCACGCGATCCTCCGGGCGGGCGTGGGCGGTCAATGCGATGGCCACCAGGCGGACCTGGCCCGTCGTCAAGCGGTGCGCCTTCTCGATCAGCCCATAACCATCCTCGCCGGGCATCTCGATGTCGGAGAGCACCACCTCCGGCGTCCACGTTTGCAGGATCATCAGCGCATCTTCAGCCGACGCGGCCGCGCGGACTTCGGCGCCCGCGTTCTCGAGAATCGCGGCCAGCAACTCCCGGGCGTTCATATCGTCGTCGGTGACCAGCACGCGGACGCCGTCGATGCGCGTGGGCACGCGGGCCGTTCCGACGTGGGCGGCCAGAGGCTCTGCGCGGTCGAACGCGCCGGTGGCCGCAGCCTGTGCGGGCAGCACGATGCGAAACGCCGCACCCGGTCCCGGATCGTTGTTGGAAGCGGCCACGGTGCCGCCATGCAGCTCCACCAGATGCCTGACAATCGCGAGCCCGAGGCCGAGACCGCCGTACTCGCGGGTGGTGCCGGCGGCGCCCTGGCGAAATCGTTCGAACGCATGCGGGAGAAACCTGGGATCGACGCCGGGGCCCGTGTCCCGCACGACGACTTCGATGGCGTCGGCGACGCGCGCCATCGCAATCTCAATCCGCCCGCCTGCGGGCGTGAACCGCACGGCGTTGGACAGCAGGTTCCAAATCACCTGCTGGAGGCGTCCGGCATCGCCCGATACGACGAGATCCCCGTCGCCCGCCGTCGTGACCAGCCGGATGTTCTTGGCCTGGGCCGCGGGGCGGACGGTGTCGATCGCCGCGCCGACGACTTCCGGGAGCGATACCGTGTCGACGTCGAGCCGGAGCTTGCCGGACACGACGCGAGAGACGTCGAGCAGATCGTTCACCAGCTGCTGCAGCGCCGAGGCGTTGCGTTCGATGGCGTCGATGGCGCGCGGCCGCTGCGCATCCCGAATCTGTCCGGTGGACAGCATGCGCGCCCATCCGTAAATGGCGGTCAGCGGCGTGCGCAGCTCGTGCGACACCGTCATGAGGAACTCGTCCTTCAAGCGGCTCGCCTCGTCGCGCTCGCGGTTCCGTTCCTCGAGCGTCTGCGCCGCCAGGCGAAGGCCCGTGGACAGATCGTCGATTTCGGTGATCCGCGACGGGACGGGCGACACGGCCTCGCCTCGAGCGAGCGCCAGCGCCGATTGCGACGCGGATCGCATCGCGCGCACGATCACGTGGCCGAGCGCCATGCCGAGGCCCGCGCCGACGCCAAGAATCACGAGCCACGCACCGGCCAGAATCCAGAGGATTCGGCGGATCGGACCGTCGACCTCGTCGCTGGGCAGGGCAATACCCACCGTGAGTCCCGTCAACGTCGAACGGCTGAACGCCGCGTACACGTGCGTGCCCTCGCGCGTCACCGTCTGCCAGTTCCCTTCGTTCATCCGCGACGTGAGGTCTATGAAGGGTTGCGGCGCCTTCGTCCCAACGTAGTCGCTCTCGAGCTTGGTGCGGGCGACAATCGTGTGGCCCGCGTCGACGAGAGCGACCGCGCCGTTGGGCGGCGACTGCTGCTGACGCAGGATGGCGCCGAGGCTGTCGGCCCGCACGCGCGCGCCGAGTGCGAGCGTCACCTTGCCGTCCCGCCTGATAGGCACCGCGATCATCACGAAATGTCCGGTCAGGCCGGGCACCTCGAACATCGTCGAGACGACCGGCTTCTCCGTCGTCGCCACCATCTGCGCCCACCCCGTTCCGAACGACGCGACCTTGTCGACATCCCCTGCCGGGGCGACCGCCAGCACACGGCCGTTCAGCTCCGCAAGGAGCAGCGCCGACCAGTTCGGCTGTCGCACGATCAAGCGGCTGGCAAGGTTGTCGAACGCCGGAATGTCGGGGACGTCGAGGGCGTGCAGCGTGCCGAAGACATCGAGGGCGGCAGTGGTCGTCTCGATCTGCGTGTCGATCGCCACGGAAATCGCCCGCGCGGTGGCGATGTTCTGCCGATCGACATTCGCGAGCTGACGCCGCCACGTGCGCTGGATGCTGATGGCCGACAGCACGCCAAGGGGCGCAATGATGGAGAGGGTCAGCGCGACGACGATGCCCCGTAAGCCGATGCGCTGGGGAAACACGGCGTCATGTTAGCAAAACCTGATGGATGAGCTTTAATCTTGCGACGTTCGAGGGCCGCCTGTTACGCTCCGGCCAACCATTCGCACAAGGATGTTCATGCGCGCGCTCATTCTGCCTTTCACCTTCGTCTTCGCGGTCAGCCTGCTCTCGTCCCCCGTGCATCTTCAGGAAAAGGGCGGTGAAGACGAAACCGGACCCTACACGGTCGTCGAGAACTGGCCCACGCCCTGGGCGAAACAAGGCTACATCTGGGGATCGCAGCCGGGGATCTTCGCGGAGAGCCCCAACCGCATCTTCATCGCGGCTCGCGGCGAGCTCAAGCTTCCGGAGACACTGCCGCGCGGCTTCAACGGCATCTGGGGATCGATGAACCAGCGTGCGACCGAGCCAAAGCCCGAGATGCGCAACTGCATCGTCGTGGTCGACGGCAACGGAAAGCTGATCGAGTCGTGGACGCAGTGGGACAAGCTGTTCGAAGGCGGCGGCGGACCGCACAAGATTCGAATCAGCCCGTACGATCCCGATCGGCACGTGTGGGTCGTGAACGACGCGCGCCACCAGATCTACGAGTTCACGAACGACGGCAAGCAGCTCGTCCGCACGCTTGGCGAAGCGGATGTCGCCGGCAACGACGAGAAGCATTTCGGCCGGCCCCAGGACATCGCGTGGCTGCCGGACGGCAGCCTGCTGGTTGCAGACGGCCTGGGCAACTCACGCGTGGCGAAGTTCGACAAGAACGGCGCCTTCGTCTCGGCGTGGGGTACGCGCGGCAGCGGACCCGGCCAGTTCAGCGGCCCGCATGGCATCGCCACGGACCGCAACGGGCGCGTGTACGTCGCCGATCGCACGAACCATCGCATTCAGATCTTCGACGGCTCTGGAAAGTTCCTCGATCAATGGCCCGGCCTGCGGCAGGCGAACGACATCGTCATCTCCGCCGACCAGCACGTGTGGGTCGCCGACGGCACCAATGCGAAAGTCCTCGAGTACGATCAAAGCGGCAAGCTGCTCTACTCGTGGGGCACGTACGGCACGTTTCCCGGAGCGTTCTGGGAGCTCCACCAGATGTCGATCGACTCCGAGGGCAACCTGTACGGCGCCGACAGCTTCGGCGGCCGCGTGCAGAAATTCAAACCGCGCGCCGGCGCGGATCGATCGAAGTTGATTCTGACCAGGTAGCCATACGGAGTCATTTGAGGGACGGCCTTCAGGCTGTCCCAACGCGAAGGCTCTCTGGAGTAGCGATGAGAAGATTCGTTCGGTCGATGCTCGCCTGTGGACTGTTCTGCGCGGTCGCCGTCGTTGCGACGACGATGCGCGTGTCGCGAGTGACGGCGTCTGCCGATCTGCAGGCCCAGCCCGCCGCAGCGCCCGCCGACCTGGTCCTTCGCGGCGGCAAGATCGTGACGCTGGAGGACGCGCGTCCCGAAGTGCAGGCGCTGGCGGTGCGCGGCGACACGATTGTCGCGCTTGGTTCGGATCAGGATGTTCGGCCGTACATCGGCGCCGGCACAAAGGTCATCGACCTGGGCGGCGCGCTGGCGACGCCAGGATTCATCGACGCGCACGTGCACTTCACCGGCGTGGGGGAAGCGGCGCGCAATCTGAAGCTCTCGACCGCAAAAAACTGGGACGACATCGTTCGAATGGTCGCCGACGCCGCGAAGACGGCGCGCCCCGGCGAGTGGATCCTCGGCCGCGGCTGGCACCAGGAGAAGTGGTCGGAAGTCCCCTCGCCCAACGTCGAAGGCTTTCCCCTGCACGAGGCGCTCAGCCGCGTCTCACCCAACAACCCGGTGTGGCTGACGCACGCCAGCGGTCATGCGGGCTTTGCCAACGCGCTTGCGATGAAGGCGGCCGAGGTCACGAAATCGACGCCGGACCCCGCCGGCGGCAAGATTCTCAAGGACGCCGACGGCAACCCCAGCGGCCTGTTCAACGAGCGTGCGCAGTCGCTCATCGGCGACGCGCTCGCGCGCGATCGAGCGACGCGCTCGCCGGCGCAGGTGGAAGCGGATCTGCGTCAGGTCATCGAGCTGGCCGCCCGCGAAAGCCTGGCCAAAGGCCTCACGACGGTCAGCGACGCCGGCTCGCCCCCGGCGACGATTGACGTGATGAAGCGCGTCGTCGACGAGGGCAAGCTGCCCGTACGCGTCTGGATGATGCTGCGCGAGGACGCGACGAAGCTCGCCGCCGACATGCCGAAGTACCGCGTCGTCAACTACGGCGACAAGCGGTTCACCGTCCGCGCGACCAAACGGCAAATCGACGGCGCGCTCGGCTCGCGCGGCGCCTGGATGCTCGAGCCGTACGCCGATCTGCCGTCGACGAGCGGGATGCTCACCGATTCGCTCGACGACATCCGTTCGGCCGCCGAGCTGGCGATCAAGAACGACTACCAGATGGCCATCCATGCGATCGGCGACCGCGGCAACCGCGAAGTGCTGAACATCTACGAAGAGACGTTCAAGCGTCATCCCGAGAAGAACGGCCGGGACCTGCGCTGGAGAATCGAGCACGCGCAGCACATCAGCGCCGCCGACATCCCACGCTTCGGGACGCTGGGCGTCATCGCGTCGATGGAAGGCATCCACTGCACGTCCGATGCGCTGTACGTGCTCGCCCGGCTCGGACCAAAACGGGCGGAAGAGGGCGCGTATGTGTGGCAGAAGCTGATGAAGTCTGGCGCGCTCATCGCGAACGGCACCGATGCCCCCGTCGAGGACATCAATCCCATCCCCTCCTTCTACGCGTCCGTGTCGCGCCGCGCCGGGGACGGCTCGGTGTTCTATCCGGATCAGCGCATGAGCCGCATGGAAGCGCTGAAGTCCTACACCATCAACGCCGCGTACGCGGGCTTCGACGACGGGATCAAGGGATCGTTGCGCGTTGGCAAGCTCGCCGACATCACCGTCTTTTCGAAGGACCTCATGACGGTGCCGGAAGATCAGATTCCGTCCGCCACCGTGCTCTACACCATCGTCGGCGGGAAGGTGCAGTACTCGTCGCCGCGATAGCGCCCGCTGCTCCTACGCAGACGATTCGAGCAGCGGCATCTCGAGCGTCACGACAAAGCCGCCGTCCGGGGCGTTGGTGGCAGTGGCGCTGCCGCCGTGCACTTCGAACGTCCGGCGCGTAATGGCGAGGCCCAACCCCGTTCTTTCGGGGTTCGAACGGCCGTCAGTCAGCACCCGGCTGAAAGGCACGAACAGGGTGTCGACGGTTTCTTCGGGCACACCCGGTCCGTGATCGCGGACGGTGATGATCGCTCGCGACCCGGTCGCCGCAGGCTGGCGGTCCAGCGACACCTCCACGCGCGTTCGGTCGCCGGTGTGCCGCACGGCATTGCGGACGACATTCTCGACGGCGCCGCGCAGCATCTCCCGCGCTCCCTCCACGACACATTCGCCGCGCTGATTGAACTCCACCGCGCACTCGCGCGTCCGCGCTTCGTATTCGGCGTCCGTGCTCACTTCCTCGACGACACTGCCGAGATCGAACCTCGTCGGCCGTTCGAGGTCCACACCGCTGTCGACGCGGGCCATGGTGAGGAGCTGGCCGATCAGCTTGTTCAACCGCTCGGCCTCCGTTTCGATGCGATCGAGGTGCTCCGAGCTTGGCTGATCGTTGCGCTGGCGGGCGAGCCCGAGCGCGACGTTCAACCGCGCGAGCGGCGACCGCAGCGCGTGCGACACGTCGGCGAGCAGATGCCGTTGCGCCGTCACGAGGTATTCGATGCGTTCGGCCATGCGATCGAACTCCCGGCCGAGGTCGGCGAGCTCGTCCTTCCGCTCGAGGACGCTGTCGTCCACTCGCGTCTGGAGCTGCTGATTGGCGATGTTGCGCGCCGCCGTCCGGAGGCGATCGATCGGCCGGGCAATGTGACGCGCCAGCACGAAGCAGAACAACCCGGCAACGGCAAAGACCGCAAGAATTCGCCCGGTCGCGCCGCGGCTCGGGCGTTCCGCGTAAAAGTCTGGCGACAGGAACTCGAAGAGCGAGCGATTGAGCACCGACGGACTCGGCCAGTCGACGACAACGACGTGCTGAGTCCCGCGACCGTCTACGACCCGCTCCGCGATCATGCGTTCGCGGGGATCGATTCGCGGTGTGCCAGGCGGCCAGTCGCCCATCGACTCGAGCAGCTTCTGCACCGGCGCCGCGGCCCGGCGGCCGAGGACCTCGTGACCGTCGGCGTCGAAGATGTAGTTGGTGACTCCCGGATCCATTTCGAAGGAGCCGACGTACCGTTCGAGCGCGGCCGGTCCTTCTCTGCGGAGAATCTGCGACTCCTGCCGCGCCCACATGTCGAGGCGGGGCGCATACTTTTCAGCCCAGGCACGGTCGTCGTCCGCACGGGAATGGCTCAACTCGGTCAGCGACACCAGCGTCCCGCTGACGATCAGGATGCCGAGCCAGAACCAGAGGAAGATCTTGACGTGGAGACGATGCATCAGCGTTCGTTCGACGAGGCCCGATGGTGGAGCGCGTACTGATAGCCGATGCCGCGCACGCCCTTGATCCGCTCGGTCCCGTCAGCCGCGGGCCCCAGCTTTCTCCGCAGATTGCTCACATGCGTGTCGATACTGCGATCGAAGGGCGAGAACTCGCGCCGCAGCACCGTCCGCACGAGCTCGTCGCGAGGAATCACGCGGCCGGCACCGCGGAGCAGCTGGTCGAGCAGATCGAACTCGACGGTGGTCAGGTCGAGGACTTCTTCGCCCCGGCGCGCCGCGCGCGCGCCCTTGTCGAGCGTCACGTCGTCGACCACGAGGCGGACGGCGCGGCGATCGATCGAAGCCTCGGGCCGCGATCGACGCAGGACCGCATCGATCCGCGCGCTCAGCTCTCTCGGGTTGAACGGCTTGGCCAGGTAGTCGTCCGCGCCCATCTCCAGACCGAGAATCCGATCCTGCTCGTCGCCCCGCGCCGTCAGCATCAGGATCGGCCGCCGCGACTCCGCACGCACGCGTCGAAGCACCTCGAAGCCCTTCAGATCCGGCAGCATCACATCGAGAACGACGATGGCGTGATCGCCTTCGAGCGCCCGTTCGACGCCGCTGCGGCCGGTATGCACCGCTTCGACGGCGTAGCCTTCCGTGCCGAGGTACTCCGACAGGAGCTGGCACAACTCGATGTCGTCATCGACGACGAGCACGCGGAGCTCGGAGGATCCGACAGGAACGCCTGGCATGAAAGGCAGGCGGTCATTGTACCGAGAGCCGCGTCTCGACCCAACGTCAAGTTTTGTCAAGCGATCTTGACAAAGTTGAGCAGCGGCAACGGCACCGGCCATATAGGCTGAGCAGTGAAGGAACGATAACGATGTTGCTGGCCGTGACATGCCTTTCAGTCATCGTCGCCGTTGCCGCTGCCGAGACGTTCTGGCGGAGTCGCGCCGATGCTGATCTTCGACGCCGCTGGCGCAGTCGCCCACGACAGCCGTGGCGACTGACATGAGCGGCCCGTTTGTCGCGCTGACGCTGCAGCCCGACGAAGAGCCGGTGGTCATCCCGCCCAGTCCGCTCAGCGACGGCGATCACATCATCTTCGCGTCATTCGTCGTCCTCATCGCCGCCGTGCTCGGGTTCGACATGCTCCGCACGTGGTGGAAGACCAATGAATGGCGTCGCGACGCACGACGCAGGCGGCTGCGCAACGCGGTAAAGCGGCGCGCAACCCGGTAAAGAGTTATCCTAGAACCGTCCCCACGGTTCTATGGCCCTCTCCGCATGTCATCCGATCGTTTCCAGATGGTTTTCTGAAACGCTGGGCGAGCCGACCCGCGCGCAAGCGCTGGGCTGGGCCGCCATCCGGGAACGGCGCCACACGCTGATTGCGGCGCCGACCGGCTCCGGCAAGACGCTCGCCGCCTTCCTCACAGCGATCGACGATCTCGTGCAGGAGTCGGAGTCGGGGCCCCTGCCCGACGAAGTGCGCGTCGTCTACGTGTCGCCGTTGAAAGCGCTGAGCGCCGACGTCCACAAGAACCTCGCGGAACCGCGCGCCGGCATCGAGCGGCTCGCCGAGGCCGCCGGCTTGACGCCGGCGCGCATCACGTCGGCGGTCCGGACCGGCGATACGCCGGCCTCGGAGCGGGCCGCGATGCTTCGCACGCCTCCACACATCGTCGTCACCACGCCGGAATCGCTGTACCTGCTGCTGACGGCCGCGCGCAGCCGCGAGATGCTGCGAACGGTGCGGACCGTCATCGTCGACGAAATCCACGCGGTCATCGGCACACGCCGCGGCGCTCACCTCGCGCTGACGCTCGAGCGTCTGCAGGACGTCGTCCAGCAGCCGCTGCTCCGCATTGGCCTGTCCGCGACGCAGAAGCCGATCGAAGAGGTCGCCCGGTTCCTGGTCGGCTCCCGATTGGCCGGATCCCAATCTGAAATCTGCAATCTGCAATCTGAAATCTCGATCATCGACGAGGGTCATCGCCGCACGATGGATCTCGGCATGGAAGTGCCCGGATCCCCGCTGGACGCGGTGATGTCTCACGAGATCTGGGAGGAGTACTTCGCTCGACTGACCGAGCTCATCGAACAACATCGCACCACGCTGATCTTCGTGAACACGCGGCGAATGGCGGAGCGTGTCGCGACGACACCTGAGCGAGCGGCTCGGCGAGGAAGCGGTGACCGCGCATCATGGCAGCCTGTCGAAGGAGAAGCGGCTGGATGCCGAGGTGCGGCTTGAAGGCGGGGCGTCTTCGCGCGCTCGTGGCGACCGCGTCGCTGGAACTGGGGATCGACATCGGATCGGTCGATCTCGTCTGTCAGATCGGATCGCCGAACCGCATCAGCACGCTTCTGCAGCGCATCGGCCGATCGGGTCACACGATTTCTGGAACACCGAAAGGGCGCCTGTTCCCCGTTTCCCGCGACGACCTCGTCGAGTGCACGGCGCTGTTGCGCGCAGCGCGTCGCGGCGAGCTCGACGCCATCGTGACGCACGACGCGCCGCTGGACGTGCTCGCGCAGCAGCTGGTCGCCGAGACGGCGTGCCGGGAGTGGGGCGAGGACGAGCTGTATGCGCTCGTCACCCGTGCGTGGCCCTACCGCGCGCTGACCCGATCGAGTTTCGATGCCGTCGTGACGATGACGGCGGAAGGTTTCGCGACGAAGCGAGGGCGCCGCAGTGCGCTCATCCATCGCGACGAGGTCAACGCCCGGCTTCGCGGCCGGCGCGGTGCCCGAATGGTCGCGATCGCCTCAGGCGGTGCGATCCCTGAAGTCGCCGACTACCGCGTGATCCTCGACCCCGGGGATACGTTCATCGGCACGCTGAACGAGGACTTCGCGATCGAAAGCAACGCGGGGGACGTGTTTCAGCTGGGCAACGCGTCCTGGCAGGTGCTCCAGGTGGGCACCGGCGTCGTGAGGGTCGCCGATGCCAAAGGCGCGCCGCCGACGATACCGTTCTGGCTCGGCGAGGCGCCGGCGCGCAGCGACGAGCTGTCGCGCGCGGTCAGCGATCTGCGCGCGGATGTAGAGGTCCGGCTCACCGCCGATACAGCGAACGAGGCAGGCCTGAAGGCCTGCACTACATCTGATTCCCGCCACATCGTCCGCGCCGGATGTAGTGCAGGCCTTCAGGCCTGCCGTCGTGGGTTCGGATGTAGTGTCCGGCCTTTAGGCCTGCCGTTGCGTGGCTCGCTGAGGAAGCAGGGATTCCTCTCGCCGCCGCGGACCAGGCCATCGCATATCTCGCGGACGGCCTCGCCGCGCTTGGCGTGTTGCCGACGCAGGACACGATCGTCCTGGAGCGATTCTTCGACGAATCGGGCGGCATGCAGCTCGTCCTGCACGCACCGTTCGGAAGCCGCGTCAACAAGGCGTGGAGCCTCGCGCTCCGTAAGCGATTCTGCCGCCAGTTCAATTTCGAGCTGCAGGCCGCCGCCACCGAGGACGCGCTGCTCCTCTCGCTCGGCCCCCAGCACTCGTTTCCGCTCGCCGATGTGTTCCGCTATCTCCATCCGTCAACGACGCGCGACGTGCTCGTGCAGGCGTTCCTCGACGCGCCGGTGTTCCAGACGCGGTGGCGGTGGAACACGACGATTTCGCTGGCGGTGCCCCGCAACCGTGGCGGAAAGAAGGTCCCTCCGCAGCTGCAGCGCATGCTTGCGGACGATTTGATGGCGGCCGTGTTCCCCGACGCCGCCGCCTGCCTCGAGAACATTCCCGGCGATCGTGCGATCCCGGACCATCCGCTGGTCAGCCAGGCGGTCCGCGACTGCCTGGAGGAAGCGATGGATTTCGACGCGCTGGCCGGCGTGCTGACGCGCATCCATAGCGGCGCCATCCGATGCGTGGCGCGCGATACGCCGGAACCATCCGCGCTTTCCCATGAAATCCTGAACGCCCGGCCGTACGCGTTCATGGACGATGCCCCGCTCGAAGAGCGGCGGACGCAGGCGGTCTACACGCGGCGTGCCGGAGAGCCGGGCGGCGCCGGCGAGCTCGGCGCGCTCGATGCCGCCGCCATCGACCGTGTCCGCGACGAAGCGCGTCCGGATCCGCGCGACGCCGACGAGCTTCACGACGCGCTGCTGAGCGCAGGCGTTCTCACCCTGCGCGACGCGGACACGATCGCGCCTGAGTTGTTCCAACAGCTCGTGTCGATGCGCAGGGCCGCGTCTGTCCAGATCCGCAGGGGCGGACCCATGTGTCCGCCCTCCAGCCAGGCCTGTAAATTCACAATTGTAAATTTACAATTGTGGGTGGCCGCCGAACGGCTGCCCGAGCTGCGTGCGGTGCATCCGGACGCGACCTGGGTTCCGCCGATCGAACCGCCGGCCTCGCGCGCCAGTCGCGTGTGGACGCGTGAGCAGGCGATCGTCGAGCTTCTCCGCGGACATATCGCGATTCTCGGACCGACGACGGCGCCGGCTCTGGCCGGGACGCTCGGGATCGAGGTCGCCGACGCGGACGCAGCGCTGCTCGCGCTCGAATCAGAGGGCGTGGTCCTGCGGGGAGCGTTTTCCGCCGAAGGGCGGTCGCTTACCGAGTGGTGCGACCGCCGTCTGCTCGCGCGCATCCATCGCTACACGCTCAACCGGCTCCGCGCGGAAATCGAACCGGTCAGCCCCGCCGACTTCATGCGTTTCCTGTTTGCGTGGCAGCACGTCGCGCCATCGAGCCGATTGACGGGCATCGATGGGCTGCGCGCCGTGCTCGAGTCGCTCGATGGCTTCGAGTTGGCGGCCGACGCCTGGGAGCGCTCCGTCCTGCCGGATCGAGTGGACGGCTATCAGTTCTCCATGCTCGACACGCTGTGCCTCACCGGCGAGGCAGGCTGGGCCCGCTTGTCCTCGTCGTCGCGCGACGCTACACAGATGGTCGGCGCCACGCCGATTGCATTGTTCCTCCGCGAGCATGCCGACGCGTGGCAGATGTTGCGGGATCCCGACGAGGACGCTGCCGGACAGAACCTCGACTCGGAGAGCCTCGCCGTTCTGAACGCGCTCCGATCGAGAGGCGCCTCGTTCATCCCGGAGCTGATGGCCGTCTCCGGCCTCGGCGAAGCCGCCGTCCGCACCGCTCTCGCCGATCTCGTCGCGGCCGGACTCGTCGCCTCCGACGGCTTCGGTGGACTTCGGACCATCGTCCGCGCGGCAGGCGGACGCTCCGCGCCGAACGCGGCGCGCAACGTGACCGGGCGCTGGTCGATCGTCAATCGCGCCGGATTGCACACCTTCTCTCGTGAAGAAGTCGTCGAGCTCCAGGCGCGCGCGCTTCTGCGCCGCTACGGCATCGTGTTCAGGCGGATGCTCACCCGCGAACCGAACGCCGCACCCTGGCGCGAGTTGGCCCGCGTGTACCGCCGGCTGGAAGCGCGCGGGGAAATCCGCGGCGGGCGTTTCGTGTCCGGCATGTCGGGCGAGCAGTTCGCGCTCGGCGACGCGATCGTCCGCCTGCGCGAAGTTCGGCGGACGCCGCACGACGGCCGATGCCTGGTCATCAGCGCCGCCGATCCGTTGAACCTCGCGGGCATCGTCACGTCCGGCGAACGCGTGCGCGCCGTCTCGGGCACGAGACTGGCGTACTGCGACGGCGTTCCGATGGCCGCACTCGAAGGCGATTATGTGCGACCATTGATCGAGCCGACCGACGTCGCGCCAGGCCTCGCCGCCGAAGTCGCGACGACGCTGGCGGGAAGACCGATGCCGGCGGTGCTCAGTGGTTTTGTCGGGAGGTCATGATGCGCCACGCTGCAATCGTCCTCAGTCTCTCGCTCCTCACCGCGTGGCCCATCGTGGCGCAAGACAAGCAGGACAAGAAGGCGCCGGCCAAGGAACAACCCAAGACCCTCTCGCTGAGCGGATGTGTGGTCTCGAAGTGAGAAGACACCTGAGTCAGTTCACGCTCGACGACGCGACCGAAGGCAGGTACCGGCTGACCGGCATGAAACTCGAGCGACTATGTCGGGCAGCGCGTGCAGATCGCGCGGAGCGGTTGCCGCGATCAAGCGCCTGGTGATCAAAGGCGGGCTCACGCCGAACGCGAACGTCGCGGCTCAGGCGGGAGCAATGGACCCCGCGCGCGCCGCGGTCGCCTCTGCCGGCGGCGCAGCTGGACCGGGAACGGTCGATCTCCCGGAGTTCAAAGTGAAAAGTGTCCGGCCGGTCAGTGGAGGATGTCCAAACTGACCGGACCGGCCGCAGGAATGAGGGCTATTCGGGGGAAACCGACGTCTTGCCGCAGTCGTCGCAACGAAGATAGAGCACGGGTAGCGCCTCGGACCGACCAATGACGCGGGCGCTCGGCACGCCGCAACGTGGACAGACAATTCCGGACGTGGATCGTTTGGCCATGGGTATTCTCCTTACACTCGGTTAGACTCTGATACGACTGACAACGATACACCGATTGGCCTTCCCCGCCCGTACTACTTGTGTAATTCCTTGTCTCTTAAGGCTTTCCTGCGAATTCTGACAGTAGGCTCGAGCCAATAGACAGCAGAGCTGGTCGTCATGGCACCGCTCCTTGCAATGGAAATGCGTGGAGGGTGAGATGCTCTACACACTGGCCGTTCTGTTGTTGATCGCGTGGCTGCTCGGCGTCGTTGGCACCTACACGATTGGCGCGTTCGTTCACGTCCTGCTCGTCATCGCCGTGGTGCTGTTCCTCGTTGGCCTGATTCAGGGGAACCGGACCGTCGTCTAAGGCGTCGGGCGCGAGTCCGCCGGCGGGTGCATCTGATACTCGCGCGGCGGCTCCGCCCCGAGCAGGTTCTTCACGAAGTAGTCCCAGCGCCGCCGGACCATGTACGCCTCGTTGCCAAACCCGTGGCCCCGGTTGGGCAGCATCAGCAAATCAAAATCCTTGTTCGCTTTGATGAGCTCGTTGACGACCAGCAGCGTGTTGTTGGGCGGCACGTTGTTGTCCATCGTGCCGTGCGCCAGCAGCAGCTTCCCTTTCAGGTTCTTGGCCTGTAGCTGATTGGCCTGGTTGTCGTAGTTCGTCGTCCCGTCGGCCTTTTTTTCGAGAAGCCCCTGCCACTTCTCCGCCCAGTCGTCCTCGTAGACGCGGTTGTCGTGGTTCCCCGCCTCCGAGATGCCGACCTTGAAAAAGTCCGGATAGCGGAACATCGCGTCCGCGGTCGCGTAGCCGCCGCCGGAGTGACCGTAGATGCCGGCGCGCTCGATGTCGATCCATGGGTAGCGCGATGCCAACTCCCGCATGCCGGCGACCTGGTCCGGCAGAGTGTTGTCGCCCATGTTGCCGTAGTAGGCCTCGTGAAACTGCTTCGATCGCCACGGCGTGCCCATCCCGTCGATCTCGACCACGACGAAGCCCAGCTCCGCCAGCGCCTGAGCGTCGCCTCGCGCCGGGTTGAACGTGCGGCCGCCGACGCTGCCTGTCTGCGGCCCCGGGTAGATGTGATTGACGATCGGGTACTTCCTGGCGGGATCGAGATTCGTCGGCTTGTACATCAGCCCGTACAGGTCCGTGACGCCATCGCGGGCCTTCACGGTGATCGGAACCGGAGGCTTCCAGCCCGCCGCCACCAGCCGCGTGATGTCCGCTTTCTCCAACGCCGAGCACCAGTTTGCCGTCCGCATCGCGCACCTGAGAGGTCGGCGGCACGTCGGGTTTCGAGTAGGTATCGACGAAAAAACGTCCCGACGGCGACAGCGTCACGTCGTGGTCGGCGTCCTCGGGCGTCAGCAGCGTCAGGTTCTTCCCGTCCATGCCGACGCGATACAGGTGTCGAAAATAGGGGTCGCGTCCCTGCTCGCGCCCGACGGCCACGAAATAGAGCTGGCGGTTCTTTTCGTCCACGCGAAGCAGCTGCGTGACATTGCCGTTGCCCGTGGTGATCGGGAGCTTCTCGCGGCCCGTCTTCAGATCGTGCAGGTAGAGATGGCCCCAGTTGTCGCGCTCCGAAAACCAGATGACCTCGCTGGACGCCGGCAGGTAGCGCCAGTTGACCGCGCCGTTGCCCGACTCGAAGAACGTCTCGGCCTTCTCCTCGAGGACGTCTCGGATGGCGCCGGTCGTCGCATCGGCGACGCGCATCTGTTCGTGCCGGTGATCGCGCGCCGTCGACACGAACGCCACGGTGGAACCGTCGGGGCTCCACTGCACGTCGCCCCAGTCGCCGCGGCACGCCAGGTCGTCGCAGAGCGTCGAACGGTGCTGATCGGGTGGGAGTTGAAGGCGGACAATCTTCCCGCCGTCGACGTCGATGATCACGCGCTGAATCATCGTGACGGTCGCGTCGCCGGGCAGCGGATATTTCCACGCCTGCAACGCCGGATGGCCGACCGTCGTGTCGACGAGGTACATTTCGCCGACGCCGCGCTGGTCCTGCTGAAACGTCGCGATCTTTTTCGAATCGGGAGACCAGCGAACAATCGGCCGGTCGCTGCGCGCCCAGCCGGCGTTGTCGGTCGCGTAACCGAAATCCTTCACGCCGTCCCTGGTCAGCTGCGTCTCCCGGCCGGTCGCGACGTCGCGCACCCACAGATTCCAGTCGCGAATGAAGACCGTGCGCTTGCGGTCGGGCGACATTTCCGCGTACCGGCCACCTCCCGCGCCGCCGCGCGTGGGCTCCTCGTGCTCTGCCGCCTTGCATGGGGCCAGATCGCACGCGGCCTTGGTCGCCTTGGCGGGGTCTACCAGCACGACTTCCACGCCCTTCTCGGTCGTGACTCGATACCAGAAGCGATCGGACGGGATCTCCCTGCAGCCACGAGGCTCGAACGCCGGTGTGCAGCACGAGCGGCGCCGCGTTGTAGGTCATGAATGCTTCAGCACGGGCATAGTCGGCCGCGGTGAGCTGGGCCGGCGAGTCGGCTGCACGCTGGGCGAGGGCGGAGGTCGAGGCGATTGCGCAGGCGGCCCCGGATAAGGCCAGACGGGAGATGAAAGACATGAGCGGATGATACAACCGCGCGGCACTGTCCTCGAAATGCCTCAGCTGGACCGCCCTTCGCACGGAAATGCTAAGGAATTCGATGGCAGGTAACTTGCGCTGAATGTCGATGCCGGAGGGCACTCTATGACCAAGCTCACGAAGCTCATCCCGCCAACAGCACTGCTCGCCGCGCTTGCCCTGGCGGCGACGCCAGCCGCCGCGCAGGAGAAATATCACGGACGCGGAAATCCGACGGCGCAGCCTTCTGGCGGGCGTGGGGCGGAGCGCGCTCAGCCGCGCAGCGAGGCGCCTCGACAGGCCGAAGCGCCGCGGCCGCAGGCCGGCGCCGCGCCTCGAGTCGAATCGCGTCAGGAGACGCCGCGCGCGCAGCAGCCGCGGCCGGTGGAAACGCCGCGAGCGAGCCGCGCCGCGACCGATTGAGACACCGCGAGCCGACAATCGTCGATTCGATGACCGCCGAAACGACGATCATCGCAACAACAACGTCGTGGGTCACGCCGTTCCGCGGCCTCAGGTGATCGTGCCGCGCGGGAACGTCTACGCGCCGCACTACTCACCGCGGGTCTACGCGCCGCGCGTGTATGCGCCGCATTCCTACTACCGTCCGTACGTATTCCGGCCGCGCTTCTCGATCGGATTCGGGATCTACGCGGGCTATCCGGTTCCGTACACCTACAGCTATCCGTACCCGGTTGAGGTCTACGGATACGGCGCGCCGCGCGAAGTCGTCATCAACCCTGGAGCCTCGGCGTACGGCGGCGTGGCGCTCGACATCACTCCGCCCGACGCTGATGTGTGGGTGGATGGCCAGTACGCGGGCAAGGTGCAGGACTTCGACGGCACGACGCAGCCGTTGACGCTCACGCCCGGCACGCATCGAATCGAGGTGCAGGCGCCCGGGTATCAGCCGATGACCGTTGACGTCGGGATCCAGGCTGGGCAGGTCATCCCGTACCGCGGCGATCTGCAGCCTTACTAACGTTCGACGTTCGTCGTTCGAGGTTCGTCGTTCTCGACCGCGCCGGTATACGGCGAGCATCGGGAACTACCGCAGCAGCTTCAACAGAGGCTGCTGCGGTTTTTGTCGTTGGTCTCTACTGCTGTGCGCACCAGCTGACCGCGGGCCACTCCGCCCGGGTTCAGCGTCGAGTGCACGTTGAAGTAGAAGCCCGCCGGGTTGCTCAGAATCTGTGTTCGCGAGTCGCCGGGGTCATCGGTGAGGTTCGCCGCCGTGAACGAGCCGGATCCGTTCGTCAGCACGTTCTGCCCCGCACTGATCCCGCTGTTCACGACGATCGACGCCATTGACGCCGGCCGCCGCCTGGTGGATGTGAGCGATGTTGATCGGCGTGTTCGGCGGGAACCCGGAGAGGTTCACCACGAACGTGGCCGTCGCAGCCGTCACGTTTCCGGCGCTGTCTTTCGTGGTCACCATCGTGACCGTGGCAGTGCCAGCGCCCGTCGCTTCGGCGCCCTGAATGGCCGGAACTTCGTTCGCCGGCGACAGCGCCGCGGTGAACGTGGGATTCGTTGGAGTCGTCGGTGAAGTCGAGGACGATCCGCAAGCCGAGACCAGGACACCGAGAGCAACGACGAGAAGAGAGAGACGTTTCATCGGACCAACTCCTTTTTCGACAGACATGATCAAAAGAACTTCCGGGTCAGATTGAACCCCAGAGTGAGATGTTCCGGCACGCCACCGCGCGCGATCTGCCGGAACGTCGTGCCTGCACCATTGCTGAACGTGAGCGAGAACACGTGAGCGCCAACTCGCTCCTCGATCGCAAACGCATACTGCGCGTCGGCGATTTCCAGACCGCCGATGCGCGGCGAACCCTCGAGCACGAAATACGTGCTGTGCCACACGCGCGCGCGGCCGCCGAGCCCGAAGAAGCCCGTGTCGCGGTTCTCTCCACTGCCGGTGCCGGTGTTGTGCACCCACATGGGCGTCGCGTAGAGCGCCACTCGATCCGAGATGGTCCGCGACACGACGACACCGAGTGCCGGCGCGAAGTTCGCCTGCGCGCCGCCTTCGGTGTTGTGGAAGTTGTTGTCGCCTTCGATCGACACGATGGCAGACAACCCGAAGGGCATCTTTTCGGTCTGATGCCACCCGTCGTACTTCGCGGTGAACTGAAAGGTCTTGCTGATGCTGGTCCGCAGCACGATCGCTTCGAGGTGTTTCATCACCCCGTAGCGGAATTCCAGTCCGATGTTGGCGCCGTTGTCGAGACCGAAGAGATTGCCCAGTTGCGTCTCGAAGCTGTCGCCCCGCAGATCCTCGTTGAATCTGTGGGTCAGATGGAAGTTCATCGCGTGCTTCGGCAGCGGCAGCGTCGTCGGGAGATTGATCGTGACGAAGTCAGGTTCGGCAGGCCGAAGCTTTGCATGGTCATCGTCAGCAGGTGGAGTGGGCGCGGCATCGCGGGCTGTGTTTCTTCCGTTGGTGGCTGCGCATGGACGGGCTTCGCGGTGAACGATCGCGAGCGTGAGAAAAAGTACGAGAGCGGTCGAAGAGTATCGAGTCACAAGGCGCCTCCTCAGCAAGGTCGGGACCAGTCAGTAAAGCGTTGAAAGTAAAGGCGGAACGGCCGAGCGCGCGTTACTCGAAACGTAAGGCCTTACGGTCTGCGATACACGACTGTACCGCCCACCATCGTCATCGACACGCGCATCTGTTCGATGTGCTTGTCGGGACACGTGAGGATGTCCTCTGGAAGGACTACCAGATCAGCCAGCTTGCCGGTCTCGATCGAACCCTTGAGCCGCTCCTCGAACGTGAGATAGGCGTTGTTGATCGTTTCGACCTGCAGCGCTTCCTTGCGGGTGATCTTCTGGTCCGCTCCGAGCACACCGCCGCTGATCGTGTCGCGCGTCACGAAGTGATAGAAGACCCAGAGCGGCGGGTACGGCACGACCGACGAGTCGGTTCCGCCGGCGACGACGAAGCCGGCATCGATGAACGCGCGCATCGGCGTCGTTCGCGCCGCGCGAGCGGGTCCCCAGTAATTCACGAGGCTGGGACCGGCGAGGTACAGGTGATCCTGCGCCGAGATCACGAGGTCGAGTTTCTTCAGCCTCGCAATCTGATCCGGCTGCGCGATGAATCCGTGCTCGAGCGCCCACCGCCGGCCGGCGATGGACTTCTCCGCGTTCGCCGCCTCGTACGCCGCGAGCACCTCGTCGATGGCAGCGTCGCCGACGGCGTGAGTGGCGACACGCCATCCCAGCCGGTTGAGTTCCTTCACCACGTCGGTATACGGCGCCTGCTTCATCGTGTTGACGCCGTAGAACGTGCCGCCCTCGCCCCACGGCTCGACATAGGGCTGACGCATCCAGCCGCCTTCGAATCCGCCGTCGACGCCGAGCTTCATGCCGCCGACACGCAGCCACTCGTCGCCTTCGTCCGGCTGCACACCGAGCGCGGCGACGGCGCTGCGCATCTTCTCCGCGGTGTCAGCGCCGACGCGCATCAACTGGCTGACCCTGATCGTCAGCAGACCGCGGCGCTTCATCTCCTGCAGCAGGCGATACTGTTCGATCGGCGCGCCGGGATATCGGATGCTCGTCAGTCCGGCGGCGTTGAGCTTCTTGTGCTGCTCGACGAGCGCCTCGATCGTCAGCGGCGCCGATGGAGGCAGCTGGACGAGCGCCTTCGCGCGGTCGATGAGCTCGCCGTTGAGCTCTCCCTTTGCGTCGCGCGTGATGCGGCCGCCTGGCTGCTGCGGCGTCTCCTTCGTGATGCTCCACTTCCGGAGCGCCGCGGAATTGAGAATGTATTCGTGGCCGCCGCGCACGAGGACGACGGGATTGACCGGCGACACGGTGTCGAGATCGGCGCGGTACGGCAGTCGATGCTCTTTCAGCTGCGCTTCGTGCCAGTCGCTGTTCGAGACGATGACCTCGCCCGGCTCCGCGCGTTTCGCGCGTGCCGCGACGGCGGCGAGAATGTCGGAGAGGCTGCGTGCGCCGGAGAGATCGACGCCGGGGCCGCCGCCCGCGTCGTGCAAATGTCCGTCGGCCAGACCGGGAATCACCGTCTGGCCGTGCAGATCGATCGTCACCGTCCCGGGACCCGCAAGCGCGCGAATCGCGGCGTTCGTGCCGACCGCCGAGAACTTCCCGCCGGCAATGGCGATCGCTTCGGCCATCGAAAACCGCGCGTCGACCGTGATCACGTGGCCGTTGACCAGGATCGTGTCGGGTGGCGCGGCCGGCTGCGGCGCGGCAACAATCGTCGCGACCGCCGCCGCACCGATGAACGCCACCACCTGAGCGGCACGCCGGCGCGTCATGGATTCGCGCGCATCGGCGTGCGCAGCGTGCCGATCCCGTCGATCTCGATCGTGACGACGTCGCCCGGCTTGAGGAATTCCGGCGGCTTGCGCCCTGCACCCACGCCGTCCGGCGTGCCGCTCGAAATCACGTCACCCGGATAGAGCGTCAGGATCGATGTCAGGTAGCGCAGCATGTGCGCCTCGTCCCAGATGAAGTTCTTCGTGTCGCCATCCTGCTTCACCACGCCGTTCACCTTGGTGACGATGTGGAAGGAGGCAGGGTTGGCGACGAACTCCTTCGGCACGATGAACGGGCCGAACGGCGCGGAGCGATCTCCGCTCTTGCCCGCGAACCAGTTCGGGCTGTTGAACATGCCGGTCAGCGGTCGCCGTCCCGTGCCGCCGCGATCGCTGAGGTCGTACATGATGCTGTAGCCGAAGACGTAGTCGTGCGCCTGCGCTTCGGCCACCTTGAACGCCTGCTTGCCGACGATGATCGCGAGCTCGCCTTCCCAGTCGATGTTGCGGCCCGGCGTGATGGCGTAGCTCTCGTCCGGGTCGATGATGCACGAGCGTGGCGACTTGGCGAAGAACACCGGGTCTTCCTTGTCCTGATCGGCTTCGTTCGCCGCCTTCTGCTGCGGACTCCCTGGCGGGAACATCTCTCCGGCATGCAGCTTGTAGTTCGCGGCAATCGCGAGGATGTTGTACGGATACTTGATCGGCGCCTTGATGGCGACCTTCGTGACGTCGAACGACGAACGGCGCGTCGAGCTTCGTCGCGTTGAAATAGTTCGCGATGCGGTAGAGGCTGGGCGCGAGCTCGGTGTAGTTCTCGATCAGCGTCCGCATGTCGCGCGGCATGGCGGGCGCGCCGCGCAGCGCGATCTCCTGGACGATCATCGACTGCGCGCTTTCGATGTCGATCACGCGAGTGCCAAGCACGAGGCCGACACGCACTTTGCCGGCCGCCTCGAACGTCGCGAGTTTGAACGGCGTATCGGGATTCGTCGAAATGACCGGCCGCTGCGCCCGCACCGGGGCGATCGAGCCCGAGGACAACAGCCAGCACAGCAAAACGCCGCATAATGCCCTCCAGGGAACCACAAACCACGAACGACGAACGACGAACGCCGAACGCCGAACGTCGAACAGCCCGTAATGATACCCGCGCCCGCCGCCCGTTTGGGTGATTCGCGGCCCGGCGCTTCTGTCAGGATCGGCGCATGGCTACTGACCTTCTCACATCATTTTCGAATCAGCTCGCCGACGCGGCAAGCGCGGCGTCGCCGTCCGTCGTCCAGGTGCAGGGACGCCGCCGGCCGGCAAGCGGGCTCGTGTACGCAGACAATGTCGTGCTCACAACCGTGCGCGCGCTCGGCCGTGAAGACGGCCTCCACGTGCGCCGAGACGACGGGCGCACCCTCGATGCGGAGCTCGCCGGCTGGGATCCGACGACGGGCCTCGCCGTCCTGCGCGCGACCGGCCTCGAAACGGCGCCGCTGACTCCCGCGGTCACGGCCCCGCGCGTCGGCCATCTCGCGCTCGCCGTCGCGCGCTCCTGGAGCAATGTCGTGACCGCCAGCGCCGGCATCGTCTCGGTGATCGGCGGACCGCTTCCGACCGGGACGGCGCCGATCGATCGACCAGGTGATCCGGACGACCGCGCCGATGCACGACGGCTTTGCCGGCGGCGCGTTTCTCGACACGGCCGGCGGACTGATCGGCATCGCGACAGCCGCGTCGATCCGTGGTCTCGGCGTCGTGATCCCGGCGGCGATTGCGTGGAAAACGGCGGCGACCGTCCTCGAGCACGGCAGCCTGAAGCGCGGCTTCCTGGGTCTCGCCGGGCAGCCGGTTGCTCTGCCGGAGAACCAGAAAGCTGCGGACGGACGCGAGCAGGCGCTGCTCATCGTCGGCGTGACCGCCGGAAGCCCCGCCGCGGCGGCCGGCATCCTCGTCGGCGACCTGCTGCTCGAGTTCGACGGACATGCTGTCGAGGCGCCCGAGGAACTGCTCGACCTCCTGCTCGGCGATCGCGTCGGCAGGGCCGTCGTGCTCGAAGGTGCTGCGCGGCGGCAAGCCGGCCGAGCTGACGGTCACAGTCGGCGAGCGGCCCGTTCAATGAGATTTCAGGTTTAAGATTTCAGATTGCAGATCTAAATTCTGAATTCCAATCTGAAATCTGAATTCTGCAACCTGAATTTCCTATGAGGGTTCTTCTCGTCGGGTCGCCGCTGGAGCGCGCGCGGCTGCGGGCACGGCTGAACGGATCGATGGACGTCGCGGGCGAGTTCGACTCGCTCGCGGCGGCGCGCGCGGCGGAGATCGATCAGCGACGCGATCCTCGTCGCGCCCGACGTGGCCGTCGTGGAGCGGCGATGACAGCTTCGACGAGCCGCTGACGCCGCGCGAAGTGCAGGTGCTCGAGCTGCTCGCGGAGGGGCTTCCCAACAAGGCGATTGCCGCCCGATTGCACATCAGCGACCAGACGGTGAAATTCCACGTCTCGTCGATCTCGGGCAAGCTGGGTGCGAAGAACCGGACCGACGCCGTCCGCCGCGCCGTCAGACGCGGGTTGATCACGCTTTGAGAAATGCAATTTGCATTTCTCTACCCGCTCTCGACGGGCACGACCGTGATCTGACGCCGCCTCGCGGAGCGCAGGATCGACACCGCCGTGGACTCGCCTATCCGTTCTTCGGTCAGCAGACGATGAAGATCGTCGATGCCGGTCACCGGCGTTCCCGCGAACGCGATCACGACATCGCCGTCCTTCAAACCGCCCCTCGCCGCCGGGCTGCCCGGCTCGATCGAGACCACGAACACGCCTGAGGTCACCGCCAGCTGATTGTCACGCGCCACGGCGCGCGGAATCGGCACGGTCTGCCCCGCGAGGCCGATGTAGCTTCGCCGGATCCGTCCATCGCGAATCAATCGAGCGGCCACGAATCGCGCGGTGTTGCTCGCGATCGCGAAGCACAATCCCTGCGCCGGCAGAATCGTCGCGGTGTTCACGCCGATCACTTCCCCGCGCGTCGTCACGAGCGGGCCGCCGGAATTGCCAGGGTTGAGCGCCGCGTCGGTCTGGATGATGTCGTCCATCAGCCTGCCCGAGCGCGCGCGCAGCGACCGCCCGAGCGCGCTGACGACTCCGGCGGTCACCGAGTGGTGGAAGCCGTACGGATTGCCGATGGCGATCGCGATCTGCCCGACGCGAACCGCTCGCGAATCGCCGAGCGTGGCGAACGGCAGCGCGGTTCCGTCGACGCGAATCACGGCAAGGTCGGTGTCGCGATCCTGGCCGATCAGATCCGCCCGCATGGAGCGGCCGTCGGTCATCACGACCGTCAGCTGGCCGCCCTGCTCGACGACGTGGCTGTTGGTGAGGATGAGGCCGTCGGGGGTGAACACGACGCCGGAGCCGCCGCCGCGCGCGACTTCGATCTTGACGACCGCCGGACCGACGGTCTCGACGGCATGAATGACCGCGGACGAATACGCGTCGAGCAGCGCGCCGTCCTCGGATTGCGGGAGCATACCCCGATGTTAGGAGCGCGATTCGCCGCGCGCACCGCCCATTCGGGGAGTTCCGCCTTTGACTTCTAAGAGCGCATTTCAAAAGTAGATCAGCGGTTTGAGGAAGTTCCAGCAAATCAACGAACAACCGAACATGAGGAACGCCTCGTGAATACACGGCCGCCGTTCGTAGCGCATGTTGAGCCGGCGAAACCGATGGAGCCAGGCCAACGTGCGTTCGACGACCCATCGCGTGCGGCCCAGCCCACTGCCGTGGGGCGTGCGGCGCTTGGCGAGCTGGCTGGGGATCCCGCGGCGTTTCAACGCGTCTCGATGCGGTTGCGAATCGTAGGCCCGGTCGCCCTGGATCAGCCCTGGCTTGCGGACCGGGCGGCCTGGACAGCCTCGGAGCGGCGGAATCGCGTCGACCAGGGGCAGCAGTTGGGTGATGTCGTGCCGATTGGCGCTGGTCAGCAGTGCCGTCAGCGGGATGCCGCGCGCCTCGGTGAGAATGTGGTGCTTCGACCCCGCCTTACGGCGATCGGTTGGGTTCGGTCCAGTTTTTTTCCCCGCGCAACGCTCGCACGGAGCCACTGTCGACGAGGGCACGCGTCAGATCCAACTGGCCGCGCTGGCGCAACTCGGCAAGCAGCAGCGCGTGCAGCCGGCGCCAGACTCCGGCGCGTTGCCACCGCACCAGGCGTCGCCAGCACGTGCTGCCCGAGCCACAGCCCATTTCCGTCGGGAGCATTTCTAACTTCTAACTCTGTCTAACTTCTAACTTCTAACTTTCAGCTTGTAACCAGGCCCCCTGACGACTTGCCCCGGCTTCTGGCCCGTGTGCTCGCCGTCCTTCAGCACGTGCCCGCCGTTGACCCACACGTGCTTCACGCCTGTGGCGTACTGGTGAGGCTTCTCGTACGTCGATTGATCGCCGATCGTCTTCGGGTCGAAGACGACGACATCGGCGAAGTAGCCCTTCTCGAGGCGGCCACGTTCCTTCAGTCGCAGCGTGGCGGCAGGCAGCGACGTCAGCTTGCGGATGGCCTCCTCCATGGGAATCACGTGCTCGTCGCGGACGTATTTTCCCAGCAGACGCGCGAAGTTGCCGTACGCGCGCGGATGCGTGCTGGTCTTGATGAAGACGCCGTCGGGCGCCATCGAGGAGGCGTCGGAGCCGAAGCTGACCCACGGCAGCGCGATCTGCCGCTTCACGTTCTCCTCGGACATCAGGAAGTAGACCACCTGCACGCGGCTGCCATCTTCCACGACGAGATCCATGGCGGTGTCCTGAATCGATTTGCGGCGAAGCTTCGCGACCTCCGCGAGCGTCTTGCCCGCGTAGATTCGCAGCGCCTCGTTCTTGAAGCCGACGAGCAGCGTGCCTTCGCCGCCTGCCGCCAGCAGCAGGTTCTCCCACGACATCCCGCGGCGTCGTCATCTCGCTGCGGACGCGCTCGCGAATCTTCCGATCCTGCAATCGCTTCGCCCAGGCCTGATAGCCGCCCTCCTGCACCCACGGCGGCATCGCGGCGTCGAGGCCCGTGGAGCCGGCGGTGTACGTGTACATGTCGGCGGTGATCTCGAGCCCTTCCTTTCGCGCCTTCTCGACCTTCTCGATCACCGCGTCCAGCTTGTTCCAGTTCGACTCCCCGCTTTCCTTCAGGTGATAGATCTCGGCGCGAATGTTGGCCTCGCGCGCGATCGTCAGCGTCTCGTCGATGGCTTCGAGCAGCCGGTTCCCCTCGCTGCGCATATGCGAGATGTACATGCCGCCGGAGGCCGAAGCGACCTTCGCGAGCTCGACGAGCTCGTCGGTCTTCGCAAAGACACCGGGAATGTAGATGAGGGCGGTGGTCAGGCCCATCGCGCCCTCGTCCATCGCGACGCGGACGTCGTCCCGCATCCGATCGAGCTCCACCGGTGTCGGCGCGCGGTTGTCGAGACCGACTTCGTTCGCGCGAACGGTCGCGGCGCTGACAAACGACGCGACGTTGGTCGAAACCCCGCGCGCCACGAGATGATCCAGGTACCCGCCGAGCGTGTTCCACACGATGTTGAACTTGATGTCGCTCTGGCGCTCCGTCTGGTCCTTCTTCATCTGCTCGGTGAGCGGTCCCATGGAGCTCTCGCCGAACACCTCGAGCGTCACGCCCTGCCGTATCGAGCCTTGCGCCCGGCCGTCCTGGATCAGCGACGTCTCCGAGTGGCTGAGCATGTTGATGAAGCCCGGCGCCACGGCGAGCCCCGTGGCATCAACCTCGTCGCGTCCCCGTTCCGATCGAAGATCGCCGATCGCGGCGATGCGATCGTCGAGGATGGCGACGTCAGCGGCTCTGCCAGGGGCGCCCGTGCCGTCGTAGATCGTCCCGTGACGGATGACCACGTCGAATGCCGGCGGCTTCGAGCAACCGGCGAACGCCGCCGCGATCAGCGCGATGGACGCGAGGGTGGGCCTGCTCATGCAGAGAGTCTACTTGGAGTTCACAAGCGCTCGGCGCCGTCGACCTTGCCCAGATCGCGATCGAACGTGCCGAACGGAATATGGCCCGCCTTCCGGGCAATTTCGACGAGGAGGCAATCCGAAAAGCTGACGGCGGGCCTCTTCCGGAACTGCGCCAGGGCGCCCGCCACCGTCTCCGGCTCCTGCAGCGTGAGGCGTTCGTGCGCCAGCAGCATCTCGATCGCATTCGCGATATCCGGCGCCGGCCGGGCGTAAATCGAGGACAGCACCCAGGTCGTCTCAGCGAGGGCGAGCAGCGACACCCACGCCCCCTTCGCGACGAACGCCTCCGCGGCGGCGGCCTGTTTCGGATGATCGCGGACGATCAGCCGCACCACCACATTGGTGTCAACGGCGCGCATGCCGCTTGCGGATGTACTGGCGGACGCCGTCCTTCAGTTCGCTCAGGCTGCGCGCGGCCGGCGGCTTCTCCGGAAACAGCGCGCGGTGAACGTCCTCCGACGAGTAGCGTCCCGCCTTGCGCACGACGACCTGTTCGCCGGATTCATCCCACTCCAGCACCGATCCGGGACCAACGCCGAGCTTCCGGCGTACCTGGGCGGGGACCGAGATCTGTCCCTGGGCCGTGAGCTTCGAATGGGCAAGAGCCATCGCGATATATTACCACGGTAATGGCCACTGCTCAATTCACGGGCCGGCCGCAGAATGTGCGTGCGCTCGACCGTCGACCGGTGTAAATTCGGGGCGAACTGTCGGCATCCGAGGAGGTCCGTTCATGGCGTACGACCGTCGGCGGCGAAATCCCGGGCTCTTCGGCCTGCTGCTGGCCGCATCGGCGACGGCCGGCGTCGGCATCCTGGCCCAGGCGCCCGCCGCACCAGTCCCCGACGTGACGTTCACGAAGAATATCGCGCCCATCCTTCAGCGAAGCTGCCAGGAATGTCACCACGCCGACGGCGTGGCGCCGATGGCGCTCGTGACGTACGAGGACGTCAGGCCGTGGGCGAAGTCGATCAAGGTGAGAACCGCGCTTCGCAGCCAGCGCGGCGCGATGCCTCCGTTCTTCGTCGAGAAAAACATCGGCATCCAGAAGTTCAAGCACGATCCGTCGCTCAGCGACGCCGAGATCGCCATGATCGCGCGATGGGTCGACGCCGGCGCGCCGCGCGGCAACCCCGCCGACATGCCGAAGGCGCTCGAGTTCGACGGCACCGACAAATGGACGATCGGCGAACCGGATCTGATCCTGCGCTCGAAGGACGTGACGGTGCCGGCGATCGGACCTGACAAATGGGGCGACTTCGGACTGATTCCCACCGGCCTCACCGAGGATCGCTACGTGTCGGCCGTCGAGGTGCGCGAGATCAACGACATCCCGCACGACAAGTCGGCGACCACCGTCGGCGGACGCTACGTCTTCCACCACATGACGTACGAGAGCATCGTCGAAGGCGAACGCGCGAGCAGCGGTGCGAACGAGGGCGGCGGCAGCTGGCCGATTCACGAGGTCGGCCGCAACGCCGACATCTTCCCTCCGGAAGCTGGACGCCTGCTGGCGGCGCACTCCTCGCTGTCGCTGAACGCAGGCCATCTGCATTCGAACGGCCGCGAGACGAAGGGACATCTCGAGTTCGCGTTCAAGTTCTTTCCGAAGGGCTACAAGCCGATCTATCGCCGCTCGAGCCTGCGCCTCGGCAACGGCATCGACATCGACGTGCGGCCGAACGAAGCGGGACAGGAGCTCCATTCCTATGCCGTGCTTCAGGAGCACACGAAATACATCACGTTCGAACCGCACTTGCACGCGCCCGGCGTGCGGATGTGCCTCGAAGCGATCTGGGGCCACAACATCCAGACGCTCAACTGCGTCGGCTACGACCACAACTGGGTGAAGCAATACGTCTATGACGACGATGCGGCGCCGCTGCTGCCGAAGGGCACGGTCGTTCACCTGATTGGCTTCCTCGACACGACCGCCGCCAACAAGAATCCGGTCGACCCGAGAAACTGGGCGGGCGGTGGACGACGGTCGGTCGCCAACATGTTCATCGACCTCGGCTACTCGGTGAACCTCACGGAAGAGCAGTTCCAGGCGGAGATGGCGAAGCGGCGCGCGAAGATGAAGAGCCGCAACGACTACGACATCGGCTGCCCGCTCTGTTGGGCGCCGCCGACGGCGGTCGCGACCCAGTCGAGCGCGCCGGGCCAGGGAAAGTAGTGCGGCTCAGGCTGCCGAGGGCTGACATGAGGCGACTGTTGTTCTCGGCGCTGTTCGCGATCGCCTTCTTCACGGCCGTCAGCGGGCAGACCCGGTTCACGTATTCGAGCGGTCAAGTGATTTCGCCGGCATACGAGGGCTGGCGCACGGAAGACGATGGAACGCTCACCATGGTGTTCGGGTACATGAACCAGAACTGGGAGGAGGAGTTCGACATCCCGATCGGTCCCGACAACAACATGGAGCCCGGCGGTCCCGATCGCGGTCAGCCGACGCACTTCTATCCGCGCCGCAACCCGTTCCTGTTCACGATCAAGGTGCCGAAGGACCTGGGCGACAAGGAAATCATCTGGACGCTCAAGACGCACGGCAAAATCGAGAAGGCCTACGCCTCGCTGAAGAACGACTACATGATCGACAACCAGGTGATCTCGACCGAAGTCGGCGGCGACTTCGGGAGCCTCCGCGACGAGCTGCGCACGAACATCCCGCCGGAGCTGAAGGTGGACGGCAGCAAGCAGCGCAGCGTGAAGGTCGGCATGCCGCTGACGTTGACGGCGTTCGCGAAGGATCCCGACAACATTCCCGCCCGCCGCGGCCGAGGCGCGTCGCCGGCGCCGACGGTCACGCCCGCCGCCTTGTATCGCGCGCCTTCGTCGCTTGTGCCGGCGAGCGGGCCAGGCCTGCGCCTGTCGTGGATCGTCTATCGCGGCGCCGCGGCCGACGTGACCTTCAGCCCGGAGCAGATGAAGACCTGGACCGACACGCGCGCGTACGCCAACTCGCCGTGGTCGCCGCCCTACTTCATTCCCGAGCCGCCGCCAGACAACAAGTGGGTGATACAGGCGACATTCCACGAGCCGGGAGCGTATACCCTTCGCGCTGTCGCAAGCGACGGCGCGGTGTTCACGTACGACAACGTCACGGTCACCGTGACGCCATAGGTGCAATTCCTGACAGGAGTGCGATTCGAAGGTAGGGGCCGACCTATGTGTCGGCCCGGGCGGACACGCGGGTCCGCCCCACGACCGGAGTGCGATTCGACAGGTAGGGGCCGACCCATGTGTCGGCCTTGGGGGACACACGGGCCCGACCCACGACCGGAGCGCGAAGGCTTTCAGCCGAACGGGAGACAACGATGACACGTGTGAAACTGCTGACAATCCTGTTCGCCGTCGCCGCGCCGATCTGGGTCGTCGGGCAGACCAGCAACTTCATGGGCGGAACGCCTTCGGCGGCAGACGCGACCAAAGTCCGGACGACCCGCCTGCGATTCCCGAAGGGCAGCCGGTCGAACTGGCACAGCCACACGTGGGGACAGCTGCTGATGCTTGAAGAAGGCAAAGGCCGCACGCAGGTGCGGGGCGGCCCGGTGCTCGAGACGGTTCCCGGGCAGCCGTGGTGGACCGCCGCCGGCGTCGAGCACTGGCACGGCGCGGCGCCCGATCAGGATGCGCTGCAGCTGACGATCTACGAAGGCGACGTCAAGTGGCTCGAGCCGGTGAACGACAAGGAGTACCAGGCGGCACCGCGCAAATGAAGAGCGCTCGCGCCTCTCGTGCCGGAGCGCGAACTTTCCAACTGAGCATCGCGGCCGTTCTCCTGTCGGGCGTCACTGTCGCCGCCGCGCCGCAGACTCCCGACGGCGAGGCCATCTTCGCGCGCAACTGCGTGAGCTGTCACGACGGCGCCGCCGGGTCGCGCGCGCCAAGCCCGGATGTCCTGAAGCGGCGATCTCCCGAAGCGATCCTCTCGGCGCTGACCGCCGGCGGCATGCGTCCGCAAGGCGGACGCCTCAGCGGCGCTGAACGCCGGGCGGTCGCGGAATACCTGAGCGGACGCGCGCTCGGCGGCGACATCACCGGCGCCCGCATCGGCCGCTGTACTTCGCCGGCACCGTTGACGGATCCCGCTGCGTCTCCCGCCTGGATCGGCTGGTCGCCGTCCATCACCAACACACGGTTCCAATCGGCACAACAGGCGGGGCTCACAGCCGATCGCGTGCCGAAGCTGTCGCTGAAGTGGGCGTTCGGATTTCCCGACGCGACGTCGGCCTGGTCGCAGCCGACCGTCGCCGGCGGTCGCGTCTTTGTCGGCAGCCAGAACGGGACGGTCTATGCGCTCGACGCGGCCAGCGGCTGCATCCACTGGACGTTCACGGCGAAGAGCGGCGTCCGGACGGCGCTCTCGTTCGGGCCGCGCGAAGAGGCCGGCGGCTACGCCGTGTACTTCGGCGACACCGGCGCGAACGTCTACGCACTCGACGCGGCAACGGGACGCGAACTCTGGTCGCGCAGGCTCGACGAACATCCGTACGCGCGAATCACCGGATCGCCCACGCTGTACCGGAATCGCCTCTTCGTCCCGGTCTCCTCGATGGAGGAAACCGCCGCAAGCCAGCCGGGCTATGAATGCTGCACGTTCCGCGGGAGCCTGAACGCGCTCGACGCCGCGACAGGCGCGGTCGTGTGGCGAACGCTGATGGTGCCCGAGGCGCAGCCCGCGGGCAAGAACGCGACCGGCGTCGCACTCTGGGGACCTTCCGGTGTCGGCATCTGGTCGGCGCCGACCATCGACGTCAAGCGCGGCCTCGTGTACGCCGGCACGGGCAACACCTACAGCGCCCCGGCGCAGCCGACGGCCGATGCGATTGTCGCGTTCGATCTCGGGAGCGGCGCGATCAAATGGATCAAGCAGCTGACCGCCGGCGACGTCTTCGGCTGCCGGGCCGGCAGCGCGAACTGTGGCGAGAAAGCCGGGCCCGATTTCGATCTCGGCACGCCTCCCATGCTGGTCACCCTGCCTGACGGCCGCGACGTCATCGTCGCCGCACAGAAGTCGGGCAATGCCTTCGCGATCGATCCCGACAAGGAAGGCGCGCTGCTCTGGCAGTATCACGCGGGCGAAGGGTCGATCTGGGGCGGCATCCAATGGGGCGCGGCGGTCGACGGCGACCGCGCGTACTTTCCTGTCTCCGACATCCGCACGCCGAAACCCGGCGGACTGCACGCGGTGAAGGCGGCAACCGGCGATCGCGCGTGGTACGTGCCGCCGCCGCCGCTGCGCTGCGCGAGCGGCACGGGCTGCAGCGCCGCGCTCATCTCCGCGCCGACGCTCATTCCCGGCGTGCTCTTCTCGGGTTCCAACGACGGCGCGCTTCGTGCGCACTCCACGACGGACGGATCGGTCATCTGGGAGTTCGACACGAACCGCGAATTCGAGACGCTCAACGGCGTGAAGGCCGGCGGCGGGGCGATTCAAGGCCCGGGCCCGACAATCGCCGGCGGCATGCTCTATCTCAACTCAGGCTACGGCGATCACCTGGGCCGGCCCGGCAACGTCCTGCTCGCCTTCGAGGTCCAGTAGCGTTCAGGCCAGCGTCACGATAAGAAGAAACCGCGGAGACCGCAAAGAACGCAGAGAAACATTTTGCTCAGCGGTCTCCGCGACTTTGCGGTTTCTTCCGATCGTTGATTGTTACTTCGCCATCTTGCGCGCGTAGACCAGCTCCGGACGATCCGGCGCGGCGTCCGCGCAAATCTTGACGATCTGCCTGTAGTAGCCCTTCGCCCTGGCAGGTTGCTTCGCGGCCTCGGCCGCCTTGCCGGCGCCGTACAGGGCGAGGAACCGGTTCGGCTCCTTCTTCACGACCGCCTCGAACGCGGCGAGCGCCTCTTTCGATCGTCCCGCCTCGAGCAGCATGAAGCCGTACAGCTCGCGCGCGGGGGCGAGCGGCCCTGGCGTGACCGCCGACTTGTCGGTCAGATCCTCCGCGTCGGCGGCGCGCCGAGAGCATCGTGAGGCCTTCGTCCTTGCGATCGCTCGCAAAGGCGACCCAGGCCTCCGCCACCCGTCGCTGAATGTCGACCTGCTCCGCCCAGTACGCGTCTTTCATCTCGAGCTCGCGAGCGTGAATCGCGCCAAGACTGCGCGATGTCTGCGGCGGCATCGGCGGGCTTGCCGGCCCGCGCCGCGCCGACCGCGCGCGCAAACCGCGTCATCGCCTCGGTGTAAGGCGTGTTCGGCGCAGGCTGCGGTGTGAGCGCCATCGCCTCCGACCACTGGAGCCGCTCCATCGCGTATCGCGCCGGGATGGCCGCGAGCGCGAAGCTGTTCGCGCCGCCGGCGGCCGCCGGACCGCTCGGCGCCGCGGCGCCCACCGCGACCGCGTGATCGAGCGCCGCCTTGGCCTGTTTGTCCTGCGCCATCTGGAGGTACGCGTACGTCTGATAGTCGAGGGCGTGCAGCGCTTCGCCGATGCCGCCGGTCTTCTCCGCCTCTGCCGCGGACTTGATGTTGGTGGCCACCGATTCCTTCCACAGCCCGACGCGCGTGAAGGTGTGCGACGGCATGTGGAGCGCGTGAGGCACCGCCGGTGCGATGTCGGCGTAGGCGCGCGCGGCCGGCAGCGCCTTGTCGGCAAGCGCGGGCACGTCGTAGGTGTGAATGATGTAGTGCGCCAGCCCCGGGTGGTTCGGCATCTTCTTGTACAGCGGTTCCAGAATCTCCGCCGCGCGCAGGTTCTGCGTGAACGACTTGTCCGTCGGCAGCGCGGTCTGATCGATCGCGAGCGCCCAGAAGATTCTGGCCTCGGTGTCGCCCGGATTCTGCTCGGCCACGGCCGCCGTCGCCTTCTCGTACGCGAGCACGCGCGCCCGCTGCGTGCCGGGGTCGGCGCTCGAGAACAGTCCGGCGACGGCGTCGATGTAGCCCTTCTCGCGCGGCGTTGGCGATCCGGTCGACTGTCCCTTGTCGATCGCGGCCTTGCCTGCCGCAATCGCCTGCGGCATCCTCAAGCCGGCGAAAGGATTGCCCCAGTGCGTGAGCGCGATCCCCCAATACGCCATCGCGCAGGCAGGATCGGTCTCGAGCACTTTTTCGAAGCCGGCACGCGCTTCGGGAAACCAGAACGAGTGCAGTTCCGCCACCGCGTGGTTGAACGGCTCCTTCACGGCCGGCGCGCACGAGGTTTCGAAGCTCACGGTCCCCACGCCGCTCGAGGCGGAGCCGGTGTGACGGGAATGATCCTCGGTCTGCGCCAGGCCGACGCCGGGCGCCATGATCAGCGCGGACAGCAATGCGACGACGGGCACTCGTTTCATGGGAGATCCTTATTTCTCTTTGGCCGCGGTCGAGGCACGCTGCATGATGGATACGCCTTAGAATTTCTCGAGGGGAGTATAGCTCCGCCGAGCGCGCCGCATGAAAGACACCGTCGATCTGGTCCGTCGCTGGGTGCACGCCTCGACGCGCATCGTCGCGCTGACGGGCGCCGGCATTTCCACCGAGTCCGGCATTCCCGATTTTCGTGGTCCTCAAGGGGTGTGGACGAAGAACCCCAAGGCCGAGCGGCTGTCCGACATCCGCTACTACATGTCGGATCCCGAAGTGCGGCGTCTTGCCTGGCAGAGCCGCCTCGAACATCCGGCCTGGCACGCGGCGCCGAATGCCGGGACACCGCGCGCTGGTGGAGCTCGAACGCCGCGGAACGCTGCGGGCGGTCGTGACCCAGAACATCGACGGCTTGCACCAGCTCGCCGGCCACGCGCCGGAGACCGTCATCGAAGTGCACGGCACCATGCGCGACGTCCGGTGCATGGCGTGCGAATGGCGGGGACCGATGGGCCCGGTCCTCGATCGCGTGCGCGCCGGCGAGGACGATCCGCCCTGCGAACGCTGCGGCGGAATTCTGAAGAGCGCGACCATCTCGTTCGGACAGTCGCTCGAACCGGACGTGATCGCGCGTGCGATGCGGGCGGCCGAGCGAGCCGACCTGCTGATCGCGATCGGCACCAGCCTGCAGGTGTACCCGGTGGCCGGCGCCGTCCCGCTCGCGAAGTCGGCGGGCGCGCGCGCGGTGATTGTCAACGCCGAGCCGACGCCGTTCGACGACATCGCCGATGCGGTGTTGCGCGAGCCGATCGGCGAGATCCTGCCGCAGATTCTGCGGCTGCTAGCCGCAGACTCGTTACTTCGACGCCGCTGGACGCTGCAGATCCTGCCGATCCACGCCGTTTACCTCCGCGATGATCTTCGCGTAGGCGCGCGTGGTTGCCGCCAGTCCCGCCGCCGGAATGATGTCCGGCGTCTCGCGATCGGAATGCCAGTACAGGCCGGTGTCGATCAGCTGGAGCGACGGCGCCAGGTTCTGGATGCGCCCGATCTCGCCGGCGGCGCCGCGTTCGCCGCGGTCGTAAATCGGCACGCCGAACGTCTCGTACGCGCCGAGCACGATCTGCTCGAGCTTCTTGCTGCCGCCGACGTACCACATGAGCGGCGACGTCGAGTTCGCCTTGCGAACCGTGCCGTTGTAGGCGACCAGCTGGTTCGCCGCGGTGTGCTCGCAGTTGATGAGCAGCGCGGTCTTGTCGAACAGTTCCTTGTGCTGCAGGAGCCACGCTCCGCTCTCGGCGGTCCCGTCGTGATGCCCGGTGGATCCGATGAACGTGATCGTGCGTCGTCGCTGTGCGGCAGGAATTCTCGCGAAGTATTCGGCGATGCCCAGCAGCGTCGCCATGCCGGTGGCGTTGTCGTTTGCTCCCTCGAACCAGCCGTCGCGATGCGCGACCACCATGATGTTCTCGTCGGTGGTGCCGGGCAGCGAGCCCCAGATGGTGGCGGTCTGAAGGTCCGGCGTCATCTTCACGTCGAGGCGCAGATTCACACGCGGCGCCGCTCCGCCCGACGATCGCGCGATCATGTCGCGGACGGCGAGCCCGTCCTCGAGGCCGAGCGAGAATGTCGGCACGGGGCTCTGGACCGGGTAGAACTGGAACCGCAGGTTGCCGGGAATCATCAGCGTGATGAAGATGGCGGCGGCGCCCTTCTCGCTGATGCGCTTCCACGCGCCGTTGGACGCGGTGGCGTGGCGCGACATGTAGTCGTTGCTGTAGAAGAACACCGCCTTGCCCTTCAAATCCTGCCTGGCGAGATCGGCGTCCGTCGCCAGGCCAACGTCCACCGCCTCGAGACTCGAAGCCGGCCGCCGGCGTCGCCTCGCTGCGATACGTCGGCTGCGCGCTTCCGAGCGGCAGATCCTTGCCGCCGCCCGATGCGCTCACGCTCCACGACTGCGGCATCCACTGCGGCGGAAGGTCGAAGCGCTGCTCGCGCACATCCGACAAGCCGATGGTCTTGAATTTTCCAGCGAGCCAGCGGCCGTTTTCGGCGTCGGCCTCAGTGCCGATGATGCGGCCCCAGAACTGCGGATGCCCGCTGTCGCGATAGTGCCGCGACATCGCGGCCAGTTCCTCGACGTATTGCTTCAGGTGCGCGCCGTCGATCGACGCATACGAATCGGAGGCCGCGATCGGAAGGGTCAGGCACGACAGGCCGGCCAGAAGCAGCAGCGTTCGCCGCATGAGCGTTCTCCTTCGGATGCGGATTCTATCCCGACCCGTGTATATTGCGCGTAAACCAGTCGGCTTCGGCTTCGAAGGAGGGACCATGACGCGCAGATTCGGGTCTGTGGGTCTGCTCGCGGCGCTGCTTTCCGTCTCAGTCGGCATCTCCGGCCAGAACCGCGCCGGCACCTCCACCCTGCCTTCGCTGGCCAACGGCGACTGGCCGCACTACACCGCCGACATCCGCGGCACGAAGTACTCGCCGCTCGATCAAATCAACGCCGCCAACTTCAAGACAGCTCGAAGTCGCGTGGCGCTTCAAGACCGACATCCTCGGGCCCGCGGCCCGAGTACAAGCTGGAAGGCACGCCGCTGGCGATCAACGGCGTGCTCTACACGACCGGCGGCACGCGGCGCTCGGTCGTCGCGCTCGATGGCAAGACCGGCGAGCTGCTGTGGGCGCACAGCCTGCGCGAAGGCAAGCGCGCCGGCGTCTCGCCGCGCCAGCTGTCCGGACGCGGCCTGTCCTATTGGACCGACGGCCGCGGCGACGATCGCGATCCTCTACGTGACGACCGGCTACCGCCTCGTCGCGCTCAACGCGAACAACGGCGCGCCGATCGCCGGCTTCGGCAAGGACGGCATCGTCGATCTGAAGGAGGGCGTCGTGTTCGGCGCCGGCCAGCAGATCGATCTCGAGACCGGCGAAATCGGCTGGCACGCGACGCCCGCCATCGCGAAGGACGTCGTCATCGTCGGATCGTCGTTCCGCGAGGGCGCGACCGTCAGCACGCACAACAACACCAAGGGTCTGGTGCGCGGCGTTCGACGTGCGCACCGGCAAGCTGCTCTGGACGTTCCACACGATTCCCGCTTCCGGGTGAGTTCGGCAACGACACGTGGGAGAAGGACTCGTGGGCGGTGAACGGCAACAACGGCGTCTGGACGCAGATCACCGTCGACGAGGAGCTCGGGCTCGTCTATCTGCCGGTCGAGACGCCGACGTCGGACTACTACGGCGGCCATCGCCCCGGGAACAACCTGTTCGCCGAAAGCCTCGTCTGCGTCGATCTCAAGACCGGCCAGCGGAAGTGGCACTTCCAGCTGGTGCACCACCCGCTCTGGAACTACGACATGTCGTCGGCGCCGATCCTCGCGGACATCACCGTCAACGGACGCGCGATCAAGGCCGTCGCGGTGCCCGGCAAGCAGGCGTTCCTGTTCGTCTTCGATCGCGTGACCGGACAGCCGGTGTGGCCGATTGAAGAGCGTCCGGTGCCGCAGTCGGACGTGCCGGGAGAAACGACGAGCCCGACGCAGCCGTTCCCAACGAAACCGCCGGCCTATGCGCGCAACTATCTGAAAGTGCCGGACGACCTGATCGACTTCACGCCGGAGCTGCGCGCGCAGGCGATGCAAGAACATCGCGCGCTACAAGGTCGGGCCGTGGATGTACAACCCGCCGGTGCTCGGCAGCGTCAACGGCATCCTCGGCGCGATCAACATGGGGAACGCCGTCGGCGGCACCAACTGGCCCGGCATCGCCTACGATCCCGAGACGCACACGGCGTTCGCGAACGCGAACAACGTCGGCATCACGTCGGGCTCGCTGGTGCCGCCGCCGCCCAACTTCTCGGACATCCGCTACGTGTCGGGCCTGGCGGGACGGCCGTTCCAGGAGGTGCTCGGACCGGGCGACTGCTGCGCGGCCGATTCTCCGCGCGCGGTCGCGCAGGCGGCGGCTCAGCGCGCGGCGGCGGCCGCTCCTCCGGCAGCGCCGCCGCGGCGGCGGCTGCGCCGACCGTCGGCGGAGGCGGAGGCGGCGGACTGCTCGTCGACGGCCTGACGATCCTCAAGCCGCCGTACGGCACGATCTCGGCGATCAACCTCGATCGCGGCGACATCGTCTGGCAGGTCGCGCACGGCGACACGCCGGACAACGTCCGCAATCATCCCGCGCTGAAGGGCCTGAACATTCCGAGAACCGGCCAGGCCGGCACCGGCGGCATCGGGCTGATGGTGACGAAGACGCTCGTCGTGATGGGCGATCCGCAGCTGACGACGACGCCGGAGCACCCGCGCGGCGCGATGCTGCGCGCCTACGAGAAGACCGCGGGGAAAGAAGTCGGCGCGATCTGGATGGCGGCGCCGCAGAGCGGCTCGCCGATGACCTACCTCGTCGACGGCAAGCAGTACATCGTCGTCGCGATCAGCGGCGGCAACTACTCGGGCGAGTACGTGGCGTTCACGCTGCCGGCAGCGATAACGTACAGGAACCGCAGAGATCGCAAAGACCGCAGAGAATAGATTGCTTTGCGTTCTCCGCGGTCTCTGCGGTTCCTTCTGATCGTGATCCCGAGCTCAGTGCGCGGCCAGTTCCGGCTCGACGGCGCGCGTGCGCAGAGGCTCGCTGCGCAGCACGACGTGCAGCAGCACGGCCAGCACCATGATCACGGCGCTGCAGACGAAGATGAGGTGCAGGCCGCTGGCGAGCGACGCGCGGACGTTGTCGAACAGCGTCTGCAGCAGCGCCGTCCGCCCGGGAAACCGGGCAAACGCGGCTTCCATCTGCGGCCGCACCTGGACGAGCAGCAGCGGGTTTGCGAAATACGGCAGCGCCTGCGCAGGCACGTGCGCCGGCATCGACTGCGGCGAACGACGTGTGGTACCGGGTCAGCATGATCGACCCGAACGCCGCGACGCCGACCGTGCTGCCGATCGATCGAAAGAAAATCGTCGAAGAGGTGGCGGCGCCCATCTGCCGCCGCGGCGCGACGTTCTGCACGGCGAGCGTGTAGACCGGCTGCAGCAGACCCATCCCGAGACCCGAGATCACCATGCCGTACACCACATACATGCGCGGTGTGTCGATGCCCAGACGGGCGAACAGGATCATCCCGATGGCCACCAGCGTCGATCCGATGAGCGCGACGCTCTTGTAGGTGCCGGTCCTCGACACCGCCTGCCCGCCGACGATGCTGCCGACGACGGCGCCCATCATGAGCGGCGTGAGCAGGTTTCCGGACTGCGTCGCCGAGACGCCGAGCACGCCCTGCATGAACAGCGGCAGATAGATGATCACGCCGAACATCCCGATGCCGAGCACGAACGAGCAGATCGAGCAGATCGCGATGATGGGATCGCGGAAGAGCACGAGCGGAATGACCGGCTCGGCGGCGGCCGACTCCACGTAGAGGAACGCGACCAGCATGACGGCCGACAGCGCGAGCAGCGAGTCGACCCTCGTCGACGTCCAGCCGTACTGCGTCGCCCACGTGAGCGCGAGCAGCAGCGGCACGACGGTGCCGATGAGCGTCGCGAACCCGGCCCAGTCGAGCCGCCGCGTCGCGCCTCGCGGCTTCATGTGCGGGAACTCGAAATAAATCGCCGCGACCGCTACCGCGCCGACCGGCAGATTCACCCAGAAGCACGCGCGCCACGACCAGTGGTCGGTGAGCCAGCCGCCCAGCGTCGGCCCGAAGATCGACGCCACGCCCCACACGGCGGCGAACAAGCCCTTGATAGCGGCCGCGTTCGGCCGGCGAGAAAATGTCGCCGACGATGGTGAACAGCAGACCCAGCACCATCCCGGCGCCGACGCCCTGCAGCCCGCGAAACAGAATCAGCTGGCCCATGCCGTCGAGCGGAAGAAACGTCAGCTTGCCCGCGGCTCCGCACAGCGCCGAGGTCGCGACGAAGAGCGTCGCGCCGAGCAGGAAGAACGGCTTGCGTCCGTGGATATCGGACAGGCTCGCGAAGATCGGCACCGACACCGTCGACGTCAGCAGGTAGGCCGTGGCGATCCACGGATAGCGATCGAACCCGGACAGCTGCGCGATGATACGCGGCTCCGCGGTGCCGACGATCGTCTGGTCGATCGCGGCCAGCAGCGCCGCCAGCAGAAGTCCCGTCAGCGTGCCCACGAGTTGCGGACGCGTGAGCGGCACGATTCCGGACGTGTGGTACTCGGTCTCTTCGGTCACGGCCACAGTAGCTCCCTTTCGATTCGCATGTTCGCAGCGCTCCCTCAGCGAGTTGACAGGCGCCAGTCCTGCCGCAGCGAGTTTCGCATTCAGCGCCGGCAGATCGACGGTCTTGATCGCGGCCCACTTCGCCATCGCCTCGTCGGCGGCCGTGCGTGCGGCTGTGATGGCTTTCAGTTGCACGGTTGTCGGTGCGCACGTCCGCGCCCTGCAGGATGTTCATGACACCCGCCAGGCCCGCGCCTGGCACCGGTGAGCGTGTCCGGCCCGGCGGGCGGCGCGCCGATCAGCGTCTGGACTTTCTTGTCCAGCGCGGCCAACGCGTCGGCGACCTCACCGTTGGCCTGAGCCTGCCGCGCCGCGATCTGTTCGTGAAGGCCCCGGGCCTGGCGCGCGGCCGCCTGTATGTCGAGCGCGCCGTAGTACATCGCTTTCGAGAGCGAGTAGACCTGCTGCATCGCCAGCGCCGGCGTCTTGACGCGCGGATCCGCCTTGACGACGATTGGCTGCGTGTAGCTCTTGCCGTTCACGGTCAGCTTGATCGTGAACGCGCCGGGATTCACCCACGGCGTCGTCGGCGCGGCGATCGTATTGTGCCCAATCGCCCCCATCGGCAGGTTCGGGCCCGCCGATGCGCCCTCCGCCATCCAGCGGCTGGTAGTGCACGTCCCACGTGACGCGATGCATCCCGGCCGCCGCTGACAACGCCGACAGCGGACGATACCAATACAGCGGGATGGTGCTCGTCGCCGGATCCGGCGTGAACACCTGGTCGGTGCTCGAGTACTTTCGGACCGCCTTTCCGTCGCTGCCGACAATCTCCAGCGTCACCGGTCCATTCGCGGCGGACTTCAGGTAGTAGTCGATGATGGCGCCCTCTGGAGGATTGGGCCCCGCGGGCTCGTCCGGCGGCATCGGCGTGTCGGTGTTCATGTCCCAGCGCACGCGCATCGCCGGCTGAGGCTTGAACAGGATCGCCTCCTTGCCGGCCAGGGCGGCCGCGCCGCTCGCGGCCAGCTCGGCGATCTGCCGCAGCGGCGTGATGTCGTCGAGGATCCAGATGCCGCGGCCGTGCGTGCCGACGACGAGATCGTCGTCTTTGATCACCAGATCGCGCACCGAGGATGCGGCCATGTTCAAGCGCAGCGACTGCCAGTGGTCGCCGTCGTCGAAGGACACGTAGACCTGCGTCTCCGATCCGGCGAACAGCAGCCCCTTGCGCTTTGGATCCTCGCGCACGACGCTCACCGGCGCGCCGCCGGGAATGCCGTCGACGATCTGTTTCCACGTCTTGCCGCCGTCGTGGGTGCGGTAGATGTGTGGATTCATGTCGTCGAGGCGAAGCGTGTTGACGGCGGCGTACGCCGTCAGCGGATCGAAGCGGCCCGGATCGATCGTGAAGACCTTCATGAACGCGGACAGCTGCGGCGGCGTGACGTTCGCCCAGTGCAGTCCCCCGTCCGTGGTCGTCGCGATGACGCCGTCGTCGGTGCCGATCCAGATCCGGTTGATGTCCCGATACGACGGACCGATGGTGTAGATCACCTGCGCAGGGATGGAGCCGCGCTCGTGCGATCCGACGCTCGCCGTGTAGCTGCCGACGCTCCTGGGCACATCCCACGTCTCGCGCGTGAGGTCGGGACTGATCTGCGTCCAGTTGATGCCGCCGTCGAGCGTCTTCCACAGCACGTTGTTGCCGTAGAACAGCGCGCGCTTGTCGACGGTCGAGAAGACCACCGGCTGCGTGCGCACGGTGCGATAGGTGGGCCGGGCCGGCGGTCCGCCGCGTCCCCGGCCGCCGCCGCGCCCGCTCTCGACGGGACCGACGTTCGACACCTGGCCGGTGCGCCGGTCGTAGCGTGTCACTTTGCCGCCGTAGACGAGATCGGGATCGAGCGGATC
This sequence comes from uncultured Acidobacteriota bacterium, assembly GCA_963794305.1. Classification (GTDB taxonomy): domain Bacteria; phylum Acidobacteriota; class Vicinamibacteria; order Vicinamibacterales; family CAVVIG01; genus CAVQFC01. The sequence goes on along the minus strand of CAWCDQ010000024.1, from coordinate 149,688 downwards.
GGGGGCGGCATATCCGTACTCCTCGACGCCGACCGGATGCCAGTCACGAAAGGTGATCTGCCCGTCGTTGCCGCGGCTCGCGATGCACACGGATCCGCTGTCCTGCTGTCCGCCGCAGACGCGGTACGGAAAGGCGTTGTCGGTCATCACGTGATAGAGCGCGGCGGTCGGCTGCGTGAACCACGAGCTCCACGTCTGCCCGCCGTTCAGGGTGACGACGGCGCCCTGATCGATCACCAGGAGCATGATGTTCGGGTCGTTCGGGTTCCACCAGATGTTCTGGTTGTCGTCGCCGCCGGGAGCGCCCTTGAACGGCACGAACGTCTTGCCACCGTCGGTGGATTTGTAGCTGACGACGTCGGTGACGATCAGCGTATCGGCATCCTTCGGGTGGACGTGCGGCACCACTTCGTTGATCCGGCTGACGGGGCGGGCGTCGGTGGTGCTGCGCGCCCACGTTTCGCCGGCGTCGTCGGAGCGGTAGATGCCTGTTCCGTCGCCGGATGCCTCCACGGTGACGAAGACGCGCCGCGGATTGCTCGGCGCGATCGCCAGTTCCGCGTCGATGATGCCGTCGGGCAACCCCTGCTTCAACGGCTTCCATGTCGTGCCGCCGTCAATCGACTTGAAGATGCCGCCGTGGGTGCCATTCCACGCGCCGTTCTCCCACGGACCCTGGCGCTGCTCCCACAGCGTCGCGTAGACGATGTCCGGGTTGGAGGGGTCGATGTCGACATCCTTGCCGCCGGTGTTTTCGTCCACGAACAACACGCGGTCGAACGTGCGGCCGCCGTCGGTCGATCGAAAGATGCCGCGCTCCTGGTTGGGACCGTAGGGGTGACCGAGCGCCGCCACGAACAGCCGGTTGGCATTCCCGGGATCGATGGCGATCTTCGGTATCTGCTGTGCGTCGCGCAGGCCCAGATGCGTCCACGTCTGCCCCGCATCGGTGGACTTGTAGATGCCGTCGCCGACGGCGAGATCCGGGCGCGGCAGCCCTTCTCCGCTGCCGACGTAGATCACGTTGGGATCCGACAGCGCGACCGACACCCAGCCGATCGACCCGGTTGGCTGGTCGTCGAAGATCGGCTTCCACGTCCGCCCGGCGTCTGTCGTCTTCCAGACGCCGCCGTTGACCATGCCGATGTAGAACGTGTACGGCTGGCTGGGTACGCCGGCGGCCGCTTTCGTTCGCCCTCCTCGATACGGCCCGATGTTGCGCCAGCGCATCTCCGCGAACAGGCTCGGGCTCACCTGCGGCGCCTGTTGTGCGGGCACGTGGACGACCAGCGTGCCTGCGAGAATCAGAGTGAAACCGATGATCGTGGCGAAACGGCGTCCGGGCATCGTGACATTCTAGTCAAGAGCCGCTCAGTCGCGTCTCGCCTACTCCCAGCGGAACACTCTCGCCGACAGCGCCGTGCCCACGACGCAGACGATCGCCAGCGCGCCGACGTCGCCAAGGTGGGCCGACCACGCGTCGCCCAGCCAGATACCCTGGAGCAGCGACACGGCGTAGGTCAGCGGCAGCACACGGGCCACGGCCTGAAGTGCCGGAGGCATGGCGGCGATCGGGACGAACAACCCGGACAGACCCAGCATCGGATACAGGATGGCGCCGCCGATCGGCTGCGCGAAGCGCGCGGTCGGGACGATGCTGGCGATCACGAACCCGACGGCGAGAATGCTGGCGGTGCTGATCAGCAGCGCAACCGTGAACGCGATCACCGGCACATCCAGCTTCACCGGATAGTAGCGCTTGCCGGCCATCACCATCAGCAGACAGCGTCGCGGCCGACAGCATCAGCTTCACCAGCACGTGCGCGGACAGGATCGCCTGCGGCCGCAAGGGCGTCGCGCGCAGCCGCTTGAGGATGCCGCCTTCCCGGTAGATCGAGACGATCGTCACGAGCGAGAGCGCGGCGCTGATGGCGATCATCATCGCCGCGAACACGGGCAGGTCCGTGCGTACGATGTTGCCGAAGGCGGCGCTGTTCAAACCGCGGCGGCCGCCCGCCAGGCGCCCGAACCCGACGAAGATCGCGACGGGGATCAGGATAGTGCCCAACGCGCCGAGCGGCTCGCGCATGAAGATCTTAGTCTCGAGCCACGTCAGCTTCCAGAGTCCGCGTAACATACAGAGTCCTCAGTCGGCAGTCTCAGTCGGCAGTCTCAGTCGGCAGTCTCAGTCGGCAGTCTCAGTCGCGAATCGAATGGCCGGTGACCGTGAGAAATACGTCTTCGAGCGTCGGGAGGATCGTCCGGAAATCGGTGACGCGGATCCGATGTTCGGACAGGCACTGGATCACGTCGGTCACGAAATCGTCGCCGCGGCCGCGAATCGTGACGTGTCCGTCCTGGCGCGACACCGCGTCCACGCAGCGCACCTGCCGGAGACGCTCATCGGCGCCGGCGTCGCCGGTCGCGAGCTCGACGCTTCGCTCCGGACAATGACGGGCGACCAGCCTCTCCGGGCTGTCGATGTCCACGATTCGGCCATGATCGATAATGGCCACGCGATCGCACAATCGCTCGGCCTCTTCCATCAAGTGCGTCGTCAGGAACACCGTCTTGCCTCGCGCGCGGATGCCGCGCACCATCTCCCAGATGGTTCGCCGCGACTGCGGATCCAGTCCGGTCGTCAGCTCGTCGAGAAACACCAGGTCGGGATCGTTGATGAGCGCGAGCGCGATGAAGAGCCGTTGCTTCTGGCCGCCCGAGAGCGTCATGAACCAGGCGTTCCGCTTGTCGGACAGACCGAGCTGCTCCAGCAGCCGGTTGGCGTCGACGGTCTTCTTCCGGTACAGAGACGCCCACAGATCGACGGCCTCCCAGACCTTGATCCGCTTCTGCAGCTGTGCCTGCTGCAGCTGCACGCCAATCCGCTCCTGCAGCGCGTAGACGTCGCGGACCGGATCCATGCCGAACACCGAGACCGTGCCTCGATCCGGAATGCGCAGCCCTTCGACGCACTCCATCGTGGTCGTCTTGCCGGCGCCGTTCGGTCCGATCAGGCCGAAGATCTCACCGTCGTGAACGTCGAACGAGACCTCGTCGACGGCGACGGTCGAGCCGTAGGTCTTACGGACGCCCGTGACTTGAATGACCGGGGAAGCCATCGATTGTCAGTCCGCCCGCAATCTGAAATCTGACTTCTGAAATCTGAAATCCTATGGCACCCACGCCATGCCGTCGGGGCCGGTGCCGGTGAGAATCTTCTTCGTCACCTGCCAGGACTTGAGATCGAGGACGGCAATGAAGTTGTCGCCGTTGACGGCGATGTAGGCCACGCCGCCGGAGGGCGGAATCAGAATGCCTTCCGGCATCTTGCCGAGCGGAATCCGCTTGATCTCTTTTCGCGCGGGCGCGTCGAGTACCACGACCTCGCCGGCGTCGAGATCCGACACGAGCGCAAACTTCGCGTCCGGAGTCAGCTTGACGCGGTTCGACCGTTTCGTGCCGAGGGCGATAGTCTGCACGACCTTCCTCGACGCGACGTCGATAATCGAGACGCCGCCATCGCGCGAGTGGGCGCTCCACACTTCGCGGCCATCGGGCGACAGGTCGATCCCTTCGGGCCCCTTGCCGACCGGAATCACCGTTTGAGTCCAGGAGCCGCCGGCTCCCTGCTGAATCGCCGACACGCTGTCGCCGCCGATGTTCGACGTGAACATCGTGCGCGCGTCCTTCGTCGGCAGCACCATATGCGTCGTCGCCTGCCCGGTCTCGAACTGCCAGTCGATCGCGTTGGCGGCAGGGTCGTAGCGCGCGATCTTCTTGTCGGCTTCGGCCGTGAAGTACAGCTTGCCCTGTGCGAAGGCGAGCCCGTGCGGCCGCGACAACGGCGAGACGTCGATGCGACGCAGCTCCTTCTGACCGGCGATGTCGATCATCGAGATCGTATGGCCCGGCGCGGGGCCGGTGCCGTAGTTGCTGGCGAACGCGAACTTGCCGTCCGTCGAGGTGACGAGCTCGTGCGGCCCCTGGCCGACCGGCACGCGACCGAGCACGTTTCCGGACGCGGGATCGACGATCGCCAGGTTCGCGTCCTCCTTGTTGAGGACGAGCAGCCGCGACGATGGACGCTGTGCGCTCGGCGTGCGGCCTGGCCGCCGCAAACGCCAGAACGACGATGGTCGCTGTCAGGAATCGGAAGGCCTTGGTCATCCTCGAATTGTATGCAGAGTCTGGCCGTACGTCTCCGGATCAATATGGACGGGGGGCACGCGACGGCGCGCCGATCATACAACGTGGTCTATCATGACGCGGTGTCGACCGTCGAACTCCATCACGATCTGCGCCATGCCGTCCGCGATTTGTGCGCGGCCTTTCCCGACAGCTACTGGCGCGAGCTCGACGCGGCGCGCGCGTATCCCGACGCCTTCGTGAAGGCGCTCACCGACGCCGGCTATCTCGCGGCGCTCATTCCGGAGGAGTACGGCGGGTCGGGGCTCGGCATCGCCGAAGCCGCCATCATTCTCGAGGAAATCAATCGAAGCGGCGGCAACGCCGGCGCCTGTCACGCGCAGATGTACACGATGGGCACGCTGCTGCGGCACGGATCCGATGAGCAGAAGCGCGAGTTCCTGCCGAAGATTGCGAGCGGCGAGCTCCGGCTCCAGGCGTTCGGCGTGACCGAGCCGACAACGGGATCCGACACGACGCAGCTGAAGACCACCGCGACGCGCAAGGGCGACTCGTACGTCGTGCGCGGCCAGAAGGTCTGGATCTCGCGCGCGGAACACTCCGACCTGCTGCTGCTCGTCGTCCGCACGACACCGATCGAGCAGGTGAAAAAGCGGACCGAAGGCCTGTCGATCCTGCTGGTCGATTTGCGACAGGCGATCGGTCATGGCCTGACGATCCGGCCGATCCGGACGATGATGAACCACGCGACGACCGAGCTGTTCTTCGACGATCTCGAAGTCCCGGCCTCGGCGCTGGTCGGCGAAGAGGGCCGCGGCTTCCGCTATCTGCTCGACGGGTTGAACGCCGAGCGGATTCTGATCGCCGCCGAGTGCGTCGGCGACGGACGATGGTTCGTCGAGCGCGCCACGCGGTACGCGAAGGAGCGAGTGGTCTTCAACCGGCCGATCGGCCAGAACCAGGGAGTGCAGTTCCCGATCGCGCGCGCGCACGTGAACGTCGAGGCCGCCGACCTGATGCGAATGAAGGCCGCGGATCTGTTCGACCGCGGCGAAGCCTGCGGCAGCGAAGCGAACATGGCCAAGCTGCTGGCCGCCGACGCGTCGTGGGAGGCCGCCAACGTCGCGGTTCAGACCCATGGCGGGTTCGGATTCGCCGAGGACTACGACATCGAACGGAAGTTTCGCGAGACGCGCCTCTACCAGGTCGCGCCAATCTCGACCAACCTGATCCTGGCCTATGTCGCAGAGCACGTGCTTGGCCTTCCGCGATCGTACTGAGGGCAGGCCTGAAGGCCTGCACTACTTTAGGCCTGAAGGCCTGCGCTACTTCGGCCGAAGGCCTGCGCTCTTTAGGCCTGAAGGCCTGCGCTACTTCTGTCGCGACACAAGCCTCGATGTCTGGCTGGATCACCCACATAACGCTCGTAGTGCAGGCCTTCAGGCCTGCCGGAACCACACATGCTGCCGCTGAAAGGGATCACCGTGATCTCGATCGAGCAGGCCGTCGCTGCGCCGTTTGCGACGCGGCAGCTTGCCGACCTCGGCGCGCGTGTCATCAAGATCGAGCGGCCCGACGGCGGCGATTTCGCGCGCGGATACGACACCAGCGTCAAGGGCCTCTCGAGCTACTTCGTCTGGCTGAATCGATCGAAGGAGTCGCTCACGCTCGATCTCAAGCGGCCTGAGTGCGCGGAGGTGCTCGCGCGCCTCCTGTCGCGCGCGGATGTGTTCGTGCAGAACCTTGCGCCGGGCGCCGCCGAGCGGCTCGGGACCGCACCATCCGTTCTCCGAGACCGCCATCCCCGCCTCATCGTCTGCAACGTGTCCGGCTATGGATCGTCGGGGCCGTACGCGAAGAAGAAGGCGTACGACCTCCTTGTTCAGAGCGAGGTCGGCCTCGTCTCGATCACCGGCAGCCCGGATTCGCCGGCGAGAGCCGGCATCTCGGTCGCCGACATCGCCGCCGGAATGTACGCGTACTCGGGGATCCTGACCGCGCTGCTCGCCCGAACCACGACCGGCCGCGGCACCTCGCTCGAGGTGTCGTTGTTCGACGCGCTCGCCGAGTGGATGGGCCAGCCTGCGTACTACGCGGCCTACGGCGATGCGGCCCCGCCGCGCAGCGGAGCGAACCACGCATCGATTGCGCCGTACGGTCCATTTCGCGCGGGCGACGGCGGGTCGATCGTTCTCGGCATCCAGAACGCGCGTGAGTGGACGCGGTTCTGTGCCGACGTGCTGTCCCAGCCCGAACTGGCGACAGATGAACGGTTCGCGACGAACGTGCTGCGTGTGAAGAATCGCGCCGCACTTGCACACGGCGATCGAGTCCGTCTTCGCGACGCTGACGACCGACGCCGTCGCCGATCGGCTCGAAGCGGCCGGCATCGCGTGGGCGCGCATGAACTCGATCGCCGAGTTCCTCGAGCATCCTCAGCTGACCGATCGCGACAGCTGGCGGGAGATCGGATCGGCCGGTCGGCCCGCTGCGTGCGGCGATCCCGCCGGTCCGGATGGACGGCGTCGAGCCTGCGATGGGCGACGTGCCGTCGCTCGGCCAGCACACCGACGCGATTCTCGAGGAACTGGGCGTTTCGCGCGACACGGTCGCGGCATGGCGCTCGCAGGGAGCAATCTGATGGCGACCAAACAGGGCTGGACCGGACGCGTGTTCGAAGACTTCACCGTCGGCGACGTCTACGAGCACCCGCTCGGCCGCACGATTCTCGACGCCGACAACATCTGGTTCACGTGCCTGACGATGAACACGAACCCGATTCACTTCGACGGCGAGTACGCGAAGCAGACGGAATTCAAGAGACGGCTCGTGAACTCGTGCTTCACGCTGTCGCTCGTCACCGGCCAGTCGGTGACGGATCTGACCGTGAACGGCGTCGCGAACCTGGGGTGGGACAACGTGCGCCTGCCGCACCCGCTGTTCGAGGGCGATACCGTCTACTCGCGCAGCGAGGTGCTCGAGACGCGCGAGTCGAAGTCGCGGCCGAAGGTCGGGATCGTGCGCGTCAAGACCACCGGCGTGAACCAGGACAACGTCCCGGTGATCGAGTTCACGCGAACGTTCATGATCTGGAAGCGCGGCCACGTCCCCGGCCGGCGCGAACCAAACCGCGGCGAACCGAAGTAGTGCAGGCCTTCAGGCCTGCCATGTCTGTCGTAGTGCAGGCCTTCAGGCCTGCCGTTTGCACGACCCTCCCACATGATCACCGATCGTCCGAAGCGTCTGACCGGCGTGAGCTACGTCGGGTTGCAACGATACTCCGTCACATTTTGCACGGCGTTCAGAAAATCGATCTTCGACAATCTCGCGGTCGGCAAGGAGACCGCTTCGCAGATCTTGCAATCCTCACGCGTGTCGCAGTTCGACCTGGTCGCGTACTGCCTGATGCCTGACCACGTGCATCTGCTGGCCACCGCACAGTCTGAGGCCTGTGACCTCATGCCATTTGTCAAACATCTGAAGCAGGTCACCGGATTCAGCTTATCGTCAATCCACCGGCCAATCGCTCTGGCAGCCGGGATATCACGATCGGATTCTGCGCGATGACGAGGCGACGCTGACCGTCGCCCGGTACATCCTCGAGAACCCGGTCCGAGCCGGGCTGGCGAAGGCTCTGGGCGAATGGCCACTCGCGGGATCCAGCGTCTACACGTGGCCCGAATTGCTTACGGCGTGGGAACAGCAGACTTAGTCGGTGGAGACTACCCGAATCACGGCAGACCTGAAGGTCTGCACTACGACGCTGAACGCGTCGAGGCAGGCAGGTGAGGCACGTTCGGCCTGGCCTGATCACCCGAAGTAGTGCAGGCCTTCAGGCCTGCCGGGAGCCCAGGCAAGATCCGCTGTCAGCATCCGGACGTCCGTCAATCGATTCGATGTCGCGCAGCGCGGCCAGCGCTGCGGCAGCCTGTGACGCCGGCAGCGTCTGCGTCGCGCACGACGTGAATTTCGACGCCAGTTCGTCGTCGCTCGCCGGCTGTTCCGGGTAGCCGCGCGCGCCGTTGGCCGATGCCGTGAGCACGCGGCCGTCGCGCAGCCGTACGGCCACGCGCGCCTGCGTGAGCGACGGAGCCGCGGCGTCGAGCGTGGGATCGACGCGCATGGTGATGCGCTCCTGCATCGCGAGAATCGCCGGATCGGCCAGCTGCGACGGCTCGAACGTGTCGATGCCGACACGGCCTTTGACGATCGCGGCCGCCGCGCAGAACGGCATGCTGAACTTCCCTTCCAGTCCGCTGGACGGCCGATCGTAGAGCAGGATCGTCGGCACGATCGGATCGACGCCGATCTCGATGGCCTCGACCTCCTCGCTCCGGAAGCCTTCGCGTCGCCTCAGGTCGAGCAGCGCATCAAGAGTCGGATGCGTGCCCGCGCACGACGGGTAGAGCTTCACCGTGATTCCGGTGTCGACGATTTCCCAGCGCGTGCCCAGATCGGAGGCGACGGCATCGAGCGACGGCTGCTCACCATCCATCGCCTTCAGAAAGCCCTGCGGGCCTTCGATTGCCGCGCTGCTCGCCGTCATCCCCGCCTGCGCCAGCAGCGCGGCGAGCACGCCGTTTCTCGCCGCCAGCCCGGCGTGCAGCGGCTTCACCATCGTCCCGAAGTTTTCCTTGAGACCGGACGCCTCCGATGCCGCGATCGCCAGCGCGTGTCCCGTGGCTGCCGCGTCGAGCGCGAGCAGGCGCGAGGCGGCGGCCGCCGCGCCGATCGTGCCGAGCGTCGACGTGCAGTGCCACCCGCGCTGATAGTGGCGCGGGTTCATCGCGCGGCCGAGCCGCCCTTCCATCTCGAAGCCGACGACGTAGGCGTCGAGCAGCGCGCGGCCGGCCACGCCGGACAAGGCCGGCGACGGCAAGCGCGGCGGCGACGAGCGGCGCGCTCGGATGCGCCAGCGACACGAAGCACATGTCGTCGTAGTCGAGCGCGTGGGCAGCGGTTCCGTTGGCGAGCGCGGCATTCGCCGGCGCTCGCGCTCAGCGTGGTCCCGAGCACGCGGCACGGTCCCGTCGCCATCCTTCTCGACAACACGCTGGACGATGCGCGCGGCCGGCTCCGCGGCGCCGGCGAGCGTCACGCCGACCGTATCGAGCAGCGCGCGCGCCGCCGCAACCCGCGCAGCCGCCGGCGGCTGCGGCGGCGCTGACGAAGTCCTGCAGGGTCAGAGCGAGGCCCCTTCGGTGGCCGATTCCGGATTGCCGATGGCCGCCATGAAGCGCTGCTTGATGAACACGCAATCGAGCGGCGGCTTCGCCGTCGGCGCCGATTCCTTCACCTTGGCGACGATGACGCGCGCCGAGCCCAGGGCGCGGCGAAGCTCGTCCTCCGTCCGCACTGTCGCCGACGCCGCGATCCCCATGGCGCGCGCCGCGGCCTCCAGGTCGGCGCCGTGCGCCGTCGGCGTCGGCTGGCCGCCCGTCGTCGCGTACTCCTCGTTGTCCATCACCACGAGCACGAGATTGGCTGGGCGCAGGAGGCCGATGGTCGCCAGCGATCCGAGGTTCATCAGCAACGAGCCGTCGCCGTCGAGCACGATGACCCGGACCTCCGGCCGCGCGAGCGCGAGGCCGAGCCCGATCGACGAGGCGAGGCCCATGCTCCCCCACGTGTAGAAGTTCTGGGGCCGATCGCCGGCGGCGAACAGATCGTAGGCGGGGTGGCCGAGGCTCGCGACGATGGGCGCGTCGCCGGCGAGTTCGACGATGACACGCGTCGCCTCGACGCGATTCATGATCCCGTCGTCACCTTTCGCGGCAGCAGACACGCGCAGGCTCGTGCGCGTCCCGAACGCGGTCCTGCCCGCACAGCGCACGGTTTCGCACGCGTCGCTGGCGCGACTCCACCGTCGTGTGCGGCACGCCGATCGACTCGAAGATGCCGCGCACCGCGCGCCCCATCGGCATCTGCGCGGCGTTCCACTCGCCGCTGTCGCCGCGCATGCTGACCACCATCAGCACCGGAATCTGATACGGCATCAGCAGCGAGGTGACCGCGTTCAACGAGTTGCCGAGGCCGCTCGACTGCAGCATGACGGTCGGCCGGCGGCCGCCGAGGTACAGGCCGGCGGCGATGCCGAACGCCTCTTCCTCTCGCGTCGCCAGGATCAGCCGGACGTCGCGAAACTGCTGTTCGAAGACGCGCAGCACGTGCGACAGCGGGTTGTCCGGCACGTAGACCACGTCGCGGCTGCCGGCTGCGTGCACGCCGGCGCACACGCCCACGGCCCACGCGGGCGTCGTCGTTGTCGTCATTCCTCGCCCAGGATGCGCGCCGACCGCAGCCACAGGCCGCCGTCGACGACGAGCGTGACGCCGTTCACGTACGAGGCCGCGTCCGAGGCGAGATACAGCGACGCGTTGGCGATGTCGTCAACCGTGCCCATTCGTCCAAGCGGACACTGTTTGATGGCGCCGGCCCGCGACTTCTCGTTCGTGAGCCGCCGCACGCCCTCTGTTCCGTCGATCGGTCCCGGCGCGATGCCGTTGACCCGAATGCCGTGAGGCCCCCATTCGACGGCCAGCGTCCGCGTCAGCGAATCGACGCCCGCCTTCGCCGCCGACGCGTGCGCCTGCCCCATCGTGCCCAGGTACGGCAGCGTCGCGCTGATGTTGATCACCGAGCCGCCCTGCGCCTTCAGGTGCGGCAACGCGGCGCGCGACACGTTGAACGTTCCCTTCAGATCGATGTCGACAACGGTGCCGAAGCCGTTCGGCGAGAGATTTTCGGCCAGGCAGATGAAGTTGCCGGCGGCGCCGTTGATGAGGATGTCGAGGCGTCCGAGCTCCGACACGACGGCCGCGACCGCGTCGTCGACGGCCGCCGGATCGCGGACGTCGGCCACCTTGCGACCGCGCGAACGCCGAGCCCGCGCAGTTCGGCGACCGTCGGCTCGAGATGTTCGAGCTTGCGGCTGGTGATCGCGACGTCGCAGCCGTGCCGCGCGAACGCCAGCGCGATGCCGCGGCAGATGCCGGTGCCGCCGCCGGTGATCAGCGCGACGCGGTTCTTCGAGCAGATCGGGTTGAAACACGGCGTCATGATACTCGCGACGGCAGGCCGGCCAGTACTTCCTTCGTGTGCTCGCCCAGCGCCGGCGGCGGCAGCGTCACGTCGGCCGGCGTGCGCGACAGCCGCACCACCGGCGCGAGCGTTTCGATCGCGCCCGATCTGCGGATGCTGCTGCGTCATCAGGATGTCGCGCGGGACCGACCTGCGGGTGTTCGAGCGCCTCGCCGATCGATCGCACGCGGCCGCACGGAACGTTCCGCGCCTGGAAGCGTGCGGTCAGCTCCTCGACGGTGAATCGCGCGAACACGGCTTCAATCGACGTCCTTGAGCGCGGCGCGGTTCGCCACGCGATCGGTGTTCGTCAGGAACCGCGGATCGTCGCGCCACTCCGGATGTTCCATCGCGTCGCAGAACCGGATCCACAGCGCCGGGTTGGCGACGGCGACGATGATCAGGCCGTCCTTCGCGCGCAGCGGCTCGTACGGCGCGATGTTGAGGTGATCGTTGCCGACGCGGCTCGGCGTCACGCCGGTCGCCAGCAGCACCGACATCGGCAGCCGCATGACCGAGAGCATCGACTCGAACAGCGAGATGTCGACGTGCTGTCCCAGCCCGCTCGTGTGCCGATCGTTCAGCGCGAGCAGGATGCCCTGGATGGCGTACAGCCCGGCCAGGTAGTCGGTGATGGCCACGCCGACGCGCGTCGGCTCGCCGCCGCGAAATCCGGTCATGTCCATGATGCCGGCCTCGCCCTGGAGCACCGCGTCGTAGCCGGGCAGCTGCGAGGACGGCCCGGTCTGGCCGTAGCCGGAGATCGAGCAGTAGATCAGCCGCGGGTTCATGCGCCGACACGGCGGCGTAGTCGAAGCCGAGCTCGGCGAGGCTGCCCGGCCTGAAGTTCTCGATCAGCACGTCCGCGGTCTCGATCAGCCGCCGGAGCGCGTCGGCGCCGTCGGGCGTCTTCAGATCGAGCGCGACGCTCTTCTTGCTGCGGTTGAGCGCGAGAAAGAAGCTGCCGGTGCCTTCGATGAACGGCGCCCAGGCGCGCGAGTCGTCGCCGTGCTTCGGCTCTTCAATTTTCAGGACCTCGGCGCCCATGTCGCCGAGCATCATCGTGCAGAACGGGCCGGCCACGACCCGCGTGAGATCGACCACGCGCAAACCGTCTAGAGGAGGCATAGGAATCCTGCCGGAATTATGGACCAAGCCGAAGGGCGGAGCCATTCGCGGCTCTATCGGCCGAACTGGAATATCGCCGCAGCGCGCGCCGGACGCCCGGCGTCAGGCGCGTTCGCGCGTAGGCGTCGCCCGCGGCGCGGAAGGCGTTGTTCAGCGTCGGATAGGGATGAATCGTCGACCCAAGCGCGCTCAGGCTGGCGCCGTGCGTCAACGCGTGCGCGGCGACGCCGATCATCTCGCCCGCTCGAGACGCCACCACGGTGCAGCCCGAGCAACCGGCCGCGCTCGTGATGGACGCGGACGAACCCGTCGCGCTCGTCGTCGACCACGGCGCGATCGACGTCCGCCAGCGGAATCGTGATCGTCTCCACGCGCCGCCCTGCCGCCCTCGCCTCCTCCTCGTATTGGCCGACGTGCGCGACCTCGGGATCGGTGTAGGTGCACCAGGGGATCACGAGCGCGCTTGCACGCTTACGGCCGAAGAACAGCGCGTTCTGGATCACGATGCGGGCCAGCGCGTCGGCGGCGTGGGTGAACTTGAACGTCGAACAGACGTCGCCGGCGGCAAACACCCGGCGGTTGGACGTGCGAAGGCGATCGTCGACGACGACGCCGTCGGCGTTGAAGGCGACGCCGGCGGCCGGCAGATCCAGATCGTCGACGTTCGGCGTGCGGCCGACAGCGATCAGCAGATGCGTGCAGTCGACATCGGCGCGTCGTCCGAACGGGACGGCCTGAAGGCCGTCCCCTGCTCTCAAACGAAGACCGTCGCGCTCCTTCGACACTTCGGCCAGCGTGACGCCGAGCCGGAGCGTGACGCCATCGGCGGCCAGTTGCCGCGCGACAATCGCGGCGGCGTCCGCATCCTCGCGCGGCAGCACACGCGTCGCCTGCTTCGACCAGCGTGACCGCGGTGCCGAGCCGCGCGAACGCCTGGGCCATCTCGCAGCCGATCGGGCCGGCGCCGAGAATCGCCAGTCGCCGCGGCTGCTCGCGCAATTCGAAGAGCGTCTCGCTCGTGAGGTACGGCACGGCGCCAAGGCCGGGAATCGGCGGCACCGCCGGCCGGCCGCCGGTGGCGATCACCGCGCGGCGGAACGTCAGCGTGCGGTCTCCGACGGCAATCGTCGACGCGCCGGTGAAACGCGCGTCGCCGAAATAGACGTCGACGCCGGCCGCGCGCAGCGCGCTCGGCCGAATCGTGCGGGCTGATGTCGGCGCGCCGCTCGCGCATCCGCTGCATCACCGCGGCGAAGTCGGCCTCGACGCTGGCCGACGCGGACGCCAAGCGCCGGCGCTCGCCGCGCCTCGGCGGCCGCGCGGGCCGATCGCAGGATCGCCTTCGACGGCACGCAGCCGGTGTTCAGGCAGTCGCCGCCGAGCAGCGCCCGCTCGACCAGCGCCACGCGCGCGCCGAGGCCGGAGGCCCCCATCGCGCACACCAGCCCCGCGGTGCCGCCGCCGATGACGACGAGATCGTAGCGGCCGCGCGGTTCGGGATTGATCCAGTCGTCGGGGTGCGCGGCCTGGCGCAGCCGCGCGTCGGCCGGATCAGCGGGCATGCACGGCGCGGCCGACGGCGTGGACGCCGGCCAGCGAGAACTCCGCGATGTGATCGGCGATGTCGTCGCAGGTTGCGCCGGCGGTCGGCTTGTTCGCCAGGCCGAGGCGCGCGGCGATCGGGTTCGGCAGGTACGCGAGCGATCTGCGCCTGCACGCTGGCGACGCAGCGCAGCACGCGCTGATCGGTCGGCTCGCAGCCGATGATCTCGGCGATCAGCCCGGAGAGATACTCGACGCGCGGGCGCACGCCCTGCTCGACCAGCGCGTCGAGCGCCGGCGTCGGATCGTTCATCTCGCGGTTGATCAGCTTGTGGACGGTGTCGTTGCCCGGCGTCAGCACGCGGTGCACGAAGATGGCGATGTAGCGGCGCAGCTGCTCCTCCGGCGGCTGCGCCCGCGCCGGCCTCGCGGGCGGCGTCGTTGGTGCCGCGCATCGCGTCGATCGCCGACTGCAGCACCTCGCGGTAGAGCCCGAGCTTGTCGCCGAAGTGATAGTTGACCGCGGCGACGTTGGCGCGCGCGGCGCGGCAGATGTCGCGGACCGTCACCTTCTTGAAGCCGCGATCGGCGAACAGCCGCTCGGCCGCCTTCAGCAGCCGGTCGCGCGTCTCCGTGTCGCGGCGGGATCGTCACAGCGACCGCTTGAACAGGGCCGTCGCCGCGCCGAGCGACACGACCGAGAAGATCAGCAGGAACGTGAGGTCGTAGGAGATCGCGCGCGAAGCCGGTGTTCTTGAGCAGCAGGCTCTTGAACGCGTGCACCGCGTAGGTGAACGGATCGGCGACGGCGATCACCTGCATCCAGGCCGGAAAGCCCTGCTGCGGATAGACGGCGCCGCTCGGGAAATACAGCACCGTGTTGAGCACGCCGAAGACCATGCGCGGCAGCAGCGGATCGCTGACCCGCACCATCAGCAGGAACATCAGGCTGATGAGCGCAAACGCCGTCACGCACACCACCACGAACAGCCGCAGCAGGCGCATCGGGTCGAAGGCGTTGGGAATCCCGGCGATCACCGATCCGATGATCATCAGGAACATCCCGGCGATCACCGCCTTGATCGTGCCGGAGATGTTGAAGCCGGCGATCAGCTCGAGCTTCTTGATCGGCGTCACCAGGTAGCCCTCGTGCAGGCCGCGCGCCTTGTCGTCGATGAAGATGATGCCGCCGCCGATCATCACCATCATGAAGATCGACATCACGACCGATCCCGGCAGCAGGTACTGGATGTAGGGCACGTACGGATAGATCTCGACGACGTCGAGCGCGGCGGAGCCGCCAATGCGCGGGGTGTGCGCCGGCAGGCTGTAGGCCTGCAGGATCCCGCCCATCGTCCCGGCCAGCGCCACCGAGACGAAGCCGTCGGTGTTGTCCTCGATCAGCGCGACGTGCGGCTCGTTCTTCGCCAGCACGCGGCGCGAGAAATCGGGCGGGATGGTCAGCACGCCGTTGACCCGGCCGTTGCGCAGGTCGTCGATCGCCTGTCCCTGGTCGGCGTAGTCGATGATGTCGATGGTGTGCGCGCCGGAGGCGGCCGCCGACGCCAGCTCGCGCACGCGGACCGCCGGCACGCCGTGATCCTGATCGACGATCGCCAGCTTCAGGTGCTTGACGTTGCCGCCGAACGCGTAGCCGAGGATGACGAGCTGCACGATCGGCATGAACAGCGCCATGACGATCAGCACCGGGCTGCGCCGGAAGCGGCGCAGCTCGCGTTCGATGATGGCCCAGGTTCTACCCATATGTAGCTCCCAGCGTTCGGCTCTCAGTGATCAGGCGCGGCGGAGCATCGGCCCGCGGTCGAGCGGATTGGCGTCCTGCAGCGCGTCGCGCAGCGCCCGTCCCGTGTAGTGCACGAACACATCGTCGAGCGACGTGCTCTGCACCGAGAGCGAACCGATGGTGACGCCGGCCGTCGCCGCCAGCTCCATCAGCGCCAGCGTCGTCGCCGGGCCGTTGCCGGTGGCGATGCGGAAGATGTTGTCGTGCGCGGTGACCGACTCGACGCCCGGCAGCCGCTCGACGCGCGCCTGCCAGTCGGCCGGCGCGTCCGCGAAGCTGACCTCGAGCGAGTTCTTGCCGGGGATCGACGCCTTCAGCTTGAGCGGCGAATCGAGCGCCTTCAGCTCGCCGTGATCGACGATGGCGATGCGGTCGCAGAGCTTGTCGGCTTCGTCCATGTAGTGCGTCGTGATCAGGATCGTGAGGTTGCGCTCGCTCTTGATCTTCGCCAGCATCTCCCAGACCGCGACGCGCGACACCGGATCGAGGCCGGTGGTCGGCTCGTCGAGGAAGAAGATGCGCGGCTCGTGCACCAGGCCGCGCGCGATCTCGACGCGCCGCCGCATGCCGCCCGACAGGTTCTTGACCTGCGCGTGCCGCCACTGCGTCAGCTCGACCGCCTCGAGCAGCTCGTCGATCAGGCGCTCGCGCTTGAGCTTCGGCACGCCGTAGAGCTTGGCGAAGATGATCAGGTTCTCCTCGACGCTCAGCTCGAGATCGCTGGTCATCGCCTGCGGGATGACGCCGATCGACTGGCGCACGCCGTCCGACTGCTTGACGACGTCGAAGCCGTTGATCACCGCCGTGCCCGACGTCGGCGGCAGCAGCGTCACCATCATGCGGATCAGCGTCGACTTGCCGGCGCCGTTCGGGCCGAGCAGGCCGAAGATCTCCCCTTCCTCGACGGCGAAGCTGATGCCCTTGACGGCGGTGAAGTCGCCGAACTTCTTGACGATGTTCCGGACGTCGATGGCGTTCATGTCGGTCAGCTCCGGTACGGCTACTGCACCGGCATCAGCACGTAGGCGGTCATGCCGACGGCGAGCCGGCGATCCTTGTTGTCCACGCGCAGCCGCACCTCGAACGTCTTGATGTCGCGCTTGGTGCGGCTGACGTCGCGCTGCGTCGCGAAGCCGGCGTCGGCGCCGCGGTAGAACACGGTGCCCTCGCGCTCGACGCCCGACGGCAGGCGCACGGTCAGCTTGTCGCCGAGGCGCACGCGATCGATGTAGCTCTCCTCGACGTCGGCGCGGACCCACAGGTCGTCGGGGTTGATCAGCGTGACGATCGGCTGGCCCGGGTTCACGACCTCGCCGACCCGCGCCGCGCGCACGTCGACGATGCCGTCGATCGGCGCGTGGATCTCGGTGTAGCGCAGCCGGACGTCGGCCTTCGCGCTCTGCGCCGACGCGGCCTGCTTCATGTGCTCGCTGGTCTGCACCTGGCTGCGGCGCACGGCCGTCTGCTCGGCGTTGGAGCGCGCCAGCGCCACCGTCGCGCGCTGCGCCTCGACCTGCTTCTTCAGCGCGTCGAGCTTCGCCTGGGCCGCCGTCTGCGCCGTGCGCGCCGCATCGAGCTCCTGCGCCGACACGACGTTCTGGCGCGACAGGTTCTGCGTGCGCGTGTAGGTCAGGCGCGTCTGCTCGACGTCGGCGGCGGCGGCGTCGACCTGCGCCTCGATCGAGGCCAGCGTCGACTCGGCCTGGCGGATCTGATCGGCGGTCTGCCGCTCCTGCAGCCGCAGCGCCGCCTCCGACTCGCGAACCTGCGACGACATGCCCTCCACGTTCTGCGCGAAGTAGGCGGTGTCGGCCTTCAGCTCGTCGGGGACGATGACCGCGACCAGCTGGTCCTTCTTGACGGTGTCGCCCTCGGTCGACCAGCAGCTGCCCGATCTGCCCGGCGATCTGCGGGCTGACGATGACGTCGTTGGTCGTGACGATGCCGGTCAGCACGAGGGCCGGCGGGCGCCATGCGCCGGTAGGCGTAGGTGCCGGCGCCGGCGGCCAGCAGCAGCACGAGGAGAAGAATCGGCTCGTTTTCTCGGCATGTCGTTGTCTCAAACAAATGTATAAAACAAATGTTTGAACACTGTCAAGCACGATATACTGACAGCGCCTTGCTTCGGGATCTCCCGCCCCGCGGCCGCTGGTACATCCTCGCGGTCATCGCGCTCGGCGCGCTGACCTTCGGCGTGCTCGTGCCGCGCGCGACCCTCACCCCGGTCACCCCGCTCGCTGTTCCTCGTCCTGCTGTCGTCGCTGACGTCGGCGTTCAAGGTCCAGTTCCCGATCGCCAGCGGCTCCAACATGTCGGTGTCGTACGTCGTCGACATCGCGGCGCTGATCCTGCGCGGACCGCACGCGACGATGATCGTCGGCGCCGCCAGCGGCTGGAGCCAGACGACGCTGAACTCGCGGTCGCCGAACCCGCTGTTCCGCACGCTGTTCAACATGGCGATCCTGGTCCTGACCGTGCAGGCGGCCGGCCAGGTCTACCTGCGGCTCGGCGGCCGGCCCGACGCCGACCCGGCCGCGCTCGTCATGCCGCTGGCGGGCATGGCGCTCACCTACTTCTTCGTCAACACCGTGCCGATCGCGATCGCGATCGCGCTGACCACGAACCAGAGCGCGTGGCGCATCTGGAAGACCGATTTCGCGTCGAGCGCCCCGAGCTACCTGCTCGGCGCCATCGCCGCGGCCGTCGTCATCAAGGTGACGCGAGAGCTCCGGCTACTGGCTGACGCTGCTGCTGACGGCGGCGCCGCTCTACCTGACCTACAAGATGTACCGCGCCGGCAGGGAGAGCGAGGCGCGGCAGGGCGCGATTCTCGAAGCGGCGCACGACGCCATCATCACGATGGACTCGCAGCTGAACATCCGCGAGTTCAACCCGGCGGCCGAGCAGATGTTCGGCTACGCGCGGCTCGACATCCTCGGCCGCAGCGTCGAGCTGCTGCTGCCGCCGGGCGATCGCGCGCAGCAGATCGAGCGCGCTGAACGAGTACATGACGACCGGCGGCGGGCCGCTGGCCGGGCCGCAAGCTCGAGCTGACCGGCCTGCGCGCCGACGGCAGCGAGTTCCCGCTCGAGTTGACGGTGGCGCGGCTCGGCAGCGACAACCGCGCGGTGCTGACCGGGTTCGTCCGCGACATCACCGAGCGGCGGGCGCTCGAGGAGCAGCTCCGTCAGTCGCAGAAGCTCGAAGCGATCGGCCGGCTCGCCGGCGGCGTCGCGCACGACTTCAACAACATCCTCATGAGCATCATGGGCGCGGCCGACCTGCTGCTGATGCAGCTGGCGACCGGACGATCCGGCGCGCGACGAAGCCAGCGAGATCAAGCAGTCGGTCGATCGCGGCGCGGGCCTGACGCGTCAGCTGCTCGCGTTCAGCCGGCGGCAGGCGGTGCGGCCGCGGATCTTCGCGCTCGGCGACGTCGTCCGCGGCATGGACACGATGCTGCGCCGCCTGATCGGACCCGAAATCGAGCTTCGAGATCATCTGCGCGCCGGAACCGCTGATGGTGCGTCGCCGACTCCGGACAGACCGAACAGGTCGTGCTGAACCTCGTCGTCAACGCGCGCGACGCGATGCCGGAAGGCGGGCGCGTGACGGTGCGCGTCGAAGAAGTCGACGTGGACGACGACCGCGGCGATCGCGCTGGTCGAAGGGAAAGCCGGGCGCTACGCGCGGCTGAGCGTGTCCGACACCGGCACCGGCATCGACGAACAGACGCGCGCGAAGCTGTTCGAGCCGTTCTTCACGACGAAGGAACAGGGCAAGGGCACCGGCCTCGGCCTGTCGATCGTCTACGGCATCGTCAAGCAGAGCGGCGGCTACATCACCGTCGTGAGCGAGCCGGGCAAGGGCGCGACGTTCCTCATCTACCTGCCGATCGTCGCCGCTCCAGTGCCGGCGGCAACGCCCGCCTGATCAACCTGTGGAACAGCGCGCACGAGCGGCGAACGCAGGTCTCGCGTTTACGCTATTGCTGTGTTTGTGCTAGCAACAACTGGCATGTATAATCCGCGGCACTTTGCCCCGCACATCGAGAGAGGGCGCGCCTCGGCCGCGCCCGCCGATGCGGCCTCAGGGGAAAGCGCGCCCCGGACGGCCCCCCGTGCACAGCGAAACATGGTCCAAGGTGTCGGTGGTCCTGTTCGACCGCCAAATCCACGATCTGGACCGCCTCACGAAAGACATGCGCGACCGGAACGGCAAGGCGATGAACCGGGCCGAAATCATCCGCGCGCTCATCGATGGCTTGATTGAGAGCGGCATGGACATCGCGGGCGCCGGCTCTGAAGCCGACCTGCGAGCTCGCGTCGCGAGAAGGCTCGGCACTCCCTACCGCTGAAGCGACCGCATCTACGCAACCCAAATCTGCTATGTTTCTCTCGTGGCAGGCACCCGGTCGTGCCCGAACTGTGGAAGCGCGGCGCTCCACCATTCCCGCCCGCGATCTGGATCGAACGAGTACGACGGCAGCTGACCGGGCTCGTGCCTTTCGCTGCCACGCCTGCCACTGGCGCGGGTGGCGGCGGGAGTTGACGAACGCCACCGGCGGGCCGCGCGAGATTCATCGCGCGCTCACCGATTCCGAGATTGCGCGACTCGAACCAGACGACGCCGAAGGAGAACGGATGTGACGGACCAGGAACGCCAGAAGGCCGAAGAGTTGATCAGCCGCCTCGAACTGTCGGTCGGCCAAGTGTTTCCCCGCGACGGCGGCAACGCCGGGCTTCTCGCGTCGATGATTCAGACGCTGAACGGTCTTCGAAGCCTCCTCGGAATGGTGAAGCCCCACTGAGCCTCGGCCGTTATCGACCAGCGTCGAGCTACAAAGGGGCGGGATCCCGGGATTTTTCGACGTGAAAGCTGACACTCATCAGGAGAGTCAGCAGGAGAAATGCGGCGGCTGAGATGTAGGGAATCGATTCACCGTACTGCTGGAGAGAGGCATTTCCCCAGATCGGGCCGATGGTCCGGCCGAGGCTCTCGACAGCGCTCGCCGCGCCCTGCACTCGGCCCTGCTCATCTCCCCGCGCGACGAGGCTGACGAGACTCGACATCGTCGGGTGGCCGAAACCGATCCCGATCGCGACCGGCACGAGCGCAATCCCGAACATCACGACGGAGTGAGCGAGCGCCGCCGCC
This sequence comes from uncultured Acidobacteriota bacterium, assembly GCA_963794305.1. Lineage (GTDB taxonomy): Bacteria > Acidobacteriota > Vicinamibacteria > Vicinamibacterales > CAVVIG01 > CAVQFC01. The sequence goes on along the minus strand of CAWCDQ010000024.1, from coordinate 128,831 downwards.
ACCAGGCCGAAGGCGCCGAATCCCAGCCCCATGAGAAACGTCGGCTTGTCGCCGAGCCGCTTCACGATGGGCCGAATGAACCCGCCCTGGATGATGGCGCCGAGCAGCCCGAACGCCGCGAAAAAGTAGCCGGTCTTCGAGACGCCGAAGCCGAAGCGCCGCGCGACGAACAGGGAAAAGGTCGTCTGAAACGTGGCGAACGCAAACCAGTAGACGAAATCGATCGCGAGAATCCGGCGGATCGGCGCGCGCTGAAGCAGGCCCGGCAGATACGCGAACGGATTGCCGGTCCCCGCCTGCGCGCGGTGAACGGTTTCCGGCAGCCATAACCACGCCATCGCCGTCGCGACGAGCGTGAGCCCGGCGGCCGCCCAAATCGGCGCGGTGTAGCTGACGCCGGCGAGAATGCCGCTCAGCGCCGGACCCAGGATGAAACCGAGGCCGAACGCCGCGCCGATCAGGCCGTACGCGCGCGCACGATCCTTGGGCTCGGTGATGTCGGCCACATAGGCGCGCGCGGTCGAGATGTTGCCGCCCGACAAGCCATCGACGATGCGCGCCGCGAAGAGCATGACGACGCTGTGGGCGACCGCGAGCATGACGAAACTCACCACCGTGCCCGCGAGGCTGAAGATCAGGATGGGGCGGCGGCCGTAGCGATCGGAAAGATCGCCGAGCGCAGGCGCGGCCACCAGCTGACAGAGCGAGAACACGGCAAACAGCAGGCCGATGACCAGCGGCGAGGCGCCGAAGGTTTCCGCGTAGAACGGCAGCAGCGGGATGATGATCCCGAACCCTACGAGATTGACGAAGATCGTAAGGAAAATGATGAGGAGCGGGCGCGTCACGAGTCTCGTTATTCTATACAATCAGCCGACATGAACGAGCGGATTGCCACTTTCAGCATGCGGCTCGCGGCGATCGTCGCAGTCGCCGCGGTCACCGTGGGCGCCCAGCAGCGTGCGTCCGAGCCGACCCGCGTCGCGAGCCCGCGCGCGGAGACGATGCGGCCGGAGATTCTCGGGACGCACGGCATCGTCGCGGCCGGACGACACTACTCGGTCTCCGCCGGCGTTCGCATCCTGCAGCAGGGCGGCAACGCGGTGGACGCCGGCGTCGCCTCGGTGCTCGCGGCGTCGGTCTGCGAGATTTCGCATTTCGGCTTCGGCGGCGAAGCGCCGACGATGATCTACGACGCGAAGACGAAGGAAATCATCGTCATCAACGGTCAAGGTCCCGCGCCGAAGGCCGCCACCCCGGCGCTGTTCGCCGAGCGCGGTCTCGTGCCCGGCAACGGGCCGCTCGGCGCGACGATTCCGGCGATGCTCGACGCGATGGCGCTGGCGTTGGAGGCCAAGGGCACGATGCACCTCGATCAGGTGCTGCAGCCGGCGATTGAGCTCGCCGACGGCTTCCCGATGTACGAGTTCCTCCGCAATTTCTTCGTGAGCGAGCGCAAGGCGACCGAGCAGTGGGAGTGGTCGAAGAAGACGTACTATCCCGACGGCCGCGTGCCGGAGGTCGGCGAAATCTTCCGGCAGCCGAACCTCGCGCGGACGCTCCGTGCCATCGCGGCCGCCGACAAGGCGTCGTTCGCGAAGACGCACAACCGCGTGACGGCGATTCACGCCGGGCGCGACGCGTTCTACACCGGAGATATCGCGCATCGCATCGCCGACGCCGACAAGGCAGCCGGCGGCGTGTTCACCTACGACGACCTGGCGTCGTTCCACGGCACGATCGAAAAGCCGGTGACGACGAGCTTTCACGGCTACGACGTCTACAAGGCCGGCCCGTGGAATCAGGGACCGGTGCTGCTCCAGGCGCTCAACATCCTCGAAGGCATCGATCTGAAGTCGGCGGGCGTCAACTCGACCGACTACATCCACCAGGTGCACGAGGCGATCAAGCTCGCGTATGCGGATCGCAATGCGTATTACGGCGATCCGGCCTTTGCGAAGGTGCCGATCGCCGGCCTGCTGTCAAAGGCGTACGCCGCTGAGCGCCGCACGCTGATCGGACCGCAGGCGTCGCTCGAGCAGCGCGCCGGCGATCCGTTCAAGTTCGATCCGGTGGTGAAGGCGCCCGCGACCAGGTACACGCCGCACTCGCAGGGAACCAGGACCGGCGCCACGGCCGGCGACACGACGTGCGTCGACGTGGTGGACAAGGACGGCAACCTGTTCAGCGCGACGCCGAGCTCGGGATGGCTGCTCGCCGGCGCGTTCATCGCCGGCGACACGGGCGTGCCGCTCTCGAACCGGATGACCGTGTTCGATCTCGATCCGCTCAGCCCGAACGTGCTCGTCGGCGGCAAACGGCCGCGCACGACGCTCACGCCGACGCTCGTGCTGAAGGACGGGAAGCCGTTCCTCGCGATCAGCACGCCCGGCGGCGACAGCCAGGATCAGCAAATCCTGAACGTCCTGCTCGAAATGATCGTGTTCGGCAAGGGCGTGCAGGACGCGATCGAAGCGCCGCGCATCAACTCGCTGCACCCGTTCGGATCGTTCGATTCGCATCCAAGCGAGCCTGGCGTGCTCGAAATCGAGAACCGCGTGCCGGAGGCCGTCCGCACGGCGCTGACCGCGCGCGGACACAAGCTCAAGGTGCTGGGACCTTACGCCATGAGCACCGGCGTCGTCGCGGTCGGCGTCGATCCGAACAACGGCACGCTGCGCGGCGGCGCGGATGTGCGGCGCGAGCGGTACATCTTCGGCTGGTAATGACGCCGAAAAACCGTCATGGCTGATGGCTAAGGGCTGATGGCTATGGAACAATGGTCGGCCCTCGACCATAGCCATTAGCCCTCAGCCATTAGCCATCCCGCGAGCGTCAGAGATGCGACGCGAGCGGGTCGTGCATTCGCCTGCCATGTTCTAGCGACGTGAGCACGATGTCGGCCGTCACCGGCGCCTTTCTGAAAATCTCTTCACCCACCGCGTCCGCGATCGCGTTCATCACCGAACCGTAACCGGCGCCGACGGGCGGCTCGCCGACGCCGCGCGCACCGACCGGCGTTTCCGGATCCGCCAGTCCCAGCGCAATCGTTTCCATCTTCGCCGGGATGTCCAGAATCGTCAGCGGCTTGTTGTGATAGAAGCGCTTGGCCAGCGGCACGCCGTAGTGCGGGTCGTACACCCACTTCTGCTGCAGTGCGTGGCCGATGCCGAGGTTGATGCCGCCGAGCAGCTGACCGTGAAGGCTGCGCGGGTTGACCACCGCGCCGACGTCGCCGACGGCAAGGTAGTCCACGAGGCGCGTCTTGCCGGTCTCGACATCGACCTCCACCTCCGCGAAACCGACGACGAAGGAGTAGGTGTCGCCGTCGTGCCGATAGTTGTCCTTCGCCACGCCCATCAGGCCGAGGCCGGCTAGCGCCGTCGCCGACTTCTTCGTCATCGGATGGATGTCGGCCGGCAGCTCGTGGCCGTCGAACTTGCCGCCGAGCGCGATCGCGCGGGTCGCCGCTTGTGCGTAGGTCAACCCGCGCGACGGGTTGCCGCGGCGGTAGACGCGCTCGTTTCCGAGCACGTAGTCGGCCGGTGCGCCGCCGAGATCCTGAGCGGCGATTTCCTGGAGTCTCAGCCGGGCGTCCTCCGCGCCGGCCAGGTTGGCGCGGGTCATCGCGTGCGTGGTCTGGCTGCCGACCGACATGGCGGACCACGGAATGTTCTTCGCCGTGCTGCCCCAGTTGACCACCACCTTGTCCCACGGCATCGCGAGGACGTCGGCGGCAACGCGCGCGAGGTCGATACAGGAATGCGTTCCGAGATTGCCGACGCCCGACTGCACGTACAGCTTGCCGTCGGGCCGGATCGTCATCAAACCGTCGTACCCGATCGACCCGGCGCCGTGAGGTCCGACCGCGACGCCGACGCCGCGCACCTTCGATCCCTGGCGTTTGCCGGAGCGCGCCTTGCGTTCTTCCCACTTGAAGAGATCCGCGCCGCGGTCGAGCGCCTCCTTCACGAACGCGCTGGTGATGTGGCCCCGTTGCCCGTTCGGACGCACGGGTCCGTAGAGCGCCTTGCCTTCCGGCGAATTGATGCGGCGGATCGCCACCTGATCGAGGCCCAGTTTCTTCGCGGCCTTGGTCACGACCGGCTCCATGATCGCGTTGGCCTGCATCGGCCCGGGCGAGCGCTGCTGCGAGCGCGGCGGCGTGTTGGTCAGCACCGCGAGGCCCCGCCACCGCATCGCGATCGGCTGCCAGATCAGCGACGCGGCAAGCGCCGCCGAACGGTAGTCGCCCATCGGCCCGTACGATCCGTTGTCTTCGACGATGAAGAGGTCGAGCGCGGTGATGCGTCCGTCCTTGCTGAAACCGGCCTTCGCGCGGCCGACCATCCCGGTGCGGGCCCTGCCGATGTAGTGCTCCTCTTCGCGGCTGATGCGCATCATGACCGGCGCGCCGGCCTTCTTCGACAGCAGCGCGGGAATCACCATCGAGATCGCGCCGGCGCCCTTGCTGCCGAAGCCGCCGCCGCAGTACTCGCTGATCAGGACGATGTTCGACGCGTCGATGCCGAGCCAGCTCGCGAGCGGGTCGAGCGTTCGGGCGACGCTCTGCGTCGAACCGTGGAGATAGAGCTTCCCGTTCTGCCAGTAGGCCATCGCGCTGCGCGATTCCATCGGCTGATGCCCGGTCGACTGCACCACGAAGGTCTCGTCCACGACGATCGCGGCGCTCTTGAAGCCGGCGTCGAGATCGCCGTACGACCACTCGTCGGGCGCCTCGCCCATCGGCAGGCCGCCTTCGGGCGCGCTCGCGAAATCCTGCTCGGTCCATTTCACGACCTGCACCTTCGGCCGGACGGGCTGCGGAGGTCCTCCGCCCGAGGCCGCCGCGGGCGGCGGCGTGATCCAGACGTTGCCGTCGAGTCGCGCGTTGGCGCTGCCGGGCCGCAGGCTTTCGACGGGGTCGGTCACGAACGGCAGCGCTTCCAGGTCGACGTCGATGCGCTCGATCGCCTCGGCGGCCGTGCGTTCGTCGACCGCGGCCACCGCGAGGATCGGCTCGCCCTGATACAACGGCTCGTTGGTCAGCGCACGCTCGGCGCCGCGCAGGTCCGGCAGATCGTCGGCGGTGAGGATCGCCTTGACGCCGGGCATCGCCAGCGCCGCACGCGTGTCGATGCTCCGCACGCGCGCGTGCGGCATCGGGCTCAACAGCAGCTTGGTGAACAGCATCCCGTCGGCGCGATAGTCCTCCGCGTACTTCGCGCGGCCGGTGACCTTGGCGACCAGATCGGGCGGTGTGTAGTTCTGACCGACGAGTGATTTGTCAGACATGGTTATCGTTTTTTCAGCTCGGTCTCCTCGGCGAGCTTCTCTTCGTAACGCGCGCCGCTCAGGATATCCCGTAAACCGTAGTTGCCCTCGTGGCAGGCGAACTCGTAAATCGGGCCGTTGGTCTTCACGATCGGGTACGCCACCGTCCACGGCCGCGTCCAGGTCGTGGGGTCTTCGACGGTGAACCGGTACTCGATCGTGTCGGCGTCCAGGCGCGTGAGCCGCTCGACCAGGTGCAGGTTGGCGCCGGCGCCGCGGAAGTTGGTGCGATCGGTGAAGTTGATCGTGTCGATGACGAGCGTATCGCCTTCCCAGCGGCCGCGCGAATCGCCCATCCACGATCGGAGCGCGGGATCGGCGTGCGGCCGTCCGTCCATCGGCACGATGCGCGCGTCGTGAATCATTTCCGTCTGGAGCATGACGTAGGCGGGCGTCTGCACGATCTGGAGGTTGTTGTTGTACGGTCCCGGCAGCGTCACCTCCGGAAGGCCGCGGGTGATGCACCGCTCCTGCAGGCTCCGGTTCTCGTACGAGTCGGCCGGGCCGTGCGTTCGGGCTGCAGCCCGCCGCTCCGCGCTTCTGCGCTGCCCTTCCGGACTCAGCGCGCGGAATCCTGCCGTCGGGAGGATCCACGATCAGCGACGTGCGCCGGCTCCCGACCACGGTCTTGCCGTAGTCCAGCCACCACACCGGGTGCACCGACTGCTCCGTCCGCCCATCGTCAGGCGGCCGCCCGTCTTCGCGTTCGAGCGCCTCCTGCTCGTACGCGACGACTTCGTCGGGTGTCATGAATTCACGTCCCGCAAACCGTGCAGGACGCTCGAGCGCGGTGGCGCTGCGGAAATCCCAGATGCCCTGAAGATCGACGTGACCGTCAGGGGTCCGTGGCAACGCCGGCTTCGCGGCTTGTGCGAACGCCGCTGATGAAGACAGCGCCGACGCGACGCCGCAGGCGATGAGGAGCTTCAGGGCAGGCATGCAATACTCCTGACTCTCGCGTGAAACCGATCGAGGAGATTATGGCGCAACCGCGGATGCTGCTGTTCGTAATTGTCGGCCTGCTGGCAAGTGCCCGTCCGGCCGCTCCGCAAGCCGATTCGACCCCTCAACCGCTGCCGGTCCTGGAAAACGTGGAGCTGATGGATCTCATGATCAAGCCCGCCTACGACGCGCTGCGCCAGGCTGTTGAGCACTCGCCGGCGGATCGAAAAGGCTGGGCCGCCATCTACCAACAGGCGGCCCGTCTGGCCGAGTTGGAGAACCTTCTGTTCCTCCGCACACGGGCCGGGCAAGCGCGGCAAGCGGAGTGGGCGTCTCGGGCGGCGCTCGCGCGCGACGCGTCGGCTCGTGTCGCTTCCGTCGCAGCGCTCGGGTTGCGGAGCGCACAGACCGCCGACTTCGAGCGCGTTCGCGCGGCGTTCCCCGCGATCGCCGAGGCGTGCACGGCCTGTCACCGCGCGTTCGCACGCGAAGCGCCGGCGATCAAACCGTAGGACTCTTGCCCGGCGCACTGCCTACTTCTTCTGCGTCCGCTTGTGCGCTTCGTCCTCGACCGCCGACACGACCTTCATGAACCCTTTCACATCGTCGGCCGTGACCCGGCGGCCCACCGCCTCTTCGAGATCGACGAGATGCCGGTGTACGCGCCTGGCCACCTGGATCCCCTTCGCCGTCGGCGTGACCACAAACGTGCGGCGATCGTCCTTGCCGACTTCGCGCGTGACGAAGCCGCGAGCCGCGAGCCGGTCGAGAATGCTCGTCAGCGTCGACCGCTTGTGCGCGAGGCCGCGATGGAGTTCGGCAATCGTCGCGGCCCCCGACGTCGCAAGCAGCGCGAGGATGTGCCCCTCGCCTTGTGACAGACCGTCGTCACGCAGGTCGGCCAGGTACAGGCCGATCCGGTGCGTGGCTCGGTGAATGGGTGGAACCAGACGCAATGACATGGCTGGAATCGTCTGCGCGAATGAGGTTCTTGTCCAGTAGACGCGGATAGGCGCGCAGCACGGCGTCCAGTTCCGCTTCAGGCATCATCGCCCGCGCCGACGCCACCTGCAGCATCCAGAACACCGTCGCGGGTCTGGAAAACTTGTCGGCTTTGCCGACCGATGCGGCAAAGCTTCGAAGGGTCGCCGACATCCGCTCGACGGCCTCGTCGAGAGAAGGCGCCTCGTTCAGGTAGACCCATGCCACGCGCAGATGCGCGGCATGCGGGAACCCGTCGGCGGGAGGCTGGCCGCGCTCGAGCGCACGCGTCAGTTCGACTTCGTTATGGTTCAGCATATTATTACGATAACGTACTATTCATTTTCGGTCAATAACGGATTTCTGCAAAATGGACGGATGCTGTCGATCGTGGAGACGGCCGTTCGACCAATCTCTGAAGCCGGATGAACCGGCATCGATAACATGGAGAAAACGTCATGAGAGTGATGGTGATCGTCAAGGCGACCAAGGAGTCGGAAGCGGGCGCGCCGCCGGACGCGAAAATGCTCGAGGCCATGGGCAAGTTCAACGAAGAGCTCGTGAAGGCCGGCATCATGCTGTCCGGCGACGGGCTCCACGCGAGCTCGAAGGGCAAGCGCGTCCACTTCTCCGGAACCAGCCGCACGGTGACTGACGGCCCGTTCGCGGAAACCAAGGAGCTGATCGCCGGTTACTGGGTCTGGAAGGTGAAGTCGATGGACGAGGCCCTCGAGTGGGTGAAGCGCTGCCCCAACCCGCACCAGTCAGACAGCGACATCGAGATCCGGCCGATGTACGAGATGGAGGACTTCGGCGACACGCTCACGCCGGAGTTGCGCGAACAGGAAGAGCGGCTGCGCAAAGAAGCCGCGAAAAACGCCTGACGCGAGGTCTACTGCGTGAGACGGCCGGCGCGCGGACCCTTGTTGTCGTGCACCGGCGCGTGATCGAGGTTCGCGAGCCGCAGGCCGGTCTCGTACACCATCTGCGTGATCCGCGTCATCTTGTCGAACTCGATCTTCGACACCTCGTCGGTGTTCGCGTGGTAGTCGGGGTGCAGCCCGGTCGTGAAGAAGATGATCGGGACGCCCTTGGCGGCATAGCTGTAGTGATCGCTGCGGTAGTAGATCTGCTCGAGGTCGGTCGGATCGTTGAACTCGTAGTTGAGCGTCAGCGGCTTCGGCATCGCGTTGTTGGCGGCGCGGTTGAGCGCGTGCAGCTCGCTGCTGATGCGATCGGATCCGACCAGATACACCGTGTTCCCCTCGCTCGCCTTGTCGTCGCGATTGCGGCCGATCATGTCGATGTTCAGCTGCGCCACGATCGCGTCCATCGGCACCGTCGGGTAGTCGGCGAAATAGCGCGAGCCCCACAAGCCGCGCTCCTCGCCCGCGTGCCACACGAAGATCAGCGAGCGCCTGGGTTTCGGCCCCTCGGCGAACGCTTTCGCCAGCGCCATGATCGCCACGGTCCCGGACCCGTCGTCGTCCGCGCCGTTCCAGATGCGATCGTTCTCAGCGCCAGGGGTCACCCGGCCTGGCGCGCCGGCGCGCCGCAGGCCCGTGTCGGTCGTCACCTCTCCCTCGGCGTACCCGACGTGATCGTAGTGCGCGCCGAACGCGACGTAGGTGCCCTTCAATTGAGCGTCGGCGCCCTCGACGACGCCCACGACGTTCTTGGTCAGCTGCGTGCGGACGATCTGATAGTCCGCGTCCACGTTGAACGTGATCGTCGCGCCCGGTACGCGAAACGAGGGCAGTTCGTCCTGCGCGGAAGCGAGGCGCTTCAACTCGTCGTACTTCACGGGCGCCTGGCTGAAGAGAAAGGCGAAGAAGGCGTCGTTGGCGCTGACGTTGGGAGGCGCCGGCGTGTCGAGACGCTGGACGGTCGTGAAGTCGGGCGTCGGCAGCGGAGCGCCACGTCCGCCTCCCGCCTGCCCTCCTGCCCCTCCCGCCCCTCCTGCCCTTCCAGCCTCTCCCGCCCTTCCAGCCCCTCCTGCCCTTCCAGCCCCGCCGCGCTCAGGAAGCGGGCCGATGCTCGCCGCTGCGCCAAGCTGCTCGGTCGCGTAACGGTTGCGTCCGCTGAGCACGCGCCGGAAGACGCTGAGATCGATGTTCTTCGGGCCGTTCGTCCCGAGCCAGACGACCGCCGCGCCCTGCACGTCCTTGCCGCGAAAATCGACATGGCTCGCGCCCGGGCGCGTCGAGACCGTAACCGGCGAACTCCACGCGGTCCACCGTGAACCGATGCTTGCCGCCCATGTTCCTGGGAAACGTGATGCCCTCGCCGTCGGCGAACGTTCGGGTCTCGCCGTTCACGGTCACGCTGACGGTCGAACGCGAGGTCGTCTTCACCCCGAGTACGCGGACGGTCTGCAGATAGGACCCATGGTCGCCGGCCGGCTTGACGCCCCAGGCGTGGAGGTGATCCGCGATGTATCCAGCCGCCAGTCCGAAGCCCGTGGTGAACACCGCCCGGCCTTCGAGCTCGTCCGAGGAGATGTACGTCAGCCATTCCCGCAGGTCGGGGCTCTTGATCGCGCCGGCCCCACCGCTTGCGGCCGTCGCCCCCGCAGCCGCCACGACGACCAGCGCGGCAACCCACCCCCGAATGACCCGGCGACCGCCGACCATGCATCCCCCTTGGCTAAACCCCGTGAAGGCTTTACTATAGCCTCCGCTTGCACCATGATGGGAGTTCAGGTAAGGTTTTTCCCACTGACACTGCCAGCGTGTGCCCCTGCCACCTCGCGCTTCCTTGCCCTTGCTTCCCCTATTAGGAGACAGTTGATTGGCCGTCCGTTTGTTCGTCGGTAATCTCGCTTACAGCACCACCGAAGCCGACTTGCGCAGCTACTTCGGCGCCGTGGCGCCGCCCTCGCAGGTCGTGCTGCCCGTCGATCGGGAAACCGGCCGCCCGCGAGGATTTGCGTTCGTCGAATTCATCGATCGCGCTCACGCCGAACAGGCGATCCAGCGCTTCAACGGACAGCCGTACAACGGTCGCCCGCTCGCGGTGAGCGAAGCGCGCGCCCGCGAAGACCGTGGCCCCGGCGGGCCGCGACCGGGCGGTTATTCGTCCGGGCCGAGACCAGCCGGCGGCGGGTTCGCGCCTCGTCCCGGAGGCTTCGCGCCGCGCCCGCCGTTCGATTCGGGCGGCTCAGGCGCCGAGCGGCGCCCGCGGCACGCAGCCGCAACTTCGGCCCGGATGCCAAGCCGCAGCGCGGCGGAAACGCGAAGGGCAAGAAGAAGGGCGAGGACAAACCTCGCGGTCCGATTCCGATGAAGAACACCGGCCGCTCCTTCAGCCTCGACGACGTCGACACGGTTGACGAAGAGATGCCGGAAATCGACGACGTGGCGACGAGCAAGCCGTCGGACGAACTGGACGAGGAATAGACACGCCCCGTCTTGTTCGCTACCGATTCCAGCGCGTCCTCGACACCATCAACGCGACGCCGCCGCCCGGAACGGCCACCGGCGTGAACGCCCAGTAGTCAGCCTTGTGATGCACGACGGTGCGGCCGGCAATCGTGCCGACCGCCGCGCCAAAGACCACGTCGCTCAAGTAGTGACGGTTGTCGTGCATGCGCGACATGGCCACATAGGACGCAATCAAGTACGCGAGCACCGAGTTCCTCCATCCGAGGTGACGCTCGATCACGGTCGCGGTCGCAAACGTCACCGCCGCGTGTCCCGAGGGGAACGACAGGTTGTTGCTGCCGTCGGGGCGCTCGCGGTGGACGGCGAACTTGATGGGCTCGACGAGCAGTTCGCTGAGGATCTGCGCTTGAAGGAGATCCATGCCGAGGTGCGCCACCTTCGGCTGATCGCGCAGACGCCCGACCGCGTAGGTCCCGATGGAGAACGCCACCTGTTCAGGGGTGTCGCCAAGGTACTTGCCTGGTGCGAAAAACGCGTTCACATAGTGGTTGGAACTCATCAACCTCGCGTTGAACGTCTGATCGGCCGGATGCACCGCCAGCGCGAGCCCGCCGCCGATCGCCGCGATGTAGACGTTCTGCATCGCGGGCAGATGCTTCACGTCCTCGCCCAGATTGCCGAACAACGCGCGAATGCCCGTGTGCGGAGGCGTCGGCGGCTCCTTGGCCTCGGCCTTTTGATCCTGTGGATCGGCGCTTTGATCCGGTGGATCGACGTTTCTGAGTTTGCCGGATCAGGTTTTTGATCTTGCGGATCAGCCGGCGCGCTGTAATCCTTCGGATCAGCTGGCGTAGCAGTATGCTGCGACTGAGCTGAGCCCGACAGCGCCAGCGCGAGCGCAGTTGCCAGCAACATCATCGGCAGATGCATGTCCAAGAAGGGTGCCAATGAACGCCTGGGCCGAGATTCTGGAGAGAATGCGGGCGAAGATTCCGGAGGACGATTTCCGGCGCTGGTTCGGCCAAACGGCGTACGCCAGCGACTCAGGCGATCAGCTGACGGTGTGGGTGCCGAGCGAGGCCATCCGACGGCACATCGCCACGCACTACGAACGGGCCATCGAGCGGGAGCTCGAAGCGTCGGGCCGCGGCTATACGCACGTGCGGATGGTTGTCACCGGCGGCGGCGAAGATGATGACGACGAGTAATCGCTCCGAGCGCGTCCGGCGTTACGGCGTATCGGCGTCGTAGACCTGCGTCAGCGTGCGCGGCTGAGCCGAACGGCCGCCCTCCATCACCACGGTCAGGCGCAGCTGCTTGTGTTCCTGATCGACCGCCAGCGTCTGCGTCATCTTGCCGGATCCGAGGCCGTTGATCTCGGTGACGAGCTTCGCGCCGTCCCACTTCGTTTTGCGCTCGATCTTGGTGTTCTCGTCCTTGATCTTCTTGCCATCCGGCGAGAGCCGCGTCGTGTGGCCGTCGGCGCCCGTCAGCACGACCATCGAATCGGTCTGCGTGATGACGAGGTGATCGGACGGGTTCGTGATGTCGCGCATCGCATCGCGCATGCGCGCCACATCATCCGGATTCATCGGTGCCGCGCTGCTGCCGGCCCATGCCTCCGCCGCGGCCGAAGCCGCCACCGCCATAACCTCCGCCTCCACCGCCGCCCCGGCGGCGGCCGCCGCCACCGCCGCTGCCGCTGCCCCGGCCCTGACCGCTGTCGTCGCCCTGTTTTCCCTGTCCGGGCGGCGCGTCGCTGAGATCGGCGTTGCGCGTCCAGCCGCCCGACGAGCGACGGCCCGGCGCGGCCGGCGCTTTTTCCTGCGCCGCGATCGGATTGGGAGCCGCCGCCACGGCAGCCGCGAGAATGCCTATCGACAGAAGCGTTCGCATGACTCGATTATCCGAAACCGTCGCCGCGGAGCGCTCGTGAAAAGACTGTGACAGCCGGACGCAGGGACTGGGGGCTGGGGACTAGGGGCTAGGATTCAGAGAGCAGGAATACCATGTCCGCCAACGCATTCTTCTCGGCAATCTTTGCGCCCTCGGCGGTTTCTTCCGGTCGGGTCAGATGACCTGGTACAAAAGCCTGTACTGGCGGATTGCGCTCGGCGTGGTCGGTTTTCTCGCCGCCATGCTGATCGTGCAGGCGATGCTCTTCGTGTGGGCCGTGTCCCAGTCGGGACGGTCGCTGCCCGGACAGTCGCCGGCGCGGTTCAGCGTGACCATCGCACTCGATCTGTCCAGCGCCCTCGAGCGCGATCCCGCGACCGATCTCACGCGCTACGTGCACGATCAATACGCGCAGTACACGCACCCGTTCTTCGTGATGCTCGCCGACGGCAGGGTCATCACGAGCGGAAGTTCGACGGTCGCCGAACCGCTGCTGGCGATGGCGCGCGCCACGCTGGTGCGCTGGACGGAGCGTCCGCCCGGCCGGCGCGGGGAGCGGCCCGAAGGTCCCCGCTTCGAACGTCAGTTCGGCGGACCTCCCGAAGGCCCTGAAGGCGCGGGACGCGGCGGTCCTCCGCCGGGTTTCTTCTTCGGCCGCGGCGGCGGCGAGCGCTTCGCCGCCCGTCCATCGCCGATCATGGTCGACGGACGCCTGGCGGGCGTCGTCGTCGTGCCGCCGCAGGCGCCGTTCGGATTCCTGCTCGGCCGCTTCGCGCCGATGCTCGCGCTGGTCGCGGCCGGCGTCCTGATCGTCGGCACCGTGCTGACCTCCGCGATGATCTTCGGCCCGGCCCGGCGACGGCTTCGCTCGCTCGAGACCGCGGCGCGCCGTCTCGGCGCCGGCGACCTGACCGCGCGCGCGCCCGATCGCGGCGGCGACGAGATCGCCGCCGTCGCCAGCGCCTTCAACGCGATGGCCGGCGACCTCTCCGCGCGCGCGGACGCCCTCGCCGCATCCGACCGCGTTCGCCGTCAGCTGCTGGCCGACGTGTCGCACGAGCTCACGACGCCGGTCACCGCGATGCGCGGCTATCTCGAAACGCTGACGATGCCGGAGCTGACGCTGGACGCAGCGACGCGGGGCCGCTACCTGACGATCATCAGCGACGAGACGAACCGGCTGGAGCGGTTGATCGGCGAACTGCTCGACCTGGCGCGGCTCGACGGCGGCGGCGGATCGCTGCAGATCGGGCACGTGCCGGTCGCCGATCTGTTCGGCCGCGTCACCGCGCGGCACGAGCGCGCCGCCGATTCCGCGGGCGTCGTCCTGGCCACCGCGATCGAGCCGGGAGCGGAGCAGGTCACCGGCGATCGCGATCGCCTCGAGCAGGCGCTGCAGAACCTCGCCGCCAACGCCATGCGATACGCCCCGCGCGGCAGCTCGCTGCGTCTGGCCGCGAGGCCGGTCGCCGACGGAGTGGCGCTCTCGGTCGAGGACGAGGGCGTCGAGGGCATCACTGCCGGAGCACCTTCCGCACATCTTCGACCGCTTCTACAAAGCGGACGCGTCACGTGTCGGCGTCAAGGGCGGGAGCGGCCTGGGATTGTCGATCGTGAAGGCGATCGTCGAGCGTCACGGCGGCACGATTTCGGTGGCCAGCCGTCCGGGTCGTACAGTCTTCGAGATGGTGTTGCCGGCGGGAGCGCTCGGCTGAAGGGACGTGCGGAGTAGCTGACCGGGCGCTGACCCTACGCGGCTTCGTTGCGCTCCGGCTTCGGTTCGCTCGTCGGTTTGGCCTCGGCTCGGATCTGCTCGCGGAGCCAGTTGACCGGCTGCGGCTGGCGCGCGACGAATGCCTGCCATTCGGTTTCCGACAGCGTGACGGAGATAACGCGTTCGCGCTCGTTGCTCATGGCATACAGAATACGCACCAGCCGACGTACTCCGAAAATAGAATGATCTGATTGAACCCATCTGAAACAGTGATGGGTCATCCGGCCACGCCGTCGCCCCGGCCCCTCGGCGCCAACCTCAGCTTGTCCCGGATCGATCCGAACGCCAGCAGCAGCTCATCCACAATGCGCGGGACCCGGTTTGCCCGAGCGTAGACCCACCCGGTTTCCCGCACCAGCTCGTGACCCTCGATCCGCGAGCAGAAGAGCTGGCCGGCCTTCACCTCGCGGGCGACCGCCTGATAGGGCACGATGCCGATTCCCAGGCCGGTTTTGACCATGGCCTTGATGATCTCGACGTTTTCCGTGTCCATGACGATGGTCGGTTCGATGTTCTGGGAGGCGAAGAAGTTATCGATGACCTTCCGGGTCGCGGAACCGACCTCGAAGAGCACGAACGGCAGACCCGCCAGGTCCCGGGCCTGCACCTTGCGGCGCTTGGCCAGGTGGTGCGTCGGCGACGCAATCAGCAGCAGCTCCTCCCGGAGCGCGGGGACGGTGACCAGGTCGGTCTCCTCGACCGGCAGCGTCAGCAGTCCGGCGTCCACCCGGCCGCCGCGAATCTCCTGGACCGACCGGCCAGCCAGCGTGACGGTGAGCCGGACGTCGAGATGCGGGTGAACCCGCCGCAGGTGCTTGAGCAGCGGCGGGAACACGTAGAGGCAGACCGTCATTCCGCCGGAGAGCCGCAGCGTGCCGCGCAGCTCGCGCGTGCGGTCGGTGATCGCGCCAACCGTCTCGCGCACGTCCAGGAACACGCGCTGGCCGAGCTGAACCAGGCTCTCGGCCGCCGCGGTCATCCGCACCTGACGGCCGACGCGGAGAAACAGCGGCTCGCCGAGCTCCTCTTCGAGCAACAGGATCTGACGGCTGATTGCCGACTGCGACACGTGCAGCTTCCGCCCGCACGCGGTAAAAGAACCGGTTTCGGCAATGGCCTGAAGAATCTCTAACTGGCGAAGGTCCACGGCTCAGTATATTGTTCCCGCAGACCATGCGAACACGCGCGCTGATGAAAAGTCTCTACGTACAGGTGCTCGTCGGCATCGCCGCCGGCATCATTCTGGGGTTCGTGGCGCCGGAGAAAGGGGCCGCGATGCGGCCGCTCGGCGATGGCTTCATCAAGCTGGTGAAGATGCTGATCGCGCCGATCGTCTTCTCGACCGTGGTCGTCGGGATCGCTCACATGGGCGCGATGCGGGAAGTCGGACGCATCGGCCTCCGGGCGCTGCTGTACTTCGAGGCGGTGTCCACGCTGGCCCTGGTCATCGGCATGGTTGTCGTCAACATTCTCCAGCCGGGCAGCGGCCTCGCCATCGATCCGGCGTCGCTCGACATGAAGACCGTGTCGACCTACACGGCCGCGTCGAAAGGGCTGACCACGATCGACTTCATCCTCAACGTCATCCCGACAACGGTCTTCGAGGCCTTCACGAAGGGCGAGATCCTCCAGGTGCTGCTCTTCTCGGTCCTCTTCGGGCTGGCAGCGTTGTCACTCGGCAAGAGTGTCGCGCCGCTGGTCGCGCTCCTCGATCAGACGGGGAAGACGTTGTTCGCGATTGTCGGGATCGTCATGCGGCTGGCGCCGATCGGCGCGTTCGGCGCGATGGCGTTCACCGTCGGCCGCTACGGCGTCGGCTCGCTGATCTCGCTCGGGCAGCTGATGGCCGGCATGTACGTGACCTGCCTGCTGTTCGTGTTCGTCGTCCTCGGCGCCATCGCTCGCGCCGTCGGCTTCGGGATTCTGCCGTTCCTGAAGTACATCAGCGAGGAAATCCTGATTGTGCTGGGGACCTCCTCGTCCGAATCTGCGTTGCCGAAGATCATGGAGAAGCTCGAACGCATTGGCTGTCCCAAGCCGGTCGTCGGGCTCGTGGTGCCGACCGGCTATTCCTTCAACCTCGACGGCACCTCCATTTACATGACGATGGCGGCGCTGTTCGTGGCGCAGGTGAGCGGCGTCCACCTGTCCTTCAGCCAGCAGCTCTCGCTGCTTGGCATCCTCCTGTTGACCTCGAAGGGAGCCGCGGCGGTGACCGGCGCCGGGTTCATTACGCTTGCCGCCACGCTATCCGCGTTTCCCAACATCCCGCTGGCCGGACTGGCGTTGCTGCTCGGTGTGGACCGCTTCATGTCGGAGGCGCGGGCGATCACCAATCTCATCGGCAACGCGGTGGCGACGATGGTGATCGCGCGGTGGGAAGGCGCGCTCGACATGCCGCGCGTCCGCAGGATCCTCGCGCACGGAGTTCCGGAGTTGCACGACGAGGAGCTCGACGCCGTCAAGTCGGCATGACGCGTGAGCTCACCCACTCATGAAGTCGCCAACTCACCAACCTTGCTCCGGCGCGCCAACACCCAATGCGCGGCGCCCGCTGCGAAAAATCCCACGAACCACGCGTAGTCGTACAGCGGTTTGAGCGCCGGAATCACGAAGCCGCCCCAGGCGAGAAAGCAGCCGACGGCGGTGGCGGCAATCGCGCGCATGTTCCAGCCGCCGTATTCGCCGTCTGCCAGGTACAAATCCTCGAGTCGCAGTTCACGGCGGCGCACCAGCCAGTAATCAACGACCAGCACGCCGGCAATCGAGCCAAGCCCTCCGGAGTAGCCGAGCAGCCACGTGTAGATGTAGCCCGAGGGATCGGCGAGCAGCCGCCACGGTTGAATGGCGATGCCGAGCAGACCGGTAATCAGCCCGCCGGTCTTGAAGCTGATGAAGCGCGGGAAGGCGTTCGCGAAGTCGTTGGCCGGCGAGACGACGTTGGCCGCGATGTTGACGGCGATCGTGGCGACCACGACGGTGAACATCGAAATCGCGACCACGATCGGCGAACTGAACTTGCCCACCAGCTGCACCGGATCCCAGATCGCCTGTCCGTAGATGATGGCCGTGGCACTGGTGATCATCACCCCCATCGCCGCGAACAGCGACATCGTCGTGGGCAGCGCGACGACCTGG
This sequence comes from uncultured Acidobacteriota bacterium, assembly GCA_963794305.1. Taxonomy (GTDB): domain Bacteria; phylum Acidobacteriota; class Vicinamibacteria; order Vicinamibacterales; family CAVVIG01; genus CAVQFC01. The sequence continues at coordinate 111,383 of CAWCDQ010000024.1, read as the reverse complement.
CCGATCACCTGCTCTCGCTGGCTGCGTCCGAAGCGCGTGAAGTCGGGCATGTTGAGCGAGAGGGTCGCCCAGAACCCGATCATCGCCGTCAGCGAGGGCACGAACACCGGCCAGAATTCGGCGAACGTGCGGAATTTACCAGGCTGCGCGAGCAGCGGTCCGAGGCCGTCCGCCTTCGACACCGCCCACCACAACAATGCCCCCGTCATCACCAGCACATACGGGGCGGCCCAATTCTCGACCTCGCGGACCAGATCCATGCCGCGGTAGATGATGAAGACGTTGAGGCCCCAGAACAGCAGGAACGAGAGCCACTCGGTCGTGGTGTGACCCGCGAAGCCCGCGCCGAGGAGGAGCGGCCAGCCGGGGACCAGCGTCTTGAAGAAGACCTGGAGCGCTTCGCCGCCGATCCAGGCCTGGATGCCGAACCAGCCGCACGCCACCAGCGCGCGCATCAGCGCCGGCACGTTGGAGCCGAGCGTGCCGTACGCGGCCCGCGCGAACACCGGAAACGGAATGCCGTACTTCGTGCCGGGATGCGAGTTGAGGAGAATCGGCGCCAGGACGATCGTGTTCCCGAGCAGAATCGTGAGGAGCGCCTGCGACCAGTTCATGCCCGATGCCAGCAGGCCCGACGCGAGCATGTAGGTCGGAATGCAGTGCGCCATGCTGACCCACAACGCCGCGTAGTTGTAGGTCGTCCAGTTCCGGCGGCTCAGGGGCACTGGCGCCAGGTCGTGGTTGTACAGCGGGCTGGCTTCGACCCGCCGCGCGTCGATCAGTTCGACCCGGCCGTCGGCAAGCCGCCGCTCGTTCGTCATCGTCGTATAGTAGTCGCACGCTTGGAGGTTCCGCATGAAAACGCTGCTCCCGTTCCTCGTGGCGGTCTCGGCGGTGGCGGCGACGACGCCGGGCGCCGCGGTCGGGCAGTCCAAGAACGCCGGCAAGACACACGTCCGTCACATTTTTGTCAGCGTGACCGACTCGAAGGGCGCGCCGGTCGAGGGACTGTCGGCCAGTGACTTCGAGCGTCTCCGAAGGGGGACAGCCGCGAGTCGTCTCACACGCCGGGCCGGCGAAGGATCCGATGCGGATCGCGCTGATGCTCGACACCAGCGACGCCGCGGCCCCGGCGCTGACACACATGCGAGCCGCAGTCCCCAATTTCCTCGACGCGCTCCCGCCGGAGGACGAGGTGATCCTCATCACGACGGGCCGTCAAGCGCGCGTCCGCGTGCCGCCGACCACCGACCGCCGAAAGATCAAGGAAGCCGCCGCCGGACTGTTCACCGACGGCGCGGGCACGGTGCTGATGGACGGCCTGCTCGAGATCGACGATCGCTTCTTCAAGAAGACCGACGATCGCTGGCCCGTGCTCGTCATTTTCACCAGCGACGGGACGGAATCGAGCACCGGCGCGCGGGAGAAGGAATTCCTGAAGTGGTCGCCGCTGCTGGGCGCGCGCGGCTTCACGGTCCATGCGTTCGTGATGAAAACGGCCAAGGGCAGCGGCATGCCCGACATCGTCGTCGAGAACCTCACGAAGAACACCGGAGGGCGCTACGACGTGATGAACACGACCACCGCGCTGCCGGACAAGATGAAGGCGCTCGGAGAGCAACTGGCCCTCGATCACCGCAACATGAGCATGTGGTACGAGGTCGATATCCAGACTGATGCCACCGAGATCACCCCGGTCAACGTCGGGGTACAGCGTGAAGGCGTCAGGCTCCAAATCTCGAACAGCCGGCACGGTCAGTAGCGCCGCGGCGGGACTATACTCCCGCCGATGCCTGACACGACGATTCCGGACAAGTCGCTCACCGCGATTCTCGACGTGCTCGACAAGGCGAACGTCGCCGTCGCCGAGCGCTTTACCGGCGACTCCTCCGCGCGTCAGCCGGTCCACGTCGTCTACGGCGGCGCGCATCTCTTCACGGCCGACGCGGCGCAGAAGCTGGGCGCGGTCGCGCTGCGGACGCTGCGCGAGCATGCGCCCGACGCGCCCATGCTCGCATCGGCCCTCGGACTCGATGCCGGACTGGCCGCGCAGATCTATCCGCGCGTCGTCGAGAAGCTGACGCGGGAGCCGGTCGAGGACTTCCGGATCGATTTCGAGGATGGGTTCGGCATCAGGCCGGACGCCGAGGAAGACGAGCAGGCGCGTCGCGCGGCCATCGAGGTGGCCAGCGGCATGCGCGACGGGACGCTGCCGCCGTCAATCGGCATCAGAATCAAGCCGCTCAACGAGGAACTGAAGCGCCGGAGCCTCCGCACGTTCGATCTGTTCCTCACGACGCTGCTCGAGCGCAGCGGCGGAGTGCTGCCGCCGAATTTCGTGGTCACGCTCCCCAAGATCACGGCGCCCGAGCAGGTCACGGCGCTTGCGGCCGCATGCGACGCGTTCGAGTACTGGCGCGACATGGCCGGGCCTCACCATCAAGTTCGAGCTGATGATCGAAACGACGCAGTCGGTGTTCGCCGCTGACGGCACCGTTGCGCTGCCCCGCCTGATCGCCGAAGGCCACGGCCGCATCGTCGCCGCGCATTTCGGGACGTACGACTACACCGCCGCCTGCAGCATCACGGCCGCGCATCAGCACATGGGCCACCCCGTGTGCGATTTCGCGAAGCACGTGATGCAGGTCGCGCTCGCCGGCACGGGGATCTGGCTGTCGGACGGCGCGACCAACGTCATGCCGATCGGATCGCGGCGACGTCGTGCGTCGAGCCTGGCGGCTGCATGCCGAGCACGTCCGCCACTCCCTCGTCACCGGGTTCTATCAGGGATGGGATCTGCACCCGGCGCAGCTGCCGTCGCGCTTCGCAGCGGTCTACGCGTTCTTCCTCGAAGGTCTCGACGCCGCGTCCGAGCGGCTGAAGAACTTCGTGCAGAAGGCGGCGCAGGCGACGCTCGTCGGAGACGTGTTCGATGATGCCGCGACCGGACAGGGACTGTTGAACTACTTCCTGCGCGCGATGAACTGCGGCGCGATCACCGAGGAGGAAGCCGTCGACAAGAGCGGCCTCACGCTGGCTGAGCTTCGCGGGCGCTCGTTCGTGAAGATCCTCAAGAGCAAAAGCTAAGCAGCGTGTAAACGTCGGGGACGCGTGCTGCGTATTTCCACGCATGATCGGAGGACACATCATGCGCCGCTCGCTCGCGTTGTTCTCGCTCGCGCTCGTCGTCTTGTCCGCTCGTCCCTCTAACGCACAGGACGTGGGCCACGTCGGCCTGACCATGGCCTTCCCCGCAGCCGTCGGCGTCATCTGGCAGGCCACGGATCGACTGGCGATCAGACCTGACTTTCAGTTCTCTCAATCGGCCATTGGCTCGCTCAGTTCCTCGAGTCTCTCGACGGCCGTCGGCGTCAGCGCACTTTTCTACGTCCGCAAATGGGACAACCTGCGCACGTATCTGAGTCCCCGATTCGGATTCCAGCACACGTCGTTGACCACGACCGGCTCGGTGGTGAACCCATTTTCACAGGACCAATACAGCTACGCGGGGTCGTTCGGCGCCGAATATCAGCTTCATCGCCGATTCGCCGTGTTCGGTGAAGCTGGCATTACATACAGCCACACGGTCATGGACAATCCATCGGGATTCGGAGCCTCGGTGAGCAACACCGGCCACATCTGGGGCACGCGAGCAGGCGTCGGCGCGATCGTGTACTTCTGATCGGTCAGAGCGTGAGAGGTCAAAACACGATCGTCAGGGAGGCAGTCAGGGCGGCGAGCGGTTCAGAGGATTTTCGCAGCACCGCCATGAGGTTCGCCTTGACATGCCCGCAGCCGACGGCGACGCCCGGCACCGGACCGAACTTGATGTCGGTGGTATTTCTGTTCGGGTATTGATAGTACGCGAGCGTCAGCGCGCCAACTCCCAGGAGCCGGCAGCCGGCGGGAAGCGGCGCAATCCTGAACTCCGCGCCGGCCGAGACCGGCAACACCAGTCCACGGTTGCTGTTGCGCAGCGCGTCGGCTTCGACGAAGAAGCGCTCGGGCTTCAGGTAGTACCGAAGCCCGAGCCCCCAGTTGTCCTCGTTGTAGTCGACACTGCGATCCACGTGATAGCTCAAACCCCAGACCGTCATGCCCCAATGCTGACCGTCGGCGTACGCGGCCGGCGGCAGCGCAAATAGCATTGCGAGAGTCAACAGCAGAGGCTTCATGAAGGAATGATTTCAGTCCGTGTAGTGCAGGCCTTCAGGCCTGCCCACACACCACGGCGGACCTGAAGGTCCGCACTACATCGGTTTGAAACACGCTCAGGCGGGCGTCGGCTCGGCGTAGCCTTCTCTGTCGTAGCCGCCGCGATAGTCCTTCTCGTCGGCGCGGCGGATCTTCGATTGCAGCACGACCCGGTCGCGGCGAAGTCCGACGAAGTCGTCGACCCGCGTCCATCCCTTGTCGGCGTGCTTTTCGAGAAAGCGCGCGAGTCCTTCGTTCAGGCCCTTGATGATGTTCGGACCGATCGCGTGATCGAGCATCGCGGCGGTGCAGACCTGCACCGTGCCGCACCCCAGCAGAAAGTAATTCAGGGCGTGATCGAACGTCGAGATGCCGCCGATGCCCGAGAAGCTCCTGTCGGGGAGCGCCTGCGTGAGCTGCGACATCTTCGCGAGCGACAGCGGAAGGATCGCCGGGCCGCCGAGTCCACCCGTCGAGACGAAACCGTCCACCTGGACCTCGAACTCGAGCGTGTCGCTGTCGATCAGCGGCAGCGAGGTGAACGTATTCGACGACACGATCGCGTCTGCGCCGCCGAGGAACGCGCCGCGCGCCTCGACAACGATGTCGGTGGTCGACGGCGTGAGCTTGGCCCACACCGGAATCTTCGCCACCTCCTTCACCACTTTCGTCACGATCGACACGAGTTCCTTGTCCTTGCCGACGTTGGATCCCATGTCCGGACGATCCATGTGCGGACAGGACAAGTTGAGCTCCAGCGCGTCGCAACCCTGCTGTTCGCACGCCAGCGCAAGCTCCTGCCAATGCCGCAGCTCTGTGTCGTTCCCGGAACCGGCCATGATCGAAGCGACGACCGCGTGTTGAGGAAATGCTTTCTTGATGCGGCCGAGCCGAGGCACCCACCAGTCGAGCGTCTTGTCCGAGATCAGCTCCCAGTTCCACGACGAGTGCAGCGCCGCGCCGGGGCGCTTCTTCATGGAGAGCCGCGCCGAATCGACATCGGCGCGCAGGAACTTCGTCTTCGGTCCGAGCACGTTGACCACCGGGTGCAGCCCGATGGTCTTCGTCACGACACCTCCCCAGCCGGCCTCGAACGCCCGGACGATGTTCGATTCCGACTCGGTCGGCGGCGCGGATGACAGCAGAAACGGATTCTGAAATCGAACGCCGGTGAATGTCGTGGACAAGTCGGCGGGCATAGTGAACTCTCCTGGGCTCCGTACGGTTCGGACCGGCCTGAAGGCCGGTCCCTACGACTACGACAGGCCGGCCTTACGTCCGGTCCCTACTACGACACTACGACACGAAGCGGACACTGGACACAAAACGTAGGGGACGGCCTTCAGGCCGTCCCTTCAGCACGTCTGATCGTCGCCTCGATCAGACCGAACGGCTGGTCCGTCGCCACGAAGATCTCGTTCGGGTTGTCGAGGCCGAACGGTTTCAGGTCGACGAGCAGGTGATGCCGGTTCGGCAGCGAGAGCGTGATGTCCGTGACGTCGGGGCATGCGGACAAGGCCGCCTCCCCCATCGCATACAGCGTGTGCTGGACCGAGCGGCTGACGTGCGCGGCGAACGTTTCGAGGAGCGCCCGGCGCACGGCCGCTCGAACCGAGAAGTCGATTGAACCTCGGCGATACGTCCAGGCCGCGCGGATCGAGGTCGCCATGATCCGATCGTCGGTGTCCGGCAGCGTCGTGTACTCGTCGCGCGGAAACCCCGCAAACGCGGAATCCGACGTCTTCAGCACGACGAGGTTCGCCAGTCCGGAGACGATGTCGATCCCGCGCGCGTCGCACGTCACCTCCGCGGTCCACTGCTCGCCCCCCGGCTGCACGAAGGCGTGGGGGTGCGGCTGTCCGTCGGACCGATAGACGATCCCACGGCTGCTCGACGGCGCTGATGCGAACGCGCGACACGGCCGGCTTCGTCAGGAAATGCGCGGCGAGCCTCGACGCGAAGGCTTCGACATGGTCGATGGGATCGTGCCGCGCCATGGCGTAGACGGTGTTCTTCATCGTGTCTGTCGCCAGGCACGGCGTGTTGTCGCCGTCCACGTAAACAGCGCCGAAGTCGCCCTCGAGCTGCACGTCGATCGTCAGGTCGACGAGCTCGTGCGGGGCATCCGCCCCGTGGGAACCGGCAGTCCCGGCACCAGCCCGGGGCCGGCGCACCTTGACCAGCCGGATACGCGACTTGCCGTAACGGTTCCAGGACAGATCTGACATCAGAAAAACTCGCCACCACTGCGGGACACGGAGACACTGAGGTTCAGACTGTACAGGATTCTACCTCTGCGTCCGCCGTGTTCACCGTGGCGGAGAGCTCCGTGGTGGCGTCTAGGCCCCCCGGTAGGTGCTGTAACCGAACGGGCTGAGCAGCAGGGGCACGTGGAAGTGCTCGTCCGGATCGCGGACGTTGAACGTGATCTTGACCTCCGGAAAAAACGCGACGGCGAGCCCCTGGCTGCGATGGAAGGCGCCGATGTCGAACGTCAGACGATACGTGCCCGGCGACACGGGGCCGTCGGTCAACGAGTTCAAGCGGCCCTTCTCGTCGGTGGTTCCCCGGCCGACCGGCGTCCACTCGCTGGCCTGACGCAACTCGAGGATCACCGTCACGCCTCCGGCGGGCTGTCCGCGCGCGATGTCGAGCACGTGTGTCGTGATCATGGAGTATCCGGTTCCTCTCCGACTAGTTTTGCCAGCCGCAGCCGCGTGATTTTTCGCTGCTCCTCGCCCGCGATGCGCAGCTCCCGATCGGGATCGTTGCGCAGCCGCGCCTCGAGGATGTCGAGCATCTCGTCGCCGGTCCTGCCGGTCGCACAGACGATGAAAATGTATCCGAAGCGGGCCAGGTAGTCCTCGTTGGCCTCGACGAGCCGCCGGCGCGTCCGCTCCGCCGACCCGGAAACCCCGGCCTGCTCCGCGTCCGACCAGGCGGCGGTCCCGTCCGGCCGGGAGCTCGCGTCGGTTTCCGATCTCCCGGCAGAGCCCGCGCCAATCCGAGGATGCGCCGCGAAGGCTTCGAGCCAGTCGGCCCGATCCAACGCCCTCCAGACCGAGTCCGCCGCGGCGGTCAGCGCGTCGATGCCGTCGAACGGCCGCGCCTGAGCCATCTGCCGCGCCCACCGCGACGACCCGCAGCAACGCCGCAATTCGTCCGCCGCCCTGTTCTCATCGAGCGCGTTGAGTTCGGCGAGGCGCATCTCGTCAACCGGTGGAGGCCGCGCCACGCGTGAACACGGCGCGCGTGTGCAATCGCAAGAGCTTCGTCTGCCGGCTCATCGCGGTCGTCCCCAGAGCCGCAGGCGCGCGATGCCGCCGTCGGGAAAAATGTTGAGGCGCGCGTGCGTGGCGTCGCCGACATCCCGCAGCTCTTCTTCGAACGCATGACGGGTATGAGGCTGCAGCGGCGTGCGTGGCAGCAGCTCATGCCACGCCGCGTTCTCGAGCAGCTGACCCTCCGCGAGCCGGACCGCGTCGACGCTGCATTCGCCGGGCGCGTTCCCTTTGAAATGACGCGTATCGACGTCAACCCGCCGGATCGTCCCTTCGGCGCCGAGCCGGACGATCGTCCAGTCGTTGCCGGGACCGCGGCGCCGCTTCGTTTCCCATCCGTCGCCCATGTGCGTCGCCTCGCCGGGCATGATCAGATTGTGCCGCGATCCGTAGAACATGTCGCTGCACGCGACGACGGTTCCGCCATGCTCGGCGGCGGCCAGGTCGACGTCTCCGTGACGGCGCAGCCGATCCCAATCGGCGACGACTTCGCCGTGGACGCGCAGGCGCGCAACGCCGCCGTCCGGGTAGATGCGAAGCCTCAGGTGTGTCGCCGCCGGAGCGTTGTCGATGGCGATGATGTTGTGCGCGTCGCCTTTGAGCGGACCGCGCGGCATCAACTCGCGCCACGCCGCCCGCACGAGCGCCTCCGGCGTTGGCGTGCCGGGCAGATCGCAGCCATCGATCGCGCACGACTCCGGATAGTTGCCGGTGAAGAACGCGGTGTTCACGTCGACGCCGCGTGCAATTCCCCTCGTGCCCAGCCGCACGATGCACCAGTCGTGCGCGTCGGGACCCAGGTCGCGGCGGCGGCGCGTCTCCCAGCCGTCCATCCACTTGCCGCGATCGGTGTACTCGCCTTCGCGCCACACCGGCGCGGCCGACTTGATCAGGTTTTCCTTCTCCGCGAAGAACTCGTCGTTGGCGGCGACCACCGACGCGCCAAGGCGCACGGAGGCGAGATCGATCAGTTCGAGAAACGATGCGCTCATAGCAGCTGGCCGCCGTAGGCTCGCGTCAGCCTGTTCTTGTCCCACACACGCTCGCCGCGCACGAACGTGGTGAGCACCGTCCCGAACAGCCATCGCCCGGCGTACGGCGTCAGCTTGTGACGCTGCTGCAGCCGCGAAGACTCGACACAGAATTCCAGATCCGGATCCCATACGACCAGATCGGCATCCAGCCCCTCGGCGATGCGCCCCTTTCGATGGCCGAGTCCCGCGAGCGCCGCCGGGGCCGAGCTCATCCATCGGGCGAGGTCGACGCGCGCAGCCGTCTGCGCCGCGGCGGGCAGCGCCGGCGCCGCGAGCCCACGCTTCGTCCCGCTCGTCGCGGGTGCGACCGGCAGCCGCATGCCCAGCGGAGCGATCGTCGCTGGCCGCGCCGGATGCAGACGTCTGCGTGACCGACGTTGGAACGCCCCGCGCGACAGCCTCACGGTACGCGGTCCAGACGGCGGGCAGCGACAGCTCCATCGACGCGATCCCGCCCCATGCGGTCGAGAAATCGCCGGGCGTCTTGAGCGCGGGCGGAGAGGGCGAGTGATCGGTGGCGATCAAATCCAGCGCCCCGCTCGCCAGTCGCTCCCACAGCGCCTGGCGATGCGACGCCTCACGAATCGGAGGCGCGCACTTGAACTGCGTGGCGCCGTCGGGGATCTCGTCGGCCGCGAACGTCAGGTAGTGAGGACACGTCTCCGCGGTGATCGGCACCCAGGCCGCCTTGGCGCCGGCAATCGCCGCGGCGCCTTCGGCCGACGACACGTGCACGACGTGAATGCGCGTCCGGAATTCCTCGGCCAGCCGGATCAGCAGGCGGATGGCGTCCAGCTCCATCCCCGCCGGACGGGAGGCGAGGTACGAGGCGTATTGCGGGTTGTGGATTGCGGATTGCGGATTGGATTGCGGATCGGGTTGCGGAGTCGAATCCGCAGTCCGCAATCCGCGATCCGCAATGAGTTCGGCGTGCACCAGCAGCGGCATGTTGCGGCGCGCGAGAATGGGCAGCGCACGGCGCAGGTCGTCCTCCGTAACCGGCGGAAATTCGTCGACGCCGGACGGCACGAGAAAGCACTTGAACCCGCGCACGCCGGCGTCGATCAGCGGATCGAGCTCCGCCGCATTCCCCGGAACGACACCGCCCCAGAATCCCACGTCGACATGACACTGTGCCCGTGCCGCCCGCATCTTCGCGTGCAGTCCGGCGACGCAGGTGGTCGCCGGCACGCTGTTGAGCGGCATGTCGACGAGTGTCGTGACGCCGCCGCACGCCGCGGCCCGCGTGGCCGTATCGAAGCCTTCCCACTCGGTACGCCCCGGCTCGTTGATGTGCACGTGCGTGTCGACCAGGCCCGGCGAGATCACCAGGTCGGGCACGTTGAACACTCTCGCGCCGGTCGGGTCTTCGCTTGCGTATTCGACGATCCGTTCGATGACGCCGCCGGAGATGTGCAGCGCGGCAGACCGCTCCCCTTCCGGCAGGACGATGCGGTTGCTGCGGACGACTAGCACCGATTCGACGAACGGCATCTAGATGGGCACTCGAAGGGCTGCCTCAGCTTCTGATGGCTCTCTTCAGAAACGAGCCCGCGCCCGCGCGCCCGGTGAACGTCCCGTTCTCAATCACGACCTTTCCGCGCGAGAGCACGGTGTCGGTCGCGCCGGTGACCTGCCGCCCTTCGTACGGGTTGTAGTCGCAGTTCATGTGCAGCGTCCTGGCCGCGAGCGTGATCGTGCGGTTCGGGTCGAAGACGACGATGTCGGCGTCGGAACCGGGGGCGATCGTGCCCTTCCTCGGGAACAATCCGAAGATCTTCGCCGGCGAGGTCGAGGTCAGCTCGACGAAGCGGTTCAGCGAAATCCGGCCGGGGCGGACGCCGCCGTCGTAGACGAGGCTCATTCGGGTTTCCACGCCCGGCGCGCCGTTCGGAATCTTCGAGAAATCGTTCTCGCCGAGCCGCTTCTCCTTCATGCAGAACGGACAATGGTCCGTGGAGATGCACTGCAAGTCGTTGTACGCGAGGCCGCGCCACAACTGATCCTGCTTCGCCCGATCGCGGAGCGGCGGGCTCATGACGTATTTCGATCCGCCGAAGTCGGGCTCCTCGTAGTCGTCGTAGGAGAGGAACAGATACTGCGGGCAGGTTTCCGCAAACGCCGGCAGGCCGCGATCGCGCGCCTCGGTCACCATCTCCAGCGCCTCGGCCGCCGAGAGGTGGACGATATAGATGGGGACGTCGGCGATTTCCGCCAGGGCGATCGCCCGGTGCGTCGCTTCCGCTTCCGCGCGGGCCGGCCGCGTGAGCGCGTGGTATTTCGGCGCCGTCTTTCCCTCGGCCAGCGCGCGCTGCACGAGCACGTCGATGACGCCGCCGTTCTCCGCGTGCATGCAGATCGTGCCGCCGTTCTTCGCCGTTCGCAGCAGCGCCTTGAAAATGCTCCCGTCGTCGAGCATGAAGACGCCGGGATACGCCATGAACAGCTTGAACGACGTGATGCCCTGCGCCGACCAGGGCGTCCATCTCGCTCTCCACCTGATCGGTCAGCTCCGTGATGATCATGTGGAAGCCGTAGTCGATGACAGCCTTCCCCTCGGCTTTCCTGGCCCACGTTTCCCATGCCGTGTGCAGCGTCTGGCCGCGATACTGAATCGCGAAGTCGACGATCGTCGTCGTACCGCCAAACGCCGCCGCGCGCGTGCCGGTCTCGAAGTCGTCGGCGGACGTGGCGCCGCCAAACGGCATGTCCATGTGGGTGTGCACGTCGATACCGCCAGGCAGGACGTACTTCCCGGCCGCGTCGATCGTCTTGTCCACGTTGGCGCTCGGAATGTCGAGCGACATGCCGATGACGGCGATCTTCTCGTCCTCGATCAGCACATCGCCTTTGTACTGATCCACCGCGGTGACGATCGTGCCGTTCTTGATCAGTGTGCGCATCGGCTAGAGCCCTTGAAACGGCGCCCATTATAGCTACTGCGGGAGCAGCACCGGGCGGGCTTCGCGCGTCCAGCCTTCTTCCCAGGTCGGCCGCGCGAGCTTGCGGGCGCCGGTCCGCAAGCGCTCGAGCGCTTTCTGATCCGCGGGGAACGCCTCGAAGAGCTCGAAGAGGATGTCGGCGAGCTGGCGCCCGTTCGAGAAGAGGAGACCGTTGTCGCCGTGGCGCACCCGCTCCGCCAGGCACGCGCCGTAGTCCAGCGCGCAGACCGGCACGCCGGCACCGAACAGATCGGCAATCTTCATCGGGATGTCGAGCCCCGACGATGAGCGATGGAGACACAGACCCAGATCCGCGCTGCCGACCACGCGCGGATAGTCCTCGGGCTCGAGAAAGCGCGCGCGCAGCTGAATGCGTCGCGCCGGCAGGCCGGCAAAGCGCCGCTCGAACTCCGCGCGTCGCGCGCCGTCGCCGGTCACCAGAATCACGAGATCCGGAAAGCGCCGGCCGGATTCGCCGGCTTCCCAGCCGCGAATGCGCTCCTCCAGACGCATCACCGTTTCGATGACGACGTCGAAATCCTCGTCCTCCGTCCAGCTCGTGGGACACACGATGAACCCGACGGTGTTCGCCCGGATCCCGAGCCGCGCGAACAACGCCTGCCGGAAGCGTTCGCGCTCGGCGCGATCGATTGGCGCGAACGCGGACGCCGGACGGTCGTACAGCACCTGCGCATGCGTCACGCCGAAGCGGCTCTCCAGGAACGCCGCGAGCCCGCGCGACACGCAGAGGTTCGCATCGACGACTCGCGCATCGCGCCGCTCGTACCAGCGCGCGAGCCGCACCGCCGGGTGCCACCGGCCCAGCCGCAATTGCAGCAGGGTGTAGCCGAGGTTGTGCCAGTCGATGACGAACCGCACGCCGCGACGCCTCAGCGCGAACCAGCTGACCGCCAGCGTCGGAAAGGCAGGCGGATTCTGGACGAGCACCAGATCCGGCCGGGGCAGCGTCCGCAGGATGCGCCAGAGCCGGAAGCCGATGCGCATCGCGTCGAACAGCCCGGCCACGGCGTACGGCGAGCCGATCAGGTCTCCGCGGATTTTCAGTCGCGGGTTCTCCAGGCGGTGGACCTTGATGCGGGATTCTTCCGCGATCGCCTGAGGGAGCGGCGTCCCTTCGAGGCCGACGAGGTCGACGTCGACGCCGTTGCGCGCCAGCGCGTGCGCGTGGTACCGCATGCGGGCGCTGCGTCCCAGGTCTCCGAGGCAGACGACGGCGGCTCTCATTCAGGAAGGTCGAGTGACGGGGGCGAGGATTATTCTACCTGCGTTGCGTGTCGGTCCAAAACCGCGCGAGGAGGTTGGACGCGACGCGCCGGCGGTACTCGGCCGTGGAGCGAATGTCGTCGATTGGCGCGATCTCCTCGACGAGAATGCGCTGCGCATCGACGAGGGAGGCGCCGCCCGCCAGCGCCTCTTCGGTTCGCACCGCCCGCACGACGGTTGGGCCGACGCTGCCCAGAGCGATCCGCACGGCGCCGTCGAGATCGCCCTGAACCGCCGGCCCGGCGCCTGCCGCGCGTGGAAGCGGAAGGCGCCACTGCGGCCACGACGACTTTCGAAATGGCTTGCGCCGCGCGCGTCCCGACTTTTCGGAACCACTGTTCGCCGCCGATCGCGGGAATTTCGAACCCGACGATCAGCTCGTCCGGACGTCTGACCGACTGGCGGTATCCCGTGTAGAACGCGGCGAACGGTACGCGGCGCGAAGCGGCCGCGCTGCGGAGCACGACGACCGCCTCGGCGGCGGCGAGCACCGGCAACGTGTCGCCAGCCGGCGAGGCGTTGGCGACGTTGCCGCCGAGCGTTCCGCGATTCTGAATCTGCACGCCTCCGACCTCGCGCGCCGCGGCGGCCAGCATGGGGATTCGACGACGAACGAGCGGGGATCGGATGAGATCGGTATACGTCGCCAGCGCGCCGATGAAGAGCAGGCCGTTCCGCATCTCGATCGCCCGGAGCGCGTCGAGCGCCCACAGGTTCAGGAAGCGCGTGTCCTTCAACGTGCCGAAATTGAGCGAGACGAAGAGGTCGGTACAGCCCGCCATCGGCACGAGCGGCCCCTCGTCGCGCAGCATCTTCAAGGCGCCAGCGAGCGACCTGGGCTCGAGCAGCGTGCGGTGTGATATCGACACAGCCATCTACATTAACCGCGGAGCCCGCCGAGCCCGCTGAGACGACGGACTACTCGGGAAAACCGTTCACACGGCGCTTGATTCCATTTTCCGTCAGCACGTTGACGTTGAAATTGATCATGAGACCGACACACTTCTTCGACAGTTTGAGATACGACAGCAGCTGCGCTTCGTGCACCCGATCGAGCTTGGTGACCGACTTCACCTCCACGACCACGGCGTTCTCGACCACCATATCCATCCGGTAGACGCAGTCCAGAGCGACATCGCCGTATGAGAGCGGGAGAGGTTTCTGTCTCTCGACCGCCATTCCTCGAGTGACCAACTCCTGATGCAGGCAGGCTTCGTACGCCGATTCCAGCAATCCCGGGCCCAGCGTCCGATGCACGTGGATGGCGGCTCCGATGATCTGCTCGGTCAGCTTGTTCAACGCGCTCGCGGTGTGTTCCATGCGAGGCGGGGCTGCAAGAGCAGTGACAGATCACGATCACGCCTTTCTCCGAGCGTTCTTGTTGATTCGACGCTTTTGACCAGCTGATCGTTGAAGATTTCTTGATCCGCGTGCTCCGCGGACTCTGCGGTTAATGCCAGCCGCTTCGATCGATCGATAGATCGCCGAGTAGCCAGTGCATCGACACAGATTGCCGGCGAGGCCGGTCTTCATTTGATCGATTGTCGGATTCTTGCCGAGCGCCACGGCGGCCAGGATCATTCCGGGCGTGCAGATGCCGCACTGCGCGCCGCCGTGTTCCACGAAGGCGTGCTGAAGCGGATGCCGGCCGTTCAGCCCTTCAATCGTCGTCACGCGCCTTCCTGCCACCTGCGCGACCGGGACAAGGCACGAGTTCACGGGAACGCCGTCGATCAACACCGTGCACGCGCCGCACTCCCCTTCACCGCACCCTTCCTTTGTTCCGGTCAGCGCGCATTCCTCGCGCAGCACGTCGAGCAGCCGTCGCATCGGATGAACAGCGAGCTTCCTGCGCCGGCCATTCAACACAAAGGACACAAAGGACACAGAGGTCAACGGCGACTGCCTTTCCTTCGTGTCCTTGTCTCCTTTGTGTCCTTTGTTTCGGTGGAGCCGGCGCAGCCGGCGACGCCGCCATGATGCGCTCCGGCGTCGCCGGAATCGCGCGGACATCGAAGCCCGCGTGACGCAGCGCGTTGACGACCGCCGGCGCCGGACCGTCGATGGGCATCTCTCCGACACCCTTCGCGCCAAAGGGACCGTGCGCGTACGGGTTCTCCAGCATGAAGACCTTCATCTCGGGCGAGTCGAGCGTGGTCGGGATGATGTAGTTGGTCAGCGACGCGTTGGCCATCCGGCCCTCGCGCATCACGACCTCCTCGAGCAGGGCGTAGCCGAGCCCCTGCGCGCTGCCGCCTTCGATTTGCCCGGTGGCGAGCATGGGATGAATCGCCCGGCCAATCTCGTGGACCGTGAGAAACGAAACCGGCTGCACCTCCCAGGTGTCGCGGTCGACGGCGAGTTCCACGACGTCGCAGCCCCACCCATAGCTGCCATACGCATCGCCGCGATAGCTGGCGTCGTCCCAGGTCATCTCGCCGGGCCGTTCGTACTCCTTCGTGATCACGAGCGGGCCGTGCAGCCGGAGATATTCCTTCGGCGTCAGCGCGCCGAGCCGCTCCTTCATCTCTTCCGCGCAGCGCTGCAGGATGCGCCCCACCACCATGCACGTCCGCGAGGCCACCGTCGGCCCGCTGTCGGGGACGGCTGCCGTATCGGCCGCATTGACGTCGATGCAGTCGTAAGGAAGGCCGAGCGTGTCGGCGACAATCTGCGCGTGCATCGTCCGCGTGCCCTGACCGATCTCGGTGCTCGCAACGAGCACGCGAGCGCCGCGGTCGGTGAGGGCCAGCGACGCCTTCGACGCCAGCTTGACCTCGCCGCCGCCGGTGAACCCCGAGCCATGAAAAAAGAGAGAGAGACCGATTCCCCGCAGCGGCTGATGGCCTGCGGCTGTCCCGCTCCGGTTTCGTGGCGATGACGCCAGACGATTCGCGAGCGCTATCTCCCGCCTGCGTTTCCTGAACCCGGTCCGCTTCACGGCGTCGCGCAGCACCTGGAGGGCGCTGCAGTCCTTGCCGAGGCGCTGACCGGTGGCCGTGGTGTCGCCGGGTCGCAAGGCATTGATTTCGCGCAGGCGAACGGGATCGAGGCCAAGTTGGGCGGCGATCCGATCCATGTGGACCTCGGCCGCGAACTGCGTCTGCGGCGCGCCGAACCCGCGGAACGCCCCGTTGGGCGGCGTGTTGGTCATCGTCGCGCGGCCGTGGATCCGGATGTGGTCGCAGCGATAGGGACCGCTCGCGTGAATCACGCCGCGAGACAGGACGACGGCGCTCAGCGTCGCATAGGCGCCGCCGTCGAACACCGCGTCGATGTCGATCGCCGTGAGCCTGCCGTCGCGCGTGACGCCGGTCCTGTGCCGAATGATCGCCGGATGGCGCTTGGTCGTCGCCACCATGTCCTCGACGCGGTCGTAGATCAGCTTCACCGGCCGCCCGGCTTTCCTGGCGAGCAGCGCCGCGTGGCCGGCGATCATCGACGGGTATTCCTCCTTGCCGCCGAAGCCGCCGCCCGTCTCCGTCTGGACCACCCGAACCTTGTCGCCGGGAAGGCCGAGCAACACCATCAGCGCGCGGTGCACGTAGTACGGGCACTGCATCGATCCGTACACCGTGATCCCGTCGACGTCGTCCGGTACCCCGTTGCCCGGCACGGCGATGACCCCGTTCGGCTCGATGTAGAGCTGCTCCTGATGCCCCATCCGGTATTCGCCCTCGATCACGTGGTCGGCGAGCGCGAAGCCGTCGGCGACGCTGCCTTTCTCGATGCTGATCGTCTTGAACACGGTGGGCGACGCCTCTGCGTCGTAGAGCGGCGTCGACGGCACGTATTCGATCTGGACGTCGGCTGCATGCAGCCTGTCGCGATCCTCGTGGGCCAGCAGCAGGATCGGTTCCGCGAAATGCCGTATCGCGCGCTCCGCCAGACAGGGCTGATCGTCTTCGATCAGCGCGACAACGTTGCGCCCAGGAATATCGCGGACGTCGACGATGGTGAAACCGGCCGTGTCGAAGTTGCAGCGGATCGACGAGATCTCACCGGCGGGAATCGTCGAGCGGATCGTGCGCCCGTGGAGGATGTCCGGGAACGTGATGTCGTCGATGTACTTCGCTGAGCCGGCGGTCTTCAACGAGCCTTCCTTCCGGAGCACGTTGCGACCAACCGCCGACGTCGCGCGAGGCATCGCGCTGATTATACGTAATGAGGTCGGCGCCGGCCGATCATCGCGGCGACTCCGGCCTCGTCGGTCGCCATCGGTCTGCCGTCCATGTAGGCCGCCACGACCGCGGGGTGGATGTACGCCTTGCGGCACACCGCCCTGGTGTTGCCGAGCCGATCGGCGACGCACGCAATCGCCCGCGTCACGTTCCGTCTGGCTTCCGTATGCGACGTGAACCGCGCAAGGCGCGCGAGGGCCTGCGCGGCCAGCACGGTCCCGGCCCAGGTGCGGAAGTCCTTGGCGGTGAAGTCGTCGCCGCTCACCTCGCGCAGGTACGCGTTCACATCGTCGGAGCCGATCGTCTGCCGCTCGCCTTGCTCGTCGACGTACTGGAACAGCTCATGCCCGGGCAGATCGCGGCACGCCTTGACGATGCGCGCGAGGCGAGCGTCGTGAAGATCGACGGCGTGCGAGATGCCACTCTTGCCGCGAAACTCGAATCGAACCGACGCGCCATCGATTCTCGCGTGGCGATCGCGCATCGTCGTGAGCCCGACCGACCCGTTCGCGCGCGCGTATTCCTCGTTGCCGATGCGGATCAGGGTCTTCTCGAGGAGCTGGACGGCAGCCGCGAGCACCTTCACTCGAGGAAGCCCGGCCTTGCGAACGTCGGCCGCGGTGCGCCGGCGAATTCGGCGCAGGGCCTGGGCAAAGGCCGGCAGGCGGTTGTACTTCACCTCGTCGCGCATCCGGCGGAAGCGCGCGTGATAGCGATACTGTTTGCGGCCGCGTGCATCCCGGCCGGTCGCCTGCAGATGCCCGCGCGCATCAGGGCAGATCCAGACGTCGGTCCACGCGGGCGGGATGACAAGCGCCTTGATGCGCTTCAGCTCGGCCGCGCCAACCGGGCGGCCGTTCGGGCGCACGTAACGAAATCGACCCGGGGTGCCCACGCGTCTGATTCCGGTGGTTTGCCCGTCGGACACGTGGCGCAGACCGCCGACAGTCGAGATCTTCCGTTTCGCCATCCCAGTCGTGTTTGAGCAAGAATGACGCCGTGCGGACACGGCTCATCCTCTTCGCCCTCATTCTGCTCGCGTTCACAGCCTCGCCCTTCACACAAAGTCCGGCGTCTTACGACGTTCTGATTCGCAACGGCCGCGTGCTCGACGGAAGCGGCAACCCGTGGATCGCCACCGACATCGGCATCCGCGGTGGACGGATCGTGGACATGGGCCGCCTCGGAAACGCCGCGGCGTCCCGTGTGATCGATGCCCAGGGACGAACGGTATCGCCCGGTTTCATCGACGTGCATTCGCATGCGTCCCAGGGGCTCGAAGGATCCCTGAAGGAGGCGCGCCAGCTGATTGCGCAAGGCATCACCACGGTCGCGTTGAACCCGGACGGCGGCGGCACGCCGGATCTGCGGACGCAGCGCGCCGGCTTCGAGCAGCGAGGCGTCGGCGTGAACGTGGCGCTGTACGTTCCGCATGGAGCCATTCGTCGCGAGATCGTCGGCATGGCCGATCGAGCGCCGACGGCGGCCGAGCTCGACCGGATGATCGCGATGGCCAGAAATGGCATGGAAGCCGGGGGCATCGGACTGTCGTCGGGCCTGTACTACGCGCCAGGCAGCTATGCGAAGACCGAAGAGGTGATCGCGATCGCGAAGGTCGTCGGCGAGATGGGCGGCGTCTACGAAAGCCACATCCGCGACGAGGCCGACTACAACATCGGCGTCGTCGGCGCCGTGCAGGAAGTGATTCGGATCGCGGAAGAAGGCCACTTGCCGGGCATCGTGGCGCACATGAAAGCGCTCGGGCCGGCGAGCTGGGGACTGTCGATGGCGCTCGTGGAGCGGATCAAGCAGGCGCGCGATCGCGGTGTCGAGGTGTACGCGGATCAGTATCCCTACGACGCGAGCGGCACCGGCATCGTCGGCGCGCTCATCCCGCGTTGGGCGGAGGTCGGCGGCCGCAACGAGCTGCTCGGACGGATTCAGGGCGCGGACCACGACCGGCTCGCGGCCGACATCCGCCGCAACTTCGAGCGGCGCGGCGGCCCGGAGAAGCTCGTGATCTCACGCTATGCGCCGAACCCGTCGTATGAAGGCCAGTCGCTCGCGCAGGTCGCGAAGGCGCTCGGCAAGCCTGCCGACGAGACGGCCATGGAGCTCCTGCTGAAGGGCGACGCGAGCCTCGTGTCCTTCAACATGACGGAAGGCGACATCGAGCTGATCATGCGGCAGACCGTTCACCATGACATGCACGGACGGCGACCTGGTTCCCTTCGGTCAGGGCAAGCCGCATCCCCGCGGCAACGGCGCGTTCGCGCGGAAGATCCATGTCTACGTGAACGAGCGCGGCACCATCGATCTGCCGTTCGCGATCCGCTCGATGACGAGCCTGCCCGCGGGCGTCTTCGGCTTGAAGGATCGCGGAACCCTGCGTCCGGGCGCATGGGCCGACGTGTTGATTTTCGATCCCGCGAAGGTGCGGGACGCGGCCACCTACCTGGAACCGCACCAGCTGTCCGAGGGCATGGACTACGTCCTGGTGAACGGCATCATCGAGAAGGACGCTGACGCTTTCACGGGCAAGATGGGCGGACGCGTGGTGACACCGGATCGGAGGTAGACATGGCGAAGAAGCAGGCACGAGCGACTCGGGGACTGCACTCCACTCGCTTTCCGAACGAAAAGCCGGCCTATCGCGCCGCGCGCGACAAGCTGCTCAAGGCCGAGATCGCGCTGAGGCGCCAGGTGGAGACGGTCGCCGCGATGCGCCGCAAGCTGCCGCCCGGCGGCGCGCTGAAGGAGAACTATGTCTTCAACGAAGGCGGCAGGACGGTCTCCATGTCGGAGCTGTTTACCGACGACAAGAACACGCTGCTCGTGTACAGCTTCATGTTCGGCCCGGACATGAAGTCAGCCTGCAGTTCGTGCACGTCGATTCTCGATGGCCTCGACGGCCAGGCGCCCCACGTCACGCAACGTCTGAACATGGTCGTCGTCGCCAAGTCCCCGATCGAGCGGATCAGGGAATTTGCGCAGGGGCGGGGCTGGCGAAACCTGCGACTGCTGTCGTCCGCCGGCAATACCTACAACCACGACTACCACGGCGAAACCGAAGGCGGCGCACAGATCCCGACGATGAATGTCTTCACGCGGCGGAAAGGGCGGCATGTATCACACCTGGAGCAGCGAACTGCTGTTCCTCCCGCCGGATCGCGGCCAGGATGGCCGGCACGTCGATCTGATCTGGCCGCTCTGGAACCTGCTGGACCTCACGCCGGAGGGACGCGGGACCACCTGGCATCCGAAGCTGCGATACGAATGAATCGTGGCGCTTCAGCCGCGTTTGGCCCGTCCCGAAAACCACCACAGGCCGTTGGTCACTTCTGGCGGCAGTCTTTGATTGAGCTGTCGCGCGATCATGACGATCTGTCCACGGTGGTGAGCCTCGTGCGCGACGAAGTACGTCAGCACGTGCCCGACGTCCAGCGGCAGATTGCGCCACACATAGCCCTTCGACGGCGGCAGGATGCCGCCGGCGGCGAAGCCCAACTCCAGCAGTTCTTCCATCCCACGGCTGCTGCGCTTCAGCGCAGCGCTCAGCTGACGGCGAGTCACCGCATAACGATCGACCCGCTCCGGCGTGGTCACGCCGTGCTCGCGTCCCAACGTTCGGATCCAGCCGCAGCGCGAATTGTGGAGGTGCGCCGCAATCATCCGGATCGTGCGCCGCGGCGAGCCGGGGACCTCGGCCGACCACAGAGGAGTTGGAAGACCCTCGATCAGTTCGACGGTGATCCGATTGCTGGTCCGCCAGGCCGGCAGCAGCGCGGTGCGGAGATCGAGCGGCCGGCTCAAGCCGGACACTGACCGACGAGCTCTTTGCGGTTTCTTCTTGTCACCACGCCACCATCGAACCCTCGAACAGCAGCGCGAGCTCCTCGGGGCCGGCCGGCCGCGGCGACAGCTTCGTCACGCGATGCTGCGGCAGCGTTCCCTCGACGAGCGACGGAATATCCGACGACGAATAGCCGATCGCCTTGAGGCCGTTGGGCATCTGCAGCCGCTGCATGAACCAGGTGATGCGATCGGCGAGAATCTTCCCGGCGTCCTCCGATTTCGCGCCGGTGACGTTGGCGCCCAGCGCCTCGGCGGCCTCGAGATGCCTCGCGGCGTTCGCGCTCGCGGTGAACCGGAACACCGCCGGAGCATTGAGAATCACGGACATGCCGTGCGGCACGATCGGATGATCGGCGGCGTAGCCCGGCGCCGTGTAGCTCTTCACGTTCCCCGACACCGGATACGACATGCCGTGCGGCAGGTGGACGCCGGCGTTCCCGAATCCGACGCCTGCGTACGACGCCGCCAGCAGCATGTTCGCACGCGCCTCGTCGTCCGACGTGTCGTCGAACGCGCGCACGAGGAAGCGGTTCACCATGCGCAGCGCCTGCATCGACCAGATGTCGCTGATCGGATTCGATCCCTGGTAGGCGGGCCGCATCGCCGGCCGGTCGGGCATCGGCCGATCGGTGTACGGCATCGCCGTGAACGACTCGATCGCGTGACTCAGAATGTCGAGGCCGGTAGACGCGGCCACCTGCTGGCGGCATGGTCCGCGTGTTCTCGGGATCGAGATAGCCCAGCGTCGGCTTGAGCCGGCGGTTGGCGATGCCGGTCTTCGCGCGGAGTTTCTTGTAGTCGAAAATCGTGACGCCGGTCGTCTCGCTTCCGGTCCCCGCGGTCGTCGGAATCGCGAGCAGCGGTTTCAGCGGCCCGGGCACAGGCAGCCCCTTGCCGATCGGCGGGTTCACGTAGTCGAGAAAGTCGGCAGGCGGATAGGTGGTGTAGAGATTGACGGCCTTCGCGGTGTCGATCACCGAGCCGCCGCCGACGGCGACGATCGCATCGAAC
Organism: uncultured Acidobacteriota bacterium; assembly: GCA_963794305.1. Taxonomy (GTDB): domain Bacteria; phylum Acidobacteriota; class Vicinamibacteria; order Vicinamibacterales; family CAVVIG01; genus CAVQFC01. Next base: position 89,601 of record CAWCDQ010000024.1, on the reverse strand, counting down.
GGTCGAGCATTGGCGAAGGCGATCGCGTCGAGGAACGACTCGTCGCTCGGTTCGACGCGCACGCGATCGTACAGCGCGTACGGAATCTTGTTCTGATCCAGAGACTCGAGCACCGTGCGGACCGGCGGCAGTCGCGCAAGCACGGAGTCGGTGACGACGAGCGCCAGCCGCGCGCCCATCTCGGCCAGGTCCATGCCGACCTCGCGCGTCACACCGACGCCGAAGCGCACGCTGGAAACGGCCATCTCGAACGCGATGTCTTTGCTCATAGGCAGCCGATTATGGACCAGGACGCGGCGACCGTGAGCGACCCGCAGGTGCCGGACCCTGATGTAGTGCAGGCCTTCAGGCCTGCCCGACACGGCGGACCTGAAGGTCCGCACTACTTCTACGGTTCGGCAGAAGTTCGCGTCGGAGTGATCTCGAGTTCCGGCAGCAGCGCCGACTCGACCCGCCCGCCATGCCCGCGCCGTCGACGTCAGAACGAGTCGCGTACCGGATAGTCGGTACACCTCGACGGATGGCCCGTCGGGCTCGACCAGCCAGTACTCCTGCACCCGATGCCGCTCGAACAATCGGAGCTTCCGTCCACGGTCGTTGCGCGATGTGCCGGGCGAGAGGATCTCGATGGCGAGGTCCGGCGCGTGGCGCGTGGCCGTGCGCATGTCGAGCAGATGCTCCCGCTCGGGCATGAACAACAGCACATCCGGCTGCACCACGTCGTAGTCGGTCAGCACGATGTCAACCGGCGCTACGAAGACCGACCCTCCGTGCGCCTGCACGTACGCGGAGAGCACCAGATGCAGGCGCCCGAGGACGAACTGGTGGAGCAGAATTGGAGATGGAATCTCGAAGACCTCGCCGTTGTACAGTTCGTACCGGCGGCCATCCTCGGGCCATCGCTCCAGATCCGCGTAGCTCACGCGCTCCTGCGCAGCCTTCACGCCCGCCATTTTAGCATCGTCGATGCGAGCAGCATGCCGCCTGGAATCATTGGGAAAACGCTCGACCGAACGGAAAACGTCGCAGCGATTGCACCGCTCGGTTGAGGGAAGCCCGCAAGAACTGCGACGTCAGGATTGAGCGGAATGTGATGACTCGCCGGTAATCAGCCGGACCCGGCGCTGGAGCGAGAAGTATGCCCACGCCCATTCCGTCATCACGACGAAACGGTTGCGGAAGCCAATCAACCAGAAAATGTGCAGGAAGATCCAGAAGAGCCACGCGAAGAACCCCGAGATCTTCAGGCCGAAGACGTCGCCGACCGCGGCGCCGCGGCCGATCGTGGCCATGATGCCGTAGTTCTTGTAGCGGAACGCCTCGAGCGGACGACCCGAAATGGCGCGCACGATGTTCTTGCCGGCGCAGGTGCCCTGCTGCATCGCGACCTGCGCCACGCCCGGCAGCGGCTTGCCGTTTTCCACGAACACGCAGATGTCGCCGATCACGAAGATGTTCGGGTGCACGGCCAAGGCGAGCGTCGGTTCCGGCGTCACGCGTCCCGCGCGATCGAGCGGGACGCCGAGCGAGCGCGCGATCGGCGATGCCGCGACGCCGGCCGCCCACAGCACGGTCCCGGCGGAGATGCGTTCGGAACCGATCAGGACACCGTCCTCATCGACGCCGGTCACGACCGACCCCGTGCGCACTTCGACGCCAAGACGCTCGAGAGATCGCCGGGCGGCAGCGCGCAGCGGCTCCGAAAACGGCGCCAGCACGAACGGACCACCTTCGAGCAGCACGATACGCGCCGATTCGGGATGGATGCGGCGAAAGTCCTTTCGCAGCGATTGCCTCGCGATCTCTGACAAGGCGCCGGCCAGTTCGACGCCCGTCGGCCCCGCACCGACGATGACGAACGTCAGCAGACGCCGCTGCTTTTCGGCATCGCCCTCCCGTTCGGCCGCTTCAAAGGCGCGGAGCACACGCCGCCGCATCTCGAGCGCATCGTCCAGCGTCTTCAGGCCGGGAGCGCGCTGGGCCCATTCGGGATGACCGAAGTACGCGTGCGCCGCGCCCGATGCCACCACGAGGTAGTCGTACGGCACCGACTCCCCGCCGTCGATCAGCACGCGGTTGCCCGCCGGATCGATCGCCTGGACGTTGGCCAGCAGCACCTCGACATTTTTCTGATGACGCAGGATCCAGCGGATCGGCGACGCCACGTCGCCGGGCGACAGCGACGCCGTCGCGACCTGGTAGAGCAGCGGCTGAAAGAGGTGATAGTTGTGCCGGTCGAGCAGCGTGACGCTGACATCGGCTCCCGCGAGAGCGCGGGCCGCGTTCAGGCCGCCGAAACCTCCGCCGACGATGACGACACGAGGAGTAGACACCGAGAGATGTTATCGTAGCCCCATGGCTTCAACAGTGAAACCTGAACGGTTGACGCGCGACCAGGCGCTCGGCGGCGTCACCACCGTCGTGGAGACAGCCTGCCCGCTCGATTGTCCCGACGCGTGCAGCCTTGCCGTCACGGTTCAGCAGCGGAAGATCGTGAAGATCGACGGGTCTCGCAAGAACCCGGTCACCGACGGCTACATCTGCGCGAAAGTGCGCCGGTTCGGTGAGCGCGTGTACGGAGCGGATCGTCTGCTCTATCCGGCCGTCCGGAGCGGACGCAAAGGCTCGGGACAGTTCAAGCGGGTGACGTGGGACGAAGCCATCGATCTCGTTGCGTCGCGGTTCGAGCAAGCGAAGGCGACTGCCGGCGCCGAATCGATCCTCCCCTATTCCTACGGTGGTTCGAACGGCCTGCTGACTCAGGACAACATCGACGCGCAGTTGTGGCGGCGGTTCGGCACGTCGCGCCTGGCTCGTACTCTCTGCGCGGCGCCGACCGGAGCAGCCAACATGGCGCTGTACGGGAAGATGGCGTCGGTCACGTATGGGGATTACCCTGAGGCCAGGCTGATCATTCTCTGGGGCGTCAACCCGTCCGCCTCGGGGATTCACATCATCCCGTACCTGCGCGAAGCGCAGAAGCGCGGCGCCAAGCTCGTCGTCATCGATCCCCGCGCCACGCCGCTCGCGCGCGGCGCCGACATGCACCTCGCGATCAAGACCGGCACCGACGTTGTCGTCGCGCTCGCGGTCCATCGGTATCTCTTCGAGAACGGCTACGCGGACAAGGCGTTCCTGAGCGAGCACGCCAGCGGCGCGGACATGCTGAGGGAACGCGCCGAACCGTGGACATTCGAGCGCGCGGCGGAAGTGTCGGGAGTGGACGCGTCCGCAATCGAAGCGCTCGCGACGCTCTACGCCAGGAGCTCGCCGGCACTCATCAAGTGCGGATGGGGCCTCGAGCGCAACCGCAACGGCGGCAACGCCGCGCTCGCGGTTCTCGCGCTGCCCGCGGTCGGCGGCAAATTCGGCATTCGAGGCGGCGGCTATTCCATGAGCAACTCCGCGTCGTGGAACATCGAGCGCACGTGGATCGACGCACCTGAACCGGAGACGCGCATCGTCAACATGAACCACCTCGGCCGCGCGCTCACCGAGTACGACGACCCGCCGGTCAACGTGCTGTTCGTCTACAACTGCAATCCGGCCGCAACCGTACCGGACCAGCGCCGCGTCATCCGGGGCCTGGAGCGCGAGGATCTGTTCACCGTCGTGTTCGAGCAGGTGATGACGGACACGGCGCTGTACGCCGACCTGGTGCTGCCGAACACGACGTTCCTGGAAGGGTACGATTTCGCAAAGGGCTACGGCTCGATCACCCTCGACCTCGGTCGTCCAGTCATCGATGCAGTCGGCGAAGCACGGACCAATGCGGACGTGTTCGGCGCATTGTGCAGCCGGCTGGGGCTGCTCAAGGACGAGGAGCCGACCGGCGAGCTCGATCTGATGGTGACGGTGTTGAAGCAGTTGCCGCAGGCCGATCGGGCGGGACCTCGGCGAAGGCATCATGGCGTCGCCGCCGTGCGGGCCGGCGCCGGTGCAGTTCGTGGACGTCTTCCCCAACACACCGGACAGGAAGGTCCACCTGTTCCCGGCGGCGCTCGATCCGACGACGCCGATGGGGCTGTATCGTTACCAGCCGGATCCTGAAACCGATCGCTATCCGCTGGCCCTCATTTCGCCGGCCAGCGATCGCACGATCAGCTCGACGCTGGGCGAACTACCGCGTGCCGACGTCAAGCTGCTGATGCATCCCGACGATGCGCGGGCGCGCGGACTCGAGGAGAACGACGTGGTGCGGATCTTCAACGAGCTGGGCGAAGTCCATTGCCCGCTGACGGTCGCGCCGGCCATTCGTCCAGGCACCGTCAGCCTGCCGAAGGGCATCTGGCGGCGCAGCACGCGAAACAACGTCACGGGCACGGCGCTGGTGCCCGACACGCTGACCGATCTCGGCGGCGGCGCCTGCTTCAACGACGCACGGGTGCAGGTCGCTTCGCTCGCAAACGCATAGTTGGCGAATTGGTCGAGTTGATAGATTGGCGAATTCATTCACCAATTCGCCAATTCTGTATTCAATAGCTGAAGAAGAACAGCAGGTCCGCGCCGCTTCCCTGCACGCGCTGGAACTGCACCTGCTGCGTGGCGGACCCCTGCAGCACGTTGGTCCTCAGGCGAAGCCATCGCGTGAGCTCGTACTCGAAGATGAAGTTGGTATCGTTGTACCCGCCGATTCCCTGCTCCACCTTGACGTAGAGGTTCTGGCCTACCTGCTGTCCGACCGTGACCGACGCGTTCGCGCCGCTTTCGGGCGCCGTGCTGATTTCGAACGTGTCGACGCCGAGCGCGTTCTCGATCGACGACGACAGCGCGCTGGCCAGCGTGCCGGTCGCCAGCTGCTGCGCGCGCTGCGCGAGCGAGACCTGTTGTCCCTCGCCCAGCGAGTTGATCGGCTGGTTGAACACGATGAGCGACAGGATGTCGGCCTGCTCGAGCGGCGGCGTGCTGGTGAGGACGATGTCGGGCTGCCTCAGCGTGCCGCGGACGTTGACCCGCGCCTCGACGCCTTGAATCAGCCGCCGCGTGCGGATGTCGAGGAGCGGATCCATGTCGTTCAATGGCATCTCCCGCGAAGCGGATCGTCCCATCCCTGAGGATTTCGAACCGGCGGCCCTGGAAGTCGTAAGTCCCTCGCACGGTGTTGACGGCGCCGACGAGCACGAGCTGCTGCCCGGCGGCCTTCGTCGCGCGAAGATCGCCCCCGAGCGTGACGTTGATGGCGCCGAGGCTCACCGGCGCGCCGGGTGTCCGCAGCTCGCTCGCCTTGACGACCAGATCCTCCGGAACCGTGACGCGCACGTCCATCTTCAGCGCATCCATCGGCGACGGCGAGGCCGGAGCGGCGCCGTCATCCGGCTTCGTCACGTATTCGGTCTGCTCCGTCGCGTACGCCGAGTCGCTGGCAAGGGCGAGAATCTGATCGAGATTCACCTGACCGGTCGAGATCCCGAAGTCCCCTTCGATGCGCGGCGCGCGAAGCTCGCCCGCGATCTCCAGGTTGCTGTTCACGCGCACGTTGCCGAGCTTGTTGTCGACGACCTTGAAATCGCTCGCGGTGACGAACAACTCCACGCCGCCAACCTCCAGCTCGTGGATCGCCAGATCGCCTGTGAGCGACAACGCGCTGTGGTGATTGTCGAGCACATAGATGTTGTCGATGTGCACCTTGTCCGGCTGCAGGTCGATCTTGCCTTGCATGTTCGAGTACGTGACGCCGGTAGGCTGGACGGTGAACCCCGCCTTGTCGACGGTGACGACGCCGGTCGGATGGGGATCGGACGCGGAGCCGGCGACGTCGATCTTCGCCTGCACCGTGCCGGTGACCTTGGTCAGCGCCGGCATGAAACTCTGCACCACGCCGAGGTCGATCGGCGTGCTGTCGATGTGGAGATCGATTCGATCGCCTGCCGCGACCGGCGCGTCGTGCGCGGCGGCACGCGCTTCAGCCGTGCCGCCACCCTTGAAGAGCGCTGTCGGCACGTAGCCCTTGGCGGTCAGATAGGTCGTCGGGTTCTGCTGCAGCCTGGTGTCGACGGTCACCCCCGCGCCGGCGTACTTCACGGTCCCGCCGAACGAATCGTAGCGGTACTGCTGGAAGCCGCCGTTCTCGACGCGGAACTCGGCGGCGATCTCGGGCGCGTCGGTCGTGCCGGTCACGGTACTGGAGGCGGTGAGCTTTCCGGTGAGTTGAGGCGGACGCAGCAGCAGCGTATCGACGCTCGCCAGATCGACGCTCGTCAGCGTCACGTTCAACGCTTCACCCGCATGGCCGAACGCGCCGTCGGCCGTAATACGCTGACTGCCGTTGACGAGCGCGAGGTCGTGCACGGCCACCGTGTCGTGGCCGTAGTTGAACGTGGTCTGCGAACCTTGCGCGAGCTGCCACGACTGCCCCTGCGCCTGGAGACCAAGCCGCTGAAGATGGACTTCCTGATGGTCCGGATGAAGCACGAGCGAACCGGCGGCTCCCAGCGATCGCTGCGGCTGTTTGGCCGTCGCGTCGAAGTCGAGCTGCTTCCGCTTGTACGTCGTCTTTGCGTCGAGCTCGTTGATGTCCTGACCGGCGACGGAAACGAACGTCGCATGGGTGTTGCCGGCCACGGTGGCCTCGGCGATGTCGAGATCCGGAACTGCCGCGTCGAAGTTACTCGAGACGGTCAGCGCGCCGTTGTCGCCGTACTTCAGCCCGTCGCCCACAAGATGGCCCGCGGCCTTCAACTCGCGCCGGTTGCCGGTCACCGTCGCGTCGATCGAGCCGATGCCGCGTGATCGGCATGTCCACGAGCTTCCCGATCGTCTCGAGATCCGGAGAGTCGGCGTGGATCTTGAGGTTCGACTGACCGGTGTCGTTCAGCGCCACCGTGCCGCTCGCCTTCACGTTCAGATCGCGGCCGGCGATGTCGAGAGTCCGGATGTTGCCGACTGACTCGTGATAGCCACCATCGAGGGACGCGCGAGCGATCTCGAGGCCGCCGATTGTTGAGGGTTGCAGCGTCAGCCTGCCGTCGGCCTGCACGCTGTCGGCTGTGACGCCGCTCGAGAGGTGACCCAGCGTCGCGTCGACATCGAGCGCGCCGGCGACATCCCCTTTCATCCCCGGCTTGCCCGTCGCCGCGGCGGGGTCGAACTCCGCGAACTCGCCGGACGCGGTCACATGTGCGGTGTCGTCTGCGACGTCCGCGGTGAAGGACAGCTGCGGAATCGTTCCTCCGAGGATCGACGAATCGTTCAGCGTGCCGCTGGCCGTCAGTGTCAGTGCAGCCGGCGTCGTGCCCCTTCCTTCCGCGGTGACGTGGCCGTTGATAGCGCTCTTGTAGCGGCCATCGGCCAGAGCCGGCACGTGGAACTGCTCGCCGATACCCTGGAGATCGAGATTCGCGACGGTCGCATCCGCCCGATAGGCGATGTCCGAGCCGTTTACCGTGACGCCCGCGGTACTGCCAGCGGCAATTCGCGCGCCCGCGACAGTTGACGGCTGAAAGCGGAGATCCACGTTGGTCCGGCTCAAGCCGGACACTACCGAAGTGCTCGCAGGCGCAGCAGTTTTAGGTTCCGGTAGCGTCCGGCTTGAGCCGGACCGAACCGACCCGACGGCGTGGTAGTCGGCATTCACATCCGTGACAGCCGGCGGGATCGCCAGCTCGCGCGGCAGCTGACGCGAGATTCACGCCACGCACCTTGCCGTGGACATCGAAGCCCACGGTTCGTGCCTGCTGCTCCAGATCCGGGAGCGTGACAGTTGCCGGCGACGGTCGCTGACGCACCGTACGCGGCGGCGCTGCCGTCGATGCCGATCCGACCGTCCGTCGATCCTGGCATTCGCGCGCACGCGCTCGGCGACATACCCGGCCACCATCGTCCGAGGAGAATCGAGCGAAACGCTTCCGCGCAGCGAGTTCACGTTCGACAACGCCGCGCCGCTCAGGTCCACGCGGGCATTCGCGGTGATGTCGCTCTTCTGCTTCGGGTCGTTCATCAGCGCCGAGAGATCGAGGTGACGCACCGAGAGATCACCCTTGACCGACTGTCCGGGCTCCTCGAGATCGGCAACGAGTGTTCCGCTCGCCGCCCCCGCAGACGACTGCACGTGCATCTCGACCGCAAGGCGATCGAGCGGGCCGTCGGTCTTGACGTTGAACGACGGCTGAAGGCGCGATGCCGGACAACGCCGGCACGATCCGCGCGATTTCAGGAACCGACAGCTTGTCCGAGCTGATGCTGAGACGGAAGACCGGCCTGGTGAGGTAGTTCTGGATGGCGCCGTCGAAGGACAGCGATGTTTCCGGCGTGCGCAGCGCAAGCTTCTGCACGAACAGCGTGTCGTCCTTCACCGCGATGCCGCCGGACAGCGCGTTGAGCGCGAGCGCCGGCTCGGATCCACGGAACGACACCTGGGTGATCTCGATCGAATACCGCACGGGCTCGTACTTGAACGAGAGCCGGGCGTCGAGATGGTCGATCCGCTTCGGCACCTCGACGCCCGTCGTCGCGACCGGCGATTCGACCACGATCGATCCATCGGTGATGCCGATCGTGTCAATCGCGATCGGCTTCTCGGGACCGCTGCGGTCGGCCTCCGATTCCTGTTTCTTGACCAGGCGGCTCAGCGACCAGGTATCGCCCTCGCGCCTCAGGTACACGACCGGCTTGTTGAGACGAATGTTGTCGACGGACAGGCCTTTGGTGAGCAGCTCGAAGACGTTGTAGTCGAGGCCGAGATCCTGCACCGCGACCACCTGGCTGCCGTCCATCGACAACCCGACGTTCTCCATCTCGATGCCGAAAAACAGATTCCCGCCAAGGCGCTCGATGGACAGCGTGCCGTTCAGATACTGCTGCGCCTCCCGCACGATGTAGCCGCGCAACCAGTTCTTGAACCAGGCCGTTTGCGACACGATGACCGCCGCCGCCGCGGCCCCGACGAGCAGCGTCAGCACGAGGATCAGTACGTGTGTCACGCGTCGCAGGATGCTCATCGCGGAACCCTGGAACCCTGGAACCCTCGAACCGTCGAACCCTGCTCAAAACGCCTGCCCGATGCTGAAATGCAGGCGATACCGCCGCGTCTGCGGAGCTCCGTTGACGAGCAGATCCGGAATGGGATTCAGCTGGTACCCGTAGTCGAAGCGGATGGGACCGACCGGCGTCTGATACCTGAGTCCCGCACCGATGGCGTATCGCAGATCGTGAAGGTCGAAGCCGTACCGACCGGGCCCAGACATTGCCCCCGTCGAAGAACGCCACAGCGCCGAAGTTGCCGTGCAACACGGCACGCAGCTCTTCGCTGAACGCGAGCATGCTGTTGCCGCCCACCGCCTCGCCCGACACGAGCGGGCTGACCTCGTAGCGTCCCCATCCGCGGATGCTCGTCGCGCCGCCGAGGAAGTACTTCTTCCCGAACGGCACGTTCGCCGGATCGTCATTGCTCGGCCGGATGTTGCCGGCCTGCAGCGCGGCTCGCGAGGACGAGGCTGTCCCCGAGCGGCAGGTACTGCCGGACGTCCACCGATCCTGCGTAGAAGTTGAAACTGCCAGGCACGACGAGGCCCGCTTCCTCGGCGTGCAGAGCGATCTGGAACCCGTGGTGCGCGTTCAGGAGGTTGTCGGCCGTCGAGTGCTGGAAATCGGCGCCCAGCGCGTTGAGCGTGCCGTTCTGCTCCTTCGTCGTGGGATCGAGACCGAGCGCGATGAAGTAGTTGCGAAGCGTGGGATCGTTGAAGGCCTCGTCCGTGATCGAGCTGACGTCGTGCTCGCTCGTGATCGATGCGCCCCACGATGTCTGCGCGCTCGATTTGTGCGTCAGCGTCAGCTTTGCGCCGGACGTCACCGCGCGTGTACGCGGGCGTGTAGGTGTACCACTGCTGCCCCTCCGCGCCGAGCGAAAAGTGCGGGCTCATGAAGTACGGCTGGTTGAAGTCCAGCCGGATGCCCCGATCGAGCGACGACCAGCGCACGTGCGCGCCGGCCGTCCGCGCTCCGCCGAGAAAATTGACGTGGTGGTACTCGGCGTCGACGCGCGCCTTCTCCTCCGTCCCGTACCCGACGCCGAAGTTCACGCGCTGGTGGTTCCCTTCAGCCACGGTCACGCGAACCGGCACCTCTTCCGGCTGCTGCTCCTGGTTCAGCGACTCGACGTTGGCGAACTGGAACAGCTCGAGCCCGTACAGCCGCCGCTGCGAGTCCTGCACCAGGTTGCGCTGATAGAGCTCGCCCGGCTTGAACGTCAACTGGCGGCGGATGATGTGCTCGTCGACGCTCTTGTTGCCGACGACTTCCACCTTCCCGAAATGTGCGAGCAGGCCAGGCTCGGCTGTGAACGTCAGCACCGCCTGCTTGCCGTCGCTCCCATCGTCTTCCGCGGTGGAGACCTTGCCGTAGGGAAAGCCGTGGTCCTTGAGCTCGTTCACCGCCATCTCGTGCGCGCTCACCACGAGCTGGCGATCGCGCGGCTGCCCGACTTTCACCGGCAGCCGGTTCTTGAGATCGTCGAGGTGCGCGGCCGGCACGACGTCGAATCCAGAGAAGGCAATCGACTTCACGACCACCGGCTCGCCTTCGGCGATCGTCACCGTGAGATCGACTTCGTCCTGCTTGTCGTTGAGCTTTACGTCGAACCCCGTTACGCGCGCGTCCGGGAATCCGCGGTCCGCGTAGAACGCCTGAATGCGTTTCAGGTCGGCATCGAAGCGCGAGCGGTCGAAGAAAGACTTCTTGCCCCACGGGATCTTCGAGCTCTGGTGTGTCGCCAGCGCGTCCTTCAGGCGGCCTTCATCGACGGCCTGAACGCCCTTGAAAGAAAGACTGTGAACGTTGATCGTGCCGCCTTCCTTGCAGCCGGCGGACAGAGCCGCAAGCGCAACGGCGGCGGACGCGATCGCGAGACGCATGGCGCGCATTACAGAACCATAACGCGTGCCATCCCGTGGCGGGAAGGACAGGCGAATGGCTTGCAGCGGCGTTGGGCGACGGCTTATTCGCGAGTAATGGCGGGTTTGGCCGACGACACCGCGACCATGATGCCAAGGCCAACGACGATGATGGCGCCGATCGCCATCCACGTTCCACTCACGTGAGCGAGAACGCCGGCCTTCCACAGCGCCAGCGCGGCGCCGAGAACCAGGAGGAAGTAACCGACCAGGAAGAGGTGGATGAAGCGCATAGGATCCTCCGGTGGGAACCGAGGGACGTCAGTGGCCAAGGGCTGGAGGCTCAGGTGCTCTCCAGCCCTCGAGCCCCCAGTCCCTCAGCCCTGTCTGTGTCTACCGCAGATTGACCACGAGAGCGGCGCGCCGGTTCAGACGACGCGTTTCTTCGCGGCTGTTGTCGTACTTCGGCCTCTCCTCGCCGTAGCTCACCGTCCGCAACCGATCCGCGGTGATGCCCCGGCTGACGAGGTAGTCCTTCACGGCATTCGCGCGGCGGTCGCCGAGCGCGAGGTTGTACTCGGCCGTGCCGATGCTGCAGGTGTGGCCTTCGATCTCCACGCGCAGGGTCGCGATTCTCCCGCAGCGCGGCGATCGCTTCGTCGAGCACGCGCGTCGCTTCCGGCCGCAGCGAGTAGCGGTCGAAGTCGAAGTAGACGTCCTCGAACGTGTAGTTCCGCACCGGCGGACGCGTCACCTGGATGTTGACCGTGTCGGACGCGGTCTTGTTGTCCGACGGGCAGGTCACGGTGACCGTCACCGGCACGCTGCCTTCCTGCTGCGGCGCCGTCCAGATCGTCGAACGTTCCGACGGCTGCGCCAGCGTGCCGCCCGGGGCGGTCCAGCGATACGTCACGGAGCAGCTGATCGAATCGGTCACGGTCGCCGTCACCGTCGACGTCTTCCCGACTTCGACCGTGCACGGATCGCACGCCGCCTTGACGCTCAGGTTGTGCACGGGCGCCGGAATCGCCGGAGCCGGCGTGGGTGCCGCAGCCGGTGGCGGCGGCGGTGCGTACGTCTTCACTCCCGGGTGATAACCGATCCGGAACTGCCAGTCGTAGTAGTCGCCGATCACGTCGGGCTCGTCGGTGAACGCTCCGCTGCGTCGCGCGCGTGGGGACGTTCCAGCTGAGACCCGCGCCGAAGAAGACACCCTTCTTGGTCTGATAGGTGACGCCGAGCGTGGCGCGGGTGATGTTCTCGGTATTGGAGGTCAGCGGCGCGCGGCTCAGATCCGACACCGATGAGCGGCGTGGTGGTCGTTGCCACGTCGCTCGACGGCACGTAGCCGTTCAACTCGGCGTTGAGCCGGAGGGGGTTGCGCGACGGAAACGCCCCGCCGAAGCCCCAGCGGAATGCGCCGCCCGGAATATTGAATCCGTCGGGACTGCCACGCCATTCGTAGCCGCCGTACCCCGACACTTCCACGTTCTTCTTGGTTTCCTTGCTGACGACCCCGTCAACGGAGAAATCCGCCTTGCCGGTGCTCACGCCCGCATCGGCGTTGCCGGTTGGCAGCTTGATCATGCCGCGGATGGCGATCGCCGCCGGATTCTTCCGGGATTCCGACCAGATGTTGTACTTCGCGCCAACGTAGAAGTCGCCGACGTTGTCGCCGGTCCAGTACCTGATTGACCTTGGGGTAACGATCGATGAAGCCGCCGAAGGCGGGATCGTTCACGAAGATGGGCCTGATGTCGCGGTCGATGCGGGTGTCGACGAGGAACGACCCGAAGACTTCGGTGCGGCCACCGAAGCCATAGGCAAAGGTTCCCGCGAAGTCAGCGACGTTCGTGTAGCCCTGTATCCAGTTCGTGCCTCGGCGATAGACGCTCGTCGACCATTGCCCCTTACCGAGAACCTCGCCGGTCGGCACAAACCACAGACCAGTGTCTCCGTTGAACGTCGTCGTCGCCGGCCGCGTCTCCTCCGCGGTCGACGAGGACGACGCTTGGGTGGCGGTGGTACTCTGCCCCGTGGATGTCCCTGAAGAGCCGCTCTGTGCGCGTGCGCTCGCCGCCACGGCGAGCGTCAACGCACAGATCACGGCGACGCGTCTTGCCATTGTTAGTCGCCTCCAAAGCGTTCGCTCGATCGAACGGGTCATTCTGCACGATTTTCCGCCGCACCTTCAGACAGTCGTCTCTGGTTGCGGCGCGTCGGACGGAACGATGAGCCGGCCTCGTCCGCCGCGGCTCACCTGACCGCCCTTGCGGCCGGCGTTTCTGGCCTCGTCGGCGGTCCACTCGTGAGCCGTGCCCTTCTCGTGCGCAGCGCGCCCGCCCTTGCTGGCAATCTCGCGCTGCTTCTCGGCCGACATCGACGCGAATCCCCGCCGTTCCTTGCGTTCACCTGTAGTCACCGATTATCCCTCCGTATTCGTTGCTAACACTCTGCCCAATCTCTTCAGCCGCGACTATGCATAAACGGCGCGCTGCCCCTTTTTACTCGACCTCGACAGGGCGTTTCCTCCGAATCGCTGCACGTCGCCTGGCTCATCCGGAGCCGCGTTGCACCGGTAGCCGTCGGCCGACGCCGCTCAGATGCACTCCCATCGCACCTGGACGATTATCAAACTCTGTGCCCGACGGCCTCCGAGAAGGCCACCCGCAACTAGCTGATTTTATGGGACTTATTCGATGATGAAAAATGGCCGCCTACTGCAGAGTTGCAGTGGTTTGCTACAGAAGGGCTTGTAGAAAGTAGCGAATGACTGCGGAGAGCCGAGGACCCTATTTGGCCTGCTGCGGGACGTATCCAGGTGGTAACGCGGCGCCGTCTCCGAAGAAAAAATCTTCCATGTGCTTGGCCACGAGGTCCTGCGCTTCCTTCTGCCAGGGCATCAGGCGGTACTCGTTGAGGATCATCTTCATCCGCTCTTCCCAGAGCTTCCAGGCGTCCTTCGACACGTTGTCGTAGATGCGCTGACCGAGCTCACCGGGCCAGGGCACCGCGTCGAGCCCGGGCAGCTCCTTCTGGAACTTCACGCACATCACCTTGCGGCCGCTGGTGTTGGTCGATGCGGCGCCGGGCGCGGCGGGCCGGAGGGTCCGCAGGAATCAGCCATGGTGGCGATTGTAGTGTACTTAGCGTGCCGCGAGCACCGGCAACTCGGCATCGACGGTGAACACGAGCCGCGCGTGCGCGTCGCGCAGCGCGCGCTCGACGTCGCTCGAATCGGCGCCGCGCGCGAAGATGAATCCCAGATAGCTCGCGCCCTCCGGCAGCGGCACCAGCAGCTGGTCCGGCTTCGCCGTGATCTGAATGTCGTCCACGCCGGCGACACCGCGCGCGTCGTCCACGCCGTCGACCCGGCGATACACGCCGCGCTGCGGAATGGGAATCATCATGACGCCGGACGCCGGCGATTCGCGCACGTACGCGGTCGGGATCTTCGCCAAGCGCGTGACGAAGGAGGAGCTCCTCGAGAGACATTGCGGATTGCGGATTGCGGATTGCGGATTGAGACTGGAAGCGCAGCGCGCGCGCACACAGGCCGCCGATCGGCCGGGCGGCGACTTCGAGCACGAAGACGCCTTCAGCGTTCACCCGGCACTCGGCGTGGATCGGACCGTGGCGCAAGCCGAGCGCGGCGGCGGCGCGGCCGACACTGCCGACGATGGCGCGCTGCACGTCGTCGGTTGCGGACGAGGGCGTGAGATAGATCGTCTCCTCGAAGAACGGGCCGTCCAGCGGATCGGGCTTGTCGAAGATCGCGAGCGTGTGCAGCCTGCCGCCGGTCAGCAGCCCTTCGAGCGCGTACTCACGGCCGGGAATGAATCCTTCGATGAGCGCCGTCGTGTGCGCCTCGTTCCGCTCGGCGCAGCACGTCCGGCTGCCGCATGAGCGCCTGCAGCCGCGCGAACGCCGCGACGAGCCCTTCGGCGTTGTCGGCCCGCATCACGCCGCGGCTGCCCGACAGCGCGACCGGCTTGAGGACGCAGGGATACGTCAATGGCTGATGGCTGATGGCTGATGGCTCATGGTCGATGGCCACGGGAACGAACCACGGCACGGGCAGGCCCGCATCGCGGAGCCGTTCGCGCGTCAGCAGCTTGTGCCGGGCCGCGGCCGCGCCTTCGGCGGGATGCCACGGCAACCCGAGATGCTCCGGCGACGCGGGCCGCGATGACGGTCGGCCGATCGCCAACCACGATCAGGCCGTCGAGCGGCCGGGCGGCAGCCGACTCGAGGATGGCGGCCACGGACGCGTCCTCGTCGTAGAAGCGGATCGGAATCGCGTGGTCCTGCCACGGATCCTCGATCAGGTGACACCGATCCGTCGCGAAGACGAGTTCGATCCCGAGCCGCGCGGCGGCGTCGCCGAACGCGCGCGTCTGGTAGCCGGTCGTCGTCGCTAACAGTAAGACACGGGGCATCGTCGTTCACAACAGAGCCACCTGCTCTGCATTGGGCTCCGCTCAACAGTACCAGGGTTCGTTCAGGTACGGCACGGTCGCACGCGCACGAACGGGCCGGGTATCGGGCGCGACCGCGCGGCCGGCGCGCTCGTGCGCGAGCGCCGCGGACCTCGTCGAACAACCGCCGGCGATCCGCCGTGAGGCGGGTGCCGACCAGGGCCATGACGTCGCGCTGCAGCTCGTCGACGCGCGGCGTCGGGATGCGCCCACCGGTACGTCAGCGTCTCCGGGTCGAACGCGCCGAGGTGGACGCGCATGTCGTCGAGCTCCAGCAGCCGCGATCCTTGCGGCACGAGCAGACGGATGGCGAGCTGAATCGGCGCGACGTGATCGACCAGATCGAGCGCGTCGATCGTGTCGAGCAGGTCGCAGTAGGCGTCCAGCGTCAGCCACGGGTGAAACGCGACGAAGGTCGGCACGAGCGTCGACGCCCGATTCGCGGCAGAGCGCGACGGCCTCGAGGAAGTCGGCCCGCGTGTGTCCCTTGTCGAACACGCCGCAGCACCTCGTCGTCGACCGATTCGACCGCGCTCGTCACGAAGGCGCAGCCGGTCGCCGCCAGCCGCGGCACGAGATCGCGATGCTGCAGCAGGTGCTCGACCTTGATCGTGACGTCGTAGCTGACGCCCGGGTGCGCTTCGTGCAGCGCCGTCGACGATCCGCATCGCGTGCGTCGGACCGTTGAAGAAGTCGGGATCGCCGAAGGTGATGTGCCGCGCGCCGGCCGGCGACCTGCGCGGCGATGTCGGCGAGCGACGACGTCCGGCTGCACGACGCGGAACTGTCCGTTGTAGATCGGCACGACCGGACAGTGCCGGCACAGGTGCCGGCAGCCGCGGCTGGCCTCGGTGTAGCCGACCAGCCGGCGCTCGCCGCCGGGCATCTGCAGCGTCGCGTATTTCGACAGCGGCGGCAGGCCCGTCCGATCGGGGACGAGGAAGTGAATCCGCGGCAGAGCTGACGCCCGGCATGAACCGCGGAGTACCGCAGAGGCCGCAGAGAATGGTTTTGTCTCTGCGTGCCTGGCGTGCTCTGCGGTTCCAGCGTCGACCTGCCCACGCGGCCAGGTCTTCCTCGAACTCGCCGCCGAAGATCTCGTCGACGCCGAGGCCGCGCAGCCACTCGGCGTTCAGCGGCGCGTACAGACCGAACGCGCAGATGCGCGCCGCCGGGTTCGCACGCCGTGCCGCCGCGATCACCGGACCGGCCAGCCGCGTCGCGGTGTGCATCGGCAGATGAAACGCGATGAGCTGCGGCCCGCTCAGACGTCTCGGCTCGCAGCTTCTCCTTCGCGGCGTCGACGCACGCCACCGTCCAGCCGCCGGCGCGCAGCCACGCCGCGGCCGACGCGAGCCCGAACGGCTGCCGTCCCATCTCGTACGTGCTGACGAGGAGCGCACTGCGCATGTCGACACAATCATTGTATTCTTCGTGCCATGCCTGTTGTCGCGCGACGCCGCGCCCGTACGACCACGCGTTCTTCGGCCACCCGCGCGGGCTCTCGACGCTCTTCTTCACCGAGATGTGGGAGCGCTTCAGCTACTACGGCATGCGCGCGCTGCTCATCCTGTTCATGACCGCGCCGGTCGCGGCCGGCGGCCTCGGGTTCGAAACCGCCGTCGCCGGCGCCGTGTACGGCCTCTACACGTCGATGGTCTACATGACGAGCCTGCCGGGCGGCTGGATCGCCGATCGCCTGATCGGCCAGCGGCGCGCCGTGCTCTACGGCGGCATCATCATCGCGTGCGGCCACTTCAGCATGGCCGTTCCAGTCGCTCGACCACGCTTCTATATCGGCCTCACGCTGATCGTGCTCGGCACCGGCCTCCTGAAGGGCAACGTCGCGGTGATCGTCGGCGCGCTGTACGCGCCGGAGGACGCGCGCCGCGACGCCGGCTTCTCGATCTTCTACATGGGCATCAACCTCGGCGCGTTCATCGCGCCGCTGGTCTGCGGCTATCTCGGCCAGCGCGTCAACTGGCACATCGGCTTCGGCGCCGCCGGCGTCGGCATGGTGCGTCGGCCTTCGTGCAATACCTGCCGGCGCGAAGTATCTCGGCGACGCGGGCCTGCATCCCGCGCCGGCGGCATCCCCCGCAGCCGCGTCCGCGCTGCGGCGCGCGCGCGACGCTGGCCGGCGGCATCACGCTGGTCGTGGTCGTGGCGTTCGCGTTCGGGCTGTATTCGGGCGCGGTGCCGATCACCGCCAAGCAGATCGCCGACGCCGCCGGCTGCGTCCTGCTCGGCATCGTCGATCGTCTTCTTCGGCTGGCTGTTTTTCGCCGCCGACTGGACGCCGGCCGAGCGCCGGCGGCTCTACGCGATCGCCGCGCTGTTCGTCGCCTCGGCTGATTTTCTGGTCCGAGTTCGAGCAGGCGGGTTCGACGCTCAACCTGTTCGGCGATCGCAACACGCGCACGTCGGTGTTCGGCTGGACGTTTCCGAGCAGCTACTTCCAGTCGCTGCAGCCGCTGTTCATCATCACGCTTCGCGCCGGTCTTCGCGTGGATCTGGATGCGGCTCGGCAGGCGCGAGCCGTCGAGCCCCGCGAAGTTCGGGCTCGGACTGCTGTTCGTCGGCAGCGGCTTCGCCATCCTCGTCGTCGCCGCGCAACTGTCGGCCAACGGCGTGAAGGTCGTCGCCATGGTGGCTGGTCGTGACCTATCTGCTGCACACCTGGGGCGAGCTGTCGCTGAGCCCGGTCGGCTTGAGCGCGACGACGAAGCTGGCGCCGGCGCGCGTGGTCGGCCTGATGATGGGCGTGTTCTACCTGGCGATTTCGGTCGGCAACTTCATCGGCGGCCGGCTCGCGTCGCTGTACGAGGTCGATGCCGCTGGCGCAGCTCTGTTCGGCGCGATTGGCGCGGTCGGCATCGGCGCCGGGCTGGTGATGTTCGCGCTGACGCCGCCAATCAAGCGCCTGATGGGCGAATGTGAACTAGTCATGGCACTCGAAGAATACAAGCGCAAGCGCGACTTCAAGAAGACGCCCGAGCCCGAAGGCACCGTCGCGCCGAAGCGGGCCGAGCGGTTCTTCTGCGTGCAGAAGCATCTCGCCAGCCACCTGCACTACGACTTCCGCCTCGAGCACAACGGCGTGCTGCTGTCGTGGGCGGTGCCCGAAGGGACCGTCGCTCGATCCGAAGACGAAGCGGCTCGCGATGCACGTCGAGGATCACCCGGTCGCCTACGGCGAGTTCGAAGGCGTCATCCCCGAAGGCTACGGCGCCGGCATCGTCATGCTCTGGGACCGAGGCACCTGGACGCCGGAGCAGGACGATGTGGATGCGGCGCTGAAGAAGGGCGATCTGAAGTTCACGCTGGACGGCTACAAGCTGAAGGGCTCGTGGGTGCTGGTGAAGACGGGCGGCCGCTACCCCGGCGCGCGCGGCGGCGGCGACCGCAGCTGGCTGCTGATCAAGCACCGCGACGACTGGGCGGGCGATGTCGACATCGCCGAGTTCGCGCCGCGCAGCGTCAAGAGCGACGGCGACTTCGAGGACATCCTCGCCGAGGACAACCCGGCCATCTGGGAATCGAACCGGCCCGCCAAAGGCGGCGACACGGGCGCGATGTTCGAACAGATCATCGAGCGTGCCGCTGAAATCAAGGCCGCGCGAACCGGCGGCGCGAAGAGCGCAGAGCGCCGCGCACACGAAGACCACGAACGCCGCGGAGCGTCCAAAGAAGAAGGCTGGTCCAGAAATCCGCCACGCCGACGAGGAAGAGCGCCGCGAAAAAGAAATGATTCCAGGACGCATCGTCCTGTCTCTCGGGCTTGCCGTGCTCGCCGCCGGAGCGACCCTCGGGTCGGCAGGCGCGCGGCAGGACGTCACCGCCACCCGTCAGATCGATCTCACCCTCACGCAAGGCACGTCGATGGCGGCCGCGGCGTCGCCCGACGGCCAATCCATCGCGATCGATCTGCTCGGCGCGATCTGGATCCTTCCGTTCCGCGGCGGCGAGGCGAAGAGGATCACGCCGGAACTGCTCGAGGCCCGGCAGCCCACCTGGTCGCCCGACAGCCAGTCGATCGCGTTCCAGGGCTACGAGGACGGCGCCTGGCACATCTACGTCATCGCGCGCGACGGCGGCGACGCGAAGGCGATCACGAGCGGGCCGTTCGACGACCGCGAACCCGCATGGTCGCACGACGGTTCGCGCATCGCCTTCTCGTCGGATCGCTACGGCGGCATCACCACCATCTGGAAGTCGCGGTCGCCACCGGCGAGGTGCAGCCGGATCAGCACGCGCGACGGCTGGATGCCGGCCTGGTCGCCGGACGATCACGACTCACGTTCGTCGCGCTCGACAGCGACGGGCAAAGTGCCAGGGATCCGCTGCCCGCGCTCCCGGCATTGTTCGCGAGCTCGAACGGACGCGACCGGCTCCTGCTGCCGGTCGAACGCGACCGTGCTGTCGACACGACGCCGGCAGCCGCGGCGTGGAGCGCCAACGGCGCTCAAATCGCGTATGTCTCCGGCGAGGAACGCTCTACACCGGCAGACGTCGAACCGCCGCCGGCCTGGCGGTCGTGTTTCTCGGCGCGAGTCCGCTGACGCCGCCCACGACGATGTGTTCCCGTTCAAGCCGCAGTGGCTCTCGTCCACCGAGATCCTCTACACCGCAAACGGCAACATCATGCGCGGCGCGAAATCGCCGGACTGAGGCGTCATCGTCAGTTCCTTTCAGCGCGAGGGTCTCGCTGCAACGAAGCTCCTACACGATCGCGCATCGCGCGCTCGAACCTTCCGGTCCGCAAAAGCTCGCCGGCATCAACGGTCCGGTTGTCTCTCCGGACGGCCGCGCGATCGCCTTCACGGCGATGGGCGATCTGTGGCTGCTGCCGGCCGGCCAGCAGCCGGTGCAGCTCACCAACGACGCGGCGATGGACATCGATCCGGCGTGGTCGCCCGACAGCACGCGGATCGCGTTCGCGAGCGACCGCGGCGGCAAGATGGACCTCTGGCTGCGCGACCTTCGCGACAACAGCCTCTCGCAGCTGACGAAGGAGCGCGGCCGCGTCTCGGGCCCGGCATGGTCGCCCGACGGCAACCACATCGCGTTCCTGATCGATCACCGGGCACTCGCGGCCATCGATCTGCGACGCGATGCCCATCGCTTCGCGTTCGACACGTCCGCGCATGGCGAGCTGGGGCGGCCGACGTGGTCGGCCGACAGCGAGTCCATCGCGGTCGGCGCACTGCTGCCGTACTCGAACCGCTATCGCGAGGGATTGAACCAGCTGCTGCTGTACTCCGCGAACAGCAGCGGCGTCTCGTCGTCGGTGATCTTCCCGGAACACTCCGCCGGCAATCGTCAGGACACGGGCCCTGTCTGGTCGCCCGACGGTTTCCGCATGGCGTTTGTCAGCGAAGGCACGCTGTGGGTCGTCCCCGTAGACGAGCGCGGCGGCGCCACTGCGCCGCCCCACGCGATTGCCGGGGATCAACCCGAGTCGCCCAGCTGGGAAGGCGATTCGCGGCACATCGTCTACCAGACGCCGCGAGGTCTGCGCCGCGTCCTCGCCGACGGCGGCCTGCCCGATTCCATTCCGCTCGATCTCTCCTGGCGTAACGCCGCAACGCCCGAGCGCATCGTCGTCCACGCAGGACATGTGCTCGACAGCACACTGGAAGCGATGCGCGGCGAGTCGGACATCGTGATCGAATCCGGCGTCATCCGTCGCATCGAGGCGCATCACGACGAACTGCACGTGGGGACGGTCGTGGACGCGTCGAGCGAGTATGTGATCCCCGGCCTGGTCGAGATGCACGCGCACCTCGACGACGGGTATGGAGCGAACTTCGGCCGCGTGTGGCTGGCGTACGGCATCACCAGCCTGCGGATCCCCTCGATCAACCCATACGCCGGGCTCGAGCAGCGGGAAGCATTCGACGCCGGACGACGGCCCGGGCCGCGCGTCTTCATCGCCGGCGATCCGTTCGACGGCGCGCGTGTGTACTACCCGGGCGGCGTGTCCGTCACGACGGACGAGCAGGCGGATCGAGAGCTCGACCGCGCGGCCACGCTGGGCGTCGACTTCTTCAAGACGTACGTGCGTCTGCCGGACAGGCTGCAAAAGCGCATCGTCGAGTTTGCGCACGGCATCAACAGGCCGGTGACCTCGCACGAGCTGTTCCCCGCCGTCGCGTACGGCGTCGACGGCATCGAACATCTGAGCGGCACGAGCCGGCGCGGGTACTCGCCGAAGCTCAGCACGGCCGGCCGCGCCTACCAGGACGTGATCGATCTGATCGCGAAGTCGGGCGTCACGCTCACGCCGACCATCGGCATCATGGGCGCGTTTGCGGCGCGCGAAGCGGGTGACAAGACGCTGCTGTTCGATCCGCGGCTGGCGCTGTTTCCGCTTCCCGTGGTGGCGGAGCTGACCGACCTGGCGGCGGCGCAACGCGATCCCGCCCGCGATCGCGCCATCGCGCCGTACGAAGCCACGCTGAAGGCGATCGCCGCGGGAGGCGGGACGATTCTCGCCGGCACCGACTCGCCAATCGTGCCGTACGGATTGGGACTGCACGTGGAGCTCGAGTCCTACGTGCACGCCGGGCTGACGCCGTTCCAGGCGCTGCAGACGGCGACCGTCAACGCGGCGCAGGCCCTGGGCATCGCCGCCGAAGTCGGGACGATCGAAACGGGCAAACTGGCGGACCTGACGTTCCTTGGCAGCGATCCGCTGACGGACATCCGCAACACGAGAGACGTGAAGCGCGTGATGCGCGGCGGCCGGCTGTTCTCCGTGACCGATCTGATCAAACGATAAGAGAACGCGTCGCAGAACTAGTCAATGTAGGGGCCGGCCCCTGGGCAGACACGCGGGTCCGCCCCTACAACGCTCTGCGTTTTTTGCGGTCTCCGCGGTTCCTTCTTTAGTCTCCCGCGAGCAGGCGCTTCGACAGCACGCTCCAGACCGCATACGCCAGGCGGAGGCGATCGTGGCGGGCGATTTCGCCGGTCCAGAATTCCCCGCCGACCAGCTCGCAATGAGCCGGCAGGCTGCCCGGCGAGAGCGGCTCCTTGTGCTCCTGCGCGTAGCGGCTGAGCACCTGCGGCGACGGCCACTTCATGTTGGTGATCACCACGTCGACCTTGCGGCCGGTGGCTTCTTCTATCCGTGCGACCGCGTCGGCGGCGGTGAACCCGAGCATGCCGCGTCCTTCGGTCAGCAGGTTGGCGATGAGAATGATCGGCCCCTTCATCTCCGCCAGCGCCTCGGACGACGCCTCGAACGAGAAAGATCGGCATCAGGCTGGTGTAGAAGCTGCCGGGACCGATGATGACGGCGTCGAACTGGCTGATCGCCTTCGCCACCAGCGGATGAATCGATACGGGAGGCTCGAGCCAGATCCGGCGCACGAAGCGTCCGGACGTCTGCCCGGCGTCGACCTCGACTTCGCCGCGGGTCGCGTAGCCGTCTCCGTACTCGGCGCAGACAGACGCCTGCTGCACGCTCACCGGCCAGACACGCCCCTTGCAGCCGAGCAGCGCGCGAAGGCCGTCGATGGCGTCGAGAAAGTCGCCGCTGTAGCGCTGCATCATCGACAGCAGCAGATTCCCGCCGGTATGGCCGCCGAGCTTTGCGTGCTCGAGCGTTGGAAGCCGGGCGAGCAGGACGCGGCGCGCCTCACGGGCGTTGCGCGCCAGGGCGAGCGCGCATTTCAGGATGTCGCCGGGCGGCAGGACCCCGAGCTCGTCACGCAGCTGGCCGGAGCTCCCACCGCTGTCGAACATGGTCACGACGGCGTTGAGGTGCAGCCACGGGTTCTGCTTCAAGCCGCCCAGCAGGCTCGGGAGCCCGGTGCCGCCACCGAAGCAGCCGACGTTGAACTGGCGCAGGCGCATTGCCGTCATTGTAGACCGTACAATGAGAGCCATGGCTTCCTCCGACGCTGTTCAGATGCTGGAGCGCGAGCTCCGCGACGTTTTTGGCAGCCGGTTGCAATCGCTCGTCGTCTACGGACAGCGAACGCACGCTGCCGGACATGCACACGTGAGGGACACGGCGGGCAGGCCGCCGGGCACGGCCACGATGCGCCGGCGACGCATACGCTCGCCGTCGTCGATTCGATGACGGCCGCCGATCTGCGCGCGTGCGCGGTCCGCATCGACGCCTGGCACGACGCGGGGCTGGCGACGCCGCTCCTCATCGCCGATCACGAGTTCGCGCAGTCGCTCGACGCGTTCCCGCTCGAATTCGGCGCGATCCTCGCCGATCACTCGGTCGTCGCCGGGCAGCAACCCGTTCGATGCGCTCAGCGTCGATCCAGCCGATCTTCGCCGCGCGTGCGAAGTGCAGGCCCGCAGCCATCTGCTCCACCTGCGCGAAGGCTTCCTCGAAACGCGCGGACGCGCCGATGCGCTCGCCGTGCTCATCGTCCGATCCGCCGCGGCGTTCGCGGCGCTGGTGACCAGCATCGCGCGGCTCGAGGGACACGACACCGACGACACCGCGTCGGCGGCGCGGCACGTCGAGAGGACGCTCGGAACACCGAACAGCGCGGTGGCGGAAGTCACGAAACTTGCGGGCGCGCACGACATCTCGTCAGCCGATGCCGAGCGTCTCTTCAAGCCCTACCTCGAGGCGGTCGAGCGGATCGTGACCTACGTGGACGGCTGGAGCGCATCGGTGATAGCTTCGCGGTCGCTCAGTCGACGCGATGGTCGCGCATCGATCGTGCGTCAGCTCAGCCATCAGCCATCTGATCGCTGGTCGCCATCGCTGGCACTCGCGTCTCGCGCCGTCGCCAGCCCGAGCCCAGCGGATCCGCTTCCCGAACTGACCGCGCCGGTCAACGACTTCGCGAAGGTCGATCGACGCCGACAGCGCGAGCGCGATGGATCGGATGATCCGCACGCTGAGGCGGCGACCGGCGACATCGTGGTGGTTGCGACGGTGCCGACCATCGAGCCGTACGGCGACATCAACGAATACGCCGTCAAACTGTTCGAGAACCACGGCCGTGGCATCGGGCAGAAGGGCAAGAACAACGGACTGCTGATCCTGCTCGCGCTCAAGGAGCGTCGAGTCAGGGTCGAGGTCGGCTACGACCTCGAGGAATGGATCACCGACGGCTTCTCCGGCGAGACCAGCCGCGAGGTGATGAGCCCGTACTTCAAGCAGGGCCGATACGGCGCGGGGTTGGCCGCGGGCACTGAACGGATCATCGGCCGCATCGCGCAAGGCCGCGGGGTCACGCTCGAGGGCGTGCGGGTGCCCCGGCAGAGCTCGCGCAGCGAGGCTCCGCCATCCCGGGATGGCTCCCGATCGCCGTTTTCATCGTCATATCTGATCATCAGCCGGCTCGGCGGAGGCGGCGGCCGCCGCAGCCGTTTCGGCGGCGGCGGATGGTCGAGCGGCATCGGTCCCTTCGGCGGCGGGTTTGGCGGCGGTTTCGGCGGCGGGTTCGGCGGCGGCGGCGGCGGCGGTGGCGGCTTCGGCGGCGGCTTCGGCGGATTCGGAGGCGGCAGCAGCGGGGGCGGGGGCGGCGGCTCCAGTTGGTAGAATGACTTTATGACGATCACGCGCAGAGCTCTGATGCAGATGGTGGCGCTGGCCGTGGCAACGACGCCGTTGACCGGCTGCTCCTACAACACGTTCGTCAGCCAGGAACAGGCCATCAAGGCGCAGTGGGCGCAGGTCGAGAGCCAGCTCCAGCGGCGCAACGACCTGATCCCCAACCTTGTCGAGACGACCAAAGGCTTCGCGCAGCACGAAGAGGCCGTCTACAAGGACATCGCCGACGCGCGTTCGCGGTTGCTCGCGGCCAAGTCGCCCGGACGAAACGATTGCGGCGGCGAACCAGCAGATCCTCCGCACTCGGACGCCTGCTGGCGGTGGTCGAAAACTACCCGCAGCTCAAATCGAACGAGCAGTTCAACCGGCTGATGGACGAGCTGTCAGGCACGGAGAACCGTCTCGCGGTGGAGCGCATGCGCTACAACGAGAAGGTGCAGGCGTACAACACGTCGCGCGGACAGTTCCCGTCGAACCTGACGGCAAAAATGTTCGGCTTCAAGGAATATCCGTTTTTCCAGGCGCCGGCCGACGCGAAGCAGGTCCCGAAGGTCAACTTCGGCAAGCCGACGCCCTGACACGAGTCCGTGACGCCACAGGTTCTCCTGCCGTGGGAACGGCTGCTCTGGAGCAGCCGTCCGTGGCGGCTCTCGCGCCTGCTCGCCGGTGAGCAGTACCTGCTGACCGACTTCCGGCTCCTTCACATCACTCGCGCCATCACGTCTGAGCTCGCGCTCGACGATGTCGGCGACATTCTCCGGACGGAATCGCCAACCGATCGGGTGCTCGGCACCTCGACCATCGCCGTTCATCCGGCGGCGGGGCGGCGCGCCGCTGACGCTGGCGTCCGTCCGCCGCGGCGCGCAACTCGCGGCGCTGCTGGAGCTGCTCGCCGGCGATCCTCGGGCGCCGCGCGACGCCGACGCGGTTCGCGCCGCGCTCGCCTGGGAGCCGCGGACGCCGTCAGCTGGATCTGCGCGGCGCCCTGGCCGGCTTCATCGGCGTGCTGATCGCCATCGTCGCCGTCGCCGTGGGCTTGCACGGCAAGACGGCCGCGGCCACGTTTGCGGCCGACGACGCGCTGGCGCCCAACGGGGAGAAGCGCAGCCAGGCCGACATCATCCACTTCATGGAGGCCGAGGTCATGCCCTGGGCGCGCGTGACGCTCGGCCGACTCAAGGGCGGAGCCGATCGGGTCACCTGCGAAACGTGCCACGGCGCGGACGCCCCGGCTCGGCAATGGCGGATGCCCGCAGTCGCGGCGCTTCCGCAGCCCGACGTCAGGGATCGCGGATGGGAAATCTACAAGACGAACATCGACGCGCAGATGCGCAATGCCATCTACGGCTACCTGGCCGGCTCGGACAACCAGGCCAAAGCCGGCTATATGCGTGAGGTAGTTGTACCTGGAATGTCTCGCCTCCTCCATCGTCCGTCGTACGATTTCACGCAATCCTACGAATACAATCGCTCGCGCCGCGCGCTGGGCTGTTATCATTGCCATCAAGTCCAGTGAGTCGCGACCCCAGTCGATCCGCTGTCCTCCCGGCTGCCGTACCATCCCGCCGCCTCTTGAGCTCGTGGAGCGCCCACGATTGGTGCGGCGGCGTTCGTGTCGACGATCTGCTGGCGCTCGAGCGCCTCGTGATCAACACCGCCAACAGCACGTACGAAATCATCCTGGTCGCGCCTGAACGGGCCGAGGTGCTCGTGCGTGGTGGCGCCTTCTTCCCGGTCTTCACGCCGGCCCGCCTCGCCGGCTGCTCGCTCGGCGGCAGCTTCCTGAAACTGCGGAGCGTGCACGTCGGGTTCCGGCTCGAACTGGCCACCGAGCGCGGGTTCATCATTACGAGCCCCGTCAGCGCCGTCACGATTGCCTCGCCAATCGCCCATTCGAACGACATCATGTAGAGATGTCGCGTCGGTGGCGATTCCAGCGCGTCGCAGTCGCCGTCGCGCTCGTCCTGGCCTGTGCCGCCGCCGCGGCGCAGCGGCCGTCCGGCGAGCCGCCGATCCTCATCCTCATCTCGTTCGACGGCTGGCGCTGGGACTACATCGATCGCCTGCCGGCGCCGAACCTGAAAGCGCTCGCGGCCGGCGGGGTGCGAGCCAGCCGGTTGATACCGTCGTTTCCGGTGCTCACCTTCCCGAACCACTACACCATCGTCACCGGCCTCTACCCCGAGCACCACGGCGTCGTCGCCAACACGATGCGCGATGCGTCGATGCCGGAGCGCTTCACGCAATCGTCTGAGACCGCGAAGGACGCGCGCTGGTGGGGCGGCGAGCCGCTCTGGGTCACCGCGATCCGGCAAGGACGCCGCGCCGGCACGATGTTCTGGCCCGGCACCGAGGCCGCAATCGGCGGCGTGCGACCGACGTATTGGAAGCCCTACGACAAGAAATTCGCGACGCGCGACCGCGTCGACGCAGGCGCTGGCATGGCTGGCTCTGCCGGCGCCGGAGCGGCCGTCGTTCGTCAGCCTGTACTTCGAGGAGGTCGATACCGCCGGTCACGACTTCGGGCCAGGGTCTCCGGAACTGGCGAACGCGGCGTCCCATCTCGACGCTGCGCTCGGACAGCTCGTCGAGGGCGTGCATCGTCTCGGCCTCGACGATCGAACGTCGATCGTGATCGTCTCCGATCACGGCATGACGCCGACCTCGTACGATCGCGTCGTCTATCTCGATGCCATGATCGATATCAGCTCGATTGAGATTCTCGAATCGGGCAGCACGCTGGCGATCAACCCGCGTGACGGCGACGTCGAGGGTCTGTACCGTCGTCTCCACGGCAGGCATCCGATGCTCGCGATCTACAAGCGAGAGGATCTCCCGGCCCGCCTGCATTTCCGCGACAACGCGCGCATTCCCGCCATCATCGGGATTCCCGCCGACGGCTGGAGCGTGACCACCGGACAGCGCCTGAGCGAAGAGGAGCTGCACGTCGGAGCTCACGGCTACGAACCGACAACGCCGAACATGGGCGCGCTGTTCGTCGCCGCCGGACCGCCGCTCCGGCGAGGGCTCGTCGTCGCGCCGTTCGAAAACGTCCACATCTACGATCTGCTCTGCCGGATCCTGCAGATCACGCCGGCGAAGAACGACGGCCGCGCCAGCGTGACGCGCGGTTTCTTTCGGTAGTGACACGAGAATCCTGCACAAGGGACGGCCTTCTATGGCACTGTCCATCCGGTAGTGCAGGCCTTCAGGCCGCCGTGTACGGCAGGCCTGAAGGCCGCACTACTGCGCAGAACAACGCGCGGCCGTCCCTACCTTCGGTGTCAGGATCAGCGTCACGTCGGCGTGCGACTGCACGGCGGCCTCGGTAAATGCGAGCGGGATCGATTTGCCCTCCGACCAGAGCTTCGCCAGATCGGCAAAGTGCGCGCTGTCGGGCGAACCCGACTGCCCCGGCGCCGCAATCGCCGTCGATCGATCCCAGTCGGCCGGATCGAATGCGATCGCGAACGGATCGCTCGAGGCATTGGCGGGCGCGCGTGCGATCACATTGAACCGCCGACGCGCGGCATCGGTCACCGCGAGCGGGTGCGCGAACAGGACGGACACGCCGACGGGCACTTCGCGCTCGCGCAACGCGTCTGCGAGCGCAGCCACGATCGCCGCGCGCTGCAGCGTCAGCGACTCGCGAGACGATGAGCTCGACGCGAGCTTCTGCAGCAGCGCATCCGCCCGATCGGGATGAAGACGCATCGACTCGAGCAACACCTTCGCGGTCAGGTCACTCGACGACCGTTCGGACGATCCGGGCAGCGAGACCGCGGGCACCCACCCTGACCACTCACGAGATCCAGACCAGCCGGCCGCAGGCAGTCCGCCGCTCCATCCGCGCCGCTGCGGAACCAGGGCGGCGATCGCCGCTCCGCGCACGCCGTCGACGTCGACGTAGGTCATGCGCCGTGCCGGCAGCTTCCAACGTGCGAGCGCCTCCAGAAATGCCGAGGACGATGCGGCACGGTCCAGGGCCAGGGCGACGAGCTCGGAGGCCGCGCCGGGTTCCGCACCCGACCATCGAAGCGCGTAGGCCAGGTGACCCTCGCGATCGAACGCAACCACCACGCCGTGCCGCGTCGTATCGCGCTCGAAATCGACTGGCGTCTTGCGTCCGCGGACCGCGATCTTGCTCTTGCTCGTCTCGACGTCCACCCAACGGCCGTCGTCCTCAACCTGGCTCGAGTTGGCGGGATTCAGCTTCTCGACGTACACGTCCTGGGTGTCGGCGTCGAACGGTTCCGCCGTCCACGCCACGCGCTCGTTGTGACCAACGGCCACTCCGGGACGCCACGGCGCCGTCGCGCCGATCACGTTCCAGCCCGGCGCGTTCAGGTGGACGAGGTACCGGAGGGACGGATGGTCGAGTGTTCGTGGTCGCTCGAGGTCCGGCTGAAGCCGGACACTACCGGATTCGATACCTGGATGCGGCCCTGCATCGGTAGTGTCCGGCTTCAGCCGGACTGTACCGGCGATGATCGGCGCCGCCAGGCCGAGAAAGAATGGCGGCGTTCCTACGCGACGAATGGCCTCGGCGACGAGATCCGGCACCGCGGCAGGATCGGAGGCGCCTGCCCCATCGAAGCCGCGGTCGCCTGGCAGGAGCTGGCGTGCGCGCGCAAGCCCGACCGCCGCGATCAGCCTCGTGCGAAAGACCTCGTCGAGCGCGTCGCCGCTGGCGGTGAACGCATCGGTGCGATTCAACAGATCGTCGGCAGACCATTCTTCCGGTCTCCAGCCGGCGAGCGAAAACTCTTCAGGCGGCCGGCCGCGCGCGAGGCCGACCCAGGCGTTCACGCCGCGGACGAAATCGCTGGCGATCGTGTGCGTGCCGGATCCGTAGCTCTCCCAGTCGGTGGAGACGTCACCACGGAACTGCATGCGGCGCGTCATCGCATCGCGCTCGATGAAATTCGGGCCGAGGACCTCGGACAATCGGCCCTGAGCGGAACGCCGCCAGAGATCCATCTGGAACAAGCGGTCCTGCGCCTGCACGAATCCCTGTGCGAAGAACAGGTCGGCTTCGTTCTGCGCGTAGATGTGCGGCACGCCCCAGGTGTCGCGGACGATCCGCACGGGCGCAACCAGGCCGTCGACCGCCATCGTTCCCGACACCTGTGCGACGAGCGGCGGCAGCGGCGCTTCGGCGCGGCGGCAGGCTGGAGAGACACAGAGCGCGCAGAGGACACAGAGCATCACGAGCCACGGAGACACCGAGACACAGAGAGAACGAACAAGAACTCATCTTGCTCTGTGTCTCTGTGGCTCTGTGGCTGATCCTGTCTCTGTGTGCTCACGTCGCTCCGTGTCTTCGGTAAACTCTCGACATGGCGATCAAGGACGCGCTCCTCGCGGACTACGATCACGAGATGGGCACCACGCGCCGCCTCCTCGAGCGCGTGCCCGACGACACGCTGTCGTGGAGGCCGCACGACAGGTCGAGGTCGATGGGCGAGCTCGCCACTCACGTGAGCCGCATCCCGAGTTGGGGCGCGATCATCCTCGAACATCCATCATTCGATCTGGCGGAGACGCCGCCGGGCGGCGCCGAACTGACGTCCCGCGCCGAGATTCTGGCGTCGTTCGACGAGATACGGGCGCGGACTCGCGCAAGCATGGACCGGATCGACGGTGAGTACAACGCGCTGTGGACCCTCAAACGCGGCGGACAGCAGATATTCTCGGTGCCGCGGGTGGCCGCGTTTCGAAGCTTCGTGCTGCACCACATCATCCACCACCGCGGTCAGTTGAGCGTCTATCTTCGTCTGAACGGCGTGCCGGTCCCGGCGATCTACGGACCGTCGGCCGACGAAGGCTCGTGAGTATACAATCCAGCTCAGCATGAGCATCCGCCTCGCCGCTTCTTCGCTGGCCATCGCGGTTGCATTCGCCGCCGGCGCGCCGCTCTCCAGCGCGCAAAGCTCCGTGCCTGCCGGAGCGGCCGGCAAGAAAAACCCGCTGCTCAAGCTCGCGGAGCCGTGGCCCGATGCGGACGCCCTCAAGGCGCGGCGCCTCGAAGCGGAGGCACGGCCGCTGTTCCAGCGCGCCGATCCGATCGAGTTCACGCTGACCGCCAATTTCAACGCGATCAACAAGGATCGCAACCCCGAGAGCACGACGCGGTATCCGGCGACCCTCACCGTGGCTGCCGGCGACGGCGCGCCGCGCGACATCCCGGTCAAGCTGAGCGCGCGCGGCCATTTCCGCCGCATGGCGCGCAACTGCAGCGTCGTCCCGCTGCGCGTGGAGTTCCCCAAGGACGGCATGGCCGGCACGCCGTTCGACGGCCAGACGACGCTGAAGCTCGGAACCGGGTGCGAGGACTCGAAGGAGTACGAGCAGATCACGCTGCGCGAGTACCTGCAGTACCCGCTGTTCAACCTGGTCACGCCGCTGTCGTTCCGCGCGCGGCTGGCGCGCGCGACCTACACCGACGAGAAGTCGAAGAAGAAGAGCGCCGCCCGCTACGCGCTGTTCATCGAGCACGAGAACGACGTCGCCCGCCGCGCCGAAGGCCGCGTCGTGGAGCTGCCGCGGCTGGTCTTCAAGGACCTCGAGGATCAGACGCTCACGCGCATGATGCTGTTCGAGTACATGATCGGCAACACCGATTTTTCGATCTGGGCGCTCCACAACGTCCGGGTCGTCCAGAAGCCGGATCGCACGCTGCTCGGCGTACCGTACGACTTCGATCTCTCAGGGCTGGTCCACGCGCCGTACGCGACGCCCGACCGGCGGCTCGGCCTGCGCAGCGTGGTCGATCGGCTCTACCGCGGACCGTGCCGGAGCACCGACGAGTTCGACGCGTCCGCCGCCGCGTTTCGCGCGAAGCGCGACCGAGATGCTCGCGCTGATGGACTCGTATGCCGCGATCTGGATCGAGCCGTGCGCGGGGAGATGAAGGAATATCTCGAGGCGTTCTTCCGGATCGATCGAGAAGCCTGCGTCGATCAAGAAGGCGCTGGTGGACGGCTGCAAGCCGGCAGCCGACGATGTAGAAATTGACGAAGTAGAAGGAACGAAGTTAGAAGTCGGACCCGCGTGTCCGCCCACTGCACTTCAACTTCTACTTCTACACTTCTAACGCGTTCTAAGGCTGAGGCGTGGCCGGAGCTGCCGCCGCCGGCGCGATCGTCGAGTAGAAGCCGATCATCATTTCTTCCCACGTCTGATCGCCCCACCGCACGTCCTTGGTCGGGTCCGGATTGAACTTGTTCGCGGTCGAGTTGTCGTAGTGCGCGATCACTTCGACCCGCGTGCCCTTCGGCAGCGTCTTCGGCTCGGCCAGCAGATAGGTGATCTGCCAGTTGAAGTCGTACTTCGGCACCGACAGCAGCGTTTCGTCGGTCCCGTCCGGATAGTGCGCGATGTAGGTCATGTCCTTGCCGCGCACGTGCATGTGCGGCGTGAACCCCGTGATGATCGTGTCGCGGTTCATCAGCGACGTCGCGCGCACTTCCGCGTTGCCGTCGTTGGCCGGAATGACGAAGCGCGGGTTGATCGCCATCCCGCCGGCTGCCATCTTCGTCGGCGGCTGCTTGGCGTAGATGACGCCGACCGTCGTCCGATCCTTGCCCTCCTTGCCGTTCGCCGTGTAGTGAATCTGCATGACGATGTCGGAGTTGCCGCGCAGCAGGCGGGCGACTCCCGGCTCGAACACGAGTCCCGGCTTGTTGGGCGTCACGCCGCCGATGTTGGTCGGCCCGAGCTCACCGCCCGGCTTCGGCACGCTGCCGGCCGGCTGCGTGAACGCGATCACGTGGTGGACCTGCGCCCGCGCGCCCGGATGGATCTCGATGGCCTGAATCCACTTGTCCTCGGTCAGCCCCGTCGGCGCCCGGAAGTACTTGTACGGGATCGTCCCCTCGGCCGGGATCGTGAACTCCTCGTCCATCGTGAAAACCGCGTCGGGCTTTCCGATCGTCCAGCCCTCGGCGAATTGCGGCGTCGGCGGAAGATCCTTGTCGTCGCCCTTCGGCGAGCCGGCATCAACCCAGGCGACGATGGTCTCGATTTCCTTCTCGGTCAGGCGCGGATCGTTCTTGAACGTTCCGTGCGCCGGATCGGCGCCCCACGGCGGCATCGCGCGCGACACGACTTGCGTCTTGATCGAGCGCGCCCACGGACGCGCATCGTCGAACGTCGTCAGCGACATCGGCGCGAACATCGTCGGCCGGTGACATTCGACACAGCTCTTGTTGAAGATCGGCGCGACATCCTTGGTGAAGGTTGGCGCCGGTTTGCCGTCGGCGGCGAACGCCGCGACCGGCACCGCGAGCAGCGAGACGAAGATCAGCTTTCTCATATGTCCTCGATTGTAACCTAAGGACGAGTCGTCGGGTATTTGATCCCGAGCTGCTCCATGTAGTTCTTGTACTTGGTCGGATCGTAGTAGTACTTCTTCATTTCAGGCCTGTATTTGGCCATCGTCTGCTCGTTCAGCCAGATCGCCGGCTTGTCCTCGGGCCGGATCAGCGGCGTGTACTTCGTCGTCTTGGTCTGCACGTTCCTGAAGTAGTC
Source organism: uncultured Acidobacteriota bacterium (assembly GCA_963794305.1). Classification (GTDB taxonomy): domain Bacteria; phylum Acidobacteriota; class Vicinamibacteria; order Vicinamibacterales; family CAVVIG01; genus CAVQFC01. The sequence continues at coordinate 56,230 of CAWCDQ010000024.1, read as the reverse complement.
CCACGCCTGGGTCGTGCAGCTCCGGCTTCATCAGGAAGTCGATGACCGTGAGCGCCACGACTTTCGCACCGGCCTGGATGCCTTTGTGCGCGATCGGGCCCGCCATCGAGATGGCGTTCGCCCAGTTGTGCCCGGGCCCGGCCGCCATGTTGGACGGGTAGCGCAGCGTGACGGTCGGCACGTTCCACGAGATGTCGCCGATGTCGTCGGACCCGCCGCCGCGTTTTTCATCGTCGGGAACCACCTCGCGGCCGCGCAGCGGCTGGAGCTTCGTCGCCATGCCGACCTCCGGGCACCTTCAGCTCGTGCTGCAGCGACTTCGCGAGCGCCTGGTCCGCCTCGGTCCACTGCGGCAGCCCGACCTTCTCGATGTTGGCGTACATCGTCTCGGCGATCGTCTTGTTGAAGTGGCCGGGCCAGGCGGAGCCGAGCACGGTGCTGGTCACTTCGGTGTCGGTCATCATCGCCGCGGCCTTGGCCATCTTGTCGCCGATGTCCCACAGCTTCTTGATTTCCTCGTAGCTGGTCTCGCGGAAGTAGTACCAGACCGACGCGTTGGGCGGCACGACGTTCGGCTGATCGCCGCCGTTGGTGATGACGTAGTGCGAGCGCTGCTGGATGCGCAGGTGCTCGCGGCGGAAATTCCAGCCGACGTCCATCAGCTCCACCGCGTCGAGCGCCGACCGCCCGCGCCACGGCGCCGCCGCCGCGTGCGCGCTCTCGCCCTTGAACTTGTACTCGACCGAAACGAGACCGTTCTGGTTGCCGTCGCCCCAGCTGACGCCGAGGTTGTCGGCGACGTGCGCGAAGATCGAAATGTCGACGTCCTTGAACATGCCGGCGCGCACGTAGTACGCCTTGGTGCCGACCAGTTCTTCGGCGATGCCGGGCCAGAGCATCAGCGTGCCCTGGAGATGCTGCTGCTCCATCACCTTCTTCACCGCCAGCGCCGCGGCGATCTGCAGCGGCATGCCCGAGTTGTGCCCCTCCCCGTGGCCGGGAGCGCCTTCGATGATCGGATCGTGGTAGGCGACGCCGGGCTTCTGCGACGCCTGCGGGATGCAGTCGACGTCGGAGCCGAGGGCGATCACCGGCTTGCCCGCGCCCCAGCGCGCCGTCCACGCCGTCGGAATCCCGGCGACGCCGCGCTCGATCTTGAAGCCGTTCTGCTCGAGGATGCCGGTGAGGTACTTCGTCGTCTCGTATTCCTGGAAGCCGAGCTCGGCGAAGCTGAACACCTGGTCGTTCATCTTCTGGATGTTCTCGCCCATCGCGTCGACTTCCATGCCGACGTTCCGCTTGTTCTGATCGAGCTGCGGATTGGGAGCCGCAGCTGGCGCTTGAGGCGCCGGCGCGGCGTTCAACGACACGGTGACGACAAAGGCCGCGGCCGCGGCCGACCATTTCACAACGCGCATTTCTTAATTCCTAATTCCCAATTGCTTAATTCCTAATTCTTGGTGGCTGGCTTCTCCGTCGTCGGATACTTGATGCCGAGCTGCTCCAGGTAGTTCTTGTACTTCGTCGGGTCGTAGTAGTACTTCTTCATCTCCGGCCGGTACTTCTCCATCCGCTCCTTGTTCAGCCAGATGGCCGGCTTGTCCTCGGGGCGGAGGAACGGCACGTACTTCTTGTTCTTCGTCTGCACGTTGTTGAAGTAGTCCCACGCCTGCGTGACGAGCTCGGGCCGCGTCAGCAGATCGATCACGGTCAGCGCCACCACCTTGGCGCCGTACTGCACGCCCTTGTGCGCGATCGGCGTCGCCATCGAGATGGCGTTGGCCCAGTTGTGGCCAGGACCGGCCTGGATGTTCGCGGGATAGCCGATCGTCACGGTCGGCACGTTCCAGGAGATGTCGCCGATGTCGTCCGAGCCGCCGCCGCGCTTTTCCTCGTCGGGAATCACCTCGCGGCCGCGCAGCGGGTTGATTTTCGTGGCCAGTCCGGTCTCCGGCACCTTCATCTCGCGCTGGACCGCCTTGGCGAGCGCCTGGTCCGCCTCGCGTCCACGTCGGCAGCCCCACCTTCTCGATGTTCGCGTGCATCGTCTCGGCCACGGTCTTGTTCATGTGCGCCGGCCAGGCCGAGCCGAGCAGCTTCATCGTGTACTCGGTGTCGGTCATCATCGTGGCGGCCTTCGCCATGTTGTTGCCGATGTCCCACAGCTTCTTGATTTCCTCGTAGCTGGTCTCGCGGAAGTAGTACCAGACCGAGGCGTTGGGCGGGACGACGTTGGGCTGATCGCCGCCGTTGGGGATGACGTAGTGCGAGCGCTGCTGGATGCGCAGGTGCTCGCGGCGGAAGTTCCAGCCGATGTCCATCAGCTCCACGGCGTCGAGCGCCGAGCGGCCGCGCCACGGCGCGCCGGCGGCGTGCGCGCTCTCGCCCTTGAAGTCGTACTCCACCGAGACCATGCCGTTGCCGCCGCTGTCGCCCCAGCCGACGTTCATCTGCGCGCCGACGTGCGCGAAGATGCAGATGTCGACGTCCTTGAAGACGCCGGCGCGCACGTAGTACGCCTTGGTGCCGAGCAGTTCCTCGGCGACGCCGGGCCAGAGCTTCAGCGTGCCCTGCAGGTGCTGCTGCTCCATGACCTTCTTGACGGCGAGCGCGGCGGCGATCTGCAGCGGCATGCCCGAGTTGTGTCCCTCGCCGTGGCCCGGCGCGCCTTCGATGATCGGCTCGTGCCAGGCGACGCCCGGCTTCTGCGACGCCTGCGGGATGTCGTCGATGTCGGAGCCCAGCGCGATGACCGGCTTGCCGCTGCCCCACGTTGCCGTCCACGCCGTCGGGATGCCGGCGATGCCCTCCTGAATGGTGAAGCCGTTCTGCTTCAGGATCGTCGTCAGGTACTTCGAGGTTTCGAACTCCTGGAAGCCGGGCTCGGCGAAGCTGAACACCATGTCGTTCATCTTCTGGATGTTCTCGCCCATCGCGTCGACTTCCATGCCGACGTCGCGCTTGAACTGATCGGTGCGGGGATTCGATGGCGGCGCAGGCAGGGGCTGCGTTGTTTGCTGCGCGGCCGGCAGCGACACGGTGAGCGCGATCGCGGCGCCGATCAACAACAGCAGTCGAGACGTACGCATGAAGGCCTCCCCAGCAGGGATTAGGGGTTTGGGATCAGGGATTGGCAACGCGCACATTCTAATCCCCAATCCCCATTCCCCACTCGAATCCCTGCAAGTATGATCGTGGAGATGGAGCGTTTCGAGCCGCGCGAATCCCTACAGAATGGTCATGTCATGACCTTGTACAGCTGGGGGAACCCGCGCCACTTTCCCCGGCTGCCGAAGCCGACGCGGCGCTACTTCGACGTCGCGCGAAGGACGCGTGTTGTCGCCGATTGTCACTGGCAGCCGGCGCGGCAGACGCGAACCACGCTCATCGCGCTCCACGGGCTGAACGGATCGAGCGAGGCGCACTACATGCGCGGCCTCGCGGCGAAGGCATTCGCGCGCGGCATGAACGTCGTCCGGCTGAACCAGCGCAACTGCGGAGACACCGAGCACCTGTCCGAGGGCCTGTTTCATTCCGGCCTGACGGCGGATGCCGCGCACGTCGTGGACGAGCTGATGCGCGTCGACGGCCTTCGCGCGATCGGCGTCGCCGGCTACTCCCTCGGCGGCAACCTGGCGTTGAAGCTGGCGGGCGAGTACGGCGCGCACGCGCCGGCCGGATTCATCGGCGTGGCGGCCGTGTCGCCGATCATCGAGATCAGCCAGTGCACGCGCGCGCTGGAGCGGCCGGGCAATGTGGTGTATCAGTGGAATTTCGTGCGGGACCTGAAGCGGCGCATGCGGCGAAAGGCCGCTGCCACCCCGGCATGTTCGACCTGTCGACGCTGAACGCGATCACCACCGTCCGCGCAGTTCGACGAGACCTATACGGCGCCCTACTTCGGATTCCGCAGCGCCGAGGACTACTACCATCGGGCGAGCGCGATGCGCGTGATCGATCGCGTGAGCGTGCCGGCGCTCGTCATCACGGCGGAAGACGACCCGTTCGTACCGTCAGCGCCGTTCCACGATCCGAAGGTCACCGGCAACCCGAACATCGATCTCCGGATCAGCAAGCACGGCGGCCACTGCGGCTTCGTCGGCGTCAGTTCACCACACGACGACGGCTACTGGGCTGAAAATCAGATCGTCGACTTCATCAGTCGGCAGGCTCAGTTTCAGACAGGTTCGTTAGACGACGCGGAAAGGGCACGGGGCACGAAGAGTCGATAGTCTTTGGTCGATAGTACGAGTCGTTAGTCGAGAGTCGAGTCATCAGTCGATGAGTCGAGTCGCTCAGTCGGGAGTCGAGTCATCGGTGCGGACTCGCGACACACGACTCGACTAACGACCAACGACGTCGTACTCAACGACTCAAGACTATCGACTACGTTTAGTCGACCCGCCCAGAATCGACCCGAGCGCGCCGCGGAGAATCGCGCGGCCGAAGCCGGAGCCGACTGATCGCGCGGCGCTCTTCGCCGCCGACTGGACCAGACCGTCGTGATGGCCGCCGCGCGGCCCGGTGGTGCCGAGGAGAATTGCAGACAGCGCGTCGGTGATCGTCGAGCCGGCCGATGCCGCGGCGTGCCGGCGGTTCCCGGCGCTCCTGCCTGTCCCGCCTTCCTGCCCCTCCCGCCTGTCCTGCCTGTCCCGCCCCGCCTCCCGCCGCCTGCGAGCTTCTCGAACGCCGACTCGCGATCGATCGCCTGCTCGTAGTGACCGTACAGCGGCTTGGTTTGCTCGCGAACAGCCGCTCGCTCGGCATCGGTGATCGGCCCGATTCGCGACGCCGGCGGCGCCATCCAGGCGCGCTCGGTCATCGTCGGGCTGCCCTTGGCGTCGAGCATCGACACCAGCGCCTCGCCGACGGCGAGCTCGGTGATCGCCTGTGCGATGTCGACCTTCGGATTCGGCCGCAGCGTTTCGGCAGCGGTCTTGACCGCCTTCTGATCGCGCGGCGTGAAGGCGCGCAGCGCATGCTGCACGCGGTTGCCGAGCTGACCCAGCACGGTGTCGGGCACGTCGGCCGGGCTCTGCGTGACGAAATAGACGCCGACGCCCTTGGACCGGATCAGCCGGACCACCTGCTCGATCTTCTCGATGAGCGGCTGCGGCGCATCGGTAAACAGCAGATGCGCCTCGTCGAAGAAGAACACCAGCGTCGGCTTGTCGGGATCGCCCACCTCGGGCAGCCGCTCGAACAGCTCCGACAGCAGCCACAGCAGGAAGATCGCGTAGAGCTTCGGCGACCGGATCAACTCCTCCGCTGCGAGGACGTTGACCATGCCGCGCCCCTGGGCGTCGGTCTGCAGCAGATCGTCGACGTCGAGCATCGGCTCGCCGAAAAACGACGCGCCGCCCTGCTGTTCGACCTCGAGCAGCGAACGCTGGATGGCGCCGATCGACGCCGTGGAGATGTTGCCGTACTTGGTCGTGAAGGTCGACGCGTTGTCGCCGGCGAACTGCAGCATCGCACGAAGATCCTTCAGGTCGAGCAGCAGCAGCCCGTTGTCGTCGGCGACCTTGAAGATCAGCGTGAGCACGCCTTGCTGCGTCGGATTCAGATTGAACAACCGCGACAGCAGCAGCGGGCCCAGATCCGAGATCGTGGCGCGGACCGGCACGCCGCGCTTGCCGAACACATCCCAGAACGCGACCGGGCTCGCCGACCAGGCCGGGGCTTCGAAGCCTGTCGTCTTCAGCCTTTCACTCAGCTTGGGCGAGGTCGCCCCCGCCGCGGCAATGCCTGAGAGATCCCCTTTGACGTCGGCCATGAACACCGGCACACCGATGCGCGAGAAATGCTCCGCCAACATCTGCAGCGTCACGGTCTTGCCGGTGCCGGTGGCGCCGGTCACGAGCCCATGGCGGTTGGCCAGCGATGGAAGGAACATGACCTCGTCGCCGGTTGCGGTCTTTGCGATGAGGAACGGTTCGGCCATTTTTCTTTACGCCTTCGCTCCTATCCCGAGATGCTTCATCAACAACTGCGCGAACTCAGGGCCTTTGCCTTCGTCTTCGTGCTTGAAATAGACGAAGACATCCCTGCACGCGGCCGTCTCCCGCGCGATGGTGTCGGCCCAGCGCGTGATGTCGTCCGGCGTGTAGCCCTCGTCGCGCAGCCGGAAGTACGCATAGTCTGCCGTCACCTTGACCGGCGCCGACAGCTTCTCGCTGTCGGCCACGCACAACGCAAGGTTGCGGGCCGCGAGCCTCCCGAAAATGTCGTCTTCGTGCCATGACGGATGGCGGAACTCGAATGCCGCGCAGACCTTCGGCGGCAGCGTTTCGAGGAACGCGTCGAACAGCCCCAGATCCTTTTTCAGGTTCGGCGGAAGCTGGAACAACAGGGCGCCGAGTTTCTCGCCGAGGGTCCCCGCCACGCCGCAGAATGCCTGCACGTGATCGCCGACGTTTTTCAGCCGGCTGTCGTGCGTGATCCGCCGGGGCGCCTTCAGCGTGAGCTTGTAGGGCGACGGCGTCTGCGCCGCCCAGCCCGCCACGATCTTCTCGTTCGGCATCCGGTAAAACGTGTAGTTGATCTCGACGGTCGGAAACCGTGCCGCGTAGTACGGCAGCATCTTGGCCGCCGCGAGGTCAGCCGGATAGAAACTGCCTTTCCACTCGGGATAGTTGTAGCCGGAGGTGCCTGTCCAGATCATCTACACTAAGATGATATGCGCGCTCGCTTCGTTTTGCTTCCCCGCGTTTTGTCCCTGTGCCTGGCGCTCGCGGCCGCGGCGTGCAGCAGGGCGCCCGAGCAGCGGACATTCACGCTGCAGGGCCAGGTACAGTCACTCGATCTGCCCCGCAAGCTGGTCACGGTCAAACACGAAGAGATCGTCGGCTTCATGCCGGCGATGACCATGCCCTACGAAGTGGCCGACGCCAAGGCCCTCGACGGACTCGCGCCGGGCGACTTGATCAACTCGAAGCTGGTCATCTTCTCGAATGGCGCACGGCTCGTCGACATCAGGAAAGTCGGCACCGCGCCGCTCGAGAAACCGCCGGCCGACGTGCCCAACCCGCCCACCGCTTCGGCCGGCTTCGAATTGCTGAAGCCAGGCGAGGCAGTGCCAGACACAAAATTCCTCGATCAGGACGGCAAGGCCCGGCATTTCGGCGCGTTCAAGGGATCGACCGTCGTCCTGACATTCATCTACACCCGCTGCCCCCTTCCGACGTTCTGTCCCCTCATGGATCGACACTTCGCGGCGCTTCAGAAATCGCTGAAGTCGGATGCGGCGCTCCAGAACGTGCACCTCGTCACCGTGAGTTTCGATCCGACGACCGATACGCCACCGGTCCTGAAGAAGCACGCCAGAAGTCTTGACGCCGACTTCACCCGCTGGACGTTCCTCACCGGCGATCGCGACGAGGTGGATCAGTTCGCCGCGCGTTTTGGAGTGTCGGTCGATCGTGCGCTCAACGACGCGCGCGACATCACGCACAATCTTCGGACCGCCATCGTCAACGCGGACGGCAAGCTGGCGAAGGTCTATACGGGCAACGACTGGACGCCCGAACAGATCCTCAAGGACCTCCGGGAGCTGGGGACTGGCAACTAACGGATACACGCCCCGCGAGCGACGGCTCATCGCGAGGCTGCGGACGCCGGCGGCGGTCCAGCGCTACCTGAACGCGCTGCCCTACAACCAGGAGCCGGGCGGACGCGCCACCCTGCGCAGCTTTCGCGGCGTCGTCCGCGAAGGCTGTGCGCACTGCCTCGAGGCCGCGCTCTTTTCGGCCGTCACGCTCGAAGCGCACGGCTATCCCCCGCTTCTTCTCAGCTTCGAGTCGATCGATCGACTCGACCACGTGATTCACGTCTACCAGCGCCGCGGACGCTGGGGGTCGATCGCACGCTCGCGCGATCCGGGTCTCCATGGCCGGCGGCCGCTATTCGCATCACCTCGCGCGCTCGCGCGCAGCTACATGGATCCGTACGTGGACTTCACGGGCCGGGTGACGGGCTTCGCCGTCGTGAACATCGCGGAGCTGATGGGCGATTACGACTGGCGTCTGGCGAGCGGCAATGTGTGGAAGGTGGAGCGCGTCCTGCTCGATTACCCGCACCAGCCGCTTCGGTCGTCGGACGAACGCGTCAAGCGGCTGCGATCGCGGTATCGCGCGTTCCGCGCGGCCTTTCCCGGCCGCAAGCCCGTCTTCTACGGCGGACGCGAACGATGGACGCCGCTGCCGCCCGAGTTCGACTACGACGGTTGATATTGGGTTGAGCCTTGTTTATTCTTGGTTTTCCTCGTGGAAGCCACAGTTTTCATCGTCGTCCTGCTGGTCGGCATCTTCGTGGTCGACCTGGGCAGGCGATGGTGGCGCGAGAACGAGTGGCAGCGGCGATGGCGCCGGCGGGATGAAGACGACTAGTCGAGGTCGAAATCCCGCATCGGCTTGGTGACCGGCTCTTCCTTGGCCTGACGCAGCGCCTCATCGAACCGTTTCGACAACGCATCCCCGCGATTCTTTTCAGAGTCGACCGACTGCTGAAAGATCGCCTCGCGCCGCGCGGCTTCGGCGGCGAGAATCTTCTGCGCGTCGCTCAGTTCGGGCTTGTTCCCGCGGTCGGGCTCCTTGTGCGAGACGACACGTCCGAGATTCGTGTCGATGACGAGGACCGTCTGACAGCAGGGGCACGCCACTTCGAGTTCCGATTTCAGCCGAGCCATCAGCGCTTCCCTCCCAGGACGCCCTCGAGTCCACCGACCATGAAGTCCTTCTTCAACTCGAGCGGTGTGCCATCGGCCAGCGTGGCCTTCAGACGAAGATCCGTGATCTGCGTGCGACGATAGTTGAACCGCTGGCCGAAACCGGCGACGAACGTGTCGAGCGGCACCTGGAGACGGCCGCCGGCCGGAATCGAGGCCGCGCGGACGCTGTGGTTCCGGTTCAACAGAATCACGACGTCATTCCAGTCACTCGACGATCGATTGTCGACCGTCAACATGTTGCCGTCCAGCTTGAGCGGTTCCACCGGCGGCGGCTGGCGGCAAGCCGCAGCGACCGCGATGCACACGACGAAGCCCACGGCCGACGCTCGACGAAGCACGGACTATCATAGCGTAGTGAATCCAGGCGCGCGGCCGACGCTGCGCATCGCGACCTACAACGTGCATCGGTGCCGCGGACTCGACGGGCGCACGCGCCCCGATCGGATCGCCGCCGTGTTGCAGGGAATCGACGCCGACGTGGTGGCGCTTCAGGAAGTGGTGGGCGCGGGTCCCAACGGCGGCGGGCACGCCGAGGAACTCGGCGCGGCCCTGGGCATGGGCTGGGTGATGGCGCGCGGCACGGCAGTTCCGGGGCCATCAGTACGGCAACGCCGTCCTGAGCCGGCTCCCGATCACCCATCATCTCGAGCACGATCTCTCGTGGAAGACGTGCGAGGCGCGGCGCATGCAGCGCGTCGACATTGCCGCCGACGGGTGCACGCTGCATCTCTACAACGTCCATCTCGGCACGGCCATCCTCGAGCGCCGCCACCAGGCGAAGCGCCTCGCGGCGATCGTCTCCGATCGCCACGTCACGGGACCGAAGCTGGTGCTGGGCGATTTCAACGAGTGGATGCGCGGGCTGGCGACGTCACTGCTGAACGAGAAACTGCGCAGCGTCGATCTGAGGGATTTTCTTCCGCGCAAGCGGACGCAGCGGACATATCCCGGCCTCTTCCCGGTCCTCCACCTCGATCACATCTACTACTCCGGCAAGGTCGAAGTGATCGGCGTCGAGCTTCCGCGCACCCGGGTATCGCTGGTCGCGTCCGATCATCTGCCGATCGTCGCGGACATACGGATCGGATGAAACCGCGGAGAGCGCAAAACACGCAGAGAAGATCGATCGGTTTCTCGGCAACTCAGCGGTCTCGGCGGTTTCTCTAGTCGGGCTCTTCTGCGAGTTCGAGCGCCAGCGCCGGTGCGTCGACGACGCTCGGCACGGTCGCGGCGGCGCGGCGCGTTTTCACCGCACGCGCCTCGTCGTAGATCCGATCCGGCACGGCCTGGATATCCCACACCAGGCCGACGGCGGCCATCGCGCGGATCACGTACCAGGTGAGATCGTACTCCCACCAGTAGAACCCGTTGCGCGCGGCGCGCTGATACCGGTGGTGGTTGTTGTGCCATCCCTCGCCCACGGCGAAGAACGCCGTGAACGGGTTGTTGCGCGATTCGTCCATCGTGTCGAACCGGCGCGAGCCGAACAGGTGGTTCACGGTGTTGATGCAGAAGGTCGCGTGCGCCAGCGTCATCGTCGGCAGGCAGAACCCGTAGACCAGCCACGGCCATCCACCGGCCAGGTACAGCGCGGCGGCGAAGATCGCCGGCGGCAGGAAGAAGAACCGCTCGAGGAAGGCGAGCTCCGGCGCCTTGCCGAAGTCGCGCATCACGGGATTGCTGGCTTCGAGCTTGTCGTACTTCGTGTCGTGCAGGAACCAGCCGATGTGCGCGTAGTAGAAGCCGCTGATCATCGGGCTGTGCGGATCGCCGTCGCGATCGGCGTACTTGTGGTGGTTCACGTGGTGTCCCGCCCACCACAGCGGTCCCTTCTGCATCGCCGCGGTGCCGATGAACGCCCAGACGAAGCGCGCGGCGCGGTTCATCTTGAACGCGCGGTGCGCAAGGTAGCGATGGAAGATCAACGTCAGGCCGATGGCGCGCACGAAATGCGACGCGGCCCACAAGCGCGACGAGCGGCCAGCGGAAGGGCACGGTGAAGACGAGCAGTGCCGACGCCTGCACGATCCAGAAAATGCTGATTTGAATGACGTTCGGAAGCACGTTTATATCTCTCGCAGGGCGCGGGCGACAGGGATGCGGGCCGCACGGAGTGCCGGGAGCAGGCCGCCGACCGCCCCCATCACCGCGGAAAACACGAGGCCGTTCGACGAGAAGCCCGGGCGTAATCCGGAACTTGAACGCCAGTTCGCTGAAGCTGGTCATGTTCATCGCGCCGGTCGACAGACCGTGCACGGGAAGCGCGAGCAGGCAGCCGATGACGCCGCCGACGAGCGCCAGCGCGACCGACTCCGCCAGAAACGCGGAGACGATGCGGGCCCTCGAGAAACCGAGCGCCCGCAGGGTGCCGATTTCGCGCGTGCGGTAGGCGACGGCGGCGTACATGGTGTTCACCGCGCCGAAGACCGCGCCGATCGAGAGGATGGCCGTGACGAAGGTGGCGAACACGCGTATCAGGGTGCCCGTGGTCTCGGACTGACCCTGATAATAGTCCCGTTCGGGATACGGCTTGAGATCGAGGCGCGGATCGGCGCCCAGCGCCGCGGCGAACGATTCGAAGGCCGAGGGATCGGTCAGCTTCAACGTCACCGACTGATAGCCGTTGCGCTGGAACGCCGGCATCATCAGATCGACGTCACCCCACACCTCCGACTCGAACGACGCGTCGTCGTCGGTGAAGATGCCGACGACTTTCCAGATCGAGCCGCCGAACTTGACGTCGCTGCCCAGCGTCAGCCCCTTGAACCGGACGGTCGCCTGCTTGCCGACGTTGATCTCGCGCGTGCCCGGCGTGAAACGGCGTCCTTCGACGAATTTCATCGTGTTGCGAATCTCGAAGGCGAGCGGTCCGACGCCGCGCGCCGGAACGTTGGCGGGCTGATTGTCGGAGACACGCGGCAGCGCGATGATGACGACCAGTTCCGGCGACGCGAGGACGTGGCCGTCGGGGGCGCGAGCGACCTGGGGCATCGCCTCGATCAACGGCAGCTGCGATCGCAGCACGCCGCTGACCGTTTCCGACGTCGCGCCCTTGCGCAGCAGGATCGCATTCTCGTTGGAACCGCTCGCGACCAGCGCGCCGTTGAAGCCTTGCGCGATCGCCATCGTCATGACGAAGACGGCGACGACCATCGCGATGCCCATGGCCGTCATCGCCGCGGTCCCCTTGCGGACCGTCATCGAGCGCAGATTGTAGCTGGCTATCAGACCCATACTGTGTCGCAGGCCACCCGCTCGCAGCGCGTCCACGATCTTCAAGCGCGAGGCCATCGACGCCGGCAGGACGGCCGCCAGCAGTCCGATGAGCACGCTCAGTCCGAGACCGACGATCAGGTTGCCGTTGTTGACGCCGAACGCCGGAATGAAGCCGCCGGTCAGCCCGAGCGCCTCGCCGTTCACGATCATCCTGGCAAGCGCCGCGCCTGCCGCGCCGCCGAGCACCGACACGAGGAGCCCTTCACCGACCACCAGGACGAAGATCGTCGCGGACGGGAACCCCAGCGTGCGCATCACGGCGATTTCCGTCGTCCGCTCGCGGACCGACATCGCCATCGTGTTGCCGGCCACGAACAGCGTCGTGAGCACGACCGCCAGCGCCACGCTGCCGAGCAGCAGGTTCAGGTTGCCGAGCATCGAGGCGAACGACGCCGAGAACGCCTGCTCGGTCTGGGTTTTCGTCTCGTACGGCGAGTTCTCGAACTTCGCGTCGATGGCGCCCGCAATCTGTGTCGCGCGATCGGGGTTGTCGATCTTCGTGACCAGCCAGCCGATCTGTCCCTTCGGCGTCGATCGCTCGTCGGCGTACTTCCAGTGGAACATCATCGACTGGTTGTCCACCGCGGCGCCGCCGGCGTGATACACGCCCCGAATCGTGAAATCGAAGTCCTGCGATCCGTACACAGGAATGCCGACCTGCAGCGTCAGCTTGTCGCCGGGCTTGAAGCCGTATTTCTTCACCAGCCCGTCGCCGACGATGCAGCCGGTGCGATCCTCGATGAAGGCCTTGCGATCCTCCGGGCTCAGGATGATTTCGGGGTACATGCGCAGGTAGCTCTCGGGATCGACGGCGAACTGGCCGAAGAAATTCTTCGGATCCTTGTAGATGCCGCCGAACCAGCTCGCCCACGTGATGTCCTGCACGCCCGGCGTGCCTTTGACGATCTCGGCGTGCGACGTCGGCATGCTGAAGATCATCGACGTCGAGCGGATCGTCACCAGGCGCGTCGAGGAACTGGCGGCCGACACGGCGTCGAAGCCGTCCAGCACGGCGCGAAGCGAGGAAAACAGGAACACCGCGAGCCCCACGCTGATCATCGTCAACGCCGTCCGGCGCTTGCTGCGGCGCGCGCTCTTGAGAATCAGGCCGATGAATTTCATGCGGTCACCTGCTCGACAAAGGTCCCCTTCTCGAGGTGCAGCTGGCGCGCGGCGCGCTCGGCGGCGTGGGGATCGTGGGTCACCATCACGATCGTCTTCTTGAACTCCCGGTTCAGCCGTTCGAGGAGCGAGAGCACTTCAGCGGCCGACTTCGCATCGAGGTCGCCGGTCGGCTCGTCGGCGAGCAGCAGCGTCGGGTCGGTGACGATCGCGCGGGCGATCGCGACGCGCTGCTCCTGTCCGCCGGAGAGCTGCCGCGGGTAGTGGCGTTCGCGATCCGCGAGACCGACGATGTCGAGCGCGGTCATGACGTGGTCGCGCCGCTGCTTCTTGGAAAGATTCGTCAGCAGCAGCGGCAGCTCGACGTTCTCGAACGCCGTCAGCACCGGGATGAGGTTGTAGAGCTGAAAGATGAACCCGATGTGGCGCGCACGCCACGTCGCCAGCGCGCGCTCCGAGAGGCTGCTGATCTCGGTGTCGCCGACGCGGACCGATCCGCGGGAGGGGCGATCGATGCCCGCGAGCAGGTTCAGCAGCGTGGACTTGCCCGATCCGGACGGCCCCATCAGCGCGACGTAGTCGCCGGCGTCGATCGACATCGACATGCGATCGAGAACCGGGATCTCGATGGCGTCGCGTTTGTAGGACTTGGTCACGTCGCGCAGCTCGATGAGCGCCATGGTCTCTACTTTCCTTTGATACGGACAGGGCCGCGGTCGGTCAGCGTGGAGGGTGGATTCAGGATGAGCGCCTCGCCCGGGACGACGCCGCCCGCGACCTCGACCTGATCGAGCCGCTCCCGCCCGAGTTTCACGGCGCGCCGCGCGGCGGTGCCGCCGGTCACGACCCACACCGCCGGCTGGCCGCCCTGCTCGGTGATCGTCCGTTTGGGAATCAGCACGACCGGCGCCGCCGGCTGCGGGGCCGGATCCGCCGCCGCGCGTGAGGCCTCGGCCGCGCGCTTCTCCTGGAAGGTGACGCTCGCGGTCATCTCGGGCTTCACGTGCTCGTCGGCATTCAGAATCGTCACGCGCACTTCGACGATCGCCTTGGCGCGATCGGCCGACGGAAATATCTGGCGGAGCCGCCCTTTGAAGATCTGCTCCTGGTACGCCTGCAGCTTGACCTCGGCAGGCATCGCGGGCGTCAGTTTGGCGACGCTGTTCTCGCTGACTTCGGTCTGGACCTCCAGCTCGCCGAGGTCCGCGATGGTCGCAATGGCCCCGCCTTCGCGCGACGACTGTCCTTGCACGCCGAAGGGCGACACCGTCTCGCCCACTTCTGCGCGTTTCTTGATCACGACGCCGTCAAACGGCGCACGGACGTTGGTGTTCTCCAGCGCCTCTTCGGTGACGCGCACGCGCGCCCGCGCCGACGCGATGGCGGCCTCCGCCGATTTCACCCGCGCCGCCGAGACCGCGGCCGCCGCCTGGGCGGAGGTGAGCGCGGCATCGGTCGTGATGCCGTCCTTCATCAGCGCGCGCTGGCGGTCGTAGCTCCGATTGTCCTCGTCGCGGCTCGCGACTGCCTGGACGAGCTGGGCGTCGGCCTCCGCGACGGCGCGGCGCGACGCCTCCAGCTGAGCATCGATGTCGGCGTGCTCGATCTCCGCCATCACCTCGCCCTTGCGCACGCGGGTTCCTTCCTCGAACCTCAACCGGGCGAGGCGCCCGCCGACCTTCACGCCGACGTCGCTGCTGTGGCGCGCGACCACGTAGCCGCTGGCCACGAGAACCGGCAAATCGGTCGACCCGCCCGCCGCGGCCACGACCTGCGTCGCGCGAGCGACCTCGACTTCCGGCGCCTGCCGCTCGGCGACGTAGGCGCGCGCCGCGGATACAACACGACGCCCGCGGCAACCAGCAGCGCCAGCACGGTCCAGAGCAGCCAGGGACGGCGGGGCGCGCTATCGCGATCGATGCGGAGGCGCTCGAGATCGTGGACAGGGGCCAGGCTCATAAGGCTTTTGTGAAGATGCCTATTCTAACGGATCGGCACGAGTCGTCGTGAAGGCGGTCGCCGACGCAGGAACGTGCAGCGACGAGGCGTTGTCGACGGTCTGAATTGTCTGGAGATGCTGACGGAGGAACGAAGCAGTTGCGGGCCGAGCGCTCGAGCGCTCAACCCTCCTCTTCGAACTCTTCTTCTTCGCGGGGGCCGAGACGGGTCGACGGACGCAGGGCTTCCCGATAGTCGAACATCGGCAAATCGCGCACGTGCAACGGCAAATTGCACGCGGGCGACTTGAAATCGACGACCACCGTGACGGGGCTGCCTTCGACGCCCTCGCGAAACGCGACGCGGCAGCCGCAGGCGAGCCGTGCGTGCGTGAATCCCTTCAACATTGCTCCGATCATACTACAGCAGCGACTTGATCTCGGCCTCGAAGCGGTCTTTCGACGAGAGCCCGACGTGCTTCGCGCACATCTTGCCGTCGCGGGAAATCACGATCGTCACCGGGATGCCGAACAACGGACCGTAGGCGTCCTGAATGTCGTCGTGGTCGAGCCCTTGAAGGACCGGATAGTTCATCTTCATCTGAGCCACGTACGGCTTGAGCTTGGCCTGCGTGTCGTCCACCGACACGCCCACCACCTGAAGTCCGGCCTTGCCGTACTTGTTCTGGAATTCGATGAACCAGGGAATCTCGATCTTGCAGGGTCCGCACCACGTCGCCCAGAAGTCGAGCAGCACGACTTTTCCCTTGAGCGAGGCGAGCTTCACGTCCTTCCCCTCAACGTCCTTGAGGGTGAAGTTCATGTTCGCGGGCTTCGCGTTCGCCGCGCAGGCAGCCGTCGCAGGCTGGCCGGGAGGCGCGTCAGCGGCTGCGTGGACACTCTCGAAATGCGTCTCCGATGAGACGTTCAGCGTCAGCAGCGCCAACGCCAGACATCCGACCGCCGCAATCGCCCAGCGCATCCTCATTCGTCTAGTCCCCAGCCCCAGTCCCCAGTCCCTAGCGAAGCGATGCCTGAACGAACGACGCCATGCGCTCGACGTCGCGCGCGGTTCGCGCGCGAGGAGCACGAACGTGCGGCTGCCGACGCACCAGATCTTGGCCTGGTGACCGAGAACCTCTACGAGCTCTTCCGGCCGCGCCGACTTCGGCAGCATGAACAGCGAGACAGGGCGACCCTCGTGGCGGTACATGATGTGCGCGATCTTGCCCTCGCCATAGAGGCACGGTCGCGAGCCGACGAGCTCCAGTCCGGCCTTCGACGCATCCTCCGGCAGGTGCATGCGCCAGTCGAAACCCGCCGCCATCGCGCTCTCGACCGACGCGGCAGCGTCGTGCGTGCCGAGCACGCGGTTCAGCGCGATGCATTTCATGTGATCGGCCGTCAGTTCGGCGGCGAGCACGCGCGCCGACTTTCGGTCGCCTGATAGACGAATGCGCCGCCGACGACGAGCACGAGCGACGCCGCCAGCGCGTACGGGGCGAGACGCCTGGGGCCAACCGGCGGCGGCATCCCCGCGCGGATCGCGGTGTCGGCCGGCTCGGGCTTCAGCCGGGCGATCTCCCAGCACTTCGCGTGCAGGGAGTCGGGCGCCTGGGTCCTCTTGAGCGCCGGCACGCGCGTGCGAATCAGCTCGTGCACTTCGCGCTCGGCCACGACGCGAGAATGGCACGGCGGACACACGCGCAGGTGATCCTCGACCGCGACGGCGATCCGGCTCGGGCAGGTCGCCGTCGATGAATGGAGTGACGAGCGGGTCGATTTTGTGACAGTTAGGCATTGACCGGTCGTAAATGATTCAATCGTTCGAACAGCATGTGCCGGCCCCGCGAAATGCGTGACATGACGGTGCCGATAGGAATCGACAGCATCTCGGCGATTTCGGCGTACGAAAACTCTTCCACGTCACGTAACCACACGGCCTGGCGAAACGCCTCGGGCAGCGCGTCGATGGCCGCCTGAAGCTCTGGCGCCAGCGTCTCGCGTATCAGCAGCGACTCAGGCGTCTCGGCCACCCCGGCCGACAGTCCGCCCGGCGCCGGCGCATCGGCGGCCCGATCCACGATCTCACTGTCGACCGCGACCGTATCGCGCGCCCGGTCGCGCGCCCGGTTCAGGGCCGTATTGTGGAGGATCGTGAACAACCAGGCCCGTAGATTCGTGCCCGGCTGGAACCGATCGGCTGACCGGAACGCCTTCAGATAGGTCTCCTGGACCAGATCCTCGGCGTCCGCCGGCACGCGGGTCAGTCGCAGCGCCGCCCGGTACAGGCTGTCGAGCGACGCCAGCGCCTCCGCCTCGAAGGCGGGCGACACCACTGTTAAACCCTGCCGGGCCATCAATTATTCCAGCCTTCGCGCGCACCGCCACCGGCAGGCGCTTCGGCTCGGCAAGCCCGGGGCTGTCCCGCCGTAGCATGGATGACTGCAGACATGCGCAGGCGGACCCAGTATATCGCCTGTCGCTTAAAAAGGTCGGCCGGCGCGTCCACGAGAGGACAGGGCCCGGCGCTGACGCGGGAAACGGCGAGCACAGCGTTTGCAGGGTCGTTCCAGTCAACAGTAAGATTCCGTCTGGTTTCCCCTCTGCCCGTGGCCTTTTCGAGGTACCGCCTATGCGCACCCGTGTGCTGCCAACTCGCCTGATCGCCGGACTTGCCGCCGTGTGGCTTTGCGGCCACGCGAGTGTGGCCAGCGCTCAGACCTCGATGGTGCCGTACTTCGGCAAGAACAACCCGCACTACGACAAGTTCGAGTGGCACATCTACACGACGGACCACTTCGAAATTTATTACTATCCTGCGCTCGAATCGCACCTCGAGCGGATCGCCGGCTACGCGGAGAGCGCCTATCAGCAAATCAGCGCGGACCTGAAACACGACCTGTCGTTCAAGGTGCAGCTGATTCTGTTCAAGACCCACAGCGAGTTCGAGCAGGAGAACATCGACCCGGGCGCGGCGCAGGAAGGCGTCGGCGCCTTCGCGGAGCCCGGCCAGAAGCGCATCGTCGCGCCGATTGACGATCCGCCGGACCGCCTCTACGGCCTCATCGTCCACGAGCTGACGCACCAGTTCGAGTTCGACATCATCCCGCAGGGGCTGATCCGGCGCAGCGTGCCGCTGTGGGTGAACGAGGGACTGTCGGACTACGAGCGCGGCCAGTGGGAGCCGCTCGACCTGATGGCGGTCCGCGACGCGGCGATCGCCGACATCATCCCGAAGATGACCGAGCTCGAAGGCTACGGCGGCGGCGGCGGACCGTCGCGGTTGATCTACAACCTGGGCCACGCGGTGTTCGAGTTCATCGAGGCGAAGTTCGGCAAGGAGGGCATCCGCCAGTTCCTGTTCTCGCTGCGCAAGAGCGTCATCGGCGGCGGGGAGGACGCGTACGAAGAAGCGCTGCGGATGAAGAAGGACGAGTTCGACCAGAACTTCGAGAAGTACCTGAAGGACCGCTTCAAGCCGTTCCGCGACAAGGAGCGCCCGGCCGACTACGGCCGCGATCTGTCGCCGAACAAGGAGAAGACGAAGTTCGCCGAGGCGCTGTCGATTGCGCCCTCGCCCTCGGGCGACCTGATTGCCGTCGTCACCGTGAACCGCAAGGATCAGGAGCTCGACATCATCCTGGTCTCGTCCAAGGACGGATCGGTCGTCCGCAACCTGACGGGCGGCTTCGACAAGGACCTGGGCTTCGATCACCTGGTGCAGATGGGCGTCGACCAGGCGGCGAATCCGTGGATGGCGTGGTCGCCCAAGGGCGACCGGCTCGCCTATTTCGTGCGCACCGAGAAGGAGCGCACGCTGATCATCCAGAACGTGCTCACGCGCAAGATCGAAGAGCGCATCCCGATGAAGACGGTGGACGAGCCGGAATCGCCCGCCTTCTCCTCCGACGGCCATTCGGTCGCCTTCGACGCGCTGCGCAACGCGGTCGGCGACATCTTCGCGATCAACCTGGACACGAAAGTCGTCACCAACCTGACCGAGGACCCGTTCGGCGATCGCGCGCCGAGCTATTCGCCCGACGGCAAGTTCATGATCTACACGGCGCGCGTGAGCGGCAACGACAAGCTGTTCCGGCTCGACCTCGACACGAAGAAGAAGACGCAAATCACGTTCGGCACTCAGGACGAGACCGGCGTGCAGTTCATCGACGACAACACGATCGTGTTCGGATCCACCGCCACCGATCCGGCCGTGCCGCTCGAGCCCGAGGTCGCGCGCAACGGCAACATCCTCAACATCTGGACGCTCGATCTGACGACCGGCGAGCTGCGGCAGTACACCGACGCGGTGGCCGGCAACTGGTCGCCGATCGTGCTGAACGAGGGCAAGACGAACCAGCATCGCCTTCGTCAGCTACTTCAAGAACGAGTACAGCATCCGCACGCTCGAGCGGAAGGAGCCGCTTCACACGGCCGCCTCCGCCGACTTCGGCGCGCCCGGACCGATCATCGACTTCCAGGCGCCGCTGCAGCACACGCTGGTGAAGGAAAACCAGCGCAAGAAGGGCGCGCTTCGAGAAGATGTTCCTCGAAGGACGGCCGCCGGTGAACATCGGCGTGACCAACAGCGGCGACATCTTCGGCGGCACGCAGGTGAGCTTCGGCGACGTGCTCGGCGACAAGCAGGTCAACTTCTTCGCCGCGTCGATCTCGCAGTACCGCACGCTGTCGCTGTCCTACGTCGACCTGTCGCGCCGCTTCCAGTGGGGGCTGCAGGGCTACTCGCAGACGCAGTTCTTCTACGGACAGGTCGGCGGCTACTTCTACGACCCGTCGTTCGCGCCGTTGCTGAGCCGCGACGATGCGATCGCGACGCGGACCGTGAGGGGCGGCAGCGCGTTCGGCATCTACCCGCTCAGCCGATACCGCCGCATGGAAGTGTCGGCCGGCCTCGTGCAGCTCGACGAGCAGTACAACGATCCCACGGTGCAGCAGAGCTCGGAGGCGTACCAGCAGGCCCTCTACGGCACGAGCGTCCTGCGCAACGGGACGCTGATGCCGCTGACCGCGGCCTTCGTCCAGGAGACGACGATCTTCCGCGAATTCGGACCGCTCGCGGGCAGCACGATGCGCCTCGCGTACGACGTCTCGCCGGGCTTCGCCGGCCTGCTTTCGCGGCAGACACTGGACGGCGATGCGCAGGTACTACCAGCGTCTCGGCGTCGACGGGCCTGCTCGCCATGCGCGTCCGCGGGTTCAAGAGCTGGGGCGACTTCCCCGATTTCCAGTACTTCGGCGGCAACTCCGAGCTTCGCGGGTATGACTATCTGCAGTTCGCGGGGCAGAACATCGTGTTCGCCAACGCGGAGCTGCGATTCCCGCTGATCGAAGCGGCGTTGACGCCGATCGGCGTCGTCGGCGGTGTTCGCGGCGTGTTCTTCGCGGGCATCGGCGGCGCGTGGTTCAGCAACTCGCCGGCAACGAACCCCTGCACCGGGGAATCGAGCGGCTTCAAGTTCGCGACCAACAACCCGGCGCTCTGCCAGGTGCCGACGGGCTACAAGACAGACGTGCTCGGCAACCCCGTCATCGTCACCAACCCGCAGACGGGTCAGCAGACATTCGTGCTGAACTACGCGGCGGCAGGCGGTATCGGGCTTCCGGCTGCAGGACGGCCGCGCGTCGTACGGACTTGGCCTCGAAACGTTCGCGCTCGGCTTCCCGATCCACTTCGACTGGTCGTGGCGAACGCTGATGAACCACGACGTGGGAAGACGTGGTGTTCGCCTGCACGAGCGTCGACGCCGGCGGACGGTGCATCAGCTCGGCGAACGACTTCCGCAGGCCGCGCTTCGCGGTCTGGATTGGCTACGACTTCTAGATAAGAAGAAACCGCCGAGACCGGAAGCACGCAGGAAATCCTTCTAGCATCTTTGCGACCTCCCGTTTTTTCTTGCTATTATAATTTGGTTTGACAAAGCAAATTAAAGTACGCGATCGTCACGTCCGGCAGCTGCTGGACGCCTATCCGCGGATCTACTTCGCGTGCCACACCAGGCACGTGAAGGATCCGGCCACGGGCGGCGACGTCAGCGCGCACCAGGCGAGCATCCTCGACCATCTCGACGAGGTCGACCCGATGTCGATGACAGACCTCGCCGGCCACATGGGCGTCACGGTGGCCACGATGTCGCTGGCCATCGACCGGTTGGAGGGCGCGTGCATACGTCCGCCGCGATCGCGACGCGGGTGACCGCCGGCGCGTCCTCCTGCGGCTGACGGCTGCCGGCGCGCGCGTTCGCGAAGCGAAGTCGGTGCTGGATCCGGTCAGGGTGGAACAGGTGCTCGGGCAGCTCTCCCCCGCCGACCGCGAGGCCGCGCTGAAAGGCCTGGACCTCCTGGCGCGCGCGTCGGAGAAGCACATGAAGGCGACTCGCGGAGTCGTTAGTCGTAGGTCGCGTCGAAGTCGATAGTCGAGAGTCCAGTCGAGAGTCGAGGAGTCCGGTCGAGGTCCGCGTCCGCGTGAACGTCCGTCGGAGGCCTTATGAAATGGGTCGTGTTCATCGGCGGCGGGCTGCTCGTGCTGGTCGCAGCGGTCGCCGCTGTCGGATCGCTGCTGCCGCGGAACCACAAGGCGAGCCGCACGCTGCGCCTCACCCGGCCGCCGGCCGACGTCTGGCCCGTCCTGATACAGGCGACCGAGGCCTCCGACGTCCCGGTCGACGTGCTCGAGCGCGATCCACCGCGCCGCCTGGTCACGCGCGTCACGGAGAAGGAAAAGAACTTCGGCGGCACCTGGACGATCACGATCGCACCGACGCCCTCGGGCTCGGACGTCACGATTACCGAAGACGGCTGGGTCGCGAACCCGATCTTCCGGTTCGTGTCGCGCTTCCTCATCGGCCATCACGCGACGATGGACGCGCTGCTGAAACAGGTCGCGAAGACGCTCAGCGAACCGGCCGCGCTCTCAGGTGAGTAAGCGCGGCCGGTGTACCAGACTGAGGGCTGAGGGCTGAGCTAAGGGCTGATGGCTATGGACCTGACACCGAAACGCGCGGCCGATTCCGCCACCGAGATGGTGCAGGTGGTGCTTCCCAACGACGCGAACCCGCTCGGGTTCATTCTCGGCGGGACGGTGATGCATCTCATCGACATCGCAGGCGCCATCGCGTGCCATCGCCACAGCCGCACGCTGCTGGTGACCGCCGCCGTCGACGATCTTCAGTTCCTGCACTCCATCAAGGTCGGCGACCTGATCATCCTGAAGTCGCGCGTGACGTGCGTCTTCACGACATCGCTGGAGGTGCAGGTCGATGTGTTCTCGGAAGAGACGCTGACCGGCAAGCGTCAGCTGACGAGCCGCGCGTTTCTCACCTTCGTCGCCATCGACCGCGACGGCGCAAAGGTCAGCGTCCCGCCGTTGGTGGTGGAGAGCGACGAAGAGCGCCGAGTGTGCGCGGAGGCGCAGGCGCGACGGGAGATGCGGCTGAAACGGCGAGACATGGCTAAGGGCTAAGTCGGCTAATGGCATGCAGAGGACGATGGCGGCCCATCAACCATAGCCATCAGCCATCAGCCTTGCATACGTTACGAGACGTTCTTCAAGCGAAGGACAGAACGTTCCAGATCGATGCCGACGCGGTACTTGCTCAGGAACTTGTGCCCGACGATCCCGCCCAGCTGGAAACCGAGCAGCGCGCTTGGCGCATTGAGATTCAGGACGACGACCGGGAAGTTCTTGTAGCTGATCGTGTCGAACATCAGGTCCACGCCCGGCATGAGGAACGCGTCGGGATCCCACCCGGACGTGCCGTAGACCTTCAGCGCGATGCGGCGGCCCGTCTCGGGGTGCTGCAGCGACGTCGCCGTCGCCTGGCTGATCGAGATCACTTCCCCGCCGGTGTCGACGACGAAGTTTGCCTGGTGGCTGCCGTCGACGGTGCCGCGCACGGTGGCCAGCCGGTGCAGGCGCAGCGGCAGCTCGAAGTCCCTGGGCTCCTCCGGCAGATGTTTGCCGAAGGTCAGCTTGTGCGTCTTGTAGTCGATGACCATCGAGTAGCCGAGCGCGATCGGCGACAGCCCCTCGGTTTCCTTCACCGGAATGTCGCGCAGCGGCGGGTTCTTGATCAGGCACGGCACGTTGCGCAGCTTGAGCGATCCGAGCTCCAGCGTATCGATGCGCGCCAGTTGCAGACCGCGCAGCCCGACCCGGCCGACGCCCGCGCTCAAGCGTGTAGGTGACCGGCGTGATGCCGAGCCGCTGCGCCGTCGGGCGGGTGATGACGGTATTCTCCGAACCGGTATCGACGACGAAATCCTGCGCCGCGGCATCGTTCACCTTCGCACGAACCACGACTTTGTCGTTCACGAGACGGAAGTCGACGGTGTACAGGTGATCGTCCGCGCCGGGATCGGTTTCAAACGGCACGCGCTGGCCGAACGACCGGAGGAACCGGATTTCCGCGCGCGACCAGTCGGCCTTCTCGCTGTGATCCTTGTTCGGCAGCAGGTTGACGTAGTTCGAGTACGCGCCGGCCGCTTCCTCGTACTTGTGCTGCCGCTCGTAGATGGTCCCGACGGTGTGATGGATTTCCAGATCGCGAGGCGACAGCCGGAGCGCCGCCTGCCCCTCGTTCATCGCGTCTTCCAG
Source organism: uncultured Acidobacteriota bacterium (assembly GCA_963794305.1). Lineage (GTDB taxonomy): Bacteria > Acidobacteriota > Vicinamibacteria > Vicinamibacterales > CAVVIG01 > CAVQFC01. The sequence goes on along the minus strand of CAWCDQ010000024.1, from coordinate 32,550 downwards.
ACGGCTGCGCGCAGCCAGCGCCTTAGCCATCCCGTGATGTCCGCGCGCCAGTTCCGGCGCCGCGGACAGGGCGTCCTTGTATTTCTGCTCGGCTTCCTGGAACAGGCCCATCGACCAGAGCGCGTCGCCGTAGAGCGACATCGCTTCCGGGGCTTTGGGGTCTGATTTAAAGAGCTTTTCCGCTTCGTCGCGCGCCAGGTCGAACTCCGCTACGCGCAACGCCGACGCGACTACCCCCATCCGCGACCGCCGGAGGCTGTCGGCAGGCGCGACGTTCAGCGCGTTGCGATACGCGTCGAGCGCATCGAGGAACCGTCCTTCGGAGAACAGGATGTCGCCGAGTTGGAGCTGCACTTCGGCCGCCTGGGAGGGCGGCGTGACGTCGGCACGAATAACGAGCGAAGCAATCGCGAGGATAGCCGCCGCCGCGATCGCACGATACACGCTACGCATGACGCCTCCAGACCCGTGGGTGCCTTAGTGCTTCCTTAGTACTTCCTTAGTCGAAACTGCCCCGCTTACAAGAATCGGGCCGAGCGGGGCTCCGTGGCTGGAGGGATGATGCACCCCAAAGGGGTCTTTCGAGAAGCGAAAAATGTTTCAGTGCGTGTACTGCTCGATTTCGACCCCGTCGTACATCTGGTCGACGCGCAGGATCTGCGTATCGCGGCTGTAGCTGCCCAGTTCGTAGTCCTCGCTCATGATGAGCGCCTTGATCGGCTTGGTCGGGCAGACTTCGCTGCACAGACCACAGAAGCTGCAGCGCGACAGGTTGAAATCGAAGTAGTCCAGAATCTTGATCTTCTGCCCCGGCTCGCGGTGACCGCCGAGCGCGATCAGATCGTCGGGACATGCCTTGGCGCACTGATCGCAGACGATGCAGGTCTGAGCCCCGGTGGCGGGCTCGGTCTGCAGACGGAGGACGCCGCGGAACCGCGGCGCGGTCGGACGCCGTTCCGCCGGGTATTGAAACGTGAACGCCGGCTGCGGCGTGTACTTCATCGTCAGCCACAACCCCTTCATCAGATCGACGAGGAAGATGGTCTTCAGGAACTTGATGATGGTCTGCATGGGGGCTGAGTCTCTGCGCTACGTCCGGTCGCCGTTGGCGTCGAACCGTTGGCTGTTGAGTGTCGGCTCGGTGTCGCCCGACATGATCGTGCGCTCCTTACGAAGCACCGTGCCTTCCTTACGAATCTTGTCCTGCAGACGCATGAGGCCATAGAGCAGCGCCTCGGGCCTGGGCGGGCAGCCGGAGACGTACACGTCGACCGGCACGACCTTGTCCACCCCCTGCAGCACGCTGTAGGTCGGGAACGGACCGCCGGCGTTCGAGCAGCTTCCCATCGAGATGACCCACTTGGGCTCCGGCATCTGATCGTAAAGGCGGCGCAGCACCGGCGCCATCTTCTTGGTCACCGTCCCGGCGACGATCATCAAATCCGACTGGCGGGGCGACGCGCGGAACACCTCGGCGCCGAAACGCGCGATGTCGAAGCGGGACGCCGACGCCGCCATCATCTCGATGGCGCAGCATGCCAGGCCGAAACCCATCGGCCAGATCGACGATTCGCGAGCCCAGTTCAGCACGCGATCGATGCTGGTGGTGATGAAGTTGTCCTCGAACTGGTGATCGATCAGACCCATTGATGATCCTCGAAGGGGCTGGGGCTCGGGGCTGGGGGCTAGCAGCCAGTCCCCAGTCCCTAGCCCCAGTCCCTACCTTGAATAGTACTCCGCGTTCCGGTTGATGAACGCATCCCAGTGCCGGGGCGTTTCGTCGAGCGAAAATATCGCCTCGACAGGGCACGCCGGCACACACGCTCCGCAGTCGATGCACTCGTCGGGATGAATATAAAGCATCTCGGCCGCGGCAAACCCTGGCTCGTCCTTCCGGGGATGAATGCAGTCGACCGGGCAGACGTCCACGCACGCGGTATCCTTGGTCCCGATGCATGGCTCGCAAATGATATACGCCATTGGACTAATGATACTAGTGTCGTGCGATCCGACGCTCGCGCGCCTGTTCACACCGGCCCATCCGCGGCTGGGACGCTATGAGGTGTGCGTGTCGAGCGAACCGATTCAGCCGCTCAACGGCGGGCCCGTTGAGGCGCTCGAGGCGCTCGACGCGTTCGGCGCTGCCGGCAGCTACGATCGACCGGCGCTTTCGAGGCTCTACGGCGGAACCCGCGTGCAGGTGGCGCGCGGCTGGACGCTCGAGGGCAACCGGTTCGAGTCCATCACGCGGCTGTCGCCGTATCCTGATGCGTCCCTTACCCACCTCCAGTCGGGCACTCTCGAGATTCGCTTCGTCGCTATACTTTCTCCATAGGCATGATTTGCAGGGTCGCGCGGCTGACATCTCTGTTCGTCGTCTGCGCCGTTCGCCTCGCGGCGGCTCAGGGACTGCCCTCGGAGCCGATCGCGCTGGCCGACGGGCGCGTGACCGTGAGCGGCGACGTGTCGGCCGGATTCGGGAGCGAGGATCCGGGCTTCTTCAACTACACCGACTACGAGCACTCGGCGCTCCGGCTGTTCCGCGTCGATCTCGCGGCAGCGGTCAAGGCCGGCCCCCATTTCACGGTGCTCGGCGAGATCCGCACGGAAAACCTCGCGACGATTCCAGCCGTACGCCTTCTACCTGCGCATACGGCCCTGGACGACGCGTGACTTCGACATCCAGGTGGGGCGCGTGCCGCCGACCTTCGGCGCCTTTGCGCGGCGGACGTACGCCAACGACAACCCGCTCATCGGGTACCCGCTCGCGTATCAGTACCTCACGACCCTGCGGCCCGATGCGGTGCCGGCGAGCGCCGACGAACTGCTCGTCAAGCGCGGCGGCGGCTGGCTCGTGCACTACACGGTGGGCGACCCCACGTTCAGTCCCGGCGTTCCGCTGGTCAGCGCCTTCAGATGGGACACCGGCGTGCAAGCGCACGCGACGGTCGGCATGTTGAGCGCGAGCGCGGCGATCACCAGGGGCACCCTCTCGAACCCGCTGTTCTCCGACGACAACGACGGCCGTCAGATCGCCACCCGCGTGGAGCTGCGGCCCGTCGTCGGCCTGATCCTCGGCACGTCGTTCGCGCGCGGACCGTTCGTGAGCCAGAGCGCGGCGGAGGCGGCCGGCAACGACGTGCACGGTTCAGACTTGACGCAAACCGCGTGGGGCGGAGACGCCGAGTATTCACGCGACCACTATGTCCTCCGCCTGGAGACCATCGTTTCGCACTGGGTGCTCCCCAACGAGCCGACGCCGGCGCCTCTGACGCCCCTGCAGATGCCGCTGTCATCCGCGTCGATATCTGCCGAGGGCCGGTACAGGCTGCGTCCCGCCTTCTATGTCGCCGCGCGTTACGATTATCTGGGGTTCAGCGACCAGACCGACGTGCTCGGGACGTTCCCATGGGACGCACCGGTGACGAGAGTCGAAGTCGGCGGCGGTTATTCGATCCAGCGCAACCTGCTGCTCAAGGGATCTTTTCAATACGACCGCCGCGAGGGCGGTCGCCTGCAGTCTCGCGCGCACCTGGCGGCGGCGCAGCTGGTGTTCTGGTTTTAGGAATGATGCTCAAGGACACAAAGGGAACAAAGGACACAGAGGCCGGAGCGGCATCAGCGCCGGGGCCTCTGGCTGGCGTGCGTCTGCACGATTGCGCTCGGCGTTCCCTTTGTGTCCTCCTTGTCTCCCCTGGTGTCCTCTGTGCCGGGCCGCGTAGAAGCCGCGCGGCCCGGAGCCATCCGAGGCCGGGTCGAGTTGAAACGCGTGCCGGCACCGGCGGAACGTCGGCCAACCGTGGCGGAACTGGGCACGCCGCTCGGCCGCGACATGCCGGATCTGCGGCGGTCGGTCGTCTATCTGGAATCGGCGCCGCGCGGAGCCTTCGACACCAACGACGGCGGACACGCCGTCATGGATCAGCGCAACGAGACATTCGTGCCGCATGTGCTCGCGATCATGACCGGCACGACGGTCGACTTCCCGAATTCCGACAAGTTCTATCACAACGTGTTTTCGCTCTCGAAGACCCGTCAGTTCGATCTCGGGCGCTACGCGGCCGGCAACACCCGCCCCGTCCGCTTCGATCGCGCCGGCATCGTCCGCGTGTTCTGCGATATCCACTCGCACATGAACGCGTACATCCTCGTCTTCAGCCATCCGTTCTTCGCCATGACGGATGCCGAGGGACGCTATCGCATCGAAAACGTGCCGCCGGGCACCTACGGCGTCATCGCGTGGAACGAAGGCACGCCGTCCGACGCCGCTGCCGATCACCGTTCCCGACGGCGGTATTGCCGAACTCGACTTCACGCTGCGATGAGAATCCTGTCGTCGATCCGCGGCCGGATTTTTCTGGCGAGCGCGCTGCTCGCGGTGCTCTGCATCGCGGTCGCGATCTCGCTGGTCAACGTCACGGTGACGAAGGAGGCCGAGCGTACGCTCGAGCGCGAGATCATCGCGACCGGCGCGCAGGTCGATCAGCTTCGCGCCGAGCGCACGCAGACGTTCACGCTGATGGCGCGGCTCATCGCCGACCTGCCGAAGCTCATCGCCGCCGTCGAAACCAACGACCCGCCCACGGTCAAGGACATCGCGAGCGGCTACCAGTCGCAGCTGAAGCTGAATACGAACCTGGTGCTGCTCACGAACCGGTCGGGAGCGCTGCTCTATGCGGTCGGTGGATCGCCGCGGGCGGCGGCGATCGCGGCAAACCAGCCGGCCATCCGCGCCGCGCTCGCGGGACGCGACAGCGTGAGCCTGCTGCCGCAGCCGAACGGGATCCTCCAGGTGATTACCGTGCCGATCCAGGTCGATCGGCCGAGCCACGAGATCTTCGGCACCCTCAGCCTCGGGTTCCTGCTGGACAACACGCTGGCCGAGCAGCTGAAGAAAATCACCGGCAGCGATGTCGCGTTCGGCATGGACGGACAGATCCTCGCGTCGACGCTGCCGGCCGAATCGAACCCCGCGCTGGCCGGCCGCCTGCGTGCGACCGGCATCTCGCGCGTATTCCTCGGCGCGGAGGAATACGAGTCGCTCTCGCGGCCGCTGGCGACGGGCGACGACCACGACGGCATGGAGTCCGGTCCGGTCGCGCTGATCCTTCGATCGCGGACCGTGCAGCTGCAGTCGCTTCAATCGATACACGCCGGTCTCGCGCTGACGGCGGTGCTGGCGGTCGCGCTCGCGACGCTCCTCAGCTTTGCGGTCGCGCGGACGATCGCCCGCCCGCTGGCGACGATCACCGACGTGATGCGCGAGGTGGCCGCGACCGGCGACCTCACGCGCAAGATCGCGCTGCGCCACGAGAACCGCTGGGGCGACGACGACGCCCGGCTCCTGGCGACGACGTTCAACACGCTGACCGATTCCATCGCGCGGTTCCAGCGCGAGATGTCGCAAAAGGAGCGGCTCTCCTCGCTCGGGCGCCTGTCGACGGTCATCGCGCACGAAGTGCGCAATCCGCTGATGATCATCAAGGCGGCGCTTCACTCTCTTCGGCAGCCGGACGCGAGCTCCAGCGCCGTGCGGGAAGCCGTGGCCGACATCGACGGCGAGGTCGCGCGCCTGAACCGCCTCGTCAACGAGGTGCTCGATTTCGCGCGTCCGATCCGATTCGAGCTCTCGCCTGTGAACGTGAATGCGGTGTGCCGCGATTCGGCGACGGCCGCGCTGGCAGCCGGCGAGGGCGCCGGGATTGCGTGCGACTTCGATCCGGAACTCGGCGCGCTGACGACCGACCCGGAACGCCTGCGCATCGCGCTCGTCAACCTCCTGGTGAACGCCCGTCACGCGGTCAACGGGAACGGAGCGCCCGCCTCGCCCGCCGCATCGGGTGTGAACGGCGCACGCGGGCCGATGCCCGCCGCCTCGGACAACGAGGCGGCGGTGACGTTGAAGACCGCTGGCGCCGCCGACAGCATGCGCATCATCGTCTCGGACCGCGGACCAGGGATGACCGCGACCGACCTGACGCAGATCTTCGACCCGTATTTCACCACCAAGCGCGGGGGCACGGGGCTCGGCCTGCCGATTGCCAAGAACATTGTCGAAGGACTCGGCGGAACCATCGCCGTGTCCAGCGTCCTTGGCGACGGCACGCGATTCGTGATCGAGTTCCCCCTCGCCGAAGCCGAGCGCCGGCGCGCCGGCGACGCTCAAGGCAGACCAACGACATGACCCACCGCGGCTCGATTCTCCTGGTAGACGACGAAGAAAAGATATTGAGGGCGCTCGGTCGTGCGCTGCGCGATGCCGGCCACGCCGTCGTCGAGACGGCGAGCCCGCGCCAGGCGCAGCGCCTCCTCGGCGAGCGTACCTTCGACGTGGTGATCGTCGACAACATGATGCCGGAGTTGAGCGGCCTCGATCTCATTCGAGAGTACGTGGCGTCCACGCCCGAAGGCGAGCGCCCGCAGATTCTCATGATGACGGCTCACGCCACCGTCGAGAGCGCGATCGAGGCGATGAAGCTCGGCGCGCTCGACTACCTCCAGAAGCCGTTCGAGATCGACGAGTTGCTCGTCGTGGTCCGGCGCGCCCTCGAGCACCAGCGGCTGCGCACCGAGTACCGGTATCTCGTCAACGAGCGCGACGAGCACTTCGATCACTACGGCATCGTCGGGCGCAGCCGGGCGATGGAGGAAGTGATCAAGCGGGCGGAGCTGGTGGCCGAGACCAAGAGCACCGTGCTCATCACGGGCGAGACCGGGACCGGCAAGGAGCTGGTCGCCCGCGCGATTCACGATCGGAGCGCGCAGCGCGACATGCCGCTGATCAAGGTGAACTGCGCGGCCATTCCCGAGACGCTGCTCGAGTCCGAGCTGTTCGGCCACGTGCGCGGCGCGTTCACGGGCGCGTCGACGACCAAGAAGGGCAAGTTCGCGCTGGCGGACGGCGGGACCATCTTCCTCGACGAGATCGGCACGATGAGCCCGACGCTGCAGTCCAAGCTGCTCCGCGTGCTGCAGGAGCGCGAGGTCGAACCGCTCGGATCGGAGCGGACCGAGAAGATCGACGTGCGGGTGATCGCCGCGACCAACCGCGACTTGCGCCAGATGGTCGCCGACGGGAAGTTCCAGGAGGATCTGTTTTACCGCCTCAACGTCATCCCGATCGAGATTCCCCCGCTGCGGGAGCGCCGCGACGACATCCCGGCGCTGGTCGAGCATTTCGTCAAGAAGCATGCGCAGCGGACCGGCCGGCGGTTCGACAAGCTGGACGAGGCGGTGCTGACCGGGCTGCAGCAATACGACTGGCCGGGCAATGTCCGCGAGCTCGAGAACACGATCGAGCGCGCGGTAGTCCTGTCGCCGGGACCGGTGATCAGCTCGCGCGCGGTCTCGGTGCTCGGCGGACCCGCGCAGCAGCCGGCCGGGCTGCCGTCGATGAAGCTGCGGCAGAATATCGAGTGGGTCGAGCGCGAGACGATTCGCCGGTCGCTCGAGAACGCCGGCGGCGTGAAGAAGGACGCGGCGGAGCTGATGGGCATCAGCCAGCGCGCGCTGTCGTACTATCTGGCAAAGTATCGGTTGGAATCGTAAAGGGTTCTAGGTTCTAGGGTTCTAGGGTTCATTGGAGGTCGACGGCATGCGAACGCTGAGGATGTGGACGTTTGGGGCGGTGCTGGCCTGCGGGCTGGCGCTGGCCGCGTGCGGCAGCGACTCGTCGTCGGGCACCACGGGGCCGACAACAGGTTGCACGCCCAGCACCAATGCCAACACGCTGGTCATCCAGAACAACACGATCTGCCCGCAGACGCTCACCGTTTCGCGCGGATCGCAGGTGACGATCCTGAACTCCGACTCGCGCAATCACGAGATGGACTCGGACCCGCATCCGGAACACACGGATTGCCCTGAGCTGAATCAGATCGGCTTCATCAGCCCGGGACAGAGCCGGGTGAGCGGAAACCTGAACACCGCACGCAGGTGCGGGATGCACGATCACAGCTCACCCGACACGGCATCGCTCAAGGCCACGATCACCATTCAGTAAATGGCAGATGCCGCAACATCCTAAGGCTTCTCCACAATCTGCGTCTTCATGGTGAGGCTTCTCCACCATCTGCGTCTTCATCGGCGGGCCAGAGGCGGGCCGCATCCCTGGACCTACAATGGGAAGCAGGCCGACTGTCGGTCTCGACCGTTCGTTGGTCAGAACCGACCGTCCATGGGGTTCAGGTTCTGCGGCGGCGAGACGAGGCGTACGGTGAGCGCGTAAGAGAACGGCGATGAGCGAGCTGCTGAACCTGATCGGCCTGGTGGATGGGAGTGTTGGCGGGGAGGAGGGGGAGAAGAGTGTGAGCGTGTCTGGAGGGGGTGTGGGTGGGGGCGTGGGGGGGGGGTGGGGTGGAGGAGAGGGGTGGGGGGGGCGTTTTATTTTGTTTCGGGTTTTCCTTTGGTTTTTGTTCGTTTTGGTGAAGGGGATGCGGGAGACGGGAGGGGAGGGGGGGCCGCCGAAGCACGATCGTGTACGCGCTACAGTCAGGCGATTGGGCAGCGGCACGGGAGCCGCTGGGTGGCGATCGTGTCGCCGTTCGGGATGCGGCTGTGACTAGCCTTATCGGCCTGGGTGCGGGGGGGTGACGGGGACGGGGGGCGGCCTCTGGGCTGCCGGTTCATCTTCGCCGTGTCGGCGTTATCTAGCAGCTCCACCAGGGCGACGCGTCGGGCCGTGGAGTGTCGGATCAGTCGCTCCGCTTGGTGCGATCTTACAGGATTCCCGTTCGCTCTCGCGATCTGTTCTGAAGGAGGTGACGCGGTGGTCGTGGTCGGGTGGTGAGGTCGCGGGATTGGGATTCACTCGCCGGAGCTTCCGCTCCGCGATCCGCGGGACGTCGGCGTGCTGGTGACGCTCTGGGTCGCGACGGCCCTGCTCTACCCGCGCATTCGACACGTCATCGGCTGGTTCGTGGACACCGTGCTGCTCGATCGCCCGGACTACGCGACGCTGCGCGCCGACATCGGACGCAGCGTCCAGCGTCAGCAGGACATCTCCACGCTGCTGGACGAGGTGTGCGCGCGGCTGGCGCCCGCGCTGAGCGCGCGGTCTGTCAGCTGGCGCGAAAAACCGGAGCGGCCCGGCGCGCCGGTCGAGTCGAGCGCGCCGGCCGGCAACGTCACCGCGACCGTCGATGTACCAGTCGCGGAGGCGCCCCACTATGCGATCGAGGTGAGCGATTTGATTGGGGGACGCCGTCTGCTGTCGGACGACCATGCCGCTCTCGACGCGGTGGCGGCGCTCGCAGGACGGCGAATCGACGCGATCCGGCTGACGCACGAACGCTATGCTCGCGAACTTCGCGAGCAGGAGATCGGAAAGCTCGCCACCGAAGCCGAGCTGCGCGCGCTGCGGCGCAGATCAACCCGCACTTCCTGTTCAACGCGCTCACGACGATCGGCTACCTGATTCAGACGGCGCCGCCGCGCGCGCTGTCGACGCTCATGCGGCTGACGGCCCTTCTGCGCAGCGTGCTGCGATCGGAGGGGGAATCCACCACGCTCGGGAAGGAGCTGGCGCTGATCGAATCGTACCTCGAGATCGAACACGCCCGGTTCGAGCAGCGCCTGCGAGTGCGTATCGACGTGCCTGATGCGCTTCGCAGCCTGCGCGTGCCGCCCCTGCTGCTGCAACCGCTGGTCGAGAACGCCGTGAAACACGGGATCGCGCCGCTGGTCCGCGGCGGCGTTGTCACCGTCACCGCGCGCACCCGGCCATCCGGCGACACACTCGCGCTGATGCTCGAGGTTCACGACACGGGCATTGGCGTGGGCACGACGGAGTTGCGAGCGGGACGCGCAAAGGGCGTCGGACTGAGCAACGTCGAGCGGCGGCTCGCCTGCCAGTACGGCGATGCGGCGTCGCTGTCGATCGAGAGCGTGCCGGGCGACGGCACGACGGTCCGAATCGTGATGCCGGCCGAATCCCGAACCCTGCGTGAGGTCGTCCCGACGAGGAACGTGTCGTGAATGCCCGGCTCCGAGTCGTCATCGCCGACGATGAAAGGCCGGCGCGATCGTTTCTCGCGGCGCTGCTGCGTTCGTTCGACGATGTGGTGATCGTTGGCGAGGCGGCGTCGGGCAAAGAGGCGCTGGCGGCAATCGAGCGGGAGCGGCCGGATCTGGCGCTCCTCGACCTTCAGATGCCGGAAATCGACGGGATCGGCGTCGTGCGGATGCTCAAGAAGCACGAGATGCCGCTGATCGCTTTCGTGACGGCCTACGACGAGTACGCCGTGCGCGCATTCGAGGTCAATGCCGTCGACTACCTGCTGAAGCCTGTCGAGAAGGCGCGGCTGCGCGAGGCGTTGAACCGCGCGCAGGAGCGGATCGAGCACGCCGAGATCGTCGCCGAACAGACGGTGCACGTACCGAAGCCATCGCGGCCTACGAGTCGTCGTCGCGGCCCCCTTACCTGGAGCGGATTCCGGTCCGGCGGCGCGATGAGATTATTATCCTGCCGGTGTCGCAGATTGCCTCGATTGTCGCGGAGGGAGAGCTGCTCTACCTGTCGACGATCAAGAACGAGCGTCATGCGATCACCTATCGTCTCAAGGATCTCGAGACGAGACTCGACCCGGCGCGCTTCATCCGCCTCGGGCGCGGGACGCTGGCCAACATCGATCTGATCGCGAAGGTGAACGTGATGCCGGGCGGCACTCATGTCGCCCTGCTGTCGAACGGGCAGAAGCTTCAGGTCAGCCGGCTGCAGTCGCGGATCATCCGCGAGCGATTCCTTCGACTGTAGGGGCGGCTGGCCCGAAGCGCGACTCCTATTGCTTGTTGCCGGCGGTCGTTGCGGCCGCCACGGCGACCGTAGCGTCCGGACGGTAGTGATACACGAAGTCCTTGAACTCCGGGTGCAGGAAATCGGACCCGAACTTGTAGTCCTTCATCTCCTTGAACGCCTGATCCGCAGTCCATCCCTCGTGCGTCATGCGATAGCTCGAGACCATCACGCCGGTGCGGTGACGGCCGCCGACGCAGTGGACGTAGACCGGCTGGTTCGCCGGATCGTTCACGATCCGAAGAAACTCGCTGAGCTGCGCTGCGGTTGGCGGCGTGTGCGTCGTCATCGGAATCTGGAAGTAGGACATGCCGGCGCCTTCGGTCATGCTCTTCTCGTCCTGCTCCGCGTCGTCACTCGTCAGGTTGACGATCGTCTTCACGCCCAGCGCCTTGAGATCCGCATAGTCGCGGCCTTCGGGCTGAGCGCCGCGATAGAGCGACGAGTCGACGCGTCCGAAATTGTCGATGTGGATCGCGGTCGTTCCGACCGGGCGATCCCCAGGGGCCGCGGAGACAGGAATCGCCAGAGACAACGCCAGCGCGACCACACCGGCACAGCTACGCACACGAGCTGAAATATTTTGCATACCTTCCTTATTTCAGGTTTCGTACCACCTGGAATCAGCGGTTTCCATGTTTTTCAGGGTTGAGCTGTCCGACATCCCGCTGGCTGAGTGGACGCTCATCCGTGGGGCAACGGCTGGGCTCCTGGTTGGGCGACCGCTCGAGCTTATCCCTGTTGTCGCCGACAATTTACGAGATTGCCTTGACAACGACACGTCGAGGTGACAGCACGCGGTCACATTGAGACCGGACACCATGTCTCGTCGCCGATCCGGGCACCAGACACGCCTATCTCCGGTCACCTTTCCGGCGGACATGTTTCCGACGCCCGACGAGATCGCCTCGCGGGCGCACGCGCTGTTCGTCCTCGACGGCCGCCACCTGACGAAGATCTCGGAGTACTGGCGACGGGCCGAGCAGGAGCTGCTCGACCGTGGAGCGCGCCGGGTCCTCGACGGCGCGGGCAGGCAGCAGCGGCGCCGAAAGGGCCAATAGATTGGCTGTCACATCTCGAATCTTTACGCGATCGTGTCGCGCCGTACTTGGTGTTGTCATCTCGACGCTGGATAGTTGCAGCGGAGAACGCATCGAAGGACCGCGGTGACATGAAAGTAGCCATCTTCACCGACAACGACTTCACCAAAGTGAACGGCGTCACGACGACGCTGAGGGCGGTGCTCGATCATGCGCCGGACTCGCTCGACCTCCGCATGTATACCTGTGAGACCCACGGAATGGACATGGACGAATACCTTGCGCTGTCGGCCTTCGGGATCGGCATTCCGTACTACCGCGAGATGAAGATTTACTGGCCGCCCTTTCGCCGCTTCCTTCGGCACGCGGTCGAAGACGGCATCGAGCTCATCCACTACACGACGCCAGGACCCGTCGGCCTGGCGGCCATGTGGGTGGCGAGCCGTCTCAACCTTCGCATGATCGGCAGCTTTCATACCGATCTCGCCGAATACGCCAGAGTCCTCAGCGGATCCGCCCGGCTGGGCGATCTCATGCACCACTACATGCGATGGCCGTACGGGAAATGCGATCGGGTATTCGTGCCGTCCGAGGCGACGCGGGAGTTGCTCGTGCGCGGCAACATCGACCCGTCGAAGATCGACATCTGGCGCCGCGGCGTCGAGACCGCGCGCTTCGATCCGGCACGGCGCTCCGCGTCGTTGCGCGACCACTGGGGTGTTTCGAACACTGCCCGGCGTTGCTCTACGTCGGACGGGTCTCGCGGGAGAAGGGACTGTCCCTGCTCGAACCGCTCACGCACGTTCTCGATGCATCCGGCACGCCTTATCGACTCGTCATCGTGGGCGATGGTCCGATGCAGCGCGAGCTTCGCGAGCACTGTCCCGACGCCGTCTTTACCGGCACCCTGGCGACGGACGATGTTGCAGTCGCGATGGCGTCGGCGGACCTGTTCGTGTTTCCCAGCCGGACCGACACTGCCGGCAACGTCGTGCTCGAGGCACAGGCGAGCGGACTTCCGGTGCTCGTCAGCGACGCCGGCGGGCCCCGCGAGAACATCCGCGCCGGCCAGAGTGGATTCGTCTGCTGTGGCTGCGAGGACTTCGCGTCCCGCACGATCGAGCTTCTCCGTAACCCATCGATGAGAAGAAGGATGGGCGAAGCCGCGCGGCAGTACGCCCTCACGCGCAGCTGGGAGGCGGCACTCGACCCGCTGTACCGCGCCTATGCAGACGTGCAATCGCCGCCGCGCCGAGTCGATCGGCGCACCGGCCGCTGCCTGATGATCGGTGCCGGCGGGACGATTCAGTTCGAGGACGGCGCTTCTCGCCGATGACGCATCAGCGGCTCGCCCATGCGAATCCGGGAATCCGGTCTCACCGTCTCGCACAGCTCGAGCCCGTCGGTCCCGAAGACGATGATTGTCGAGCCGTGACGGAAATGCCCCATCTCGTCGCCCTTCCGGAAGGAGGCGCGGCACGGAATGCGGTTCCGGCCCTTGTACTTCAACGTCAGCGGCATCCTCACGAAGTTCAGGTGGATGCTGGCGACCAGGATCGCCGCGACCGGAACGAGGGCGATCGACTGCGTCGAGTCGTCACCGCGGCATGAATCACCGCCCGTTCGTTCTTGCAGAACAGGCGCTCGATGCGCCTCAGCGCGATCGGGTTGACGTTCCAGGTGTCGCCGGACACGTACATCATTTCGTCCACCTCGCACCGTCACGGCGCATGGAACCGGTGGTACATGGTCGAGGTCAGCCGCAGGGTGACGTAGTGCCGTCGCGATACAGAGCGACGAGGCGCGGGTCTCCCAGCAGGTCCTCCAGCGTGTACGGGAAACCCTTCGCCTGGATCAGTGTGTGCCCTCGAGCGTCCCGCACGCGCCGACAATCGCGTCGCACGGGCTGACGAGCACGTCGGCGGCGCCGTCGATCGGACGCGCCCCTCCTTCAACTCGCGGATGAAGCAGTCGTGAAGGCTGGCGAACCGCGTCTTCTTCGCTTCGTGAAGATTCAGGCCTCCGGCAAACAGTCTCCAGGCAGCCATCGAGAGATCGCGAACGAGCGGCTGCTCGATTTGGCTGAACCATCCGATGAAGCGTGGTCGCCAGACGGCGCGGAATCCGGTTCGTGAGGAGGAAGTTGATGTCCTCCTGCTGGAACACGCGGTCGATGATCGAGGTTCTCATCGCTTATGAACACCATTCTGTTCGCAGTCATCAGCGGCCGTGGCCGCGGCGGCGCTCCTGGCCGGCGCTTCGGAACCGCATCGCGCTCTCGCGGGCAAAACATCGGTCGCTGAGCGGTCACGCGCGGTTGTCGCAGCGCCTCGCGAAGCTCATGCCGTTCTACGAGTACGGCGAAGATCACTTCTTCCGATCCGATCGCGCGCCGGCCGATGTGGCGGCACGCCGACGGATCGGGTTCGAGCGGCTTGCGCATTGGCTGTCGCGACGCGTCGCCTCCGACCGTCCGGGCAACCGACGAACTCGAATCGGGCTTGTCGGATCTCCAGTTCGTCAACGCCTACCGCGTTCCTTTTCAATACGCCGGGTACGTACGAAGGCATCTGAAGGTCGGCGCGCTCGCGCAGGAGTCATCGGGCGTCCTGGTCACGGAATCTCGACGGCGGTCTGCATACGATCTCACCGGCTCCTACGGCGCCAATGTGTTCGGCTACGACTTCTACAAGGAATGCATCGACGCCGGCATCGAACGCGTCCGCGATCTGGGACCGGTGCTTGGCTCGTATCACCCGGTGGTCGCCGAGAACGTCCGGAAACTGCAGGAGATTTCCGGGCTCGACGAAGTCTCGTTCCACATGTCCGGCACCGAAGCGGTGATGCAGGCGGTCCGGCTCGCGCGGTACCACACCGAGCGGCCCGCACCTCGTGCGCTTCTGCGGCGCGTACCACGGATGGTGGGACGATGTGCAGCCGGGCGTCGGTACGCCTCGCGTCGTGCGCGGCACGTACACGCTGAAGGACATGGACGACGCCACGCTGCGCGTGCTGCGGACGCGCAACGACATCGCGTGCGTGCTGGTGAACCCGCTGCAGGCGCTCCATCCCAACGAGGCGCGCCGCGGGTGACGCCACGCTGGACGGCGTCGAACGCCAGGCGCATTTCGATCGAGACGCGTACGCCGCGTGGCTGCGGCAGCTGCGAGAGGTGTGCACCGCCCGCTCGATCGCGCTGATCTTCGACGAGGTCTTCGTCGGATTCCGGATTGCCCGCGGCGGCGCGCAGGAATACTTCGGCGTGAGGGCCGACATGGTGACCTACGGCAAGACCCTCGGCGGCGGGCTTCCCGTCGGCGTCCTGTGCGGCCGGCGGCACTGGATGAAGCGCTTCCGCGACGATCGGCCCTCCGACATCTGCTTCGCGCGCGGCACGTTCAATTCCCATCCCTACGTGATGGGCACGATGAACGAATTCCTGCGCCGGCTCGAGACGCCCGCGTGCAGAGGCTCCTACGCTTCGCAGGACGCCCTCTGGACTGCCCGCGCGTGCAGGCTCAACGAGCGGCTGGCCGAGGCCGGCGTTCCCGTCCGTGTGGCGAACCTCCTGTCGATCTGGACGATCGGCTACACCGCGCCATCGCGATACCACTGGATGTTTCAGTACTATCTGCGGGCGGAAGGCCTGGCGCTCAGCTGGGTCGGCAGCGGACGTTTGATTTTCAGCCACAACTACTCCGACGAGGACTTCGAGGCGGTCGCGCTCCGCGTGATCGCCGCCGCGCGCGCCATGCTCGAGGACGGATGGTGGTGGCACGCTCCCGCGCTCACGAACGCGACGATCAGGCGGCAGATTCTGCGTGAGATGCTGAGCGCCCGCGTCCGCGAATGGCGCGGGCTCGCCGGTCACACCGCTTCGTGAGTGACGATCGGATCGATCCATTCGCCCCGGAGAAGCTGCAGCGGCGCCTTGTAATACAGCGTCACGTCGTGAAACGGATCAGTCAGGATCTTCGTGAACCAGACGATGCCAGCCTGCACGTCGCGGACGAAGAACAGCTGAACCGTCCGCACCACCACCGCGCCGACACCGACCGTCAACCACATCAGCGACACGTGGCGGACGAATCCGAACCAGTCGGCGTGCGCCGGGAAGATCCCGAACAACGTCGGATCCATCACCAGCAGGAGCGGTGACAGCAGCCACACGCTTTGCAGGACGACCTTCCGCCGAAGGTTGTATCCGACCTTGACCGCCTCTTTGAATTCGTGCGTCGCCTGGTTGGCGACGTCGTAGCCCCTCGGCTCGAAAAAGAAATGCCCGATCTGACGCGACGGCATCGCGAACATCCAGCCGATGAGCGTCGCGATCGCGGGGTCGACGAACAGCAACATGTACGCGCACATGAAGCTGACGGCGCTCACCAGGTGCAGCGACTGGTTGACGCGACTGTGATGGTAGTAGCGGTGATCGTCCCATCGCTGTTCGGCCAGCGCCTCGCGAAATGTCATGTCATGTCCTCCTCGCCTGGTTGATCGGATACGGCTTGTGACACTGAACCACCGCGGACACGCCTGGCACGTTCACACGCTCGATGGACCGCGCGACGAGACCGGTGTCGCGAAGAAACCCCTCGAGATCCATGCGCCAGTTCACGCCCGCTCGAGTCGCAACTCCGCCCAGCAGATTGCCCAGCCACGACCCCGACACATCGTCGAAATGATTGAGGAGGACGATGCGGCCATGAGGCCGGCACACCCGCACCATCTCACGGGCGACAGCGACCGGATCGGTGACGATGTTCATCACGTACGGGGCGTAGATCGCGTCGAAAAGCCCGTCGGGAAAGCCGAGATGGGCGGCGTCCATCCGGCAGAGCGACACGTGCCCGACGCGACGACGGGCAAGCCTGATTCGCGCTCGGTGGAGCATCGCGGGCGACAGGTCGATCGCGGCCACCCGGCAGCGCTTCGGATATTTCACGGCGCTCAGGCCCGTTCCGACGCCGACCTCGAGGATCAGCTCACCGGTGCCCGGCGCAAGCCGCGTCATGGCCAGCCGTCTTCCGGGGTCCAGGGTCGCGCCGTAGATCAGGTCGTAAACTGGAGCCAGCCGCTCGTAGATCGTCTCGACCCGGTCATTGAGCACGTGCGCCGAGTGTGCCAGCCGGTGATGACGGGGGTTCGACAACCACGCAAACTCGGGGTGACGAGGCGAGCGTTCCGCGGAGTCGGCTGTATCCTATGTCGGAGGTGTGACGAGATGAGACTGCTGATCGGAGGGTTCACGCTGGCGTTTCTGACAGCGATCGCCGCCGCGCAGGCGCCGCCCAAACCCGCGCCCGCCAAGGCGCCGGCCGCCCAGCCTCCGCGAAAGCCGATCGGCACGCTGGCGCAGGTGATGCGCGGCATCTATTTCCCCAACGCGAACCTGATTTTCGACGTCCAGCAGAACGATCCCGGTGCGCCGAAAAAGAAGAGCGACTCGGGCTCTTCCACCGACACGTACGCGAGCGCCTACACGGAGTGGGAGAAGGTCGAAAACGCCGCGGTGGCGCTCACCGACGGCGTGGACCTGATCCTGCAGACAGGGCGCAGCTGCCAGAACGGAAAGCCGGTCCCGCTGAACCAGCCGGACTTCCAGAAATTTGCCCGCGAGATGCGAGAGGCAGGCCGTGTCGCGCTGGAGGCCGCGCGTACCAGGAACCAGGAAAAGGTGTCAGACGCCACGAACAACATCGCCGACGCCTGCTCGAACTGCCACGAGATCTATCGAGACAAGGGACCCGCCGACAGCCCGGCGCGCTGCACCCCGCAGGTTAAGAAACAGCCCTGAGCCCTTAGCCCTCAGCCCTCAAAATCAACTCACCATCCCAGCACCTTGGCGAACACGAGCGGCGCGACGATGGTCGCATCCGACTCGATGATGAACTTCGGGGTGTCGATGCCGAGCTTGCCCCACGTGATCTTCTCGTTCGGCACGGCGCCCGAATAGGAACCGTAGCTGGTCGTCGAATCGCTGATCTGGCAGAAGTAGCCCCACAGCGGTACGTCGGGCAGCCGCAGATCCTGGTGCAGCATCGGCACCACGCAAATCGGAAAGTCTCCGGCGATCCCTCCACCGATCTGGAAGAAGCCGATCGAGGATCCGGCCGCGGCGCGCTGGTACCATTGCGCCAGCGCGATCATGTACTCGATGCCCGATTTCATCGTCTGGACCGACGTCAGCCGCCCGCCAATCGCGTGCGCGGCAAAGACGTTGCCGAGCGTGGAGTCTTCCCAGCCGGGCACGAAGATCGGCAGGTCGGCCTCGCTCGCGGCCAGCAGCCAGCTGTCGGCAGGGTCGATCTCGTAGAGCGGTTCGAGGACCTTCGAGCGCAGCACCCGATAGAGGAACTCGTGCGGAAAGCAGCGCTCGTGCCGCGCGTCGGCCGTGACCCACTCCTGGAGCACGATGCGCTCGATTCGGCGCATCGCTTCCTCCTCGGGGATGCACGTATCGGTCACGCGGTTGAGATGTCGATCGAGCAGCGACTGCTCGTCGCCGGGCGTGAGGTCGCGATAGTGCGGGACGCGCTCGTAGTGCGAGTGCGCGACGAGGTTGAAGACGTCCTCTTCGAGGTTGGCGCCGGTGCAGCAGATGGCGTGCACCTTGTTCTTCCGGATCATCTCGGCGAGGGAGATCCCCAGTTCCGCGGTGCTCATCGCGCCGCCGAGGGTGACGAGCATCTTCCCGCCGGAGTTGATGTGATGGCTGTACGCGTTCGCGGCATCAACCAGCGCGGCGGCGTTGAAATGACGGAAGTGGCGCTCGATGAAGGCTGAAACGGGCCCGGCCTCGTGGCTCATAACGCATTCCTCGGCGACGCGGGAATGAGCCAGGGCGATCTGGGTCGCAACAGGTCACCTGGTGCGGCCTACGGTCGCAGGGAGCGACCGCCATCAGCACGCAAGGTGGCTTTGAACGCGAACGGTTTGATTATATCGAATCCATCGCCCTGCCGCGCGATAACGGCCTGCGTTCGTCCGCACGCCGCCTGGAACCCCACGATGAGGTGGAGCCGAGCCGTCCTCGGCAGCGTCGGATGAAGGTGAATAAGCAGGCTGAAGACGAAGCGGACGTGCGGCACATTGGTCGCACGCACCACTGAAGAAATTGAACAAGGTTACACTCAGGGCGTGCGGATGAACCGGCGCTCGACGGCGCGTGTGGAGCGTGCCGCTCGCTTCTGATCCTCTTCTGGCCCGCCGCGCTCGCGGCACACGAGGTCATCGTCGAACAGATCGTCGAGATGACGCTGACGCCGCAGAACGGGACGCTTGTCGTCGGACTCCACGTGCCGGCGACTGCCGCCGGCGACCCGGGCCTGATTGACCTTCTCAAGCGGGGCGACTCGGCGGCGCTCGCGGAGCGGATACGAATCGTGAGCGCCGACATCGCACGCAACCTCGACGTGCAACAGGGAGGCGCGGCGCTCTCCAACCCGGCCACCACGTCCAATCGCGGCGCTGACGGCTCGTCGATCGACGTGACCCTCCGCTATCCGGTTCAAGGCGACGATGGCGACTTCTCCGCGCGTCTGAACACCTTCAGCTCCAAGGACGGACCGGTCCGCACGATCGCACGCTATCGGCCGGCTTCGGGACGCGAACAGATCGTCTCCGTCGCGGGCCCGGCTGCGCGGATCGCGTTCGATCCGCCGTTCACGACGGTGGTGTCGTCGTTTGGCCTGCGCGGCCTGCGTGCCCTGTTCGAGAGCGGCGACTACTTCGTCTTTCTCATCTGTCTGCTGCTGCCCGTGCGGAGTGTCCGATCGCTGCTCGTGCTCTTCGCGGCCGCGGCTCTCGCGCAGGGCGTCGTGATCGGCTTGTATGTCGCCGACGCGCGGCGATGGCGCCCTGGCTCCCGGGTGCCGCGATGGCGGCAGCGTCGGCGATCGTGATCGCGTCGATGCAGAACGTGGCACACGCGCGCTGGCGATGGGTGCTGGCGCTGGTTCCTGCATTCGCCGCGCTGAACGGATGGACGCTCGGCCAATCGGCCGAGGCCTCGGCCCAGTTCGCGGGCGCTCACGTTCTGTCCGGCACGCTGGCCTTTGGCGCTGTCGTGTTGCTGGGCGAGCTCTGGCTTGGCGCTCTCGTCTGGGCGTGCCGCGCGTGGCTGCACGATCGCGGGCTGCCCGATCGGCTGCTGGTTCTCGTCGGATCGGCGCTCGTCGCGCACAGCGCCATGCACCGTGTGATGGAGCGCGCGCAGATCGTCGCGCAGGATGGATCGCTTTGGAGGCGAGCGAGCCGTGACGTGGCTGACGCTGTTCTGGGTCGGCGCGATCCTGTTCGCTGCCGTGACCAACGCCGCGTCGCGCGCGCCTGAACGAGTGCACGCATCATGACGACACGAGTTGTCGACTCGACAGGCGGATCGAAGGGCGGCGGCCGCGAACGCGCCGGTGTGTTCGCGCTGGCGGGGTTGATCGTCACGGCGATCGTCGTCTACCTGGCGCTGAATGCCACGACGAACATGAACGACAAGAGCCGAGGCATGCTGCCCTATCAGACCCTCGCAGCGACGCTGCCCGAATCCGATCAGGCGCAGTTTCGTGCGCTGCGCGAGAGCCTTCTGGCGGCCGAGTCCGCACGAGCGCGGACGGCACGCTGGCCCGACGTGGGTGCGCTGACGCTCCCGGGCAGCGACTACTTCTGGATGCGCTTCGAACGCGGCGTCGTCGTCAACTATCTGGGAAAGTCCGGCGATCCGTCGAAACCCGCGTGGCTTCTCGAGATTCAGGAACCGGAGCCCGGCACCGCGCCGGACCCGGCGCCCAACGATGAACAACATCATCGTCTGCCCGATGGAACGACGCTCCACGTGTACGTCTGGACGCATCGCCTCGGCGGGCAGATCGCCTCCGAGTTCGTGCCGCAGCCGCAGAATACCGGATGGTCCGAGGTGTTCTCGCAGGTACCAAACCCCGTCTACGCCATCAGGAGATGACCGAGATGACTCGACCCCGGTTTGCGGGACTGACGAGGCTCGCCTTCATCCTTGTGCTGGGATGGAGCAGTGTCGTCTTCCGCGCAGCCCAAGCCCGTGCTGAAGATCGGCGTCACGCTGCATCCCTATTATTCATGGACGAAGAACGTGGTCGGCGATCTGCCGGGTTACGAAGTGCGGCCGATCCTGCCAGGCGAAATCGACGCCGGCGACTATCAGCCACGGCCCGACGACATCAAGAAGCTGGCCGACCTGGACGCCATCGTGATCAACGGCATCGGCCACGACGATTTCATCATGCCGATGCTCAAGGCGTCGGGGAACAAGAAGATCGTCATCATCCGCGTCAACGAGCTCACGCCGCAGATTCACTCGGCGCACGGCGGCGGCGTCAACTCCCACACGTTCATCTCCTTCACCAACGCCGTTCAGCAGACCTACGCGATCCAGCGGGCGCTCGCGGCGCTGAGGCCGCAGGACGCCGCGGCGCTGCAAGCCAATGCCGGCGAGTACGCGCGGCGCCTTCGCCTGATCAAGTCGAAGGGCGCGCAGCAGCTCGCCGAGGCCAGAGTCACTCGCGTCGTCACCGTTCACGACGGCTATGGATACCTGCTTCAGGAATTCGGCCTGGAAGTCGCGGGAGTCGTCCAGCCGGCGCACGGCCTGACGCCGTCCGCGGCGGAGCTGCGCGACATGGTCAAGCTGCTGCAGCGCGAGAAGATTCGCGTCGTGTTCAGCGAAGAGACGTTCCCCGCGCCGATGTTGAAGGTGCTCAAGGACGAGGGCGGGGCGAAGGTGTACATCATCACGCACATCGCGTCCGGTGAATACACGGCCGACAAGTTCGAGCGCGAAATGCAGCGCAACGTCGAGACGATGATCCGCGCCCTGGTTACGGAGGCATGACCGACACGCCGGATCCGGCCGCCCTCCTCGAAATCGACCGGGTGACCGTCACCCGGCACCAGGAGGCCCTGCTCGCCGACGTCAGCCTGCGGGTCCGGCGCGGCAGCGTCCACGTGGTCATGGGCCCCAACGGCGCGGGCAAGAGCACGCTGCTCTCGGCGATTCTCGGGCTGATCGCCTTCGATGGCCGAATCGCGATGAACTGGGTCGCGGCGGGCACGATCGGCTACGTGCCGCAAAGCTTCGCCGTCGATCCCACGTTGCCCGTCACGGTCGCCGATTTCCTCGCGCTCACTCGACAGCGGCGGCCGGTGTGCCTCGGCGTGACGCGCGGCGCTCGCGTCGCGATCGCCCGCCTGCTGGACCGTGTCGGCCTGCCGGGCCTCGGCGATCGGCCGCTTGCCGTGCTCTCCGGCGGCGAGCTCCGCCGCGTGCTGCTCGCCCATGCGCTGGATCCCGAACCCGGAGCTCCTGATCCTCGACGAGCCGACGGCGGGCCTCGACGACAGCGCCGTGCGGATTCTCGACGACATTCTGCTGACCTCGAAACACAGCGGCCGGACGACGGTGCTGATGGTGTCGCACGATGCCGAGCAGGTGCGTCGCGTCGCCGATCGCGTGACCGTGCTCGATCGGCGCGTCGCGGTCGAAGGCGGTATCGATATTCTCGCGACGGCCGACGTGAGGGAGCTGCTCCCCTCGATCCGCGAACAGCGGAAGGCGCGCGCATGACCGCGTTCTATGCCTGGATCGGCGGCCTGGCGCAGCGCGGCATCCTGCCGTCCGATTTTCAGTATCCGTTTCTCGTGCGCGGCTTCCTGTGCGTGCTCGTGCTGGCGCCGATCCTCGGAGGCGTCAGCCACCTGGTGGTCACGCGGCGCATGGCCTTCTTCAGCGCGGCCCTCGGTCAGGCGGCGATTACCGGCGTCGCGATCGGCCTGCTGCTTGGCGAGCCGCTCAACGCTCCGTACGGCGGGATGTTCGGATTCTGCCTGCTGTCGACGCTCGGCATGGTCTACGTGAAGCGGCACGCGACGCTGCCGCCCGACACGCTGATCGGCGTGTTTCACGCGCTGACGCTCGGGCTGGGTCTGTGCCTGCTGGTCGCCCTCACGCGGCAGTTCAACGTGCACCAGGTCGAGTCGGTGCTGTTCGGCAGCCTCCTGACCGTGACCGACGGCGACCTGCTTCTCCTGCTCGCCGTCGGCATCCTCGTCGCAGGACTCTTGATCCGCGAGTACAACCACCTGCTGCTGGACAGCCTGAGCCCGCCGCTCGCCTCGGTCGCGGGAGCGGAGCCGGCCTACCTCGAGTACTTCTTCGCACTCCTCCTCACGTTGTCGATCGTCGTCAGCCTGAAAATCATCGGCGCGCTCCTGGTCGAAGCGCTCGTCGTGGTTCCGGCTGCCGCCGCGCGAAACGTGGCGCGAGGCACGCGGAGCTACCTGATCGGCAGCATCGCCGTCGCGTTTCTGGCGGGTGCCGGCGGGCTCGGCGTCTCGACACGCTTCCTGGTGCCGACCGGCGGCGCGGTGGTGCTGGCGGCAAGCGCGATCTTCTTCCTCACGCTGGCGGCTCGATCGATTCTGCGGCGAAGGATTGCATGAGCACCGCGACAGCCACCGTGCGGCGCGTCGAGGTGCGGCCGCCTTCGTCGCGAATCGAGCTCGGCAACGTCGTGCGCTTCGGCATGGTGGTCATCGTCGGTTCGTGGATGTTCCTCGCAACCGACAGCGCCACGTTTCGCGATGGCGGCCGCGCCGGTAGCTCATCTGCTGCCCTTCCAGAAGTTGATTCAGGATCGGCCTTCCATCGAGCAGCGGATGTTCCGGGAGCTTCAGGAAGGATTGCTCGAGGCCGAATCCAGGCGCGCAACCACGGGAACATGGCCCACGGCGAAGGCGCTCGCCGACGATGGCATTCCACCCTTTGCGGTCGATCCCACGGCAAAGGGAGGGCCCTACGACTGGCGCCTGATCGTCAACGGTGCCTTCGTCAACTATCTGGGAGTGCCGCGCCGTGCGAGCGCGCCAGAGTGGCTCGTTCTCGTGCAGGAACCGGAGCCGGGAGCGCCGCCCGATCCCGCTCGCGAAGACGAGGAGCACCACCGGCTGCTGACCGGTCAGATGCTGCACGT
Organism: uncultured Acidobacteriota bacterium; assembly: GCA_963794305.1. Classification (GTDB taxonomy): domain Bacteria; phylum Acidobacteriota; class Vicinamibacteria; order Vicinamibacterales; family CAVVIG01; genus CAVQFC01. The sequence goes on along the minus strand of CAWCDQ010000024.1, from coordinate 8,719 downwards.
CTCCACGTGGGTGCGCCCCGACGTCAAAGTGCCGACCGGCACAATCCGGGCGCCGCAAGCGGAGGGGTGGACACAGCTGTACGCGGTCGGACCGTCGCTGGCGCCCCCGATTCCTCCGCCAAGATGAGCGGTACGCACGGCAAAGAAGAAACCGCGGAGTCGCAAAGACCGAGAGAAACTTGCCTCAGCGATCTCGGCGGCCTTCGCGGTTCCTTCGCGCTGCGACCTGAAGTCGGAAACGCGAGCTCGCTACCGAGACGGCAGGTACGAACCGATCACGCGCCACGCGAGGATCAGCGACGTCACGCCGAGCGCGGTGCCCCCCAGCATGAACGCAATCACGACAACGTCCCACAGAGGGCGATAGTCGTAGAGCCAGGGAAAATCGAGCGAGTGCAGCCCGTGATAGAGCCAGCGGCTCATCCAGGTGCGCGCGCTGTAGCTGCCGACAACGCGCGCGGTCTTCGGATCGATGTAGTAGCGGGTGTGGTCGGCATCGTTCACGCGAGCCAGAATCACCGGGAGCGGGCGTTCTCGACGCCGGTCCAGATAGTACGCGTCGTACCGATCGACCACGCGCGCCTCCGCCAGCCCGTCCGGCTGAGCGGCCTCCTTCACGATGCTGAGGATCCGCTCACGATCGAATTCCTCTTGCGGCGGCCCCGTCATCGGCACGATGCGTGTCTGCGCCCGGCCGACCGACGCGAGATAGACCGGCTCTCCCGCGACCATCGCCAGCTCGAGTTCCTTGACGGTCTGGCCCTTCAACTGCGCCAGCGCCTCGCGCGGATCCCTCGCTTCGAATGCCGCCAGCCGCAGCTGACCGCGAAGCGCTCGTGGAATGTCGGAGCGCGGCCGCTCCGACATCGCCGGGAACGGATCCATCGACAACATGCCGCTGAACGCCCAGGTCATCGCGCCGAGGCCGAAGATCAGGCCAAGCACCATGTGCCAGCGTTTCTGGCCTCGATAGGGAACGTGCGAAGGCACGCTGCCGAAGCGGTAGCGTTTCGACGGAGAGAACATCCAGACGCCGACGACGATCCCGAGCGCCGCGGCGAAGGTGCCGATCCCCGACGACCAGGTGACGAACTCGTTCCACGCGGCCTGGTGCCGGCGCAGCGGCGTGAAGTAGATCCAGTGCGGGATGGGACCCAGGTACGCGCCGAGGCGCGACCCTGCCGTCGTGTACTGCACGACCTCGCCGGACGATTGCGAGACGTACACCTGCTCGCCGTTCGGCCATGAAAATTTCTGAAGCGGCCGCTGCGTGCGAAACGATCCCTGGACGGTCCACTGGTCGGCGTCGTTCAGCGTTTCGACCGTGGCGCTCGACACCGGCTGCCCGACCCACGACGCCGCCACGCGTTCGACCAGAGCCGGCGGCGCATGTTCCGACGGCAGTTCTCCGGTGTCGGCATACACGAGGACTTCGCCGCGGCCGACTCGAAATCGGTACACCGGACGGCCGTCGAACGTGTTCAGACGCGCCTGCGAAGGAGGCTGCAGCTGACCGGTGCTCGCGAGGGCCTCAGCCGGCGACAGATGGATGGTGGACGAGTCGAGCGGGATCGATCGCTCGAGCCGGTCCTCCGAGGTGACGCCGGGAAAGTCCCAGTACATCATCCCGATGCCCGAAGGAAACCAGATCAGGAACAACAGGCACAGCGCGACACCCAGCCAGCGATGCAGAAAGATGACCGCTTTCTTCAGCATGAAGGCACAATTCCCGGCAGCCTGTCTGACACAATGGCTGCGATTACAACATAGACAGGCCGTGGACACCCAACGTCGCGGGATATCGCGTCATCGCGCAAGAAGGACAGCCATGCAGCACACTTCCCCGAAGGTCGGACGGCGAGCACTTCTCACAGGAGCCGCGCTCACAGCGGTCGCGGCCGCCGCGCGCGCGCAGAGCCAGACTCCAGCCGCCCCGCCGGCAACCAGGCTGGCGGATGCACCGCTGAGCCCCCAGACGACGATCACCGTGGAACGCAGGGATCAGTTCGCGCTGATCGGTCTCAACCGGCCGTTCATCCAGAACCGCCTCGATCCGCCGACGCGCGTACGGCTCGCGGAAACCTTCTACCAGTACGAGCACGATCCATCGCTGCGCGCGCTCGTGCTGTTCGGACACGGCGAGAACTTCTCGCGCGGCATCGACGTCGACGCGTCGCAGGCGGCCATCGTTGCCGGCCGGCGGACCCTGAGCGGAACGGAAACGGTCGACCCGCTCGGCAAATTGAAGCCGCACCTGACCAAGCCCGTCGTCGTGGTCGTGCACGGCGACACGTGGAACCTGGGACACGAGCTCTACCTGGCGGGCGACATCCGGATCGCGGCGGCCAATACGCGCTTCGGACAGGACGAGAACACGCACGGCCGCTTTCCCGGCGGCGGTGCGACCGTGCGCTTCGTCCGCGAGGCCGGGTGGGGCAACGCGATGCGCTACATGCTGACCGGCGATCACTGGAGCGCGGAGGAATCGTTCCGCATGGGGATCACGCAACAGGTTGCGCCAACCCCGGAGGCCGCTCTCGAAGCCGGGATCGCGATGGCCGTCAAAATCGCCGCCTGCGGGCCGCTTTCGATCCGGGCGACACTCGAGTCGGCGCATCTGGTCGTCGATCCGATCGAGGCTGATGCGCTCTCGAAGCTCGACGCTCAGTACGGCGCTCTCTACCGGACTGAGGATTTCCTGGAGGGTCGTCGGGCGGAAGCGGAGGGCCGGCCTCCAAAGTACCAGGGGAAATAGCGGCTACTCGATGGCTCAGTGTCGTTTGGCCAAGTCATCGTGTCTCCCTATTGGTGAGTATCAGACACGGGCCGGAACGGTGAGCATGCGCCGAAATCCAGCCCGGTCGTCTTGCCAGCCCGACGTCAGCGCGATGCGTTCTTCAAAGGGGTCGCTTCAACCAGGCTGTAATCGCAGCCTTGGATGCCCGGGTGATTTCCGTCGCACGGGATCATGCAGGACCGCGCGCGCGTCGCCATTGGGAAGAGCTCCTTCCCCCGCAATCTCTCCACGGTCGTTGATGTTGTACGCACCTCGTCCCGAGCCGTTCGACAAGGTGATGCCGGAGCCCGGAACAAGCAGCGACTGAAGATCGACCATCGAGCCTTTCTCCCAGAGGAAGGCGTTGTAGACGGGGCCATGGCAAGAGTCATCTGAATTCACCTTCGCGCAAACCGTCGTCACACCGACAACCTGGTCACGTTCGTTGACGCTGTAGGCGGCACCGGCTGTGTCGCCATCTAGGAGCCCGAGGTCGGTCATCTGGCCGTCCCTCCAGAGAAAAGGACGATGGAGCTGCTTTTGATTGCCTGCCGGGCACGCGGTGCAAATCGCCGTCACGTCCGATTTTCCGACGACGTGGCCAGCCTCGTTCATCCACTGCGCGGTCGTGGTGGTGCCTCCCAGCGTGCCGAGGTCCGTGATCGCGCCTCTGTCCCACACAAACGAATGCCAGGTCGTGTCGCCCGTCAAATTCATCGTTCCCAGCACCTGCCCCCGCTCGTTGATCCAGGCGGCGATGCCGTAGGTGCCTCCAAACATTCCGGGCGGAGCGTCCGCGATGAGGTCGTGCATCCGGCCACGCTCCCAAAGAAACGGGTGAACAGTTGGCAATCCGGTGACGGGGTTCCGGATTGCATCCACGTCGCTCGTCCCCGCGACCTGCCCCTTCTCGTTGACGAAGAGGGCGGCGCTGTCGGGCCCGCCCAGTGTTCCCAAGTCCCGCATGGTCCCGTTGCTCCACAAGAACGCGTGCGGTTCTGTCCCATATCCGTAGATGAAGAAGTTGAAATAGGGAGCTCTCGACGGGAAGGCATCGGGAGTGACGCTCAGGGCGGCGCCAACCACGTCTCCCCGCCGGTTGACCGCGGCCGCGGCGCTTTCATAGCCGCCCAGCGTGCCGAGATTGACGATCTTGCCGTCCCGCCATAAGACGCCCAGAGACACCGGGGCGTTCGTCAGCGGATCGATCGCGTTGTGCGTGGACTGCCCGGCGACAAACCCGTTGTCTGCCATCCAGAACGCAAAGGTTGACCACGGGCAGTTGAAGCACGGCGCTTGCGCGCCGACCTTGGGATGTTCGGGCAACACGCCGAGGTTCGTCTGGACTCCGTCTTCCCAGCGAAAGGCGTAGTTGACAAAGGGGCCGGCAAACTCGTCGGGATCGAGGATCGGCGTGTCTCCGCCCGCCAGCATCGCTCCTCCGCGCGTGAGGATCTTGTTGAACATCGAGTTTGGTGGATTGCCGGTCGCGTCGATGCTGCTTGTCGGCCCGCCGAATGTTCCCATCTCGACGACCTTGTAGTGATGGTGCTTCGGGCTGTGGTGTTGCGCCGCGTCCTGAGCGCCCAGCCACACTGGAATCGCCAGCACCGAGACGAGTATCGCTGCGGTCGCGCGCGTCGATCTAATGGATGCCATGCCTGTCCTCCACTTGATTTACCGAACTGCGGGCTCGCGTTGCCGCAGCGCACGTCACGCGTCCGCAAAGAGGCGGCGCGCGCTACGGCAAGGGCGCGGCCTGCGAAACGTCGAAGTCAGTCGCGCCCAGTTAGAGACGCGAGAAATCGGGGCAAGCGCCGCCATTCTGGCGTACGATGCACCTCCAAGTGGCTGAGAGTGAAGAAGTCACCGCCCTGCTGCGGGCATGGGCGGCCGGCCAGCCGGACGCCGCCAACCGCCTCGTGCCGATCATCTATCAGCAGCTCCGGCGCCGTGCCGCGGCCTATTTGCGCGGCGAGCGCCGCAACCATACGCTGCAGCCGACCGCGCTCGTGCACGAGGCGTATCTGCGCCTCGTCGATCAACAGCACGTCGTCTGGCAGAATCGCGAGCAGTTCTTCGGGCTGGCGTCGCAGATGATGCGCCGCATCCTGGTGGACCATGCGCGCCGCAGGAACATGCACAAGCGCTCGGGGCAGTGGCTGCGCGTGTCTCTCGCCGATCACGCGCTGCCGGGCCCGACGGCCGATTTCGACGTGCTCGCGCTCGACGAGCTCCTCGTCCGGCTGGCGGCGTTCGATGCGCGCAAGAGCCGCATCGTCGAGCTGCGGTACTTCGGCGGACTGTCGCTGGAGGAAACCGCCGGCGTGCTCGACATCGCGCCGAGGACCGTCGAGCGGGAATGGCGCGTGGCGCGCGCCTGGCTGCACAGCCAGCTGACCCAGTGACTCCTGAACGCTGGCGGATCGTCACCGAGATCTTTCACGCGGCGCTGGAGCGCCCGTCCGATCAGCGTCCGTCGTATCTGGTGGAGGCCTGCCGCCAGGATCCCTCGCTGCGCGCCGACGTCGATGCCCTGTTGGCGGGCGACGACCGGGCCGGCGTCGTCGGGGATCCGCTCGCACGCTGGTCACGCCGCGCTGTCGCCGGGCACCGTCCTCGGGCCCTATCGCGTCGACGCGCTCCTCGGCGCGGGCGGCATGGGCGAGGTCTACAAGGCCCGCGACACGCGGCTCAAACGCGACGTGGCGATCAAGGTGCTGCCGGCCGCGTCGTCGGCCGATCCGGATCGGCTCGCGCGCTTCGAGCGGGAAGCGCACGCGGCGGCGGCGCTCAACCATCCGAACATCTGCGCGGTCTTCGACATCGGCATGCACGATGGCGCGCCGTTCATCGTCTCCGAACTGCTGGAAGGCGAGACGCTGCGGCAGGTCTGCGCGGCCGGCCCGCTGACGGTGCGGCGCGCGCTCGAGTACGCCGTGCCGATCGCGCGGGGCCTGGCCGCCGCGCACGCCAAGGGCATCGTCCATCGCGATCTCAAGCCGGAGAACGTGTTCATCACCGACGGAGGGTCGCGTCAAGATCCTCGACTTCGGTCTGGCGAAGCTGATGAACGGCGTCGCCGGCGAGACGCACGCGGCCGCGGGCCGTCCGCTGACCGAGGTCGGCGTCGTCCTGGGGACGGTCGGCTACATGTCACCGGAGCAGGTGCGTGGATTGCCCGACGGACTCCCGGTCCGACATCTTCAGCTTCGGCACGGTGTTGTTCGAGATGCTCGCGGGTCGGCGGCCGTTTCGCGGCGACACGACGGCCGATACGTTGTCGGCGATTCTGCGCGAGGATCCGCCTGCGCTGACGCCGGAGGACGGCGTGCCGCCCGCGCTCGAACGGATCATTCGCCGCTGCCTCGAGAAAGACGCCGCCGAACCGTTTTCAGTCGGCCGACGATCTCGCCTTCGCGCTCGAGGCTGCTGACGGTGACTCCGACAGCGGCGGCGGCGGCGCGCCGTCGATGATCCCGAAGCGCACGCGCGGTTGCTCCTGCCGGTCGTCACCACCGCGCTCGCCGTGATGGCAGTCGCCTCGGCGGCGGCGTGGTACGCGAATCCGCCGACGCGTCGATCCCGGCGCGTACCGGTTCACGCCGTTTGCGACCGAGGCCGCAGACGACGCAACGACCCTGCGTGGTCGCCCGATGGCCGCAGCATCGCGTACGACAAGTCCGTGAACGGGCGCAGTCAGATCTTCGTGCGAAGCCTCGACTCGGATTCCCCCGAGCAGATCACCCATGGATCGGACGATGCGGGCCGGCCGTTCTGGTGGCCGGATGGCAGCCGCCTCGGATTCCTGTCCGTCGGCAGAGTCTGGTCGGTGAGCCGCGCCGGCGGCGGGCCGGAGCTCGTGCAGAAGATGTGGGTCAGCGGCCGCCACGCTGTCTCCGGACGGGCAGACCCTGGCGATGTGGCGGACCGACCTGACCACAAAGCCCCGCAGCCTTCACGCGTCTGGCTGGCCTCGCCGCCCAACGCCGTGCCACGCGAGTACACGCCCGCGCCCTTCAGGGTCAAGGGCTGGTACTACGCCGACCTACCTTCAGTTCTCTCCTGACGGCAAGCAGTTGCTGCTGGCGCATTGGACCGACGAGGGGGACACCGCCATCTGGCTGCTGCCGTTTCCCGACGGCGGCGCCAACCGCGTCGGCTCGTTCCGAAGATACGCCGTGATCGGGCCGCAGCTCGAGCCGACGCAACTCGCCTGGATGCCGGACAGTCAGCGGGCCGTGATGGTGTTCCCCACCGCGTCAGCGCCGAAGGGAGGCCTCTGGATGACGGATGTTCGGACGGGGGCCGCCACGCCGGTGGCGGCCGGGCCGACGCCACAGGGCAGTCCGAGCGTGTCACCCGACGGATCGAAAATCGTCTTCACCGCCGGTGGTCCCGACTATGACCTGGTCGAGGTCCCGCTCGACGGCTCGCCGATGCGCGATTTCCTCGCCACCGGCAGCGACGAGTATTCGGGCGCGTGGGTGCCCGGATCGTCGAGGTACGTGTATCTGACGAACAAGAACGGCGAGGAGGAGCTTCGCATTCATAGCCAGACCGAGAACTGGGATCGCCTCATTGTCGTCGAGCCTCGCACGGTTTGGCGGAACGACGGTCATGAGTGCCCCGGTGGCATCGCCGGATGGCCAGCGTGTGGCCTTCGACGTCTCAGGTGCGGGCGGCGCGAGTACCGCGTCTCGATTTGGATCTCGCCCGTGGGCGGCGGTGATCCGATCAAGCTGACCCCGGAGGGAGCCACGGAGAGGGCGGCGGCGTGGTCGCCGGACGGTCAGTCGATCGTCGTGCATCCACGAGGAAGGCGGCGTGGATGGACTCGCGGTCATCCGCGTCGGGACACAGCGATCCGCCGCGAATGCTCGCGCACAGATATCGCCGGAGTGATCTCCCGCATGGTCGCCGGATGGCGAATGGATCGCCTATCAGACAGGACGCACGTGCGGCTCGTCAGCCCGGATGGTGCGCGCCAGCGTATCCTCGCCCCGACGCAACCTTTTTCGGACATGAACGGCGACGGCGGGGCAGCGCGTTGGTCTGGTCTCGCGACAGCAAGAGCCTCTACTCGACCAGACGAACAGACGACCGTATCCTGCAGATCGTCGCGATCGACGCCGCGACCGGGGCCGTCCGCGTCGTCAGCACGCTCGGCGCGGATGTCTATTTCGCCGCGCCGAGCGACGGCCTGCGCTTCACGCTGGCGCCCGATGGCAAGAGCTTCCTCGGGACGATCGTGCGCACGCGCACGGACTTGTGGATCCTCGAAAACTTCGCGCCGCGTGGGGGCGTCCTCGACTGGTTCCGCCGGCGACGATCGCTATGATGTTCTCCACGTAGGATACTCGGTTCGTGTTCCCCCGGGATTGCCGTAACCGACAATGCCTTCGGAAACACCGAACTTAGCCGGCCAAGGGTTGCGTCCGTGCCGGCGTCCTGACGCGCTTTCGCCGACCGTTGGTGCGGTAGAGTGCGCCATGCGCACTCAAACCCTTGCAGTCAGAATCGTCGCAGCGCTCGCGGTGTTCGGCGTCGGCGCCTCGCGATTTCCCGTCGCGCAGTCGGCCGACGTCAAGGACGATTACGGGCGCGCCTTCGCGTTCCGCGCGCGCATCGACGGCGCGGTGCACAACGTGCCCGATCCGCCCTCGTGGCTCAGTGACGGTCGGTTCTGGTATCGCAGAACCGTTCGGGGCGGCGCCGAGTTCGTCATCGTCGATCCGGGGACAGCCAGGAAGCAGCTCCTATTTCGATCACGCCCGGCTCGCCGCGGCCCTGTCGTCCGTCGGCGCATCCCGCCTACACCGCCACGACTCTGCTGTTCACCGACGCTGACGCTCACCGAGAACCCGAACGCCATCGACTTGGTTCGCCGCGCTGGCGTTGTACGCTCGCCGACTACGTGCGCGCGCATCCCGGATGTGGCTG